>NZ_VISR01000028.1 GCF_007827595.1 Streptomyces sp. BK340
CGTGTGGTGCGTTCCTAGACAGCTCCACCACACCGGAGGTCTTCGCCATGATCAAGACCCAGTGTCAACAACGCTCGTGATCAATACACCTAGGGCGCACACACGTGGGTCGCCGGCCGGACCCCGGCGCTCACAACACCCTGGCGCGGATCAGCGCGGACAGCACCAGCGCGCCCGGCAGCAGCGGCAACCAGTCGGTCAGCACCCGGTACCCGATCACGGCCGCGGTGGCCGCCGCCGGCTCGGCACCGAAGGCGACCAGCGTCCACACCAGCGCCGCGTCCACCGCGAGCCCGCCGGGCGTCGGCACGGCCCCGACGGCGGTACCGGCCGCCAGATGGGCGAGAACCACCTGCTGCCAGGGCAGCCCGAGGCCGAGCGCCGACCCCACACAGACCAGCGCACTTCCCTGCAGCAGGGGCATCGCGGCCGCCCCGCCCCACAGGGCCAGCACCCGGCGGGGCCGGCCGTGCACCTCCCGCGCATCGGCGAGGGCCGAGCGCACCAGCCCGGTCACCGGGCGCCGCAACGGCCGTACGGCCGTCAGCAGCACCCCCGCCACGGCGAGCACCCCGCCCGCGACGGCGGCGAGCGGCACCAGCAGCCGCCCGTCCGGGAGCAGGTCCCCGAGCCGCCGCCAGGCGGGCGATGCGGCCAGGAACACCAGCAGTACCAGGGTCTTCGCGCTGGACTTGGCCAGCGAGTACAGGCCGATCGAGGCGGTCGCCCGAGGCAGCGCCACGCCTCGGGTGCGCAGGAACCGCAGCGTGACGGCGTGTGCGCCGAGGCTGCCGGGCAGCGCGTGGTTCGCGGCTCCGGCGGCGAACTGGGAAGCCAGCAGCAGCCCCGGCGGCACCCGGTCCGGCAGCGCGCCCTGGCGGGCACAGGAGGCCGCCACCCAGTTCAGGCACGTGAACCCGACCCCGGCCAGCAGCCACCAGGGGTCGGCTGCGAGCAGCCGCGTCACACCGTGGTACGCCACGGGCCGGTTGGCCAGTGCCCAGCCCACGGCCAGCAGCAGGGGAGCAAGACAGAGCCCGAGCCGGAACGGCCGGGCCGCCATGAGCGAGCCCCGTCGCACCGGAGCCTCGGACTCCGGACACGATGACGAGACAGGTGAGACAGGGGAGAGGGGTGAGACAGGGGAGGCAGGGGGAGCAGCAGGCGGTGGTGCGGGTGGGGAGAGCGGGGAGAGGGGGGACAGTGAGGACACGGGGACGTCGTCCTTCCGCATCGGGCCCCGGTGGGGGACCTGGGGGAAGCGGGGCGGCGGGACCGCCGAGAGCCTTCCCCTCCCGCGTGACATCCGGATGTCCGGGGGCCGAAGGAGCGAGGGCGGGACGGTGCCGCCGGGTGTCCGCGGGAGCCGTCGTTCACCGCCGACCAGGTAGCCTTCCCTTGGGGTGCCCTTTGCAAGCCACACCCCGACAGCAGGGAAGGCGACACGGGAGGAACCAGCGGTGCACGTCCAGGAATGGCTCGACACGGTGCCCCCGGCCGCCGTCTACGCGGTGGTGGCCCTGGTGATCGGCCTGGAGAGTCTGGGCATCCCGCTGCCGGGCGAGATCGTGCTGGTCTCGGCGGCGCTCATGTCCTCCCAGCACTCCGGCATCAACCCGATCGTCCTCGGCGCGTGCGCGACCGCCGGCGCCGTCATAGGCGACTCCATCGGCTACGCGATCGGCCGCAAGGGCGGTCGCCCCATGCTGGCCTGGCTGGGGAAGAAGTTCCCGAGACACTTCAGCGAGGGCCATGTCGCCACCGCGGAGCGCTCCTTCGAGAAGTGGGGCATGTGGGCCGTCTTCTTCGGCCGCTTCGTCGCCCTCCTGCGCATCTTCGCCGGCCCCCTCGCGGGCGTTCTCCACATGCCGTACTGGAAGTTCCTGACGGCCAACGTCCTCGGCGGCATCTGCTGGGCGGGCGGTACCACGGCGGTCATCTACTACGTGGGTGTGGTGGCCGAGGACTGGCTGAAGCGCTTCTCGTACCTCGGCCTGGCGGCAGCGGTCCTGATCGGCCTGACCTCGATGCTGATCATCAAGCGCAGGGCGAAGAAGGTCCAGCCCGCGGACCGGGATCCAGAACCTGTGAACGCCGGCGAGTAGGACACCCGCACCCGCGAACGGCCCTACTGGTGCACATCCTGATGCGCCTTGGCCAACTCCGCGTACATCGTGCCGTTGAGGGTGACCCCCTGCCGCTCCTCCTCGGACAACTCCCGCCTGACCTTCGCCGGCACCCCCGCCACCAGCGACCCGGGCGGCACAACCATTCCCTGGGGCACCAGCGCCTGGGCGGCCACGAGCGACCCCGCCCCGATCACGGCCCCGTTCAGGACGGTCGCCCCCATCCCGATGAGACAGTCGTCCTCCACGGTCGCGCCGTGCACGACCGCGTTGTGCCCGATGGACACGCGCTCCCCGACGCTCACCGGAAACCCGGGATCGGCATGCAGCGTGACGTTGTCCTGCACATTCGCCTGAGCACCCACGGTGATCCGCTCGACGTCACCCCGCAGCACAGCCCCGTACCAGACGCTCGCCCCGGTGCGCAGCGTGACATCGCCGATCACGGATGCCGTCGGCGCCACGAACACCTCCGCGTCGAGCCGGGGCTCCTTCCCCCCGATGCCCACGATCAGCGCCTTCTGCGTCATCACGGTCTCCTCGCCATGTCAGTGGTACTCCGCACCGTACGTCAGGGGTGGGGCAAAGATCACAGCAGCCCGCCCTCATACCGAAGGCTCCCGCCGAGTAACTTGAGCCCGTGCCGAAGAGCAAGAACACGTTCTCATCCTGGCGACGCCGACTGGTGCAGCGTGCCGTCCACGCGGGCTGGGCATGGGTCCAGCGCACGGGATCGGTGACGGCCGAGAACCCCGGCCGCCTCCGCTTCGGCTCGATCGGCGAAGCCACCCGGCTCGCCTTCCCGCTCGGCACCGTCTTCGGCGAGCCCTGGATCCATCTCGGATCCCACTGCATCGTCGGCGAGCAGGTCACCCTCACCGCAGGTCTGATGCCGGACCTGGACCTCGGCCCGGACCCCATCCTGCGCATCGGCGACGGAGTCGTCCTCGGCCGGGGCAGCCATGTCATCGCCGACACCACGGTCACGATCGGCCGCGACTGCTACTTCGGGCCGTACGTCTACGTCACCTCCACCAACCACTCCTACGACGACCCGCACGAGCCCATCGGCAGACAGTGGCCGCGGATGGAGCCGGTGGAGATCGGCCCGGGCTGCTGGATCGGCACCGGCGCCGTGATCCTGCCGGGGGCGCGGATCGGCCGGAACGTGGTCGTGGCGGCGGGCGCCGTGGTGCGCGGGACCGTGCCCGACCACGCCGTGGTGGCGGGAGCGCCCGCCCGGGTCGTACGGCGCTGGACACCCGAGGACGGCTGGCAGCCGCCGCTGAGGACCCCCGCGCCGGTGCCGCTCCCGGAGGGGGTCACACCGGAGCAGCTGCGGGCGCTGGCCGACCTCGACGAGGAGGGTGTGGAACGGCTGGCCCGCCTGGAGGCCGACGGCTGAGTCAGCCGGTCGCCAGCAGCAGCGTCCCGAGCAGGGCGAGGCCCGCGCCCGCGGCCTGGATCGCGCGCAGCCGCTCGCTGAGGAAGCCGCGTGCGGCCAGCGCGGTGACCACGGGGTAGAGGGACGCCAGTACCGCCGCCACCGTGACCGGGCCGTGCTGGGCGGCGACCGCGTAGGTGCCGTTGGCCGCCACGTCGGCGAGGCCGACGAAGGCCAGCGCCGGCAGCGAGGACCGGGGCAGACCGCCCTCCGGCAGGGCGGGGTTGCCCCGCCGGACCGCCGCGTACAGGGCCGCGCCGCCCGCGGCGACGCTCGTCACGCGCTGCACGAAGAGAGAGAGGAAGAGGCCGGTGGTGTTGGTCGAGGCTTCCGTGATCAAGGCGAACACCGTGCCGAAGCCCAGTGCGGCGACCAGCGTGAGCAGGATCGTCAGCCGCTGCACGGGCGCTCCGCGCAGCTGGGGGCCGCCCGCGAGGACGACACCGGTGACGGCGACCGCGATGCCCGCGACCTGCAGGGCCCCGGGGCGTTCGCCGAGGACCAGGCCCACACCGACCGGGACGGCCACACTGAGCGTGGCCAGCGGGGAGACCACGCCCATCGGGCCCAGGGCGAGCGCCTTGTAGAAGGCGAACACGGCCAGCGGCCCGGCCAGGCCGGCCGCGACCCCGAACCACAGCCGTGGCCCGGCCTCGGCCCAGCCGCCGGTCGCGACCACGATCGTGCCCAGCACCGCCGCCGCGATCGCCTGGGAGGCGACCACCACCGTCAGTGCGGGCGTGCGTCGTGTCAGCAGCCCGCCACCGAAGTCGGCCAGGCCCCACAGGAGGCTGGTGGTCAGGGCGAAGAACGCTGTCACTGATGCCTCGCAGTACAGTTTGGTGAACGAGCGGGTGCATCCCACCGTAGTTCGATTCAGTGAACTGCGTCATCCAAAATATTGAACCCTTGGACGGAACGTGTCGGATCTCGAACTTCTGACCCAGTCCCTGGCGCGCAACGTCAAGCACTGGCGCGCGGTGCGCGGCTTCACCCTGGACGTGCTCGCCGCCCGGGCCGGTGTCAGTCGCGGCATGCTCATCCAGATCGAGCAGGCCCGCACCAACCCGAGCATCGGCACCGTCGTCAAGATCGGCGACGCGCTCGGCGTCAGCATCACCACCCTCCTCGACTACGAGCAGGGCCCGAAGGTCCGCATCGTGCCCGCCGAACGGGCCGTACGGCTGTGGCACACCGACGCCGGCAGCTACAACCGGCTCCTCGCCGGCACGGAGGCGCCCGGACCGCTGGAGATGTGGGACTGGCGGCTGATGCCGGGCGAGCAGAGTCCCTCCGAACCGCACCCCGGCGGCACCGTCGAACTGGTCCATGTCACCGCGGGTGAGCTGACGCTCACCGTGGACGGCGAGGAGTACCGCGTCCCGGCCGGCGCGAGCGCGTCCTTCGAGGCCAACCTCCCGCATGTGTACGGCAACACCGGTGACGTACCGATGGAGATGGTCATGGCGGTCTCGGTGCCGCCCGTGACCTGAGACGCCGGTACGGCCGGCGGACGGGCCTTGCTAGCGTGCGGCCATGCGCGCACCCATCGGGGACTTCGACACCGCCACCCCCGCCCCCGACTGCCTGGACGAACTGACCGCCCCGGTCGCCGACGCCGTACGCCACTGGCGGGGCGGCGTCCCCGCCGACCGGATCCTCTACGTCGAGACCGACCCGCGCTGGGCGGACACGGCCGTCTTCGTCGAGCACTACGGCCGCGACCTGCTCGAGCGGTCGGCGAACTGTGTGGTGGTCGCGGGCAAGCGGGGCGGCGGGACCACCCTCGCGGCATGTCTGGTGCTCTCCACCACCCGGGTCGACGTGAACGGCGTGGTGCGCCGCCGACTCGGCGCCCGCAAGGCGTCGTTCGCCGCCATGGACACCGCGACCGGCGAGACCGGCATGGAGTACGGCGGCATCACCCCGGTCGGACTGCCCGCCGACTGGCCGGTGCTGGTGGACGCGGCCGTCGCCGACCTGCCCTACGTCCTGGTCGGCAGCGGACGGCGCCGCGGCAAGCTGCTGGTCCCGGGCAAGGCGCTCGCCGAGCTGCCCGGTGCCGTGGTGCTCGAAGGGCTCGGGGTCGCCTGAGGTCAGGCCGTCAGGTGATGGGCGAGCGCCAGATGCGGGTCCGTCTCGCCCGGCACCGGTGCCGGGTCGGCGTGCACCAGGGCGGCGGTGAGCCTCGGTACGGCGTGCAGCAGGGCGTGTTCGGCCTCGACGGCGATCGCGTGCGCCTGGCGGACCGACACCTCGCCGTCCACCACGACCGCCAGCTCGGCGCGCAGCCGGTGCCCGATCCACCGCAGCCGCAGCTCGCCCACCTCGCGTACGCCCGGCACCGCGCGCACCGCCAGCTCGGCCCGGTCCACCAGGGCCGGGTCGACGGCGTCCATCACCCGCCGGAACACCTCCCGCGCCGCGTCCCGCAGCACCAGTGCGATCGCTGCCGTGATCGCCAGCCCCACGAGCGGGTCGGCCAGGTGCCAGCCCAGGGCCGACCCGCCGGCCCCGAGCAGCACGGCCAGTGAGGTGAATCCGTCCGTCCGCGCGTGCAGCCCGTCGGCCACCAGCGCGGCCGAGCCGATCTCCCGGCCCACCCGGATCCGGTACCGGGCCACCCACTCGTTGCCGGCGAACCCGACCAGTGCGGCCACTGCGACCGCCGGCAGATGTTCCACCGGGCGCGGGTCGAGCAGCCGCCCGACGGCCGCCCAGGCCGCGAACGCGGCGGAGGCGGCGATGGTCAGCACGATCGCGAGGCCCGCGAGATCCTCGGCGCGCCCGTAGCCGTAGGTGAACCGCCGTGTCGCCGCCCGCCGCCCCAGTACGAAGGCGATGCCGAGCGGTACGGCCGTCAGCGCGTCGGCCGCGTTGTGCACCGTGTCCCCGAGCAGCGCCACCGACCCGGAGAGGGCCACCACCACGGCCTGCGCCAGCGCGGTCGTCCCGAGGACGGCGAGCGACACCCACAGTGCGCGCAGACCCCGTGCCGAGGACTCCAGTGCCGGGTCGAGCTTGTCGGCGGTCTCGTGCGAGTGCGGGGTCAGGAGATGGGCCAGGCGGTGGCGCAGGCCGGGGGAGGGATGGGGGTGAGGCCGGGGATGGCGGTGACCATGGTCGTCGTGACGACCGTGGTCGTGGGAGTAGCCATGCCCGTGGACTCGGCCATGGGGCTGCTGCCCGTGCCCGTGCGTGTGCCGGTCGCTCACGTGGATCCCCTTCCGGTGGGTGGGAGCGGGGACGCGTGGGTGGGAATGGACGCGCGTCGCCCACGGAGCCATTATGTGCGTATGAGCGCACGCATGCACCTGTCACCTGCGCACCATGCGCAGCCGCGCACCCCGGGCGACGAGCAGTTCGCGGTGGCCGCCGAACTCCTCGCCCTGCTCGGCGACCGCACCCGCCTCAGCCTGCTGCACGCCCTCACGGCCGGCGAGGCCGACGTCACCACCCTCACCGAGGCATGCGGCGCCGCCCGCCCGGCCGTCAGCCAGCACCTGGCCCGGCTGCGCCTCGCCGGCCTGGTGAGCACTCGTAAGGAGGGGCGCCGTGTGGTCTACGCGCTGCGCGACGGCCATCTGCGCCGCCTGGTCGACGAGGCGCTGAAGGTGGCCGACCACCGGCTCGCCGACCGGGCCGCCGCGACAGAGCCGAGCGGCTCACCGCAGCAGGGCGCTGAGCCGCTCCAGTAGGGCCGGCACCTCGTCCGGATCGCCGGTCGCCGCCGCCAGGGCCGGGCCCAGGGGTGCCTCCCGTACGGCTTTCATGCGCCGCGAGGGCTTGGGGGCGGCGCGCAGCAGCGTACGGCGCCCGTCATGCGGGTCGGGCTCGGCGAGTACCGCCTCCGCGCTGCGCAACCGCCTCCCGCTGATGTGCACGGGCCTCGGCACCGGCTGCATGATCGCGCGGCTTTCCACCGAGGCCATGCGGCACGTTCCCGCCCGCCTCGCCGGTGCGGCCTCCGGTGTAACACGGTGCGGCAACTGGGTTCGTTGCTCGGCAGTGCGGCGGCCACCGCCCTGATGGCGGTGGGCACCACTCCGCCGGCAGGCCTCCACCTGGCCATGGCCCTCGCGGTCGTCCTGCTCGCCCTCGCGGGGCGGCCCTGTACCTGACCCGGCCGGGCCCGGGCCCGGCGGCCACCGCCTGATGCGGCCGCCGGGCGCTCAGAAGGCGGCGGCCGAGCCCAGGTACTGCTCGGCGAAGGCCGCCGCGGCGGCGGGCGAGGTGAACAGGCGGCGCAGCCGGGCGAGCGTGGTGCCGGCCCGGAAGGGGTCACCCGAGGCGACCCCGTGATAGACGTCCGACAGCCACTGCGAGAACTCCTGGTAGTCCCACACCCGCCGCAGGGACGCCTCCGAGTAGCGGTCCAGGCCGCTCCCGTCGCCCCGGGTGAGGCGCCCGACGAGCGCGTCGCCGAGCAGGAACGCGTCGTGCAGGGCGAGGTTCATGCCCTTGGCCGCGATCGGCGCCGTGAGATGACCGGCGTCTCCGGCCAGCAGCAGCCTTCCGTGGACGAGGGGTTCGACGACGTAGTGGTGCATGTCCAGCACCCGCTTCTCGATCAGCCGGCCCTCGGTCAGCGGTGGTGCGCCGGCCGCGCCGAGCCGGGTGCGCAGCTCGGCCCAGACCCGCTCGTGCGGCCAGTTCCCGGGATCGTCTCCGGGCGGGCACTGCAGGTAGTAGCGGGTGACCTCGGGGCTGCGGGCCATGTGCCCGGCGAAGCCGTTCGGGTGGACGCCGAACAGGACGCAGTCGGCGGAGGGCGGGGCCTCGGCGAGCAGTGCCAGCCAGCCGATGCCGTCGTCCTGCCGTGCGACCCGTGTCGCCTCCGGGGGCATCGCGTCCCGGGTCACCCCGCGGGCTCCGTCGCAGCCCGCGACGAACTCGCAGCGCAGCAGCCGCCGTTCACCGGTGTCCGGGCACCGGTACGACACGGCGGGCCGGTCCGAGTCCAGGTCGTGCAGTCGTACGTCGCGCACGCCGAAGCGGATGTCGCCGCCGCGTACGTCGGCGTACTCCCGCACCAGGTCCGTCACCAGCAGCGGCTGCGGGTAGACGTAGTGGTGGTGGCCCGTGAGGTCGCCGTAGGCGAACCGGAACCGTTCGCCGCCGAAGCGGAACTCGCAGGTGTCGTGCACCTGGGCCCGCTCCAGCGGGTTCGCCGCCAGGCCGCGCCGCGCGAGTTCACGCACCGCCCATTCCTCGATGACGCCGGCTCTCGGCCGGGTCTCGATGAACTGCCTGCTCTCGGTCTCCAGGACCACGCAGTCGACGGAGGCGTCCCGCAGGATCGTGCCGACGGTGAGCCCGGCGGGCCCGGCGCCCACGACGACGACCGTACGACGTTCTTCGGGCGCGGAGTCGGGGTGGGGGGAGGAGTGTGTCACCCCGGCATTATGACGGTGTCCCGTCAGCCACGGCGGAGTTGCCGCGGCTGACGGGACACCGGGTGAGGTGCGGGGTCAGTGCGCCGGAGCGTCGGTGACCACGACCTCCTCGATGCTGCGCTCGATCGCCTCGGGCTTCGAGGCGGTGGCCTTGGCCCAGTAGTAGATGACCAGGGAGAACACCGCGACCACCGCGATGTCCCAGTACAGCGGGATGGTGCTGTTGCCGCCGAAGGTGCTCAGGTAGGAGATCACGCCGAGGCCGGCCAGGTAGCCGGGCAGCCACTGCGCGGCCTTGAAGTCCAGCCGGGGCGCGTCGGGCAGGTTCTTGCGGATCGCGTACCAGGCGTAGGAGCCGAGCAGCACGTAGCCGATCAGGATCGCAGCACCGAGCCGCCACAGGGTCTCCCAGCCGGACCAGAAGATGATCAGGTTGGCGACCACGAACGACAGCGGCGAGACGAACTTGCCGAACGGCAGCCGGTACGGGCGCTCGTGGTCCGGCAGGCGGTCGGCGAAGACGCCGTAGGCCAGCGGCGCGCCCGCGTACATCAGGACGCTCGCCGAGGTGATGAAGCTGACGAGCTCCTGCCAGCTGGGGAACGGCAGGAAGCAGATCACACCGGTCACGAACGAGACGACCAGGCCGAACCACGGCACACCGCGCTTGTCCGTCTTGGCGAACACCTTCGGCGCGTAGCCGTTCTTGGCCAGGCCGTAGGAGATGCGGGAGGTGGCGGTGGTGTAGATCAGGCCGGTGCCGCCGGGAGAGATGATCGCGTCGGCGTACAGGACGAAGCCCAGCCAGCCGAGGCCCACCAGCGTGGCCAGACCCGCCCAGGGGCCGCTGATGCCGGGGTAGTCGAGCTTGGCCCAGCCGTGCGCGAAGGAGGCGTGCGGCAGCGCGACGATGAACACGACCTGGAGCAGGATGTAGATCACCGAGCCGATCGCGACCGAACCGAGGGTCGCGCGGGGCAGGTCACGCTTCGGGTTGCGGCTCTCGCCGGCCAGCTGGATCGCCTGCTCGAAGCCGAGCAGGGCGAAGATGATGCCGCTGGAGCTGATCGCACCGAGGATGCCCTTGGCGCCGAAGGGCGCGAAGCCCTCGGAGGTGAAGTTGCCCGGGTGGAAGTTGCCGATGGCGATGACGAAGATCGCGGCGAGCGGGACGGCGATCTTCCACCAGGTGGCGGCGCTGTTGGTGTGGGCGAGGACACGGACGCCGAGGAAGTTGACCGCGACGAAGACCGCCATGAGGACGACCGCGGTGACGATGCCGCTCGCGGTGAGCGTTCCGTCCGTGCGCTGCAGTCCGTCGGCCCAGCTCCAGTGCTTGGCGTAGCCGATCATGGCCTCGACCTCGATCGGTGCCACGGTGGCCGCCTGGAGCCAGGCGAACCAGCCGAACGACATGCCGGCCAGGCCGCCGAAGGCGTAGTGCGGGTAGCGGGCCGTGCCACCGGCCACCGGGAACATGCCGCCGAGCTCGGCGTGCACCAGCGCCAGCAGCGTGATGGCCACCGCGCCGATCACCCACGAGATGATCGCCGCGGGTCCCGCCACCACGACCGCCTTCTCGGCGCCGAACAGCCAGCCGGACCCGATGATGGAGCCCACGGAGGCCCACATCAGACCGATCAGACCGACGTCACGGCGCAGGCCGCCCTGGTCCTTCGCGGTTATCGGCGCTGCATGGTCGACTTTCACCATGTGCAAGTGGCCTCTCAGATCGTCTAACGCAGACTTAACGAACAACAGCGCCACACAGTAAGGACGCTTTCCGCGTCGCCAAAAGACTCTTGGTGAAGTCTTGACCTCGGATCTTGCCCCTCTTGGCCTCAGTATTCGCACAGGTCAGAGGGTGGGCCGAATGTCAATATTCAGCCGTGAATTGTGAGAAGAAGGTGAGACAGGTCAGCTCAGAAGGGGGATTTCGATCGCCGGGCAACGGTCCATGACCATGTCAAGTCCGGCCGCCCGGGCCCGCTCGTGGGCGGCCTCGTCCACTACTCCGAGCTGGAACCAGACCGCCTTGGCGCCCTTGGTGACGGCCTCGTCGGCGACCGCTCCGGCCAGCTCGCTGTTGACGAAGACGTCGACGACGTCGACCTCGAAGGGGATGTCCGCGAGCGAGGGGTAGCCCTGCTCGCCGTGCACCGTCTCCGCCTTCGGGTGCACCGGCACGATCCGCTTGCCGTAGCGCTGCAGGACCTGCGCCACGCCGTACGCGGCCCGCCGCTGGTTGGCGGACAGGCCGACCACCGCCCAGGTGTCGCCCAGCTCGGTCAGAATCCTGCGGATCGTCGCTTCGTCGCCGTACACGGCTGCCTCCTCGGGCTGCGGTATCTGTCGTCGGGGCAGAACAGCGCCCTTCAGGTGCTGATTCCCCCCATAACCCCGCCACGGTGACCGGAATCGGCGCAAGGTGACTGCGTACGGCCCTCCGCAGGCCTACGCTCGGGCCGTGCTGCGCATCCTCGACGCCCGAACCGGTGAGCCCGTCGCCGCCGCGCCCGCCCGGCGTGGCCTGACCCGCATCGAGGCCTACGCCTCCGGCCTCGACCTGACGGCCCTGCGGGTACTGCTCACCGCCGACGTCCTGGTCCGCGCCCTGGAACTCGGCGGTACCCCCGTCTGGGCCACCCTCACCGCACCCCACCGGCACGCCGAACTCCGCACGGCCGCGACGACCCTCGCCATCCGTCCCTTCGAGGACGGCCGCGACCTCGCGTCCGGGCTGGGAGAGGCGCAGGTCATCCATGTGGTGGCCGGGAACGCCGCGACCGTGCCGGGCGAGGGCCCCCTGCTGACGGTCGCCCCGGCAGAGTGGAAGGCGGCGGAGCCGGGGGAGGAGGAGCAGCCCCCCACCCCCCGCCCGCCGGGTGAGCAGCCCCCTCACGACCTCCCGGTCCTCCTCTCCGATCCCACGGCCCTGCGTCTCGCTCTTCTCTCCCTCCCCCGGAACACGGCGGTACGGCTGGACGCCGGCGCACTCGGAGAGGCCGCGCAGAGCCTCGCCCGCTTGCGGCGGGCGGTCGCCGGGTGGGCGCGGCAGCCCTCGCGGCCGGTGCCCGATGCGGTGCGCGTGCGGTTGCGGGCGGCGTGGGAGGCCGATCTGGACCTGCCCGGGGTGCTGGCCGTGCTCCGGGAGGTGGAGAACGCGCCGGAGCTGCCCGACGGGGCCCGGTTCGAGACGTACGTGTACGCGGACCGCCTGCTCGCCCTCGACCTCGCC
Source organism: Streptomyces sp. BK340 (assembly GCF_007827595.1). Taxonomy (GTDB): domain Bacteria; phylum Actinomycetota; class Actinomycetes; order Streptomycetales; family Streptomycetaceae; genus Streptomyces. The sequence goes on from NZ_VISR01000028.1 coordinate 12,205, forward strand.
CGTGACCTCGGGAGTCTCGCGTGATCGAGCGCGCGGGCACGGGCCCGCTGCGCCGGCTGATCGTGCTGCGGCACGCCAAGTCCGCCTGGCCCGAGGGCGTCGAGGACCACCGCCGTCCGCTCGCGGCGCGCGGCCTGCGGGACGCCCCGGCCGCCGGACGTGCCCTCGCCGAGGCCGACTGCCTGCCCGACCTCGCCCTGTGCTCCCCCGCCGTACGTGCCCGCCGCACCTGGGAACTGGCCTCCGCCCAGTGGGGCACGCCGCCTCCGGTGCGCTACGACCGCAGGCTGTACGGGGCGGACGTACCGGAACTGCTGGAGGTCGTGCGCGAGGCGCCGCGCGAGGTGGAGACGCTGCTGCTGGTCGGGCACAACCCCGGCCTTGAGGAGCTGGTCCTGGAGCTGGCCGGGGACGGTCTGGAGGACACGCTCGAGCAGGTGCGCCTGAAGTTTCCGACCTCCGCGATCGCCGTTCTGACCTGGCGCTCCACCGGCTGGCCGGCCCTGGCCCCGGGGACCGCCCTGCTGACCGCGTTCACCGTGCCGCGGGGCAGGAAGGAGAAGGGGTAGCCGAGCCCGGCGGACGCTCCGCGATCAAGGACGGCGCGGCGCTCGCATAGGCTGGCGGGATGCAGGACCAGTACCGCACCGTAGCCCGCGCGGGCGTGCACGAGACCGAGATCAACCGCTCCCGTTTCCTGTGCGCCCTCGGCCCGGCGGCCACCGAGCAGGAGGCCCAGGCGTTCGTCGCGGCCGTCCGCAAGGAGCACGCCGACGCCACGCACAACTGCTGGGCGTACGTCATCGGCGCCGACGCGTCCGTGCAGAAGGCCAGCGACGACGGCGAACCGGGCGGCACCGCCGGCGTGCCCATGCTGCAGATGCTGCTGCGCCGCGAGATGCGGTACGTCGTCGCCGTCGTCACCCGGTACTACGGCGGTGTGAAGCTCGGTGCGGGCGGGCTGATCCGGGCCTACGGCGGCGCGGTCGGGGAGGCCCTGGACGAGGTCGGCACACTCACCCGGCGCCGCTTCCGGCTGGCCACGGTGACCGTCGACCACCAGCGCGCCGGCAAGATCCAGAACGATCTGCGCGCCACCGGACGAGAGGTCCGCGACGTCCGCTACGGCGAGGCCGTCACCATCGAGATCGGCCTGCCCGACGCCGACGTGGACGCCTTCCGTGCGTGGCTGGCCGACGCGACGGCGGGCTCGGCGAGCTTCGAGCTGGGCGGAGAGGCTTACGGAGACGCGTGAGGTCCGGCGCCCGTTCGGGGGCGTCCGGACCGCACACGTCTCAGACGTTCACGCCTCCTCGGAGACCGTGCTCCGCGGGCGCGGAATGCCGAGGGCGCACAGAGCGCCGACGAGGACCACGGCGACACCGACCCACACCGCGGGGTGCAGTCCGTCGACGAACTCCTGGGGGCTGCGGGTGCTGCCGTGCGCCACGAACACCGTGCTGAGGACGGCGATGCCGAGCGCCCCGCCGATCTCGCGGACCGTGGTGTTCGCGCCGGAGGCCTTGCCCGCGTGCTCCTTGGCGACCGAGGCGAGCACCACCGCGGCCGTGGGCGCGAAGACGAAGCCCATGCCGATGCCCGCGACGATCATCGGGCCGACCATCGCCGAGTACGCGGTGTCGGTGTCCGCGACCAGGTTGATCCAGCCGAGGCCCACCCCCTGCAGGAACAGGCCGAGCGCCATCAGCCGGCCGCCGCCGACCTTGTTCGTGAGCACACCGGCGACGGGGGCGACGAACATCGGCATCAGCGTCCAGGCCAGCGTGCGCACACCGGCCTCCAGCGGGGTCCGCGGGGGCACGATCTGCAGGTACTGGGCGAGCAGGAACAGCGAGCCGAAGACGCCGAAGTACATCGCCGCCGAGACGATGTTGGTGAGCGTGAAGGCCCGTATCCGGTAGAAGGACAGGGGCAGCATCGGCTGCGCGGACCTGCCCTCCCAGAACACGAACACGGCGAGCAGCACCGCACCTGCGGCGAAGGCGCCCAGCACCTTCGCCGAACGCCAGCCGTCCGTGTCGCCGTGCACGATGCCCCACACCACGGCGCACAGTCCGGCCGCGGCCAGCAGCATGCCGACCAGGTCGAGGCGGATGCCCGGCAGCGAGCTCTCGCGCAGCGTCAGCAGGACGAGGGGGACGGCGACGACGCCCACCGGCACGTTGATCCAGAAGATCCACCGCCAGTCCAGCCCGTCGACCACCGCACCGCCGACCACCGGGCCCATCGCGACGGCCAGGCCGCTGATCCCCGACCACAGGCCCAGCGCCAGCCCGCGCATCCGGTCCGGCACGGCCTGGGACAGCAGGGTCAGCGACAGCGGCATCACGGCCGCCGCGCCGAAGCCCTGGATCGTGCGGAAGGTGATCAGCTGGGCGCTGGTGTCGGCGAGACCGCAGCCCGCCGAGGCCAGCGTGAACACGATGATGCCGAGCACGAACACCTGCCGGCGGCCGAACCGGTCACCGAGCGCGGCTCCCGTCATCAGCAGGCAGGCGAAGCTGAGGACGTAGGCGTTGACGAACCACTGGAGCTGCTGGGTGTCGGCCTTCAGGTCGACCGCCAGGGTGTGCAGGGCCGTGGAGACGACGAGGTTGTCGAGCGCGACCATGAACATCGGCACGCTGCAGGCGACGATCGCGAGCCAGAGCGGAACGCGCCGACCCGTGCGCTCCGGGCCGGCGACGACCGGATCGTCGAGGACCGGGTTTTCTTCGGACAGCGTCATGACGGGGGTCTCCTGATGGGGGTGGGCGGGGTCAGGCGTTCGTGTTCTGCTCGGCCAGCCGCCGCTTGGCGTCCGACCAGTCGATGGGCAGGCCGGCCGCCGGGACCTCCCAGAAGGTGAAGACCGACTGCTTCATCGTGGACCGCAGGCCGGTCATGATCGACTTGTGCGGCTCGGTCCGGGCGTAGGTGTACAGCGCGTCCTTGTCCTGCCAGGCGGAGAGCGTCCAGAAGGTGCGCTTGAAGGGTTCGGCGATGAGCGAGGCGCCGTAGGCGCCGGGCGCGCCGGAGACCTGCCTCCAGGCGACCAGGGACTTGAGGAAGAAGCGCGGTACGTCCTTCAGGGAACGGACCTCCAGGCGGGACGCCATGACGAACGCCTCGGCATCCGGCGCGGGCGTGTTGACGGTGTTCCAGGGCAGGGTCGGCATGGCTGCGGCCTTCTCGGGTCAGAGGCAGGGCGAGGGGAGGGACCCAAAATTGGATACCTCTACTATCTATGTTAGACAGTAGAGGTATCCAGTTTTCAAGAGCGGAGCCGACCCGATGCGCATGTCCGAGCTGAGCCGCCGCAGCGGCGTCTCCGTCACGACGATCAAGTACTACCTCCGTGAGGGCCTGCTCCCGGCCGGCCGGCAGACCGCCGCGACCCAGGCCGAGTACGACGAGCAGCACCTGCGCCGGCTCCGCCTGATCCGCGCGCTGACCGGTGTGCGCGGGCTGTCCGTCAGCACCACCCGGGACCTCCTCGACGCCCTGGACCAGCACAGCGGCGACACCCACCTCACCCTCGGCCTCGCCCTCGGCGCGATCAGGCTGGCCGAGGAGCCTGCGGAGCAGGCCCCCGAGGCCGCCGAAGTCGACGCACTGGTCAAGGAGTTGGGCTGGGACGTGCACGAGTCGGCGCCCGCGCGTGCCGCGCTCGCCGAGACCCTGGCCTCGCTGCGCTCGCTGGGCGTCCCGCGGGACTGGCACACCCTGCTGCCGTACGCCCGTCTCGCCGAGCGGACCGCGGCCCTCGATCTCGACCAACTGGACGGCATCGAGGACCCGTTGGAGCTGGCCGAGCGCGCGTTGCTGCTGACCGTCCTCCTGGAGCCCGCGCTGCTGGCGCTCAGGCGCATGGCCCAGGAGAACGAGTCGGCGCGGCGGCACACCGGGCACTGAGACGCGTCAGGACGGCTCGCGCAGGATCCCGGCCGCGGCCTCGGAGCCGGCCGAGAACGCGGCCTCGTGGGAGCCGATCAGGTCCGGGCCCAGCCGCTTGGAGTGGAAGTACGACCCGGCCGGCTTGACCTGGGTGCCCTCGTTGGCGTCGTGGATCACGTCCTGCCGCTCGCGCAGCGCCATGTCGATGACCGGGTGGGTGTAGTCGAACTCGCGGATGACCGTCTCCGGGTCGGCCCGGCGGGGCGGGTCGAGGGTGACGAAGTGGTCCCGCCCGGCCTCGAAGTCCTGCAGCCGGTTCAGGTAGTAGGTGACGAAGCAGCGGGTCGCGCCGTCCACCTGGACCTTGCCGTAGTTCCATGCCCGCCGGCTCCCGGCGGCGGCGGGCATCAGCGTCGGGTCGGTGTGCAGCACCACGCGCGAGCTGCTGTAGCGGACGCCCTCCAGCGCGGTGCGCTGGGCGTTCGGGGGGTTCTGCAGCAGGGCGAACGCCTCGTCGGTGTGCGTGGCCGGCACCGCGTGGTCGAACCTGCGTCTGTGGGAGACGGCCGTGCTGGCCCCGCGCAGCTCGTCACTTGCCGAGGCCGCCCAGCCGCACCTGGTCGAACTGCACAGACAGACCTCGGTCGGTGCGACGCTGGCCATACGTGACGGCGTGGAGAGCGTGTGCCTGTCCGTCGTGACCCAACCAGGCCGACATCGCCGAGCTGTACACCCATCCGGGCGGCCGACTGCCGCTGCACGCCTCCTCGGTGGGGCTGGTGCTGCTCGCCCATGCCGGCGAGTCCGTGCGGAACGCGATCTGCGCCGGTCCGCTGCCCGCGTGCACGCCCACCACCATCCCCGACGGCACCGCACTGGGCCGCTGCCTCGTGCGGGTCGCACGCGAGGGGCACGCGCTGGTCCACGGCATGCTCACCGAGGGATGGGGCGGGCTCTCCGTCCCGGTGCGCGACAGCCGTGGCGCCGTCGTCGCCGCCGTCGGGGAGGTCGGGCGCGTCGACCTCGTCCAGCCGGTCCGCCTGCTGCCCCACGTCCGCGCCACGGCCGAGGCCATCACACGGAGCATCCGCCCGCACGGCTGGCGGGACGCGGAGGTCGGCACGTGACGCTCATGACAGCGGCCCGGTGGCACCGCGGCCGACTTTTGTCCACATCGAGGTGATTTCCGGGCATACCGGGCACGGTTGTCGGTCGTGCATCGAGGTCCGTGGTGGATCAGGTGTGCCGAGGCATTAGCGTGGTGGGTGCTGTGCGCGAGCCTGTCCGGGTTCGTGCGGGTCCTCGAGGTGTGGATGGGGTAGTCGTGCGGGCCGGAGCGGTTTCGTGAGAGTGCTGCACACGTCCGACTGGCATCTCGGCCGGGCCTTCCACCGGGTGAGCATGCTCGGCGCCCAGGCCGACTTCATCGGCCACCTGGTCACCACCGTGCGCCGCCACGCGGTGGACGCGGTGGTCGTGTCCGGAGACGTGTACGACCGCGCGGTACCCCCGCTCGCCGCGGTCGAGCTGTTCGACGACGCCCTGCACCGCCTCGCCGCCCTCGGCGTGCCCACGGTGATGATCTCCGGCAACCACGATTCAGCCCGCCGCCTCGGTGTCGGCGCCGGACTCATCGACCGCGCAGGCATCCATCTGCGCACCGAGCCGTCCGCCGCCGGCACCCCGGTCCTGCTGGCCGACGCCCACGGCGACGTGGCCTTCTACGGGCTGCCGTACCTCGAACCGGCTCTGGTCAAGGACGAGTTCGCGGTGGACAGGGCCGGCCACGAGGCCGTGCTCGGCGCCGCCATGGACCGCGTCCGCGCCGACCTCGCCGGCCGCCCGCCGGGCACCCGCTCCGTCGTCCTCGCCCATGCCTTCGTCACCGGCGGCCAGGCCAGCGACAGCGAGCGGGACATCACCGTCGGCGGAGTCGCCGCCGTACCCGCCGGAGTCTTCGACGGCGTCGACTACGTGGCGCTCGGCCATCTGCACGGCTGCCAGACGATCACCGAGCGCGTGCGCTACTCCGGCTCCCCGCTCGCGTACTCCTTCTCCGAGGCCGGCCACCGCAAGAGCATGTGGCTCGTCGACCTGGACGCCGACGGCTCGGTCACCGCCGAGCGGCTCGACTGCCCGGTGCCGCGCCCGCTGGCCCGCATCCGGGGCGCCCTGGACGACCTCCTCGCCGACCCCGCCCTCGCCCGCCACGAGGATGCCTGGGTCGAGGCCACCCTCACCGACGCGGTCCGCCCCGCCGACCCCATGGCCCGGCTCGCCGAGCGCTTCCCGCACACCCTCAGCCTGGCCTTCGACCCGGAACGGGGCCCGGGCGACCCCGACGTGTCGTACGCCCGGCGCCTGGTCGGCCGCAGTGACCGGCAGATCGCCCAGGACTTCGTGGCCCATGTGCGCGGCGCCGGGCCCGACGAGCAGGAGGCGGCCGTGCTCGGCGAGGCCTTCGACGCGGTGCGCGCCGACGACACGGTGCGGGAGGCGGCCCGGTGAGGCTGCACCGGCTCGACATCACCGCCTTCGGCCCCTTCGGCGGCGCCCGGAGCGTCGACTTCGACGCACTGTCCGCCGCCGGGCTCTTCCTGCTGCACGGTCCCACCGGCGCGGGCAAGACCTCCGTCCTGGACGCCGTCTGCTACGCGCTCTACGGCTCCGTGCCCGGCGCCCGGCAGAGCGGCCAGGGCATGCACCTGCGCAGCGACCACGCCGAGCCCGGCACCCGCACCGAGGTCCGCCTCGAACTCACCGTAGCCGGACGCCGGCTGGAGATCACCCGGCAGCCGCCGTGGGAACGGAAGAAGCTGCGCGGCACGGGCACCACCGTCGACAAGGCCCAGACCTGGCTGCGCGAGTACGACGCCACAGCCCGCGCCTGGAAGGACCTCAGCCGCTCCCACCAGGAGATCGGCGAGGAGATCACCCAGCTGCTCGGCATGAGCCGCGAGCAGTTCTGCCAGGTCGTCCTGCTGCCCCAGGGCGACTTCGCCCGCTTCCTGCGCGCCGACGCCGAGGCCCGCGGCCGTCTCCTGGGCCGCCTCTTCGACACCCAGCGTTTCGCCGACGTCGAGAAGCGGCTCGCGGAGCGCCGGCGCACGACCGAGGCGCGGGTACGGGAGGGCGACGCGGCGCTCCTCGCCGACGCGCACCGCATGCAGCAGGCGGCGGGCGATGCGATGGAGCTGCCCGAACTGAGCCCCGGCGAGCCCGGCCTGGCCGAGGCCGTCCTCGGTGCCGCGGCCGTCGCCCGCAGCACCGTGCGGGAGCGCCTCACCGTCGCCCACAGCCGCCTGGCCGCCGCCGAGTCCCGCCGCGCCGAGGCACAGCGCACCCTGGACGACGTACGCGAACTCGCCCGGCTCCAGGGCCGGTTCGCCGAGGCCCGGCAGCGGGCCGAACGCCTCCAGGAGCGGGCCGGTGCCCACCGGGAGGCGCAGGAGCGGATGGCGCGCGCCCGCAAGGCGGAGACGGTGGCGCCCGCGCTGGAGCTGCGGGAGGCCGCCGAGGCCGAGCACGGCGGGGCCGCCGAGGCCGAGGCGCGAGCACGCCGTACGCTTCCCGGCTCCTACGCCGACGCCGGCCCCGCGGGCCTCGCGGCCGCCGCCCGCCGCGCCGCCGAGGAGCTGGGCGGTCTCGAGTCGGCCCGGCGCGCCGAGCGGCGGCTCGCCGAACTGGTCGAGGAGCGGGCCGGGCTGGACCGGCAGGAACGCGCCGACGAGGACGTCCTGCGCGAGGCCGACGCCTGGCTCGCCGAGTGGGACGCCACGCGCGCGGCCATCCAGTCCCGCACCGAGTCCGCGCAGGAGGCGGCCACCCGCGCCGAACAGCTCGCCGTCCAGCGTGAACCCGCACGACGGCGCCTGCACGCCGCACGCACCAGGGACGAGCTGGCAACTGACCTGGAGGAGGCGCAGCGCCGGGCCCTCGCCTCCGGACAAGGTGCCCTCGACGCCCGAGCCCACTGGCTGGAACTCAAGGAACAGCGCCTGAACGGCATCGCCGCCGAGCTGGCCGCGCACCTCACCGACGGCGAACCCTGCGCCGTCTGCGGAGCCACCGCACACCCGGCCCCGGCCCGCAAGGTCGCCGGACACGTCGACCGCGAGACCGAGGAACGTGCCCAGGCCGCCCACCGGCGCGCCGAGGAACAGCACACCGAGGACGAACGACGCCTCGGCGTCGTACGCGAGGCCCTGGCCGCAGCCACCGCCGAGGCCGGCGACACCCCCACCGCACAGCTCGCCGCCGAGGCCGACCGGCTGGAGAGGGACCATGCGCGCGCACGCCGCGACGCCTCCGCCCTGCACGCCGCCCAGGAGGAGCTGCGCCAGGCCGAGCGCGAGCGCGAGCAGCGCCTTCAGGCCCGTCAGGAAGCCGCCGTACGGGCCGCCTCCCGGCTCACCCGGCGCGAGACCCTGGAACGCGAACAGGCGCTCCTGGAGCAGGAGTTGACGCAGGCACGCGGAGCCGCGACCAGCGTGGCCGCCCGCGCCGCGCAACTGGAGCGGCAGGCGACGCTGCTCACCGAGGCCGCCCACGCCGCGAGCGCCGCACAGGACGCCGCGCAGCGGCTCAAGGACGCCGACGCCCGCCTCGCCGACGCCGCGTACCGCGCCGGCTTCGAGACCCCGCAGGCCGCGGCCGCCGCGCTGCTGGACGACGCGGCCCACCGTGACCTCCAACACCGCCTGGACGCCTGGCAGTCGGAGGAGGCGGCCGTACGCGCCGCACTGGCCGAGGCCGACACCGCGGCCGCCGCGCAGCAGCCGCCCGCCGACCTCGGCGCGGCGGAGCGGACGGCGGCCGAGGCGGAACGCCGGCTGCGCGCGGCCGCCTCCGCACGGGACGCGGCCGGCCGCTGCTGCACCGAGCTGGACCGGCTCTCCGCCCGTGCCGCCGCCGGAGTACGCGCCCTCGCCCCGCTGCGCGCCGAGTACGACCGGGTGGCCCGTCTGGCCGCGCTCACGGCGGGCACCTCCGCGGACAACGAACGCAAGATGCGCCTGGAGTCGTACGTCCTGGCGGCCCGCCTGGAGCAGGTCGCCGCCGCCGCGACCGTACGGCTGCAGCGCATGTCGTCCGGCCGCTACACCCTCGTCCACTCCGACGACCGCACCGGGCGCGGCCGCAGCGGCCTCGGGCTGCACGTCGTGGACGCCTGGACCGGCCGTGCGCGGGACACCGCCACCCTGTCCGGCGGCGAGACCTTCTTCGCCTCCCTCGCCCTCGCCCTAGGCCTCGCCGACGTCGTCACCGACGAGGCCGGGGGCGTCCGCCTGGACACCCTCTTCATCGACGAGGGCTTCGGCAGCCTCGACGACCAGACCCTGGACGAGGTCCTGGACGTCCTCGACTCGCTGCGCGAACGCGACCGCAGCGTCGGCATCGTCAGCCATGTCGCCGACCTGCGCCGCCGGATCCACGCACAGTTGGAGGTCGTCAAGGGCAGGTCGGGGTCTTCGCTGCGGCAGCGGGGCGGCTGACGGTCAGCGGCCGAGCGGACGCCGGGGCAGCGGTGAGGAGTACACGACGCTCGTGGTCACCGAACCCAGCGCGCCGATCCGGCCGGATATCTCCTCCAGATGCGGCATCGACCGCGCGGCGACCTTGATGACGAAGCAGTCGTCGCCGGTCACATGGTGGGCCTCCAGGATCTCCGGGGTCACCGCCACCAGGTCGTGGAAGGGCTTGTAGTTGCCGTTCGGGTAGCGGAGCCGGACGAACGCGAGGATCGGGAGGCCGAGACGCTCGGGGTCCACGACCGCCGCGTACCCCTGGATGACACCGGCCTCCTCCAGCCGGCGCACCCGTTCGGTGACCGCGCTCGGCGACATGGAGACGGCGCGCGCCAGCTCCGCGTAGCTGGCCCGGCCCTCCCGCTGGAGGACCTCGAGGATGCGCCAGTCGGTGGCGTCCGGGGAATACACGGTCATCCCGGATGGATAGCAGGGAAAACCCCGGCCGATCAAGGGGAAGCCCGGGGATCACCACTTCAGGCGCCCGGCCTGGCGCCATAGATTTCTGGCCATGATCACCAACTCCGTGAACCCCGTCCTGCGGGTCGCCCCCGCCGCCCCCGCCGAGGCCGCCGCCCACTTCCGGGCCGCCCTCGCCTTCCACGCCGACGTCTCCGACGTGGCCGCCGCGCTCGCGGCCGACGGCGACCCCGGCTTCGTCGTGATCGACACCCGCTCCACCGAGTCCTGGGACCAGGGGCACGTCCCCGGCGCCGTCCACCTGCCCACCGCGCTCATCCCCGAGCAGGCCGAGCAGCTCCTCGACAAGTCCGTGCCCGTGGTGACGTACTGCTGGGGCCCCGGCTGCAACGGCGCCACCCGCGCCGCCCTCGCCCTGGCCGAACTCGGCTACCGGGTCAAGGAGATGCTCGGCGGCTTCGAGTACTGGGCGCGGGAGGGCTTCGCCTACGAGACCTGGCAGGGGCCGGCGCGCCGGGACGCCGACCCGCTGACGGCACCCGTGGACGGCGAGTGCGGCTGCTGACACCCGCCGTGTAGGTTCTGCGCATGGCTCGATACGCGGATCCAGGCGCACTGGAGTGGGTGGAGTCGGGCGGCGGCCCGCTGATAGCCGTACCGGAGACGGTGCTGCCGTTCTGGGCGGGCGCCGACAGCGAGGAGCTCGCCACGGACTACGACCGCGCGTGCGAGGTCGACGGCCAGGTCGGCCTGCTCCCGGTCGGCGACAGCACCGCTCTCGTCCTCGGCGACGAACCCGCCTCCACCTCGTACCTGCCCGACCACGGCACCTTCGTGCGCTGGTCCGCCGCGAACTCCGAGAGCGAGCTGCTGGCCCAGATCCCCGGCGCTCTCGACGCGGCCGTGTGGGAACACGAGGTCCGCTGGAACGTGCCCGGCCCCGTGGTGCTGTTCGACTCGGCATGGCCGGGCGGCGCGGCCCAGGGCGAGGAGCACCTGCGCGTCGCGCTGGAACCGGGCGCGTACGCGGTGCGCGCCGCCTACACCCAGCCCGGCCCCGAGACCTGGGTCGGCCTCGTCCAGCTCAGACGGCTCGCGGACTGAACCGGGCCGCCCCTGCCGTCACCGCAGGCCGTCGAAGGTGATGCCGAGGTGGCGCGGGCCGCGCAGCACGGCGTTCGGGCGGTAGGGCGGCGGGTCCTCGACCAGCTGGGGATTGTCGAGCCGCCGGGCCAGTTCGGCCAGCGCGATCTGGGCCTCCAGCCGGGCCAGCGGGGCGCCGAAGCAGCTGTGGATGCCACTGCCGAAGCCGAGGTGCTGGATGTCCTCGCGGTCCGGGTCGAACCGGTCGGGGTCGGGGAAGCGCTCCGGGTCCCGGTTGCCCGCGCCGAGGACCAGCCAGATCCGCGAGCCCTTGGGGATGGTGACGCCGCGCACCTCGATGTCGGTGATGCAGGTGCGCTGCGGCACGAGCTGCACCGGCGGTTCGTAGCGCAGGAGTTCCTCGACGATCTTCACGGACAGGCCCGGGTCGTCACGCAGCCGCTGGAGGTACTGCGGGAACCGCAGCAGTGTGAGCATGCCGTTGGTGATCAGGTTGACGGTCGTCTCGTGACCGGCGATGAGCAGCAGCACCGCCGTGCTCAGCACTTCCATCGTGGTCATCGCGCCGTCCGGACCGCGGCTGTTCACCAGGTCGGACAGCATGTCGTCGTGCGGTTCCCTGGCGCGCTTCTCCACCAGCCCGTTCAGGTACATGCCGAGCTGCAGCCGGGCCTCCTGCGCGGTCTTCAGGGACTCGGCGCTCGTGCGGGTGTCGGGGTCCAGACCGGCGACGATCGGGTCCACCCAGGAACGGAAGCGGGGCTCGTCCTCGCGCGGTACGCCCAGCAGCCGGCAGATCACGGTCACCGGGAAGGGGTACGCGAACTGGTCGACCACGTCGATCTGCCGTGCGTCCCCGAACCCGTCGATCAGGCCGGTGACGATCCGGGCGAGTTCGCCGCGCATCGAGTCGACCCGGGTGGGCCGGTGCGGCGGTCCGAAGGAGCTGTTGGCGATCCGCCGCAGCCGGTCGTGCTCCGGCGGGTCGAGCCGGATGAAGCTCGGCGGCAGCCCCGTCGCCTCCGGTCCGGACAGCTCGTCGTCGCCCGGGGCGGTGAGGTTGGCCGCGTCGGAGCTGATCCGCGGGTCGTGGAGCAGGTTCTTGATGTCCCAGTACGAGCTGATGACGTACGGACCGTCCTCCTCCTCGTGCAGCACCGGCGTCTTGCGGAGCTCCTCGTACAGCGGATACGGGTTGGCGCGGTTCGCGAAGTCGGTGATCTGGCGCAGGAGCGGGGCGTGCGTCATGCGGAGTCCTTGGGGCGTGAAGGTCCCGGGAGCGGGAGCGGAGTCCGGGCGCCGGGTCAGTGGGCCGGGGTGAAGACGAGCTGCCGGTCGGTCGGTGAGTAGCCGCTGAGGGTCACGCCCGGGCCGTGGGTCGGCAGCGACGGGTCGGGGAAGTCGGCCGGGACCGGCTGGCGGCCCTCGGGGCGTCGGTCGACCGTCGGGTACTCCACCGGGAACGGCGCGCCGCGCTCGATCTCCCGCTGGTAGAACTCGAGCCACCGGGTGTTGTCGAAGCTCACGGCGGCGATGACGCGGCCCTGGTAGCCGTACACGCCGACGAAACGGCGATCCGCCAGGGAGCCCTGCGTGATCATGATCTGTTCGCCCATGGGCGGGACGCCGACGGACTTGATGTTCACGCCGAACTGCGACGACCAGAACGCGGGCACCCACAGGTGCGGGCGGCGGTCGCTGCTGGGGCTGATCATGTTGTGCGCGGCGATCTCGGCCTGCGCGACGGCGTTGCCCCAGTGTTCCAGGGAGAGGAACTGGTAGCCGAACAGCGCGTGCGGGGACCGGGCCACGTCGCCCGCGACGAAGACGTCGTCGGTGACGATGCCCCGGAAGTCGAAGGCGCGGCAGCCCGCGTCACAGGCGATGCCCCGGGGACCCGCGCCGAGCCCCGACCCGGTCAGCCACTCGGTGTTGCGCGTCGAGCCGAGCGAGACGACCACGAGGTCCGTCTCGACGACGCTCTCGTCGGACAGATGGGCGGCCTTCACCCGGCCCACCGAGTCGCCCTCCAGGCCGGTGACCATGACACCGGTGCGCAGGTCGACACCGTTCTCGTGGTACAGCTCCGCCGACACCCCGCCGATCACCCCGCCGAGGGCTCCCACCAGGGGCGCGCCCGCGCGCTCCGCCACGGTGACCGCGAGGCCCATCTCCCGGCAGGCCGAGGCGATCTCGGACCCGGAGAACCCGGCGCCGATGATGAGGACGCGGTGCGGACCGGCCTTCAGCCGCCGGTACAGGGCGGCCGCGTCGTTCCGGGTCCGCAGCAGGAGGACGCCGTCCAGTTGCGCCTCCGACTCCTTCGGCCAGGGCCGGGCGCGCACACCGGTCGCGATCAGCAGGCGGTCGTACTCGACCTCGTCCCCGTCGGCCAGCCGCACCCGCTTCACGGTCATGTCGAGCCCCGCCGCCGGCACACCGAGGCGCCACTTCGCGTCGATCTCGCGGCGCCGGGGCAGTTCGGTGTGGAGCGGGTCAGCCCTGCCGAGCAGGACGCTCTTGGACAGCGGCGGCCGGTCGTAGGGATCGTACGGCTCGTCACCGATCAGGGTGAGTTCACCGGCGAAGCCCTCGGCGCGCAGCGTCTCGGCGGCCCGCAGGCCGGCCAGCGAGGCGCCCACGATCACGATCCGGCCCTCGCGCCTGAGCCAGTCCACGTAGTCAGTGACCATCGGGCGCCTCCCGGCCGGAGCCGTCGTCCGCACCCGTGCCGTCCAGCCCGTCGGCCGTGATCGCCTGCACCGGGCAGGCGGCGACGGCACGGGCCAGTCGCTCCCGCTGTTCCTCCTGCGCCCGTGGGTTGTAGATCAGCGCCTCCTCGCCGTGCATGGCGAAGACGTCGGGCGCGAGGAACGCGCACTGCGCGTAGCCCTGACACTTGTTGAGATCGACGACGAGCCTCATGGACGCTCCGTCCTTCAGGTGGCCAGGCCCGGTGCGCGCCACCACGTTCCGCGCGGACGCCTCCGGACGGCGGTCATGTCCCCGCTCGCCAGCATGCGAGCGGCGCGGGGGACCCCGCGCGCTCAGGCACGCCGTTCGAGTGAAGGACCTCGCGGCGTCACGCGGACGCCGTGCGACGCGACCCGGTGCGACCGCTCGCCACGATGATGTGGACGCTGAGCACCAGCGACCAGGCGGGGAAGACCAGTTCGGCCCAGGGGACGTTCGACGAGACGAAGAGCAGGACCAGGGCGGTCAGGAAGCCCAGCACCGAGAGCCAGCGCGGGAGCACGCCGAGGCGATGCCCGATCACCGACATGGAGCACACGAACACGGCCGCCATCCGCATCGCGTACCCCGTGATCAGCAAGTACGCGAGGTGGCGGCCGAAGTCCCAGGTGGGCAGCGCGGGGCTGGCTCCCGGGGAGTGCGCGAGGGCCATTACGGAGCCGGCCGCCGCGGCGGCGGCGAACATCGTGGCGGTGAAGACCAGTCCGCTGCCGAGGAAGACGGTCGCGAGGAACTTGTCCTCGACGGCCCCGACGTGGGCCCGGACGGCGCCGACGAACCACAGGAAGAAGATGCCGGCGAACGGCACGAGCGCGAGTGCGATCCGCACCGCGGTGCGCCGAGCCGAGTCCGTGAACCCCTGGACGTCGGCCGCGTCGGCCCCCTCGGGAATGGCCAGCCGGATCAGCACGATCGCCGCCGCCAGCAGCAGCGCGAACACCACTCCGGCCAGCCCCGCGGCGCGCGGGGTCTCCATCGCCTCCTGCCCCGGCCCCTTCCCCTGCATACCCGGCCCGCCTCCTCCGACTCGCCTCTCGCCACCAGCAAGCCGTCTCACCACGGGGTCCGCCACCCGGGCACGGCCGTACGGCCGTACGGCCGAACGGGGTGCGGTCCACCGCCCGGGACCCGGCCGCGTACGGCGTGAGCGTTCAGCCGCGTCACCATGCGCCGCACGCCGCGATGTTCCCCGCCGGACGCCGGGGCGGGCCCGAAGAGCCGGGCCGGGGCCCCGGCGAGGTGATCAACTCCGAAGCCGGCTCCAGGTGTCGAGACCCGGACGGGTCAGAGCTGGGACAGCTCGTCCAGCAGGTCGTCCAGGCCCAGCGAACCCTGCGACAGGGCCGCCATGTGCCAGGCCTTCAGGTCGAAGGCGTCGCCGTGCCGCTCACGGGCCTTCTCACGGCCCAGCAGCCACGCCCGCTCGCCGAGCTTGTAGCCGATCGCCTGGCCCGGAATCGTCAGGTACCGGGTCAGCTCGCTCTCCACGAAGTCCGCGGGCCGGCTGCTGTGCGCCCCGAAGAACTCCTGGGCCAGCTCCGGCGTCCAGCGCTCACCGGGGTGGAACGGGGAGTCCGCCGGGATCTCCAGCTCCAGGTGCATGCCGATGTCGACGATCACCCGGGCCGCCCGCATCATCTGCGCGTCCAGGTAGCCGAGCCGCTCCTCCGGGTCGGTGAGGTAGCCCAGCTCGTCCATCAGCCGCTCCGCGTACAGCGCCCAGCCCTCCGCGTTGGCGCTGACCCCGCCGACCGTGGCCTGGTAGCGGGAGAGGTCCTCGGCGACGTGCGCCCACTGCGCGAGCTGCAGGTGATGCCCTGGCACGCCCTCGTGGTACCAGGTCGACACCAGGTCGTAGACCGGGAACCGGGTCTGCCCCATGGTCGGCAGCCAGGTCCGCCCGGGACGCGAGAAGTCCTCCGTCGGGGGCGTGTAGTACGGGGCCGCGGCACCGCCGGGCGGGGCGATGCAGGACTCCACCTTCCGCACCCGCTCGGCGAGGTCGAAGTGGGTGCCGTCCAGATCCTCGATGGCCTTGTCCATCAGGCCCTGCAGCCACTCCCGGACCTCGTCGACACCCTCGATGTGCCGGCCGTGCTCGTCCAGGTGCGCGAGCGCCGCCCACGGGGTGTCCGCACCGGGCAGGATCTTCTCCGCCTCCTGCCGCATCTCGCCGAGGATGCGGTGGAACTCCGACCAGCCGTACGCGTACGCCTCGTCCAGGTCCAGGTCGGTGCCGTTGAAGTAGCGGGACCAGCGCGCGTAGCGCTCGCGGCCCACCGTGTCCGGGGCGCCCTCGACGGCCGGCGCGTACACGTCCCGCATCCAGTCCCGCAGCTCCACCACGGCGGCGCTCGCCGCGCGGGCCGCCTCGTCCAGCTCCGCGCGCAGCGTGTCCGGACCGGCGGAGGCGAAGTCCTCGAACCAGCCCAGGCCCTTGCCGTCGGTGTCCGACCACTCGGTGAGCTGCTCGACGAACGTCGCGGTCGGCCGTGGCGCCGCGTACAGCTTGCGCTCCAGACCGAGCGCCAGGGACTCCCGATAGCCCGCGAACGCCCCCGGCACGGCACGCAGCCGCTCGGCGATCGCCGCCCAGTCCTCCTCCGTCTGCGTCGGCATGACCGTGAAGACCTCACGCACCGAGTGGCCCGGCGTGCTCAGGTTGCCGACCTCGCGCAGGTGCTCGTCGGCCTCGTGCACGGCCAGGTCGGCGGTCAGCCGCTCGCGCAGGAGCCGCCCGCAGCGACGCTCGACGTCACTGTCGGCGCCGGGGCGCCGCTCCGCCTCGTCGAGCCGGGCGAGGGTGGTCCGGGCCAGCTCCGCGAGAGCCTCCCGGCCCCGCGGCGAGTAGTCGGGCAGCCTGCTCGAACTCTCCTTCACACCGAGGTAGGTACCGGTGACCGGGTCGAGGGCGATGAGGTCGTCCACGTAGGCGTCGGCGACCTGGCGGGGCAGCGGGCTCTGGATCTCAGACATGCCGCCCATCCTCGTACGGGGACTATGCCTGCGTCACCCAGGTATTCGTGATTCCGCTCTGGGCGTGGCCGGAGGCAGCAGCGGCCCGCAGTCCCACTGCTGGAAGATCAACCGGGTCTCCACCCGGGCCACTTCGCGGTGCGCCGTGAACTCGTCCAGCACCAGCCGCTGCAAATCGGCCATGTCCGCCACGGCCACATGCACCAGATAGTCGTCGGGCCCGGTCAGATGGAACACCGTGCGTGACTCCGGCAGCGCCCGGATCCGCTCCACGAACGGCCCGACCAGCTCCCGCCGGTGCGGCCGCACCTGCACCGACAGCAGAGCCTCAAGACCGCGCCCCAGCTTCGCCGGATCCAGCCGCAGCTGGTGGCCGAGGATCACGCCCGCACGGCGCAGCCGGGTCACCCGGTCCAGACAGGTCGACGGCGCCACGCCCACCTGCGCGGCGAGATCGCGGTAGGTGGTCCGGGCGTCGTTCTGCAGCAGCCGCAGCAGGTGAAGATCCACCGGATCCAGTACGACGGATTCAGCCATTGGCCGAACGTAGCACGGTGTTCGATTCCTGTGGCCCGTCCTGTGTTCAACCTTCCGCCCATGGAGACAGCGAGCACGGGTGCCTACGACGCCGTACGCACCGCATCGAGAGCACTGGCCACCGAGGCCGTGCACGCCGGCCGCGACGACCTCGCCCGGCAGGGCCTGCACGCCCCGCCCATCGACCTGTCCACCACCTACCCCTCGTACGACAGCCGGGGCGAGGCGGCTCGCATCGACGCCTTCGCCACCGACGGCGCCGACCCGGTCGGCCCGCCGATCTACGGCCGCCTCGGCAATCCGACCGTCGCCCGCTTCGAGACCGCCCTGGCCAGGCTGGAGGGCACCGAGTCCGCCGTCGCCTTCGCCAGCGGCATGGCGGCGCTCAGCGCGGTCCTGCTCGCCCGCTCCGCCATGGGTCTGCGCCATGTGGTCGCGGTACGACCCCTGTACGGCTGCAGCGACCATCTGCTGACCGCCGGGCTCCTCGGCACGGAGGTGACCTGGACCGACCCGGCCGGCATCACCGACGCGCTGCGTGCCGACACCGGTCTCGTGATGGTCGAGTCCCCGGCCAACCCCACGCTCGCCGAACTCGACCTGCGGGCGATCGCCCACGCCTGCGGCTCGGTCCCGCTGCTCGCCGACAACACCTTCGCCACACCCGTCCTGCAGCGCCCCGTCGAACAGGGCGCGCGACTGGTGCTGCACAGCGCCACCAAGTACCTCGGCGGCCACGGCGACGTGCTGGCCGGTGTGGTGGCCTGTGACGAGGAGTTCGCCGGACAGCTTCGGCAGATACGTTTCGCCACGGGTGGTGTCCTGCATCCGCTGGCCGGCTATCTGCTGCTCAGGGGCCTGTCCACACTGCCGGTGCGGGTCCGGGCCGCCTCCGCGAACGCCGCCGAGCTGGCCGCCCGGCTCGCCGCCGACCCGCGGGTGTCCCGCGTCCGCTACCCGCGTCTGGGCGGCGCGATGGTCGCCTTCGAGGTCCACGGCGACCCGCACGAGGTGATCTCCCGGGTCCGGCTGGTCACCCCGGCGGTCAGCCTGGGCAGCGTGGACACCCTCATCCAGCACCCCGCCTCCATCAGCCACCGCATCGTCGACGCCGACGACCGGCGCGGCGCCGGGGTGAGCGACCGGCTGCTGCGGATGTCGGTGGGCCTGGAGGACGTCGACGACCTGTGGGCCGACCTGGACCAGGCCCTGGGGGAGCGGACCGCCACGCCGGTGCCGCTCCAGGAAGCCGTGCGCTGACGGGGGTGCGCACGACCACGGCCCGGCGGGAGACCGCCGGGCCGTGGTTCCGTCGGGCCGTTCGTCCGTCGGGCCGGGCTCAGTCGCGCCGGCTCGCCCCGCCGAGCCGGTCCTCGCCGCCGCCGTACGGCGCACGCGCGGCGACCGGCGTGGCGTCCAGGCGGGCCGTGATGACCAGGGTGCCCTCCTCGATCTGGTAGTCCAGGGGCAGCCCGAGACCGCGCATCGCGGCGACCATCCCCGTGTTGGAGGCCTGCGTCACCGCGTAGACGCTCTCGCAGCCCGCCTCCACCGCCATCGCCACCAGGCGGCCGAGCAGTTCGGCGCCGACGCCGCGCCGCTGCCAGGCGTCCTCGATCAGCAGCGCGACCTCGGTCTCGTCCCCGTCCCACAGCAGATGCCCGAGGCCGACGATCCGGCCCGAGGGGGTCTGCGCGGCCAGCGTCCGGCCGAACCGGGGGCTGAGCAGGTGGTTCAGATAACGTTCGGCGTCCCCTACGGGCCCGTGGTACCGCATGCCGAGGGTGCGCTTCGAGCACCGCTCGTGCATCGCCCGGGCCGCCGCCAGGTCGCCCGTGTCCGCCCGGCGCACGGCGATGTCGTCGCCCTCGGGCAGCGTCAGCACGTCCTGGCCGCGCGGGATCCGCGGACCGAGCCGGCTGTCCAGCTCCACCAGAGCCCTGGCCCGCGCGAACTCGGTCGGCGTGAACGGCAGATACGGCCGCTCCACGGTGAGCACACCGCCCTCCGGAGCCGGCAGCCGCATCACGGTGTCCTCGAGGACTCCCCCGACCGGTACCGGCTCCGGGCCGTGCCCCCCGCCGACCGGCCGGGCGGGCAGCGAACGGATCGTGCACCGGCCCAGCAACTGCCTCAGCGCCAGCGGCAGTTCGGCAGCGTCCAGCGCGGTGCGCGCCGCGAGGCCGAGCACCCGGGTGGGGGCGTCCACCAGGTCGTGGGCGTCGGCCCGCTCGATCCAGGTCGACGTACCGCCGGCCAGCGAGACCGCCCGGGTGATCTCGGCCCCGGTCAGCGCCTCGGGCGACCGCAGCAGGAACTCGTCGACCGTGCCGTCGGCCAGCGGATGCGTCTGCAGGCTCAGGATGTCGACGCGCCGCCCGGCCAGCGCCGTGCACAGCGCGGCCAGCGAACCGGGCTCGTCCTTCACCGTCGTCCGCATCCGCCACAGCGCGCCGGTCCCGGCCACGTCCCGCGTCTCCGCTTCCTGTACGGGCCCGGCCGACCGTGCGGCTGCGGTCGACCGGGCACCGGTATCCTCGGCCGGCGGCGGTGCGTGACCGTGGCGCCGAGCCCACCATGTGTGGAAGCCCGCCGTCGCGGCCAGCGCGATCGCCGAGATCACCAGCAGCGCCGGACCGTCGGGCCCGTGCCCGATCAGGTTCGCCACCCCGTCGGCCACGGCAACGGCAGTGAACACGGCGGCTAGCTCGACGAGGTCCCGCCGCCAGTGGTGCACGGGCCGTCCGTGCTTCGTCCGGGTCACTTGAGACATGTCTGGAGTCATGCACCCACTGTGAAGGAACGGTGTTGCGTGATCACGAACGGTTTGTGACCGATGGGTAAAGCATGCTTCCGCCCTTTTTATTGCAATCTTCTACGGTTCTGGTGCGTGGACATACCGGTCCGGCTCAGGCGGCCACCTCCTCGGCCAGCGCGTCCCGCAGCCGCCGTGCCTGGACGACCAGACGGGAGGAACCGCCACGCGCGGCGGCCTCCGCCAGATGCGGCACTTCTCCGCGTGCCCCGGACCGCTCGGCGCACTCCGCCGCCACGGCCATCAAATCCCCGAGACCCCGGGCCGCCACGGCCGCCGCCTCCGGGCGGGCGGTCACCAGACCTGCCAGCGGAACGGGCAGGGCGTGCCGGAGCAGCTCCCATATCGTCGCGTTGGCTCCCGTGGCCGCCGCCGTCCGCACCGACTCGGCCAGCCGCTGCGGCTTCACCGCGCCGCGCCCCACCAGCTCGCCCAGATCCGCGCCCAGCCGCGCCGCGTCGAGCTGCCCCCGCGCGGCCAGCACCAGCAGGGCGTCCACCGCCGCGAGCCGGTCCTCCTGGTGCCGCGCACCGAGCCCGTACGCCACGCACAGGTGCACGGCCTCGCCCGCCGCGCCGCCGGATTCGGCGAGCAGCGGAAGGACGCCGGTACCGCGCTCGTCGTCCACCGCCGTGTCGGCCAGATCGTGCAGCAACCGGGCCGCGACCAGCTCCCGCCGCTCCGGGAGCACGGCGAGCCAGTGCCGGCGTGTGGCGCGGTTCCAGTGGCTGCAGTGCCAGCGGTTGGAGAAGACGGACAGCGGCCGGCCGAGCCGGTGGAACTCCTGCGGGAAACCGTCCTGCAACTCGGGGAGTTCGGCCAGCTCCAGCAGGATCCGCTCGCCCTTGGTGTGCCGCCGGGCCTCGGGGAGGGCCGCGTTGGTGCCGCGCAGCCAGCGGGCCAGCCGCACCCCCTCCGGAGTGCCGAGCGCCCTGGCCCGCCCCGCCGCCTCCTCGGCCGCCGCACGGTCGTCCCTGCGCACCCGCAGCAGGGCCTGGGCGAAGTCGGTCGCACACACCCGGGCGTCCAGGCGCCGGTACTCCGCCAGGCGGGCCACCAGCTCCGCCGGCTCCAGCAGGCCCGTGCTCCAGGTGGGCGTGGCGAGCAGCATCGGCATCGGTTCCGTGCGCAGGCGGTACGCCACCTCGCGCAGCCGCGCGTCGAAGACCCGGGCGAGGCCGCTGTGCGGGCACTCGTGTTCCGACGGCCCCTTCCGCACCGCGGCGTGGAGCGTCGCCGTGCTCACCTTCCCGTGCAGGGTCGCGAGGAGCAGTTCGAGGCCTTGCTGGGCGCTGAAGAGGCCGTAGCGGGAGTTGCTGAACATGTCGTCCGTACGCGGCCACTGCCGGTCCTCGTCCGTGGCCCACCAGCGGTTCGCGACCACCGGGACGAGCGCCCGGCGCAGTGCTTCCGGATCCTGGTACGCGTGCCGCACCAGACCGTCCAGCGCCCGCTCGAACGCGGCCACGTCACCCTCGGAGGCCAGCAACGCCCCCATCTCCTCGGCCACCTCCTCGGCCGTCAGCGGCGCGGGCTCCAGCCGGAACGGCTCCGGGGCGGGCGGCAGCACCTCCTCGTACACCTCCTCGGACCCGCTCGCCACGACGCCCAGCGCCGCGGCCGCCCGGGCGCGCAGCGCCGGGGACAACTGCTGGGCGGCTCCGGCGAGTTCCTCGCGGACCTCGTCGGCGTCGAGCACCTTCAGGTGGCGCTCGACGAGCTTGAGCGCCCGCTCCTGCACCTGGGTGTCCTCGTGCCCGAACGCCTGGGCCACCACCGGCAGCAGCTCCGCCGCCGTGCCGGGGTCGCGGGCGAGCACCTTGCCGAGCAGGACGAGCTGGGCCCGCACGAGCTTCTTCTCACTGCGGAACAGCAGTCCCTCGGAGACCTCGGCCAGGTGCCGGGCGGTCAGATAGCCCTCCAGCGCCAGGCCGGTCAGCACCGCCTGTGCGTGTGCGGCGACGGGGGAGACCGCGTCGCGGGACAGCGCCGTCCAGTCCGGGATCCGCGCCCGCTCCTCCTCCCGGGTGAGTGCGAGCCCCGTCAGCACCGGCAGGAAGATCCGGTGGTCGGTGGGCCCGCCGCCGCGCACCAGCCGGGCGGCACAGGCGTCGACCAGGAACTCGCGGTCCAGGGAGCCCTCCTGCACGAGTGCCGCGAGGGCGCTCTGCCAGGAGCCCGGTCCCTCGCCGAGCAGCCAGCGGACCTCGGAGAGATCCGAGAGCGTGAACAGCCCGCCGACCAGCGTGGCCAGGTTCGGCTCGCGGCGCAGCACGTCGGCGACGCCCTCCCGGCGCCGGCCGCGGTCGCCGACGCTGACGTGCCGGACCCAGCCGACCACATAGGCGTCGGTCACCGGGACCTCGCAGCCCGACCGGCTCACCAGCCCCGCCATCAGGGCGTACGGCACCTGCGCGGACACCGGCCGCTGGGCCAGCCGGTGCGCCACGTCGGCCAGCCAGCCCGTGTCCCGGTCCTCCAGCACCCGCAGGAGTGACTCGGCGGACGCCTGCCGCCACCGCAGGTCGCTCGCCGCGAGCCAGGCCGCGGCCGCCGCGGCTCCCGTGTGACAGGCGGCACCGGCCAGGTGCAGCGCCGGGCGGATCTTCTCGAACCGGCCCTCCCACGGCGGCACGGCCCGCAACTCCTTGCGCAACTCCTTCAGATCCGGCAGCGACGCGCGCCGTTCGGCCGCCGTCATGCCCTTCACCAGCCGCAGAGTCTCCGCCGTGCGCCCGGCCCGCACCGCCTCCATCAGCTCACTCATCGCACGCCCCCGTCGATCGCCGCCATGTCCTGTCCCACCGCGGCGCCCCGCCGCACCATCCGCACCGCCAGCGCGTGCTTGCACGGACCGCGTCCGCCCCGGTACTTCGCCCACCACAGGCAGCTGCAGGTGAGCACCCCCGCCGTGTCCCGGACCCGGTGCACATGTCCGTCCTCGGCGGTCACCGTGGCCAGCGCGCCGTCGAGGGCCACCGCGCCCGCAGCCACCAGGGCTCCGGCCGAGCGCAGCCGCGGATTGTGCTTCTCCACGCGCTCGGCGTCGTAGGGCAGTTCCCGGTGGAAGTAGGCCGCCTCCGCCGTGTCGTATCCGACACGCCCCGAGGTGCCGAGGCGGACCAGGGCGGCGCGCACCCGCTCGGGCGTGAGTCCCGAGGCGGCCGCGAGGTCGGCCACGTCGATGCGGGGCTCCCACGCCAGCAGCACGGCTATGAGCTCGGCGTCCCCGGCGGCCTCGTCGGTGGCGAGCGCGTCCAGGACGCCGCCCTCGCCGGAGAAGCCGCGCGAGGCGTCCGGCGACAGCGTGAGCGTGAGACGCATGCCGGGCAGGACGGCCTCCCAGGCCGCGGCCGTACTCGCCGCACTACCGACCGCGGGGCCGTACACCCGAAGGGCCGTCGCATGCCGCAGCACCCGCTGCAGCGCGGCCAGCCGCTCCGGACCCGGCAGGCACACCGCGCCCGGCACCGGCCGTGTCGTGGGCCGCAGTCCGCGGCCCACCGGGACCACCCAGCGCGGTCCGCCCGAGGCCCGCCGGGCCCCGCCCGCCTTCGGCAGCCCCCGCAGGAACCGCACCGCCTCGTCCGCCGGCAGCTCGGCCCGCAGGTCGAACCCGGCCGCGATCACCTGGGCCTCGGCGAAGCCGCGCAGCCACCGGTCGGGCAGCGGGACCTTCTTCTCCACCACCGGGCCGTCCAGCGTGGTGACCGCCAGCTCGTCCGGCCCGACGCGCAGATGGAGCGGATCGGCGGTGCCGATCCGGGACAGCGCCTCGCGCAGCGGATTGTTGACGTCGACGTTCGTCGTGCCGTGCCCCACCTCGCCGCCGTCGAGGCCGGGGGTGAGGACGTCCAGCCGGGCGTACACCCCGCCACAGCCGGAGAAGGACTCGAAGCGCAGCCGGTCGCCGTTGCCGGTCACCACCGGGTCGAGCGAGGCGCGCAGCTGCGGCTGGTAGTAGCGCGCGGCCGCCACGTCGGCCACCGCGAGCAGCGCCGCGGCGACGACCTGAGGCGACGTCAGAAAGCCCGCGAAGAAACGCGGATGGTCCTGCACACCCGTGGGTGTCGCACCCCGGGACGTTTCCAGCCCGAGGCGGCGCCCGTCCGCCGCGGACTCGAGCGCGGAGGGTCGGCGATAGGCCACGGCCTGCAGTGATCGCGTCATGGGAAAAACCGTAGAGGCGACCACTGACAATCGGTCTGAACTGCTAAAACACCGACCCGGCGGAGGAGTTGGCGGGCGGCTGACCGTGCCGCGCTCCGGGGGATGACGCCGGTGCGCGGCACGGCTTCGAGCGTACGGGACCGGCGGCCCCGCTGTGCCTACTGGCCGACCCGGCCCGGCTGCAGCGTCTGCGTGAACAGCACCGTGCCGTCCTGCTCGCGCAGCCGTACCGTCAGTTCGCCGCTCCCGCCGTCGATGTCGACCTCGCCGAAGAACTGGTAGCCGCTGGCGGGCGAGACGTTCGACGCGGTCGGCGCCTTCACGAACACCCGCTCGGGACCGAACGTGTTGTCCAGCGCGCCGGCCGGGAACGCGCCGGCGTTCAGCGGCCCGGAGACGAACTCCCAGAACGGCTCGAAGTCCGTGAACGCGGCCCGCGCCGGCTGGTAGTGCTGGGCCGAGGTGTGGTGCACGTCCGCCGTCAGCCACAGCGTGCCGGTGATCCGCCGGTGCTTGATGAAGCGCAGCAGCTCGGCGATCTGCAGCTCACGGCCGAGCGGGGCGCCCGGATCGCCCTGCGCCACCGCCTCGAAGTTCGGCAGGCCCTCCATCGGGTCGGGCACGACGAGGCCGAGCGGCATGTCGGCGGCGATCACCTTCCACACCGCACGCGAGCGGGACAGCTCCCGCTTGAGCCACTCCAGCTGCTCCCGGCCGAGGATGCCCTGCGGGTCCACGGTCTGGTTGTCGGGTGAGTTGGCGTTGCGGTAGGTGCGCATGTCCAGCACGAACACGTCCAGCAGCGGCCCCTGGCGGAGCACGCGGTGGACGCGGCCCTCCTGCGCGCCGGGCCGCAGAGTGGAGATCGGGAAGTACTCGCTGAACGCCCGCCGGGCGCGCGCCGCCAGCACGTCGATGCTCTTCTCGGTGTACCGGGTGTCGGCGGAGGTGATCACCTCGCCCGGGTACCAGTTGTTGCGCACCTCGTGGTCGTCCCACTGGATGACGGAGGGCACCTGGGCGTTGAACCGCTTCAGGTTCTCGTCGAGCAGGTTGTAGCGGAAGTTGCCCCGGTACTCGGCGAGGGTCTCGGCGACCTTCGCCTTCTCCTCGGTGGTGATGTTCCGCCAGGCGGAGCCGTCCGGCAGGGCCTGGGTGGCGCTGATCGGGCCGTCGGCGTAGATGTTGTCGCCGCTGCACAGGAAGAAGTCCGGGTCGAGCTTGGCCATCGCGTCGTAGATCCGGTAGCCGCCGAGGTCGGGGTTGATGCCCCAGCCCTGCCCGGCCAGGTCGCCCGACCACAGGAAGCGCACACCGTCGCGGCGGTGCCGGGACGCGGTGCGGAAGCTGCCGGGCACGGGCTCGCCGGTGCGGCGCGGGTCGTCCGGGTCGGCGAGCAGCACGCGGTAGTGGATCTGCTCGCCGGAGGGCAGGCCGTACAGCCGGGTGGTGCCGGTGAAGTCCGTGTCGGCGCCCAGCAGCGGGCCGTGCCACCTGCGCGGGCTACGGAACGACTCGGTGGCCGAGGTCTCCACGATCATCCGGGCGGGCCGGTCCGAACGCACCCACACCAGGCCCGAGTCGGCGGTCACGTCACCCGTCTGCACGCCCCAGCCCGCCTGGGGGCGGCCGGAGAGGGCGAACGCCGGTGCCGCGCCGAGGCCCGCGGGCAGGGCCAGGGCCGCCGACGCGGCGAGGGAGCCGCGCAGAACGCTGCGGCGGCCGGGGAAAGGACTGTGGGACATGGCTGTGCCTCCAGGAGCGGGATCCGGCCAGTGTGCAGAGCCACACCTACTGGGGCGCTGCGGCGCGCACGCGAACCGCAGGTGAACAACCGGACGCCCGGCCGGAGATCACCCGTCCAGAGCCTCGGCCATCAGGCGTACGCCGGCCCGGATCCGGGCCGGCGGCAGATGCGCGTACCCGAGCACGAGGCGCACACCGCGGTCACCGGTACGCGCATGCGTGCAGTCGCTGAGCGGCCGTACGGCGACGCCGGCGGCGGCGACCCGCTTCACGAAGTCCTCCTCCGGGCCGTACCGCTCGGGGAGTTCGGCGATGGCGTGCAGACCCGCGGCGATCCCGGACACCCGTGCCTCGGGGAAGTGCCCGGCCAGGGCGGCCACCAGGGTGTCGCGCCGCTCCCGGTAGGCGCGCTGGCAGCGGCGCAGCTGCCGGTCGTAGTCGCCGCGCTCCAGGAAGTGCGCGAACAGCGCCTGGTCGAGCGAGGGATGGCCGAGGTCCATGGTCCGTTTGCGCTCGACGATCTCCTCCGTCAGGTCCGCGGGTACCAGCAGCCAGCCCAGCCGCAGCCCGGGGGCGAGGGACTTGCTGACCGATCCCATGTAGGCGACGCGTTCCGGATCGAGGCCCTGGAGGGCGCCCACGGGTGCGCGGTCGTAGCGGAAGTCCCCGTCGTAGTCGTCCTCCAGCACCAGACCGTCCACCGACCGTGCCCAGCCGAGCAGTTCGGCACGCCGCCGCGCCGAGTACGCGATCCCGGTGGGGTACTGGTGGGCGGGCGTGGTCACCACGGCCCGTACACCCGACGCGCGCAGCGGGCCGAGGGCCAGGCCGTCCTCGTCCAGCGGCAGCGGTACGGTGCCCAGGCCGGCCGCCGCGTACAGGCCGTCGTGCTGCGGACTCCCCGGGTCCTCGACCCCGATCGAGCGCAGCCCGCGCGCGTGGAGCACCGATCCGGCCAGGGCGCTCGCCTGGGCCACCCCGGAGACCACCACGATCCGTTCCGGGTCGGCCACCACGCCCCTGCGGCGGGCCAGCAGTCCGGCGAGCGCGGTGCGCAGCCGGGGCAGCCCGCGCGGGTCCGGATAGCCGAGCTCGTGGTGCGCCAGCCCGGCCAGCACGGCCCGCTGTGCGGTGGCCCAGGCGGCCCGCGGGAACAGCGACAGGTCCGGCGTGCCCGGGACGAAGTCGGCCCGGGTGCCGGATGAGCGGGGCGCGAGGTCCCGCGCGCCGGGCCGGGCCGCCCGTACCGCGTCGCCCACCCACGTTCCCGCGCCCCGGCCGCTGCGCAGATACCCCTCGGCCGTCAGCTGCTCGTACGCCTCCGTGACCAGCCCCCGTGACACGCCGAGGTCGGTGGCGAGGTCCCGGCTGGACGGCAGCCGGGTGCCGGGTGCGAGCCGGCCCGAGCGGATGGCCCCGCGCAGTGCTGCCTGGAGGGCACGGCCACGCGCGCGTGCCGGTGCCGAGGCGGCGGGCAGCAGCAGCTCCCACGCGGTGGAGCCCGTCAGACCGGCCGCATTGGTCCCCGATGACGTCATGGAAGTGGACCTTAAACCGGACCGCGCCGCTTCCTAGCGTCACGGTCATGAACGCCACCACCACCCGCGGTGCCCTCCTCGCCGCCCTCGCCTGTGTGCTCGTCGGCGGGTCCTTCACCGCCAACAGCGTCCTGGGCCACTATCCGTACGCCGGCGGTCAGTTCCTGCGCTACGCCCTCGCCTGCCTGCTGCTCGCCCCACTCGCCGGACGGGACGCCGGCCGGCGGCTGCGCGCGCTCGGCCCGCGCCGATGGCTCCGCCTCGGGCTGCTGGCGGCCGTCGGCATGGTCGGTTTCAACCTGGCGGTCATCGGGGCCGAACGCAGCGCGGAACCGGCGGTGCCGGGTGTCTTCGTCGGCTGCGCACCGGTCGTGGTGGCCGTCGTCGTGCCGCTCCTCGACGGGCGCCGCCCGCAGCGCGCGGTGCTCCACGGCGCCCTGCTCGTCGCCGCCGGCGCGCTCACCGTGCAGGGCTGGGGCCGCACGGACGGGCCGGGAATCGCGTTCTCGGCGTGCGCGCTGGGCGGCGAGGTGGGGTTCGCCGTCCTCGCAGTGCCGGTGCTGAGGCCGCTCGGGCCGCGGTTGCTGTCCGCGACGGTGTGCGCCGTCGCCGCCGCCGAGGCAGCGCTCGCCGGGGCGGTCCTGGACGGTGGCGCGTGGCTGCGCCGTCCCGACGCCGCGGAGACCGCCGCGCTGCTGTGGCAGGCGGCGGTCGTCACGGTCGTCGGCTTCGTGTGCTGGTACATGGGCATGCAGCGGCTCGGAGCGGAGCGCGCCACGCTCTTCTCCGGGCTCATCCCGGTGGCCGCCGCCTGCACCGCCCCGCTGGTCGGCACCGGCTCCTACGGCCCCGCGCAGGCCGTGGGCAGCGCCCTGGTCGGCGCCGGGGTCGCCCTGGGCTCCGGCGCGCCGGGCTTCCCCGGCGAACGCCTGCCCGGCGCGCGCCGCCCCGTTCGCCGTCCCGTTCGCGGGCGCCGGTCAGCGGCTGCCGTCGAGGATCACGCGGGCGACCAGCGCCGGGTCGTCGCTCATCGGGCAGTGCCCGCAGCCGGGCAGCCGCACCAGCCGGGCGTGCGGGATGATCGTCTTGGCGCGTACGCCCTGACGGCGTACGAGGAGCCGGTCCCGGGTGCCCCAGGCCACGGTGACCGGCATGCCCGGCAGATCGTCGGTGAACTGGACGGTGGTGCCCGCCCGCAGGGTCGCGTCGAACCCGGTGGCTCCCACGAGCGCGAGCGTCTCGGCGACCACGGCCTCGGGTGAACGGCGTGCCGGACGGCCGTAGATGGTGCTCGTCAGCGCCGTGCGTCCGGCCGCCGTGCGCGACAGCCGCTCCACCAGGGGCAGCGGGAGCCGCTTGGCTATGCCCCGCATCGTGAGCAGCAGCGCGAAGGCGTAGCGCCGCTCGGGCTGCGTCCAGAATCCGGCCGGGGAGAGTGCCGTGACGGACCGCACGAGCTTCTCGCGGCCCAGCTCCAGGGCCAGCAGGCCGCCCAGCGAGTTGCCGGCCACGTGCGGGCGGTCCAGCTCCAGCGCCTCGAACAGGGCGCCGAGCACGGAGTCGGTCGTGGGCAGGTCGTAGTCCAGGCCGGCCGGCAGGCCGGGGGACGCGCCGAAGCCCGGCAGGTCCACGGCGATCACGTCGCGCTCGGTGGCGAGGATGTCCACCACCGGGTCCCACGCCTGCCGGTGGTGGCCGATGCCGTGCAGCAGGACCAGCGGTTCACCGCGTCCCACGCGCGCGTAGGAGACGGTCACGTCCTTCGGGCCGTGCGGAGTGGGGACCGTGAAGGAGACGGTGGCGGACATGGGGGTGCTCCTCGTCTGGGCTGCTGACGGACGCCGTAGACAGCTTGTCAGCAATTACTACCGACGGGTAGCCCCTGGTTCGGCGGCGCCGCGCGCTCGCGCCGTCCTCAATGCCCCCGATGCACCGCGAAGTTGAAGTCGGCGTGCCCGAACTTCTGGAAGAGGTTGAACCACAGGGGCAGCAGCATCTCCACGGACCGTGCCGACCGGATGCCGCCCAGGTCCAGCACCCGGTCCGCCGGCCAGCCGAACTCCCCGAGCAGTTCCGTCGCCTGTTGCTTGGCCGCGGCGTCGTCACCGCACACGAACAGGTTGTGCTCGCCCGGCACCCGCGCCGGAGCCACCATCACCTGGCAGTTGACCGTGTTCAGCGTCTTCACCACGCGCGCGTGCGGGAAGGCCCGCTGGATCTGCTCGGCCACGCTGTCCGACTCCACCGGGTCGAGACGCAGTTGTCCGTCCTCGAACGCCAGGGGATTGCAGACGTCCAGCAGGACCTTGCCGTGCAGGTGCTCCGCCCCCGCCGCCCGCAGCGCGTCGAGCGCCACCCGGCCGCCCACCGCGTTGATGACCGCGTCCGCCGCCGCGGCCGCGTCCCCGAACGAGCCCGCGTGCGCCCGGCCGCCCGCGGCAGTCGCCCACTCCACCGCGATCGGATTGTCCTTCGTCCGCGACCCGAGGGTCACCTCGTACCCCAGCTCCACCAGCCTGCCGGCCAGCGTGCGGCCCACCTCGCCCGTGCCCAGCACCGCGTAGCGCATCGGTCACCTTTCGGACCCCGGCCGCCGGCCACCGGCGGTCCGCGGACATTGTGGTCCGGACCGGTACGGAACTGGTCGATTCCACCTGGGCGTCGGGGGGCGTGTCGGACGAGACGGTGAGCACGGGCACGTCGAGGTCAACGGCGCGCAGGTGATGCTCACCCTTTCGGGTGGCAAGCCTGACGCCGTCCTCCGGGTGGACGTCGCCGACCGTCGCATCAGCACCGTGTGCCTCGTCCGTGACTCCGGCAAGCCGCGGTCCCCGGCCGTCCGCCGAGTCCTGGGACGAAAGTCCAGGTCGTACCACGGGGGCTTTGCCGCGATGTCACACATGCGGCCGCGTGCGAACGCCTCGTGAACGCTCCACGGCGCCGCCCCTGTGCGTTGCCTCAGGGATCGAGGATTGGTCTTGACCAAGGGTTTCGGCCGCCCTATGGTCACAGATAAGTGCAACAACCTTTAATAAACAAGGGCGCTAAAAACCGCCGGACCACGGCTCTTGCGGAGGACAGGGTGGGGACCCAGCAGCTGGAATCGGTGCCGGAACCGAAGTACTGGCATCTCAAGACCGTGCTCAGTGAGGCACTCGACTCCGAGTTCTCGGTCGGCGAGATCCTGCCCAACGAGCGCGACCTCGCCGCCCGCTTCGGCGTGGCCCGCGCCACGCTCCGCCAGGCCTTGGAGCAGCTGGAGCTGGAGGGCCGGCTGCAGCGCCGCCGCGGTGTCGGCACGACCGTCGCGCCCCCGCGTGTGGGCGTGGCCGTCGGCGGCGAGCAGCACGCCTGGCCAGGGGCCGCGGACGACGCCTGGCAGCCGGTCGACTGCGACCGGTCCGCGCCGCCGGTGGCCGTGGCCGCCGCCCTGGAGGCGGACTCCGGCGAGCCCGTGCACGTCGTGCGCCGCTCCCGGATGTCCCACGGCCAGCTCGTCGCCACCGAGCTGCTCTACGTCCCGGCCGCCTCGGTGCCCGACCTCACCGCGATCGACGCCCCGTCCGGCCCGGCACGCGCGCGTGCGGTGCTGCGCGAGCTGCAGCGCCAGGAGCTGGAGGGCCAGGACCGCGCCGTCGAGCTGGGCTCGGCCCGCGCGGACGACGCCAAGGACCTCGACCGGCTGCCCGGCGCACCCGTCCTGGTCGTCACCACCCGCTTCTTCGCGGGCGGCCGCACCGTGGCACTCTCCGTGGCGACCTACCGCGCCGACACCTGCCGCCTCACCTTCGGCGACTCGCCCGGCGTGGAGATACACCACGACCCCGAGCAGCGGGCCTCCTGAGCCCCGGCCCACCCCACCGCGCCCCGGAACCCCTCCGGGGCGCGCGGTGTCCCACCGGTCCGGATCGCGGCTTCACGCACCGTGCCCCGCTCAACCGTGCAGATCAGACAGCGCCGCCTCCGCGCCACGCGGTCCGACGGGCCGTGACCGTGCCCTCCACCGCGAACAGCTGCTCCTCGACGTGGTCGAGGGCGAGCCGCAGGGCGCCGGTGGGCACGGCTGCCTCGCCGAGGAGGGACAGCGCCACCCGGGGCGGACGCAGGCAGTAGCGGGCGAGTTCGCGGCGCAGGGGATCGAGTACGCCGTCCAGGCCGGCCGCCCAGCCGCCGATCACGACCAGCTCCGGGTCGAGGGCCAGGACCAGCGCGGCCACGTCGTGGACGAGGCGCTGGATGAACCGCTCGACGGCCGCCCGAGCCCGCTGGTCGCCCTCGCGGGCCAGCGCGAACACCTCGGCGACAGCCTGTTCGTCCAACGGGTGCAGCGGCTCGTCGGTGGTGGACAGCAGCGTCTCCGGGGTCGCCTCCCGGCCCAGCAGATGGAGCGCGCCGATCTCACCGGCCGCCCCGCCGTAGCCTCGGTGCAGCCGTCCGCCGATCAGTGAGCCCGCCCCCGGGCTGAGCCCGGCCAGCACGAACACCACGTCGTCCGTCTCCGTCGCCGCACCCTTCCAGTGCTCGGCGACGGCCGCCGCGTTGGCGTCGTTCTCCACCAGCACCGGGCACTTGAAGGAGCGGCTGAGGCGCTCGCCCAGGTTCAGGCCCGTCCACTGCGGCAGGGCCGTGCCCAGCCGTACCGTGCCGCCGGCCTCCACGATGCCCGGAGTTCCCACGCCCACCGCCCGCAGCGAACTGCGCGCGACCCCGGCCCGGCGCAGCAGCTCGGCGACGGCGCCGCGCAGCCGCTCCAGGCGCTCGTCCGCCGGAGCCGTCTCGTCCACCTCTTTGGCCTGCGCGCCCAGCACCCGTCCGTCCAGGTCGGACAGGAGCGCGGCGACGCGGTGGGCGCCGATCTCCAGCCCCAGCAGATGCCCCGCCTCGGCGCGGAACCGGAACCGGCGAGCCGGTCGCCCCTGACGGCGTGCGGTGCCCTCCTCGGCCGCCTTCTCGACCACGAGCCCCGCCTCGATGAGCCCCTCCACGACTCCCTCGACGGTCGGCCGGGACAGTCCCGTGACCCGGGTGATCTCGGTGAGCGTCGCGCAGTCCGTGGCACGCAGCGCGTGCAGCACCACCGCGGAATTGATCCTCCGCAGCAGCGAGGGATCGCCGCCGGTCAGCTGGCCCACCGTCCGTCCTCCCAGCTCGCGGGCGTGTTGGGCGGATCGTACTCGGCCGCGCCCACCCCGGCGAGTGCCGGGCTGCGCCGGCCCGCGGCAACGGGGATGCCGTACGGCCCGGCACGGGACGCCTGACGGCCCGGCACGGGCATGGCTGACGGCCCGCCAATTGTCAGTGGGCCTCGCTTTACTGGATCACATGGACATCGCGAAGTGTCTGACCCTCATCGACCTGCTGTGTGCCCGGGAGTTCCCCACGGCACACGGCAGGACGGAGCACGGCGAGAGCGGACCCGGCTATCACCTGGTCGCCTTACAGACCAGTGGCGAGTTCTGGGAGGACGACGGCACCGGCCGGGAGGAGACCGCGGCGCAGTACGAGGCCGACCGGGACGGCCTCGCGGAGCGGCTCACCGACCGGTGGGGACCACCGCAGCACTTCAGTCTGCACAGCCTCTTCGGCCGGACGACGGAGGGCGAGGAGATAGCCGAGCCGTGGGCCGGACTCAGCGGACACGTACCGGACGTCCACCTGTGGGAGGCGGCCGGGACGGGCCGATGGGTCGCCCTCGGCGTCTCCCAGTGGGGCACGGAGCTGCCCTTTCAACTCCTCGGCGTCGTGACCGCGACGGATCCCCCCTGATCCGGCGCGCCGCCCGCGGCTTCCCGCAGCAGCGCGAACTCCTCCGCCATCGTCGCCGCCGTCCAATGCGCGTTCAGCCCACTGGGATTGGGCAGCACCCACACCCGTGTGTCCCCGATGGTCCGCTCCTGCGGCCCCACTTGCGCCTTGCGGTCCCCGAAGGCCGCCCGGTAGGCGGTCACCCCGACCACGGCCAGCCACCTCGGCCGGCGTCGCGTCACCTTGGCCGTCAGCAGCCGCCCGCCCTCGGCGTACTCCTCGGCGCTCAACTCGTCGGCCCGCGCGGTCGCCCGGGCCACCACGTTCGTGATGCCGAGCCCGTACGACAGCAGCTCCTGCTGCTCCGCGGGCTTCAGCAGCCTCGGGGTGAACCCGGACAGGTGCACAGTTATCTGCACTACGTCTTCTCGTTGGTCTCGGTGTCGGTACCGGAGATCAACGAGGAGAGTGCGAGTGGACCTGCGACATGAACTGATGGAGGGGCGAGCGGACGTCCCCCGTGTCGGTGCGGTAGTTCCGGCGAGGAAGGTGCATCCCCCATACCTCGTCCTCAACGGGTACGACGACGAGATTGAGCCGGTCACTGCGTACCTGAGGGACCTGGCCCTACACGACAGCAGCCCGCTGACGGTCCGCAGCTACGGGTACGGCCTGCTGCGCTGGTTCCGCCTGCTGTGGCTGCTCGGGGTCGGTTGGGAGCGGGCGACCGAGGCCGAGACCGCGGTGCTGGCCGGGTGGCTGCGGACAGCGCCGAACCCTCAACGGCAGCGCAAGTCGGCTGGTGGCCTGGCTCCGGGCTCGGTGAACCTGCGTACGGGGAAGCCGGTCCTGCGTGCTGGCTACGCGCCGCGGACGATCAACCACGCGCTGTCGGTGGTCAGCGGGTTCTACGAGTTCCACGCGCACCAGGGCAACGGGCCGGTCACGAACCCGGTCCCGGTCTCCCCGCAGCGGCGCCGGGCCCTGGCCCACCGCAGCCCGCTGGAGCCGATGGTGGTGCTGGGCCGGGCCCGGCTGCGCCAGAAGGTGGCAGACCGGCCGCCGCGGTCGATCCCCGATCAGTTGTGGGATGAACTGTTCGAGCGCATGGGATGCGAGCGCGACCGCGCCCTACTGGAGTTCTACGTCACCAGTGGCGCCCGCGCAGAGGAATTGCTCGGCGTCGGTATCGGCGACCTGGACTGGGCTGGCCAGCGCGTCTACGTGATCTCGAAGGGGTCGCGGGAGCGTCAGCCTGTTCCGGCCTCTCCACAGGCGTTTGTACGGTTGGCCCGCTACCTCGACGAGGTCGGCACCCCGCCGACGGACGAGCCTTTGTGGCGGACTCGCCGAGGGACGGACCGGCCCTTGTCCTACTGGGCGATGCGGCGAATCATGCAGCGCGCCAACGAGGTACTGGGCACCAATTGGACGCTGCACGACCTGCGGCACACGGCCGCGAGCCGCATGGCCAACGGTGGCAAGCTCACGCTGCCCGAAGTGCAAGCCATCCTGCGGCATGCCAACATCCAGACCACCAGCCGCTACCTGACGGTGCGCGTCGAGGAGCTTTTCGACAAGCTCACCGAGCACTACAACGCTCCACGCATCGAACGGAGCTACCCCAGCGGCTACGACGCCGACGACATCGCGGCGGTGTTCGGTGCCTAAATCCCGTCTCAGCACCACCACGGGGGCCAGTCGACGTCATGGCCCGGTTGCCGAAGGTCTCGACTTCGCCAGCCGATTTGTCGGAGGAACCATCACGCCCGAACCAGCCGTCGCTGTGGCACCGCCCCGCCCGCACGGCGAGCTCGGCTCCGCCTCCGCCGCTCACATCTCCCGACTTGCCGCCACGGTCTGGATGGACGCGGACAAGGTGACCCGATACCAGCGAGCGCAGGCCACCGAATGCGTCTTGCAGTACCTGCGTGACTTCTCCGGTCACACGTGGCAGGAGCGATGGGATGCCAGCCCCATCGGACAGGGACTTGTCGCCGCCAACTCGCTCGGAACTCGACGCTCCACGGGCGTGGCCATCACCCCGGGGGTGCGGGCGCTCTACTGCCTGCGCGTCATCCAGCCGACCCTCGTTACCTTCCGGCGCAACGTATTGCACAACTTCGCGCTGATGTTCGTCGCCGGCCAGGACGACCCGCTACTGGACAAATACGCCGCGCAGGTTCAAGCGCAACCGATGCGGCACGTCCACCGTCGAGAGGCCATGGCCGAGCTGTGCACCCTCCTTGCGGTCCAGGGAGTGGCACTGAGTGATGTGACGCCGGCAGCGGTGGTGCACTTCACGCAAGAAAACCGCCGAGCTCGCAGTGTGTTGCAGCCGGGGAACAAGGTGGCGAACCGGCTGGTCGGCCAAGGGATGTGGAATGTTCTATATGCCATGGGGCACTTCCCGCCCGCGACGCCTCCCACGCTCCGGGCCGCTCTGATGCGGGGCCAACGCACCGTTGAGGAGATGGTTGCCCAGTACCCGATCCGCAATCAGGCGGTGCGGGCTCTGCTGATCGACTACTTCACGCGTCGCCGGGCCGACACCGACTACTCCACGCTGAAGAACCTCGTCCTGCTGGTCGCCCATCACTTCTGGGAGAAGATCGAGCGCGTCAACCCCGACCAGGCTGATCTGCGGATCTCCCCCCAGCACTACGCGACCTGGCGGCAGATGATCACTGTCAAGGACAACGGCAAGCCTCGTGCCGGCCAGGACAGCATCGTCATCGCGGTCCGAAGCTTCTACTTCGACCTGCACACCTGGGCCGCGGAGGAACCAGAAAGCTGGGCAGCGTGGGTCGCCCCTTGTCCTGTTCCGCCCAGCGAACTCCACGGCCTTGGGACTCGCCGACGCCGGATCAACGAACGCTCAGCCAACCGCACCCGTCAGCGCCAGCCCCTGCTGCCCGTCCTGGTCGACCACGTGGAGACGCGCTACGACCGTGCCCGCCTCCTGCTCGAACGGGCCAGCAAGGCAGCGGAGGGAGAAGTCTTCGCTCACGACGGGACCGACTACCGCCGCGTCATCACCGAAGCCGACCGCAAGCTCCTCCGCCACGGTGACGCGGTCCCCACCCGTGTCATCGAAGAGTCCAGCGGCCAGATCATCCACATCGGAACCGAGGAAGAAACAGCCTTCTGGGAGTGGGCCGCGGTCGAGACCCTGCGGCACTCCGGAGTACGGGTGGAAGAACTCATCGAGCTCACCCATCTCAGCGTCCGGCAATACCAGCGGGCAAACGGAGAGGTCATCGCATTGCTGGTGATCGCACCATCGAAGACCGACCGCGAACGCGTGATCCCGATGTCTGCCGAACTCTTCCACGTCATCGCATCCATCATCCGCCGGCACACCGGCACAGGCCGCCCGATCCCTCTCGTCAGTCGGTACGACCCGCACGACAAGGAGTGGAGCGCCCCCATGCCGTTCCTCTTCCAACGGCAGAACGGCACCACGCCCGCCGTGTTCTGCACGGGCACCATCCAGGAGATGATCAGTCGACGCGGGCAGGCCCTTGCCGAAGCACATCCAGGGTTCCGGGGATTGAAGTTCACCCCGCACGACTTCCGAAGAATCTTCGCCACCGAACTCGTTAACAGCGGCCTGCCGATCCACATCGGAGCGGCCCTGTTGGGCCACCTCAACATCCAGACCACCCGTGGTTACGTCGCGGTCTTCGACGAGGACGTCGTCCGCCACTACCAGGAGCATCTGCACCACCGCCGCCAAATTCGGCCTGAGGGTGAGTACCGCGACGCAACAGGCCAGGAATGGGACGAGTTCCAGGAACACTTCGACCGACGCAAGGTCGAACTCGGTTCCTGCGCACGCCCTTACGGCACCCCCTGTCAACACGAACATGCCTGCATCCGCTGCCCGATGCTCCAGATCAACCCGAAAATGCTCGCGCGTCTGGACGATTTGGAGGAAGATCTTCAGGTCAGGCGGAAGCGGGCGGAGGCCGAGAAGTGGCTCGGTGAGATCGACGGCATCGACCTGACGCTGACCTTTCTTCGCGCCAAGCGCGAGGAGGCCCTGCGGCTCACTCGCCGCGGCCCTGTCGATCTCGGCTTGCCCCATCCACGACCTCCGGAGGCATGATGACCACCCCGACTAACCCGCTAACACCCCAGACCGTGCAGAGGTTGGCCTTCATCCGCTTCCTCCACGAGCAGGGCGTGGCGCAGTCTCGGCAGCCTCAGCCCCTCGCAGCAACCGCTGTGCTGTCCTTTCATGACGCAGTCGAGCTGTTCCTTGTTCTTGCGGGGGAACACCTCCAGGTCGGCCTTCCGACCCAGATCAACTTCTCTCAGTACTGGGAGAAGCTCGCAGTCGGCCTGCCGCCCAACACGCAGCTGCCGAGCAAGAAAGCAATGGAGCGGATGAATAAGCTCCGGGTCAACCTCAAGCATCACGGTGCCGTTCCATCCCCGACAGACATTGACCAGGTTCGCGCGGACGTGCTGACCTTCTTCACCGACGCCACCCCCATGATCTTTGGAGGGTCGTTCACGCAGATCGACATGATCGACCTCGTGTCGCGGCCTCAGACCGTGAAGTTTCTGCAATTCGCGCAGACTTGTGCTGACGGGGGAGATCTTCCGCAAGCCATGGCTGCGCTTTCGATCGCCTTCACGGAGCTCATCGAGCACTACACCGAGACTCGACGGTCGGCCTACAGGCCGCCGTTCCGGTTCGGTGATGTCAAAGACTACCGTGACGAGAGTCGCAGGATCGGTGGGGACAGGGAGGCCAAGAAGCTACGCCTGACTGATCTCTTGAGTCATATCAAGGACATCTCAAAGCAGTTGTCGAGTGTCACGAAGGTGACTAAGGAGATGCAGCGGGCAATGCGAGTGACTGCACTTGGGATCGACTACACCCGGTATGCGCGTTTCGATGTCCTGACGCCTCAGGTTGGGCGCTACATGGGCGGAAACGCCAGATTCTTCGTGGAAGAAGGGCACAAGTTGCTTACCCACGAGGACTATCAGTTCGCCCGCCTGTTCGTGATCGAATCCGCAATGCAAGCAGCCAAGGCAGACGCTGTGCTCCAGCGCAGGCTTGATCATCGCGCGGCCTCTCCGGCTGGCTGGGGCCAGGCCGAGGAGCGCGACTGGGAAGGGCCCGACCCCTTCGGGAACTAGGTCGTCACTCGTCCGGGTGAAGTGCAGAGAAGCAGCACCGGCCAGAAGCGGTTGCCCGGGCGGGCGAAGTGATGGCCCGTGGCCGCCGTCATCAGCCCCGGATTGATGCCGCAGAACAGCACCTGGAGACCGTCCGCGACCACGTCGGGGACGAGACGGTCGCGGGCGGCCTCCAGTTCCGCCTGGGTGAATCTGGTCAGAGGATCGCTCCGGGCGTGTAGCCGGCGGCCTCCGGACGCTGCTTGACGATCTCCTCGATCCGGCCGACGACCACGCCGACCTGGGCGGCGGCCGCGCCGGTGAAGGACAGCTTGTCGGCCATCAGCGCCGACAGCTGCTCCCGGTCGAGCGGCAGCCGCCCGTCGGCGGCGAGCTTGTCGAGCAGGTCGTTGCGCTCGGCGCCCTGCTCGCGCATCGCGAGCGCGGTGGCGACGGCGTTCTCCTTGATCGCCTCGTGCGCGACCTCGCGGCCGACCCCCGAGCGCACGGCGCCCATGAGCACCTTGGTGGTGGCGAGGAACGGCAGGTAGCGGTCCAGTTCACGGGCGACCACTGCGGGGAAGGCGCCGAACTCGTCGAGCACCGTCAGGAAGGTCTCCAGCAGGCCGTCAAGGGCGAAGAACGCGTCCGGCAGCGCGACGCGGCGCACCACCGAGCAGGAGACGTCGCCCTCGTTCCACTGGTCGCCCGCCAGCTCGCCGGTCATCGAGGCGTAGCCCCGCAGGATCACCATCAGGCCGTTGACGCGCTCGCAGGAGCGGGTGTTCATCTTGTGCGGCATCGCCGAGGAGCCGACCTGGCCCGGCTTGAAGCCCTCGGTGACCAGCTCGTGCCCGGCCATCAGCCGGATCGTCTTGGCCAGCGAGGACGGCGCCGCCGCCAGCTGCACCAGCGCGGTCACGACCTCGTAGTCCAGCGAGCGCGGGTAGACCTGGCCGACCGAGGTGAACGCCTGCGAGAAGCCCAGGTGCCGCGCGATCCGGTCCTCCAGCTCGGCGAGCTTCGAGGCGTCCCCGCCCAGCAGGTCCAGCATGTCCTGCGCGGTGCCGACCGGGCCCTTGATGCCACGCAGCGGGTAGCGGCCGAGCAGCTCCTCGACCCGGCCGTGGGCGACGAGCAGCTCGTCGGCGGCGGTCGCGAAGCGCTTGCCGAGGGTCGTGGCCTGCGCGGCGACGTTGTGCGAGCGGCCGGCCATGACCAGCTCGGCGTACTCGCCGGCCAGCTTGCCCAGCCGCGCCAGCACGGCCACCGTGCGGTCGCGCATCAGCTCCAGCGACAGCCGGATCTGCAGCTGCTCCACGTTCTCGGTGAGGTCGCGGGAGGTCATGCCCTTGTGCACGTGCTCGTGCCCGGCGAGGTCGTTGAACTCCTCGATCCGTGCCTTCACGTCGTGCCGGGTGACCTTCTCGCGCTCGGCGATCGAGGCCAGGTCGACGGTGTCGAGGACGCGCTCGTAGTCGGCGATCGCCTCGTCCGGCACCTCGATGCCGAGGTCCTTCTGGGCCCGCAGCACGGCGAGCCAGAGCTGCCGCTCCAGCTTCACCTTCTGCTCGGGCGACCAGAGCGTGGCGAGCTCGGTGGAGGCGTAACGTCCGGCGAGGACGTTCGGGATGCGGGGCTTGGCGGGCGCTGAAGTCACGTACACGGATTCTACTGGCGATTTGTGCAGGCCAGCGCCATGGGGTTGTTCGGCGGATGCTACGAGAGCTGCGCCACTTCGTCCGTGTCGGCCAGTTCCGCCAGTACACCGGCATGGCACAGCTCGGGTGCGCACCAGCAGGCCAGGGTCTTTCCACGCAGGTCCGGGACCAGGTCCAGCAGCTCCGGGCGCTCCAGGAGGCGGGCCCGGTACAGCGCCATGACCTCGGCCCGGGTGCCGTCCCGCTTCTTCTTCGGTGTGTCGTAGGCGAACGGGTTGTACAGCGGGTGGCGCGGGAGATCCCAGCCGCCCATGGTCCAGCGGCGGCCCACGTAGACGACGTCCGCTGGGGCGTGCTCCAGCCGGGGGCCGAACTCGTGGATCCGGCCCCTGAGGCTGATCACCCGGGTGGTCATGACCTGAACGCTACGCCGGTCCCTCGTACGGCAGCAGCTCCGGCCGCTTCGCCGGGCGGCCGTCGCCGGAGGAGCGGCCGGTCAGACGACGGCCGATCCACGGCAGCAGGTGCTGCTTGGCGAACCGGGCGTCCGCGACCCGCCGGGTGCCCCACCCGGGCGGTGCGGTGGCCGGCATCGGCGTGCGCCACTCGCCGTCCTCGGGCTCGTAGCCGAGCGTCTGCCACACCGCCTCCGCGACCCGGCGGTGCCCCTCGGCCGTCAGATGCAGCCGGTCCACGTCCCACATGCGCGGGTCGGCCAGCGACGGCGCCCCGTACAGGTCCACCACCAGGGCGCCGTGCCGCTCGGCCAGCTCGTCGACGCAGGCGAACAGCTCCTCCATGCGCGGCCGGAACCGCTCCAGCACCGGGCCCTGCCGGCCGGGGCTGCGCATCAGCACGAGCTGCCCGCAGCTGGGGGCCAGCCGCTCGACGGCCTCCGTCAGCAGGCCCCGCACCCGGCCCATGTCGCACTTGGGCCGCAGGGTGTCGTTGAGTCCGCCGACGAGCGTGATCACGTCGGGGTTCATGGCGGCAGCCACCTCGACCTGCTCGTCCACGATCTGCCCGATGAGCTTGCCGCGCACCGCGAGGTTGGCGTACCGGAACCCGGGGGTACGGGCGGCCATCCGCGTGGCGAGCAGGTCGGCCCAGCCCCGGTAGGAGCCGTCGGGCAGCAGGTCCGACATGCCCTCGGTGAAGGAGTCGCCGACCGCGACCAGGCTCGAGTGCGTGGGAGGTATGGGATTCGTCTGCATGGCGACAGCGATGGTATCCCGGCTCCATACCCAGCGGTCGGTCACCCCGGACGATCCAGGACGCCCCTCACGCGGGCTGCGCGAACAGCTCCCGCAGCACGTCCTCCATGGTCACCAGACCGGCCAGCCGTCCGTCGTCGCCGAGCACGCCCGCGACGTGCGTACGGCTGCCCCGCATCGCGGTGAGCACGTCGTCCAGCGGGGTGCTCTCGCGCACCCGGGCGATGGGCCGCATGTCGCGCAGCCGGAACGGCGTGTCCCGGGGCATGGCGTCCAGAGCGTCCTTGACATGCAGATACCCCACGATCCGGCGGCCCTCGTCGACCACGGGGAACCGGGAGAAGCCCGAATCGGCCGACAGCCGCTCCAGCTGCTCCGCCGTGACGCCCACGCGTGCGTACACCACCCGCTCCAGGGGCACCACCACGTCCCGCACCGGCCGTCTGCCCAGCTCCAGGGCGTCGCGCAGCCGCTCCTGCGCCCGGTCGTCGATCAGTCCCGCCGCGCTGGCGTCCTTGACGATCTCGGCGAGTTCGGTCTCGGTGAAGGTCGCGGCGACCTCGTCCTTGGCCTCCAC
Organism: Streptomyces sp. BK340; assembly: GCF_007827595.1. Taxonomy (GTDB): domain Bacteria; phylum Actinomycetota; class Actinomycetes; order Streptomycetales; family Streptomycetaceae; genus Streptomyces. The sequence continues at coordinate 54,023 of NZ_VISR01000028.1, forward strand.
CCTGAGCAGCTTCAGCAGCCCGTTGGCGAAGGCGTTGATCGCGAAGATCACCGGCCGCAGTGCCCGGGAGAGCGCGACCAGGGGAGGGCCGAGCAGCAGCGCGCTGCGCACGGGCTCGGCCAGCGCGATGTTCTTGGGCACCATCTCGCCCAGCAGCATGTGCAGATAGGTGGCCAGGGTCAGGGCGATCACGAAGGACACGGCGTGGCCCGCGCTCTTGGACACGCCGACCGCGTGGAACACCGGCTCCAGCAGATGCGCGATCGCCGGCTCGGCGACCACACCCAGGACCAGCGTGCACAGCGTGATGCCGAGCTGGGCGGCGGCCAGCAGCGCGGAGACGTGCTCCAGACCCCACAGCACACTCTTCGCGCGCCGGTCGCCCTCCTGGGCGAGCGGCTCGATCTGGGAGCGGCGCACGGAGATCAGCGCGAACTCGGCGCCCACGAAGAAGGCGTTGACGACCAGCGTCGCCAGACCGATCAGCAGCTGTACGGCGGTCATCGCGCCCCCTCCGTCCTGTCGTCGTCGCGCTCGGTGTCCTTCGCGTCGTCCAGCGGCGCGTGCAGCAGCACCCGGGCCGCCCGCCGCCCCGAGGCGTCCACCACGTCCAGCCGCCAGCCGGCCACCTCGACGCGGTCCCCGACCTCGGGTATGCGGCCCAGCTCGGTGGCGACCAGGCCGGCCAGGGTCTCGTACGGCCCCTCGGGCACCCGCAGACCCACGCGCGCGAGCTGGTCGGTGCGGGCGGCGCCGTCCGCGGAGTACAGGGCCCGGCCCGTCTCGTCGGCGCCGGCGGGGGCGAGGTCGGGCGTCTCGTGCGGGTCGTGTTCGTCCCGTACCTCGCCGACGACCTCCTCGACGATGTCCTCCAGCGTCGCCACGCCCGCCGTGCCGCCGTACTCGTCGATGACGACGGCCATGGTGCGCTTGCCGGAGAGCCGGTCCAGCAGCCGGTCGACGGTGAGGGACTCGGGCACCAGCAGGGGCTCGCGCACCACCTGTGTGACCGAGCGGCGGGGCCGCTCCTCGGCGGGCAGGGCCAGGACGTCCTTGATGTGGGCGACGCCGACGACCGAGTCGAGGCTGCCGCGGTAGACCGGGAACCGGGACAGGCCCGTCGCCCGGGTCGCGTTCGCCACGTCCTCGCAGGTCGCAAGGGTGTCGAGGGCGACGACCTGGACGCGCGGGGTCATCACGTTCTCCGCGGTGAGGTCGGCCAGGTTCAGCGTCCGGACGAACAGTTCGGCGGTGTCCGCCTCCAGCGCGCCCGCCTTGGCGGAGTGCCGGGCGAGGGCCGCCAGCTCCTGGGGCCCGCGCGCGGAGGCCAGCTCCTCGGCGGGCTCGATGCCGATCCGGCGCACCGCACGGTTGGCCGTGTTGTTGAGATGCGTGATGAAGGGGCGGAACGCGGCGCTGAACCAGCGCTGCGGGTTGCCCACCCGCTTCGCAACGGCCAGTGGCGAGGAGATCGCCCAGTTCTTCGGCACCAGCTCGCCGACGACCATCAGGAACACCGTCGACAGCCCCGTGCCCAGCAGCAGCGCGGCTGTGCTCGCCGTGGCGGACGAGAGACCCAACGCCTCGAACGGCCCGGCGAGCAGCTTGGCGATCGACGGTTCGGCGAGCATGCCGACCACCAGGTTGGTGACCGTGATGCCGAGCTGTGCGCCGGAGAGCTGGAACGTCAGGTTCCGTGCGGCCTTCAGGGCGCCGGCCGCGCCGCGCTCGCCGCGCTCGACGGCCCGCTCCAGCTCGCCCCGCTCGACCGTGGTCAGCGAGAACTCGGCGGCCACGAAGCCGCCGCAGGCGAGCGAGAGCAGGATCGCCACCAGAAGGAGCAGCACTTCGGTCATCGGGTCACCCCTGTCCCATGATCGGACAGGGCGGGGCGGAACGCGCGGTGTCGCGGACTGGGAGCATCGCCCATGGGTGGACGCTCACAACCTTTCATCGAGGGCCGAGTGCTCCCCCAATGGTAAAGGATGGGCAAAGCGGCCTAGTCGGTGAGCGGCTTCGTCCAGCGCCGCCACTTCTCCTCCGGCGCGTACCCGGCCGCCCGCCAGGCGTGGTGCGCGGTCTCGTTGCGGACCAGCACCATCGCGTCCCCGCGCCGCCCGCCGAGCCGTACGAACCGCTCCTCGGCGGCGGCCAGCAGCGCCGAGCCGATGCCCTGGCGCCGCCGCTCCGGATGCACCGCGAGCCGGTACAGATGGCAGCGCCAGCCGTCGAAGCCCGCGATCACCGTGCCGACCAGCTCGCCCGCCTGCTCGGCAAGGATCAGCGCCCCGGGATCGCGGGCGACCAGCCGCTCCACTCCCGCACGGTCGTCGCTGATGCTGGTGCCCTCGGCGGCGGTCTTCCAGAAGGCGAGGACGGCGTCGAGGTCGCCGGGCCGGGCGGAACGTGTGCTCGATTCGATCATGGACCCAGCCCAGCACACCGGGCTGCTCGCGCCGGGGGAATTCCATCATGCGGACTCCTCCCGCAGCCGGGCGATCACCGGAGCGAACGCCTCCATGTGGGGCTCCAGGACGGTCAGGTACGAGAATCCGAACCGCTCCCGCTGCGCCCGCACCCGCGTCACGACCTCCTCCAGCGGGCCGGCCAGCACGACGGGCAGCGCCAGCGCGCGGTCCGGGGTCAGCCCGGGCTGCCGCTCCAGCAGCGGCCGGAGCACGGGCTCCGGGTCGTCGGTGACGGCCACCAGCTGGAGGAGCAGATTCAGCTCGGCGGGTTCCGTCCGGCCCGCCGCCAGCTCCCGGTAGCGGGCCACCCGCTCGTCCACCCCCGCCGCGTCGACGGGCTCCAGCTTCCCCGTCGTGGAGCCCGGCACCAGCCGTGCCCCGGTGAAGCCGACGACGTCCGCGTGCTCCGCTGCCAGGCGCAGCATCCGGTCGCCGTTGCCGCCGAGCAGCAGCGGCACCCGGCTCCGGGCCGGGCGGGGCGCGGGGGTCCCGCCGCCCGGGCGGAGCCCGGAGCCGGGGTGATCCGCGGCGCCGAGCAGCCGGTCCAGCTCCTCGACCGTGCGCCGCAGATGGTCCACCCGCTCGCGCGGGGAGCCGTACGGGAGCCCGGCCGCCTCGTGCTCGGACCGGACGTACCCGGTCCCCAGGCCGAGTTCGAGCCGGCCGCCGGTCAGCGCGTCGGTGGTCGCGACCTCGCGGGCCAGCAGGGTCGGGTTCCAGAAGCCCGCGTTCAGCACGAACGTCCCGAGCCGGGGCCGCTCCGTCGCCTCGGCGGCCGCGACCAGCGCGGGGAACGGCGCGGCCATCCCGAGGTGGTCGGGGACCAGGATCACGTCGTACCCGAGCTCCTCGGCGCGGCGGCACTTGGCCCGCCACTCGGCGGCGGGCGACGGCGTGAGCAGACTGACCCCGAAACGGAACGCGCGCGGCATGAACTCTCCTCAACAACAGGTGACTTGAGTCTGTGCCCGTGATTCCATCACGCCCGCGCCACGCGCAGGGGCAGGCCTGCCGCCCGGGAGCAGGCGCCTCGCCCAGGGGAGGAGGCGCCTCGCCCGGAAGAGTCGGAAGAAGGTGCCGTCACTCGTGCGCGATCGCCGCCAGCACGTTCATCCGGGACGCCCGCAGCGCGGGCAGCAGGGCCGCCACGATGCCCACAACTGCCGAGCCGATCACCACCCCGACGATCGTGCCCCACGGGATCGCGAGCGCGCTCATGCCCTGCAGGGCCAGCACCTGCTGGGTGCACACGCCCCACACGAGCCCGAGCCCCAGCCCGAGGACCGCGCCGAACACGGCGATCACCACCGACTCCAGCCGGATCATCCGCCTGAGCTGCCGGCGGCCGAGACCGATCGCGCGCAGCAGCCCGATCTCCCGGGTGCGCTCCACCACCGACAGGGCGAGGGTGTTGACCACGCCGAGCACGGCGATGACGATCGCGAGTCCGAGCAGCGCGTACACCAGGTAGAGCAGCACGGCGATCTGGTCGTGGACGAGCTTCTTGTAGTCGGCCTGGTCGCGCACCTGGACCTGCGGATAGGGCTTCAGCGTCCGCTCCAGCCGGGAGCGCAGCTGGTCCGCGCCGGTGCCGGCGGCCTTGTCGACGTAGAGCGCCGCGTCCTGGCCGCCGGGGACGTACTTCTGCACGGTCGCGATGCCGAAGAACAGCCCGCCCTGCATGCCGAATCCGCCACTGCCGCCCTGGTCGGTGAGGGCGCCGACCCTCATCTCGGTCGTGCGGCCGCCGGGGAACTCGACGGGAAGCGTGCTGCCCAGGCGCACGTGGTGATCCCTGGCGAAGGTGACGTCCATGCCGAGGCCGCCGTCCGCGAGGGCCGCCGCGCTGCTCCCGGCCGCGTAGGTGACATGGGCGACCTCGTCCACCTGGGGGTCGTAGCCGGCGGCGGTCGTCTCCACCCGCTTGCCGTCGGGCAGGCGTACGGCCACGGGTGCGAACCGCTGCCGCACGACGAGCCGTACGCCCTCGGTGCCGCGGACCTTGTCGGTGATCTCCCGGGTGAACGGCAGGAAGTTGGTGTTCTGGACGGTGAAGTCGGCGCCCAGCGTCTTGTCGATCTGCCGGTCGAACGAGGCGGACATGGAGGCGCTCGCCACCGACATCCCGCCGACCAGCGCGAGACCCACCATCAGCGCGGCCGCGGTGGCGCCGGTACGGCGCGGATTGCGCAGGGCGTTGCGCTGGCTCATCCGGCCGACCGATCCGAACAGCGCGGGGAAGGCACCGCCCAGGACGCGGATCACCGGGCGTACCAGCAGCGGCCCCGCGATCACGGTCGCGATCAGCGTCAGCACCACGCCGAGGCCCAGCAGGGAGGCCGCCGAGGCGGTCTTCGTGGCCGCCGCGCACCCGGCCAGTGCGGCCGCGCCGGCCGCCCCGACCACGGATCCGACGATCGCCCGCACCTTCAACGGCTTGCCCACACCGGCGACTTCGGCGTCCGCGAGTGCCGCCATCGGCGAGACGGCCGCGGCGCGCCGCGCGGGCAGGTACGCGGCGACGAAGGTGACGCCGACGCCGACGGCGTACGCCGCGACGGGCGTCGCCCAGCCGATGACCATCTCCGTGGCCTTCAGGTTCATGCCGAACGCGCTCATCAGCCGGATCAGCCCGAACGCCAGGCCGATCCCGGCCGCGAGGCCCAGCGTGGAGCCGACGACACCGAGCAGCACCGCCTCGGTGAGCACCGACCGCCGCACCTGCCGCCGGTCGGCGCCCAGGGCCCGCAGCAGGCCCAGTTCACGGGTGCGCTGGGCGATCAGCATCGAGAAGGTGTTGACGATCAGGAAGATGCCCACGAGCACGGCGATGCCGGCGAATCCCAGCATCACGTACTTGATGACGTCCAGGAATCCACCGAGGTCGGCCGCGGCCGACCTGGCCTGCTCGTCGGCGGTCTTCAGGTCGTAGGTGCCGGTGCCGACGGCCTCGCCGACGCGGCGCTTGAGCTCCGGGTCGCTCACGCCCCTGGCCGCGTCCACCGAGATACTGGTGGCCCGGCCGGCGGAGCCGAGCAGCTCGCGGGCGGCGACCGCGGGGTCCAGGAAGACCAGGGCCGCGCCCGGGTTGGTGGTGGTGAACGTGGCGATGCCGACGACCCGGACCCGGAAGGTGCCCGGCTGCGCCTGGACGGTCAGCGTGTCGCCGATCCGCACGTGCTTCTTGTCGGCGGTGTCCGCGTCCAGCAGCGCCTCGCCCGCGCCGTCCGGCGCATGACCGGAGGTCAGCTTCACCGGGCTGCGGTGGGTGACGTACCAGGAGGTGGCGATGGTCGGGGCACCGGTGGTCGGGCCGACCGACCTGTTGTGGCCGTCGACCACCACCACGTTCTGCACCGACACGTCCGCGTGCACCGCCGCGACCCCGTCGACCTTCGCCACCTGTTCCTTCAGGGCCGCGGGCACGGTCTGCACCGCGCCGCTGGGCACCGGGGACTTCAGGTCCTGCTTCGGCTCGACCGTCACATCGGCGGAGGTCGAGGCGAAGAGCCGGTCGAAGGTACGGGTGACGGTGTCGGAGAAGATCAGGCTGCCCGCGACGAACGCGACGGACAGGACGACCGCCAGCGCGGACAGCGCCAGCCGGCCCTTGTGCGCGAGGAAGCTCCTCAAGGTGGCCTTGAGCACCGGGTCAGTCCTCCAGGGTGATGCTGTCGTCGCCGAGCCGTCCGCGCACCACGTCGAACGCCTTCATCCGCTCCAGTACGGCATCCGCGGTCGGCCGCTCCATCCGGTCCACGATCCGCCCGTCGGCGAGGAAGAGCACCAGATCGGAGTGGGCGGCGGCGCCCGGGTCGTGGGTGACCATGACGACGGTCTGCCCCAGGTCGTCCACGGCGCTGCGCAGGAAGCCCAGCACCTCCAGCCCGGCCCGGGAATCCAGGTTTCCGGTCGGCTCGTCGGCGAAGATCAGCTCGGGCCGGGAGGCCAGCGCCCGCGCGCAGGCGACCCGTTGCTGCTGACCGCCCGAGAGCTGCGCCGGGCGATGGGTCAGCCGTCCGCGCAGCCCGAGGGTGTCGATGACCTGGTCCAGCCACTTCTCGTCGGGTCTGCGGCCCGCGATGTCCATGGGCAGCGTGATGTTCTCGGCCGCGTTCAGCGTCGGTATGAGGTTGAACGACTGGAACATGAACCCGATCCGGTCCCGCCGCAGCCGGGTCAGTTCGCGGTCCTTCAGGCCGGTGATCTCCGTGTCGCCGACCCAGACCTGACCGGCCGACACGTCGTCCAGTCCGGCAAGGCAGTGCATCAGCGTGGACTTCCCCGAGCCCGAGGGACCCATCACGGCGGTGAACCGGCCGCGTGCGATGTCCACGTCGACCGAGTCCAGGGCGAGCACGGCCGTCTCGCCCGAGCCGTACGCCTTGGTCAGGCCGCGGGCGCGGGCGGCGACCCCGCCGTCCGGCGCCCGGCCCGGCGCGTACTCCGAAGCAGGTGTGGACAAGACCGCCTCCCGGTCGCCTGGACGTCCCGACTCATGGTCGGGGCCGAGCCTAGTGTGACCCGTCGCACAGCCGGAATCCCCCCTCGGCCCGAGGACCAGGAGACCGTGTAAGGGGCACCTTCCGTCCGGTGGCCCTTGCCGTTGCTAGCACCTCGGCGCTAGCGTCGAACCATGGCGAAGACCCAGCTGAACGTGCGCGTGGACGAGGACACCGCCCGCGCGGCCCGCGAGCGCGCCCTGGCCCGCGGCATGAGCGTCAACCGCTACATCGAAGAGCTGGTCAGACAGGACGCGGGGGAGGCCGGCCGCACCTTCGTGGACGCCGCGGCCGACTTCATGAAGCAGTACGAGTCCGTGTTCGCCGAGGAGTTCGCCGAGACGCGCGGCACCGACTCCGGCGCGGGGCGCAGCTGATCCCTTGAACGATCTCAGCATCGACCTCGCCTGGCTGCTCATGCTCGCCGAACGCGGGGGATCCGCAGGTCACCGACTGGGGCGCGCTGGTCGCCGCCGTCGCCCGGCACCGGGCCGAGATATTCGACGTGCCCGTCTACGACACCCCGCACGCCCGCGCCGCGGCCCTGCTCCAGCTGCTCATCCACGTGCCCGCGCTGGAGCGCTCCAACGCGCTGTTCGCCTCGGCCGTCGCCTACGCCTATCTGGTGGCCAGCGGCCTGAAGGTCGTCACCACACCCGAGCAGGTCCGTGACCTCGCACGGCTGGTCAAGAACGGCGAGGCGAGCATCGACGACATCGCCGGGGAGCTGCGCCGCTGGAGCCTGTGATCAGCGCCGGACCGGCTCGTCGGGCCGCCAGGCGGTCCCCAGCACGCAGTACGAGGCGGGCAGCCTCGGACCCTTCTCCGGCACCAGCATCCGCCGCAGCGGGCCGAGTTCGAACCCGGCCTCGCGCAGCGCGGCCACCGGCTCCCGGGACAGGTGGCAGCCGCCGTTGAGCGCCGGCCACAGCCTCCGGTCCAGGGCGCGCTGGGTCAGTGTCATCATCCGGCCGCCGCCGCGGCCGTGCTCGAAGAACCGCACCTCGCCGCCGGGCCTGAGCACCCGCCGTGCCTCGGCCAGGGCCCGGGGCGCGTCCCGCACGCTGCACAGCACCAGCGACAGCACGACCGCGTCGAAGGCCTCGCTCTTGACGGGCAGCGCCTCCGCCGCCCCCGGCACCACGTCGACCGGCACCTCGGCGTGCCGCGCCGACTGCAGCGCCAACCGTCTCAGCAGCGGCTCCGGTTCGATCGCCACGACCTCCGCGACCGCCGCCGGGTAGTGGGTGAAGTTCAGCCCGTTGCCCGCGCCGATCTCGATCACCCGCCCGGACAGTCCCGCGAGCAGCCGCTCGCGCACCCCGGCCATCCCGAGCCGGGACTCCGCGGCCACACTGAACCGGGCGTAGTAACGGGCGAACAGCGGGTGGTGGACGGGACTCTGCGCCACCTTGCCTGAACCGGCCGACGACAGCCGCATGGCAACCTCCCGGAGGACGGGCCTACGGGGATTGTCCCCCGTACACCCCCGTCGCACCCCCGCCGAACGAGTCGCGCCTCACAAGAGGAAGCCGCGCACCTGTTCGTAGACGCCGTGGTCGTTGTTCATGTCGGTGCGCGAGACGCAGCCGACATCGACGTCGGCCGCCCCGCTCAGCTCCGCCGAGGTGTCCGTACGACTGGATGCGGCCGTGAGGAGGCCCCCGCGCGAGCGAATTCAAGCGTGCCGGGCCCTGCGACTCCGGCCTGATCCGCCGGACACGCCCCGGGGCGCCTCCCGCACCCGGGACCCCTCCGTCAGGGCGCCTCCCGGATTCGGAACGCCTCCGCGTCCCACGTCCCGTACAGGCGCGGGGCCAGCCACTGCGCTGCAGCCGTGCGGAAGTCGGCGGGCTGGAGTGCCCCGGCCCCCGCGGGCAGTGCGCCGAGCAGCGGGGCGGCGGCCACCTCCGGCAGGTCCATGACGTTGCAGCGGGAGGCGAGGTCGGGGGCGTCGGGCCAGCTGCCGATCACCACGCCGGCCAGCTCCAGCTCGCGCGAGCTCAGTTCACGGGCCGTCAGTTCCGTGGTGTTCAGTGTGCCGAGCCCGGCGGAGGCCACGACCAGCACCGGAGCGTTCAGCAGCCGGGCCGCGTCCGCCAGCGTTCCGCCCGCCGCGTCGAACCGTACGAGCAGTCCGCCCGCCCCCTCGACCAGCACCAGATCGTGCTCGGTGGCGAGCTTGGCCGCGGCCTCGGCCACCTCGTGCGGATGCACCGGGGCCATCCCGGCCCGCCGGGCCGCCGTACCCGGAGCCAACGGCTCCGGGAACCGCGCCAGTTCGGTGGCCGTGACGGGCCCGGCGAGCCGGGCGACCTCGTCCGCGTCACCGCGCTCGTCCGGCCGTACCCCCGTCTGCGCGGCCTTCAGCACGGCCACCGACTGCCCGGCCGCGAGCGCCGCGGCGGCAACGGCCGCGGTCGTGACCGTCTTGCCGACCTCCGTGCCCGTGCCCGTGACTACCAGTACCGGCATCTCATCCCTCCCGCGCCGCGGCGCACACCGCGCGTGCGATCCGTGCCACGTCCGCGTCGTCCGTGACGAACGGCGGCATCGTGTAGATCAGGTCGCGGAACGGGCGCAGCCACACGCCCTCCCGCACCGCGGCCCGGGTGGCCGCGGCCATGTCCACCTGGTGGTCGAGCTGGACGACCCCGATGGCGCCGAGGACGCGGACGTCCTTGACACCGGGAAGGTCCGCGGCCGGAGCCAGGCCCGCGCGCAGGCCCGCCTCGATCCGCCCGACCTCCGACCGCCAGTCCTGCCCGTGCAGCAGCTCGATGGAGGCGCAGGCCACGGCCGCCGCCAGCGGATTGCCCATGAAGGTCGGCCCGTGGGCGAGCACCGGCACCTCGCCCTGCGAGATGCCGTCCGCGACCCGGGGCGTGCACAACGTCGCCGCCAGCGTCAGATAGCCGCCGGTCAGCGACTTGCCCACGCACATCACATCCGGTGTGACACCCGCGTGGTCCGCCGCGAACAGTGCACCCGTGCGTCCGAACCCGGTGGCGATCTCGTCGAACACCAGCAGCACGTCGTGCGCGTCGCACGCCTCGCGCAGCACCCGCAGATACGCGGGGGAGTGGAACCGCATCCCACCCGCGCCCTGCACCACCGGCTCCACGATCACCGCGGCCAGCTCATCGGCGTGCCGCTCGATCGCCGCGCGCAACTCCTGTGCGTACGGCTCCTCGTAATCGGCCGGAGGCGGGCCCACGAACACCTGGCGCTGGAGCACGCCGGTCCACAGCTCGTGCATCCCGCCCTCGGGGTCGCAGACCGACATCGGCTGCCAGGTGTCGCCGTGGTAGCCGCCGCGCCAGGTCAGCAGCCGCTGCTTGCCCGGGCGGCCGAGCGAGCGCCAGTACTGCAGGCACATCTTCACGGCGACCTCGACCGACACCGACCCGGAGTCGGCCAGGAACACATGCTCCAGGCCGTCCGGCGACAGGTCGACAAGGAGCTTCGCCAGCCGTACGGCGGGCTCGTGCGTGAGCCCGCCGAACATCACATGGCTCATCCGCCCGAGCTGCTCGCGCACCGCCTCGTTGAGGACCGGGTGGTTGTAGCCGTGGATCGCCGACCACCACGAGGACATGCCGTCGACGAGTTCACCCGAGCCGTCCGCGAGCCGCAGCCGGACCCCGCTCGCCGACTCCACGACGAGCGGTTCGGCGCGCCCGGGCATCGGACCGTACGGATGCCACACGTGCCGGCGGTCCAGCTCCAGCAGTTCGGGCACGCTCAGGCCGGACGGGTCAGGCATTGGGCGCGAGGTCCGTTCCGGCACCCCGGCGGCGGACGGCGACCAGGTCGGTCCGCGCCTCGTTCGTGGCCGGTACGGACGCCGTACCGTGCACGTCCGCTCCTTCGTGCGAACCGCAGACGGATCCGCACCCGGCCCCGTCGTGCGCCCCGCAGCCCGCATCGGCGTGCGACCCGCAGCCGCCCCCGGCCGCCGTCGCCCGGTGCTCCGGCAGCGTCACCTCGCCGGCGCCCTCCACCTCGAACCCGGCGTCCGCGATCATCTCCAGGTCGGCCTTGCCGGCCTGGCCCTCGCTGGTCAGGTAGTCGCCGAGGAAGATGGAGTTGGCCAGGTTCAGCGCGAGCGGCTGCATCGTGCGCAGGTGGACCTCGCGGCCGCCCGCGATGCGCACCTCGACGTCGGGGCAGACGAAGCGGACCATCGCGAGGATGCGCAGGCAGCGCTGCGGGGTGAGGTTCCACTCCGCGGAGAGCGGGGTGCCCTCCATCGGGATGAGGAAGTTCACCGGAACGGAGTCCGGGTCCAGCTCGCGCAGTGACAGGACCACGTCCACCAGGTCCTCGTCGGTCTCACCCATACCGGCGATGAGACCCGAGCAGGCGGACAGACCGGCGGCGTGCGCCTTCTGCACCGTGTCCACCCGATCGGCGTACGTGTGGGTGGTGGTGATGTCCCCGTACGTGGCCTCGGAGGTGTTCAGGTTGTGGTTGTAGGCGTCCGCGCCCGCCTCGCGCAGCCGTTCGGCCTGGCCGTCGGAGAGCAGACCGAGGCAGGCGCACACCTCGACGTCCTCGTTCTGGCCCTTGATGGCCTTGATGGTCTCGGAGACCCGGTCCACGTCCCGGTCGGTCGGGCCGCGCCCGCTGGCCACCAGGCAGACGCGCTTGGCGCCCCCGGCCAGGCCTGCCGCGGCGGCCTGGGAGGCCTGGTCGGGCTTGAGCCAGGTGTACTTGAGGATGTCGGCCTTGGAGCCGAGCCGCTGGGAGCAGTAGGAGCAGTCCTCGGGGCACAGCCCGGACTTCAGGTTGACCAGGTAGTTGAGTTTCACGCGCCGGCCGAACCAGTGCCGGCGCACCTTGCCGGCCGCGGCCACCACATCGAGCAGGTCGTCGTCGGAGGTGGCGAGCACGGCGAGTGCTTCCTCACGGGTCGGCAGCTCGCGCCGCAGCCCCTTGTCCACCAGCGTGTTCAGCAGGTCCATGAGGCCCGATCCTGTCCTACGGGACCGCTTCCGGCCAAGGAGAGATTGCACAACGGAGACGGATCACCGTGTGGGTATTGCCACACCCTGGGTGGTCGGCCGTGCCGCTAGGGTCTGTCCGCTACCTACAAAAGCCCCGGAGGACCCATGGCGTTCGGCTGGATCGACGAGCAGGCCGAGGCGCGTCGCCGCGCCGGACTCGTACGGACCCTGCGCCCGCGCCCCGCCGACTCGCCGCTGCTGGATCTGGCGAGCAACGACTATCTGGGCCTCGCCCACCACCCCGAGGTCGTCGAAGGGGCGGCCCGTGCCGCCCGGACCTGGGGCGGCGGCGCCACCGGCTCCCGGCTGGTCACCGGCACCACCGAGCTGCACACCGAGCTGGAGCGCGAACTGGCCGACTTCTGCGGGTTCGAGGCGGCTCTCGTGTTTTCATCCGGTTATGCCGCGAACCTCGCCGCGGTCACCGCGCTGGGCCCGCACGGCTCCCTGATCCTGTCCGACGCGGGCAACCACGCCTCGCTCATCGACGGCTGCCGGCTCGCCCGGGGCACCACGCAGGTGGTCGGGCACGCCGACCCGGAGGCCGTGGACAAGGCGCTGGGCACGCACGGCGGAGAGGCGATCGTCGTCTCCGACACCGTGTTCTCCGTCGACGGCGACGCGGCCCCGCTGGCCGCGCTGGCCGAGGCGTGCCGGGAGCACGGCGCGGGGCTGGTCGTGGACGACGCCCACGGTCTCGGAGTGCTGGGCGACGGCGGCCGGGGCGCCCCGCACGCGGCCGGTCTCGCGGGCGCCGGGGACGTGGTCGTCACGGCCACGCTCTCCAAGTCGCTGGGCAGCCAGGGCGGGGTGGTGCTGGGTCCGGCCCGGGTGATCGGCCATCTGGTCAACGCGGCCCGGACGTTCATCTTCGACACGGGTCTGGCCCCCGCGGCCGCGGGGGCCGCGCTGGCGGCGCTGCGGCTGCTGCGGCGCGAACCGGCACGGGCGGAACGGGCCCGTGGGGTCGCCGCCGAACTGCACGCACGCCTGACCGCCGCGGGTCTGGAAGCGGTGCGTCCGGACGCCGCGGTGGTCTCGGTGCGGGCTCCGTCCCCGGAGCAGGCCGTGCGCTGGGCGGCCGACTGCCGTACGGCAGGCCTGGCCGTGGGCTGCTTCCGTCCTCCTTCCGTGCCCGACGGCATCTCACGGCTGAGGCTGACCGCCCGCGCGGACCTCTCCGGGGCCGAGATCGAACGCGCTGTACGTGTGATCGGCGAGACGCGACCATGAGTCGGCGTGACACGGCCGGGCATCGCACGAAAGTGATCGGATCTGATCAGTAGGGGTCGGTCCGAACGGGTGGGAACGGGATCATAGGAGCGCGGTCACGAACCCCGCCCAGCTCCCGGGGGAGAAGAGCAGCGCGGGTCCGGCCGGCTTCTTGGAGTCGCGCACGGCGAGCAGTCCGGCCCAGCGGCCGGAGTGCGGCCGGGCCGTCTCCACACAGTTGTTGGCTCCCGTGCTGTAGCTGCTGCGCAGCCAGCGCACGTCGTGCAGATCGGTACTGGCAGGGACGTTCCGAGGCAGTGCTGGCATGGTGCCTCCTTACGCGCCGTCGCCTATCCCGGCGATGTAATCCAACGATTCCTCGGGTGAAAGGGCGTGGATCTGGAGGGTGTTGAAGGCCTCCAGGTAGGCCTTGAGGTCTTCTTTCCGTTCCAGGTAGAGGCTACTCGTCAACTGGTCGAGAACAACCACGTCCAGATCGGAAGTGCTCTGAAATGAGAAAATAACGAAAGGCCCGGTGAGGCCGACATGCGCACCGGAGGCGAACGGGAGCACCTGGAGGCGCACTTGGGGCAGGCGGGCGCACTCGACCAGCCGGTCCAGCTGCCGCGCCATGACCTCCGGTCCGCCGATCTCGCGCCTGAGCACCGCCTCGTCCAGTACGGCGCTCAGCTCCAGCGGTGGATCGGAGCGCAGCACGTCCTGCCTGGCCAGCCGCACCTCCACCAGCGCGTCCAGCCGCTCCGCGTCCACCCCGTCCAGGGCCGCACGGGTGACCGCGCGGGCGTATTCGGGCGTCTGAAGAAGGCCGGGAACCACCGTGGTCTCCAGGGTGCGCATCCCGGTCGCCTGCGACTCCAGGCTGATGAAATCGCGGTAGGTGGACGGCAGGATGCCGCGGTAGGCGTGCCACCAGCGGCTGCGCCCGCCCGCCTCCTCCGAACCCGCCAACATCAGCAGCAACTCACGCAGTTGGCCGTCCCGTTCCCCGTAGGCGTCGAGGAGTAACCGCACGTCGGCCGGTTTCACCCCGCTGGCGCCGGTTTCGATGCGGCTCACCTTCGACTGGTGCCAGCCCACGAGACGGGCCGCCTCACCGCTGGTGAGCCCCGCCCCGGTACGCAGTGCACGCAGTTCGGCGCCCAGTTTGCGACGCCGCACCGCGGGACCGTTCTGCATGGATTACTCCTTACTCCTTCCGGGCCGCCCAAATACGGTCTCGCGTCGCAGAGTTCACCGCTTCGAGCGACAGATATATGCATATCTTGGTGGATCGCTCCCCTGACCGGCCTGGTGATGGCAGTCTGGCGAACAAGCACCATTCCGGGACCGTACTCGAACCATCCGCTCCTCGTCGGACTGCGGTCCCGTGGGAAAGGGACGACGTCGCCATGGCAGACCATCTGGAAGCATCCGTCACTCTGCCGAGCGATCCCGCCTCGGTCTCCGCGGCCCGCTCCTACGTGGTGGGAACCCTCGAGGAGTGGGGGCTGCCGTCGGACACCGAAGCGGCCGACACCGTGCGGCTCATCGTCTCCGAGCTGGCCACCAATGCCGTACAGCACACCTTCGGACAGTCACCCACCTTCACGGTCGACATCGCGCTGGACCGTGACGAACATCTGCGCATCGGCGTCACGGACAGTCATCCGCGCTTTCCGAAGAGACTGCCCGCCGCCGTCCAGCAGGACAACGGACGCGGCATGGTCATCATCCGCTGGCTCACCGCCGAGTGCGGTGGCAAGCTCCGCGTGCGCCCCACCCGCGAGGGCGGCAAGACGGTCTCCATCGAACTCCCCTGGACCATCCCGGCCGAGCCGGTGACGGCAGGCCAGCCCGAGCTCTAGCCGGTCCCCGCCCGCCCCTGCCGAACCGCTTTGGAAGCACGCGGCCACCCCCGATCGGCCGGGCGACGGTTCACCGCGACGGCCGCTCACGCACCGGAGTCTGCCGGGCGCGGCCGAACGCCCCGTGCAGCAGGGCCCGGAACGCCTCCGCCGCCGGAGCGACCTCGTCGGGCCGGAAGGCGACCGAGATCGTACGGCGCAGCCGTCCCGCCTCCAACGGCCGTACCCCGACGGGAGTCACCGCGGTCCGCGCCACCATCTCCGGTACGACGGCCACCCCGAGCCCCGCGCTGGCCAGCGCGCACACCACGGCATACCCGGGGGTCGGCACCAGCAGCGCAGGAGTGGCGCCCGCCTCGGCGAGCAGAGCCTCCACCTCCCGCCGGGCCGGATGGTGCGGGGCCATGCTGATCAACGGCTGCCCGGCCAGCTGTTCCAGCGGCAGCCGGGACGAGGCGCTGCTCAGCGCATGACCCGGTGCCGTCACCAGCACCAGCTCCTCCACCAGGACCGGCTCCAGACCGACCGAGGCCGGTACCGCCGCGCCCTCGCCCGGGTGGTAGGCGTGGGTCAGCGCCAGATCCACCTCGCCGGCCGCCACCGCGGCGACCCCGGCCGGCGGGTCGTAGTCGGCGACCGACAGCTCGACGTCCGGGTGCGCCCGGCGGAACGCGCTCAGCGCCGGCGGCAGCAGGTGGACGCCCGCGGTCGGGAAGGTGCCGAGCCGCAGCACCCCGCCCGACAGACCGGTCAGCCGTGCCAGTTCGTGCCGGGCCTGCTCCAGCTCGTCAAGGACTCTCCGGGCTCGCGCCACCAGCACCTCGCCCGCCTCGGTCAGCCGGGTCCCGCGGTGATGGCGTACGAGCAGCGCCGCGCCCGCCTCCCGCTCCAGCTTGGCCAGTTGCTGGGAGAGCGCGGGCGGCGTGTAGCCGAGCCGGTCGGCGGCCCGTGTGATGGAGCCCGCCTCCGCCACGGCGACCAGCGCGGCCAGCCGGGTGGGGTCGTACATGGGACCAGCCTAAAGCACTGCTTAAGACAGACCATGTTCATTCGAAATACCTGCTGAAGGCCGCCTCCGTGCACGCTGGCGGTATGGACGGACAGCTCATCGCCTTCACCGGGATCGCCGCCGGACTCGTCGCCATGCCGGGCGCCGACTTCACGGTGGTCGTGCGCAACGCACTGGTCTCCCGCCGCGCCGGCGCGGTCTGCGGGCTCGGCATCGCGGGCGGCCTTCTCGTGCACACCGCGCTGGCGGTGGCCGGAGTCGCGGCCGTGCTGGTGGCCGTCCCCGCGCTCTTCCGCGCGCTGCAGCTGCTGGGCGGCGTCTATGTGCTGCAGCTCGGCGTGCGGACCCTGTGGTCGCTGCGGCGGTCGGCCACCGATTCCGTCGAGGCGACACCGCCGGTCGGGCACCCGCTGCGGCAGGGCTTCGTCACCAACGTCCTCAACCCGAAGGCCTCACTGACCTTCCTCAGCCTGCTGCCCCAGTTCGTGCCGTCCGGCGGCTCCGCGCTTCCCAGGACGCTGCTGCTCGCGCTGATCGTCTGCACGCTGGCGCTGGCCTGGTTCCAGGTGGTGGCCCTGCTGGTGGACCGCCTCGGCCGGTGGCTGCGCCGGCCCCGGGCCGCCCGCATGCTGCGGACGGGCACCGGGGCGGCGCTCACGGTGCTGGGATCGGCCCTGCTGCTGGAGCCGCTCCTGCCCTGAGCCAGGGTCAGCTGACCCTGCCGTACCAGACGCTCCTGGTCCAGATCTTCTCCAGCCGCACCACGGCCCCGGTCTTCGGCGCGTGCCAGATCTTGCCCTTACCGGCGTAGATGCCGACGTGGTAGACGCTGGAACCCGAGTGGAAGAACACCAGGTCGCCGGCCCTGCGGTTGCCGGCCGAGATGTGATGCGTCTTGTTGTACTGCTGGGCGGCCGTGCGCGGCAGCTTCTTGCCCGCCTTCTTGAACGAGTAGAGGGTCAGCCCCGAGCAGTCGAAGCGGCGCGGCCCGGTGGCCCCCCATGCGTACGGGGCACCCTTCTTGGAGGCCGCGACCTGGAGTGCCTTCGCCGCCATGCCGGCGGCCGAGGCGTCGGTGGCGAGGCCCGGCACCACGATCGAGCCGCCCACGGCGGCGAGGGTGAGGGCCGAGGCCGTACCGGCCCGGGCCATGAGCGACGGGACACGATTGAGCGCAGTCATGCGCAACCCTTCGTCAGCCGCCTGTGAAGGATGACCTGTCGGATTCGGGCTGGCGAAGTTGCCCGGCCGCGTTGCTGCGGCTTCACCCCAAGGGCTGCTCGGTGCGACCGCCCGTCTGTGCGACGAACGTCCGTTCCGGCGACCCGGCTTGCTTGGGTCCTCCACTCCTGCCGATCCACTCCTGTCGACCGGTCATCCGGGGCGGCGGCAGGACTCGGCGTCCGCCCGGATCGCCCCGCCGCGGTGGCGGGGTCTTGTCGTCAGACAGGGATCTTCACTCACAGGAGTCGGAAAATCCCAATGGAATCGGGGATTTGTGGCGTTACTCACCACTCACCCGTTCGGGTGGACGCTGCTGTGTTCGAGGCACCGTCAGATCCCGCGCGTAGCCCCGGACCTGGGAAGAAGCACTTTCCCGCCGACCTTGAACCGGCGTGCTGCGCAAGCCGGGAGACCCGGAAAAAGTTCGGAAGATACGCCGGCCGGGGGTACATCGTTCGGGCCGTTTCGTGTCCGGCTCCGACGGGTCCGTCGACGCGTTGGTCCGTCGGGCCGGTCGAGCGTCCGGATCAGCCCACGCAGTCCGGCGGGAGCACGACGCGAGCGGTGCGGCGCTCGCCGTCGAGCACCCTCAACGCCCGTGCCAGCGTGTCCCCATGCAGCTGCGTCTCGCCGCGCTGGTGCATGAGGGCGAGCGCGTCGCGCAGCTCGGACGCCTTGCGCACCAGGGCCTGCGCCGCGCGCAGCCCGCGGTAGGTGTCCCCGGACTGCGCCGGGTTGATCCGGCCCAGCAGGTCGACCGCCTCCAGGTAACAGTCGATCAACTCGCCCTCGGCGCGCGTCAGGGCGGGCAGCGGCGGAAGCTCCGGTGGCAGCATCGGCCGGGTCACCTCGCGTGCCGTGCGCCGGGGGTGCCCCTGCGGCTCGGGACCACCCCGTCCACCAGGCCGTACGCCAGTGCGCCCGGCGCGTCCAGCACCAGTTCCCGCTCCAGGTCCTGGCGGACCTGTTCCAGGGTGCGCCCGGTGTGCAGGACCAGCATCTCCTCCATGAGGGTGCGCGTCCGGGCCAACTCGTCGGCCTCGATGACCAGGTCGCTCGGCTGCCCCTCGGCCGGTTCGGGCAGCGCGGGCTGTTCGAGCACCATGCGCGCGTTCGGCAGGGTGAACCGCTTCCCCGGGGTTCCTGCCGCGAGCAGTACCGCGGCGGCCGAGGCGGCCTGGCCCAGGCAGTAGGTCTCCACGTCGCAGGTGACGTACCGCATCGTGTCGTAGACCGCCGTCATCGCGCTGAACGAGCCGCCCGGGCAGTTGACGTACAGCGTGATGTCCCGGTCCGGGGCCGTGTGTTCGAGGTGCATGAACTGCGTGATGACGTCGGTCGCCGCTGTGTCGTCGAGCGGTGTCCCGAGGAAGACGACCCGGTTCTCGAACAGCTTCGAGTAGGGGTCGAGCGTGCGGTGGCCCGTGCTCGTGCGCTCGGTGAACTCGGGCAGGACGTGACGGGCGGACAGTCGGGTCATGGGCATACCCCTTCGTCGCGACAGGGCCGGTGCGGCCTCGCTTCTGTAAAAAATGTACAGGATGTACGTGACGTTAGAATGGGGGCATGGCCTACGAGATTCCGGTGACGCAAGCCAGGGCTGAGCTCGCCGACCTGATCAACCGGGTGGTGTACGGCGGTGAGCGCGTCGTCGTGACCCGGCACGGCAAGCCGTTGGTCGCGCTGGTCTCGGCCGCGGACCTGGAGCGGCTCGACGCCCTCGACGAGCCGGCCGAGGAGCAGCCGGCGGTCACCTCGGTGTCCCGTGTTCGAGAGGTCGAGCCCACGGCCCGGGAGCGGCAGCGCTTCGGGATCGCGGCCGAGCACCGGGGGCCCGGCGCCTCGTAGTCGGGTATGTGCGGGCCCATTGCGCAGTCATGTGTTGATCAAGGTCTGGTTAACGTCGCTGAAACTCCGGCGAACTAGCCTGCCGATCCACGCCACCAGGGGTTTTTCTGCCTGTGTTGATCATGTTCGGGCGAATTTGTCTGTGTGTTACACCTATCCCCGTCGTGGTGGCTGCGGCAGCCGGACCCCGCACGGTCCGGAGCAAGGACTGTGAGGTGGGACGTGCAACTGACCCCGCACGAACAAGAGAGGCTGCTGATCCATGTGGCGGCCGATGTGGCCGAGAGGCGCCGGGCCCGTGGGCTCAGGCTCAACCACCCGGAAGCGGTCGCCCTCATCACGTCGCACATCCTGGAGGGCGCGCGTGACGGCCGTACCGTCGCCGAGCTGATGTCCTCCGGCCGCAAGCTCCTCACCAGGGAAGACGTCATGGACGGCATCCCGGAGATGATCCACGACGTCCAGGTCGAGGCCACCTTCCCGGACGGCACCAAGCTCGTCACGGTCCACGAGCCGATCATCTGAGGGGGCCGCGATGATTCCCGGAGAGGTGCTTTTCGCGGACGGCCCCGTCGTCTGCAACGAAGGTCGCGAGGTCACCCGGCTGACCGTGCTCAACGCCGCCGACCGGCCCGTCCAGGTCGGCTCCCACTACCACTTCGCCGAGGCCAACCCCGGCCTGGAGTTCGACCGGGCCGCCGCCCACGGCAAGCGGCTGAACGTCGCCGCCGGCACCGCCGTACGCTTCGAGCCCGGCATCCCGGTCGCCGTCGAGCTCGTGCCGATCGCCGGCGCCCGGATCGTGCCCGGACTGCGTGGCGAGACCGGAGGTGCCCTCGATGTCTGAGCTCTCCCGCGAGGCCTACGCCGACCTGTTCGGCCCCACCACCGGCGACCGTATCCGGCTCGCCGACACCGACCTGCTGATCGAGATCGAGGAGGACCGCTCCGGCGGCCCCGGACTCGCCGGTGACGAGGCGGTCTTCGGCGGTGGCAAGGTCATCCGCGAGTCCATGGGCCAGTCGCGTGCCACGCGCGCGGAAGGCACCCCGGACACGGTCGTCACCGGGGTCGTCATCGTCGACCACTGGGGGATCGTCAAGGCCGACGTCGGCATCCGCGACGGCCGGATCACCGGCATCGGCAAGGCCGGCAACCCCGACACCATGGACGGCGTGCACCCCGACCTGGTGATCGGCCCCGAGACCGAGGTCATCGCCGGCAACGGACGGATCCTCACGGCCGGCGCCATCGACGCGCACGTCCACTTCATCTGCCCGCAGATCGCCGACGAGGCGCTCGCCTCCGGCATCACCACCCTGGTCGGCGGCGGCACCGGACCGGCCGAGGGCTCCAAGGCGACCACCGTGACGCCCGGCCCCTGGCACCTGGCCCGGATGCTGGAGGCGATGGAGCAGTACCCGCTCAACATCGGCTTCCTCGGCAAGGGCAACACGGTCTCGCACGAGGCGATGCTCTCCCAGATCCGCGGCGGCGCCCTGGGTCTCAAGCTGCACGAGGACTGGGGGTCCACCCCGGCCGTCATCGACGCGGCCCTGACCGTCGCCGAGCGCACCGGCATCCAGGTCGCCATCCACACCGACACCCTCAACGAGGCCGGTTTCGTGGGCGACACCCTCGCCGCGATCGCCGGCCGGGGCATCCACGCGTACCACACCGAAGGCGCCGGCGGCGGGCACGCGCCGGACATCATGACCGTGGTCTCCGAGCCGCACGTGCTGCCCAGCTCGACCAACCCGACCCGGCCGTTCACCGTCAACACCGCCGAGGAGCACCTCGACATGCTGATGGTGTGCCACCACCTCAACCCGGCGGTCCCGGAGGACCTGGCCTTCGCCGAGTCCCGGATCCGGCCCTCGACCATCGGCGCCGAGGACATACTCCACGACCTCGGCGCGATCTCGATCATCTCCTCCGACTCCCAGGCCATGGGCCGGGTCGGCGAGGTCGTCCTGCGCACCTGGCAGACCGCGCACGTCATGAAGCGGCGTCAGGGCGCGCTGCCCGGCGACGGGCGGGCGGACAACCGGCGGGTACGGCGCTATGTCGCCAAGTACACGATCAACCCGGCGCTCGCCCAGGGCCTGGCCCGCGAGATCGGCTCCGTGGAGACCGGCAAGCTCGCCGACCTGGTGCTGTGGGAGCCCGCGTTCTTCGGGGTCAAGCCGCACCTCGTCATCAAGGGCGGCCAGATCGCGTACGCACAGATGGGTGATGCCAACGCCTCCATCCCGACGCCGCAGCCGATCCTGCCCAGGCCGATGTACGGGGCGATCGGACGGGCGCCGGCCGCCAACTCGTTCAACTTCGTGGCCCCGGCGGCCGTCGAGGACGGGCTTCCGGAGCGGCTCCAGCTGGGCAAGCGCTTCGTCGCCATCGACTCGACGCGCGGGGTGACCAAGGCGGACATGCGGGAGAACGACGCGCGTCCCCAGGTGCGGATCGACCCCGACAGCTTCGCCGTGCACATCGACGGCGAGCTGGTCGAGGCGGCTCCGGCGGCCGAACTGCCCATGGCCCAGCGCTACTTCCTCTTCTGATGTCCAGGGCAGCACTGCTCGTCCTGGCCGACGGCCGCTTCCCCGCCGGAGGGCACGCGCACTCCGGCGGGGCGGAGGCCGCCGTCAAGGCGGGACGGATCACCTCCGCGGCGGGCCTGGAGGACTTCTGCCGCGGGCGGCTGCACACCGCCGGCCTGGTCGCGGGCGCGCTGGCGGCCGCCGCCGTCCTGGGCGTCGAGCCCCGGGAGCTGGACGCGGCCGCGGACGCCCGCACCCCCTCGCCCGCGCTGCGGCTCGCCGCGCGCAGGCTCGGCCGGCAGTTGATGCGGGCCGCGCGAGCGAGCTGGCCTTCCGCGGAACTCGACGCGCTGGCGCAGGAGTTCCCCAAGGGCGCCCATCAGCCGGTCGTGCTCGGAGTCGCGGGGCGGGCAGCCGGTCTCGGCCCCATGGACGCGGCGTACTGCGCGGCCTACGAGAGCGTGAGCGGGCCGGCGACGGCCACGGTCCGTCTGCTGAGCCTCGACCCGTTCGACGCGACGGGAATTCTGGCCCGGTTGGCCCCGGAGCTGGACCGCGTCGCGGACGCGGCGGTGGAGGCGGCGCGCAGGGTGACCGACGAGGGAGTCGATGCGCTGCCCGCCGCGTCCGGGCCCCTGCTGGAGGTCGGTGCGCAGTGGCACGCGACCTGGCCCGTGCGCCTGTTCGCGTCATAGATCTCCGCACCTCACCGCACCCGCCCGACCCGGTCGGGCGGCGAGTGGCCGACCCCACACGAAGCCTCTCAACCATTGGAGCCGTACATGCACCTCGACCACACCCACCACGGCCCCGCCGCCGTGAGCGCCGACGCCCACCGTCCCGACGGCTCCCGCCGCGCGCTGCGCATCGGGCTCGGCGGCCCCGTCGGCTCCGGGAAGACCGCGACCGTCGCAGCGCTGTGCCGCCTGCTGCGCGACCAGCTGTCCCTGGCCGTCGTCACCAATGACATCTACACCCGCGAGGACGCCGAGTTCCTGCTCCGGGAGGCCGTGCTGCCGCCCGAGCGGATCACTGCCGTCGAGACCGGGGCCTGCCCGCACACCGCGATCCGCGACGACATCTCCGCCAACCTCGAGGCCGTGGAGGACCTGGAGGACGAGGTCGGGCCGCTGGACCTGATCCTCGTCGAGTCCGGCGGGGACAACCTCACCGCCACCTTCTCCAAGGGGCTCGTGGACGCGCAGATCTTCGTGATCGACGTGGCGGGCGGCGACGACATCCCGCGCAAGGGCGGGCCCGGCGTCACCACCGCCGACCTGCTCGTCGTCAACAAGACCGACCTCGCGCCGCACGTCGGTTCCGACCTGGCCCGGATGGCCGCCGACGCCAAGGCGCAGCGGGCCGAACTCCCGGTCGTCTTCCAGTCGTTGCGTGGGGAGGCCGGCGTCGCGGACGTGGCCGCGTGGGTGCGGGAGCGGCTGGCCGCGTGGGCGGCATGACGGCGACCGGCGTCCGGGCGAACGCCCGGATCGTCGCCCGCGCCGACGGGCGCGGCGGTACGGCGCTGCCCGTGCTGGACGGCGAGGGCCCGCTGGCGCTGCGCCGCACCCGGGCGAGCGGCGGCGAGGCACGGGTGATGGTCGTCGGCGCGATGAGCGGCCCGCTCGGCGGGGACCGCTTCGCGCTGGAGGCGCGGGTGGAGGAGGGTGCCCGGCTGCACGTCGGCTCGGCCGCCGCCACCATCGCTCTCCCGGGTCAGGGCAAGGGCGAGGCCCGCTACGGCGTACGGCTGGACGTGGCCGACGGCGGCGAGCTGCGCTGGCTGCCCGAGCAGCTGATCTCGGCCGGCGGCAGCGACCTGTACGTCACCACGCGGGCCGAACTCGCCGCCGGGGCACGGCTCGTGCTGCGCGAGGAGCAGGTGCTCGGCCGGGTCGGAGAGGCACCGGGGCGGCTCACCAGTCGGCTCACGGTGCGCGTCGCCGGCCGGACCGTGCTGGACCAGGAGCTGTCCTGCGGACCCGGCGCGCCGGGCGGCTGGGACGGGCCCGCCGTGCTCGCCGGACACCGGTCGGTGGGCCAACTCGTCGTCGTACGGCCTGAGTTCGCCGAGCAGCCGGCTGCGGCGCGGATGCTGGGGGAGTGCGCCGCACTGGTTCCGCTGGCGGGACCCGCCGTACTCGTCAGCGCCGTGGCCCCGGACGCGCTGGGGCTGCGGCGGCTGCTGGACGAGGCCCTGACCCTGCTGGCCTGAAAGGCACGCGTTCCGCTCAGCGGGACGTGATCGTCCGTTTATCGGATTGGTAAAGAAACGTCTGCGCCCCCTGTTCTCAGAGGGCTCACAGCGGAGAGGATCCCCGCCTGACCACTCGTACAACTCTGTTGGGGGAGGGGCCCACTTGAGGGAGAACAGACCGAAGAGCCGCCTGCTGGCGTTCGGTTCGGCCGGAGCACTCGTCACCGCGACCCTGATAGCCGGCGCGGTGTCGGCTCCCGCGGCCAGCGCCGACAGCCGCCACGGGCAGGACCGCGAGGCCAGGGGCGCCCAGATCGCCGCCGCCCGCGCCGCCAAGGCCGGCATCGACTGGCAGGACTGTCCTGCCGACTGGGGCCTGGAGAAGCCCATCCAGTGCGGCTGGGTCTCCGTGCCGCTCGACTACGCCAAGCCGTACGGCAAGCAGATCAAGCTCGCCGTCGACCGCATCGGCAACACGGGGACCCCCGAGGAGCGCCAGGGCGCTCTCGTCTACAACCCGGGCGGTCCCGGCGGCTCCGGTCTGCGCTTCCCGCGCCGGGTCGTCACCAAGAACGCCGTCTGGGCGAACGTCGCCAAGGCCTACGACTTCGTGGGCTTCGACCCGCGCGGTGTCGGTCACTCGGCGCCCATCTCCTGCGTCGACCCGCAGGAGTTCGTCAAGGCCCCCAAGGCCGACCCGGTGCCGGACACCGAGGCCGACAA
This sequence comes from Streptomyces sp. BK340, assembly GCF_007827595.1. Taxonomy (GTDB): domain Bacteria; phylum Actinomycetota; class Actinomycetes; order Streptomycetales; family Streptomycetaceae; genus Streptomyces. The sequence continues at coordinate 78,620 of NZ_VISR01000028.1, forward strand.
GAGCGCGCAGCGCAAGCTGGCCCGCGAGTACGCGCAGGGCTGCGCCGAGCGCAGCGGCGCCATGCTGCCTCACATGACCACGCCGAACACCGCCCGCGACCTGGACGTCATCCGCGCCGCGCTGGGCGAGAAGAAGCTCAACTACCTCGGCGTCTCCTACGGCACCTACCTCGGCGCCGTCTACGGCACCCTCTTCCCGGGCCACCTGCGCCGCATGGTCGTGGACAGCGTGGTCGACCCGTCGCGCGAGAACATCTGGTACCAGGCCAACCTGAACCAGGACATCGCCTTCGAGGGCCGCTGGAAGGACTGGGAGGACTGGGTCGCCGCGAACGACGCCGCCTTCCACCTCGGCACCACCCGCGCCGCCGTCCAGGCCAAGTGGCTCGAACTGCGCGCCACCGCCAAGAAGAACCCCATCGGCGGGGTCGTCGGCCCGGCCGAGCTGATCTCCTTCTTCCAGAGCGCCCCGTACTACGACTCGTCGTGGGTGCCGGTCGCCTCGGTGTTCAGCAAGTACGTCGCCGGTGACACCGAGGCCCTCGTCGACGCGGCCGCCCCCGACCTGTCGGACACGGCCGGCAACATCAGCGCCGAGAACGGCAACGCCGTCTACACCGCCGTCGAGTGCGCCGACGCCAAGTGGCCCACCAGCTGGCGCAAGTGGGACCGGGACAACACCCGGCTCAACAAGGACTACCCGTTCATGACCTGGGCCAACGCCTGGATGAACCTGCCCTGTGCCACCTGGCCGACCAAGCAGCTGACCCCGGTGGACGTCAGGACGCACCGAGGCCTGCCGCCGGTGATGATCGTGCAGTCCACGCGTGACGCGGCGACCCCGTACCCGGGCGCCGTCGACCTGCACAAGCGCTTCAAGGGCTCCCGCCTGATCACCGAGGAGGGTGCGGGCTCCCACGGTGTGACCAGCCTGGTCAACCCCTGCATCAACGAGCGGGTCGACAGCTACCTGATCGACGGCAAGCTGGACACCGCCGACGTGAGCTGCGCGCCGCACGCGACGCCCAAGCCGTAATCCCTTCGGTACGGCAACGAGGGGCGGCCGGACTCTCCGGCCGCCCCTTCGTCATGTCCCCGACGCCCAGGCGTCCTCGGCCGCATAGTCGAAGAGGTCGGGATAGGCCCGCGCCAGCAGCGGAAAGCGCTCCCGCCAGTCTCCTCCGGCGAGCCGCCGCCGCAGCCACTCCACCGTCTCGGGCAGGCTCTCCTCGTACGACACCACCGGCCGGTAGTCCAGCTCCCGCCCGGCCGCGGACATGTCGAAGACGACCGGCAGCGGCACCGACCACGGGGTGCGGCCCACGGATCCGGCAGGCGGCGGACCGGCCACGAGTGTGGTCTGCGGTTCCGCGCCCATGAGCGCGTCGATCGCCGCCGCGATCCCGGCGACCGTCGGCGCCTGCGGATCACAGGCGTTGAGCACCCGGGTCCCGGGGCGGGCCGCGGCCAGCCTGACCAGTTCGGCGATGTTCCGGGCACTCGCCGGATGGAACCGGCTCTCCCCGCCGTACGCGAGCACCCGTCCGTTCCGCCCGTCCAGGTGCCGCTTCACGAAGTACAGCTCGCGGGGGAGCGGACTGTACGGCCCGTGCACAGCGCCCGCCCGCAGCACGGTCGTCGGCAAATCCGCGCCCTTCGCGAGCAGTTCACGCTCCAGGGCCACCTTGCGGGTGCTGTAGGTCGCCTCGCCCGGCGCCACCGTCGGCTGCGTCTCGGCGACCGGCACCGGGTACGCCGGGAAGCCGTCGGGCTCGTCCAGGGTGTCGAAGCCCCACCCCTTGTCGTCCTCGTACACCGACACGCTGGAGATCACGACCGCTGAGCCGATCCGGCCCGCGAGGTCCGTCAGCTGCCGTGCGTGCCCGGCGTCGTACGCGACCATGTCGACCACCAGGTCGCAGCCGTCGCCCACCACGGCCGCGAGCGCCCCGTCGTCGGCACGGTCCAGCCGGACCGCACGCACCCCCGGGCCCCACGACTCGTCCCGGCCACCGCCCCGCGAGGCGGCCGTCACGTCCCAGCCGTCCCGTTCCAGTGCCGCCACCGCCGGACGGCCGATCTGTCCGCTCGCCCCGATCACCACAGCCCGTCTCATGGGCCGAGCCTAGGCAGGCGGCACGCTCGGCGGGGAGCCGTTCTGCCGACGGCAGATCAGCTGAGCGGCGCCCGCGGGAACTTCCGCTCCTTCTTCTCGGCCGCCTGCTCCGCCTTGACGACGGCCGCGTACTGGTCGACGTACTCCTGCTCGGACAGCGTGAGGATCGCGTACATGATCTCGTCGGTGACGGCTCGCAGGATGGCCTTCTCGTGCTCCATGCCGGCGTAGCGGGAGAAGTCGAGCGGCTTGCCGAAGCGGATGACCACGGGGTGGATGTTCGGAATGACCTTGCCCGGCGGCTGGGCCTCGAAGGTGCCGATCATCGCGCAGGGCACCACCGGCACCCCCGCCCTGAGCGCCATGACCGCGACCCCGACCTTGCCCTTGTACAGCCGGCCGTCGTGCGAGCGGGTGCCCTCCGGGTAGATGCCCAGCAGCTCGCCCTTGCCCAGCACCCCGAGCCCCTCGCGGATCGCGGCCTGCCCCGCGTCCTTGCCGGAACGGTCCACCGGGATCTGGCCGGCGCTGCGGAAGAAGAACGCGGTGAGGCGGCCCTTGATGCCGGGCCCGGTGAAGTACTCCGCCTTGGCGAGAAAGGTGATGCGCCGCTTCAGCATCGCCGGCATCAGGAAGTGGTCGGAGAAGGACAGATGGTTCCCCGCGACGATCGCCGGCCCCGACGTCGGCACGTTCTCCAGCCCCTCGATCCGGGGGCGGAAGACCAGTCTGAGCAGGGGGCCCAGCAGCACGTACTTGAGCAGGTAGTAGAACACGGTTCGTCCCTCACTTCGCCGGCCGCCCCGCTGGGCCGGTGTTTCCCCAGGTCGGTACAGGGATCACGGGTATGGGCTCAGGTGCGCCTGTGGTCAACTGCGGTTGTGTTCAGCCGGGCTCATGCTGACACCTTACTGAGTTCATTGACAGATGGTCAGGTGTGAGGGCCGCCCCGCTCTCGTCGACTGGTGCGACCGCTCACGCATGCATAGCGTGATCACATGACCACAGAAACGGCCCGGCCCGCTCTCGACGACCGGCGGTGGAAAGCGCTCGGAGTCTGTCTGACCGCGGGCTTCATCTCGCTGCTCGACGTCTCGATCGTGAACGTGGCTCTGCCCTCCATGGAGCGCGGGCTCGGTGCCTCCGAGGCCACCCAGTCGTGGGTGGTGTCCGGGTACGCCCTCGCCTTCGGGCTCGCCCTCGCGCCGGCGGGACGACTGGGTGACCTGTACGGACGCCGCCAGGCGCTGTTGTTCGGCCTCGGCGTCTTCACGGCTGCGTCGGTGGCGTGCGGTCTCGCTGCCGGCCCCACCTGGCTGGTGGTGTTCCGGCTGGTCCAGGGTGCGGCCGCCGGTGTGGTCGCACCGCAGACCTCGGGGCTGATCCAGCAGATGTTCCAGGGTGCCGAGCGGGCCCGGGCCTTCGGTTTCCACGGCAGCGTCGTCGCCGTGTCCACCGCGGTGGGCCCGCTCGCGGGCGGACTGCTGATCCAGGCGTTCGGCACGGACGACGGCTGGCGCTGGGTGTTCTTCGTCAATGTGCCCATCGGGGTGGCCGCCCTCGTCGCGGGGCACCGGCTGCTGCCCCGTCTGCCGGTGCCGGGCGACGGACGGGAGGAGTTCGATCCGGTGGGCGTACTGCTCCTCGGCGCGGGCGTGCTCGCGTTGCTGCTTCCCCTGGTCCAGGAACAGCAGTGGCAGGGGCGGGCGAAGTGGGTACTGCTCCCGGTGGGCGCACTGCTGCTGGGGGCGTTCTGGGTGTGGGAAAGGATCCGGGGCAGCCGGGGCAGGGCGCCACTGGTCGACCTCGGGCTCTTCTCCCTGCGCTCCTTCACGCTCGGCACCCTGATCAGCCTCACGTTCTTCGCCGGGCTCACCACCATCTTCTTCGTCCTGTCGCTGTTCCTGCAGAACTCCGCGGGATACAGCGCCCTTGCCGCCGGTGTGACGATCCTGCCGTTCGCGGTCGCCTCGGCGGTCGGCGCGGCCCTCGGGGGACGGCTGGTGACGCGTTACGGCCGCGGCCTGGTCGTCATCGGCCTGAGTGCGGTGGTCCTCGGGCTGCTCGGCGTCGTGCTGGCCGTTCAGCTGGTGCCCGGCGAGAGGGTGGGCTGGGCCATGGCGCTCCCGCTGGTCATCGGCGGGATCGGGTCCGGTCTCACGGTCTCGCCCAACACGACCCTCACCCTCACGCTCGTGCCGGTGCGACGGGCCGGTGCGGCCGGCGGGGTGATGCAGACCGGACAGCGCATCGGCTCGGCCATGGGTATCGCCGTGGTCGGCGCCGTGTACTTCGCGCACCTCTCCAACCACGGCCGTGCCACGACGGCCCTCCAGCTCGGGCTGCTCACCGCCACGGCCATCATCCTCGTCGCCCTGGTCCTGGCCGTGGCCGATCTGCGGGAGCGCCGGGCGCATCCTGGCCGCGACGACACCGTGGCGAGGCCGCGGTGGGGAACGGGGGAGAGCGGGGCCGGCCAGAGGGCGGGCCGCGGGGCCTGAGACCGGGCTCGGCCCGAGGCCGGACGGGGCGCCTCGGGCCGAGCGGTGTTCAGCCGTCGGAACAGGGATGATCCCCGTGCGTCAGCCCTTCGAGGTGCGAGGCAGCCGACGCGCAGCGAAAAGGACCATCGAAATCTTCAGCGCGGTCGAAATGGTCAGGGCCTGCATGAAGGGCATTCCCATGAGCCACAGTGCCACCATCATGGCCGTGAGGACCAGGAAAACCGGGAGCAGGTTGGTCTGCTTGGCCGCGGAACGCAGAACACCCGTGAGTTTTCGGGGCCGAGCCACCGTATCGAGCGCGCCGAGGCGGATCTGTTCTTCGTGGACTTGCGACATTCTCTTCCCTTCCCGCGGGCTCGTTTCCGCTTGCGAGCCTAGGTACGGCCCGATGGGGTTGCCACCGCTGCTACTCCGACGTCGTCCGGACACGGCCGGTGATATGAACCTTTACGCCCGTTGGGAGGTATGCGGGTGAGTTCCGTGCGGGCATCCGCCGATTCGGTCCTACGTTCCGGACATGAAACTGAACCATGTTCGGTACGCCGCGTTCGTCGCCGTACTTCTCGCTGCGGGCCCGGGCGCTTTCCCGGCCTCGGCGGTCTCCTCCCCGGCCGCGCGGACCTTGACGGTGCACCAGGGTGAGTCGATCCAGAAGGCGGTGGATGCCGCCCGCGCCGGTGACACGGTCCTGGTGCAGGCCGGCACCTACCACGAGAGCGTCACGGTCAAGACCTCCGGACTGACCCTCCGCGGCGTCGGTGCGCGCACGGTGATCGTGCCTCCGAAGAAGAAGGCCGTTCCCAGCCCCAAGGCAGCGGTCGGCTGCGTGGAGGGCGGCAAGGGCATCTGTGTGATCGGGCTCCGGAACAAGCCCGTCACGGACGTGACCGTCTCCGACCTGAAGCTGACGGGCTTCGCCAACGTGGGGCTGTGGTCCATGGCCACCGACCACCTGACCGTGCAGCGGGTGCGATCCGAGAAGAACGGCAAGTGGGGCATCTCGCAGGAGCACTCCACGCGCGGGGTGTTCAAGAACAACGTCGCCCGCGACAACGGTGACGCCGGGCTGTACCTCGCCAACACGACGATGTCGGAGAAGGGGGCCACGGACAGCCGGGGCCTGGTCGTGGAGGGGAACTCCCTGGAGGGCAACCGGAACGGTCTGACGGTCCTGCGCCTGCGAAACCTCACGGTCCAGCGGAACTACATGACCGGGAACTGCACCGGGATGATCGTCATCGGAGACGAGAACAAGCCCCGGGCCGGCGCGCTCACCGTCAGCGAGAACTATGTGCTGCGGAACAACAAGTACTGCGCCAAGACGGCCCGGCTGCCGTTCGTGCAGGGCTCCGGGATCGTACTGTCCGGTGCGGAGAGCGTTCTGCTGAAGCACAACGTGTTCGCGGGCAACAGCGGCCGGTCGCCGCTGTCGGGCGGAGTCGTGCTGTACAAGAGCTTCGTCGGCGCCGTCAACGACAAGAACCGCGTCGACGAGAACTGGTTCACCGGCAACGCCCCGGCCGACCTGGTCAATCAGAACGCTTCGAAGGGCAGCAACCTCTTCCGCGGCAACTACTGCCGGGTCTCGATCCCGGCCGGACTGTGCTGAGCTGAGCCGGCCCGCCGCCCGGACGGCTCGGTGAACAGGGCGGTGTCCCTTCGCGTCGCTCCCCCGCGAGCGGTACGAAGGGACACCGCCGTCACAGCTCAGGCAGGAGCGAGTGCGGGCAGCAGACGCAGGGCGTTCCCGCGGTTGATGTGGTCGCGTTCCCGGTCGCCGAGGGCGGGATCCCCGTCCAGAGCGGGGGCGGTCACCTCGGTGACCACGTGCGTGGGGGTGGGTGGCCAGTCGCTTCCGTAGAGGATCCGGGAGGAACCCGCGGCGGCCAGCAGCGTGGGGGTGGCCGACGGGGACATCGGCGCGGCCGTGTCGTAGTAGAAGCGGTGCAGGTAGTCGCGCACACGGGCCGGGTCGACGGCGGGGACCAGCTGGCGGCCGAAGACCTCGACCCGGCTCGCGATGTAGGGGAGGTACCCGCCGCCGTGCGGGAGGATGAAGGTGAGCCGCGGGAAGCGGTCCAGAGTCCCGTTCATGATCAGGCTCAGGGCGGCGCGGGTGGTGTCCATGAGGAAGTCGCACACGAACGGCGGTACGCCCTGGGGGGTGCCGGAGGTGTTCACCTGCATGGGGTGCGTGCTGATCACGGCGGCGCGTTCGTCCAGCTCCGCCATGATCGGGTCGAGTGCGGGGTCGCCCAGGTACGTGTCGCCCGTGCTGGTGCGCGCGCTGACGCCCACGGCCCCGAGCTGGTCCATTCCGTAGGAGACGGACCAGCGGGAGAGTTCGGCGTCGTCGAGGAAGACGGGTGTGAAGAAGGCGAAGCGGCCGGAGTGCCTGGTGGTGAGGGCGCCGGCGGCGTCGAGGGCGACATGTGTGCTCTCCTTGCGTGCCGCCGCCTCCTTGAAGCGTCCCAGCATGGCGACGGTGAGGATGCTGGTGCGCGTCCCGGTCCGGTCCATCAGGTCCAGGGCGGCGGTCTCGTCCCACCGGGTCCACGGCGGCAGGCTGTCACGGCCCGCGATCCCCTTCTTCTCCGCCCACCGCACCCATTCGGGGGCGGTGTAGTGGTGGTGGACGTCTATTCGTTCGTGCCGGGCGTCGCCGCCGCCCGGTGCGGTGCGGTGGCCTATGTCGCCCGGAGCTTGCAGGTCGGTCGGCATGGAAGGGGCTCCCTACGGTGGAAGGGTCCGGGGGCGTCGGAGAGCGGGATCAGCGGCTGAGGAGGCCTTCGAGGACGCGCGTCAGCTCGGCCGCGGGGTCCGCGGGGAGGTCTGCGGAGCGCCAGGCGACGATTCCGTCCGGGCGGACGAGCACGGCGCCCCGAGAGGTGACGCCGTGGACGGCGGCCCAGTCCGCGCGACCGCCGTCGGTGCCGTGGGCGGGCGTGGTGTCGAGGTCGAAGTCCGGGCCGGCGCCTACGCGGTAGGGCACCAGGGGAACGTCGAGCTTGGTCGCCGCGGCGTGGGCGGCCGACGGCCACGGCCCGTCCGGAAGGCCGGAGAGCAGCACGAAGCTCCGCTCGTACAGATCGATGGTCGACTTGGTGTCCCCGTTGTGCACGACGGTCATGTGCGGGGCCCGGGTGCCGGGGTCCGCCTGCAGGCGGAGGGTCTCCGGGATGGTCGGCGCTCCGGTGTCCGCGCCGGACACGGCCGTGGAGAGGTAGCGGTAGCCGAGGGCCACGGTCATCAGGTCCGTGCTCTGGCCGGGGCCCTGCGCGGCGGCGTAGCCGGGGTGCTCCTCGCGCGCCGCCTGCTCGATGGCCCGGGCGATCGTGGCCAGGGCGACCGGGCGCCGTTCGTTCTCGTAGGTGTCCAGCAGGCCCTCGCCCGCCCAGCCGTGCAGTACCGCGGTGATCTTCCAGGCCAGGTTGTGAGCGTCCTGGATGCCTGTGTTGGATCCGAACGCGCCGGTGGGGGGCATCTCGTGGGCCGAGTCACCGATGAGGAAGACGCGTCCCTGCCGGTAGTGGTCGGCGACCCGGTCCGCCGCGTGCCACGGGGCACGCCCGGTGACCTCGACGTCCAGGTCCCGTACCCCGGCGGCGGCCCTGACATGGTCCGCGATGCGCGCGTCGGTGAAGTGGTCGAGCGTCTGGCCGCGCTCGGGGAACCACGGGATGTGGAAGACCCACTTCTCCTCGTTGTCGACGGGCAGCAGGACCCCGTCGCCCTCGGTCCCGTTCAGGTAGCAGACGAGGAAGCGCTGATCGCCCACCACCTGGCGCAGGAGCTTGCTGCGGAAGGTGACGCTGACGTTGTGGAACAGGTCGCCCCCTCCGCTCTGCCCGATGCCCAGGCGCTCGCGCACCGGGCTGCGCGGTCCGTCGGCTGCCAGGAGGTAGGCCGTGCGCATCGTGTAGGTACGGCCGCTCTCCCGTTCGCGCAGTTCGCACGTCACGCCGTCCCGGTCCTCGGTGAAGGAGACCAGCTCCGTACCGAAGCGCACGTCCCCGCCCAGTTCACGGGCGTGGGTCAGCAGAACCGGCTCCAGGTCGTTCTGGCTGCACGCGCACCGCAGGGCGGAGCACACCTCCTTCTCGGGCGCCCCGCCGGTGAGCCGTGCCGAGAGCCATCTGCTCCGACCGCCCGACAGTTTGTCCGTCTGCATGATGCCGTGATTGCCGGACAGGGAGGCCGCGGCCTTTCTGATGTCCGGTTCCAGGCCGGCGGTGCGGAACAACTCCATTGTCCGCATGTTGTTCCCCCGGCCCCGGGGGTGTTCGGAAGTGGCGGCCCGGCGTTCGACGACCGTATGGCTGACGCCCAGTCTTCCCAGAAACACCGACGCGGACAGTCCGACGAGCGAACCGCCCACGATCAACACCGGCACCATTTCTTCGTCGCGCCTGTCCACGGCCCGTCCTCCTCCAGTGACCCAGCGGTAGTTCGGGCAGCAATTCGAACTCATGGCGGCCCTGGGTTCGAACCTGTCATACGGTCAGCGGGTCGGCAATCGATCCTTCCCTCGGACGGCGCATTCGGTGTTTCCGCGGCCGTACCGTGCCGAGGAGTTCGGTCAGCGTCAGGGTGAATAGCGTTTTCCCGTTACGAGTGGCGTCAATGCATTCCTGCGTTCCAGCGTTCAGCCGACTCGTGCCACTGCGGGAAGAGAAGAAGGGCCGTCGATGACTCAGATGCAAGAGCAGGAGACCGCGGACGAGACAGCCCGGGCAGTGGATGCGGCATCCCGCGGTTGCCCCGAATACCGGTCCAACCCGCACCCTCTCTATCAGCATCTGCGTGAGAACGCGCCCGTGTGCCGTCTCACCCCGCCGCACGGTGTGGACTCGTACCTCATCACGCGGTTCGAGGACGCGAAGGCCGCGCTTGCCGACCCGCGGATCAGCAAGGACATGTACGCGGCCATCGACGCCTACCGTTCGATCTTCGGCGACTCCTCCATCGCCCTGGACGACAACATGCTGTTCGCCGACCCGCCGAAGCACACGCGGCTGCGCCGGATCGTCAGCCGTGCCTTCGTCCCCCGCCGTATCGAGGCCCTGCGCCCGCGGATCCAGGAGATCACCGACGCGCTGCTCGACAGGTGCTCCACCCTGCAGTCCGTCGATCTCCTGTCGGCCTTCGCCTTCCCGCTGCCCCTGCAGGTGATCTGCGAGCTGATCGGGGTCCCCGAGGAGGAGAGGCAGGAGGTCCAGCAGTGGTGCAGCGTCGTCGCGCGGACCGGTTTCAGCAAGAAGGACAAGGACCGGCTGGCCGAGGCCGAGACCGCGCTCCGGGAGTACTTCGAGGTCCTGATCGCCCGTAAGCGCAAGGCCCCCGAGGACGACCTGCTGAGCGTCCTCATCCAGACGCAGGACGAGCAGGAGTCACTGACGGACGGCGAATTGCTGTCCACGCTGTGGGTGCTGCTGTTCGCCGGCCACAAGACGACCGCCTACCTCATCGGCAACGCCGTCTTCACGCTGCTCACGCATCCCGAACAGCTCAAGCAGGTGATCGACTCGCCCGAACTCCTCCCGAACGCCATCGAGGAGATCATCCGCTTCGAGGGCTCGGTCGAGAACGCGACCTTCCGTCACGCGCTGGAGGACGTCACCATCGCGGGGACCCTCATTCCCAAGGGTTCGCTGGTGCAGATCGCGGTCACCTCGGCCAACCGGGACGCCGCCGCGTTCGAGAGCCCCGACACCTTCGACATCGCCCGGCCGGGCGTGCAGAGCAACCATCTGGGGTTCGGTACGGGCCCGCACTACTGCCTCGGCGCACCGCTGGCCAGGATGGAGATGCAGATCGCCCTGGCCTCGCTCTTCCGCCGCTTCCCGAGGATCTCCCTGGCCCTGCCGGCTGACGAGGCCAAGTGGCTGACCGTTCCGTTCCCCGCGTTCCGCGGCCTGACCGAACTGCCCGTCGCGCTCGACCCCTCCAGGGTGCTGGACGACTGGGCGTCCGGGATGCCCGACACCGCGTGAGAACAGCGGCTCGTACCTGACGTCACCTCACGTGCTCAGGTACGAGCCGTTGTCGCCCGGCTCAGGAGCTGTCCCTGCTTCGGGCCTCCGCCTCGGCGATGGACCGGGCCTCTGCCTCGGCCATGGCGATGGCCACGCCGAAGGCCTGGGAGATGTGGCCCGCGGCCGACATGACACGTGCGGTGCCGACGACGGGAGCGATCGCCACGAGGACGTCCTGCAGCTGCTCCACGGTCAGTTCGGCCTTGACCGCCGGGTCGACGTGGGCGAGGTAGGAGATCGCCGGTGCGTCCATGGCCACGAGCGCGGCGATGCGGGTCAGGATGAGGGTGCGCTCGTCCATGCCGCAGCGTTCTATCGAGTCGATCGTCATGGCGGCCAGTGTGTCGAGGACGGGAGCGTCTGATGTGGTGGGCATGGGGGGACCGCCTTCCGGAGTCTGCCGTCTGGGCTCCTTCACGGTAGGCGGCCGCCCCGCGCCCCTTGCTCACCCGACGCGGGTGAGGCTGCCCGGACACCGGTGACCGTGATGCGGATGACGTGTATCCGCGGTCCGGCCGGCCGGCGCAGGTCACCCCTGGTGGGTGAGGGCGGGCCCCGGTCCGGGATGGTCCGATACCGGCATGAGCAGGTCCGCGGGCGACTCGCCCGCCTCCGCGCCGGCGGGTGGGAGCGGCGACGACGGCCTCGTGGGGCCCGTGCCCCAGGGGGTGACGCGGCTGGTCCTGGGGCTGGCCGACCTGGTGTCGCAGACGGTGTCCGCGGCTCGTGCCGGGACTCCGCGTCGGGTGGGTGCGCCGGCGCCGCTGGGCGACGCGCTGTTCGGACTCGCGCTGGAGGTGGAGCGGCAGTCGGTGTCCAGGGTCGTGGGCACGGCCGACCGGGCCGGGCGCTGGGCCCGTGCCGCGACCCGGCTGCTCGTGCCGTCGGCCGTGCGGGGTGCGGCGGACCGCCGCATCGCGTACTGGAGTGCGCGGGGAGCGGCGGAACGGGAGCGGTCGCGAGGCCAGGCGGGGGACCTGGTGCGGGCGCTCGTCCGGGCGGTGACGGCGGCCGTCGTGGACGAACTGGACCTCGACGGCGTGGCCGACCGCCTCGACGTGGACCGCGTGGCCCGGCGCGTCGACCTCGACGCCCTGCTCGCCCGGATCGACCCCGACGCGGTCCTCGCCCGTGTGGACCTGGACGCCGTGCTGGCCCGGGTCGACGTCGACGCCCTGCTGTCCCGGATCGACCTGGACGCCGCCGTCGGCCGGATCGACGTGGACGCGGTGGCGGAGCGGCTGGACGTGGACCGGGTCGCCCGGCGCATCGACCTCGACGCGGTACTGGCCCGGCTGGACCTGGTGACGTACACCGAGCAGGTGCTGGAGGAGCTGGACGTCGGGCGGATCGTCCGGGACACCGGGGGCAGCATGACGGCGGAGACACTGGACGCGTTCCGTGAGCAGAACGCCCGCGCCGACCGGTTCGTGGACCGGTTCACCGACCGGCTGCTGCATCGCGCCGGATCCCCTCCGGGGCCGTCGGCCGGCGGGCCGCCGCCCGGAGCGGGACGCGGGGGACCGGAGCCGTCGTGACCTCGACGGCCCGTGCCCCCGGTCCGGCGGTCGTGCAGGGACTGCCGGCCGGGATCGTCACGCGTACCGTGGCCGCCGTCGTGGACGTCCTCGTCGTGCTGGGCGCGGTCGCGGTCGTTCAGTCCGGTTACGAGGCGCTGCGGTATCTGCTGGTGGGGCCCCCGGTCTCGGCGCCCCGGCTCGGACTGTGGGGTGCCGTGGGATTCGGCTCGGCGCTCGCGGCCGTCTATCTCGCGGGCAGCTGGTGCACGGTCGGGCGCACCGTCGGTGACCAGATGATGGGTCTACGGGTGACCGGCCGGTCCGGCGCCCGGCTCACCCTCGTGCCCGCCGTGCTGCGGGCCGTCCTGTACCTCCTCTTCCCGCTGGGACTGCTGTGGATCCCGGCCAGCAGACGCCGGGCCTCCGTCCAGGACCTCCTGGTGGGCAGTGCCGTGCTGCACGACTGGTACGGCCACTCTCGGCACCGTCCCGGACCGGCCGGCTCGCCCGGTCCACCGGGTCGTGGCGCGGGCGAGCGGCCGTAGACGGCGCTGAGGCCACGTCAGCCGGTGTACGCCGCGAAGATCTTCGCGAACTCGTAGGGGGACTGCGGGACGTTCGTGCACTGGTACAGGGCCCCGGTGCAGGCGTTGCGGTCCCGGGTCGCCTCCCAGAAGGACAGCTCCCCGAGGTGCTTGCCCTGCGCGAAGGAGACCAGCTGGCGGGCGTCGCTCTGGTCGTAGACGTGGCCGTCGTCGTTCTGGCCGAGCATCGGTGTGACGCCGGTCATCGCCCACAGCTGGGCGTCCGACCTGCCCGGGTAGAGCGAGCGCAGCTGGGTGAAGGCGGACTGCGCGGCCTGGAGGGCGGCGTCGCCGTAGTCGACGCTGCGGTAGTAGTCCATGGCCATGACGTTCACGAGGTCGAGGTCGACCCCGGCGTCCCGCGCCGCCTTGACCACGTTCAGGCCGTCCGAGGTCAGACCCTCCGGGAGCGCGGGGAGGGTGAGGGAGATCCGCAGCCCGGGGTGGGCCTGCTGCAGACGGGCCAGGGCCTGGGAGCGGCGGCTGACCGAGGCCGGGTCGGCGACGGCGGCACCCTCGATGTCGAAGTCGACATAGGTCAGGCCGTACGCGTTCACGACCGCGTTGTACTCGGTGTAGAGGGAGTCCACCGAGTCGCAGGCCTGGGCCAGTTCGATGCCGGACGCGCCGCCGAAGGAGACCTTCACGTCACCGCCGTTCGCCCGGATCGCCTCGATCTGGTCCTTGGCCCAGCCGCTGCGCGGGTCGTAGGCGTTGAACCACATGGCCTTGCAGCCGGAGGCGGTGACGAACGCCATGGTGTAGCTCTTCAGCCCGCTCGCGGAGGCCATGTCGGGCATGCTCGGGGTGGGCCAGGCGCCCATGTCGATGTACGGAGCGGTGTGCACGCCGCCGCCCGGCTGGGTGCCCCCGGAGGCGGTCGTACCGCTGGCCGCCGCACTGTAGGCGGATACGTTGCCCGCTGCGTCCCGGGCCCGCACGCGGAACGAGTAACTCGTGGCCGGCTGCAGCCCGGTGGCGGTGTACGAGGTGCCGGTCACCGCGACCGGAGTGCCGCCGTCGCGCGAGACGTCGTAGCCCGCGACGGATCCGGAGTCGTCCGTGGCGGCCGTCCACCGCACGGTCAGTGACGAGCTGGACGCGGAGCCCACGCTCACCCCGCCGGGCACGCCGGGCGGGGTCGTGTCGCCGCCGTCCGAACCACCCGTGCAGGGCGCGCCGTTGAGCCGGCAGCCGGCCGGTGTGCCGGTGCCGCTCGACACCCACCCGAACGTGGTGCTCGCCCCCGGCGCCAACGAACCGTTGTACTCACGGTTCTTGAAGGTGTAGTGACCGTCGCTCCGGGTGAGCAGCGCGTCCCAGTACGAGCCGACCGTGGTGCCGGCGGGCAGGTCGAACTCGACGGTCCAGGCGGACACGGTGGTACTGCCGCCGTTGGTGACGGTGTAGGCGCCCTGGTAACCGCCGTCCCAGGTCGAGGCCTTGGCGAAGGACGCCGTGGCCGAGCCCGCGGCGAGGGCGGGCAGTGGGGAGAGGAGCAGGAGCAGTGCGCCGAGGAACAGGGCGACGAGTGCCGATGGTCTTCGCATCGCTGCCTCCACTGGGGAGTCGGGCGCCGGGTCGGCGCGCGAGGCCGCGCAGGATTGGTCCGTACCAATGGTATGGCATGTACATATCGATCGGCTGAACCCGTGTCAAGGGCTGGGTGCCGTCCGGGATCTGACGGACCGTGCCCGCACCCGCACCGGCAGGCCCCCGGCTCGTTCACCGCCCGCGACCCGTACGACGTCCCCGATGCACAGCGCCGGACAGCACACCGGGGCAACCGCCCCAGCGGTGGCTGCGCGCGCTGTTCGTGCCGGCGGTGCCGGCCGGGCTGCCGGGCATGCACGCCCTCGCTCCCGGCGGCGGCACGGGGCACGGGCACGGGCACGGGGAGCATGCCCGGGCCGCGCACACGAAGGCCGCGGTCATCGCCCGGGGCGACTGTCCCGAGGGTGACGGGCTCTGCGGCGGCCATCGGCTGCACCACGCCGATCCCACCTGTGCGTCCGGCGCCGTGAACGGCTCTCCGCAGCCGCCCGCGCTCGTACCCGACCCCGTGACCGCCCTCGCGCCGGCGGCCGGCCTGCGCTCGTGCGCGGTCACGGCGCCGGACGCGGCCCGTGCACCACCCTCCCTGGCGGAACTCCGACTCCTGCGGATCCAGAGGCCGCGACGACCGCGTGCGCCGCGGTCGTCCTCCCACGCGCGCCTCCGGCTCCGCCACGGCGCACAACGCCCAGGACGTCGCCTTCGCGCAAGGCATGATCCCGCACCACCGGCAGGCTCCGGAGATGGCGCAGGACCCGGAGGTCCGCACCCTGACCGGCTGGCTGAAGGCCTGGGGCGAGCAAGTGCCGATGGCCGGCATGGACCACTCGGGTCACGCCGGCACGTCCGGGATGACAAGAACCAGAACTAGAACTGGTGCAAGAACAGGAAGCAGGGCCGACCGAGTGGGCAGGGGGCCGGCGGTGTGCGGCCGACCCCCTGCCCCCCGTCACCGGCCGCCCGCGCCGAGCACCTTCTCCAGGGAGCCCAGCGCGGAGCGCAGCTCGTCGGCCGTGATGGTCAGCGGGGGCGCCAGCCGGATCGTGGAGCCGTGCGTGTCCTTGACCAGGACACCCTCCCGCATCAGGCGCTCGCTGATCTCACGGCCGGTGCCGATGGCCGGGTCGACGTCGACGCCCGCCCACAGCCCACGCGCGCGGAAGCCGGTCACGCCCCGGCCGACCAGCTCGGCGAGGCCGCTGTGCAGGATCTGGCCCAGGTCGGCCGCCCGGCGCTGGAACTCGCCGGTCTCCAGCAGCTCGACCACCGCCGTGCCGACCGCCGCCGCCAGCGGGTTGCCGCCGAACGTGGAGCCGTGCTCGCCCGGGCGCAGCACGCCCAGCACCTCGCGCCGGGCCACCACCGCCGACACCGGCACGATGCCGCCGCCGAGCGCCTTGCCGAGCAGCAGCACGTCGGGGACGACGTCCTCGTGCTCGACGGCGAGGGTGCGGCCGGTGCGGCCGAGGCCGGACTGGATCTCGTCCGCGATGAACAGGCAGCCCTTGCGGCGCGTCAGCTCACGCACGCCGGCCAGGTAGCCGTCGTCCGGGATGACGACGCCGGCCTCGCCCTGGATGGGCTCGAGCAGCACCGCCGCCGTCGTCTCGTCGACCGCCTCCTCCAGCGCGGCCAGGTCGTTGTACGGAACGATCCGGAAGCCGGGCGTGAAGGGGCCGAAGCCGGCGCGGGCCGTCTCGTCCGTGGAGAAGCTGACGATCGTCGTCGTGCGGCCGTGGAAGTTCTCCGCCGCGACCACGATCGTGGCCCGGTCGGCGGGAACGCCCTTCACGTCGTACGCCCACTTGCGGGCCACCTTGATGCCGCTCTCCACCGCCTCGGCGCCGGTGTTCATCGGCAGCACCATGTCCAGGCCGGTCAGCTCCGCGAGCCGCTCGGCGAACTCGGCGAGCCGGTCGTTGTGGAAGGCGCGGGAGGTGAGGGTCAGCCGGTCGAGCTGGCGGTGCGCGGCCTCGACCAGCGCCGGGTGCCGGTGGCCGAAGTTGAGGGCCGAGTAGCCGGCCAGCATGTCGAGGTAGCGGCGGCCCTCGACGTCCTCCACCCAGGTGCCCTCGGCCCGCGCGACGACCACGGGCAGAGGGTGGTAGTTGTGCGCGAGGACCGGCTCCTCCGCCTTGATCAGGTCGTCGGACGTGCGCTCGTGCGCGGGTGCGGTCATCAGCGGATCTCCTGGGTGCAGCACTTGATGCCACCGCCGGCCTTGTGGAACTCCGACAGGTCGACGGGGACGGGGACGTAACCGTGCTCGGTCAGGCGCTCGGCCAGCGCCTCGGCCTTGGGAGCGATGAAGACGTGCCGGCCGTCGGACACGGAGTTCAGGCCGAACGCCATCGCGTCGTCGCGGGTGGCGAGCACCGCGTCCGGGTACAGACGCTTGAGCACCTCCCGGCTCCCCGGCGAGAAGGCCTCCGGGTAGTACACGATGTTGTCGTCGTCGAGGACGAAGAGCGCGGTGTCGAGGTGGTAGAAGTACGGGTCCACCAGGGTCAGGCCGATCACCGGGTGGCCGAGGAACTCCTGCGCCTCGCGGTGGGCCTCACGGGTGGTGCGGAACCCGGTGCCGGCCAGCACGTACCGGCCCGTCCACACCAGGTCGCCCTCGCCCTCGGTCACCGCCTCGGGCCGGTAGACGTCGTAGCCGGCCGACTTGAACCACGTGTCGTAGTGGACCGACTCGGGGCGTCGCTCCTGCGCGTGGAACAGCGAGCCGAAGACCCGGCCGCCGACCACGAACGCCGCGTTGGCGGCGAACACCATGTCGGGCAGGCCCGGGACCGGGTCGACCGCCTCGACGACGTGACCGTGGGAGCGGTAGGTGCGGATCAGCGCCTGCCACTGCTCCTGGGCCAGATCCACGTCGACGGGTGTGTCGGGATGCATCCAGGGATTGATCGCGTACTGCACGGCGAAATGTCTGGGTTCGCAGACGAGGAAGCGCCGGGGGCGCGACACACGGCTTTCGGGCACAGAGGGTTTCCTCCGCTTTCCTGCGCGTCACTGAGGGTTGGCACAACGGTAGGAAGGGACGGAGGCGGACGACAAGCGACGAAAGCTGCGTGCATGCGCAGCATCGCTGCGTCGTGGCCATGGAGAACGCACGAGAACTGCGCGCTTCGGGGTTTACTTCGCGATCATTCGGGTGCGGCGTGGGTCGCGCCCGCCTCCGGGCTTTCCGGGAGGAGGTGGGACAGCACCATCACGCTGATCGTCTTCCGGATGAACGGCTCGGCACGGATCCGCTCCAGCACCTCCTCGAAGTGCTCCACGTCCCGCGCGCGCACGTGCAGCAGCGCGTCCGCGCCGCCGGTCACCGTCATGGCCGCCGTGATCTCCGGATGGTTGCGCACCACCTCCGCCAGACGCCGCGGCGGGGCCGCGCCCTCGCAGTACACCTCGACGTACGCCTCCGTGCGCCAGCCGAGCGCGGAGGGCTTCACGGTCGCCGTGAACCCGGTGACCACCCCCGTCTCCCGCAGCCGGTCCACGCGCCGTTTGACCGCGGTGGACGACAGCCCGATCGCCGCGCCGATCTCGGCGAAGCTGGTCCTGGCGTTCGCCATCAGCGCGGTGATGATCTTGCGGTCGAGGTCGTCGAAGGAGGCAGCCCTGCTGTTCATGCGGGCACTGTAATCAGCCACGCCCGCGTCGAGCGCCCTACGACTGGGTGACGACCATGGCGAGCGTCAGCAGCATGAGCACCACCCAGCCGAACCACAGCCAGCCGTTGCTGCCGAGTGCGACCGTGTAGGCCGTCACGACGACGAGGCCGCCGACGGTCATCGCCCCCATGGCCTTGGTGGAACCGTTCATGGAACCGGGCATCGCGACACCCTCCTCATGGTCCGTCCCCGACCATGGTGCCCCGAACGCCGCGCGAACGGCATACCGCGGAGCCGGATCCCCGTACCGCGGACTCAGCTCTCCCGCGCGTTGAGAGAGGCCAGATAGGCGTTGTACGCCTCCAGCTCCTTGTCACCGTCCCGGTCGGCGGCCCGGTCCTTGCGCTTGGCCTGCCGCTGCTCGGAGCCGTACCACTGGAACAGCAGTGCGATCAGCACCAGCACGGACGGGATCTCGCTGAACGCCCAGGCGATGCCGCCGGCCGCGTTCTGGTCGGCGAGCGCGTCGACGGCGAGCGAGGCGGGCGGGTGCTTGAACGTCTCGACCATCGGCTCCGACGCCATCATCAGCGCGATACCGAAGAAGGCGTGGAACGGCATGCCCGCGAACAGCTCCAGCATCCGCATCAGGTGACCCGGCCGGTGGGGCCCGGGGTCCACGCCGATGATCGGCCAGAAGAAGACCACACCCACGGCGAGGAAGTGCACCATCATCCCGATGTGCCCGGCCCTCGACCCCATCAGGAAGTCGAACAGCGGGGTGAAGTACAGCGCGTACAGGCTCGCGACGAACATCGGGATCGTGAAGGCCGGGTGGGTGATGATCCGCATGTACCGGCTGTGCAGCAGCGCGAGCAGCAGCTCACGCGGCCCCTTGCGGCCCTTGCCGGCCACCGGCAGCGCGCGCAGCGCCAGCGTGACCGGGGCGCCCAGCAGGATCAGGATCGGCGACAGCATGCTGATCACCATGTGCTGCACCATGTGCACGCTGAACATGACCATGCCGTAGTCGTTCAGCCTGGTGCACATCACCAGCGCGATGGTCAGCACACCGACGACGTACGACACCGTACGGGCCACGGGCCACGCGTCCCCGCGCCGCCGCAGCCGAACCACGCCCCAGCCGTACAGAGCCAGCCCGGCCAGACAGGCGACGAGGAAGAAGGGGTCCGCCGACCACTGGAGTCCCCGCCCCAGCGTGAACGGCGGCAAGTCCATCATCATGCCGTGCCCGCTGTGATCCATCCGGCGGCTCCTGATTCGTGGGGGTTGTACGCGTCTGTCCGCCCCCAAGAGTAGAACCGCCCCCGGTCACGGCTGTGACCGGGGGCGGGTTGTTCTCGGCTGGACCGCTGGGCTAGAGGACGCACTCCGCCTCGTCGTACCGCTCGGCGGGGACCGTCTTGAGCGTCTCCACGGCCTCGGCGAGCGACACCATCACGATCTCGGTGCCGCGCAGCGCGGTCATCATGCCGAACTCCCCGCGGTGCACGGCCTCCACCGCGTGCCAGCCGAACCGCGTGGCCAGCACCCGGTCGTACGCCGTGGGCGTCCCGCCCCGCTGCACGTGCCCCAGGATCACCGGCCGCGCCTCCTTGCCGAGCCGCTGCTCCAGCTCGATCGACAGCTGCCGGGCGATCCCCGCGAAGCGCTCGTGGCCGTAGATGTCCTTGCCGCCCTCGTCGAACTCCATGGAGCCGGGCCGCGGCTTGGCGCCCTCCGCGGCGACCACGATGGCGAACCGCTTGCCCGCCTCGAACCGCTCGCCGACGCGCGCGGTCAACTCGTCGATGTCGAAGGGCCGCTCCGGCACGACGATGGCGTGGGCGCCGGCCGCCATGCCGGAGTGCAGCGCGATCCAGCCGGTGTGCCGGCCCATGACCTCCACGACCAGCACACGCTGGTGGGACTCGGCGGTGGTCTTCAGCCGGTCCAGGGCCTCGGTGGCGACACCGACCGCCGTGTCGAAGCCGAAGGTGACGTCCGTGACGGCGATGTCGTTGTCGATGGTCTTCGGGACGCCGACGACGGGCAGGCCGTTGTCCGACATCAGCCGGGCCGCCTTCAGCGTGCCCTCGCCGCCGATCGGGATGATCGCGTCGAGGCCCAGCTCCTCGACATGGCCCTTGGCCCGCTCCACGCCGTCCCGCAGGTGCGAGGGCTGGACCCGGGAGGAGCCGAGGATGGTGCCGCCGCGGGCCAGGATGCCGCCCACGGCGTCGAGGTCGAGCTTCATGTAGTCGCATTCCAGGAGGCCCTTCCAGCCGTCCCGGAAACCGATGACCTCGTCGCCGTGGTCGGCGACGGCACGGTGCACGACGGACCGGATGACGGCGTTCAGGCCGGGGCAGTCGCCGCCGGACGTGAGGACACCAATGCGCATAGCCCGGATTACCTTCTCAACGTGGGCCGGAAAACCGGACCACGTCGTCCGGCGGATTCCCGGCCACCCTACCGGCGGGAGGGGGTGGCACCGTAGCGGGCGTCCGCCTGCTGGACGCGCCCGCACATGTGAGCGGACGGCCCGTCAGGCGGGCCCGCTACGAGCCTGCCGGAAACGGCTGAGACGACGCTGAAACGGCGCTGAGACGCCGCTTACGCAGGCTGCTGCGCGGCCGTGATGCGCTCGTTGCGGAGCGCGTCGTACCACCGGTCGTCGATCGGCGGCAGCGCGTTGACGTCGAGCGCCAGCTTCAGCAGCAGGTCGGCGATCAGCGGGTTACGGGCCAGCACGGGGCCGTGCATGTACGTGCCGAAGACCGTCCCGTTGTACGCGCCCTCGGTGCCGTCCCCGGTCCCGTTGCCCTTGCCGATCTTCACCCGGGCGAAGGGACGCGCCGTGGCCCCGAGGTGGGTGACGCCCTGGTGGTTCTCGAATCCGGTCAGCTCGGGGAGGCCGAGCTGCGGGTCGATGTCCCCGAGGACGTCGCCGACGCACCGCTCGCCCTCGCCGCGCACCGAGACCACGTCCAGCAGGCCGAGGCCCGGCTCGCGCTGGCCGAGGTCGTTGATGAACTCGTGGCCGAGGATCTGGTAGCCGGCGCACACGGAGAAGACGATCGCGCCGTTCTCCACCGCGCGCTGCAGATGGCCGTCGCGGCGCAGCCGCTCGGCCGCGAGCCGCTGCGGCCGGTCCTCGCCGCCGCCGATCAGATAGATGTCACCCGAGGTCGGGATCGGCTGGTCGCTGCGTACGTCCAGCCGGGCCACGTCCAGGCCGCGCTGCCGGGCCCGCCGCTCCACGACGAGGGCGTTGCCCTGGTCGCCGTAGGTGCTCAGCAGGTCGGGGTAGATCCACACCAGCCGCAGTTGGTTGTCGCTCATGAGGTGATCGCCCTTCGAAGATCAGTTGCCGACGCGGCGGCGCAGGTCCTGGAACGCGGTGTAGTTCGCGATGACCTCGATCCGGCCCGGCGGGCACATCTGCACGGCCTGGTCGAGGTTCTCGCAGACCTGGAAGTGCTGGTTCGCGACTTCCAGACGGACAGCGAGGTCCAGCTTCCGGTCGCCGATGACGAAGATCGGGTGGCCGGTCAGCCGCGTGTAGTCGACGTCCCACAGCCAGGAGGTGTCGGTGCCGTCGGCGCCGCGGGCGTTGACGGACAGGATCACCGGGGCGGGCGGCGGGTCGATCAGGGAGAACGTCTCCAGCCAGCCGGCCGGGTTCTTCGCCAGCAGCAGCCGCAGGTCACGGCCCTCGAACTGGACGACGTCGTAGCGTCCCGCGACGGCCTGCACCTGGTACATGCGTTCCAGGGCGACCTGCGGAGGTACCCCGAAGACGGCGGCGACGGCCGCGGAGCTGGCCGCGTTCGCCTTGTTGGCGCGCCCCGGCAGCTGCAGGTGGATCGGCCAGGCGGAACCGTGCGGATCCAGTACGTGGTCCCCGGACAGCGCCCAGGTGGGCGTCGGCCGGCGGAAGCCGCACTCGCCGCAGAACCAGTCGTCACCCGGGCGCTGCATCACGCCGCCGCAGGACGGGCAGGACCAGGCGTCGTCCTTCCACATCTGCCCGGCTGCGACCCAGATCACATTCGGGGACGAGGAGGCGGCCCAGACCACCAGCGGGTCGTCGCAGTTGGCGACGACCACGGCCTTGGTCCCGGCGAGACCCTCGCGCCAGTTCTCGGCGAGCATCCGGGTCTCGGCCGCGCGGTCCAGCTGGTCGCGCGAGAGGTTGAGCAGCGCGATGCACTTCGGGTCGGTGTCCCGGGCGACGCCGGCCAGGTACTTCTCGTCGACCTCGATGACGGCGAACTTGGCGTCCGAGCCCCCGGCCAGCGCCGAGGTGATGCCGGCCGGCATGTTCGCGCCGAGCGCATTCGAGACGACCTCGCCCGCTGCCCGCAGGGCCTCCGCGATCAGCCGGGTCGTCGTGGTCTTGCCGTTGGTCGCCGAGACCAGGACGACGTCCAGGTGCTGGGCGAGCCGGGCGAGGAGGTCGGGGTCGAGTTTGAGTGCGACCCGGCCACCGATCACCGATCCGCTGCCGCGTCCTGCGGCGCGGGACGCCGCTGCGACCGCCTTGCCCGCGGTCACGGCCAGCTTGGCCCGCGGCGTGAGCGGGTCCGAGTTGCCTGCCATCAGTTCTCGATCCTCCTTGCGTACGCGCCGCGCCTGGGGCCATCCGGCTACGTGGTGTGGGCCTCAGCCTATCGAGATCCATTCGCACACCCGAATCCCGGCCCTTGCCTGGCGGCGGGCATGAACTGAACGAACCGTACCCTTGCCGCCATGCGACACGGCCCGATCCCGGGCGCCCACGGGCGCGTCCGGCCTCTTTCCCTGCTCCACGACCCCGTCCTGCACGAGCCCTGCCGGGACGTCACGGACTTCGGCCCCGAACTGGCGGCACTCGTGGAGGACTTGTTCGCGACCATGTACGCGGCCCCGGGGGTGGGCCTGGCCGCGAACCAGATCGGCGTGCCGCTACGGGTGTTCGTCTACGACTGCCCCGACGACGAGGATGTCCGACATCTCGGACATGTCGTGAACCCGCGCCTGGTGGAGGCCGACGGCGTGGTGGTCCGCGGTCCGGAGGGCTGCCTGTCCCTGCCGGGGCTGGAAGCGGGTACGGAACGCCACGACCACGCGGTCGTCGAGGGTTTCACGGTGACGGGAGAACCGGTCACCGTGCACGGCACGGGTTTCTTCGCCAGGTGTCTGCAGCACGAGTCGGACCACCTGGAGGGCACGGTGTACGCCGACCGCCTCGAGGGCTGGCGCCGCCGCAGACTGATGAGACAAATCTCGCGATCTTCGTGGCACCGTGCGGGCGGTCGCACCTGACGGGACGCGGGGGACTGTGCGACAAGCCCCCACGGTCCGCGGCCAGGAGGCGGGCGGTCAGAACCCCGGACCGCCCATCCTGTCCCCGGCCGCCGCGAGGCGCCCCCACAGCAGATCGGCGAGAGACCTCACCAACTCGGCCCGGGAGCACGGCCGCTCCCCGAGCCACCAGTCCCCGGCCGCATGCATCATCCCGACGATCCCGTGCCCCCAGACCCGGGCGAGCTGCTGGCTCCCGGGCCCGAGATCCAGCCGCTCCTCGATGACCTGGGCCAGTTCCTCACCCATCCGCCGGAGCAGTGGAGCCGAATGCTTGCCGACGTCGAAGCCCGGTTCGCCCCCCTGGCTTCCCTCCGCCGGATGCATGAGGAACCGATACACCTGAGGCCGTGCCTCGATCGCCGCGAGATAGGTGTCCAGCGTGGACTCCACGCGCTCCCGTCGCTCGGCCGGGGCGTCCAGTGCCGCCCGCAGCGAGTCGAGGAGAGCGTCCGTGTGCCGCTTGGCCAGGGCCGCGTAGAGCCCGCCCTTGTCGCCGAAGTGGCGGTAGAGGATCGGCTTGGTGATTCCGGCCTCCGCCGCGATGGCGTTCATCGAGGCCTGCGGGCCGTCACGCAGAACGACTCGGTCCGCCGCCTCCAGCAGCTCGCGCCGTCGGCGGTCGGCGGACCGCTGCTGATCGGTCCGCTGCGTGGTGTCCATGTGCTCTCCCCACCCGTGCTGATTCGGTGACGCCTGCGCAAACTAACACTGTCCACGCCCCTGACATCGAACGGGATGCCGAGGCGTCATCGGGAGTTGACTTTTCCTACCGGTCAGTAACACACTCGGGTTACCGCTAGTAACACCGTACGCGCCGCCGCTGGAGGGGACATGGCCGAGTTCACCATGGAGCTCAACGACGAACAGAAGGAGGTCCGGGACTGGCTGCACGGTTTCGCCGCCGACGTGATCCGCCCCGCGGCCGCCGAATGGGACGAGCGTGAGGAGACTCCCTGGCCGGTCATCCAGGAGGCCGCGAAGGTCGGCATCTACTCCCTCGACTTCTATGCGCAGCAGTACTTCGACCCCACCGGCCTCGGTATTCCGATGGCCATGGAGGAGCTGTTCTGGGGCGACGCGGGCATCGCCCTCTCCATTGTGGGCACCGGCCTGGCCGCCGTGGGCGTTCTCGCCAACGGGACCGAGGAGCAGATCGGCACCTGGATCCCCCAGATGTACGGCGACGCGAACGACGTCAAGGTCGCCGCGTTCTGCTCCTCCGAGCCCGACGCCGGGTCCGACGTCGCCTCCATGCGCACGCGTGCCGTGTACGACGAGGCCAAGGACGAGTGGGTGCTCAACGGTACGAAGACCTGGGCGACCAACGGCGGCATAGCCAACGTCCACGTCGTCGTCGCGGTCGTCGACCCGGAGCTCGGCTCCAAGGGCCACGCCTCCTTCATCGTCCCGCCGGGTACGCCGGGCCTGTCCCAGGGGCAGAAGTTCAAGAAGCACGGCATCCGCGCCTCGCACACCGCCGAGGTCGTCCTGGAGAACGTGCGCGTTCCCGGCTCCTGCCTGCTCGGCGGCAAGGAGAAGCTGGACGAGCGGCTCGCCCGGGCCCGGCAGCGGGCGAAGGCCTCCGGCGGTGAGCGGGTCAGGAATGCGGCGATGGCCACGTTCGAGGCGTCCCGCCCGGCCGTCGGCGCGATGGCGGTGGGTACCGCGCGGGCCGCGTACGAGGTGGCTCTCGACTACGCGACGACCCGTGAGCAGTTCGGGCGGCCGATCATCGACAACCAGGGCGTGGCCTTCCAGCTCGCGGACATGCGCACGCAGATCGACGCCGCGCGGCTGCTCGTGTGGCGTGCCTCCTGGATGGCGGTCAACGGCAAGCCGTTCACCGCGGCCGAGGGCTCCATGTCCAAGCTGTTCGCCAGCGAGACCGCGAAGAAGGTGACCGCGCAGGCGATCCAGATCCTGGGCGGCAACGGGTACACCAGGGAGTACCCGGTGGAGCGGATGCACCGGGACAGCGCGATCTACACGATCTTCGAGGGTACGAGTGAGATCCAGCGGCTGGTGATCGCGCGGACCCTGTCGGGGATGCCGATCCGGTAGCGTCGTGGGGACGCTCAGCGGTGTCTCAGAGGCGTGAGTTGCTCGATGTCGTACCGCCTGCGGAGTTCCTCGATCGCCTCGTGGTCCGGCGGCCCCCCGTTCCCCAGGATCTCCAGCAGCTCCTCGAAGTAGCGCTCGTGATCGGGGGGCGGGGACGCCTGGAAGAACATCTTCGCCGGGGTGTCCGTCGGGTTGGCGAAGGCGTGTGGGCAGCCGGGGGGTACGACGATCACCGTGCCCGGGGTTGCCCGTACCACACGGCTGCCCGAACTCGACTCCCACTTCTGCCAGTTGTCGGGGGTGCGGACACGCGGCTCGAAGGCGAGCACGTCCAGTTCGCCGTCGAGGACGTAGAACAGCTCCTCGCTGCGCGTGTGCACATGGGCACCGACGTCGAAGCCCGGCGGGACCTCCACCTCGAAGGTGGAGGCCGTGCGCGAATGGGTGCCGGTGACCTTGAACGTCACGCGCTGGGCGGACGTCGCGACGACGCGGCCATGGCCGGGAGGCACCAGCAGTCCCTCGGTCTGCGTCGCCTCCCGGACCGGCGCGTCCGCCCGGGCCTGTGCCACTCCTCGGGCCGCGGACCCTTCCGGTACCGCCAGCCCCTCGGTCGTCGTCATCGGCCGCTCACCACGTCACGGGCAGGGCTTCGGGCCCGCGGATCAACGCGCCCTTCTTGAAAGGCACCTGTCCTGGCGGTACGGCGAGCCGCAGACCCGGCAGCCGGTCCAGCAGGGCGTCCACCAGGAGCTCCGACTCCAGCCGCGCCAGCATGCCGCCGGGGCAGTAGTGCGGGCCGAAGCCGAACGCCACGTGCGGGTTGGGGCTGCGGGAGAAGTCGATGGTCTCCGGGTCCGTGAAGACGCCCGGGTCGCGGTTGGCGGCCAGGTAGGAGACGTAGACCGCGTCGCCCGCGCGGATCCGTACACCCCTGATCTCCACGTCCTCCAAGGCGATCCGGGCGAGGCCGACGGCGTTGCGGTGAGGGATGAAGCGCAGCAGTTCGTCGATCGCCCTCGGGCGGATCCCCGGATCGGAGCGCAGCCGTGCGACCAGGTCGGGGCGGGTCAGCAGCAGGTAGAACAGCTGGCCGCTGTTGTTGGTGACCGCCTCCCCGCCGATCTGGAGGAGGACGGCGAGACCGACGGCCTCCTCCAGGGTGACCTCGCCCCGGCCCACGGCGGCGCCGAGCAGCGAGGTGACGTCCTCGGCGGTGCTGCCCTCGCGCAGCCCGACGAGATCGGAGAAGTAGGCGCTCATCTCGCGCTTGGCCTTCTCGCTGGCCTCCTTTCCGTGCGCGGAGGACAGGATCAGCTGGGTCCAGGTGTGCATGTCGGGCCGGTCGCCCGCCGGGACGCCCATCAGCTCGCAGATCACCGCGATCGGGAAGGGCGTGAGGACCGTCGCCGTCAGGTCGGCGGGCGGGCCGTCCTGGAGGAGTTCGTCGACCAGCTCGTCCAGCATGCCGCGCGCCTGCGGCCGGATCCGCTCCACGCCCTTCGCGGTGAACGCGGCGGCGACCGAACGCCGCAGCCGGGTGTGGTCGGGCGGATCCAGGACGCCGACCGCACCCCGGTCCGGGATGTAGTGCGGGGCGAGCCGGGTCACCTGCCTGCCCATGACCGCCGCGCGGCTGAAGCGGGAGTCGTTGGTCACCATGCGCACGTCGTCGTACCGGGTGACCAGCCACGCCCAGCCTTCGCCGCTGGCCAGCTGGACGCGGGTGACCGGGCCCTCGCGCATCAGGTCGGCCAGCACCGGGTCGAAGTCCGTCCCGGTCAGATCGAACGCCGGCCAGTGCCGGATCGGGGGCAGGGTCTCGGTGAGGGTCTCCTCGCTCATCGAGTCGTCCCGCTGTCCTGGACCCAGCGGCCCACGGTCATCTCGGCGGTGATGCCGGGACCGAACCCGGCCAGCAGCCCGCGCGCCCGGTGTTCGGCACCGCCTTCCTCGAACAGCCGGCGCAGCGCGTCCAGGACGACGGCGCTGGCGATGTTGCCGTACTCGGTGAGCGTGGCCCGGCTGAACCGGAACGCGTGCGGGTCGACCTGCAGGAACTTGCTGAGGTCGTCGAGTATTCGGGGGCCGCCCGCGTGGATGATGTAGAAGTCCAGGTCGGCGGCGTCCCAGCCGTGCGTGCCCGCGAGGTCCTGGAGCGCCGGGGCGAGCGGCTCCATGGTGGTCGGCACCCGCTTGTCCAGCAGGAAGTGGAAGCCGGTGGCCCGGACGTCGTACGCGATCCAGTCCTCGGTCTTGGGGATCAGGTACGAGCCGTTGCGCTCCAGCTGGACGCCCGATCCGCCCCGGCCGCGCACCACGGCAGCGGCGATGCCGTCGCCGAACAGGCCGTTGGACAGCAGCGAGCCGACGCCGAGGTCGGTGGGCTGGTAGCACAGCGAGCAGAACTCGCAGGCCACGATGAGGGCGTTGCCCTCGGGGTAGGCCGAGCAGAAGTCGTGGGCCCGGTTGATGGCCGCGCCGCCGGCCGCACAGCCCAGCTGGGCTATGGGGAGCTGGCGGGTGTTGGACGGGAAGTCCATCTCGTTGATCAGCCACGCGGTCAGCGACGGCATCATGAAGCCCGTGCACGACACGTAGATGATGACGTCGATGTCGGAGGTCAGGACCTCCGCTTCGTCGAGCGCGCGCTGGATCACCGCGGGGACGCGGGCCTTCGCCTCGGCCTCGTAGAGCTTGTTGCGTTCCTCGAACCCGGGGTGTTTCAGGGTCTCCTCGATGGGCTGCACGATGTGCCGGGTGCGGACGCCCGTGTTCTCGATCAGCCGGAGGGCCAGCGGGAGCTGGGGGTGGTCCGCGTGGTGCGTACGTGCCAGCTCCAGCGTCTCCTCCATCGTGATGACGTGTTCGGGTACGGACACCGAGGGTCTGCACAAAGTCGCCATGAGCCGTCCCTGCTTTCGCCGTCCGCGGACTCGCGCCCGCCGGTGAGAAGGTGGTCCACCCAGGTTCACCCGAGGGGGCGACGATCTCTCGTCGGATTACTCCGAATCGGGGACAAGGGGTATGTATCGGACCTGGAATCCGTACATCCCCCAGGAGGACCCGATGGCGCCCGAAGCCGCAGAACTACTGGCCGGCACGACCGCTCAACTCGCCCCGGACCCGCGGACCAACCGCCTCGTCCCGCTGATCGCCGGGGGCGTGGCGAGCGGCGAGATCCTCGCCGCCCTGGCGCTGGAACAGCGGTGGGTGATCGCCGCGGACCGGCGCGCCTTCGTACACCTGGCGGAGCGCGCGGCCGGCTCCCGCACCGCGGCCGCTTTCTTCACCTCGCTCGCCGAGGGTGAGACGCTGGCGGGGGAGCATCTGGCCGCGTTCGCGGCGGCATCCGGCGTGACCGGGGAGCAGACGCGCGCGTACGTTCCCCGCCCCGGCTGCCAGGCCTACCCCGCCTACGTCTCCTGGCTCGCCCTCAACGCCTCCCCGGCCGACGCGATCCTGGCCCTCACCGCCAACTTCTCGGCGTGGGGCGGCTATTGCGCCCGCATCGCCGAAGGCCTGCGCCGTCACTACGGCTTCTCGGACGAGGCCTGCGCCTTCTTCGACTTCTTCGCGCAGCCGTCCCCCGCCTTGGACGCACAGGCGACGGCGGCAGTGGAGGAGGCACTGGAATCCGGCCGACTGAACACCGGCCTGGCCCGCGCCTACGGAAGCCTGCTCCAGTCCTACGAGGCGATGTTCTGGAACTCGCTGGGGGAAACTCCCTAGCCAGGAGCTCCACTGCTGTGGGCGATGCACGCCACGTCGATACGATCCGCGAGCTTCGCCAGCTCGATGGTCAACGCGGCGACCGTATCCTCGTCGAGCCCCTGCTCCCCGGCCTCGACAAGATGCAGCCACCGCCCACCGACGGTCCGCAACAACTTACTCACGTCGGCCGCGGCAACCTGCAGGGCACCGCGGTCGTCGACGATCAGAGGCAGAGTCACTTCGCGGTTCACAAACGGGATGGTAGCCGCGCAGTCCTCACGCACCCTGCCAAACCGTGGTGATGTTGCAGAACTCCCGGATTCCGTGCCCGGACAGCTCACGCCCGTACCCGGACCTCTTCACACCGCCGAAGGGGAACGCCGGATGGGAGACGGTCATCCCGTTGACGTACACGCCACCCGCCTCCAGGTCCCGCGCGAACCGCTCCACCTCGTTCTCGTCCTGCGTCCACACGTTCGAACTCAGCCCGAAGAAGGAGTCGTTCGCGATCAGGATCGCCTCGTCCAGGTCGTCGGCCCGGTACAGCGTGGCGACCGGTCCGAACGCCTCCTCGCGGTGGATGCGCATCTCCCGGGTGATGCCCGCCAGGACGGTCGGCGGGTAGAACCAGCCCGGCCAGTTGGGGCGTTCCCCGCCGCACAGCACCCGGGCGCCGCTGCGCTTCGCGTCGTCGACCAGCTCCTCCAGGTCGACCCGGCCCTGCTCGGTGGCGAGCGGCCCGACCTCGGTGTCCTCCGCCAGCGGGTCACCGATCTTGAGCGCCTTCATGCCCGCGACGAACTTCTCGGCGAAGGTGTCGTACGCGTCGGTGTGCACGATGAACCGCTTCGCCGCGATGCAGGACTGTCCGTTGTTCTGCACCCGCGCGGTCACGGCGACCTGCGCCGCCCGGTCGAGGTCGGCGGAGGGCATGACGACGAACGGGTCGCTGCCGCCCAGCTCCAGCACCGTCTTCTTGATCATCTCGCCGGAGGCGGCGGCGACGGCCCGCCCGGCCGGCTCGCTGCCCGTGAGCGTCGCGGCCTTCACCCGCTCGTCGCGCAGGACGCCGTCGACCGCTCCCGAGCCGACCAGCAGTGTCTGGAAGCAGCCCTCCTTGAAGCCCGCCCGGTGGAACAGGTCCTCCAGGTACAGGGCCGTCTGGGGGACGTTCGAAGCGTGCTTGAGCAG
Organism: Streptomyces sp. BK340; assembly: GCF_007827595.1. Lineage (GTDB taxonomy): Bacteria > Actinomycetota > Actinomycetes > Streptomycetales > Streptomycetaceae > Streptomyces. The sequence continues at coordinate 108,871 of NZ_VISR01000028.1, forward strand.
GCCCACGTTGCCCGCCATCAGCGCGGGTGCGGCGAAGCGGATGACCTGCCACAGGGGGAAGTTCCACGGCATCACCGCGAGGACGGGCCCGAGCGGCCGGTAGCGCACCCGGACCCGCGAGGCGCCGGAGTCCCGCACGTCCGCCTCGGCCGGTTCCTCGTCGGCGAGCAGTCCCTCGGCGTGTTCGGCGTACCAGCGCATCGCCTTGGCGCACTTCGCGGCCTCCGCGCGGGCCTGCTTGACCGGCTTGCCCATCTCGGTGGTCATGACCCGGCCGATCTCCTGCTGGTCCTCCTCCAGCAGGTCGGCGGCCTTGTTCAGCAGTCGGGCGCGTTCGGCGAACGTGGTCGTCCGGTACGTGCGGAACGTCGCCTCGGCGAGCTGGAGCCGGCGTTCCAGCTCCTCCTCACCCATGGGCTCGTACGTCTTGAGCGTCTCGCCGTTCGCCGGGTTCACCGTCGCGATGGGCATGGCTGACCTCCCTGGGAGCGGGCTTGCTTCGACCTTCGCGCGCGGCGGTGCCGACCGCAACGCGTAGGCCCCCCTCAGCCCGAGTGCTCCTCCAAGCGGTCGAGAAACGCGGCCTGAGCCGTGATGATCAGCGCCCGGGCCCGGTCCAGGCCGAACCACGCCACCCGGTCCAGCTCCGGGAACTCCTGCGTCCGCCCGGACCTCGGCGGCCACTCCATGGTGAAGGTGCCGGGGGTTATCGCCTCCGGGTCCAGGTCGGCCTCGATCGCCCACACGGTCACGATCTTGCCGTTGGCCTGCGCGACCTCGCCCAGCGGTACGGCCTGCCCGTCGGGCGGCGCCAGCCCCAGCTCCTCCCGGAACTCGCGCCGGGCCGCTTCCCAGGCGGGCTCGTCCGGCTCGTACTCGCCCTTGGGCACGGTCCACGCTCCCGCGTCCTTCTTCGCGAAGAAGGGACCGCCCATATGGCCGAGCAACACCTCCAGCCTGTCGTCGGTGTGCCGGAACAGCAGTAGTCCCGCGCTGCGCTTCGTCGTCCGCACCGTCACGGCTTGACCTCCGGGTGGGCCGCCAGCAGGGCCTCCACCGTATCGGCCTGTGCCGCCCTCTTGTCCTCGCGGTATCGGACCACGCGGGCGAAGCGCAGGGTGACGCCGGCCGGGTAGCGGGAGGAGCGCTGCAGGCCGTCGTAGGCGATCTCCACGACGAGTTCCGGGCGTACGGTGACCAACCGGCCGTCGTCCTCGACGGCCAGCTCCCGCAGCCGCTCGGTCTGCCAGGCGAGCATCGCGTCGGTCATGCCCTTGAAGGTCTTGCCGAGCATCGCGAAGGTGCCGTCCGGGTTGCGGGCGCCGAGGTGGAGGTTGGAGAGCCTGCCGGTGCGGCGGCCGTGGCCCCACTCGGCGGCCAGGACGACCAGGTCGAGCGTGTGCACGGGCTTGACCTTCAGCCAGGACGCACCGCGCCGGCCCGCGCTGTAGGGGGCGTCCAGCGCCTTCACGACCACGCCCTCGTGGCCGCGGGCGAGGGTGTCGGCGAGGAAGCGTTCCGCGTCGGGAACGTGCTGCGGCCCCGACGCCACGGTCCGGCGGACCCGCAGCGGCGCGGGCACCAGATCGGCCAGGAGCGCGTGCCGTTCGGAGCACGGGAGGTCGAGGACGTCCTGGCCGTCGACCAGCAGCACGTCGAAGAAGACGGGGCAGACCGGCACCTCCGCGGCGGCCTTCGCCACGTCGGTCCGGGAGCCCACCCGGCCCGCGGTCTCCTGGAAGGAGCGGGGCCGGCCGTCCGCGCCGAAGGAGATCACCTCGCCGTCGAGGATGAACCGGTCGCTCGCCAACCCCAGGGCCGCCCGGGTCACTTCGGGCAGCCGGTCGGTGATGTCGTCCAGCGTCCGGGTGTGGATCCGGACCGCGCTGCCCTCCCGGTGGACCTGGACCCGGATGCCGTCCAGCTTCTCCTCCACCGCGCACGAGCCCAGCTTCTCGACCGCCTCGGCCACCGAGGAGGCGCTCTGCGCCAGCATCGGCAGCACCGGGCGGCCGACCGTGAGCCGGAACCGGTCCAGCGTCCCGGGCCCCTGTGCCAGCAGGGCCTGTGCCACCGTCTGCAGCGACCCGGCGAGCATCACCGCGCGCCGGACGTCCGCCGGATCCGCGCCGGTCGCCTGCGCCAGACCCTCCACGGCGACCGCGTCCAGCGCGCCCTGCCGCACCTCACCGGTGAGCAGGCCGCGCAGGAAGTGCTGCTCCGCCCCGGTGGCCGCGCCCATCAGCTCGCCGACGATGCGGGCCCGCTCCGCCTGGGAGCCGGCCCCGGACACCTTGCCCAGCCCGCCGAGCCGGGCGTCGACCTCCCGCACGGTCAGCGAGGGCTCGGCGGCCGGCGGGACCGGTCGGCTCAGCACCTTCCAGCCGACGCCGAGCCGCCCCTGCGGCAGCCGTCCGGCCAGGTAGGGGATGACGATCGGCACGTCGTCCGCCTCCGCTTCCCGGAACAGTTCCGCGAGCAGCGCGGTCTTACGGGACCGGGCGGCCGTCGCGGCGACCTCCCGGGACACCTCGGCGAGCCGGGACAGCAGCATGCAGTCATGGTTGCACCGCGGGTGCGGTCTCTACACCCGCACGGCCGCGTCGAGATCCGCGAAGAGCAGCTCGCCGTTGATCGCCGCCCCGGCCCGGTAGCCACGGCTCGCCGCGTTCACCACCTGCTCGGCGAAGCCGCCGGCGTTGCCCGCCGCCCACAGGCCCGGCACGGTCGTCAGGCCCCGCTCGTCGAGCACCGGGAAGCTGCCGAAGGGAGTCTCGCGCAGTTCCGCGCCCAGCCGCACGAGCAGGGCGTTCTGCGGAACGGCACGCGGCGCGACATACAGCACCTCGCGGTCGTGGACCATGCCGTCCGCGAGCCGTACTCCGGTGAGTCGGTCCTCCTCGGCGAGCACCTCCGCGACCGGACCGGGTACGACGGTGACCCCGGCGGCGGCCAGCCTGCGCCGGTCCTCGTCCGCCAGCTCCGTCTCGCGCACCTCGTGCAGGAAGAACCGCACGTCCTTCGACCACTGCGTCACCATCAGCGCCTGGTGCACGCTCGTCGGGCTGCTCGCGAGCACGCCGGTCGCCCGGTCGCGGGCCTCCCAGCCGTGGCAGTACGGGCAGTGGATCACGTCCCGGCCGAACCGCTCGGCGAGCCCCGGGACCGGCGGCAGCTCGTCCTTCAGGCCGGTGGCGACCACCAGCTGCCGCGCCCGTACGGTCCGGCCGCTCGCGAGCACCACGGTGAAGTCCTCGGCCCTGGTCGCGTCCACGGCCCGGTCCCGGACCAGCTCCACGCCGTACCGCGCGATCTCCTCGCGCCCCACGGCCAGGAACTCGGCGGGCGGCATGCCGTCCCGGGAGAGATAGCCCTGCAGGTGCGCGGACGGCTCGTTGCGCGGCTCGCCCGCGTCGACCACCAGCGTGCGCCGCCGGGCCCGGCCCAGCACCAGCGCGGCGGACAGGCCGGCCGGGCCGCCCCCGACCACCACCACTTCGTACGTCTCGGTCACGGTGACCACCTCCGCGTCCGACGGTCGCCCACCCGCTGCCGCATTGACAAACTTCTTTGCCGAATCTGCAATACGGGCATGAGTACCGAGAACACCGACGACGTCCTGGCGGGCGTGGGCCCGAGGCTCCGGCGGATCCGCAAGGAACGGGAGGTGACCCTGGCGGCGCTGTCCGAGGCGACCGGCATCTCCGTCAGCACCCTGTCCCGGCTGGAGTCCGGTCTGCGCAAACCGAGCCTGGAGCTGCTGCTGCCCATCGCCCAGGCCCATCAGGTGCCGCTGGACGAGCTGGTCGGCGCCCCGCCGGTCGGCGACCCCCGGGTGCGTGCGAAGCCCCTGGAGCGGCACGGCCGTACCTTCTGGCCGCTGACCCGCCAGCCCGGCGGCCTCCAGGCCTTCAAGGTCCGCGAACCCGAGCGCAGGCAGGAGCCGGAGCCGCGCACCCACGAGGGCTACGAGTGGCTGTACGTGCTCTCGGGCAGGCTCCGGCTGGTGCTCGGGGAGCACGACGTGGTGCTGTCGGCGGGGGAGGCGGCGGAGTTCGACACGCGGGTACCGCACTGGTTCGGGTCGACGGGAGAAGGGCCGGTGGAGTTCCTCAGCCTGTTCGGTCCGCAGGGGGAGCGGATGCACGTACGGGCGAGGCCGGCGCGCAAGTGACGTGCCCGGCCTGTTTCCCGAATGGCAAGCGACCGCTTAGTATGCGATCGGACCCGGTCAGACGAAGCAGTCCCGTGGAGGCCCCGCATGCAGGCATGGCAAGTGCACGAGAACGGTGAGCCGAGCGAGGTGATGCGCCTGACGGAGGTGGAGCGGCCCACGCCCGGCGAGGGCCAGGTGCTGCTGCGCGTGCGCGCCGCCAACATCAACTTCCCGGACGCCCTGATGTGCCGGGGGCAGTACCAGATACGGCCGCCGATGCCCTTCACACCCGGTGTGGAGATCTGCGCCGAGACCGAGGACGGCCGCCGGGTGATCGCCAACCCCGCGCTGCCGTACGGCGGCTTCGCCGAGTACGCGCTCGCCGACGCCCGCGCCCTGCTGCCCGCCCCCGAATCCCTGGACGACGCCGAGGCCGCCGCGCTGCACATCGGCTACCAGACGGGCTGGTTCGGCCTGCACCGCCGCGCCCGCCTGGAAGCGGGGGAGACCCTGCTCGTGCACGCCGCCGCCGGCGGGGTCGGCAGCGCGGCCGTACAGCTCGGCAAGGCGGCCGGAGCCACCGTGATCGGCGTGGTGGGTGGTGCCGACAAGGCCGCCGTCGCCCGGGAGCTGGGCTGTGACGTGGTCGTCGACCGCCGCACCGAGGACGTGGTCGCCGCCGTGAAGGAGGCCACCGGCGGCCGGGGCGCCGACGTGATCTACGACCCCGTCGGCGGCGCGGCCTACGCCCAGTCCGCCAAGGTCGTCGCCTTCGAGGGCCGGATCGTCGTGGTCGGCTTCGCCAGCGGCACCATCCCGAGCCCCGCGCTCAACCACGCGCTGGTGAAGAACTACTCGATCCTCGGCCTCCACTGGGGCCTGTACAACACCAAGAACCCGAAGCTGGTCCTGCACTGTCACGAGCAGCTCACCGAGCTGGCCGCACGGGGCGCGATCAAGCCGCTGGTGAGCGAGCGGGTACCGCTCGCCGACGCCGCCGCGGCCGTGCAGCGGGTCGCCGACGGGGTGACCACCGGCCGGGTGGCCGTGGTCATGGACAAGGGAGCCGCCGCGTGATCGACGCCGAAGAACTGCGCCGCCGTACACAGGAGTTGCTGGCCGCGCATCCGCCCGCTGCCACCGACCGCCTCGACTTCCTCAAGGCCCGCTTCGACGCGGGGCTGGCCTGGGTGCACTACCCGGGGGGCCTCGGCGGACTCGGTGTCCCGCGCTCCCTGCAGGTCGTCGTGGACGCCGAGCTGGAGGCGGCCGGCGCTCCCGACAACGACTCGCGCCGCAACGGCATCGGGCTCGGCATGGCCGCCCCGACGATCCTCAAGTACGGCACCGAGGAGCAGAAGCAGCGCTATCTGCGACCGCTGTGGATCGGCGAGGAGGTGTGGTGCCAGCTGTTCAGCGAGCCCGGCGCCGGCTCCGACCTCGCCGCGCTCGGCACCCGGGCCGTGCGGGAGGGCGACGAGTGGGTGGTCAACGGGCAGAAGGTGTGGACGTCCGGCGCGCACAACTCCCGCTGGGCCATCCTCATCGCCCGCACCGACCCGGACGTGCCCAAGCACGCGGGCATCACCTACTTCATCTGCGACATGACCGACCCGGGCGTCGACGTGCGGCCGCTGCGCCAGATCACCGGCGAGGCCGAGTTCAACGAGGTCTTCCTCACCGACGTCCGCATCCCCGACTCCCGGCGCCTCGGCGCGGTCGGCGACGGCTGGCGGGTCGCCCAGACCACGCTCAACAACGAGCGCGTCGCCATCGGCGGCATGCGCCTGCCCCGCGAGGGCGGCATGATCGGCCCGGTCTCCAGGACCTGGCGGGAACGCCCGGGACTGCGCACCCACGACCTGCACCAGCGGCTGCTGAAGCTCTGGGTCGACTCCGAGGTCGCCCGGTTCACCGCCGAGCGGCTGCGCCAGCAGCTCGTCGCGGGCCAGCCCGGCCCCGAGGGCGCCGGCATGAAGCTCGCCTTCGCCCGCCTCAACCAGGAGATCAGCGGTCTGGAGGTCGAACTCCGGGGCGAGGAGGGGCTCCTCTACGACGACTGGACGATGAGGCGCCCCGAACTGGTGGACTTCGTCGGCCGCGACGCCGGCTACCGCTACCTGCGTTCCAAGGGCAACAGCATCGAGGGCGGGACCAGCGAGGTCCTGCTGAACATCGTCGCCGAGCGCGTCCTGGGCCTGCCCGCCGAGCCGCGCACCGACAAGGACGTCGCATGGAAGGACCTGGCCCGATGAGCACACAGCCGGATCTGCTCTACTCCGAGGAGCAGGAGGCGCTGCGCGCCGCGGTCCGCGACCTGCTCACGGACCACTGCGACGCGGCCGGCGTGATCGCCCGCACCGAGTCGGACGCCCCGCACGACCTCGCCCTGTGGAAGTCCCTCGCCGACGGCATGGGCCTCGCCGGGCTGCTCGTGCCCGAGGCACAGGGCGGCCAGGGCGCCACCCACCGTGAAGTGGCCGTCGTCCTGGAGGAGCTGGGCCGGGCGGTCGCGCCCGTCCCGTACCTCACCAGCGCGGTGGTGGCCACCGAGGCCCTGCTGGCCTGCGCGGACGAGGAGCTGCTGGGCCGCCTGGCCTCCGGGCGCGCCATCGGCGCCCTCGCGGTCGGGCTGCACTCGGCCGCCGGCGCCGCCGTCAGGACCGTACGGCTGGAGAACGGCACCCTGCACGGGGAGCTGACGGGCATCGCGGACGCGGCCGCCGCCGACGTCCTGCTCGTCCCGGCCGACGACGGCGGGCTGTACGCGGTCTCCTCCGACGCCGTGACCGTCACCCCGCAGACCTCCCTGGATCTGACCCGCCCGCTCGCCACCGTCACCCTCGACGGCGCGCCCGGCCGCCGTATCGGCGACGCGGAACCCGCCGTACGACGGGCCCTGCGCAGCGCCGCCGGACTGCTCGCCTCCGAGCAACTCGGCGTCGCCGACTGGGCGCTGACCGAGACCGTCCGGTACCTGAAGGAGCGCAAGCAGTTCAACCGGCCGGTCGGCGGCTTCCAGGCGCTCAAGCACCGGCTCGCCCAGCTGTGGCTGGAGGTCGTCAACCTCCGGGCCGCCGCCCGCGCCGCCGCCGACGCGCTCTCCTCCGGCGACGACGCCGACGTCACGGTCGCCGTCGCCCAGGCGTACGCGGCGCCCGTCGCCGTCCACGCGGCCGAGGAGGCGGTGCAGCTCCACGCCGGTATCGGCATGACCTGGGAACATCCGATCCACCTGTACCTGAAGCGGGCCAAGGCGGACTCGATCGCCTACGGCACCGCGGGCGCCCACCGGGAGGCCCTGGCCGAACTGGTCGACCTCCGGGCGCCCTGACCCACGGCGCGTGAAGCCTGCCCCACCTGGGGCGGGCTTCTTCGGGCGCACCCCCACCGCCAAGTGAACAGAGGGCAGCGGTCCGGCCAACTCAGCGCAGGACAGGGCCATTTGAGCGGAGTGCGCACGCATACTCTCCCCGGTCCCCTCCGGCCCCTCAAGGGAGGCAGCGCATGGCCCTCATCACCCGTCGCAGAGCCCTCACCACCTTCGGCGCCGCCCTCGCGGGCGCGGGCGCCCTGCCCGCCGGCCAGGCCCGGGCGGGTGGCGGCGGCCGTGGCCCGCGCCCGTTGTGGCACGCGCACGCCCACAACGACTACGAGCACTCGCGGCCCCTGTTCGACGCCCTCGGTCACCGCTTCGGCAGCGTCGAGGCCGACATCTTCCTCGTCGGCGACCAGCTGCTCATCGGGCACGACAGCTCCGAGCTGGACCCGACCCGCACCCTCGAGTCCCTCTACCTCGACCCGCTCGCCGCCCGCGTCAAGGCCAACCACGGCTGTGTGTACCGGGGTTGGCGCAAGCCGCTGCAGCTCCTCATCGACATCAAGACCGAGGGTTCCTCGACGTACGTCGAACTCGACCGGCACCTGCGGCGCTACCCGCAGCTGTTCACCCGCTACGCGCACGGCCGGGTCCACCACGGTCCGGTCACCGCCGTCGTCTCCGGTGACCGCGCGGCCCGTGTCCCCATGGAGGCCCAGACCGGGCGCCGGGCCTTCTACGACGGCCGGCTCACCGACCTCGGCGGTCCGGCCCCCGCCTCCTTCGTCCCGCTGATCAGCGACAACTGGACGCTGAACTTCACCTGGCTGGGCGAGGGCCCGTTCCCGGACGCCGAGCGGGAGAAGCTGCGCGATATCACCGGTGCCGCCCACGCGCGAGGGCAGCGGATCAGGTTCTGGGCGACCCCGGACGCGGCGGGTGCTTCCCGGGACGCCCTGTGGACGGAACTGCTCGCCGGTGGCGTCGACCACCTCAACACCGACGACCTCACCGGTCTCGAGGTCTTCCTGGACGCACACCAGTCCGGGTAAGACCACTCGATCGGAGGACATGTCAGCCGCCCGGACGAACCCCCCGCTACGCCACACTTGCGGCCGAACGCCGCTCATGGGGCGTGGCGGAGGAGGTTCCCGATGGCCGTTTCCATCTCTGTGGTGCTGCTGCTCCTGATCATTGTCGTGATCTTCATGCGCAACGGCGCCCTGAAGATCTCGCACGGCCTGGTCTGCATGCTGCTCGGCTTCTACCTGGCCAGCACCAGCATGGCGCCCACGATCCACAGCGGCCTCACCGCGACCGCCGACCTGGTGGGCAGCCTGCGGCCTTAAGGCCTGTCCGGCAGGCCCTGGGGCCTGTGCGCCGTCGCGCTCAGGACGAGAAGACCCCGATGCCGTTCGGGACCGGGCGCTCGGCGCCGCCGCTCGGGTGGTTGCGGACCGTCACGCTGCTCGCTCCCGTGTCCCGGGTGGCCATCTCGGTCGAGCCGCCGCCGTCGAGGTTGAACGCGTCGGACGCGCCCAAGTCGGCCATGAGGTCGGCCTCTTCGGCGATGGTCATGCCCGTGCGGTAGGCCGCCGCCCCGTCCAGCGCGAGCAGCAGCATCCTGTGCCCGTCGTCCGCGAGGCCCACGACGGTGCGCACGGCCGAGGTGCTGTCGTCCAGGCCGGACAGCGGCCTGCCGTCCCGCAGGACCGGGTAGCCGCCGATCGCGAACCTGTACGGGACCTTGGCCGTGGCCGCCACCAGGTCGTGCGTGACGGTCACCTCGTCACCCACGGACAGCTTGCGCAGCTGCTGCGCGCCCTCCTCGCGCCCCACCAGGACCGTGGTGTCCGCGGGGATCGGGCCGCTGCCCGGGGCATCGGAGGCGGAGACCACCTCACCGTCCCGCACCTTCACCTCGTGGGTGTCCTTGCTGCACGCCCCCGCCCGGTCGGTGTCCGTGCCGCAGGTGGCACGCTCCCGGGAGACGCTGCCCCACCGTGAGGTGAAGGCGCCGACGGAGTTCTGCGGCAGCGCGTACTGATTGAGGCCCCTCAGCGGGATCCGCCCGTCCGGCGTGCCGACCGAGCCGCTGAGGGTGAGGCGGTCCAGCCGGGCCCGTCTGTCGGTGCCCACGCCGAGGACGTCCGTCGTGGTCGTCCCGGGCGGCAGCGAGGGCCCGAACCGCTGCCCCTTCGGCACCGCCGCCTTGAGCACCTGCCCGCCCGCGATCGCCGGTCCCACGGTCGCGCCCGTCGCCTCCACGCCCGGGTGCTGCGTCTCGCTGATGTTGAAGAAGTCGCCGTTGACCCCCGCGACCGCGCCGGCCGAGTCGGCCAGCTTGGAGACGGTCGCCCGGGCCGCCACCGACCCCGGGTACAACAGATCCAGTCGGACATGAGGATTGTTCAGATCGACGGTGAGCAGGTGGGCGTGTGCCTTGCCCGCCGCCTCCTCGATGTCGAACTGCCGGTAGGCGACACCGGGCGCGACCCGTCTGCCCAGCGGTACGGCACCGGCCGGTGCCGCCCCCGCCAGGGCCGCACCGGCCAGTACACCGAACGCCGTGAGAACCGTGAGAACCGATCTGCCTGCCGTCTTCTGCCGCCGATCGTGCGCCACTGCGCCCCCTGATGTCTCGTCAACTGTCCCAGAACTCAAGGGAAGTGCAGCAGACGGCGATGGCGCGCGGGGGAGCTAGGCGTCGACTACGCGAGAACGGGTGAGAAAACGCACCCCCTCGGGTGCCTCCAGCGAGAATCCACTCCCCCGTCCGGGTACCACGTCGACGATCAGCCGGGTGTGGCTCCACACCTCGTACTGGCTCCTCGACATCCAGAACGTCACGGGCTCCTCGACGCCCTCCACCGCCAGTTCCGCCAGCAGCACGTCGGAGTCGCCGGTGCGGAACTCGCCGTCCGGGTAGCACATGGGCGCGCTGCCGTCGCAGCAGCCGCCGGACTGGTGGAACATCAGCGGACCGTGCTCGGACCGCAGCCTGCGCACCAGCTCGGCGGCCTGCGGGGTGAGTTCGACGCGGGGGACTTCCACTTCCATGGTCACCGTCCTGGAGAGCCGGGGCGTCTCGGGTGCCCAGTCTCACGGCTCGTCAGCGGTGCGTCCAGCACGCGTTCTTCGAGCGGGCCGTGGGTCAGCCGCGGCCGGGGACCTCGTCGGTCCGGCCCCATCCGGGCGTCGGCGGCTGCGGCCACCGCGGGGGAGCGGGCAGGGTCGCCGGACCGTCAAGGACCAGGCCCGTGGCCGGAGTCCGCCCGCTGAGCCAGCCGAGCAGGAGGTGCCCGGGCCCGGCGACCGAGGGGCCGCCGGGGGACAGGCACCAGCGACGGCCCAGGTCGACCGCCTCGACACGGGAGAGGGGATGACCCTGGGTCTGCAGAGCGGCGAGGGTCTCGTCGAGCGCCCAGGACACGTACGACGTCGGCCAGTCGGCGGTTCCGTACCCCAGGCCCAGGTCGAGATGGTGGTGCTCCAGTTCCCGCTGACACCGCAGCAGGGTGTACCAGGCGGGGTGCCGCCAGCCCGCGAGTGCCGACACCAGCGTGTCCCACCTGGCTGCGGGCATCTCCCGGGCCTCCGCCACGACCAGATCCAGGGCCCGCAGGGTCCGGTCGGCCAGGGCGCCGGCGGGCAGGGCGGCGGTCCGCCCGGCCGCCTCGGCCAGGGCGGCCGCATCCTGCCGGGGTCCCGGCGCGGAACCCGTACGTGCCAGCCGCAGCAGCCACACGTAGGCGTCCGCACCGCCCGCGATGTGCGCGAGCACCTGGCCCCGGCTCCAGGGAGCGAGTCCGGAGGGCGCCCGGTACTCGGCGTCGCCGAGGCCGTCCACGGTCTGCGCGAGCCGGGCCGCCGAGCGGACGACGCCATCGATCAGGGCGTCGACGCCGGCCGCGCCCATCGCGGGGGAAACGTTCATGCACACTCCAGGGCCCAGACGTCCGCCAAGGGCATCCTAGACATGGGGAGATGCCGGGTGGGCGGGTGCCTGGGAGAGGATGCCCCCATGCGCTACCACTCGCCCTTCGACCGGCCCGAACCGCGCCTCGTGCACGCCGGTGAACACCCTCTCTGGGACGAGGCCCTGGCGGCGGTCAACCGCGACCTGGCGGTGACGCTGCCGGAGCAACGGCCCCTGTGCCTCTTCGCCATACCCTGGGAGGAGGGTGAACCGGACCAGGTCTACGTCGCCCTCGCCAACGGCGAGTGGCACGGGAACCCCCTGTGGGCCGACCCGCGAACCGCCGCCGACGTCCTGGTGTCCGTGGCCGAGGCCGCGCAGGAGACGGTCTCGGAACTCCTGTGGCAGGCGTGGCCGGTCTGCTCCGTGCACGACCTGGGGATGCACGTACGCGAGGTGTCCGGCCGGCCCTCGTGGTGGTGCGCCGGTACGACGGACCCGCAGGACCCGCCGCACATCCGTGCGGCCGTGGGCGAGTTGGACACGCTCCGGCGCCCGCACCGGCCGAACCGGAAGCGCCGCGGGAACAGCGGTCGGGGCTGACCGGGGGGCGGCCGGGGCCAGGCTCCCCGGGCGTGCCATGATCCCCGGATGCGCGAGATCGACGAACTGGCCCAGGTGGACGACCCGGCCTGGCCGGAGCTCCAGGAACAGCTCGCGGCCAGTGCCGTGCCGGTCCGTGTGCTGCCGGGCGACCCCGGCGAAGGCCGCCGGTGCCTGCTGCAGATGCAGGTCACCGCGCGCTCCACGCTCGGCGCGCTCGCGTTGAACTGCGGTGGGCTCGTCCTGGACGACGGGTGGCTGCGGGTGTACGGCGGCGGCTCGTCGGCGACGGGCGGTCTGCCCGGTCTGGGCCGGGTCAACGGCTTCCCGCAGGAATTCGATCCCGCCTGGCGCCCCGCCTCGGGTCTGGTCGTCGGGCACGACGTGCTCGGCGGGGTGTTCGCGCTCAACGGCCACGACCCCGCCGGAGCGGGCCGCCCGGGCGATCCCGGCCAGATGACGTACTTCGCTCCCGACACCCTGGAGTGGGAGGCCCTGGACATGGGCCACTCCACCTGGGTGTGGTGGCTCCTGTCCGGTCGGCTGGAGACGTTCTACGAGGGGTTGCGCCCGCCGGGCTGGCGCGAGGAGGCCGCCGCCCTGGACCTCTCGCAGGGCATCACCGTCTACCCGTTCCTGTGGTCCGAGGAGGCGCAGGACGACCTCGCGGCCACGACCCGGCGGGCCGTGGCGATGCGCGAAGTCCTGGGGGTGGCGGCGGACTTCGCCCGGCAGCTGGGCCCGGCCGATCCGGGCTTCCTCGGCGAGGTCTGAGACACCGCCACCCGACCGCTCACCCCGGCCGGCGCAGGGCGCGCATCGACACCGCGTACACCCCGGAAGCCATCAGAAGCCCCACGGGCAGGGCGAGGTCGATTCCGCCCAGGGCGGCGGCCACCGGCTCGCTGTACACGGTGTCGGCGCACGCGGCGGAGGCGGCGACGCCCGCCGCGAGGGCCGGCGCGCCGGACCGGTTGACCCCGCCGGTGTACCAGAAGGGGCTGCTGGTCGAGGCCGTCGTACCCCGGCCCACCGGGGCCGAGGTACGGGCCCGCACCGCGGAGGTCCTGAACGCCATGGCGGCGGCGGGCCTCACCGGCGGCCACGCCATGGACGCCAACGGGGAGAGCCTGTCCGTGTACGCCGCTCTGGAGGCCGAGGGCGCCCTGCCTCCGCACGGGCCCGGCCAGGCCCTCACCGCGCTGCAGGGCATCACCGTCAACGCGGCCTGGGCCGCCGGGGAGGAGCACCTCGCCGGCCGGCTCGCCGTCGGCCGGCGCGCCGACCTGACGGTGCCGGCCGAGAACCCGCTGGAGGTCCCCGACACCGAGCCGGCCCGTCTGCCGGTCGTCCGCACGGTGCTGGCCGGCCGGCCCACGCACCGGGCCGCCGGCCTGTAGCCGACGGCCGGGGTGCCCTTCGGGTCAGCGCTGGGGAACGGGCGCCGCCTGTCCGGGCGGGCCCGCCGCCGCGGACGCCGACTTGATCACGTCGACGTCACTCGCCCGGACATAGGCGAGCCGGTGGCCGATCTGGATCTCGTAGTACTCCTCCTGGCCCTGCACCACGGGGGACGGGGAGTCGTCGGAGGAAGGTTTCTGCAGGTAGGAACCGAGGACGCGGGACTGCGTCACGTACCGCTGGCCCGCACGGATGGTGTATGGGAGCGGCGACTCCTCGGGCTGTTCGTCCGTCCCCTCCGGATAGGCGTCCTCCTCCGGCAGGGCGCGGCCGAACACCTCGACCTCCCTCAGACCCTCCTTCGGGGTCACCATCCGGCCGCGCGCACCGACCGCCGTCGGGTGACTCTTCGGGTTCCTGAACCAGGCCTTGTGCCCCTGGAACCAGATCGCCGTCCAGTCGCCGCTGCGGCCGGCGACCGCGAAGGTCTGGCCCGCGGAGACCCGCGACCCCAGGTCGTTCACGTCCACGGTGGAGTCCGCGCCGTCGGGGTGCCGGCCCGGGTCCTGGATCAGCGGAGCGTTGTCGTACGGGTCGGTCCGCAGGCGCACCGCGCTGGAGCCGTGCGGCGCGCACTTCACACCGCTCTTGGTGCAGCCGGTGAACAGCGGGTTGTGCGTGGGGTAGTCCGGCAGGATCATCACGACGTCGCTGTCCGGCCCGGCCGTCGCCTTCAGCGGCGCGCCGAGCAGGTCGAAGTAGTGCCGCCAGTCCCAGAAGGGGCCCGGGTCGTCGTGCATGTCAGGGATGGAGTCCTCGGTCGGCGCCGGCACGTTGTCATGGCCGAAGATGTGCTGCCGGTCGAGCGGAACCCCGTACTTCTTCGCCAGGTACTTCACCAGGCGGGCCGAGGACCGGTACATCGTCTCCGTGTACCAGGCATCGGGATGCCGCAGGAATCCCTCGTGCTCGATCCCGATCGAGCGGGCGTTCACGAACTGGCTGCCCGAGTGCCAGGCCGCGTCCTTGATCTTGATGTGCTGGGTGATGTGGCCGTCCCGGGAGCGGATGGAGTAGTGCCACGACGCCTCCTCCGGATCCTGGATCGTCTGCAGCATCGACGCCAGCGGCGCCTCGGTGTCGTGGATGACGATGTAGTCGATCCGCTGGTCCTTGGGCCGGTCGGCCAGCTGGTGGTTGCCGTACTCGTCGTCGTCGATCCGGACGTACGGCGCGCTGAGCCAGGAGCAGGCCAGCTCCGGCGGGCAGTCGACCTCCTTGGGGTGCGGCGCGCCGGTGGTGGCGGGGCGGTGCGGTCGGACACGGGGGCTCGCCGCGAGGGTGACCCGCTGGCCCACGTCGGTGATGCGGTGCGCGCCCCGGCGGATCACGTCGAAGACGTCGTCCGCAAAGGTCTCCGCCGAGGCCCGGTCGGCGGCCCCCGGGAAGGTGGACACGGTCTCCCACCAGTCCGCGGGATTGGGGCTGAGCGGCTTGCCGAGCTGTCGCTGGGTGGCCGCGAGGAGCGCCGCCCCGCCGCGTACGTTGGCCGCGTCGTCCGTCCGCAGCTCCTCGGCCGGAAGCCCGGTCAGGCGTGCGGCCCGGCGCAGGTCCGCCGCGGGGGCCTGCGTGCGCGAGGAGGACGATCCCGCCGTCCCCGCGCGCTGCCGTGCCTTCTTGGGCTGCGCTGTCTGCGGGGGCTGGGGCGCGTCCACCAGGTGCATCGGACCGTAGCCGCCGACGACGCTCGGCGCGCCCTGGTGCGAGTCCCACCTCGACTGCAGGTAGGAGACGCCCATGAGCACGCTCCGGGGGACGTGGTACTCGTTCGCGGCGGCCTTGTAGTCGTCCTGCAGACGTTGGTCGGACGGAGCCACATCCCCTGAGCGGTCGATCAGTAACGGCACCAGCAGCGCCGCCGAAGCGGTCACGCAGATGATCCGCCGGTGCCCGCGTACGGCACTGGAGACGCGGGGGGCGACGCGTTTTTTCATGAAGGTGCCTCCGACGAGGTTCAGCGTGGTGGCCAGGACAGATGCGACCAGGGCACAGTGGACTGCCCTTCAGGGCAAAGGGGGTTGCCCTTCGCGTCACCCCTTGTACGTTTCCGTGCCTCGCGCGCCGCGTCGCGCCGAGCGTCACCGGCGTGGACCAGCCGTCGGGCACAGGCCACCCGGTCGGCGGCACCCTGCCCGCCCCTGCGGAGGGCTCAGTCCTCGACCGGGTCCGCCTGCCAGTCGGGGTGTCCCGGCATGGGCGGCGTGTGCGGCCCGTACAGCCAAGGCGTCAGAAAGGGCGTCAGATCCTCGCCGGCCACGCGGGACGCGAGCCCGACGAAGTCCGCGGTACCGGCGGCCCGGCCCCGGTACGTCGTCACCCAGGAGCGTTCGATCCGGTCGAACGTGTCCTCGCCCACCTTCTCCCGCAGCGCGTAGAGCACCAGCGCCGAGCCGTCGTAGCGCATCTGGCGGAACAGGGTGGAAGCGGTGGGCTCGGCCGGTGCGCCGTCGTCGTGCCGCCACCGGTCGTGCTGTTCGTAGGCGGCACGCATCATGCCCTCCAGATCGATGCCGCCGTGCGTGTCGGAGTAGAGCAGCTCGTAGAAACGGGCGTGTCCCTCACTCAGCCACAGGTCGGACCACCGCCTGATCGCGACGCTGTCGCCGGTCCAGTGGTGGGCGAGCTCGTGCACGAGGTTGCGCTCGGCGCCGACCTGATCCCCCGACAGATCGGCACTCGGAACGACGGACAGCGACTGGGTCTCCAGGGCCACCGGCAGGTCGGTGTCCCCGACCAGCACGCCGTAGCGGCGGAAGGGGTAGGGGCCGAGCCGCTGTTCCAGCCAGGCCAGGTGCTCAGGGGTCAGGGACCGGTACGCCTCGGTGTCCGTGACCAGGTCCTCGGGGACCACGTCCCGGACGGGCAGTCCGCGCGGACCCGTGCCGTCCACGACGGAGAACCTCCCGATGGCCAGCTGGACCAGCTGGGCCGCGACCGGTTCCTCGGAGTCATAGGTCCACCGGGTGCGTCCGTCGGGTTGCCGCACGTGCCCGACGAGCCGGCCGTTGGCCACCGCGGTCAGCCCCGGCGGGGTGGTGATCCGGAAGGTGAACGGGGCCCGCACGCTGGGGTGGTCGTCGGCCGGGAAGACCATCCTGGCGCCGTCGGGCTGGAGCGACAGCAGGGTGCCGTCGGCCGTGGGTACCCAGCCGTAGTCCTGGATCGCGTCGTCGCGGTGGCGTCGCTGCGTCGGATCGGCCGTGTAGGCGACCCGGACGGTGAACGCACCTCCGCGGGCGATCGGCTTCGCCGGGGTGACGACCAGTTCGTCGCCGTCGCGCACGGCCTTCGCCGGTGTGCCGTCGACGGTGACCGCGTGGAGTGCGTTGCCCGCGAAGTCGAGGTCGAAGCGGGACAGGGCCTGCGTGGCGGTGGCCCGGACGGTGGTGGTCGCGGCGAAGGGCGTGCGGGGTGCGCGCCAGTCGAAGTCGAGGGTGTAGCGGCGGACCGT
The DNA here is from genome assembly GCF_007827595.1 of Streptomyces sp. BK340. Classification (GTDB taxonomy): domain Bacteria; phylum Actinomycetota; class Actinomycetes; order Streptomycetales; family Streptomycetaceae; genus Streptomyces. The sequence goes on from NZ_VISR01000028.1 coordinate 125,780, forward strand.
GTAGCCGCCGTTGCCGTCGAGGGGCGCGAGCGGGTCGCCGAGTCCGCGGGCACCGGGGGAGGGGACTTCGCCCCCCGCGCCGGGGGATGCGCCGGGGGCGGGGCGTCCGGCGCGGTCCGGTGCGCGGTGCTCCCCGTTGAGGAGGACGACGGTGAGGACGGCGGCACCCGCGATGCCGACGGCACCGGCCACGGCGAGGGCCGCACGGTGGGTACGGAGGCGGCGTCGGGTGCCGGCAGTCGTGATGTCCATGGCGACACTATGTCAGTAAGAGATTATTAATGCGCTATGTCCATTAATTCCGACATAGGCACATATCGCTTGGTATAAAGATCACATCAAGGTGTGGCCGTCCCCTCCCGGTGGCCGTGCGGCCACGCCTGTTGTCCGAGATCGGGCCTTCTGAAGGTCGGGCCTTCTGAAGATCGGGCTTTCGAAGGAGAGGCATGCGGCCGTTCAGAATCGCGGCATCCCGACAGGTGCCGGTTCCCATGCCGCGCCGGCCCGGCCAACCGGAGGGCGCCCAGGCGCGCTGGTACCGGCCCTTGTCCGTCTGCGCGGATCTGGTCGGCGCGGCGCTGCCCGTCGCGGCCGCGATCGTGGAGGTCCACGAGCCCCATCCGCTGCGGCTGGCGGCCGTGGCAGTCGTGCTGTGGCCGCTGATCAGAGTGGCCGGCAAGCGCTACACGCTCGCTGCCTGGGGTGACGGGGGCGGCCTGCGGGCCGTCCTCAGGGACTGGCTGGTGCTGGTCGGCGCCCTGGCGACGCTGCGCGTGGTGTGCGGACTGGGCAGCGTGCCGGCCGAGGCGTTCACGGCGCTGATCCCCGCCCTCGTCCTCACCGCGGCCTGCCAGAAGGTGATTCACCGTCATCTGCGGGCCGCCCGCCGCAGGGGCCAGGCACTGCGCCACGTCCTGGTGATCGGCGAGGGCCCTACGGTCGACGCGGTGGTCGAACAGCTCGCCCAGCGCACCGACCACGAATACGTGATCGTCGGAACCTGCCCGATCGGGGAGGACGATGTGCTCTCCGGCGTACCCGTGGATCTGAGGCTGCCCTGCGCGGCGCCCGAAATCCCCGAGCAGGACGCCGAGGTGGTGCTCGGGGCGGCCGACAGACTCTCGGCCGACCTGGTCTTCGTGGTGCCGGGCCCGCACATGTCGGGCGAGCGGCTGCGCCGGCTGGCCTGGGCGCTGCACGACCGCGGGTGCGCGCTCGTCGTGCTGCCCGGCATCGTCGACGTCACCCGCCGGCGGGTTCGGCTCACCTCGGCGGCCGGACTCACCATGCTGCACATCGTGCCGCCGCTGCGCCGGGGCACGCCGACGCTGCTCAAGTCCGTCCTGGACCGCGCGGGCGCCCTGCTGCTCGTCGTCGTGCTCGCGCCGCTGCTGCTCCTGCTGGCCCTGGCCGTCCGGCTCGGCTCGCCCGGACCGGCCTTCTACCGCCAGACGCGGGTGGGCCGGAACAACACTCCGTTCCCCATGTGGAAGTTCCGCACGATGGTGGTCGACGCGGACCGGCTCAAGGGCGAGCTGGAGGCCGCGAACGAGAACGACGGCCACATGTTCAAGATGCGCCGCGACCCCCGGGTCACCCCCCTGGGGCGCATCCTGCGCCGCTACTCCCTGGACGAGCTGCCCCAGTTGTTCAACGTCCTCCTCGGCCACATGTCCCTGGTCGGCCCACGCCCTCCGGTGCCCGAGGAGGTCGTCAAGTACAACCCGGTCGAGATGCGCCGGCTCAGCGTCAAGCCGGGCCTGACCGGGCTGTGGCAGGTGAGCGGACGGTCGGACCTGTCCTGGCACGAGACGATCGCCCTCGACCTGCGCTACGTCGACAACTGGTCCCTTGCCGTGGACATGAACGTGCTCGCCCGCACCGTACGGGCCGTGCTGAACGGCCAGGGCGCCTACTGATCCGCCATCCGGGCAGGCCTGCCGTCAACACGCCGTGATCGCGGGCGACGCGGCTCCCGGGACGGGAAGGATCGCGACCATGGCCTGAGTCCTCGGGAAGGGACACTCTCATGGCGCAGACCGTCGTCGCGCGATCCCTGCGCGGCTTCACCGGTGCCGGATACGACAAGGGGCGGCCCCTGCTCGTCCAGGCCGCCTGGTTCGCCGCCCTCCATCTGCTCTTCGTCAAGTGGTGGTTCCCGGCCCGCTGGCGGCCCGTGCTGCTGCGCGCGTTCGGAGCCCGGGTCGGGGAACGGGTGCTGATCCGGCACGGAGTGCGGGTGCACTGGCCGTGGAAGCTGGAGATCGGCGACGACGCGTGGATCGGCGAGGGCGCCTGGATCCTCAACCTGGAACCGGTCACGATCGGCAGCGACTGCTGTGTGTCCCAGAGCGCGCTGCTGTGCACGGGCAGCCATCGCCGCCGTTCCGCCACCTTCGAGTTCGACAACGGCCCGATCCGGCTGGAGCCGGGCAGCTGGGTGGCGGCCCGTGCTGTGGTCCTGCGCGGCGTCACCGTCGGCCGGGGCGGCGTGGTGGGCGCGGGTGTGGTGGCCCACCGGGACCTCCCGGCCGGCGCGGTCCTGACGACGAAGGGGGTCTCCGTATGAGACTGCTCCACGTGGTCACGCTCGTCAGCGACGACGGTGCCTTCGGCGGCCCGCCGAGCGTGGCCCTCGCCCAGGCCGAGGAACTGGTCGCACGCGGACACGACGTCACGCTGATGTCGCTGTGGCGGGGCAGCGGCCGGGGCCCGGACCGCATCGGCCCCGTCCGGCTCCGCTCCCGTCCGGCCCGCACGCTGCTCCCGGGACAGGGCTTCATCGGCCTGCTGCATCCCCTGCTCGTACGCGACCTGTGGCGGGCCATGGGCGACGCCGACGTCGTGCATGTGCACGCCGGACGCGATCTGGTCTCCCTCGCCGCGCTCGCCGTCGCCGCCCTGCGCCGCGTCCCGTGCGTGGCGCAGACCCACGGCATGGTCGAGCCGCGCAGCGCGCTCCCCGTCCGCCTGTTCGACCGGCTCTACCTGCCGTTGCTGCGCCGGACACGCACCTGCTTCGTCCTGACCGGGCAGGAGCGCCGGCTGGTGGCGGATGTGCTCGGGCCGGACGGCCCGCCGCTGCGGATCCTGCCCAACGGCATCCGGCCGGGCCCGCCCGAACCGGGTCCGCGGCGGCAGCGCGACCCGCATGTGCTGTTCCTGGCCCGGCTGCACCCGCGCAAGCGCCCGGAGGCCTTCGTGGAGATGGCCGCGCTGGTCCACAAGGAGCTGCCCGAGGCCCGGTTCACGCTGTACGGCCCGGACGACGGATCGCTCCCCGCCGTACGCCGGCTCATCGCCGACGGGCTGTCGGACGTGGTCCGCTACGGCGGGGCGCTCGATCCCGCCGACGCGCGCGAGGCCTACCGGACGGCGGCCGTCCATGTGCTGGCCAGTGTGAACGAGCCGTTCGGCATGACCGTCATCGAGGCGCTGGCCGAAGGTACGCCCGTCGTCCTCACCGACACCTGCGGCATCGCCGACGAGCTGGCGCGCCGGGGTGCCGCGGTCGTCACCGATGGCAGCCCCGAGGCCATGGCGGAGGCGGTCCGCCGACTGCTGGGCGCCCCGGACCTCTGCGCCGAACTGGCGGAGGCCGGCCGCCGCGTGGTCGAGGACGTGTACTCCATCGGCGCCGTGGTGGACCGGCTGGAGGAGAACTACCGGCGGAGCGGCGCCGGTTCGGATCGGACCGACCACGCCCGACGGGAGACGGAGCCGGCCCCTTCGAGGCCGGCCGTCTGATCGCCGGCTGTCCGATCGTCCACCGTCGGATTGCCGACGGTCTGATCGCGGGCCGTCTGATCGTCGGCCGTCGGACTGTCGGCTGTCTGATCGTCGGCCGTCGGATTCCCGGCCGTCCGATGGCGGTCCTCCGATCGCGGGTCGTCCGATCGCGGCCCAGGGCCGCGCCGCGTATGGACAGCGGCGCGGCCCTGGGCATTCGGCGCGGGTACCTGCACGGCCGGCTCAGCGGGCCGAGGCGGCGCTCACCCTCCGGAGGATGTCCTCGAAGCGGGAGGCGCAGTCCTCCAGGGCGAACTCGCGCTCGGCCAGGGCTCGGCTCTCCTTGCCCAGGCGCTCGGCATGGGCCGGGTCGGCCAGGACCGTCCGGACCCAGGAGGCAGCACCGTCGAGCGCGGACTCCTCCGGCGGCAGGACCGCCGACCCCGCCTGGTGGAGCAGTTGCGCGGCGAGGTTGTCGGCGGGCATCAGACCGAGCACCGGCCGTCCGGCACAGAGATATGACAGGGTCTTGGACGGGACCGAGAACTCTCCCGCGTCCGGCCCCAGGAGGACCACGAGGACATCGCCCGTGCCCAGCACCTCGGGCAGTCGCTCGTAAGGTTGGAAGGGCAGCAGGGTCAACTCGACCCCGCGGGCCGCGGCGGCCTCCCTGAGGACGGGCACGGCGGGGCCGTCGTTGACGACGACGAGCCGTACCGGATCACCCCGCTCCCGCAGCCGCTCGGCCAGCTGCACCAGCAGCACCGGGTTGTGTTTCAGGCCCAGCGTGCCGGAGTACAGCACCGTCCGGACGTCGTTCAGACCGTGCTCCGTCGACCATGCGTTGGTCCGTGCCACCGGGACGATCTCGTCCAGCGGCGCCCAGTTGGGGATGACGGTGACCTTGCCGGCGGTACCCCACCGTTCGTGGACCCGCACGAAGGAGTCGGCGATCACGACGACGGCCGAGGCCTGGCGAGCCGACCACTTCTCGCCCGCCCCGAAGACCTTGGCGGCGAGGCCCATCGACTTCGCGACCCGCGCGGCGGCGAAGGTCTTCAACGCGACCGTGGTGACGTCCTGATGCCACAGCACCCAGGGGATGCGCAGCCTCCCCAGGACGGCCGCGGTCACGACCAGCACCGGGATCGGCAGGTTGGACAGCAGCACCACGTCGGGCTTCTCGCGCCGTACCTGCCGGGCCAGTTCGAGGCCCAGCCGGGTCTCCTGGTGCAGCCGGTGGAAGTAGGCCTCCTTCCTCAGCCGGGTGGTGTCCCCGATGGTGGCGAAGCGGAGGCCGGGGGAGTCTCCGGCGAGGTTGCCCTTGCCGGAGACGTAGGCCGTACACGTCGAGTGGACGACATCGTGGCCACGGCGCGCCAACTCCCGGCTCAGCTGGGCCTGGAAGGGGTGGCCGCTGTAGTCGTGGACGAGGATCCTCATCGGCTCTTCGTGTCCTCGCACGTGGTCGGGGCTCACTGGTGGGAGCGCTTGACCTGGTCGTAGACCCAGGCGTAGGTCTTCTCCAGGCCGTCGGCCAAGGAGATCGACGGTTCCCAGCCGTGGATCTCGCGGATCAGGGTGTTGTCGGAGTTGCGGCCCCGCACGCCCTGCGGAGCGTCGAGCCGGTGGCTGCGCTCGCAGCGGACACCCGCGATCTCCTCGACGATGTCGACGAGTTGATTGATGGTCACCAGCTCCGAGGAGCCGAGGTTGACCGGTACGTCGCTGCTCCCGTTCATGATCATCTGAGTGCCGTGCAGGCAGTCGTCGATGTACATGAAGGAACGGGTCTGCAGACCGTCGCCCCAGATCTCGATGCTGTGGTCCCCGGAGAGCACCGCCTCGGCGATCTTCCGGCAGACCGCTGCCGGTGCCTTCTCGCGGCCGCCGTCCCATGTGCCGTGCGGGCCGTACACGTTGTGGTAGCGGGCGATGCGCGAGAGGAACCCGTAGTCCTCCGCGAAGTGGCGGCACATGCGCTCGGAGAAGAGCTTCTCCCAGCCGTAGCCGTCCTCCGGCTGCGCCGGATAGGCGTCCTCCTCCCGCAGCGCGGTGACGTTCGGGTCGGTCTGCTTGCCGGCGGCGTAGACGCAGGCGGAGGACGAGTAGAAGTACCGTTCCACACCCTGCTCGTGCGCGGCCTTCAGCATGTGCGTGCTGGTCAGCACCGACATCATGCAGGCGGCCTTGTTGTTCTCGATGAAGCCCATGCCGCCCATGTCGGCGGCGAGCATGTACACCTGCCGCGCGCCCCGGACGCCCGCGCGCGCGTTCTCCAGGAGCGATAGGTCGGCGATCACATTCTCCGCGGCGTCGTGGACCTGGTACCACTCCTGCCGGGGCTTGATGTCGATGGAGCGGACGGTCAGCCCCTGGTACAGCAGGGCGCCCACTAGATGGCCGCCGATGAATCCCCCGCCACCGGCAACGACGACGTCCACCTGCTTGCTCATCGGCAACTCCTCTGTCCCGGATTCTGGTCGGATAAGCAATACACATTTGTCACGATTTGCGGTAAATGGCGCGCCGCTCCGAATGCCCTCGTCACCCGATGACTGGGCTCGCGCACGGCTTTGCGGAGCCGTCGATTCGCGCGCGCCTGTGAGGAATACGGGGAAATGAGCGTTATAAAGCTGTTGATGAAGGTTCAGTTGAAATGTGCGAGCGACGCAGAAGTCGGGACGGGGGGCGCCGACGTGCGCAGCGTGGCTGCGGTCGCGCTCTGGACCGTGGCGCTGGTCGTCCTGCTGCCGGGCCTGATCCTCCAGTCGTACGGGGCGCATCTGTCGGCGGCCCTCGGCCTGCAGGCCGTCGTCGTGACGCACACCGGTGTGACGCTCACCCGCGTGCTCACCGCGACCACGGTGCGCCTCGTCGCCCTCGGCTTCTGGGTGTTCGCCTACATCTGGCTCGGCCTGGCACCCCTGGCCATGCTCGCCACCGACACCTACCCGTGGGCCTACCGGGCCGGTGAAGGCACCGCCCTCACGGCCGTGGCCGTCATCGAACTCGGGCTTCTCGCCCACACCGCGGGAACGGCCTTCGCCGCCCGCCGGGAGCGCTCGCTCGCCGCCCGTCCGGAGGTCACCTCACCAGGCGTGGTGGAACGACTGCTGTCCCGCCGCCTGGCGCCCTGGCGCCTCATCGCGCTCTGCGGACTCGCCCTCGTTCTCGCGGCGCTGCTGGTCCCGGCCCAACCAGGCGGTCTGAACGCCTATTTCACGAGCCGTCAGGCGCTGCGCGAAGCCGGCGCCATGGACAACGCGCAGGACGCCTTTGTGATGGCCCTGCGCAACTGGTCGCTGTCCGTAACCGCGTTCTGGGCCCTGCTGGGTCTGCTGCACGTGCCCCGGCTGCGGGGCGGCGACCGACTGCTGCGAGGTGTCCGCCGGCTGCTGCTGCCGCTGCTCCTGGCCCTGAACGTCGTCGTCAACAACCCTGTCAGCAAGCCGAGGTTCTGGGCCGGCACGGTGGTGCTGACCCTGCTGTTCACCGTGCCCCGGCTGTGCCGGCCCCGCGCCTTCCGCGCCGTCGCGGCGACCCTCATGACGGCCGTGCTGCTCGTCTTCCCCTACAGCGACTACTTCCGCTACAGCGACCGGGAACAGATCGCCGTCGTCTCCCTCGCCGAGCAGTTCACCACCAACGGCGACTACGACGCCTTCCAGCAGGTGCAGACCGGCATCGACTACGCACGGGGAAAGGGGTTCTCGCCCCAGAGCGCGCTGGGGCCCCCGCTGTTCCTGGTCCCGCGCTCGGTGTGGCCGGACAAGCCGGAGGACACCGGAATCACCCTGGCCCAGTACGCGGGCTACGACTTCCTCAATCTCTCCGCGCCGTTGTGGATTGAGAGCTACCTGTGGGCCGGACCGCCCGCGGTGGCCGTCGTGTTCTTCCTGCTCGGCGCGGCCGGCCGCCGGATGGACGACGTACGGCACCGGCTCCGCGACCGGCCGGGCACCCTCGCGGCGCTGCTGGTCCCGGCCTTCGCCTTCTACCAGATGGTCTTCCTGCGCGGCAGCCTGCTCGGCATCGTGGGCCCGCTGATGCTGCTGATGACCATTCCACTGCTCATCACCACCCCCACGGCCCGGGCATCCCGATTCCGCTCAGCGGCGATGTCGACCGCGCCCACCCGTCACGCATCGATTCCCGGAACAGGAGGGCACTCGTGACCGGCCCCTTCCACTTCGACGACCGGTACGACGAGCCGGACCAGCTACGCGACCAACTGCGCCGACTCCTGCGCCACCGCGCCGTCATCGCGTTGGGGATCGTCCTGGGACTGCTCGGCGGAGCGGCCCTGGCGCAGGCCCGCGCCCACACCTACACCTCCACCAGCGAAGTCCTCGTGCGCTCCACCACCGACCCCTTCGGCACGGTCGCCGTGGCCGCGGACAACCAGGTCAGCATGGGCACCGAGCAGCAGATCGCCGCCAGTGCCGCGGTCGCCATCCGCGCGGCGCACACCCTGGGACAGCCCGCGAGCCATGCGGGCGCGCTCCAGGACCGGCTGCGGGTCACCAACCCGGCCAAGTCCCAGGTCCTCCGCTTCGAGTTCACCGCCAACAGCCCCGGGCGCGCGGCGCGCGGCGCGAACGCCTTCGCCGACGCCTACCTGGCCGACCGCAAGGGCCGTAACGACGCCGCCGTGCAGCGGGCCACCCAGGGCGTGGAGCAGCAGATCGCCGCGGTGACCAAGCAGGCCAAGAAGCAGACCGACGACGGCGAGTCCACCGACTCCGCCGCACAGAGCGAGATCACCACTCTGCACAAGCGGGTCTCCGACATCAACTCCCGGGACACCACCGGGGGTGACATCGTCCGCAGCGGCGAGGCCCCCACCAGGCCCTCGGGGCCGGGCATGTCTACCCTGCTCGTGCTCGGACTGGCGAGCGGTCTCGCCCTCGGCATCCTGCTGGCCTGGCTGCGCTCCGCCCTCGACTCCCGGGTCCGCTCGGCCGACGAGGTCAGGGCCGCGCTGCGCGCTCCGGTCCTGGGCATGCTGCCCACCAGGGCCCGCGGGGACGCCCTGCTGACGGTCGGCCGCACCAGTAGTGACCGCACAGAGGCCTACCGCGCCCTGGCCTACCGGCTGCGCCGGACCGGGCTCCCGTCCGGCGCCGGCCGCCTGCTCGTCGTGGCCCCCCGGCGCGGTGCGGCCACCGGGGAGGTCGCCGTGAACCTGGCCGCGGCCCTCGCCGAGTGCGGCGACGAGGTGCTGTTGGTGGACGCCGACCCCGGCACGCCCGGCCTGGCGACCCGAATGCCGCTCGTGCCGGACGATGCCCGCACGACCGAGGAGGAGGCCCTGCCCGAAGGGAGCCTCGTCGTCGATGCCGGAACCGCCGGGCGGTTCGTCTGCCGCTCCGGCGGCAGCACCGGTTCGCAGGTCCAGGCGGGCGTGTCCGCCGCTATCCACCGGGTACTGCCCGCTGCCGATTCCGGCTCCGGCTCCGTGGTCGTCGTCACCCGGCCGCTCCTGGAGCACGCGGACGCCCTCGCGGTCGCCCAGCGGGTCGACGGCGTCCTCCTGGTCACCGACCTCGACGCCACCCGGCGCGACGACCTCAAGCGGGCGCACGAGCTGATCGACTGCTCGGGCGGGAACCTCCTCGGCGCCGTCCTCGACTGCCGCGCACGCGGCCGCCTCCGCGCCGCCCTGCGCCGTCGTCCCGAGCGCCGTCCCGCGGTGGAGCCCGCGATGCCGATCGTGGAGCTCCCCGCACAGGACGACACCCTCACGGTCTCCCGCGGGTGACCGCCTCCGATGCGACCGCTCCCACCCCCGCCGGGGCCACCGCCCCGAGCGGGGTCGCCGCTGCCGCACGGGGCGGCTGGTGGGGTGTGGCGGGTTCCGCCGCGAACGCCGTCTTCGCCTTCCTCCTCGTCGGCCTGATCACCCGCTCCGCCGGAGCGCACGGCGCGGGAGCGGTCTTCACGGGCGTGGCCTTGTTCACGATCCTCAGCAACACCTGCAAGCTCGGCTCCGACACCGGGCTCGTGCGCTACGTCTCGCGCGACCTCGCCGTCAACGGCGGCCGATCGGTGGGCGCCCTGCTGCGTGCCGCCGTCGTGCCGGCGGCCCTGGCCAGTACCGCGGCCGCCCTGCCACTGCTGCTGTTCCCGGCGGTGGCCACCACCCTCCTGCCCCACCTGCGGCCGGCCGACGCGGTCACGCTGGTCCGGCTCTTCGCGCTGTTCCTGCCCGTCGCCACCGTCGGACTGGTCCTGCTCGGAGCCACTCAGGGGCACGGCACGGTGGTGCCGTTCGTCGGCGTCGAGCAGATCGGCAAGCCCGTGCTGCGGGTGCTGATCGCCGTCCCGGTGGCGTACTACGCCCCCGGGATGCTGCCCCTGGCCGTGGCCTGGCTGCTGCCCGCGCCGGCCGGCACCGTGGCCGCCTGGCTGTCGCTGCGCCGCTGCCGTGCCCTGCGCGGCGGCGCCCTGCGCGGCGCGGAACATCGCGCAGGGCACGGGGCCGCGCCCTGGCGTTCCTTCTGGAGCTTCGCGGCACCCCGCGCGGTCTCCTCCGTCTTCGACATCAGTGCTGTCTGGGTCGGTGTCATCCTGCTGTCGGCCCTGGCCACCAGCAACGAGGCGGGCATCTACACCGCCATCGGCCGCGTGGTCACCGCGGGCACCCTGCTGCAACTCGCCGTCCGGCTCGCCGTGGCACCCGAGATCAGCCGGCTGCTCGCCGTCGACCAGGTCTCCGAGGCCCGCCATCTGCACCGCGTCTCGACCTGCTGGATCGTGCTCTTCTCCTGGCCGCTGTTCGTCCTCGTCGCCGGCTTCCCCCGGACCGTCCTCTCGGTCTTCGGACCGGAGTTCGTCGACGGCGCACCCGCCCTGGTCGTGCTGTGCGTGGCCTCGTTGATCAACGTCGCGGTCGGTAACGCCCAGACCGTGCTCCTCATGGCCGGCAAGAGCTCCTGGCACCTGGCCGTCACCGCCCTGGCGTTCATGGTGCAGCTGACGGTCGGCATTCTCGCCGTGCCGCTGTGGGGCGTCCTCGGTGCAGCCGTGTCCTGGGGTGCGGCCATCATCGTGGAGAACCTCTCGGCCGCCCTGCTCATCCGTCTGTGCCTCGGTTTCAGGACCGTCGACCGCGGCTACACCACCGCCCTCGGTGTCGCCCTGGTCGTCTCGGTGGTGCTGGCGGCCGTGCGCATGCTGGGTGGTGACACTCCGTCAGGACTCGCCGTGGGGATGATCTTTGGAATGTGCGCATTCAGTACTACTTTGTGGTGGTATCGAAGATCGCTGGGAGTGAGCGAGCTGGTCGGAGTGCTGCGCCGTCGCGCCGCATGAGCCCAGGCAGGGTCGAACGGTCCGGGCTCGCGAAGCCACGCCCCATTCCCCGCGTGCCGCCCACAGCACTGCTATCCGGGGTGTCCCTTGCGCCTGAGAAAGCTCCCGACCAAGGCGGCCACCAGGGCTGTCGCCGTCACGATCTGCTGCTCCACCGCCCTGCTCGACCCCTCCTTCGCCGTGGCCGCCGGCAGAGCGCCCAAGCCCGCGTTCAGCGCCGATCCGCTGACCACCTGGCAGACGAACGGCATCGTCTGGTCACTGGCCTCCGTGGGCCGTGTCGTCTACGCCGGGGGAACCTTCACCTCGGTACGGCCGCCCGGTGCCGCACCCGGAACCAAAGAGGTCCGGCGCCGCAACTTCGCCGCCTTCGACGCGGTCACCGGGGCCCTGCTGCCCTGCGCGCCGTCGTTCACCGGCGGCGAGGGAACCGTACGCGCCCTCAAGGCCTCGCCCGATGGCCGAGTGCTGTACGTGGGCGGCTCCTTCAGTCATGTCGGGGCCACCGGTGTGGCGAGCGCCGTAGCCCTGAACACGGCGGGCTGCACCCTGCGCAAGGACTTCCGGCCGGCGGTGTCCTCGACCGTCCGGGCGATCGACACCACGAACCGGACGGTGTACCTCGGCGGTGACTTCGATGTGGTCGACGGCCGGACCAGGAAGCATGTCGCGGCCTTCACGCCCGGGGGCACCCTGTTGCCGTTCGAGGCGGACATCGATGCTCCGGTGCGCGCCCTGTCGGTCGTACCCGCACACCAAAAGCTCTACGTCGGAGGCGAGTTCGAGCGCGTCGACAACCAGTTGGTCCACTCGCTGGCCGCTCTGAACCCCACCACCGGCGAACTGACGCACACCTATCCGTTCTGGCTGCCGCCCAAGTCCGCGGTGAAGTCGATCGCGCACGACGGCACCAACTTCTACGTGGCCGCCGAAGGCAGCGGCCAAGGCGTCTTCGACGGCCGCATCGCGGCCCGGCTCAGTGACGACACCATGGTGTGGAAGGACACCTGCTTCGGCGCGACTCAGGCCGTCCTGCCCTACAAGGGCGTCCTCTACAGCGCCTCGCACGCGCACAACTGCGCCGCCACGCCCGGTGGCTTCCCCGAGCGGCACGACCGGCAGCACCTGCTGGCCCAGTCGCCGAAGGACAGCACGATCCTGCACTGGTTCCCCGACACCGACGAAGGGGCGGGGAAGGGCGTGGCGGGGGTCGGGCCCCGAGCCCTGGCGGTCGCGCGCGGAATCCTCTGGGTGGGCGGCGAGTTCGGCCAGGTCAACGACCGGCCGCAGCAGAGTCTCACCCGCTTCGGGGCCGGTCCCGGCACCGTCGCGCCGGAGACACCCGCCCTCTCGGCCTTCGCCGAGAGCCCCGGAACGGTCACCCTCCGCTGGCAGGCCTCCTGGGACCGGACCACCGCGGCGCTGACCTACCGGCTCTACCGGGACGGACGGATCGTCTCGCGGCGGACGTCGTCGTCGACCTACTGGAACCGTCCGTGGATGAGCTACACCGACTCCGTGGCCGCCGGTACGAGTCACCGGTACCGGATCGAGGTCACGGACGGGACGAACACCTCGCCGAAGTCCCACTCCCTGAAAGTGACCGTCCCCGCGAAGGCCGAGACCAGGGCGGCGGGTGACGCGCGCACATGACACGCATCGGATACGCGCCCGGCGTCTACGACCTGTTCCACATCGGGCACCTCAACCTGCTGCGGAATGCGCGCCGGCACTGTGACCACCTCGTCGCGGGAGTCACCTCCGACGACCTGACCATGCGTCTCAAGGGCAGGTCGCCGGTCATCCCGGTCTCCGAACGCGTGGCGATCGTGCGCAGCCTGCGCTGCGTCGACGCGGCCGTCGTAGAGCTGGAGGAGGACAAGCTGGAGGTGTGGAAGCGGATCGGCTTCCACGTCATCTTCAAAGGCGACGACTGGCGGGGAACGCCCAAGTGGGAAGTGCTCGAGCGGCGCTTCGCGCAGGTCGGCGTGGAAGTCGTCTACTTCCCGTACACCATGCACACCTCCAGCACCCTGCTGCGTGGTGCCCTGGAACTGCTCACCGCGAAGCCGCCGCCCGCGATCCCCTCAGCGCAGCTCGCGAAACCACTTGACCAGGAAGGCTGCCATGAACAGGACATGGGCCAGCAGCAGAGTGCAGTACACCGCAAGGAAGATGTGCTGACTTCCCAGGAATAGGAAGCTGATGCAGGTCACGCCGTAGTCGACCGGCAGGAGCAACACGGACCACAGTGCCCGGGCCGGCCTCGGCGGTCCCGGGTCCGCCGTCCGCAGCTTGAGCTTCTCCGTCAGGATCCCGGCGAAGAAGATCACCACGGCTGCCAGCTGGAAGATCATCGGCGCCAGCAGGAAGGCCGGACCGGGCAGCGTGAAGAACCGGTAGAACGACACCAGCACCACGAGGTGCAGGGTGACGAGCTTGACGCAGTCCAGCACATGGTCCAGCCACTCGCCGGACGCACTGCCCGAACACTGGCCGCGCGCGAGCTGACCGTCCGCCGCGTCCAGGGCGAACCCGAAGGCCATGGCCGTACCGACACAGGCCGCCATCACCGGAGCCGGCGGCAGCAGAGCCACGGCGGCCAGGGCCGGAAAGGTGAACAGGGCGCCGAGCACCGTCAGCTGATTCGGCGTCGCCCCGATCCGGTAGGCCACAGCGGCCAGTACCCGGCCGGCCGGACGGTTGACGAACTCGGTGTAGACCGACGTTCCCTTCGTGGGCTTCTGTGCCGACGACAACTGCCTGAGCACTTGGGCGAACTCGGTCATTTCCCACCTTGTTGGTGTAAGTACTTGGAAAGAAGGAGATTATGACAGAAACGGGTGGCGAAAGACCCCGTGTCAGCCGTCGGCATCTCCTGCGTGGCGGAGCGTCGGTGCTGGCCGCGACGGCTCTGTCCACCCCCACCCCACCCGCCGTCGCCGGCCCGCGGGGCAGGGCCGAGGCGACCGCCTCCGGCGCCCTTCCGGGGCGCGGACGTTCCAGGTCCGACACGGCGACCGTGGTCAACGTGGCCGACCTCGGCGCGGTGGGTGACGGGCGGACCGACGACAGTGCGGCGTTCGAGGTCGCCTACTCCTTGGCCGCCGCGCGCGTTTCCCAGGGTGTCGGCCGCGTGGTGATCGAGATCCCCGCCGGCGACTTCCTCATCACGCGTCCTGACGCACTGCTGAACGGCGTCGCTCCGCCGCGGCCCGCGAACGGCCTGCGCTTCGCCGGAGCGGGCAAGCGGATGACGACCCTCGTGTTCCGCCCGGACACCGGCCCCGGCTCCTATCTCTGCCGCAACGAGGACGCCTGGTCGAATCTCTCCTTCGAACGCATGCAGTTCCGCTCGGACACGCCCGGCGCCTCCTTCTTCAGCTCGTACTCGACCGGGCAGGCGCAGGACTACCGGTTCTCCGAGTGCGAATGGATGGGGGAATGGGAGTACGGGCTCGCCCTGGACGGCACGGACACCAACTCGGAGATGCGGTGGGAGGCGTGCCGGGTCGGCGGCAGCTATCGCCGGGCATTTCTGTATTCCGGACTCTCGGAGCGCGGGAAAGGCCATCCGAACGACCAGGACCAGTTCCTCAACTACTGGTTCACCGACATGAAGGTCGAATACGACTGGGGCAACTTCCTGGAGTTTCCCTACGGAGGTTCGATCACCTGCCGCGGCGGTTCGTACATCATCACCGGCAAACGCCCCGAGAGCACCCCGGAATACGGCACCACCAGTACGTTCTTCCGCTTTCCCGTCAACGTGCACCATGACTCCGTGCAGCGGTTCCACGCCGAGGACATCCGCTTCGAGGTGCGCAATCCCGATGTGCGGGTCATCGACTGCCTGTGGAACAGCGGAACGGTCCACTTCAGTGACTGCGACGACACCGCCTTCGGCTACCGGGACTTCTCCGCCGAAGTCCGCGCGCACCGTTACGCGGTGGGTCCGCGGGGACCGCTGATCCGTTACGACTCCTGCCAGTTGGTGGGCCGCCACGAGTACCGGACCACCGCCTCGCAGGACACCCTCCCGCCACTCGCGCGTTACGACATGTGCCTGCTCCGCAGTCACGCGGCCGGTGACTTCGCGGTGCCCGCCGACGGCACCGAGCGGCCCCGTTTCGTGCGCTTCGTCGACTGCGTCGACCATCTCGACGCGGGTGACTCGCCCCGGCCGGCATCCCCCACGACCGCGCCGCCCTGCATCGGCCCGACCTCCTCCCCGGCCCCCTCTCCGACCTCGTCCCCGAGCCCGACGCCCACCGCGACGCCCGAGCCGAGCCCCGCGGCGACTCCTTCGGAGACTCCTGCGTCCCCGCACTCCCCGGCCCGTTCCGACAGCGACCCGGCCGGCTGCGCCAAAAGGTAGATCCGGCTGCGGCGGCTTAGGCAGCCCCGCCACCTGCCATGACGACGGGTCACCCGTGGGAGGGACTTTACGGACCTTCAGCAGGATGGGGGGATCCGGGTGGCCAGAGATTCCGTGAGCGTCTGATACTCCAGAAAGGAGTCATTGCCACGCTTCGGTCCCGCCCTTTTCACCGGGTTCACCACGCTGCGGCGCAGTAATGAGCACCACCCCGTGTATCGCAGTCGGGCGCGCCGTTCTCCGTGGGCAATCACGCGGTCGCGTCCCACGACAGGAAAGGCATGTGGATGTCACGCTTGGCGCATTCGGCGCTGCATCGGGTCCGTCCGGGCCTGGTCGCGATCACCGCTGTCGCCGCTGCGGCGGCTGTCGGCGTGGGCCAGTCGACCGCGACCGCCGCGGTACCGCCGTCCGTCCCCCGTGCGCAGGAAGGCGGATCCGGCGCGCACCGTCAGGGCGCGGCACCGTCGGGTATCAGCACGCTCTCGGACAAGCTGACGACCCCCTGGGGGATCTCGTTCCTGCCGGGCAGGAACTCCGCGCTGGTGACCGAACGCGACACCGGAGCGGTCTGGAAGGTCGCCCTGGACGGGTCCAAGAAGAAGGTCGGCACGGTCCCGAAGGCGGTGTGGAGCCAGGCGACCCAGGACAAGGGCGGCCTGCTGGGTGTCGCCGCGTCACCCGGGTGGAACGGGACCACGGACAAGGCCGTGTTCTTCATGGAGACCACGTCCGTCGACAACCGCGTGGTCCGGATGAACTTCAACGGCACCTCGCTGAGCGGCTACACCCCGATTCTCACCGGAATCGTCAGGGACACGCAGCACAACGGCGGAAAGATCGCCTTCGGTCCGGACGGCTACCTCTACGTCACCACCGGCGACGCGCAGCAGTCGCAGCTGGCCCAGGACAAGAAGTCGCTCAACGGAAAGATCCTGCGGATCACCAAAACCGGTGCCGCCGCTCCCGGAAACCCGTTCGGAACCCGCGTCTACAGCTACGGCCACCGCAACCCCCAGGGCCTGGCCTGGGACCGCAACGGCCGCTTGTGGGAGACCGAGATCGGCCAGGACGCCTGGGACGAACTCAACCTCATCAAGCCGGGCGGGAACTACGGCTGGCCCAAGTGCGAGGGCAACTGCTCCGTCGCGGGCATGAAGAACCCCAAGATGGTCTGGAGGCCGGACCAGGGCGGCGTGCCCGCCCAGATCGCGATCGTCAAGAACGTCATCTACGCCGCGACGCTCAGCGGCAAGAGGCTGTGGCGCATCCCGATCGACTCCACCGGCGAAGGCGTCCTGCCGGCGACGGCGTACTACAACGGCGCCTACGGCCGGTTGCGGGCGCTGGCCAAGGTACCCGGCGCCGACCAGCTCTGGCTGGGCACGAGCGACCGAGGCATCGCGAAGGACCTCCTCCTCAAAGTGACCATCAAGTGACGACCCCCTCCTGAACGAAGGGGGCGAACTCACCTCTGCCGAAAGGAAGGCACACACCATGAACGAAGCCGTCGAACACATCGAACAGCCGGCCACGACCACCACCGAGGAAGCCGGCCGGACCGAGTGGCAGACGCCCGGGTACACGATCGTCGACACCGCGCTCGAGGTCACCGCCTACTCGCTCAGCGTCCGCTAACCGCCGGCATGCTGCTGCAGGTACTCGGCACCGCCGCCGGCGGCGGCATCCCCCAGTGGAACTGCGCGTGCCCCGGGTGCTCCGGGGCACGCGCCCACTGTGTGCGGCGCCGCAGGCACGCCTCGCTGGCCGTCCGTGCCGACGAGGGCCGCTGGTACCTCGTCAACGCCACCCCCGACATCGGTGACCAGATCGAGGCCCACCCGGCCCTCCACCCCGGGCCCGGACCCCGGCAGACGCCGATCGCCGGAGTGGTCCTCACCGACGCCGAACTCGACCACACGCTGGGCATCTGGCGGCTGCGCGAGGCGGAGGGCCTGGAACTCCTGACGACCGCTCCGGTCCGCCGGGCACTCGAGGACCGCCTGCACCTCGGCGAGGTGCTCGCCCCCTACACCACCCTGACCTGGTGGGAACTGGAACCCCGGGGCGCGCAGCCGCTGCGCGCCGACGCCGCGGGCCCGTCCGCATCCGGTGTACGGATCAGTGCCGTACCCGTCTCGGACAAGCGTCCGAGATACGCCGCCGACGACCCCGCGCACGACGCCTGGGTCGTCGCGCTGCGCCTGTACGACTCCGCCACCGGCAGGTCGGCCCTCTACGCCCCCGCCGTGGCGACCTGGTCCGACGCCCTGCACAGCGCCGCCGCCGAGGCCGACTGCGTCATCGTCGACGGCACCTTCTGGGACGACGAGGAGCCCCGCCGTACCGGCATCTCGGCCCGCACCGCGACGGGCATGGGCCACCTGCCCGTCGACGGACCGGACGGCACCGCCGGCATCCTCGCCACGCTGTCCGCCCGCTGTCTCTACACGCACCTCAACAACACGAACCCCCTCGTCGACCCCGCCGCGCCGCAGCACAAGCAGCTCGCCCGGCTGGGCATCGAGGTGGCCGACGACGGAATGGTGATCGAGCTGTGACCACGACACTTGCCCCGCTGACGGAACCCTGGAGCCCCGCCGAGTTCGAGGCCCGCCTGCGCGCGGTGGGTGAGGCGCGCTACCACGACCGCCATCCCTTCAACGTCCGTATGCACCAGGGCGACCTGACCCGGGCCGAGGTGCGCTCCTGGATCACCAACCGCTTCCACTACCAGCGCCACATCCCGGTCAAGGACGCCCTGATCACCGCCAAGCTGGACTCGCCGCGGCTGCGGCGCATGTGGCTGCGGCGGATCGAGGACCACGACGGACGCAGCGAGGGCGAGGGCGGCATCGAGCGCTGGCTGCGGCTCGGCGAGGCGGCCGGCCTGGACCGCCGGACCCTCCTGTCGGGCGAGGACGTGCTGCCCGGCGTACGGATGGCGGTGGACGGCTACGTCAACTTCTGCCGTCTCCGCCCGACCCTGGAGGCCGTCGCCGCCTCGCTCACCGAACTGACCGCCCCGGACCTCATGCGCCGGCGCATCGAGGCGTTCGAGCGGCACTACCCCTGGATCTCGGCGGAGGGGCTCGGCTACTTCCGCACCCGCGTCGACCAGGGCCGGCGCGACAGCACCGAGGCGCTCGACCTGGTTCTCCAGTGGGCCCGCACCCGCACGGACCAGGAGAAGGCGCTGGCCGCGCTCTCCTTCAAGTGCGACGTGCTGTGGTCCCTGCTCGACGCCGTGCAGCACGCGGGACGGTCCGAGCAGGCGGGCGGCCCCGGCCGGCTCGGGCAGGACGACCGACGGGAGCCGAAGTGATCCCGGAGCCCGAGAACACCTGGTGCCCCGCGCTCGCCCCCTCGCTGATGCTGCGGCACGACACCGTGCGCGGCGCCGACCTGCTGGTCCTGCCGGAACGCGTGGTCGTCCTGGAGGGCCACGCCGGCATGGTCGTCGGCCTGTGCGACGGCACCCGCACCGTGCCCGGCATCGTCGACGAGCTGGTCGAGCGGTTCCCCGGCGCCCCGGTGGCCACCACCGTCCCCTCCTTCCTCGGCCGGCTGCGACAGGAGGGCTGGCTCAAGTGACCGGTGCCACGAATCCCGCCCGCCCCTGGGCCCTGCTCGCCGAACTCACCCACGCCTGCCCGCTGCACTGCCCGTACTGCTCCAACCCGCTGGAGCTCGCCCGCCGTTCGAGCGAGCTGAGCGGCGAGGAGTGGGCGGACGTGCTGCGTCAGGCCGCCGGGCTGGGCGTCGTACACACGCACCTCTCCGGTGGCGAGCCCCTGCTGCGAACCGACCTGGAGCAGATCGTCGCCGCCGCGGAGTCGGCCGGGATCTACACCCAGCTGGTGACGAGCGGCACCGGCCTCGACGAGGCCCGGCTGGCCGCGCTCACCACGGCCGGGCTGCGCAGTGTCCAGCTCTCCGTCCAGCACGCCGACCCGCGGGCCAACGACCGGATCGCCGGCCGCCGGTCCTCGTTCGCCGCGAAGGAACGGGCCGCGGCCCTCGTCCGCCGGGCCGGGCTCCCGCTCGGCCTCAACGTCGTGCTGCACCGCGACAACCTCGACGCCCTCGACGCCCTCGTCGAACTGGGCGTGGACTGGGGTGTCGACCGCATCGAGCTGGCCAACACGCAGTTCTACGGCTGGGGCCTGCTCAACCGCACCGCGCTGCTGCCCACCCGCGAGCAGCTCGCCCGCGCCCGGGAGTCCCTCGAACAATGGCGGGAGCGGCTCGCCGGCCGCGTCGACCTGGTCTGGGTCGTGCCCGACTACTTCGACGGCGTCGCCAAGCCCTGCATGGGCGGCTGGGGAGCGGTCTCGCTCACCGTCGCACCCGACGGCACCGCCCTGCCCTGCCCGGCGGCCGCCTCCCTGCCCGACCTGGACCCGCCCAACGTCCGTGACCACCCACTGGCCTGGATCTGGGAGCAGTCCCCGGCCTTCGACCGCTTCCGCGGCACCGAGTGGATGACGGGCCCCTGCAGCGGCTGTCCCCGCCAGGAGGAGGACTTCGGAGGCTGCCGCTGCCAGGCGTTCGCGCTCACTGGCGACGCCGCCCGCACCGACCCGGCGTGCGCGCTGTCGCCGGACCACCACCTCGTCCGCGAGCTGGCCGACGGCGGCACGGTGGAGCCGCCGCCGTACGTCTACCGGCGGCCCGGGGCGGCACCCGCACGTGCGGGGCTCCCAGGACCGGGCTCCGGCGAAAACCTGCCGACCTGCTCCCACTAGGGAGGTACGGGGCGTAAACCGACCGGACGGGGGAAGAGGGTCATACGGCAAGCCGCGGGGAGTGGTCTGCCGTGCCCGGGATGCCGGGCCTGGGTTCGGGGGGAGGCACCAGGCATGGGCGGGCAGCCCCTGTTTCTCCGTCCGCGGCTGGAACCACGGCTGCGGTCACTGGCGGACTCCGGCGAGCTGCTGCACACGCTCGTCGGCGCGCTCGGGTCGCCGCTGCACGCGGTCGTTCCCGACCAGATCGCCGCGAATCTGGAGCGGTTCCGATCGGTGTACCGCAGCCACCACCTCTCCGGCCAGGTCTTCTTCGCCCACAAGGCCAACGGGTCCAGCGCCCTGCTGAGGCGGCTGGCCGCCACGGACGCGGGCGTGGACGTCGCCTCCCTGGGCGAGCTTCAGCACGCGCTCGGCGCCGGATTCACCCCCGAGCGCATCACCGCCACCGGACCGAAGAACAGGGAGTTCCTCTGGCTGGCCGCCCGAACGTCGGTCACCGTCAGCGTCGACAGCCGTGACGAGCTGGAGCAGCTCGCCGCCCTCGTACGCCGGCACGCCCTGCCACGGGCTCGTGTCCTGCTGCGGCTGTCGGGGTTCGAGACCGCCGGGGTGCGGGTGCTGAGCCGGCGCAGCCGGTTCGGCTCACCCGTGCGGGAGCTGGATCCGCTGCTGAAGGCGGTCGAGCGGCACCACGACGTCGTCGACCCGGTAGGAGTGGCGTACCACCTGGACACCACCAGCCTCGACGAGAAGGCCACGGCGCTCGTTGGCTGCCTGCGCGTACTGGAGGAGTGCCGGGAGCGGGGACTGCGGCCGACGGCCGTGGACATCGGCGGCGGATTCGGTGTCAACTACCTTGCCGAGCACGAGCAGTGGGAGCGGTACACGACCGAACTGACCGCCGCGGTCCTCGGCACCCGGGCACCCCTGACCTGGGGCGGGCACGGCTACGGGCTGCGCAACGAGGCCGGCACCCTGCGTGGCGCGCTCGGGCTCTACCCCGCGCACCGGTCGGTCGCCGGGGCGCGGTACCTGGACGAACTCCTCGCGCACCCGGCCGCGCCCTTCGACGGCCGCCCGCTTGCCGACCTGCTGCTGGAGCACCTCTACGACCTGCACACCGAACCCGGTCGGGCGCTGCTGGACCAGTGCGGGCTGACGCTCGCGACGGTGCTGGAGGTCCGCACCCAGGAGGCCGGCGGCGAGCTTCTCGTACGGCTGGAGGCGAAGGCCGACGACATCGCCCTGGAGGAGCACGGGGTCCTCATGGACCCCCTGGTCCTCCCGCGGGACCCGGCCCGCGCCGGCCCCGCCGCGGAGCCGGTCGCCGCCCATCTCTTCGGCAGCCTGTGCCTGGAGGCCGACCTGATCACCCGGCGGACGGTGTTCCTGCCCCGCCGCCCCGAACCGGGCGACCTGCTGGCCTTCGTCAACACCGCCGCCTACTGCATGGACTTCCACGCCACCCGCGCCCAGCGCCGGCCCGTCGCCCGCAAGGTCGCCGCCTGGCAGGACGGCGGTTCGTGGCGCTGGTGCCTGGACGATCAGTACTGGCCGACCACCTCCGTGGGAGGAGCGCAGTGAGGTACGACAGCATCACCGAGGCCATCGGCAACACTCCGCTCGTGCGCATCGACCCGGCCGTACACGGTCTCGCCCACATCGACCTGTACGCCAAGCTGGAACTGCTCAACCCGTTCGGATCGGTCAAGGACCGGGCCGCCTGGAACATGGCGCGCCCCCACCTGCGGGCCGCTGCCGCGAACGGCAGGCAGATCGTGGAGCTGTCCAGCGGCAACACCGCCAAGGCGCTGGCCGTGCTCGCGGGGATGCACGGCCTGACCTTCAGGAGCGTCACCAACCGGATGCGCATCCCGGAGATCAAGGACCTCCTGCTGCTGCTCGGCGCCGAGATCGAGGAGCTGCCCGGCCAGAGCGAGTGCCTGGACCCGACCGCCACCGACGACCCGCTCACCCTCTTTCACCGGACGCTGTCCGAACCCGGCGGCGCCTTCCTGCACACCGACCAGTACTTCAACCCGCGCAACACCGAGGCCCATCTCACCGGCACCGGCCCGGAGATCGTCAAGGACCTGGACGGCCGGGCCCCGGACTGGTTCATCGCCTGTGTGGGCACGGCCGGTTCCTCCACCGGCGTCGCCCGCGCACTGCGCGAACACGACCCCGCCGTACGGGTCGTCGGACTGGTCGCGGACAAGTCCGACTTCATCCCCGGCATCCGCACCATCGACGAGGCGCGCGAGGTCGGGCTGTTCGATCCGGGCACCTACGACGCGATCGAGGCGGTGAGCGCCGACGACGCGATCGAGGGCATGCTGACGCTGAACCGCCGGTGCGGCATCCTGGCCGGCCCCACCGGCGGAGCCGCCTACTTCGGTGCCCTGCGCCGACTGCGGTCAGCCGACGAGGAACTGACGGGACGTCAGTCCGCGGTCTTCATCGTCTGCGACCGCGTCGAAAGCTACCTGAGTTACGTCCGCCGGCGCCGCCCGGACCTGTTCGGCCGCCCCAGCCGCAGGAACGCACCGGCCGATGTGTCCGACACAGAGGTGCACGAGGCTCCGGCCATCGGCGTCGCCGAGGCCCAGGCATGGATCGCCACCGGCCGGCCTCTCGTGGTCGACCTGCGCAGCCCTTCCGCCTATGCCGCCCTGCACATCGACGGCTCGGTCAACATCGTCGACGAGCTGTTCGAGGAACTGGTCCATGGCGGCCTGCCCTTCAGTCGCAACCGCCCGGTGCTGCTCGCCTGCCCGGTCGGTGAGAAGTCCGCCCGCTACGCCGCGCTGCTGACCCGTATGGGGCACCCGGAGGTCCGCAGTCTGACCGGCGGCATCATCGCCTGGCGCGACGCCGGCGCACCCCTGGTACGGGACTGAGCGGCATGACGGCGCCCGGGATCGTGCCTCAAGGGGAGTCGGGCAGTGCGGAGTTGAGCGCCCTGCGCGCCCAGTTCCCCATCATCGCGGGGCACCCGGAGCTGGCCTACCTGGACAGCGCGGCCACCGCGCAGAAGCCACAGGCCGTACTCGACGCGGTCCAGGCCTACCTGACCACGACCAACGCCAACGCCGGGCGCGGCACCTACACCTGGGCCAACCGGACCACGGCCCTGGTCGAGGAGACCCGGGACCGGGTCAAACGGTTCCTCGGCGACCCGGATCCGGCGGAGTCCGCCGTGCACTTCACGAGCGGCACCACCGAGGGACTGCGAGCGGTCGCCCGCGACTGGCTTCCCCGGCTCCTCGCCGACGGCGACGAGATCGTGGTCCCGGTCGCCGACCACCAGGCCAACATCTCGCCCTGGCTGGAGGCCCGGCAGCAGCTGTCCGGCCAGGGCGTGCGGGTCCGCGTCCTGCCGATGCCGTACCAGCAGGCATCCGGGGACTACGACCACACGGCGCTGGCCTCCCTCGCCGGGCCGCACACCCGGTTCGTCGCCGTGACCCATGTGCACCACGTCTACGGCGGGAACATGAACATCCACCGCATCCGCGAGGCGGTCGGCCCGGACGCCGTCATCTGCCTGGACGCGGCCCAGAGTGTCGGTCATCTGCCGGTGTCCGTGGCCGAGCTGGACGTCGACTTCGTCGTCTTCTCCGGTCACAAGGCGATGGCCCTGCCCGGCTCGGGGGCCCTCTGGGCGCGCCAGGCACGCGGACCGGCGTTCGCCCCCGGCGGCTGGCCGGGTACGCCCAACACCGTCGGCATCGCCTCCCTGCACGCGGCGCTGGACTGGCTGGAGGCGGCCGGGCCCGACCGGATCGAGCGGTGGACCGTGGCCCTGGCGGCCCGGCTCACCGACCGGCTGCGCCACCTGGACGCCTACGAGATCCTCGGCTGCCGGACGAGCGTCGCCGCCGGCTCACCCGTGCAGCAGCGCCAGGGCATCGTCACTTTCCGGCACCGTGACATCGACTCGGGAGACCTGGGGTTCATCCTCTTCAGCCACGGCTTCATGGTCCGCTCCGACAGTCACTGCCAGGGCGGGGCGGGGGAGAAGGCCGACTCGGTACGGGTGAGCCTGCACGTCTACAACAGCATGGAGGAGATCGACAGACTCCTGTCGGTCCTTGCCACCCTCGGGTGATACCGGCCCCCGATCAGGGAATGGAAACCGTTGTCAGCTGTAGCCTCGGCGAAGGAACCAGGGGCGAGACGGCAAGGTGGCACGACCGTATGGGGCTGAGTCTGGCAACGGCCGAGCGATGGGTGGAGCGGTGGGAGCGGCAGCAGGAGCGGTACGCCGTCGACCGTGAGGAGCGCTTCACGGTGATCGCCGACATGGTCGAGCACATCGCCGCGAGCGCCGCCCACCGGCCGCTGATCGTCGACCTCGGCTGCGGCCCCGGATCGCTGGCGGCCCGCCTGGCCCGGCGGCTCCCGGAAGCGGACATCGTGGCGGTGGACCGGGACCCGCTCCTGCTGGAGCTGGCCCGCGCCCACCACGCGGACGCGGCGCGCTACGTGGACACGGTCATCGGCGAGCACGGCTGGACCGAGGCTCTCGGCCTCGACCGCCCGCTCGACGCGGCCGTCTCGACGACGGCCCTGCACTACCTGACCCCGGAGAACCTGCGCCGCACCTACGGCCGGCTGGCCTCGCTCCTGCGCCCCGGCGGCATCCTCGTCAACGGCGACCACCTGCCCCAGGACGACGCCCGACTCGCCGAGATCGCCGGACACATCGGACACCGCCGGGCGGAACGCCGGCGGGCATTCGCCCACGAGGACTGGTCCTCCTGGTGGACGGCGATCGCCGAGGACCCCGAGATGGCCGACCTCTACACCGAACACCGGGCCCGTCGTCCCCCGACGGGAACGGACAGCGCCGCCCGGCTCTCCCTGTCCGCGCACCTGCGACTCCTGGGCCAGGCGGGCTTCGGCCACGCCGGGCCCGTCTGGCAGTACGGCGACAGCTATGTGGTCGTGGCGATCCGCTGATCAGTCCGGTCCGGCTTGACTTCGAGTGTGCTCCAATTCGTAGCGTTTCGGGCATGAGCACTGCACAGCACAAGATCGGTTCGGGTTTCGGGGCCGACAGCACGGCCGACGACGTTCTCGAAGGCATCGGCCTCGGCGGAAAGCTCGCGATCGTCACCGGTGGCTACTCGGGGCTCGGGCTGGAGACCACCCGGGCGCTCACCAGGGCGGGGGCCGAGGTCGTCGTGCCGGCGCGGCGTCCGGACAGCGCGCGGGAGGCGCTCGCGGGTCTGGACGGGGTGGAGGTGGACCAGCTCGATCTGGGCGACCTGGACAGCGTGCGGGCGTTCGCCGAGCGGTTCCTCGACTCCGGACGCACCGTCGACTTCATGATCAACAACGCCGGGATCATGGCCTGCCCCGAGACCCGGGTCGGACCCGGCTGGGAGGCGCAGTTCGCCACCAACCACCTCGGCCACTACGCCCTGGTCAACCGCCTGTGGCCGGCGATCGAACCCGGCGGCGCCCGCGTGGTCTCCGTCTCCTCCCGCGGCCACCACTTCTCCGGCATCCGTTGGGACGACGTCCACTGGCAGCGGGGTTACGACAAGTGGGAGGCCTACGGCCAGGCCAAGACCGCGAACGTCCTGTTCGCCGTCCACCTGGACAGGCTCGGCAGGGGGCAGGGGGTGCGCGCCTTCGCACTCCACCCCGGCGGCATCCTCACCCCGCTCCAGCGGCACCTGCCCAAGGCGGAGATGGTGGAGCGCGGCTGGATCGACGAGCAGGGCAACGCGCTCAACCCCGAGGGCTTCAAGTCCCCGCAGCAGGGTGCGGCCACCCAGGTGTGGGCGGCGACCTCGCCCCAGCTCGAGGGCCTGGGCGGCGTCTACCTCGAGGACTGCGACATCGCCGAGCCCGCCCCCGAGGGCGAGCGCCTGGGCGTGCGGGACTGGGCGACGGACCCGGAGCAGGCGGCCCGTCTGTGGGCCCTTTCGGCGGAGCTGACGGGCGTCGACGCGTTCGCGGCCTAGATCCCTAGCGGGCCCGCCTCGCGGTCGCCACCGGACCGGTCAGGAATGGAGAAGCGCCGGTCGCGGAGCCGCGGCTACCGTGGCCGCCACGGGTGCCGTCCGAGGCAGGAAAATCGGACGTTACGCTCGAAGCCGGTCGGATCCGGCCAGGCGGCACCGGTGGAGACCGTGAAGGCGGGCCCGCCCGAGGGATGGAGTGACGAGAAGCATGACCAAGAGGACGGACACGCAGTCGCCTGCGCCGCACGTTGCCGACAGCCACGAACTGATCCGCGTGCACGGCGCGCGCGAGAACAATCTCAAGGACATCACCGTCGAGATCCCCAAGCGCCGGCTGACCGTCTTCACCGGCGTCAGCGGCTCGGGCAAGAGCTCCCTGGTGTTCGACACGATCGCCGCCGAGTCGCAGCGGCTGATCAACGAGACCTACAGCACCTTCGTGCAGGGCTTCATGCCCACGCTGGCCCGCCCCGACGTCGACGTACTGGAAGGGCTGACGACCGCGATCATCGTCGACCAGCAGCGGATGGGCTCCGACCCCCGCTCCACGGTCGGCACCGCCACCGACGCCAACGCGATGCTGCGCATCCTCTTCAGCCGGCTCGGGCAGCCGCACATCGGTTCGTCCCGGGCGTTCTCCTTCAACATCCCCTCGATCAGCGGCGCGGGCGCGGTCACGGTCGAGCGCGGCGGCAAGACCGTCAAGGAGCGGCGCAGCTTCAGCATCACCGGCGGCATGTGCCCGCGCTGCGAGGGCCGGGGCACGGTCACCGACATCGACCTGACCCAGCTGTACGACGACAGCAAGTCGCTCAGCGAGGGGGCGCTGACGATCCCCGGCTACAGCATGGACGGCTGGTACGGCCGCATCTTCAAGGGCTGCGGCTTCTTCGACCCGGACAAGCCGATCCGCAGGTTCACCAAGAAGGAGCTGCACGACCTCCTGTACAAGGAGCCCACCAAGATCAAGGTCGAGGGCATCAACCTGACGTACGAGGGTCTGATCCCCAAGATCCAGAAGTCGATGCTGTCCAAGGACGTCGACTCACTGCAGCCGCACATCCGCGCCTTCGTCGAGCGGGCGATGACGTTCACCACCTGCCCCGACTGCGACGGCACCCGACTCAGCGAGGGAGCCCGGTCCTCGAAGATCGAGGGGATCAGCATCGCCGACGCCTGCACGATGCAGATCAGCGACCTGGCCGCATGGGTCCGTGGTCTCGACGAACCCTCGGTCAAGCCGCTGCTGGCGGCGCTGGGGGAGACCCTGGACTCGTTCGTGCAGATCGGCCTCGGCTACCTCTCGCTGGACCGGCCTTCGGGCACGCTGTCGGGCGGCGAGGCCCAGCGCGTCAAGATGATCCGCCACCTCGGCTCCTCGCTCACCGACGTCACGTACGTCTTCGACGAGCCCACGACGGGCCTGCACCCCCATGACATCCAGCGGATGAACGACCTGCTGCTGAGCCTGCGGGACAAGGGCAACACCGTGCTCGTCGTGGAGCACAAGCCCGAGGTGATCGCGATCGCCGACCACGTCGTCGACCTCGGCCCCGGCGCCGGCACGGCGGGCGGCACCGTCTGCTTCGAGGGCACCGTCGAGGGGCTGCGGGCCGGCGGCACCGTCACCGGCCGCCACTTCGACGACCGGGCCGCCGTCAAGGACACGGTGCGCGCGGCCACCGGCACGCTGCGGATCCGCGGCGCGCGGGCGAACAACCTGCAGGACGTCGACGTCGACATCCCGCTCGGGGTGCTGACGGTCATCACCGGCGTCGCCGGCTCCGGCAAGAGCTCGCTCGTGCACGGGTCGATCCCGGCCACCGAGGGTGTCGTGTCGGTCGACCAGGGCGCGATCCGCGGCTCGCGGCGCAGCAACCCGGCGACGTACACCGGGCTGCTCGACCCGATCCGCAAGGCGTTCGCCAAGGCCAACGGCGTCAAGCCGGCCCTGTTCAGCGCCAACTCCGAGGGCGCCTGCCCCACCTGCAAGGGCGCCGGCGTCATCTACACCGACCTGGCGATCATGGCCGGCATCGCCACCACCTGCGAGGAGTGCGAAGGACGGCGGTTCGACGCCTCGGTGCTCGAGTACCGCCTCGGCGACCGGGACATCAGCGAGGTGCTGGCGATGCCGGTGACCGAGGCCGCCGAGTTCTTCGCGGACGGCGAGGCCCGTACGCCGGCGGCGCACCGCATCCTCGGCCGGCTCGCCGACGTCGGCCTCGGCTACCTCACCCTCGGCCAGCCGCTGACGACCCTCTCCGGCGGCGAACGGCAGCGGCTCAAGCTGGCCACCCACATGGCCGAGAAGGGCGGTGTCTACGTCCTCGACGAGCCGACCACCGGCCTCCACCTCGCCGACGTCGAGCAACTCCTCGGCCTCCTCGACCGGTTGGTCGACTCGGGCAAGTCGGTGATCGTCATCGAGCACCACCAGGCGGTCATGGCGCACGCCGACTGGATCATCGACCTCGGCCCCGGAGCGGGCCACGACGGCGGCCGGATCGTCTTCGAGGGCACCCCGGCCGACCTCGTCGCAGCCCGCTCCACCCTCACCGGCGAACACCTCGCGGCCTACATCGGAGCCTGACCGACGCGTGCGCCCCGGGGCTTTGCGCGGCCCGGTTGCGGTCCTGTGTGCCGGGCACGGCCGCCGTGTACGACGTCGTGAAACGCGCCTACGGACCTGGTCCGTAGGCGCGTTCGCGGCGCCGCGCGGGGTACCGGCGGAACGCCTTGGCGCGCCCTCGACGGTCCGCTGCCCGTGGCCCCGACGACATGGACGCCTACGATGTCCGCGACGGAGAGACCGTGGCCCGCGCCGTCCTCGGACGAAGCTTCGGCGCCGGCCGTCTGCACGAGAGCAGCTGCTGCGCGCGGTCCAGGAGCGCTGCCACCACGAACCGGGCGAGCTGCGTGTGATCGTTTCCCAAGTCCCAGCCGATGCGACGGCAGTGCCGGCACTGCCGCCCGTGGACGGCCACAGGGCCGATCGAGGAGGGCGGTGCGACCGTCACTCACATGACGGTCCGCGAGCCCTGGCCTGCCGAGCACGAGCCGGCCGTCCCCGTACGCCGGCACGGCGCGGCGGCGACTCCCGCACCGGCGGCGGCTCATGAGTGAGGCGATCGTGGTGGGCGCCGGCCCGAACGGGCTGGCCGCCGCCGTCACCCTGGCCCGGTACGGGCTGCGGGTCACCGTCCTGGAGGCCGCCGACGAGATCGGCGGCGGCACCCGCAGCGGCGAGGCCGTCCTGCCCGGACTGCTGCACGACCACTGCTCCGCGGTGCATCCCATGGCGGTGGGATCGCCGTTCCTGCGCGAGCTGGACCTGGGCCGCTACGGCCTTCGGTGGCGGCTCCCGGACATCGACTGCGCGCATCCGCTCGACGGCGGGGCGGCCGGTGTCCTGTACCGCTCCGTCAGCGACACCGCGGCCGCGCTGGGACGCGACGGAGCGCGGTGGCGGCGGCTGTTCGACGGACCCTCCGCCGCCTTCGACATCCTGGCCGAGGACGTCATGGGTCCGCTGCTCCGGATGCCGCGGCACCCGGTCCGGCTCGCCCGGTTCGGGCTGCCGGCCCTGCTTCCCGCCGCGGCGCTGGCCCGCACGTTCGCGACGGAGGAGGCCCGCGCGCTGTTCGGCGGAGTGGCGGCCCACGCCTTCCAGCCGCTGCACCACCCGATGAGCTCCAGCATCGGCCTCGGCATCCTGACCGCCGGGCACCGGCACGGCTGGGCGGTCGCGGCGGGCGGCTCCCGTGCCATCACCGACGCCCTCGCGGCCCTGCTGGCCGATCTCGGCGGCAAGATCGAGACCGGGGTGCGGGTCCGGTCGGCCACGGACCTTCCGCCCGCCGACGTGACCATGTTCGATCTCGCGCCCGGGGCGGTGGCCGACATCCTCGGCGACCGCCTGCCGCCGCGCGTCGCCCGCGCCTACCGGCGGTTCCGGCACGGCCCGGGCGCCTTCAAGGTGGACTTCGCGGTCGAGGGCGGGGTGCCCTGGTCCGCCCTGCCGGCACGCCGGGCGGGCACGGTGCACGTCGGCGGCCCCTTCTCCGAAGTGGCCTTCACGGAACGGGAGATCACCGCCGGACGGATGCCCGAGCGGCCGTTCGTCCTGGTGGGCCAGCAGTACCTGGCCGACCCGCAGCGCTCCGTCGGCGACGTGCACCCCGTCTGGACCTACGCGCATGTGCCGCACGGCTACGACGGCGACGCCACCGAGGCGATCATCGCCCAGATCGAGCGGTTCGCCCCCGGGTTCCGGGACCGCGTGATCGGCATGAGTACCCGCCCCACCTCAGCGTTCCCCGCCCACAACCCGAACTACGTCGGCGGTGACATCCTCACCGGCGCCAAGAACATCCCCCAACTCGTCTTCGGCCCCCGCCTCGGCCTCGATCCGTACGCCACCGGGCTCCCCGGTCACTACCTCTGCTCGGCGGCGACCCCGCCGGGCCCCGGGGCGCACGGCATGTGCGGCCATCACGCCGCCAGACGCGCCATGCACGACGTCATCGGCCACGCATGACGCCATCGCCAATACATGACGCCGCATGTCAGGTATTGCCCTGAGACTGGGCTCCTCCGAACGGCAGTCCCACGGCTTCAGGAGGGCCCATGAACAGTCACCCGACGCTCTTTTCCACCGAGGGCGAAGACCTCTCGCGCAACGCGTCCGGCTCGCCCGGGCGGGCCTGGCTCGGCGTGGTGTCCGCCGAGCACGCCCGGCATGCGAGCAGGCACGGCTGGATCCAGCTCAACCACGGCGACCGCCGCAATCTCGCCCGGATGCGCCGGGGCGACGGATTCGTCTTCTACTCGCCCACCGAGCGCATGGGCGACAGGGCGAGACTGCGCGCCTTCACGGCGCTCGGAGTCATCGCCGACGACGAGCCCCATCTCGCCGACGAGGTCATGAACATGGGCGCCAGAGGGACCGTACGGCCATGGCGCCGAACCGTCGACTTCGAGGACGTGCACGCCGCCGACCTGCGCACCGTCGCCGCCGACCTGCTCCTGACCCGGCAGCCGAACTGGGGATACGGACTGCGTCTCGGCCTGGTTCCGCTGGCCGTCGAGGACTTCGAGCTGCTCCGCGTCGCGATGGGGCGATGAGGGCGAGGGCCCGCAGGACCCCGCACGGCGGCCCGGGCTCGTCCCACGGCGCAGCCGGTCCGTCCGGCGGCCACCCTGGTGAGTAGCAGCATCCGGCAGGGTCCGCAGCGCGGCCCGGTGGCCGAGCCCCCTCCGGTCACCCGATCGGCGCTGTCCCGGCCCGCTGATGCACGGCCGTGGAGACGGCACCGGAGACCACCACCCGCCCCCTCGTCTGTGGCCGGCGAACGCAAAAGGCCTGTTGAGGAGCTGTCCGGGCCGAAGGCTCGGGCAGCCCCTGCGCCCCTTTGGCGGTTGCCCGGCCGCCCCGCATCCTTCCTTCGGGCGACTCGTGCGGCAATCGGCCCATCCGAACGCGATCCTCGTGCCCGGGCTGGCTACAGCAAGGACGTGAACAAGACTTCAAGGAAAATCGGATGAGTCTCGATTCACCTGAGACCATCGCGACCCAGATCCCGCCGACGATCGCCCGGCAGACAGCTCCTCGGTCCGGGCAGACCGGCAACCACGTACTCCCACAACCCCCGGACGACAAGGAGAAGTACTCCTACGTCCGTCGTCACCTCTGGGTGCTCACGACCGCCTCGCTCATCAGCATGGGCTGTCTCGTCTACAGCCAGTTCAGACTGCTCCACTCCTCGCTCTGGCTGATCGTCCTGCTGCCGTGCCTGGGCTTCACCGTCCTGTACTACGTCACCTCGATGCGGGTGAACGCCTTCACCGCAGACTTCGACCTGAAGGCCCACCGCCGGCTCGTCCAGGGCTGGCGTCCGAAGGCACACCCGACGGTCGCGGTCTTCCTGCCCGTGTGCGGTGAGCCCGTGGAGGTACTGGAGAACACCTGGACGCACGTGCGCCGGCTCGCCGACCGCTACCCCGGCAGGGCCACCGCGTACGTGCTCGACGACTCCGCGAACCCGGAACTCGCCTACCTGGCCGAGAGGTTCGGCTTCGTCTACGGGAGCCGGCCCAACCGTGGCTGGTTCAAGAAGGCCGGCAACCTGCACTACGGGCTGGGCATCTCCGACGAGGAGTACATTCTCATCCTCGACGCCGACTTCGCCCCCCGGGCGGACCTTCTGGAGGAACTGCTGCCCTACCTGGAGCACGACCCGGAGGTCGGCATCGTCCAGTCACCGCAGTACTTCCGGGTGCTCGGCCGGCAGACGTGGATCGAGCGCGGTGCGGGTTCCGTCCAGGAGCTGTTCTACCGGGTGGTCCAGGTGTCCCGTCAGCGGCACGGCGGCGCCATCTGCGTGGGGAGCTGCGCCGTGTACCGGCGCAAGGCGCTCGAGGCCAACGGCGGTACCACGCTGATCGAGCACTCGGAGGACGTGCACACGGGCTTCGACCTGCGTCGCCTCGGCTGGAGTCTGCGCTATGTGCCGCTCCCCCTCGCCACCGGCAACTGCCCCGACAACGTGAGCGCGTTCTACCACCAGCAGTACCGCTGGTGCTCCGGATCCATGAGCCTGCTGGGAAGCAGGAAGTTCTGGGACACCAAGCTCCGGCTCACCACCCGGCTCTGCTACGTCTCCGGCTTCTTCTACTACCTCCACACGGCACTGTTCACCTTCGTGGCGCCGCTGATCCCGGTGGTCCTGCTGGTGGCCATGCCCGAGAAGCTCAGAGCCGAGAACGCGCTGCTGGTCCTGCCCAGCGTCGTCTACACGGTGCTGATCTTCCCGTGGTGGCACCGCTGCCGCTACCGGCTCGAAGCCTGGGCCGTGCGCCTGTTGTACGGCTGGGCGCACCTGTTCGCCATCTGGGACGTCGTGCGCGGCAGGCGCCAGTCCTGGCGGCCCACCGGCTCGGCGGCCGCGGGCCGGTCCACCAACCGGCGCTTCTGGATCGGTGTCTGGGTCTGGAACGGCGGCACGGCTGTCGTGTGGGTGAGCGCCGCGCTCTGGCGGACCGTCACCCTGTACCCGCCGGACTTCTGCCTGGTGCTGGCCTCCGGCCTGTTCTACGCCGTGATCGTCGGCCGTGTCCTCGTCCCGCCGCGGACCGTCACCGCGGCGCGTGTGCCCGTCATCGCGCCGAGGAAGCTGATGGAGCCCGCGAAGAGTGCCGGAGGAGCGTGAAACGAGAGTCCCGGGGGAGCGTGCGACACGAAGAGGTCCGTGGAGCCCGGATCCGGGCCCCACGGACCTCTCGTCGTCACCCCGGCGGGGACGGCGGCCTCAGCCTCTGATCCGTTCCCGGATCCAGGCGCCGTTCGGTGTGAGGGAGCCGGAGCGGGAGAAGGTACCTGCTTTGCAGGTGCCCTGCTTGAAGACCGAATGCTCCCGGTCGTTGTCGGACAGGCTCCAGTTCGTCCAACCGATCTTGTCCTTCGCCATGAGGTCGACCCACTTCTGCGCCATGACGCGGTCGCTGCCGTACCCCGTCCAGGACGCGATACCCCACTCGGTGACGAAAACGGGGACCTTGGACGCGGCACGGTGCAGGATTTCCATGTACCCCTCGGCCGCTACTCGCGCGTAGAAGTGAAAGGTGTACATGATGTTCTTCGCGGCCACGGGATCACTGACGACCGTTCGCTCGTCGGAACCCTCGGAGGCGCTGAACGTGGACCAGCCGGGCGTCGGAACGAGGATCACGCCGGCGGGGTCCTGGGAGCGGATCACGGGAATGAGCTTTTCCGCGTAACTCTTGATGGTCGGCCAGTTCACTTCGTGCGGCTCGTTGGCGAGCTCGTAGATCACATTGGGCCGCTTCCTGTTCCGCTCCGCGATGTCCTTGAAGAACTTCTTCGCGTTCTGGAGGTCCGCATAGGGGTCGCCCGGGTTGAGCATGTGCCAGTCGACGATGACGTACATGCCACGGGCGCTCGCCCGGTCGATCAGCCGGTTCACCAGGTCGGTGAAGCGCTTCGGATCGGCCTCGTAACCGCCCTGGCGCGCGTACGTCGCGACCCGCAGGACGCTCGCCTTCCAGTCGTGGGCCAGTACGTCCAGGGCGCGGTCGGTCAGACAGTGGGCGAACCACTGCGTGCCGTGCGAACTCATGCCGCGCAGCTGGACCGGCGTGCCGGACGCGGAGCACAGGTGCGTGCCGCAGACGCGGAGCTTGCCGTACGCCTGGACCGGAGTCCTGGGTCCGGCGGCCGGCCGGACCTCCGCTCCGTGCGCCGTGGTCGCGGTCAGCAGGCCGAGCGTCGCCGCTATGGCCAGTGCGCTTCGGGTGACCCAACGGCTGCGAGAAGGTAGTGAGCGCACCTGTGCCTCCGGTTCCTGGGGATCGTCCTGCACAGCACACTCGACGAAATGGACGCGGTAAGTGACGCAGCGCCAGCGCGCTTCGTCCGAGGGACGGAGAATTTCACCCCCCTGGGCCACGATCGCCCCCGTCACCGGGAGTGGAGCTCTGGTCAGGCCTACCGGTTCCGTACTGCAATCTCTGACCGACTTCTTTCACCTCGGTGGCCAATCACCCGAGTCGGCTTGACGATTGGGCTCGATGAGTGCCCCGTTGATCTGGACACCGCGTTTGCAGTTGCGCAGAGTGATCGAAAGGTGAACGAGGAAATGATTCCCCTGTCGTACGCGCAGCGCCGCATCTGGTTCATCACCCGCTTCGAGGGCCCTTCCTCGACGTACAACATCCCGCTGCTCCTGCGGTTCCACGGAAGCCTCGACACGGCCGCGTTACGCGCCGCGTTCCAGGACGTGATGACGCGCCACGAGGTGCTTCGGACGGTCTTCGGAGAACTGGACGGCGAGCCGTTCCAGCGCGTTCTCGACCCGGCCGAGGTCGAGCTGCCCTGGAAGGACTGGGGGCGGGTGGCTCCCGACCGGGTGCCCGGTGTGATCTCCTCGGTCACGAGCGGCTGGTTCGACCTGTCGGCCGACGTGCCGCTGCGGGGGAGTCTCGTCCAGTGCGGTGACGACGAGTTCCTGCTGGTGCTGGTGATCCATCACATCGCCGGTGACGGCGCGTCGTTGGCGCCGCTGGCACGGGACGTGTCCGTGGCGTACCGCGCGCGGGTGGCCGGCCGTGCGCCGCAATGGACGGAACTGCCGGTGCAGTACGCGGACTACACGCTGTGGCAGCGGGAGGAACTGGGGGACCTGGCAGACCCGGAGAGCCTCCTGTCGGTGCAGGCGGCGTACTGGCGCGAGGAACTCGCCGGGGTCTCGAAGCCGCTGCCGCTGCCGCTGGACCGGCCCCGGCCCGAGGTGGCGAGCCACCGGGGCGGATCGGTGGAGATCGGCCTCTCTGCCGGGACCCGGACGCGGGTCGAGGCGATGGCCCGAGCCCACGGCGCGACGGTCTCGATGGTGTTCCAGGCCGCGCTGACCGTGTTGCTGCACCGGATGGGCAGCGGCGACGACGTGACGGTCGGATCGCCGATCGCGGGCCGCACCGACGAGGCGCTCCACGACCTCGTCGGGTTCTTCGTCAATTCCTGGGTGCTGCGGGTCCGGTTGTCGACGGAGTCGTCGTTCGAGCGGGTCCTGGAACAGGTACGGCAGAAGGCGCTCGCGGCGTACGAGAACCAGGACGTCCCGTTCGAGAGACTGCTCGAGTTGCTGCGGCCGGAACGGTCGGCCGCGCACCACCCGCTGTTCCAGGTGGTACTGGCGTGGCAGAACAACCAGCCGCCGGAACTGGACATGCCCGGTCTGACGGTGTCGATGGAACCCATCCCCACCGGCTCGGCGAAGTTCGACCTGTTCTTCAACCTCGCGCCGGACGAGTCCGACGGGTCGGTGAAGGGGGAGATCGAGTACGCCACCGACCTCTTCGACCGCTCGACGGTGGAGCGGATCGCGGCGCGGTTCGTGCGCGTGGTGGAGCAAGTGGTCGCCGACCCCGGGATCACCGTCGGCGCCGTCGACGTGCCCGCCGTCACGGAGCGGGAGCACACCGTCGCGGCCGCACCGCGCGAGGCCGCGGGCCGCCCGCTCGACGCCGAGGAACGCCACAGGATTCTCGTCGAGTGGAACGACACGGCCCGCGACTTCCCGTGCCCGGGCCCGCTCCATCTGCTGTTCGAGGAGCAGACCGCCCGGAGGCCGGACGCGATCGCGGTGCGCTGGGCCGGCGGAACCATGACCTACGGGGAGCTGAACGAGCGTGCGAACCGTATCGCCTGGGACCTCAAGGAGCGCGGCGTAGGCCCGGAGACCGTGGTCGGCATCGGGGTCCGCCGCGGCCCGGCCATGATCGCCGCCGTGTTCGGCGTGCTCAAGGCCGGCGGCGCCTATCTGCCCCTGGAACCGTCGCTGCCGGCCGACCGCGTCGCCGGCATGCTCGCCGACACCGGGGCCCGTCTCGTCCTGTCCACCTCGGACACCGAACCCATGGCGCTCCCGGCCGGCGTCGAACTCGTCGAGGTGGCCGGTGAGCAGGAGCCGCCGCTTCCTGTCGCCGAGGGCAACCCGGAACCGGTCACCGGGCCGGACAACACCGCGTACGTCGTCTTCACCTCCGGCAGCACCGGAAAGCCCAAGGGCGTAGTGGTCACCCATCGCCCCGTCCACAACCTGCTCAACTGGTGTTATCGGACCTTCGGCTTCGGTCCCGACGACGTGGCCCTGTGCGTCACCTCGCTCGGCTTCGACCTCTCCGTCTTCGACATCTTCGGTCTTCTCGGCTGTGGTGGTGGGCTGTACGTCGCCGACGAGGCCGAGCAGCGCGATCCCGAAGTACTGCTCGACCTGCTGCTCACCGAGCCGATCACCTTCTGGGACTCGGTGCCGACCACCCTCAACCAGCTTCCTCCCCTGCTGTCCCGGCAGGCCGAGTGGGAGGGAACCCACAAACTGCGCCTGGTGTTCCTCTCCGGTGACTACACGCCGTTGTCGCTGCCGGACGAGGTCCGGGGGGTGTTCCGGAACGCGGAGATCGTCAGTCTGGGCGGGGCGACCGA
>NZ_VISR01000029.1 GCF_007827595.1 Streptomyces sp. BK340
TCTTTTCTCGATCCGATTTCCTCGGTGCTTTCCAGGTTCTCGCTCTCGCGTTTCCCTTTCCGGCGGTTCCGACTCTATCAGATCCTTTCGGCGTCTGACCCCCAGTCAGCGGGGTTTGTCTTCGCGGCTGTTGGGCCGTTCCGACGTCTCAAACCTTAGCGGATCCGCCCGGCGATTCCCAATCGGGCCGCCGAGTCCCTATTCGAATTGAATTCGGGCACGCCGAAAACAATCCCATCGGGAGATCGTGCTGGTGGTGTGAGGTGCCGCTCGAGGCGGCGGAGGTGCTGTCGAAGAACCGTTACGGCTCTGCGGCAACCCGGAGAACTTTACGGAGCGCGCAGGGGCGTGTCAACCACCCCTGTCAAGATCTTTTCAGGGACCTCAGTCCAGGTCGCTGAGGCGGCCGCCGGCGTCCGGCTGGGCGTGCTCCACCCGGCGGAGCAGCGTGGTCAGGACCTCGCCGAGGACGGTGCGCTCCGCGGGGGTGAGGTCCTGGAGCAGGTCCTCCTCGAAGACGGTCGCGAGGCGCATCGCCTCCAGCCACTTCTCCCGGCCCTCGGGGGTCAGCTCGATGATGACCCGGACCCGGTTGGACTCGTCGCGCTCCCGGGTGACCAGCCCCTCGGTGACCATGCGGTCGATCCGGTGGGTCATGGCGGCCGGCGTGAGGCCGAGTCGCTTGGCGAGGTCGCTGGGGCCCATCCGGTACGGGGCGCCGGAGAGGACCAGCGCCTTGAGGACCTCCCAGTCGGCGTTGCCGATGCCGAGAGCGGCGGTCTGGCGGCCGTAGGCGACGTTCATCCGCCGGTTCAGCCGGGACAGTGCCGACACGATCTTCTCGACCTGGGGGTCGAGGTCCTGGAACTCGCGCTGGTACGCGGCGATCTGTTCTTCGAGCGTCGGCTCCGTGACGCCGGGGGTCTCGGCCATGGCCGCAGTATCGCACGGGGCCACTTTGCCTTGAAGTCCTTCGATGTGTACTCTTTAGCTTCGCACTTTAGCTTTGAAGTCTTCACTCCTAACTAGTGAGAGAGGTGAACGTGACCAGGGCGATGGGCGCAGCGATGCGCCGGATCCACGTGGGCAACGCACTCAGCGCATTCGGGCTCGGCTTCACGGTCCCCTACCTGTACGTCTATGTGGCGCAGGTGCGGGGCCTCGGGGCCATGACGGCGGGACTCGTGCTCGCCGTCTTCGCCGTGGCCGCGCTGATCGTGCTGCCGTTCGCCGGCAGGGCGATCGTGCGGCGCGGCCCGCTGCCGGTCCTGCTCGCAGCCCTGGTCACCGCCGCGCTGGGTGCGCTGAGCCTCGGACTCGCGGGCAACGCCACCGCCGTACTGCTGTCGGCTGCGGCGCTCGGGGCGGGGCAGGCCGTGATGCAGCCGGCGCTGGCGACGATGATCGTGGACTGCTCGACGGCGGAGACGCGCTCGCGGGCGTTCGCGATGCAGTTCTTCCTGCAGAACCTCGGGCTCGGCGTCGGTGGCCTCATCGGCGGTCACCTCGTCGACACGACCCGGGTCTCCTCCTTCACTCTGCTGTTCGCGATCGAGGCGGCGATGTTCCTGCTGCTGGTCGCTGTGATGGCGACGGTGCGGATGCCGCACTCGCCGCGGATCGCCGACGCGCCGTCCGCGTCCGGGAAGGGCGGCTGGAAGCAGCTGCTCGGGAACCGGGCGATGGTGCAGCTGTGCGTGCTGGGTTTCGTGCTGTTCTTCGCCTGCTACGGACAGTTCGAGTCGGGTCTGAGCGCGTACGGCGTGGAGGCTGCGGGGATATCCACCTCCGCGCTCGGTACGGCGCTGGCTGCGAACACGATGATGATCGTGGTCGCGCAGTTCGCCGTGCTGAAGTTCGTGGAGCGGCGTCGGCGGTCCCGGGTGATCGCCGGTGTGGGGCTCATCTGGGCCGTGGCGTGGCTCGCGGCGGGGTACGCAGGGCTGGGGCACGGGAGCCAGGAGATGGCGACCGCTGCGTTCGTGTCGACGTACGCGTTGTTCGGGCTGGGTGAGGCGATGCTGTCGCCGACGGTCGCCCCGCTGGTCGCCGATCTGGCGCCGGAGGGGATGGCCGGCCAGTACAACTCGGCGTTTGCCCTGGTCAAGCAGCTGGCGCTGGCCGTGGGGCCGGCGGTGGGCGGTCCGCTCGGAGCGTCCCTGCACGGCCCGTACGTCGTGACGTTCCTGCTGTTCTCCCTCGGCATCACCCTGCTGGCGCTGCGACTGGGACGCCGGCTCACCGTTGCCCAGGATCAGCCGTGGGCCGCGGCGAGGACCAGCCGTGTGGTGGCCCGTGGTGGAGCCGCGGAGCCGGTCGCCGCGGAGGCATAGAGTCACCCGCCGCCCCTGGAGGTGGCGGATGACTGCGCGACCAGCCCCCACGCACCGTCAGCCGGCGGCGGACCGCAGCCCCACGGCGCCTAGCCCCTCGGCAAAAGGAACTCGCACCACACCGCCTTCCCTCCGCCCGGTGTCCTTCTCGAACCCCAGTTGGAGGCGATGGTGGCGACGATGGCGATGCCTCTTCCCGACTCGTCGCCCGGTTCTGCCCGGCGGCGGCGGGGGAGGTGGTCGTCGCCGTCCGTGACCTCGATGATCAGGCGGCGGTCGGTGCGGCGCAGGCGGAGCCGCATGGGTGGCGTGCCGTGCTGGAGGCTGTTGGCGACCAGCTCGCTCGTCGCCAGGACGCCCAGGTCGTGCAGGTCGGCCGGGAAGCGCCAGCTCGTCAGGACACCGGAGGCGAACGCGCGGGCGCGGGGAGCCGCCTCCACACCGCCGAGGAGTTCCAGAGCCGCGTTGCGGAAGAGATCGCCCTCCGGGCCCGTACGGGCGGGGTGCTGGAGGACGAGGACGGCTACGTCGTCGTCGTGGTCGGCGGTGACACCGGCCGAGCGGACCAGACGGTCGCAGACGACCTGGGGGGTGCCGGTCGCGCCGGACAGGGCGCGCTCCAGGGAGGCGATCCCCTCGTCCAGGTCCTCGTCCCGGCGCTCGACCAGGCCGTCCGTGTAGAGGACCGCCGTGGAACCGGGGCCCAGCGGGATCGAGCCCGAGGCGTGCATCCAGCCGCCGGTGCCGAGGGGCGGTCCGGTGGGTTCGTCGGCGCGCAGGACCGTGCCGTTCTCGTCGCGGACCAGGATGGGCAGATGGCCGGCGGAGGAGTACACCAGGCGGCCCTCGTTCGGGTCGTGGATGGCGTAGACGCACGTGGCGATCTGGTTGGCGTCGATCTCGGTGGCGAGGCCGTCGAGGAGTTGCAGGACCTCGTGCGGCGGGAGGTCGAGGCGGGCGTAGGCGCGGACGGCGGTGCGCAGCTGGCCCATCACGGCTGCCGCGCGGACGCCTCGGCCCATGACGTCGCCGATCACCAGGGCGGTGCGGCCGCCGCCGAGGGTGATCACGTCGTACCAGTCGCCGCCGACCGCGGCCTCCGTGCCGCCGGGCTGGTAGGTGGCGGCGATGCGCAGGTCGTCGGGCTGCTCCAGCTCCTGGGGGAGGAGGGAGCGTTGCAGGGTCACGGCCGTCTCGCGCTGCCGGCGCTCGCTGGCGCGCAGGCGCTCCGCGGCCTCCGCGTGGTCGGTGACGTCGGTGGCGAAGACGAGTACGGCGCCGTCCCCGCCGGTCTCGGAGACCGGGGTGCAGGTGAACGTGTAGGAACGGCCGTCGAGGGCCTTGCGGGACTTGAGCGTGCGGGGCTTTCCGCTGCGCAGTACCTGGTCGAGGAGCGGCAGCAGACCGAGTTCGGCCAGTTCCGGGAGGGCCTCTCGGGCGGGTTCGCCGAGCGGTCGTACGCCGAAGGCCGCCGTGTAGGCGTCGTTGACGTAGGCGATCCGGTGGTCGGGGCCGTGGAGGAGGGCGACGAGGGCCGGGACGCGGTCGAGGACGGCGCGCGCGGGCAGTTCGTCGACGGCGGGTACGGGCGGTGCCCCGTCGGCCGGTTGTTCGGCCCGGGCCGCGGGCACGGAGCCTTCCCCCCGCCGGTCCGGGGAGACCGCGGTCTCGGTCCGCGCTGCGGCGCGGCGCTGCGTTCCGGGGAGCCGGGCGCTCCAGCGCGTGAAGTTCACAGTGGGGAAAGCCTCGTGGGTGCTGAGGGCGGGCGGGTGCCCGTCCGAGGACGTGGGGCAGTCTGGCAGGTGGCCGTCCGCGGCGATATCCGTCAGACGCCGGGGCGGGCCGGGTAGTTCCTGAGTCCGGTCAGGACGACCCCTTCGGGTTGTCCGAGGGGCTGTGAGGAGGCTTTCCACCGGCCGCGAGTTCGAACTCCGCACGGGGATGTTCGAGCGAGCCGAGCGAGACGATCTCCCGTTTGAAGAGCCCGGCCAGGGTCCATTCCGCCAGCACGCGGGCCTTTCGGTTGAAGGTGGGCACCCTGCTGAGGTGGTACACGCGGTGCATGAACCAGGCAGGGTAGCCCTTCAGCTTGCGCCCGTAGACCTGGGCGACGCCCTTGTGCAGGCCGAGGGAGGCGACGGAGCCGACGTACTTGTGCGCGTACGTCTCCAGGGGCTCGCCGCGCAGCGCGTGGACGATGTTGTCGCCGAGGACCCTGGCCTGGCGGACCGCGTGCTGGGCGTTGGGGGCGGTCTCGGTGCCGGGTTCGGCGGCGGTGACGTCGGGGACGGCTGCGGCGTCGCCCGCGGCCCAGGCGTGCGGGGCGCCGTCGACGGCCAGTTCGGCGGTGCACTTGAGGCGGCCGCGGCCGTCGAGCGGCAGGTCGGTGGCGGCGAGCAGCGGATGCGGTTTGACGCCGGCGGTCCACACGACCGTACGGGTCGGGAAGCGCTGGCCGTCGCTGAGGACGGCGACGCGGTCCGCGCACGAGTCCAGGCGGGTGTCGAGCAGGACCTGGATGTTGCGGCGGCGCAGCTCGGTGACCGTGTAGCGGCCCATCTCCTCGCCGACCTCGGGGAGGATGCGGCCGGAAGCCTCCACGAGGATCCACTTCATGTCCTCGGGACGGAGGTTGTGGTAGTAGCGCGCGGTGTAGCGGGCCATGTCCTCGAGTTCGCCGAGTGCCTCGACCCCGGCGTAGCCGCCGCCGACGAAGACGAAGGTGAGGGCGGCGTCGCGGATCGCGGGGTCGCGGGTGGAGGAGGCGATGTCCATCTGCTCGATGACGTGGTTGCGCAGGCCGATGGCCTCTTCGACGGTCTTGAAGCCGATGCCGTACTCCGCGAGGCCGGGGATGGGCAGCGTGCGGGAGACCGCGCCGGGGGCGAGGACCAGTTCGTCGTAGCCGAGGAGTTCGGCGGTCCTGCCCTCCTCGGCGGTGGCGAGCGTGGTGACGGCGGCGGCGCGCACCGCGTGGTCGATGGACGTCACCTCGCCGATGACGACGTGACACCGGTCCAGGAGGCGGCGCAGCGGTACGACGACATGACGAGGGGAGATCGAACCCGCGGCTGCTTCGGGGAGGAACGGCTGGTACGTCATGTAGGGGTCGGGGGTGACGACAGTGATGTCGACCTCGCCCCGCCTGAGCTCCTGCTTCAACCTCCGCTGCAGACGCAGGGCCGTGTACATCCCGACGTAGCCGCCGCCGACAACCAGAATGCGCGCACGTTCCTTCACCATCCCATGACGCACCCGGCGCTGTTGTTTGTCCACAGCCCCGGCAATTTGTGTGACCGGCGAGCGGGTGTGCGCGGGGCTGGGCGCGCCGTCGGGGTGGGGCGAAAGCGGGCAGGTCAGCGGGGGCGGGAGGGAGGGGGCGAAGGCGAGGAATCGGGACATAGATGCCCCGTACTCCGATCGGGGGGCGCTCCGTGCGGAACCTGCCCCTTCTGAATTGACCCTCACTCAACTATGTTCGTGTGTCGACGGGGTGTAGGGAATGTGGTCGAGCGGGTCCGCGATGAGCGGGTCCGGTCGTGACCGATGCCAGTTCCGCACACTCCGGTATTCAGTGGCGGGGAGAGTCTCCGGGGGGAGACGTCATTAACCGGGGGAAACACATGCATGTTCAGGACACTCATTGGTCGTCGGCAGCCGCTCTCGCTTCGGGCGGACCGGCGGTGAGCGCGGCGGCGGGGAACGGGCGCGCGGACGGGATGCGTACGACACCGCTGCGGGTGGACGCACAGCGCAATCTGGAGCACGTGCTGCGTGCGGCGCGTGAGGTGTTCGGCGAGCTGGGGTACGGCGCGCCGATGGAGGACGTGGCACGGCGGGCTCGGGTCGGTGTCGGCACGGTGTACCGGCGCTTTCCGAGCAAGGACGTGCTGGTCCGGCGGATAGCCGAGGAGGAGACCGCGCGGCTGACCGAGCAGGCGCGGACCGCGCTCGGGCAGGAGGACGAGCCGTGGTCGGCGCTGTCGCGGTTCCTGCGGACGTCCGTGGCGTCCGGGGCGGGGCGGTTGCTGCCGCCGCACGTGCTGCGGGTCGGGGTCACGGAGGAGGGCGACGCCGGGTCCGTCGGTTCTGCCGGGCCGGCCGAGGAGGCCCGGGTGCCTCAGCAGCGGTCTCAGCCGGGTGCGGGTGAGCTGCGGCTGGTGTCGGAGTCGGGCTCGGACGACGGTGGAGCCGGTGCGCTGCTCGAGGTCGTGGGGCAGTTGGTGGAGCGGGCTCGGGGCGCGGGGGAGTTGCGGGCGGACGTGTCCGTGGCGGACGTGCTGCTGGTGATCGCCACGGCGGCGCCTTCGCTGCCGGATCCGGCGCAGCAGGCTGCGGCTTCGGCTCGGCTGCTGGAGATTCTGCTGGAGGGGCTCCGGTCCCGGCCGGAGTAGGTTCTGCGGCGACCGTCTCGGCTTCGCCTCCGGCGTGTTCGCGTTGCCACCCGCACCACCCGTGCAGCCGACACGGCCGGGTGCGGGTGGCCCCTGTGGGGCGTGAGCGCCGGGGCCGGTCGTCATGTGGCGGGCTGCGTATCGCTTGTCGCGCGCGGGGCTCGTCCGGGTGGTGTTCTGTTGCGGGTCGCGAGTGCGCTCGGATGAGTGGATGGGGCGTACAGGCCGTACTTGAGCGAAGGACGATGTGGCACCCTGAGCCGGTGACGGGTTGGGCTGGGCCGGTGTCGGGGGCTTTGCGCGATGGGCGTTGACGGGTGGGACGGGTCACGCGATGACGGTCGCTCCGAGTCCGGAGGGCTGACCTCGCCGCAGGTGCCGAGCCAGGGCGGACGGGACGGGACGGTCCCGCAACGGAGCGTGCCCGCTCAGCGGGGCGGAA
Source organism: Streptomyces sp. BK340 (assembly GCF_007827595.1). Taxonomy (GTDB): domain Bacteria; phylum Actinomycetota; class Actinomycetes; order Streptomycetales; family Streptomycetaceae; genus Streptomyces. The sequence continues at coordinate 7,170 of NZ_VISR01000029.1, forward strand.
GTGGGTTGGCGCCGCGGCAGATGCCGCCCGCCGACGGCGAGTTGATCGAGCGGATGCGGGCGGGGGACGACTCCGCCTACGAGGAGCTGTACCGGCGGCACGCGGATGCGGTGCGCCGGTACGCCCGTACCTGTTGCCGTGACGGGCACACCGCGGACGACCTCACCGCCGAGGTCTTCGCCCGGATGCTGCAGGCGGTGCGCGGCGGTTCGGGGCCCGAACACTCCGTACGGGCCTATCTGCTGACCTCCGTGCGGCGCGTTGCCGCGCACTGGAGCAGGTCCGCGCGGCGCGAGCAGCTCGTGGACGACTTCGCCGTGTTCGCGCAGCAGGCCTCGCGCAGGGCCGAGGTGTCCGACGACGACGCCCTGGATCTCGGTGCCGACGTGCGGGCCCTGCACGAGGCCGAGCAGTCCATGGCCATGCAGGCCTTCCGCTCGCTGCCCGAACGCTGGCAGGCCGTGCTGTGGCACACCGAGGTGGAGGACGAGTCGCCGAGCGAGGTCGCCTTCCTGTTCGGGCTGGACGCCAACGGCACCCGGGTGCTGGCGAGCCGTGCCCGCGAGGGGCTGAAGCAGGCCTATCTGCAGGCTCACGTCAGCGCCTCGCTCGCCGGCGACGAGGAGTGCTCCCGCTACGCCGACCAGCTCGGCACCTACGCCCGCCGCAAGCTGCGCATCCGTGCCGAACGGGGGCTGCGCAAGCACCTGGACGAGTGCGCCAGGTGCCGGCTGGCGGCCGCGCAGATCGAGGAAGTCGCGGGCGGGATCCCCGCGGTGGTGCCGGTCGCGGTCATCGGCTGGTTCGGGGCCGCCGGCTACGGGAAGGCGCTCGGGATCATCGCCGGCGGTGCCGGGGTGGGTGCGGCGGGTGCCGCGGCCGCCGGCGGGTCCTCCAGCGGTGCGGGTGGCGGCGCGGCCGCCGCCGGCGGGGGGTCCGGCGGCTCGGGTGCGGGTGGCGGCGCGGCCGCCGCCGAAGGGCTCGGGGCGCCGGTGAAGGCCGGCATCGCGGCCGGTGTGGTCGCGGTGGCCGTCGCCGTGGTGGCCATGGCACTGCTGAACGACGGCCACCCGGCCGAGGAGGTGGCCAAGCCGGCGCAGACCCCGCCCGCCGCCGGGCAGCCGCAGCCGCAGCCGTCGGCACCCGCGACCTCCGTACCCACGCCCTCCGCCACGCCGAGCGGGAAGAAGCCCGCTCCGGTGCCGGTGGGGCTGGGTCCCGAGCCGGGCCGCACACCGACGTCCGCTCCCGCGCCCACGCCTGCTCCCACATCCACGCCCAGCGCGAAGCCGACCCCCACACCCACCCCGAAACCGAGGCCCAGGCCGACCCCGCCGCCCGCACCCGCACCCACCCCCACTCCGCCACCGGCTCCGGTCGTCTACGAGTGGAGCGATCTGCGGTACGACGTGAACGGTGACGGCACCGGGCCCGAGATGCGGCTGCGCGAGAGCAGCTGGGTGTGGCAGCGGTACGGGATGTCGATCGCCGGCAAGCAGTACGCGCGCGGTGTCACCGTGCACGGCAAGTCCTCCGTCACCATCGACCTCAACCGCCGCTGCACGGCCTTCGACGCCCTGGCCGGTGTGGACGACATGACCCTCGGACTCGGCAAGGTCTCCTTCTCCGTCTACGCCGACAGGGTCCGGCTGTGGCAGTCCGGCATGGTCAAGGGCCGGGACGCGGCCGTGCCCGTCCATGTCGGTCTGACCGGGCACAGGACCGTACGGCTCGTCGTGGAACCGCACAGCAACGTCCTCGACCGGGGCGCGCTCGCGGACTGGGCCGAGTCCCGGTTCACCTGCCGCTAGGCCCTGTCGTCAAATTCCCGTCTGCCCCACGACGCCTGGCACGCACTCTCGCCGCACCGGGCGAAAGCCCAAGTACGTCCAGTACGAGGACTTCCGCCCGGCACGCCGAGAGCACGCACCAGACGCCGCGAGGCCGCCCTTCGGGCGACGACGGGAATTTGACGACAGGACCTAGCGGGGCTCGGGGGCGTGGGTGGGTGCCGGTTGCGCCAGGTCCCGTAGAACGTCCTCCGTGGTGAAGGAGGCGCCCCGGGCCCGCTCGGCCGCGTAGCGGTCCGGGGTCAGCGCCCGGCCGGCCGCGGTGGCGATCTGCTCGGCGCGGGTGTGCTCCGGCTCGGGGCGTGGGTGGCCGGCCCGCCAGTGTTCGGCGGCCGCGAACAGCCGGACCGCGCCCGCCAGATCGCCGAGCCTGGCCAGCAGGACGGCGCCGACGTCGACCAGCCCCGCCGTGATCGCCTCGGCGCAGCGCCGCTCCACCGCCTCGCGCAGCGCGTCCGCCACGATCGGCAGCGCGGCCCCGGGACCGGACTCGCCGGCGGTGATCATGGCCTCGACGGTGCTCAGGGCTGCCGTGAACTGCGGTGGCGGGGTGCCGCCCGACGCGATCGCGCGGGTCATGTCGTAGAGCTCTCGCGCCTGGGCCAGGTCGCCGTCGTTCTCGGCGATGTGGGCCCGCATCATCAGGACGAACGCCCGGGACTCCGCCACCCCGTACACGTCGGCGGCCGTGGCGGCGCCGTCCAGCGCGGCGAGGGCGCTCGTGCGGTCCCCCGAGCGGTAGGCGATCTCGGCGAGCCGGGCCATGAGGAACGGCGACTCGGCGTAGGCGCCGACCTCGTAGGCGAGCCGCAGCGCCTCCTCGTACTCGGCGCGGGCCTCCTTGAACCTGCCGCGGGCCATGGCCGCCTCGCCGGCCGCGCTGCACACCTGTGCCCGCATCCAGCGGTCCCCGACCCGCCGGCTGAGCGCCCGCAGCTCCGCCAGGTCCTCGTCCACGCCCCGCAGGTTGCCCGGCGAGTCGACGACCACGTGGGTGCGGTACATCAGGGAGACGCCGATCTCCCAGTCCCCGCCGTATCTGCGGCAGTTGGCGACCGCGGCGGCCATGTCGGGTGCCACGTCGGCCGGGCCGCCCAGGTAGTAGGCGGTCAACGGCCAGACGATGCCGGGCAGGCGGGCGGCCTGCGGACCTCCGTGCTCGAAGCCGGCCCGGACCCGGGCGATGTACTCCGGGGCGCGAGGGTCGGCCGCGAGGGTCGCCGTGCTCGACTCGGAGGTCAGGAACAGGTCGAGCATCCGCAGGTCCATGCGCAGCTCCCGCAGCGGGTGCCCCGCCTCGCCGTCGGGTGCGGCCAGGAAGGCGCCCACCGGGTCGGCCGACTCCGCCGACGCGACGAGACCGGCCCGATCCGCGTCCTCGGGCAGGGTGTCGCGGGCGACGCCCAGGCGCAGCACCAGCCGCACCCACTCCATCGCCTCCTGGCGGTAGTTGCGCAGCCACCAGAACCAGCCGATCGCCAGGACGATCGCGCCCGCCTCCGCCTCGTCGCCGGCCCGCAGCGTGCGGTCCAGGGCCGCGCGGATGTTGTCGAGCTCGCTCTCCAGGCGGCCGATCCAGGGAAGCTGGGCCGCCGAGCGCAGCTGGGGCTCGGCCTGCTCGACCAGTGCGCGCGCCCAGGCGCGGTGGCGCCGCTCGGCCGCCGCGCGCAGCTCGGGGAGCTCGGCGGCGCGCTCGGTGGCGTACTCATGGATGGTCTCCAGCATCCGGTACCGCATGGTGCCGGAGGAGTCCGGGCCGTCCGGCGCGGCCACGACGAGGGACTTGTCCACCAGGGCGCCGGTCAGCTCCGCCGCCGGGCCGGTGCACACGGCCTCGGCCGCGGTGAGGTCCCAGCCGCCGGCGAACACCGACACCTCGCGCAGCATCGTCCGTTCCCGCTCGTCCAGGAGGTCCCAGGACCAGTCGACGACCGCGCGCAGGGTCTGCTGGCGGGGCAGGACCGTGCGGCTGCCGGAGGTGAGCAGGCGGAAGCGGTCGTCCAGCCGGTCGGCGATCTGGCGCGGGGTCAGCAGCCTGAGCCGGGCCGCGGCCAGCTCGATGGCGAGCGGCAGCCCGTCGAGGCGGCGGCAGATCTCCGCGACGGCCTCGGTGTCGCGGAGCACCGCGTCGGCGTCGGGGCGGACGGTCTGCGCGCGCTCCGCGAAGAGGCGGTGGGCCTGCTCGGGGACGAGGGGTTCGACCGGGCGCACCGCCTCACCGGGGACGCCGAGCGGTTCACGGCTGGTGGCGAGGACCGTGAGCCCGGGGCAGTGGGTGAGGAGGGTCTCGGCGAGGGCGGCGGCAGCGCCGATGACGTGTTCGCAGTTGTCGAGGATCAGGAGCTGGCTGCGCGGGGCGCAGTACTCGATCAGCAGGGCCGTGGGGTCGTCCTGCGGTGTCGCCAGGTCGTTGGCCAGGAGCACGGTCTCGCGCAGACCGAGGGCGCTGACCACGGCACCGGGCACCGCCTCGGGCCGGTCGAGCGGGGCCAGCTCTACCAGCCATGCCTGGGGCAGCCCCGCGGCGGCCTCCTCGGCGAGGCGGGTCTTTCCCGAGCCGCCCGGTCCGGTGAGGGTGACCAGGCGGGCCCTGTGCAAGTCGGAACGAATGGCTTCGAGTTCGGGTTCCCGGCCGACGAAGGACGTCAGACGGGGGCGGAGGTTGCCCGTCCGCCCCGGGGGTCGGGCGGGGGCGGCCGCGGGCGGCTCCTGCCGCAGCAGCGAGGCGTGCAGGGCCTGCAGTTCCGGGCCGGGGTCGGTGCCGAGGGTGTCGGCGAGGGTGCGCCGGGCGGACTCGTACGCGGCGAGGGCGTCGGCGGTGCGGCCGGTGTCGCGCAGGGCGCGGATGAGGAGCGCGTGCAGGGGTTCGTCGTACGGGTGGGCGGCGGTCAGTTCCGTCAGGTCCGGTACGACGTCCTGGGCGCGGCCCAGGCGCAGGCGGGTCTCGGCGCGGCCCCGGAGCGCCTCCAGGCGGAGCGCGTCCGCGCGGGCGGCGGCGGTGCGGTCCGGGAGGTCGGCGAGGGCGGGACCCTGCCACAGGGCGAGCGCCGCGTCCAGGTCGCGGGCCGCGGCCTCGGCGTCGCCGCGGTCCAGAGCCGACGTGGCCGTGCGCACCCGGGACTCGAAGACGAAGAGGTCCACGTCGTCCTCGGTGGCGGCGAGGCGGTAACCGCCGGGCACCGAGCCCACGGTGTCCTTGCCGAGGGCCCTGCGGAGCCGGCCCACCAGGGCCTGGAGGGCGGCCGGGGCGTCCTCGGGCGGATCGTCGGCCCAGACCTCGCCGATCAGGGTCTGCGGGGCGGTGGCCCGCCCGGGGCGAAGCGCGAGTGCGGCGAGCAGCGCGCGCAGGCGGGGGCCGCCGACCGTCTTGGGGGTTCCCTGGTCGTCCTCCGCCTGGGTGACGCCCAGGATTCTGTACCGCACCGGCACATTGTCGCCGGAGGCGGGAGCGGAGGCACGGGGGTTTGCGTGCGCCGCACGGGGTCGTACGGCCGCCTAGCCGGTCAGTCCCGCGGCTCCCGCGGCTCCCGCGCCCAGGGCGCCGCGGCGCGGCGTGATGCCCTCGGGTACGGCACGCGCGCGTGCGGGCGTGCCCGTCCAGCAGGTGCCCCGGCGGGAGAGGAGGCGGCGGAGCCAGACCTCGACGGAGATCAGGTCGGCCAGGCCGTCCAGGGGGAGCGGTGCACCCTCAGCCGCCGCCCGGAGGGCCTTGCGGACCACCCGGGCCTCCACCAGACCGGCCTCGGCCAGGAGGGGCGTGGAGAAGAGGTCCACCAGGGAGTCCGCCGCCATGCGCAGCCCCGCGCGCGCGGCCGCCGCGGAGGAGCCGTGGGAGGGGGTGCCCCAGCCGGGCGGGAGGCCCGCGACGCCGGCGCCCTCCAGGACCGTGCCCAGGACGGCGGAGCGGGCACCGGGCTGGACGCGCAGGGCCTCGGGGAGGGCGCGGCAGGCGCGGACGACCTGGTTGTCGAGGAAGGGCGCGTGCAGCCGCTGGGAGCGGATCTCGGCGGCCTGTTCGAGGACGCGCAGGTCGGCCGCGTGGCGGGCCAGGACGGCACGCGCGCGGAACTCCCCGGGGCGCTGGGCGGAGCCGCCGGGTGAGCGCTCCGCCCCACTCTGGAGCAGAACCGATACTTCAGCCAGTGCCTCCCCCGTCAGCCAGCGCGCCGCCGGCCCCGGTCTCCCCCAGGTCAGCGCGGCGAGGGACGCGCCGACGGCGCCCCCGGGCTCGTCGAAGCGGTGCCGGATCAGCCGCTCGGCGAGCAGCTCCAGGCCCGCCCGGTACGGAGTGCGCGCCAGCCGCCGGGCCGCGCCGTACACGCGCGCGGGAACCATCACCGAGCCCTCGGCCCGGGTGAGCGCAGCGACCGGCCGCACCAGGTGGCGTCGTTTGCGGTCCATGAGGAGGTCCGCGAGGCGGGCGGGGTGGGCGTCCAGGACCTGGCGGGCGCCGTGGCCGGTGAAGTGGTCGGCGCTGCCGGCGGCGAGCCGGGCGCGGTGCCGGGCGGCCGTGACCAGGGAGGGGCCCGGCTCGTCGGTGAGGGGGCCGTCGAGGTCGGCGTACGGCAGGGTCTCCTCGCCGCCGGTCACCACCACGTGGTGCAGCCGCGGGCCGGCCGCGAGGGCTCCCGCGCGCTCCAGTTCGGCCTCGCGGCCGCCGACGGCCAGGTCGTTGAAGGTGACGGCGAGCAGCCGTTCCCCGGCGCCCGTGCCGTGGCCGAGCAGCGTGCCCGGCCGGCCGGGCAGTCCTGCGGCCAGCAGCGCCAGCGTGCCGGAGGCCGGTCCGCCGGACAGGTCGGCGCCGATCCCCGGCACCGGCATCCCGCGCGCGGCCCGCCGCTCCGCGGGGCCCATGCCCGGCACCGGCCCCGGGTCGAGGTCGGGCACGTGCCGCGGCGCCGACAGCCGCGCGCGCACCGCCTCGACGAGCGCGTCCCGTACGGCGTCCACGGCGCGGTCGGGGTCCGCCGGGGGCGCGGCCACCGCGAGGGAGGCGACCGGCTCGTACCCGGCGATCTCGCGTGCTCCGGCGCGCAGGACGAGGGCATGCCCCGGCGGAATGCGCCGAACGCCGTCGTACGGGGTGGTGTCGCGCAGGGCTGCCGGGACGTCGGGGGCGGCGAGCAGGGCCGCCAGGTGGCCGAAGTCGAGGTTGGCCTCGATGAGGTCGGCGAGCGGCAGCGCGGCGGTGGCGTAGGCCGTACCGCCGGCCCAGGGCGTGTGGAACACCGGGCGGGCGCCCGCGAGATCGCCGCAGACGGTGATCCGGCGGCCCACCTGGACGACGGCCGTGTAACTGCCGGGCCAGGTGGTCAGGTGGCGCAGTGCGCCCCCGCGCGCGGTGAACAGTCCGCGCCGCAGCTCCTCGTCGGTCGCGCCGCAGGTGCCGAGGACGGCGATCCTGTTCTGCGCGTCGGCCTTCACCACCCGCACCTCGTCAGGGCGCCAGTCGCCGACGGCCCACAGGGGATCGGGGTCGCCCCACAGAAGTTGGGAGCCGACCGGGTGCAGGGTCTCGCCGTCGTACCCGGTGGCGCCCGCGGAGCCGATTCCGGAGGCGCCCGTGGCGGTGCTGCTCCAACCCACCAACCACCGCATCGACACCTCCACAGCCTGTGGACAACCAGCGCACCGCAGAAACCGGGTCCCCATGCTGCCATGAAGAACGCGCTGTGGAGGGGCGGTGGCACCGCCTTCGATCGAGGGAACGTCGGGCGGACACCGGGCGGACGCCGACGGGAAGCCGCGCGGGCGGGCGAGGGGTGAGCGGCTGAACGCCCGTACGACACGCAGTGGATGGTGGCAGAGTGCCAGGTGGGTGCGACGCGAATGCGCCCCCGATATGCGCCCCGAAAACACCCTTCACGCCCTCAAGTCCCATGGTGGGAGCGGAAATCACCCGCTGGGACCTGGGTCGATTTTCAGCCAAATCAGCGGCGGCCGCACGAAAGCGAGCACGCTCCGTACAGGCCTGCGGAGCGCCCGGCGGGACCGGAACGCGCACAGTCCGGGAGGCGGGCATCGCCTCCCGGACCGGTCCGCCACCCGCGGGGATGAAGGTGGCGGTGTCCCCCAGCCCGCTGGATCCAGTACAGCGGGCCGACCCACGCATCACCCATGGAACCGCTCCCCAGATGGCCGGAGAAGAGCGCACGGACGGGCGCACGGCCACACGGACAGGGGCACGACGCGACAGCGTGTGCACGGTGCGTACAGGGCCGCACTCGCGTACGGACCACAATCCCGCCAACCGGAACAATGCCCCTTAACGCTTGGGATGCGGCGAACTACGCTGGGTTTACGAATGCCGCACGGTTATGCCAGTGCGGCAGCCGTCTGTGTCGAGGGGTGGCGCATGTCCAGGGAGCAACGCGGGCCGAACGAGAAACTCGGCACCGTTCTCGCCCTCGCGGGAATCAGCAATGCAGGACTCGCACGACGCGTCAACGATCTTGGCGCTCAACGCGGGTTGACGCTTCGCTACGACAAGACCTCGGTGGCGCGCTGGGTGTCGAAGGGGATGGTGCCGCAGGGCGCGGCGCCGCACCTCATCGCGGCCGCCATCGGCCAGAAGCTCGGCCGCCCGGTGCCGCTCCACGAGATAGGCCTGGCGGACGCGGACCCCGCACCCGAAGTGGGTCTCGCCTTCCCCAGGGACGTGGGACAGGCGGTGAAGTCGGCCACTGAGCTGTACCGGCTCGACCTCGCAGGGCGCCGGGCCGGCTCCGGGGGCATCTGGCAGTCGCTCGCCGGGTCGTTCGCAGTGAGCGCGTACGCAACGCCTGCCTCGCGATGGCTGATAACCCCCGCCGACAGTTCGGTCGCGCGGGAGGCGAACTCTGCCGAGGAGTCCGGTGCACCGATCAAAGTCGGCCACAGCGATGTGCAGAAGCTGCGGGAGGCCGCGGAGGACGCCAGGCGCTGGGACTCCAAGTACGGAGGCGGCGACTGGCGTTCGTCGATGGTGCCCGAGTGCTTGAGGGTGGAGGCGGCGCCGCTGCTGCTCGGCTCGTACTCCGACGAGGTCGGCCGCGCCCTGTTCGGGGCCACCGCCGAACTCACCCGGCTCGCGGGCTGGATGGCCTTCGACACCGGCCAGCAGGAGGCGGCGCAGCGGTACTACATCCAGGCGCTGCGGCTCGCGCGCGCGGCCGCGGACGTCCCGCTCGGGGGCTATGTGCTGGCCTCCATGTCGCTGCAGGCGACGTACCGGGGCTTCGGCGACGAAGGCGTCGATCTGGCGCAGGCCGCCCTGGAGCGCAACCGGGGGCTGGCGACCGCGCGCACGATGAGTTTCTTCCGGCTGGTGGAGGCGCGGGCGCACGCGCGCGCTGGGGATGCGCAGGCCGCCGGCGCTGCGCTGAAGGCCGCCGAGGGGTGGCTGGAGCGGTCACGGGAGGGTGACAGCGATCCTTCTTGGCTTGGTTTCTATGGATACGATCGTTTTGCCGCTGATGCTGCGGAGTGCTACCGGGACCTGAAGGCGCCTCGGCAGGTGCGGAGGTTCACCGAGCAGGCGTTGTCCAAGCCGACGGAGGAGTTCGTGCGGTCGCACGGACTGCGGCTCGTCGTCTCCGCCGTCGCCGAGCTGGAGTCGGGGAATCTGGATGCGGCGTGCGAGCAGGGGGTACGGGCCGTGGAGGTGGCCGGACGGATCTCTTCCGCCCGGACCACCGAGTACGTGAAGGATCTTCTGCACCGGCTGGAGCCGTACGGAGACGAACCGAGAGTGGTGGAGCTGCGGGAGCGGGCCAGGCCGTTGCTGATGGCTCCGGCGTAGGCGCGCGACACCCCTCCCGCGTTTGAAGGCACTGTCAGTGGCGCAGTGCACTATCGAGGTGGGAGGTGGTGCACGGTGCGGGTCGGGGCGTACGACTGTGATGTGCTCGTGGTCGGAGGTGGGATCGTCGGGCTGTCCACGGCGTATGCGATCACGCGGGCCGCGCCGGGGACACGGGTGACCGTGCTGGAGAAGGAACCGGGCCCGGCCCGGCACCAGACGGGGCGCAACAGCGGGGTCATCCACAGCGGCATCTACTACCGGCCGGGCTCGCTCAAGGCGCAGTACGCGGTGCGGGGCGCGGCCGAGATGGTCAAGTTCTGCGCCGAGTACGGCATCGCGCACGCCGTCACCGGCAAGCTGATCGTCGCCACCGAGCGGGAGGAGCTGCCGCGGCTGCACGCGCTCGTCCAGCGCGGGCGGGAGAACGGCATCCCGGTGCGGGAGCTGGGCATCGCGCAGATCGCCGAGTACGAGCCGGAGGTCCGGGGACTCGCGGCCATACACGTCGGCACGACCGGCGTGTGCGACTTCGTGGGTGTCGCCCGGCAGCTGGCGCGGGCCTCGGGAGCGGAGATCCGTTACGGGGCCCGGGTCGTACGGGTGGACCGGCGGCCGGAGCAGGGTGTGGCCGTGCTCACCTCGGGCGGGGACGTCGTGCGCGGGCGGGTGCTGGTGAACTGCGCCGGGCTGTACTGCGACGAGGTGGCCCGGCTCACCGGGGACGAGCCCGAGGTGCGGATCGTGCCGTTCCGGGGGGAGTACTACGAGCTGGCGCGGCCCGAGCTGGTGCGGGGGCTGGTGTATCCGGTGCCGGATCCGGCGTTCCCGTTCCTCGGCGTGCATCTGACCCGCGGGATCGACGGCGGCGTGCACATCGGACCCAACGCGGTGCCGGCGCTGGCCCGGGAGGGGTACGGGTGGGGGGTCGTACGGCCCCGGGAGCTGGCCGGGACGGTCGCGTGGCCGGGGTCCTGGGTGATCGCCAGGCGGCACTGGCGGTACGGGGCGGGAGAGCTGCGGCGGTCGGTGTCCAAGGGAGCGTTCCTGCAGGCGGTGCGGAGGTTGTTGCCCGCGGCGGAGGAGGAGGATCTGGTGCGGGCCCCTGCCGGGGTGCGGGCGCAGGCGGTGCTGCGGGACGGGACGCTGGTGGACGACTTCCTGATCCGGGAGGGGGCCCGGGCCGTGCATGTGCTCAACGCGCCGTCTCCGGCGGCCACCGCTTCGCTGCCGATCGGCCGGGAGGTTGGGCGTCGGGTGTTGGAGATGCTCGGTTCGCCGTAGTGCCTTACCAGGGGGCTCCGCCCCCTGGAACCCCGTTTGCCCACCCGCCCCCCGACTCGGTAGATCGAGAAGGCGCCGTCCCGCCCCGGCTCGGGCCGGCGGAGAGGCGCCGTAAAATCGAGGCACTGTGTCTGACTCCCTTAACGCCCCCGAAGCCTCCCGGTCCGGTGCTGCCGAGCCGGTGTCGTCGCATGTTCCCGGTGTGTCCGTCCGGCACAGCCGGACCAAGGGGGAGCCGCGGTTCCCGGACGGGCCCAAGGCCGATCCCGCCGGGTCGCACTTCGAGCGGCGGATCCGGAGCTTCCAGCCGCGCCGGAGCCGGGTGACGGCCGGGCAGGCGGACGCGCTGCAGCGGCTGTGGCCCCAGTGGGGGCTGGACATCGACGGGCAGTGCGTCATCGATCTCGGCGAGCTGTTCGGGAACGACAGGCCCGTCGTGCTGGAGATCGGGTTCGGCATGGGCGAGGCCACCGCGCAGATGGCCGCCGGGGACCCGGACACGAACGTCCTCGCCGTGGACGTGCACACGCCGGGGCAGGGGAACCTGCTCAATCTGGCCGACCGGAACGGGCTGTCCAACGTCCGGGTCGGCAACGGGGACGCGATCATCCTGCTCCGGGAGATGCTCCGGCCCGACTCGCTCGACGGGCTGCGCGTGTACTTCCCGGACCCCTGGCCCAAGAAGCGGCACCACAAGCGGCGGCTGATCCAGCCCGAGTTCCTGTCGCTGGCCGCGACCCGGCTGAAGCCCGGAGCGATCGTGCACTGCGCGACGGACTGGGAGCCGTACGCCGAGCAGATGCTCGAAGTGCTCGCCGCGCACCCCGACTTCGAGAACACCCAGGCCGACGGCGGTTTCTCGCCGCGTCCCGAGTTCCGGCCGCTGACCCGTTTCGAGGGGCAGGGACTGGACAAGGGACATGTGGTGAACGATCTGCTGTTCCGTCGCGTACCGCATCAGCAGCAGTAGCAGCCCCCTTCGTCCTGTCATCGTTAGGGTCGATGCCGTGGCCATCAGTCCTCCGTACCCGACCTACTCCCCCGGCCCCGGAAGCGGAGCGCATCCGCACTGGTGGCAGCGCCGGTGGGTGCGCTACGGAGCGCTGATCACGCTGCTTGCGCTGTCCGGCCTGGTGATCCTCGCGCTGGTGCGCCGGCAGACCGGCACGGAGGGATTCCTGGTCGGGCTGGGCCTCGCCGTGCTGCCCGTGCCCTGGCTCATAGCCGCCTTCCGCTGGCTGGACCGGGTCGAACCGGGCCCCTGGCGGAATCTGGTCTTCGCGTTCGCCTGGGGCGCCTGTGCGGCTGCGCTGATCGCCATCGTCGCGAACAGTTTCGCCACGAAGTGGATCGCCACCTCGACCGCCGACCCCGCCAGTGCCGACACCCTGGGCGCGACCGTGATCGCGCCCATAGTGGAGGAGTCCGCCAAGGCCGCGTCCGTGCTGCTGGTCTTCCTCTTCCGCAGGCGCGACTTCACCGGGATCGTCGACGGTGTCGTGATAGCCGGGGTCACCGCCACCGGGTTCGCGTTCACCGAGAACATCCTCTACCTGGGCACGGCCTTCGGGACCGACCAGCTCACCGGTGACAGCGGCATCGCCTCCGTCACCGCCGCCACCTTCTTCGTGCGCATCGTGATGTCCCCGTTCGCGCATCCCCTGTTCACCGTGCTGACCGGCATCGGCTTCGGGATCTCCGCGCTCTCCTCGGAACGGCAGCACGCCAGGCGCGCCCTGCTTCCGCTCGGCGGGCTGCTGCTCGCGATGAGCATGCACGCGTTCTGGAACGGCTCCTCGTCCTTCGGCGAGTTCGGGTTCTTCGCCGTCTACGGCGCCTTCATGCTGCCCGCCTTCGGGCTGCTGACGTGGCTCGCGATCTGGACGCGGCAGCGGGAGCTGCGCACCGTGCGGGAGGAGCTGCCGGCGTATGTGTACGCCGGGTGGCTGGGGCCGGCCGAGCCGTTCGTGCTCGGGTCGATGCGGGCGCGGCGGACGGCCCGGGACCACGCCCGCCGGCACTTCGGCGGGCGGCCCGCGGCCCGGGCCGTGGCGCAGTACGAGGCGTACGCCACCTCGCTGGCGTTCCTGCGGCACCGGGGGCGGCGGGGGCGGGCCGGGGCCGACTTCGTCGTACGGGAGCAGGAACTGCTCGCCGAGCTGTGGCAGCGCAGGGGCGTCGCCCGGCCCGCTCTGGAGTACGCGGCGAGGGTGTCCGCGCCGGCCCGGCCGTTGTACGCGGCGCCGGCGCCCTACTGGTACGGCCGGCCGGCGGCACCCCACCCCGCCCACAACCCGTATCGGTCCTAGCCGTACCGGCTGCGCGAGGTCCGGCACCACCGGCTCACGCCCGTCACGGCCGAGCGCCGTCACGGCCGAGCGCCGTCACGGCCGAGCGCCGTCACGGCCGAGCGCCGTCACGGCCGAGCGCCGTCACGGCGCAGGCCGGGAGATCAGGCGGAAGCCTCGGTCAGGCGGTCCACTTCCTCCTTGGCCAGCACCAGCTCCCCCACCCCCAGCAGCGCCGGCAACTGCTCCACCGTCCGCGCCGACGCGATCGGGGCCGTCACCGTCGGCTGGGCGGCCAGCCAGGCGAGGGCGACCGTGGCGACGGGGGCCTCGTGGGCTGCGGCGATCTCGTCCAGGGCGGTGAGGACCCGCCGGCCGCGCTCGGACTCCAGGTGCTTGGCTGCCGAACCGGCGCGGGCGCTCTCGACCGCCGCACCGGGGCGGTACTTCCCGGTGAGGAACCCGGAGGCGAGGGCGAAGTACGGGACAGCCGCGAGGCCCTCACGGCCGGCGAGGTCCTGCAGCGGGCCCTCGTAGGTGTCGCGGGAGACCAGGTTGTAGTGGGGTTGGAGGGCGACGTACCGGGCCAGGCCCTCGCGGTCGGAGAAGTCCAGGGAGGCCTGGAGGCGCTCCGGCGAGATGTTCGAGGCGGCGATGTGCCGGACCTTGCCCGCCTTCACCAGCTCGTCGAGGGCGCCGATGATCTCCTCGACCGGCACCTCGGGGTTGTCGAAGTGGGTGTAGTAGAGGTCGATGTAGTCGGTGTCCAGGCGGCGCAGGGAGGCGTCGGCTGCCGCCTTGATGTTGGCCGCGCTCAGGCCCTGGTACTCGGGGTGCTGGCTGACCTTGGTCGCGATCACGACGTCGGAGCGGTTACCGCGGGCCTTGACCCACTTGCCGATGATCGTCTCGGACTCCCCGCCCTTGTTGCCCTCGATCCACGCCGAGTAGGCGTCGGCGGTGTCGACGAAGTTGCCGCCGGCGGCCGTGTAGGCGTCGAGGACGGCGAAGGAGGTCTCCTCGTCGGCGGTCCAGCCGAAGACGTTGCCGCCGAGGGCGAGGGGGAAGACCTGGAGGCCGGAGGAGCCGAGTGTGCGCAGGGAAGCGTGAGAGCCGTTCATGCTTCAGTTCAACGATCACTCCCGTCCCGCCCATTCCGGGATTGCTGCGAACGGAGTGCGAACAGGTGGGCCGGGGACCGGATGAGGGATGAATCAGGCACGGGCCGGCGGGCCGCTCAGGGGGTGAGGCCCTTGCCGCGCAGCCACGTCATCGGGTCGATGCCGGTGGCCTGCCCGCCCGGGTGGACCTCCAGGTGGAGGTGCGGGCCGGTGACGTTGCCGGTGGCGCCGACGCGGCCGATGACGTCGCCGGTGCTGACCTTCTGACCGACGGAGACACCGATCGAGGACTGGTGGCAGAACCACAGCTCGGTGCCGTCGTCCAGGGTGAGGACGGTGCGGTAGCCGTAGGCGCCGGCCCAGCCCGCCTGGGTGATGGTGCCGCTGTGGATGGCCTTGATGAGGGTGCCGGTGGGCGCGGCGAAGTCGAGGCCGGTGTGGTAGCCGGAGGACCACATCGATCCGGGCTGGCCGAAGGTGCCGGTGATCGTGTACGAGACGACCGGGAGCTTGTACTGCTTGGCCAGCTCGGCCAGGCGCTCTTCCTCGGCCTTCTTCTTGGCCGCGGCCTCGGCCTCCTTCTTGGCCTCGGCGGCCTTGGCCGAGGCGGCCTTCTGCGCCTTGGCGGCCGCTTCGGCGGCCTGCTTCTCGGCGGCGGCCGCCGCCACCGCGGTGGCCTTGGTGTCGGCCTTGCTCTGCTGCTGCTCGGCCTGGGCCATGATGCGGTTGCGCAGGGCCTCGCCCGCGTCGCCCTGGTCGCTGTCGGCGTCGGTCGTGCCGACGTTGCTCAGCGAGGCCGTGGTGGCCTTGGACGCGTCGGAGGACCCGCCGTCGAACAGGGAGCCGACGGAGTCCAGGTCGGGCATGGAGATGGAGACCGGCGGCTTGCCGGTGTGGGCGCTGGCCATGCCGCCCGCGCCGACGGCGGCGATGACACCGACGCCGAGGACCGTGGAGCTGCGGGCGAGTCCGCCGCCGCGCTGCTTCGCGACGCGGTGCCGCCCGCGTACCGGCCGTATGGACTCCTCGGTGGGGTTCCACTCTTCCCAGGGGCCCTCGTCGGTGCGCTGAGCGCCGAAGTAACTGAACGTCTCGGTCTCGCTCGGCATGAACGGGGCTTCTGGGGCAGGCCGGTTGGACGCCACGAAGGCGCACTCCTTTCCTTCCTCCGCCTACCGGGTTAGCTGACGGGTTCGGAGCAGGAAGGTCTCCTACGCGCGTATACCTGCCGTGCTTCCACGGCGGCATCCGCGTGATTCACCCCAAGGTGGTGGTTCCCCGGTTCCCTTGCGGGATTCGGCGCGTGCGCACGGAGCCGCCTCTTGTGACGGCTGGGACGACCGCGCTGCGTTATCGAACGTTAATAGACCCGGACGTCAGATTCCAAGCCGTTCTGCTTGATCATTAACGGATTTCGGGGCGGACGTAGGCGTCACGACCGGTGGAAAACGGGCGAGTTGACCGACGTCCAGGAGTCTCGGCAGTTTTGATGGTGTCTCAGATGTTATGCGGAGGGCGTCCGTCCGATCACCTTGGGTGACACCGGCAGGATGTCAGGGCCGCCGTACGGCCAGCAGCGCCATGTCGTCCGCCATCCCGCCCCCGGAGTGCCTTCGCACCTCCGCGGCGAGGCGGCCGAGCAGGGAGCGGGGGTCGGGGAAGCGGCGTCCGGCGAGCCGGCGCGGCGGGTCGTAGAAGCGGCCGTGGGCGTCACGGGCCTCGGACAGGCCGTCCGTGTAGAGCAGCAGGGTGGCGCCGCTCGGGAAGCCGGACTCGGTCGCGCGGTCGGGCCACCGGCCGAGGTCCGCCATGCCGAGCGGCAGCGCGGGATCACGCGCCGCCAGCGTGCGCAGGGTGCCGTCCTCGTGCAACAGCAGCGGTGGCGGGTGGCCGCGGTTGACGATCCGGACCACACCGTCGCCGCTGCCGCCGTGCGGCAGTTCGGCGAGGACGGCGGTGGTGAAGCCCTCGAAGGCGTCGATCCCGTCCCGCCGGGTGCCCTCGCGGGCCAGGGCCCGCTCCAGCCGCGCGGCCACCGCCTCCAGCGTGGCCTCCTGCTCGGCGGCCTCCCGGAACGCCCCGATGACCACGGCCACGGCCGCGACCGCGCCCATGCCCTTGCCGCGCACGTCCCCGACGACCAGCCGTACCCCGTGCGGGCTGTCCTGCACCGCGTACAGGTCACCGCCGATGAAGGCGTCCTCCTGCGCCGCCTCGTACCGGGCCGCGATGTCGAAGCCGGCGATGCGGTCGTCCGGTTCGGGCAGGACGGCCCGCTGGGCGGCCTCGGCGATCTCCCGGGCGGAGGCGAGCCGCCGGTCGCCGAGGCGCAGGACACGGTTGATGGTGGCGGCCAGCACGGCGACCGTGGCCACGGTGACGACCTCCGTGATCGTGTGCACGTCCATGGCGGGATCGAACTGGGTGCGGGCGACGACGGTGGCCGCCAGGGCGGCGAGGCCGGTGAGGAGCGTGGTGCGCAGCGACGACAGGGGCGCGGCGATCAGTGGGGCGGCCGTGAAGAAGGGCACGGCGGTGAAGGCGCGCGGGGTGAGCAGGTCGTACCCGATCCCGGCGGCGATCAGGAGGGCGGGCAGGGCGCGGGCCAGGGCTCGCGGGGTGGGCGGGCGGACGCGGTGGCCGTCCGGCGGCAGGGGTGCGCGGTCCGGGCCGGCGTCCAGGCCGGGCTCGCCCGGGAGTCGGCCGTCGGCCCAGGCGTACGGGCTCTCCTCCAGCTCACCAGGGCGCACTGCTCGTCTCCCGTGTCCTTGACCTGCGTCCAGCGTGGCGGGAGCGGAAAGGGCGGGCGACTGCTGTGGACCGAGCGGATGACCGACTGTGACGCATGCCACTCTACGTTCCGCCGAGGGATGCCCTGCGTTTCACCGGGGGACGCCGGGAAACACTCAGGGCCGGAATCCATTGCTGGATTCCGGCCCTGAGCCTTCAGTAGCGGGGACAGGATTTGAACCTGCGACCTCTGGGTTATGAGCCCAGCGAGCTACCGAGCTGCTCCACCCCGCGTCGTTGTGTCTCAAGCATACGCCATCCGCAGGACACGATGCGCACAGGTATCCGCGAGGTGTCGCTCAGGGCAGCAGGTGGGCGTTCGGCTCCTTCGCCAGGGCCTCGTACTCCGGCAGCACCACGGCCGCCACACCCGCGCTCTGCAGCACCCCGGTCCCGTCCGCCGCCGTCACGAAGGTGTCCGGCTCCCGCCAGGCCGTCACCACCCGCCGTACGCCCGCCCGCAGGATCAGCTCGGCGCAGGGGGCGGGGCGGGAGGCGCGGCGGGTGCAGGGCTCCAGGCTGCTGTAGACGGTGGCGCCGGGCAGCCGCGGGTCGGCGGGGTCGATCTTCGCGAGGGCCGCCTCCTCCGCGTGCACCACGGCGTCGCCGCCCTCGCGCGAGTGACCGCGGGCCAGCTCCGCGCCGTCGGCCGCGACCACCACGGCCCCGACACTGAAGGCGGTCCGCGAGGGCGGGCACAGGGCGGCGAGTTCGCAGGCGGTGCGCAGCCAGTGGCGGTCGGCGGCGACGGGTTCCGGGCCGGTGCCGGGTGCGGTGGGCTCGTAGTGCATGAGGACGACATCCTCGATCCGGCGGGTCTCGGTGAGGCGGAGCCGGCCGCCCTGGTACGCCCCCGGGCCGAACAGGCGCGGAGCCGCCGGGTCGCCGACGAACAGCGGGGCGAGGACCAGCTGGACCTCGTCGGCGAGGCCCTGCTGGAGCAGCTGGGTGTGGACGGTGCCGCCGCCCTCGACCATCAGACGCCGCACCCCGCGCACGTCGTGCAGGTGCTCCAGCAGGGCGCGCCAGTCGAGGCCGGGGCCGAGGGAGACCACGTCGGCGGTCCCGCCGAGGGCGCGGGCGGCCCGCTCGCAGCCCTCGTCCGTCGTGTACACGAGCTTCTCGCCGCCGGTGTGCCAGAACTTGGCGGCCGGGTCGAGGTCGCCGGATGCGGTGACGGTGACCTTCAGGGGGTATTCGGGCCGGCCGTCGGCGGTGCGGGCCGCCCTTCGCGCGGGTGAGTTCACCAGCAGGCGCGGGTTGTCGGCACGGATGGTGCCGGCGCCGATCAGGATGGCGTCGACCGAGGCCCGTACCTCGTCGACCCGGTCGAAGTCGGCCGGGCTGGAGAGCAGGAGCCGGTCGGGGCCGGTGTCGTCCAGGTAGCCGTCGAGGGAGACGGCGGCGGACAGCAGGACGTACGGGTACGGCATCGGCGCGGTCTCCCTGGCGAGCGGTCACGACCTGGAGGTCTTGGTTCAAGTTTGAAACAAACTTACACTGGCTGCATGACGACCCGCTGGCTCACCCCCGAGGAGCAGCGCGCCTGGCGCGCCTTCATCGCCGCCTCCCAGCTCCTGGAGGACGCGATCGACCGGCAGCTCCAGCAGGAGGCCGGCATGCCCCACCTGTTCTACTCCGTGCTGGCCAACCTCTCCGAGGCGCCCGACCGGCGCCTGCGCATGACCGACCTCGCCGAGACGCTGAAGATCACGCGCAGCAGACTGACGTACGCGGTGACCCGGCTGGAGCGGGACGGGCTGGTGCGGCGCGAGGACTGCCGCTGGGACAAGCGCAGCAGCCTCGCGGTGCTGACCGACGAGGGGGTGGCCGTACTGGAGCGTACGGCGCCCGGGCATGTCGAGACGGTCCGCGCGACCCTGTTCGACCGGCTCACACCCGAGCAGGTGGGGCAGCTGGAGGAGATCTGCACGGGGATCACGCGCGGACTGCAGGGCGACGACACCGAGGCCGGTGCGGGCGACGTCCCGTGGCGGCGCCGGTCGTCCTGTTCCTCGTCCCCGCCGGCCGACTCCTGAACCGCACCCGAAACCAATTGCTTTAACTTTTAAGCATGGGGTAGGGTCCCTGCGACCGACTGCTTCAAATATGAAGCAAGCTCACTCGGAGGACCTGCATGCCCGACACCCCCGCCGCCACGCCGCGCGCCCGCGTCCGGGTACCGCTGCACTTCCACGACGGCTACCGCGTCGACGCCGAACTCGTCACCTTCCACGGACTGGCCGACGGCCAGGAGCACGTGGCAGTCGTCCTCGGCGACCCCGGCCCCGTCCCGCTGGTCCGGCTGCACTCCGAGTGCCTGACCGGGGACGTCTTCGGCTCGGCCCGCTGTGACTGCGGTCCCCAGCTGCGCGAGGCGGTAGAGAGGATCGCCGAGCGCGGGGGCGTCCTGCTCTACCTCCGCCAGGAGGGGCGCGGCATCGGCCTCTACAACAAGCTCGACGCCTACGCCCTCCAGGACCAGGGCCTCGACACCTACGAGGCGAACGCCGCGCTCGGCCTCCCGGAGGACGCCCGCGACTACACGGCCGCCGCACAGATGCTGCATGCCCTCGGCATCGGGCAGCTGGACCTCCTGTCCAACAACCCCGACAAGGCGGAGCAGCTGCGCTCGCTCGGTGTCGTCGTCCGGGACCGGGTGCCGACCGGCGTCTTCACCACGGCCCACAACGTCCGGTACCTGCGCGCCAAGGTCCTGCAGACCCAGCACACGCTGCCGCTCGGAGAGCTGACGGAGCTGAGCGCGGGCTGAACCCCGAGCCGGCCCCGGAACGACCGGGACCGGCCCGAAGGAGTGCCCGGCGGCTACCGGCCCCGGCCACCCGCGCCGACGGGAACGGCAAGCAGAACCAGGCCGGAACCCAGTACGGCCAGCCCGCCCCAGGAGACTGCCGGCAGGCGCTCGCCGAGGACCGTGACGCCCAGGACCGCGGCCACGGCGGGCTCGGCCAGCGTCAGCGAGGTGGCCATCGACGCCGGGGTGCGGCGCAGCCCGTGCCCGAAGAGCCGGTAGGCCAGGCAGACGGTGAACACGGCGAGATACACCGCGACCGCCGCGCCCCGGGTGGTGGCGAGCCACCCCTTGCCGGCGAACACGACGAACGGCAGGACGAGCAGCCCGGCCGCGCCGAACAGCACACCCATCACCGCGTCGGACGGATGCCCGCGGGTGATGAGCCCGCCGCCGATCGACGCGTAGACGGCGTACGACAGTCCGGCGCACGCGGCGAGGACGACGCCCGTCGGATCGATCGGCGCGGCACGGCCGGTCAGCTCGGGCCCCAGCACCAGAAGGGTGCAGCCGAGTACCGCGGCCACGGTGGCGCCGGTCCAGCGTGCGCTCGGCCGGGCCCGTCCGGTGATCCAGGTCAGCAGGCCGGCGAAGACCGGCGCGCTGCCCAGCGCGATCACGGTGGCCACGGCCACGCCGGTCCGGGCCACCGCCGGATAGAAGGTGACCGGATAACCCGCCACCGCGAGCGCGCCGAGGACGAGCAGCCGTCGCTCGGCGCGCGTGCAGGCGGCGGGAAGCGAGCGGGCGCCGCGCGAGACGAGGAACAGCAGGATGCCGCCGAGGGCGAGCCCGGCACCGCCGATGGCGGCCGCCGGTGCGCCGGCGGGCGCCAAGGAGGCGGCGGTCCCGGTCGTGCCCCACAGCAGGGCCGAGGTCAGGATGGGAGCGGGGCCGGCGAGAAGGCCCGCGCGAGAAGGACGCGGGCCGGCGGTGGCCGGGCGCGCGGGAGTCAGAGGGGTGGTGCGGTTCGGCACGTCGTGAACTTCCGTCGTCGAATGTCGCTCCGGGACTGGATCCGAAACGGGCGCACGACAGGCCCCTCGCCGCCCTGCGGGTCGGCCGGGGTCAGGAGTAGAACCGTCGGTGTCTGCGCCCGGTCAGGCGCAGAGCGGCGGCAGAACGACGTGCCAGTAGGAGTTCACCCCGTGATGGTACCCGCGTCGTTTGCGGAGCCGGCGATCATGCGGGGGCCGCCTCGGCCTTTCGTCGGCGCCGGGGCTCTGAAATGTCGCACTGTCCAGGGCGGCGGCGGAGACGTAAACTCATCGCAAAGGCACCCGATCGAGGGTGTGGTGCACATGAGCCATACTCACAACCTCGTGAGGCCGCTCGAGCATGTGACGGCCTCGTATGGTTCTGCGCGCCCACGGCCTGCGCGCAAGGTGGCCGACACGGAGAGAGCCGACCAGCTCGCCGCATGGGTCGCCCTCAGCCTGGACGAGCCATCGGCCCTCAAGAGCCTCCAGGACGAAGCGGCGGAACTGCGCGACGCCCCTCAGCTGGCCGCAGTGCTTCCGCGGATCGCCTCAGGAGCGATGGCACTCACGGGCGCCGAGTTCGGGAACATCCAGTTCGTGGACCCTCTCGACGACTCACTGGTCCTGGTCACCCAGTCCGGCTTCGGCCGCGAGTTCCTCGACCACTTCGCGGTCGTCCATGACGAGCACTCCGTCTGCGGACGGGCCGCCCGGCAATGCACCCAGGCGGTCGCGGCGGACGTGCGCGACGACCCGGCCTTCGCACCCCACCAGAAGATCTTTCGTGCCGCAGGTGTCCGCTCGGTCCTGTCCACTCCATTGGTCGATCACACCGGGCAGCTGATCGGCATCATCTCGACTCACACGTCACAGCCCGGCCGGCCGCCCGAACAGGACCTCCGCATCATGGGGCTCTACGCGCAGCTGGCAGGGGAGGCCATCGCACGGCGACTGGGTGTCGACGGCCGGCCGGCCGCCCTCCCCCACGACGGCACCGCCCTCGATCAGCGCATATCCCTCCTCGAGACGAACGGGACCACGAGCAGGACGACACGGTGGGCGTACCGGGTGGACGAGCCCTGCGGCTCCGACGGGTGTCGCACGTACGGCATCCACCCCAACCAGTGGCGCGGAAGGATCACCACTCACGGCCCCGGCCAGGACGCCGAGTACGCCGCGGCCCTCGTCGCCGGCGAGCTGATGGCCGAGTGGGACATCAACGGCGGCCGGGACGCGAGGCCCGTCCACATCCACGTCTGGCACAACTGGGAGGGCGCCCGCCGGGACGCGGCCTTCACCATGGCCGTCAACCCGACGTAGCCGGCCGGGGCTCGGCGCCGTGGCCGAACTCGCCTGCCCGGCAAGGCTGCAAGCCCCACGACCAAGGCGTTTGAGAACGACTCAGCGCCCGGGCCGGCCGAAGCCGATCCGGGCGCTGCGTGGCAGGTCGGAGGGGATCAACCCTCCCCCCGCAGCCGTAGGCCCTGTGGGACTCGAACCCACAACCAATGGATTAAAAGTCCACTGCTCTGCCAATTGAGCTAAGGGCCCAGGCGATGTTGCCTGTCCGAGCATAGCCGGACGAGGCCGTGTCGCCGATCGGGTATCGAGGACGCGGCCGCGTCAGGAGGGTGAAGGTTACTTTTCGACCAGTTCGGGGGACCGGGTCCGGGCCGGGTCGAGGAACCAGTGGCGGGCCGAGGCCAGCCACCACGTGGCGGCGAAGCCGAGGACGACCAGGACGGCGACCGGGGCGTAGTTGAAGGTCTTCCAGGTGACCGGGGAGACCTGGGGGAGCATGAAGAGGATCGTGATCACCGCGACCCAGATGACGGACACGATGCCGATCGGGACCGACCAGCGGCCCAGGTGCCAGGGGCCGCGCTCGAAGGCCTCACCCTTGCGTACCCGCAGCAGGGTCGGGATGACGTAGGCGATGTAGAGGCCGATCACCGCGATCGAGGTCACCGCCGCGTAGGCCGTGGAGTTGATGAGGTACGGAAGGCCGAGGGCGAGGGCGCCGAGCGCGGCCAGCCAGACCGCGGCCACGGGGGTGCGGGTGCGGGGGCTGACCGTGTGCCAGATGCGTGAGAAGGGCAGCGCGCCGTCGCGCGAGAAGGCGTAGATCATCCGGCTGTTGGCGGTGACCGAGGCCATCCCGCAGAAGAGCTGGGCGCCGATCACGACCAGCAGCAACAGCTTGCCGGTCGTCGCTCCCAGGGCGTCCAGGAGGATCTGGGCGGGGGGTGCGCCGGTCGGGGACGCCAGCTCCTTGTCGTAGGACTGGATGGCGAAGGTGAAGCCGAGCAGGAGGACCAAGCCGGCTATCCACGAGGTCCAGATCGAGCGGACGATGCCCTTCGGGCCCGCCGTGGACGCGTCGTGCGTCTCCTCCGTCATGTGCGCGGAGGCGTCGTAACCCGTGAAGGTGTACTGGGCCATGAGGAGGCCCAGCAGGACCACGTAGAAGCCGCTGCCCCAGCCCGTCCCGTTGACGAACTTCGTGAACACGAAGGACGCCGACTGGTGGTGGTCGGGGACGAGGGCCAGGGCGCCGACGATCACCGCGACTCCCAGGACGTGCCACCAGACGCTCACGCCGTTCAGGAACGCGACGATGCGGACGCCGAAGGTGTTCAGCAGGCCGTGCAGCAGCAGGATGGCCGCGAACAGCAGCACCGTACGGCCCGGAGTCACGACGAAGTCGAACTGGAGGTTCAGATAGGCGCCGAGGAAGGACGCCGCGCCGAAGTCGATACCCGCCGTCACGGCCACCTGGCCCAGCACGTTGAACCAGCCCGTGAACCACGCCCAGGCCGCCGCCGAGCGTGGGGGCGCGAGGCGGTGGGCCCAGAAGTACAGGCCCGCCGAAGTCGGATAGGCGGAGCAGATCTCGGCCATCGAGATGCCCACGAACAGGGTCATCAGGCCGACCGCCACCCAGCCCCAGGTGATCACCGCGGGGCCGCCGGTGACCATGCCGAAGAGGTACAGGGTGAGACAGCCGGACAGGACCGAGATGATCGTGAAGGACACGGCGTAGTTCGAGAACGCCGACATGCGGCGGGCGAGGACCTGGGTGTAACCGAGCTGGGCCAGACGTTCCTCGTCCGACAACCCGGCCGCTCCCCTGCTCGCTCTTGCGTCATCTGTCATGTCCCCAGCGATTCCCCCTCGGGTGGCGTGACATGCGCCACACCCGTATCGCTCTAGCGTGGATTCGGGGTCCGCGGCCTCCGAAGCCGACCCCCGTCGTCGCGAGGCCGCGGATTCCCTGGTCACACCGGGCACCACCAGGCACGGACATGCCCCTTCCCGTGCTCCGCCCCGCGCCTCCCCTCTCGGAGAGCGGGCCTCGGCATGCACGGAAACCGCCGCTCACGGCCGCAGACGTCAGGAAGTACGGATGAACACACGCGTGGATCTGCTCACCAAGGAATTCCCGCCCGCCGTCTACGGCGGAGCCGGTGTGCACGTCACGGAACTCGCCCGGCAGCTGCGCACCCTGGTGGACCTGCGGGTGCGCTGCTTCGGCGAGCCGCGCCCGGAGCCGGGGGTGTCCGCGTACCGGGAACCCCATCTGGTGGACGGTGCCAACCCCGTACTGCGCACCCTCGCCACGAACATCGAGATGGGCGCCGGCTGCGAGGGGGCCGACCTGGTGCACAGTCACACCTGGTACGCGAACTCCGCGGGCCAGCTGGCCCGGACGCTGTACGGCATCCCGCACGTGGTGACCACGCACAGCCTCGAGCCCCTGCGGCCGTGGAAGGCGGAGCAGCTGGGGGGCGGCTACCGGCTGTCCTCGCTGGTGGAACGCACCGCCGTGACGACGGCGGACGCGGTGATCGCCGTGTCGCACGGTATGCGCGAGGACGTGCTGCGCGTGTATCCGGACGTCGACCCGGAGCGGGTCCACGTCGTGCACAACGGCATCGACACCGAGGTGCACCGGCCGGACCCGGGCACGGCCGCGCTGGAGCGGTACGGCATCGATCCGGACCGGCCGATCGTGCTCTTCGTGGGGCGGGTGACCCGGCAGAAGGGGCTGCCCCATCTGCTGCGTGCCGCCTTCGAGTTGGACCCCGCGGCCCAGCTGGTGCTGTGCTGCGGGCAGCCGGACACGCCGGACATCGCGGCGGAGACTGCCGCTCTGGTCGACGAGTTGCGGCTGAGCCGAGGGGGTGTCGTGCGCATCGACGGCATGCTCGACACGGTCTCGTTGCGGCAACTGCTCACCCATGCGTGTGTGTTCGTGTGTCCTTCGCTGTACGAGCCGATGGGCATCGTCAATCTGGAGGCGATGGCCTGCGGCACGGCCGTGGTGGCCACCGCCACCGGGGGGATACCGGAGGTGGTGGACGACGGGGTGACCGGTCTGCTGGTGCCGGTCGAGCAGGAGCGGGACGGTACGGGGACGCCGCTGGATCCCAAGCGGTTCGCGTCCGAGTTCGCCGCTGCGGTGAACCGGTTGCTCGGGGAGCCGGAGCGGGCGCGGGCGATGGGGGAGGCGGGGCGGGTGCGGGCCCGGGAGCGGTTCTCTTGGCGGGCGGCGGCGGAGAGGGTGTTGGACGTCTATCGGGGGGTGCTGGTCTGAGGGGCGGCGCGGGTGGGTGGGCACCGGGCACCCGTCCTCCGGCCGGGTCTGTCTTCCCACCCGCACCACCCGTGCAGCAATCGTCGTCGGGTGCGGGTGGCCCCGGTGGGGCGCACTCGCCGCCGGCGGGCGCGGGTGGGGGGCTTGGGGGGGCGCTCGCGCGCGGTCAGCTCGCCCTCGCCGGGCGCGGGTGACAGGACGCCTCCGGGCGGCCGACTCGCCGTCGCCGAGCGCGGGCGGCCGGGCAGCCTCGTGCGGCAACTCGCCATCGCCGAGCACGGACGGTCGGGCGCCCTCGTGCAACGAACTCGCCATCGCCGAGGGCGAGCGGCCGGGCAGCGTCGTACAACGAACTCGCCCTCGCCGGGCGCGAGCAGCCGGGCGGGCTCCTGTGACGAACTCGCCGCCGGGCCCGGAGGGCAGCGCCCTCATGCAGTGGACTCGTCGTCGCCGAGCGCGAGCGGTCGGGCAGACTCCTGCGACGAACTCGCCATCGCCAGGGGGGTCAGGTGTCGTGCAGGGTGTGGGGCACCGCCGGGGCTCGGGTTTCGATGAGGATCTGGCAGGAGAGGCCGAGCACCAGTACCGCTTCCAGGAGGAGCGTGGGCAGGTCGGCGCCGGCTGCGCCGAAGAGGGTGAAGACCGCGCCGAGGCCGAGCCGGGACCAGGCGCGCAGGTCGCCCCGTACGCCCACGTTGGTCAGGTGGATGCCGCCCACCCCGAGCAGGAACACGGCCATGCCGAAGCACAGCACCGGGCCGCCGGCCAGGGCCGCGTGGCCGTGGCCGCGGGCGTTGGCCGCCTGCGCGGCGAGCAGTCCGCCGACGCCGGTCACGGTGATGCCGCCGTGCACGAAGACGTGACCGTAGACGTACGCCTGGCCGGTCAGCCGCCATTTGCGCAGCGGTGAGGCGTCGACGTGGTCGAAGACGAGCCACCACTGGCAGGCGGCGATCAGGAAGGAGCCCGCCACCACGGCGAGGGTCTGGGGCCGCAGACCGCTGGCGGCTATCCCGGTGGCGTTGAGGGCCACGACCTCCCCGAGCACGATGATCGTGAACAGACCGAACCGCTCCGGGATGTGCGAGGCGTTGAACGGCACCCGGGCCACCGCGGAGGCGGACAGGATGGGGGTCAGGAGCTCCGCCAGCAGGCCCGCGGCCCACAGGGCGTAGCAGTAGGGCGCCGGCAGCAGAGCCGACGCTCCCCAGACCGCGGCGCCGAGACCGTAGCCCTGGAGGAAGCGGCGGGTCAGGGTGCGGGCCCGGGGCACGTGGTAGTGGGCCCGCAGGTAGAGACCCAGCAGGATCAGGCGGACGAGGAAATAGCCGAGGGCGAAGCGCTTCGCCCCGGCGGTGCCCGCGAAGGCCTGGGGCACGGCCACCGACACCGACAGGACCGACATCATCGCGATGATCATGATGAGCCGGTAGATCCGGTCGTCGTTGTCGAAGCGGTCGGCATAGAAGGAGTAGCCGACCCAGGCCCACCAGATCGGGACGAACAGCGCCCCGAATCGCAGCACCCCCGCCCAGGTCGGGGCGTGCAGCAGGACCTGGGTCAGCTCCGCGACGGCAACCACGAAGACCAGGTCGAAGAACAGCTCCAGGGGCGAGGCGGCCCGGTGGTGCCCCTCCTCGGGCACCCTGAGCCGCACCCGCCCCCGGTGCAGGCGCACCTTGCCGGTGTACGTGCCGCGCGCCACGCCCGCCTCCGGCGCGCCCGCCACCCCCCGCATGCCGATCAGCCCCCGGCGACCTGGGTGTGGGCGTCGTCGTGGTAGCCCTTGATCTCGGTGATCAGGCCGTCGTCGCCGACCCGGAAGGTGTCGATGCCGCGGTCCTCGACGACCCCGCCGTCCTTCTTGTGGGCGGTGATGTGGAAGGTGAACGCGGCCTCGTCCCCGGTGATCACCAGGTCGGTGACGCGGAACTCCACACGGTCGATCACCTCGAAGACGCCGTCGAAGAAGGCGGTCACCGCGGCCCGGCCACGGCCCGCGGGCCCGCCGACCGGCTCGTACTGGACCACGTTCTCGGCGAGCAGGGCGGCGAACCGCTCCCGGTCCTGCTTGGTGAAACTCTCCGCGTACCCCTCGACGGCGGCGCGGATCTGCTGCTGCTCTGGCATGACACTTCTCCGTACGTGGGTATGTGGGTGTGGGTGCCCCGGGGTCAGGCGGCCGCCTCGATCTCGCGCACGAAGGCGGCCATGAACTCGCCCGTCACCTGTGGGTGCTTGGCCGTGATCAGGTCGCCGTCGATCACCAGGTCCGCGGTGCCGTTGCCCGCGTAGACGATCTCGGCGCCGGCGTTCTCCACATCGCAGACGATGTTGTGGGCGCAGGTCACCCTGCGGCCCGCCAGCAGGGCGCGGTCGGCGCACAGCAGCCACAGCGAGTGGCAGATGGTGCCCACCTTGAGGCCCGGCACGGCCATCGCGGCGCGCAGGAACTCCACGGCGGGCGCCTTGTTGCGGCTGCCCGGCCCCGGCACCTCGACCTGGTAGCGCAGCCGGTCCATGGCGTACGCGCCGATCAGGATCACGCCCGCGTAGTCGGCCAGGTCCAGCGAGCCCACCTCGACGGTGACGGTGACGTGCTCCTCGACATAGCCGTTGTCGGGGTTGCTGCCGAAGGTCAGCGAGGGCTGGCCCCACAGGTGGGAGACGTAGTCGACGGCGTAGCCCTGCGCGGGGAAGTACGCGTTGAAGTCGCGGAACTCCGACGGGTCGAAGTGCTCCTCGATCAGGACCGCGATCCGGCCCTTGGGCGCCGGCACCGGTTCACGCTCCCAGGCCGAGCGGCCCGAGCAGCTGGCGCGGGTCGAAGAAGGCGTGGACCTCCTTGATGCGCCCCTCCTCGATCCGGAAGATGTTCGCGCCGCGGACCGTGATGTGCTCGCCGGTGGGCGCCGCCCCCATGAACACACCGTCGTGGGTGCCGGTGATGGTGAAGGACGCGGCGACCTTGTCCCCCTGCTCCAGCAGCTCGTCGATGGTGAAGACACGGTCCGGGAAACCGCCGTACCAGCGCAGCGCGAACTCCTTGTACGCCGGCAGGCCGTGGATGCCGTCCGGGGAGATCGGGTTGTCGAACACCACGTCGGGGGCGAGGATCTCGTCCGCGATCTTCAGATCGCCCGGGGCGGTCAGGAACTGCTCGTAGTACGTCCGGACGAGCTTGGAGCCCTCGTCGGAAGGTTCGGCCATGGTTCAACTCCTTTGGCTTCATGGGGTTACCGGGTCCGGACCGCCCGCGAATGCGTCGGCGGCCCGGATCCGGCCGGGTGGTCCGGGCGTCCGCTCAGGCGTCCGCGAGGAACCACTCGGCGGCGCGCTCGCCGATGACGTAGCAGGTCAGGTTGGGGTTGGCGCTGACGTGCGTGGGCATCACGGAGGCGTCGACCACGCTCAGGTTGTCGAGACCGTGCACCCGCAGCCGCTGGTCCACGACCGCGCTCTCGTCGCTGCTCGGGCCCATCTTCGTGGTGCCGACCGGGTGCCACAGGGTGGCGGAGTTCTCCCGGATGTACTGCAGCAGCAGGGCGTCGTCGTTCACCTGGCGCTGCGTCAGCTTCTCGGACAGGCCGCTGGAGAGGTCACGGATCTGCTTGGAGTTGGCGATGTCCCAGGCCTGCCGGACCCCGTCCAGGGCGATCCTGCGGTCGGCGTCGGTGCCGTAGGAGTTGAGGAAGATGTCCGGCTGCACCGTGGGGTCGGCGCTGCTGAGCGAGACCCGGCCGCGGCACTCCGGCTTCTGCAGCACGCTCATCACGCTGATCGGCCGGTGGGTGACCTCGACATAGCGGCTGACGAAGTACATCTGCATGTCGTTGAAGTTCTGCGAGCCCGGGTTGGTGTACCGGACCAGGACCTGGACGTCCGGGTCGTCCGGGTCGGTGACGCCGTCCCTGGGCAGCAGGCCCACCGTGATCTGCTGGTGCTCGATCAGGTTCTCGCCGACGTTCGGCTGGTCGAGGACCACCTCGATGCCGAGGGCGCGCAGCTGCTCCTTCGGGCCGACGCCGGAACGCAGCAGGATCGCGGGCGAGTTGAGGGCACCGGCGGAGAGCGTGACGTGGTCGGCGCTGATCTTCTCCAGCCGGCCGCCGGTCTCCACCTCGACACCGACCGCCCTGGTGCCCTCGAAGAGCACCCGGTGCACGGTCGCGTCCGAGCGGATGGTGAGGTTCTTCCGCCTGCGGGCCTCGGTGAGGTAGGCGACGGCGGTGGAGACCCGCAGGTCGCCGCGGCGGTTCATGGGGATCATGCCGACGCCGGTGGACTCCGGGTCGTTGTGGTCCTCGACGTAGTCGAAGCCCTGGTCGATGCAGGCCTCCAGATAGGCGGCCTGGAACGGCACCAGCTGGTCCCGGGTGTGCCGGACGATCGGGGTGGGGCCGCCCTTGCCGTGGAACGGGCCGTCGAAGTCCTGGTCGTCCTCGATCCGGCGGAAGTACGGGAGGAGTTCGTACCACGACCACGAGTCGTTGCCCAGCTGGGCCCACTCGTCGTAGTCCGCCGGGATGCCGCGCAGCGCGATGGCGCCGTTGACGGCCGAGCAGCCGCCGGCCACCTTGCCGCGGGCGTACGTCAGCGAACGGCCCGGCACGGCCTCGGCGGTGTAGCCCCAGTCGTGCTCCTCCACGGACACGGTCCGCGCGTTCGTGATGTCGCCGGGGATCTGGGAGATGTCCGCCCAGTCGGGTCCGGCTTCGAGGAGCAGGACGTTGACGCCGGTGTCCTCGGTGAGCCGGCTCGCGAGCACGGCACCCGAGGAGCCCGCGCCGACGACTATGTGGTCATACTTCATGGGTTCTCCCTCTCCGAACCGCTACCGGGGTCCGGGGTCACAGACCCGGGAACTCATCGGTCTCGATCCAGGTCTCGATGGCCTGCTTCTCGGCGAGATCGACGTACTCGTACCGGACCCCCAGGGCGTCGGGCTCCGTGATGATCCAGCCCGGGGTGGCGCCCTCCGCGCTCCGGGAGGCCGCTTCGACGGCGATCCCCTCGGCCTGGAGCGCCTCGAGCCGGCCCTCCATGTCCGGCTCCCAGAGCCCGAGGTAGAGGATCCGGCCCTCGTTGGCGGTCGAGAAGATTCCCTCGTCCCCGTCGGACTCGATCAACTCGTAGTAGGGCGGGCCCTGTTTCGAGAAGGCCACATGCACGACCTGCTCGTGCGGGTGCGGATCCTCGAGTCGCGGATTCGTCACGTGCGCGGGCTTGGTGAATTCGAGCCCGTGTATCCGCGAGTAGTATTCGATCGCCGACTCCAGATCGGCCACGACCACACCGATGTGGAAGTAGGGCTGCTCGCTCATCTCCGCTCCCTGAATTTACCGTTCACCGGTCGACCGGGTCGTACGCGTCGAGCTGCGGCGGCTGCGCGAGGTACGTCAGCATTTCCGGGACGATTTCCTTGAGGTATTCCTTGGCGCTGTGCTCGGCGAGCGCCGCGTCGTCCACGTACTGCTCGACGACCAGATACCGGCGGGGCGTGGTCCGGTGGCGTACGAACTCGAACACCGGGGTGCCGGGCTCGTTCTCCCTGACCTGCTTCACCAGGAGCTTGAGCACCCTCTCGAAGGGCTCCTCACTGCCCTCGGCGACGTCCAGGACGGTGGTGCAGGTGATCACTGGTCCTCCAGTCTGCTCGGCCGGCGGGGCGTCAGTGCAGCGGCGGCAGCAGGATGTCGGCGGTCTCGTCCTGGATCTTGGCCTCGGCCTCGGGGTACCCGAACAGCTCGGTGCCCACCGGGCCGAACAGGGCGTGGCCCTCGGCGGCGCGGGTGTCGAACCACATCGACATCTCCTTGCCGACCTCGTCGCCGAACAGGTGGTTGACCATCGCGAGGGTGCCGGCGTTGATCGACGCGGCACCGGCGGTGGTCCAGATGCGGTCCTCCGGCGCGCCGAGCCACATCCGGCGCGGCTCCACGACGTTGGCGCCCTCCTCCTTGAGCCGGCGGGAGATGGGCGGGCTGCAGGTCACCGGGGTCTTGCCGAGGATTCCGGCGCGCTGCAGGATGCCGACGCCGACGCAGTTGGCGCCGATGAACTTGCCGTTGACGTGGTGGTGCCGGATCGTGTCGAGGATCCGCTCGTTCTTGGTGGCGACACCGGAGCCGCGGCCACCCGGGATGTACAGCACGTCGTAGAGGTCGTCGTCCCGGAGCACCGCGTGCGGCTCGACCTTCGCGCCCATCTGCATGGTGACCGGACCCTCTTCCAGGGCCACCAGCTTGACCTCGATGTCCTCGCCGGTCGTTTCCTTCAGATAGACCGCGACACCGATCAGGATCTCCCAGGGAATGATGGTGTCCGACTCGCTGCAGCGGTCGTACGCGAGCACCCCGATACTCTTGATCTCAGTCATGGAATCCCTCTCCGCTCCACTCCGGATTACCGGTCCGCGGCATTCACCCAATGTCCTGGCGCTGCACGGAATTTCCGGTCTCTGGTGGCGAAGCTAGCGCGCCCCGGAATATCCTCAGAGCCTCCCGCGGCTACTTCCTGAACTCGGCGGCGCTTTCCGACGCGCATGGTTCGCGGCCGTGTCGGTACGGTGGCCGGAGCCGCGGCGAGGGCCGCCGGCCGCACGCGCATCAGGCCGAGTTCACGAAGTCCATCCGGGTTTCTGGCCGCCCGCACGCGGGCCGGGAAGCCTGGCGCCATGACTTCTGAGAGCTCTGAGCTGCTGACTCGGCCGGCCGGCGAGAGCCGGCGGGCACGGCGGAGCACGCGCACGGCGGGTCGCTTCGCAGGCATCGTCGTGGGCAACTTCCTGGTCCTGCTCGACGCCTCCATCCTGAACGTGGCGGTGCCGGACCTGCGCGACGATCTGCACGCCTCGGCAAGTGCGCTGCCGTGGACGGTGGACGCGTACACCGTGGTGTTCGCGGGCCTGATGCTGGCCGCCGGTTCCATCGCGGACCGCTGGGGACCGCGCCGGATCTACCGTGCGGCCCTGATCTCGTTCGGCGTCGTCTCGGCGCTGTGCGCGGCGGCGAACTCCGCCGGGCTGCTGATCGCCGGACGTGCGCTGCTGGGCGTCGCCGCGGCGGGGCTGGTGCCCGCCTCGCTCGCCCTGCTCGCCGGGCTGTACCCGGACCCCGCCAAACGCTCCCGCGCCGTGGGGGCCTGGGCGGCGATCAGCGCGCTCGGTCTGGTCTCGGGCCCCGTGCTGGGCGGCGCCCTGGTGGCCCTCGGCGGCTGGCAGCTGGTCTTCCTCGTCAACCCGCCGATCGCGCTGATCACCGTGGTCCTGGCGCGGAACCTGTCGGCCGACCGGCCCGCCACCCACCGGCCGATCGACTACCCGGGCCTGCTGCTGTCCGTCGTCGGCCTGGGCTCACTCACCTTCGGCCTGGTCGACGGCGGCACCGACGGCTGGGCACGTGCCGTGCCGGTGGCGGCCATCGCGATCGCGGTGCTGGCGTTCGGCGCGCTCGCCTTCGTGGAACGCCGTGCCCAGGACCCGGCGCTGCCCCCGGCGCTGCTCTCGCTGTCCCGGGTGCGGGCCGACCTGGTGGCCGGCTCCGCCGCCTCGTTCGCCTTCTACGGGCTGCTGTTCGCGATGACCCAGTGGATGGTCGAGGAACGGCAGATGTCGGCGCTCCGGACCGGGCTCGCGTTCCTGCCCATGACGCTGCCGCTCGCGGTGCTGCCGTTCTTCACCGGCCGCCTGGTCGCGAAGATCGGTACCCGGCCGCTGATCCTCTTCGGCCTCTCCGCCGGTGCCCTCTCCGGCCTGATCCTCTCCTTCTCGGGGACCGAGACCCCCCTCGCGCTCCTCGTCGCGGCCCAGCTCGCTCTCGCCCTGTGCGCCACCACGTCGATCCCGGCCTCGACCGCCGACATGGCGACGGCCGCGCCGCAGCAGTTCGCCGCCACCGCCCAGGGGGCGTTGAACGCCTCCCGCCAGGCCGGCTCCGCGCTGGGCGTCGCCGTACTCGGAACGCTGGTCTCGATGCACCGGATCGGCCTCGCCGTCCTCGTGCTCGGCCTCGGCTCGCTGCTCGTGGTGGGCCTGCTCAGCCGGGCGAGGGCCCCACAGGACGTCTGAACGACCGGGCGGCACACGCCCCTTCCCCTCACCTGACCCACCCGATGAAAGGAAGCGAGCCATGACCACCGCCCAGGACGAGCCCGTCAAGGCCCCGGTCCGGCACAACGTCGCCTGGATCCGCTCCGCGCTCCAGACGGCGATCGAGCTGGAGCACTCCACCCTGCCCATCTACACCTCGGCGATGCTCTCGCTGGAGGTGCAGAACTTCACCAGCTACAACACGATCCGCAGCGTGCTGATGGAGGAGATGGTGCACATGTCCATCGCCGCCAACATGCTCGCCGCGATCGGCGGCCGGCCCAGGATCAAGGACCTCGACCCGAAGTTCCCCTCGCACGGCCTGCCCGGCGGTGTGGAGCCGGACCTGCACATCGGGCTCGCCAGGCTCTCCAAGCCGCAGCTGCGCAACTTCATGCGGCTGGAGTCCCCGCTCTTCCTGCTGCCGGAGGAGTACGGCCACGAGGACTTCCCGACCATCGGCAAGCTCTACGCCCAGATCAAGGACGCCATCGTCGCCAACGCCGCGGAGCTGCGCGCCGCCGTGCAGGGTGGCGGGGTGGCCAACCAGGTCGGCGACAACATCGGCTTCAAGACCATCGTGCCGACGCCGGGGGTCGACCCGGTGGACCAGCTGCTCGAGGGCATCGACGAGATCCTGCAGCAGGGGGAGGGCGCGACCAGCGGGACGATCCGGACCGGCGCCGCGTACCAGCACGAGGAGTCCCACTACGGGAAGTTCGCGGAGCTCTGGTACGGGCGCACCTACCGTGAGCCCGAGCCGGCGGTCGAGCTGACCCCCGAGACCGAGGCCGTGCACTTCCAGGGCGCGAAGATCGACTGGCCCTCGGTGATCAACACCCTCGCGGTCCCGGCGGACGGCTACGACAAGCTGCTGGCCGAGGACCCGGACGGCAAGGAGATCACGGAGGCGCTGCTCGTCTTCGACCAGGACTACACGGACATGATGGCCCACCTCGACGCGATGTGGAACGGCGATCCCGAGCAGCAGTGGCCGACCTTCGGTGAGGCGGTCCACAACATGATGAAGCTGCGGGTGTTCTCCTCCTTCACCTTCATGCAGCGCCAGATCCCGCCCGCGCTCATCGACGACCTGCCGCGCCTGTACCCGGCCGAGTTCGGCTTCCTGCACAACTACACCGACCTCGACCGGCCGGTGTTCTACGGCCCCCGTTTCCGCAACCTCGCCGCTCCCCAGGCCTGACGTCCCCCTCAGGAGACCGACCATGTCCCGTACGAAGACGGTCCTCATCGTCCTCACCAGCCACGCGGAGCTGGGCGACACCGGCCGCGCCACCGGCTACTACATGCCCGAAGTCGCCCACCCCTGGCAGGTGTTCAGCCAGGCCGGCCATCGCGTCGACCTCGCGTCGGTGCGCGGCGGCCGCCCCCCGGCCTCCGGCGTCGACATGGACGACAGGGTCCAGAAGGCCTTCCTGGAGGACCCGGAGATGAGCGCGAAGCTGGCCGACACGCTTCGCGCCGAGGACGTGGACCCGGCCGGCTACGACGCGGTCTTCTTCGCGGGCGGCCACGGCACCATGTGGGACTTCCCCGGCAACCCGGCCCTGGCCGCGCTCGCCCGGGACGTCTACGAGGCGGGCGGTGTGGTCGCGGCGCTCTGCCACGGCCCGGCGGCGCTGGTCGGGGTGCGGCTCTCCGACGGGCGCCCGCTGGTCGAGGGCAAGCGGCTGACCGGGTTCAGCAACGCCGAGGAGGCCGCGATGGGCCTGACCGGCGTCGTTCCCTTCGCGCTGCAGACCGCCCTGGAGGAGCTGGGCGGCAAGCACGAGAGCGCCCCCGAGTTCACCGCCCACGCGGTGACCGACGGCCGCCTGGTCACGGGCCAGAACCCGGCCTCGGCCACGGACACGGCAGTGGCGACCGTCCGGGCCCTGGCGTCCGCATGACGGCACCGACGACCGGGGAGGCGGTCGGGGCAGCCGATCCGTACCCGCCCCTCGCCGCCCCGCCCACCGGCCGCGCCCGCTGGTTCGTCCTCGCCGTCGGACTCACCTGCACCTTCCTGGTCGTCGGCGGAGTGTCCATCGCCAACCTCGCGATGCCGTCCCTCCAGGCGACCCTGCACGTCGGGTTCGGGGCCGTGCAGTTCGTGGTGGCCGGGTACGGGCTGGTGTACGCCGTCTTCCTGATCACGGGCGGCCGGCTCGGCGACGTGATGGGCCGGCGCCGTGTGCTGCTCGCCGGCCTGGTGCTGTTCACCGTCGCCGTGCTGGTCAGCGGCCTCGCGCCCGACGCGCCCGTGCTCATCGGCGCCCGCCTGGTGCAGGGCTTCGGCGCCGCGCTGATCTACCCGCAGATCCTGTCGATCATCCAGGACACCTTCGAGGGCGCCGAACGCAACTTCGCGCTCGGCCTGTTCGGCGCCACCATCGGGGTCGCCATCGTCGTGGGCCAGCTCGTCGGCGGCGCGCTGATCCAGCTCAACCTGGCGGGGCTGGCCTGGCGCCCCGCCTTCCTGGTGCTGGTCCCGCTCGGCACCGCCGCGCTGCTCACCGGCCGCCGGGTCATGGCCCGGGACGAACCCGCCGGCCGCCCCCACATCGACCTCGCCGGCACCGGCCTGCTCGGCGCCGCCCTGCTGCTGCTCGTGCTGCCGCTGCTGATCGGTCCCGGCGTGGGCTGGGCCTGGTGGACCTGGGTGATGTTCGCCGCCGCCGTCCCCGGGTTCGCCCTGTTCATCCGGTACGAGCAGCGCCTGGACCGGACCGGCCGCACCCCGCTGCTGCGCCCGTCCCTGTTCCGGCAGCGGGCGTTCGGCGTGGGCATCGCGATCGGCGTCCTGTACTTCATCACCATCGTCGGCCTCGCCGTCTACACCTCGCTGACCTTCCAGGTCGGCCTCGGACTCGACCCGCTGCAGGCGGGGCTCGCGTTCGCCCCGGTCGGCATCGCGTTCTTCGCCTCGTCCCTGGTGGTGCCCCGGCTCGTGCCACGACTCGGCCGGTCCGTGCTGGTGCTCGGGCACGTGCTGCTGCTCGGCGGTCTGATCGCCGCGTGGGCCACCGTGCACGGCGCCGGCTCCGGCCTGTCGGCGGTCGAGCTGGCCCTGCCGCTGCTGCTGATCGGCACGGCCCAGGGCCTGACGATGTCCCCGCTGATCGGTGTCGTGCTTACCGGTATCCGTCCCTCCGACAAGGGCTCCGCGTCGGGTGCCCTGACCACCGCGTTCCAGATCGGCCAGGCTCTCGGGGTGGCCGGAATCGGTACGGTCTTCTCCGTCCTGGGCGCCCGCCCGGGCGCGGCCACAGCGTCAAGCCGTTACCAAGTCGCCTATCAATCAGCCCTGTTGCTCATGGCGGCGCTTACGCTGGTGTCGTTCGTCCTGGTCTATGCACTTCCGAACCCGCACGACAGCCGGCCCCACCACCACTTCCTGTGGGTGCGGCACGGCCGGCGGACCGGGCTCGCGCACGCGTTCTACCTGCTGACCGGCGGCCATGCGGTGGGCCGCCGGCTCAGCCACTGGTTCCACCACCACGAAGGGAAACACTGATGCGTCAGGTCGCTCTGGGCAGTCAGGGTCTGCGGGTCTCCGCACAGGGACTCGGCTGCATGGGCATGAGCCAGTCGTACGGAGTCGGCAACGACGAGGAGTCGATCAGGACCATCCACCGGGCCCTCGATCTGGGCGTCACCCTGATCGACACGGCCAACGTGTACGGGGCGACCGGCCTGTACGGCGTGGGCGCAAACGAGAAGCTGGTCGGGTACGCGCTGCGGGAGCGCCGGGACGAGGTGACCCTCGCCACGAAGTGCGGCATCGTCGACGTGAAGCCCGGCGCGGGCATGCTGCTGCAGGCCGACCCGGACTACATCCGCCGCTGCATCGACGAGTCGCTGGAGCGCCTCGGCGTGGACCACGTCGACCTGTACTACCTGCACCGGGTGGACCCGAAGACGCCCATCGAGGAGTCCATCGGCACCATGGCGGAGCTGGTGCAGGCCGGCAAGGTCCGCTACATCGGCGTCTCCGAGGTGTCCGCGGACGAACTGGAGCGCGCCCACACCGTGCACCCGATCACCGCCCTGCAGAGCGAGTACTCGCTGTGGAGCCGCGAGATCGAGGCGGAGGTGCTGCCCACCGCCCGCCGGCTGGGCATCGGCGTGGTCCCGTTCTCCCCGCTCGGCCGGGGCTTCCTGACCGGCGCGGTCACCAGCCGGGACACCATGGCCTCGAACGACATGCGCCGCAACCTGCCGCGGTTCTCACAGGACAACCTGGACGCCAACCAGAAGGTCGTCGACGTGATCCGGGAGATCGCCGCCGCCCGCGACGTGCTGCCCGGCCAGATCGCGCTGGCCTGGGTGCACGCCCAGGGCGCCGACATCGTGCCGATCCCGGGCACCAAGCGGATCAGCTACCTGGAGCAGAACACGGCCGCCGCGGACATCACGCTGACCGCCGACGACCTGTCCCGCCTGGCCGAGGCGGCCGCCCAGATCCAGGGCGCCCGCCGCTGACCCGCACCCGTGTTCAGTCCGCCTTCAGCTCCGGCGGATGCAGGAAGTAGTTGGCGGCCGACGCCGCCTGCGCTCCCTCGTGGACGGCGGCCGTCACCTGGTGGGAGTGCAGCGCGGTGAGGTCGCCGGCCGCGTAGACGCCCGGCACGCTGGTCCTCTGCTCGGAATCCACCTCGACATATCCGGTGGCGGCGAGCCGGACGCCCAGCTGCCGGGCGAGCGTGGTCTCGGGGGTGGCGCCCTGGATGGAGAACAGCGCGTCCAGCTCCAGTCGCCGGCCCTCGCGGGTCAGCACGGCCGACAGCATCCCGTCCGCGCCCTCGGCCTCCCCGATCCGGTCGTGCACCACCGGGATGCCGGCGCGCTCCAGACGGCGGCGGAACTTCGGGCTGATCTCGTCGCTCGCGCTGTTGGTCAGCACCCGCACCCGGTCGGTGAGGCTGTGCAGCTGCATGGCCTCGCCGGCGGCCGCGTCGGTGTGCCCGACGACCAGGATGCTCCGCCCCCGGTTCTCGTACCCGTCGCAGGTGATGCACCAGAACATCGACCGGCCGACGTACGACTCCCAGCCCTCGAAGTGCGGGAAGTGGTCGAGGACGCCGGTGGCCAGCACCAGCGCCCGGGCCCGCCAGGCGTGCCCCTGGGAGCGGACCGTGAAGCCCCGCTCGGCATCGCCCTCGGCGTGCGTGACCAGGTGGTGCAGGACCCGGGCGTTGGCGTAGCGGCCGAGCTGCTCCCGGCCGAGCTTGCGGAGGTCGACGGTCGGGATGCCCTCGGGGAAGCCGAGGTAGTTGTGGTTGGTCTGGTGGTGCGTCGAGCGCCCGTGGCCGGTGTCGAAGACCAGGACCTCGCGGTTGTAGCGGGCCAGGTAGAGCGCCGCGGACAGACCGGCGGGGCCGCCCCCCACGACGATGGTGTCGACGAGCCTCATGCGTCCGTCCCCTTCTCAAGTCGTCCGGCTCAGTGCCCCGGCCAGCTCCAGCTCCGCGTGCACCGCCCCGAGGCACCGGTTCATGACCACGCGCAGGCCGCCCGCCTCGGCGATGTCGCGCGCCTCGTCGGAGACGATGCCGAGCTGCAGCCACAGGGCCCGCGCCCCGATCTCCAGGGCCTGCCGGGCCACGGCGGGAGTCTGCGGCGCCGGCCGGAACACGTCGACGACATCGACCGGTTCACCGATGTCGAGCAGCGTGGCGAAGGCCGGCCGGCCCAGCACCTCGCGGTGGTGCGGGTTGACCGGGATGACGTTGAAGCCCTTGCCCTGGAGGTAGGCCGGGATCTCGTGCGCGGCCTTGCCCGGCTCCGCCGAGGCGCCCACCACGGCGATCGTGCGGGCCCCGCCGAGGATGCGCAGGTACTCGTCCCACAGGTAGTCGCTCATGCGTACGTCCCCTTTTCGTCGCGTCCCCCGCCCGCGGCCCAGCGCCGCGGCCGCAGCCAGATGACACCCAGCGGCGGCAGGGTGACCTCGGCGCTCCACCCCTGGCCCTGCCAGGGGACCGGACCGGCCGGCAGCGGCTCGGAGTTGACCACGCCCGAGCCGCCGTAGCGGTCCGCGTCGGTGTTGAGGATCTCGGTCCACTCGCCGCCGGCGGGCAGGCCGATGCGGTAGCCGTGGCGCACGCTCGGCTGGAAGTGGTGCACACACACCAGCGGGGTGCCGTCGGCGTCGCGGCGGACGAAGGAGTACACGTTGTCCTCGGCCGCGTCCGCGTCCAGCCAGCCGAATCCCTCGGGCGCGGCGTCCAGGTCCCACAGGGCGGGCAGCCCGAGATAGTGCGCGTTGAGGTCGCGCACCAGGTCGCGCACGCCCGCGTGGGGAGCGTGGCCGAGCGCCGCCCAGTCGAGCCCGGTGTCGTGCGACCACTCGCTCGCCTGGGCGAACTCCTGCCCCATGAAGAGCAGATGCTTGCCGGGGAAGCCCCACATGAAGGCCAGGTAGGCCCGCACACCGGCGAACCGCTGCCAGGGGTCGCCGGGCATCTTCCCGAGCAACGAGCCCTTGCCGTGCACCACTTCGTCGTGGCTGATCGGCAGCAGGTGGTTCTCCGCGTAGGCGTACACCATGGGGAAGGTCAGCGCGTGGTGGTGGTACTGCCGGTGCACGGGGTCCTTGCCCATGTAGAGCAGGGAGTCGTGCATCCAGCCCATGTTCCACTTGAACCCGAAGCCGAGCCCGCCGTGGTCGGTACGCCGGGTCACGCCCTCCCAGGCGGTGGACTCCTCGGCGACGGTGACCACCCCGGGACAGTTGCGGTAGACGGCGGCGTTCATCTCCTGCAGGAACTCCACCGCCTCCAGGTGCTCCCGGCCGCCGTACGCGTTGGGCAGCCAGCCGCCCTCGGGGCGCGAGTAGTCGAGGTAGAGCATGGAGGCGACGGCGTCCACCCTGAGGCCGTCGATGTGGAACTCGGTGCACCAGTACAGGGCGTTGGCGACCAGGAAGTTGCGCACCTGCTCGCGGCCGTAGTCGAAGACGAGGGTGCCCCAGTCGGGGTGCTCGCCGCGCCGCGGGTCGGGGTGCTCGTACAGGGCGGCGCCGTCGAACCGGGCCAGCGCCCAGTCGTCCTTCGGGAAGTGTGCCGGCACCCAGTCGAGGATCACGCCGATGCCGGCCCGGTGCAGCGCGTCGACCAGGTACCTGAAGTCGTCCGGGGTGCCGAGCGC
This sequence comes from Streptomyces sp. BK340, assembly GCF_007827595.1. GTDB lineage: Bacteria > Actinomycetota > Actinomycetes > Streptomycetales > Streptomycetaceae > Streptomyces. Next base: position 47,913 of record NZ_VISR01000029.1, read on the forward strand.
GGCCATGGGCGCGTAGTACGAGGTGACCTGGTAGCCCCAGGAGCCGCGGAACGGGTGCTCGGCGACGGGCAGGAACTCCACGTGGGTGAAGCCCAGCGCCTTGACGTAGCCGGGCAGTTCGGCGGCCAGCTGCCGGTAGGTCCGGCCCGGCCGCCAGGAACCGAGGTGCAGCTCGTACACGCTCATCGGCGCCCGCTCGGCGCGCCGCCGGCCGCGCGCCGCCATCCATTCGGCATCCGTCCACCGGTGGCGGGAGGCGAAGACGACGGAGGCGGTGCCGGGCGCGGCCTCCGCGGAGCGGGCGAGCGGATCGGCCTTCTGCCGCCAGGTGCCGTCGGGGCCGAGGATCTCGAACTTGTACCGGCAGCCGTCACCGACGTCCGGCAGGAACAGCTCCCACACGCCGGAGGTGCCCAGCGACCGCATGGGGTGCCCGGTGCCGTCCCAGTGGTTGAAGTCGCCGACGACCCGGACGGCGCGGGCGTTGGGCGCCCAGACCGCGAACGCGGTGCCGGTGACGGAACGGTGCTCGCGCACCTGGGCGCCCAGCACCGTCCACAGCCGCTCGTGCCGGCCCTCGGCGATCAGGTACAGGTCCAGCTCCCCCGGCACGGGCGGGAAGCGGTACGGGTCGTCCGTCTCGCAGTCGCACTCGGCGTACCGCACCCGCAGCCGGTAGTCGGGCCTGCCGTCGGGCAGCAGCCCGGAGAAGACGCCGCCGCCCTCGTGGGCCAGCTCGGCCAGGACCTCCCCGGCCGGGCCGATCGCCCACACCGCCTCCGCGAGCGGCTTGAGAACGCGCAGGGTCACACCCTCGGGTCCCCGGTGCGGACCGAGCAGCGCGTGCGGATCGCTCGACTCGCCGGTGGTCAGGCGTTTGAGGTCGGTGGCCGGCAGCCGTGCGGGGGCCGTCCGGACGGGGTGGGGGGAAACCGGCGGGTTCACGAGAGGCGCGTCCTGTCCGTGATGATGTGGGCGACCTGGTGCTCCGGATCGAGGCGTACGTAGTTCTCCCGGCCCCAGCGGTACGTCTCGCCGGACAGCGCGTCGTGCGCGTCGAAGGTGTCGGCGCGGTCGAGGCCGAGGGCCGGCAGGTCGAGATGGACCGTGGCCTCCCGCACGCTGTGCGGATCGAGGTTGAGGACCACCAGCACCCAGTCGTCCCCGGCCCGCTTGGAGAAGCAGACCACCGCGTCGTTGTCCGCCCGGTGGAAGCGCAGGTTGCGCAGCTGGCGCAGGGCGGGGTGGTCGCGGCGCAGCCGGTTGAGCGTGGTGATCAGCGGGGCGAGGGTGTCGCCGGAGGCGTCCGCCGCCTTCCAGTCCCGGGGCCGGTACTGGTACTTCTCCGAGTCGAGGTACTCCTCGCTCCCGGGTCCGGCGGGCACGTTCTCGTACAGCTCGTAGCCCGCGTAGACACCCCAGGTCGGGGCCGCCGTCGCGGCGAGCACGGCGCGGACCGCGAAGGCCGCGCGGCCGCCGTACTGCAGGAAGGCGTTGAGGATGTCCGGGGTGTTCACGAAGAGGTTCGGCCGCAGGTAGGCCGCGCTCTCCTCGCCGCCGAGCCCGGCCAGCTCGGAGAGGTAGGACTCGACCTCCTCCTTGGAGTTGCGCCAGGTGAAGTACGTGTACGACTGGTGGAAGCCGACCCGGGCCAGGCTGTGCATCATCGCGGGACGGGTGAACGCCTCGGCGAGGAAGAGCACGTCGGGGTCGGTGGAGCGCACCTCCTCCATGAGCCGCTCCCAGAACCAGACGGGCTTGGTGTGCGGGTTGTCCACGCGGAAGATCCGCACCCCGTGGGCCATCCAGTGGCGCAGCACGCGCAGGCACTCCGCGTACAGCCCCTCGGGCTCGGTGTCGAAGTCGAGGGGATAGATGTCCTGGTACTTCTTCGGCGGGTTCTCGGCGTAGGCGATCGAGCCGTCGAGCCGGTGCCGGAACCACTCCGGGTGCTCGGTGACCCAGGGGTGGTCCGGTGAGCACTGCAGCGCGAAGTCGAGCGCCACCTCCAGACCGAGTTCGGCGGCCCGGGTGACGAAGTGGTCGAAGTCGTCCAGGGTGCCGAGGTCCGGGTGGACGGCGTCGTGGCCGCCGTCCGGGGAGCCGATCGCCCACGGCGATCCCGGGTCGTGCGGGCCCGCGGCCAGGGTGTTGCCGCGGCCCTTGCGGTGGGTGGTGCCGATGGGATGGACGGGCGGCAGGTACACCACGTCGAAGCCCATCGCGGCGACGGCCTCCAGCCGCTCCGCGGCGGTGCGCAGGGTCCCCGAGCGGGGCGGCTCCAGTACGCCCTCGGCATTCACCGTGGCCGGGACGGCCCCCTCGGAGCGCGGGAAGAACTCGTACCAGGAACCGGACAGCGCCCGCTCCCGGTCGACGCGCAGCGGCAGTTCCTCGGAGCAGGTCACCAGCTCGCGCAGCGGATGAACGGCCAGGATGCCGGTCACCTCGGCGTCGAGTGCGGCCAAGAGCCGGTCGTCGGGGGCGAGTCTGCCGTCCAGGAGCCGGTCGCGCGCCGTCCCGAGCACCTCACGGGCCCGCTCCGGAGCACCGGCCGGCAGCTTGTGCAGCGCCCGCTCCAGCAGCAGCGCGCCCTCCGCCAGGACCAGCTCCACGTCGATCCGGGCCGGGATCTTGATGCGTGCGGTGTGCCGCCAGGTGGCCAGGGGGTCGGTCCACGCCTCGACCCGGTACGTCCACTCGCCCTCCCGGCCGGCCGAGACCTGCGCGGCGTACCGGTCGGTGCCGGGGGCGAGCAGCCGCATGGGCGTCCAGGGTCCGGGCACACCGTCCGGGCCGGTCAGGACGACGTTCGCGGCGACCGCGTCGTGTCCCTCCCGGAAGACGGTGGCGGACACCTCGAACAGCTCGCCCGGCACGGCACGGACGGGGCGGCGGCCCGCGTCCACCTGGGGGCGGACGTCCCGCACGGGTATCCGGCCGACGGTGGGGGCCGGCCGACGGACGTCGGGCTTGCCTTGCATGGTCATGCCTCCTGGCACCGAAGTACGGTCGTGGGCCCGGACGTTGCGCGGACCGGGGTCAGGGCAGGGAATGGGGATGCGGCGTGGGCCGGCGCAGCGCCGTGGTCCCGTTGCTCACGTCGGCGATGATGCGGCGGTAACCGGCCACCAGCGGGTGGTGCGGATAGGCCGTGCTGAACAACCGCTCGCCGGCCAGTGACGCCATCTCGGTGGCGTAGGGCAGCGCCACGGTGATCCGGGTGCCGAAGGCGTTCTCCACCTTGGCGCGCAGCGGCTCCGGTGCCGTTCCGGCCGGCACCAGGTTCACCGCCACGCTCAGCTGCCCGCAGCCGAGGCGCTCGGCGAGCGACATCGTCTCGGCGGCGCCCGCCATGTCCAGCCGGTCCGCCCGGGTGACCACCACCAGGGCGTCCGAGCTGGCCATCGAGGTGACCGTCTCGTTGTTGAACCCGGCATGGGTGTCGAGCAGCAGCACGTCGAGGGCGAGCGAGTCGATCAGCCGGTCGAAGCCCTCGCGGAGCAGCCCGACGTCGTAGCCGCGCCCCATGATCTCGTTGATGCCCGCGGCCCGGCTGCGGGCCGGCACCACGAAGAAGCCGTCGTGCCCGGCGTCCGCCTCCGCGGCGTAGGCGGCGTCCTCGATCTCGCAGCGCCCGATCAGGTAGTCGCTCAGGGAGTGCCGGACCGTGCCGAGCGCGTCGCCGAACATGACGTCCAGGGCAGGCGTCTGGATGTCGGTGTCCACCAGTGCGACCCGGTGCCCGGAGGAGGCCAGCAGCACCGCCAGGTTGGCGGCCGTGCTGGACTTGCCCGTACCGCCCCGGTACGAGTGCACGGTGATGATCTGCGACATGGTCTCCACCCGGGATTGAGTCAGGAGGCGCGTCGGTGCACGGCCATCATGGTGATGTCGTCCGACTGCTCGGCGGGGCCGACGAACTCGTTGAGCACACCGTCCATGTGGTCGAGGAGTTCCTCGCCGCGCACCGCCGCCTCGGTCAGCTGCTTGAGCATCAGGTCGTTCCCGAAGAACCGTCCTGTCCCGGAGCGCGCCTCGGTGACCCCGTCCGTGTAGATGAAGAGGGTGTCGCCCGGGCTGATCTGCGCGTAGCCCAGCGAGAAGGTGACGTCGGGGATGACGCCGACGGCCGGCCCGGTGGGGTCCAGGAGCACCGGCTCGGATCCGTCGGCACTGACCAGGACCGGCGGGTTGTGGCCGCCGTTGATGTAGACGAGGTTGCCGGTGACCGGGTCGAGGACACCGAAGAACAGGGTGGCGAAGTAGCCCTGTCTGATGTGGTTGCGGGTCAGGTAGTTGTTGGTGCCCACCACCGCGTTCAGCAGCGGGGTGGCTCCCACGACGGGGATCGCGCGGGTCTGCTCCTCCCAGACGGTGGACTCGTTCAGCACGTCGGCGGCGATCAGGTTCTGCAGCCCGCTCTGCTCGGCGGTGTGCCGCAGCAGGCTGCGGATCAGCGCCATGAACAGGGCGGCGCCCACGCCCTTGTCGCAGACGTCGGCCACCACGAGAGCCAGCCGGCGCCGGTTGACCAGTTCGAAGACGTCGTAGAAGTCCCCGGCGACGGTGCGGGCGGGCCGGAAGCGGATGTCGATCTCCCAGCCGTCGGGGCTGGGCAGGGCGTCCGGCAGGAACCCGAGCTGGATCTCCCGGCCGATCTCCAGCTCCCTCTCGTAGCTGAGCAGTTCGGCGTGGGCGGCCACGTCCTCCAGGGTGCGGCTGAACTCGGCGCGCTCATGGCAGTTGCGCAGCCGGGCGCGGACCAGCTCGGGATGGAACGGCGGTACGAGGTAGTCGGAGCCGGCCTGGACGTGCCCGCCGAGCAGGTGCAGATCGTGGTCGGCGAACGCCACGACGGTCGGCTGCCGCCCCTCGTCGTCCAGCCGCCGTACGACCGCTCTCACCGTGGCCGGTGCGAGCCGGGCGGAGACGAGCAGCACCTCGGTCTCGCCCAGCTCGCCCGGCGCCAGCGCGAGCGCCTCGCCCGGGGTACGGCGGCGGACCTCGAACCGCAGCGCTTCCAGCGTGGCCAGCAACTCGGCCGGGGCCCGGCGGTGTTCGTCAAGGAGCAGCACCTTCGTGTGTGACATCTCGTCTCATCTATCCGTGGTGGTCGCGGTGGATCGTCAGCACGCTGACGTTGCGCCCCGCCACCAGCTCGTAGTCGAAGCGGTCCACCGCCGTCAGCGCCAGGAAGACCCCGAGTCCGCCGACGGCGCGCCGGGCCAGCGGTACCTCCAGATCGGGCGCCTTCATGCCGCCGCGGGGATCGAAGGGCGGGGCGTCGTCGGAGAAACGCACCCACACCCGTTCCGGGGTGACCCCGCCGTCCACGCAGATGTCGCCCGGTGCCCCGCAGTAGCCGTGCATGACGATGTTGGTCGCCAGCTCGTCGGCGGCCAGCCGCAACCGGTAGGTCTCGCTGCTGGTCAGCCGGCCCGACCGCCCGAGTTCGAGGACGAACCGGGCGACCAGGTCCAGGGATTCGAGGTCGGCCGCGATCCTCAGCCCCGCCGTGGTCCCGGCGAGCGGCTGACCGGCGCAGCCCGCCTCGCACCACTTCTGTCCGGCGGTGGGTCCGGCCGAGGCGGCTCCGGAGTCGATCGCCATCTTGCGCCCCTCTCAGGCGTCGATCAGCTCGATGCTGTGGTCGAAGCCCGCCAGCCGGATGGTCCGGCTCACCGGCTCCGTGGCCCCGATCACGGCGATGCGCACCTCGTCGCCCATCTTCTGGCGGGCGAAGACCAGGGAGCGCAGACCCGCGCTGGCCAGGAAGTCGAGGTGTCGGGCGTCTATCTCCAGCCGCACCGCGCCCTGCTCGGCGGCCCGGTCGACCAGGTCGTGGAAGCGGGGCGCGGTGGACGCGTCGAGTTCGCCCTTGATCTCGATGGTCGCGGTGCCCTCGGTCACACTCAGCGTTCCGTCGAACGACATGAACAGCTCTCCTTCTGTGAGGCCTCCGTCTCGAGGCATGCGTCTGCGAGGCGTGCGTGCGGCGGGTCAGCCGGTGCGCCGGTCGCGGCCGACGAGGATCACCAGCGCGTGCGGGCCGAGGTGGTAGCGGCCGGGATGGTGCAGCTCGGGCTCGCCGCCGACCTCGGCGAGGCCGTGCGGGGCGGCGAGAGAGGTGTCGGCGAACAGATGCCACGCCTGTCCCTCGGGCAGGCCGGGCAGCTCCAGGTCGTGCGACTCCCAGTGGGCGTTGACCGCGATGTAGACGTGGTCGTCGGCGACGGTGCCGCCCTTGGCGTGCCGGCCGCACCGCATCAGCCCGAGCACCCTGCTGTGCGTGGACCAGTCCGGGTGCCAGGCGCGTACCCCGTGCCAGCTGATGTCGGGGTAACCACTGCCGACCCGGTCGGAGCCGACCGGATGGTCGGCGGAACGCAGGACCGGGTGGGCGTGCCGGAAGGCGATCAGGCGCCGGGAGAACTCCAGCAGTTCGGCGTTGGCCTCGACGAGCCCCCAGTCGAACCAGGAGAGCTCGTTGTCCTGGCAGTAGCCGTTGTTGTTGCCGAGCTGGGTGCGCCCGACCTCGTCCCCGGCCAGGACCATCGGAACGCCCTGGCTGGTGAGGAGGATGCCCAGCAGGTTCTTCATCTGGCGCGTCCTGAGGTCCCGGACGTGCGCCGAGGCGCTGGGCCCCTCCTCGCCGCAGTTCCAGCTGTGGTTGTCGTTGCCGCCGTCGCGGTTGTCCTCCCCGTTGGCCTCGTTGTGCTTGTCGTTGTACGACACCAGGTCGTTGAGGGTGAATCCGTCGTGCGCGGTGACGAAGTTGACCGACGCCGAGGCGGTGCGGCCCCGGTACAGGTCGGGGGAACCGGCCATCCGGGTGGCCAGCTCGCCGACCAGGCCCGGCTCGCCCTTGACGAAGCGGCGCACGGTGTCCCGGTACTGGCCGTTCCACTCCGACCAGCGGCCGTAGTTCGGGAACGCGCCCACCTGGTAGAGGCCGGCCGCGTCCCAGGCCTCGGCGATCAGCTTGGTGTGGCGCAGGATCGGGTCGTGGGCCAGCTGCTCCAGCAGGGGCGGATTGGGCAGCGGGGTGCCGTCGGGCGCCCGGTCGAGGATGGCCGCGAGATCGAAGCGGAAGCCGTCGATGTGGTACTCGGCCACCCAGTAGCGCAGACAGGACAGCACGAAGTCGCGCACCACGGGGTGGTTGCAGTTGACGGTGTTGCCGGTCCCGCTGAAGTTGTAGTACTCGCCCCGCGGCGTGAGCATGTAGTACGTGGCGTTGTCCAGGCCGCGGAACGAGATGGTCGGGCCGTGCTCGTTGCCCTCGGCGGTGTGGTTGAACACCACGTCGAGCATGACCTCGATGCCGGCCCGGTGCAGCTCCCTGACGAGGGTCTTGAACTCGTCGGCCTGCATCCCGAACCGGCCCGTGGCCGCGTACCCGGCCTTGGGCGCGAAGAACGAGACGGTGTTGTAGCCCCAGTAGTTGTGGAGCCGTCCGCCGGTGGCCGGGTCGGTGCGCGGGTTGTCCAGCTCGTCGAACTCGAACACCGGCAGCAGCTCGACGCAGTTGACGCCGAGGTCCGTCAGATAGGGGATCTTCTCCCGCAGACCGGCGTAGGTGCCCGGGGCGCTCACCCCGGACGAGGGGTGGCGGGTGAAGCCGCGGACGTGGGTCTCGTAGACGACCAGGTCCTCGGTGGGGATGTTGAGCGGAGTGTCGTCGCCCCAGTCGAAGTCGTCGTCGAGCACCTTCGCGCGGTAGGGGTAGACGTCGTGCCAGTCCGGCTCCCGCCCCCACACGTCCCGGCCGGAGACCAGCCGGGCGTAGGGGTCGCTGAGCACCTTGCCCGGGTCGAACCGGTCGCCGGCCGCCGGGTCGAAGGGGCCGTCGGCGCGGAAGCCGTACTCCAGGTTCTCCGCGTCCAGGTCGAAGACCGTCATCGCGTACACGCTGCCGATGCGGAACTCCGGCGGGAACTCCAGTTCGGCGACGGGCCCGCGGGCGCCCCGCTCGAAGAGGACCAGCCGCATCGCGGTGGCCCGGTCGGAGTAGACCGAGAAGTTGATTCCCCCCGGTACCGGATGGGCGCCGTACGGGAAGGGCCGTCCGGCCCGGACCCGGTAGCCGCCGATCCGGCGGGTGGGGAACGCGTCGACGCGCTCACGTGTCTCCTGGACGGTCATCGGCCCGTGTGTTCCCGTGCGGCGTCCAGGTCTTCCTCGATCTGGAAGAAGTCCAGGAACCCGGTGGCGGACATCACGAACCGGACCTCCTCCGACAGGCCCACCAGGATCACCGCGGTCTGCAGCTGCTGGGCCCTGCGGTGCACGATCAGCAGGGTGCGCAGGCCCGCGCTGGAGACGTAGCTGACCCCGCTGAGGTCGATCAGCAGCCGGCTGCCCTGCCCGACGAACGGCAGCAGCTGGGCCTGGAGCCCGCCGGACGTGGTGGAGTTGATCTCTCCTTCGAGGACGACGACCGCGGTGTCGCCCTCGGTGCGGGAGCTGAGTTTGACGGTCATGCCGCCACCTCCGTCCGGGCCACCGGGGCCAGCCGGACCTTCACCTTGACCCGCCCGGACGTCTCGGGCAGGTGCACGAGCAGGCCCTCGGCGTCGAAGGCGCTGTGCGGCTCGCCGTCGATCTCGACGGACTCGATGCGTACGGATCCGCGCGGCAGCAGGTCCGGCGCCACACGCAGCACCCGGCCCTCGATCAGCGCGGGGTCGGGCTTGAACCAGAAGTCCATGGCGCTGCCCCCCAGCAGCAGGTTGTTGTAGACGGCCGCGAGGTAGCACAGCTCTGCCGAGTGGTACATCGACATCGAGTGGCTGCCCTTGAGCCGCTCGACCCCGAGCAGATACGGCAGCCCGTTCGCGAGCACGTTGAAGTAGACGGCGCCCTCGTCGTGGTCGAGGAAGAAGGCGTTGTAGAAGGCCTGGGCGTCCCGGGCCTCGCCCTGGAAGTCCGCGCGCTCCGTGATGCCGTGCAGGATGAGGTAGGCGAGGATCGCCTGCTCCTGCTGCCACCACGCCTTGCGGTCGTGCCAGGTGAACCGGTGCCGGTCCTCGCCGGCCACCCGGATCCGCTCCACCACGTCGTACCAGCCGCCGCGCTGCCGGTCCGCGCCCCACTCGGGCATGGTCTCGCCGAGGGCGGTGGCCAGCTCCAGATAGCTCTGCTTGGGACGCAGCGAGTGCATCCGCAGCAGGTTCCAGGCGATCTTGAGGTTGTGGCCGACGACCGCGCGGTTCTGCTGCCAGCCGTGCGTGGTGTCGTGGGACCAGTCCTTGTGGAACCGTTCCTGCACGAAGGGGCTGTGCTCGGGGTCGGGGAAGCGGCCGACGATGGTGTCGAAGGTGTACTCCAGCATGTCGGCGTAGGTCTTCTCACCGGTGGCCAGGTACAGGTTGATCAGATAGGCCGGTGCGTGGTCGCCGACGGAGTTCCAGTTCTTGCGGGCCCGGTTGGGGCCGAGCGACTCGTGCTCCGGACTGAGCAGGATCGGGTCGATGTGCGAGAAGTAGCCGCCGTGCTCCGGGTCCAGGTAGAACCGGTCGAAGAGCCGGATGGTGGCGTCCGCGTCGGCCTTGATGCGCGGGTCGCCGGTGATCCGGTAGGTCTGGATCGGGCCGGCCAGCGCGTAGATCTGCTCGTAGGCGGGCAGCGCGTCGTAGTCGTCGGAGAACTCCGAGGTGAACAGCTTGGTCTCGATGTCGCCGTCGACCTTGAGGCCGTGGTACCAGTACACGACGTTCTCGTCGGCGTCCACGAACCGCATGTGCTCGCGCAGGTACTCGGTGCCCCGCTCGGCGATCTCCAGGTACTCGTCGTCGCCGGTCAGCAGGAACGCGGAGGCCATGCCGTAGACCAGCCGGGAGATGGTGTCCGTCTCCTGGACGTGGCTCGCGGTCTTGTCACCGCTGAGCCGGATCTCGGTGCGGTAGCGCGAGAAGTCGACCGGCCCGTCGCCGAACTGGGCCCTGCGGTAGAAGCCGGCTATCTCACGGATCTGCCGGATCCACCAGCCGGCCTCCTCGAACCGGTGGTCGTCCGTCTGCCGGCCGGTGAAGATCAGCCGCTTGGCCTCGAACCGCAGCCCGTCCGCCTGCGGGTAGAAGATGCCGTACGCCAGGACGTAGCGGCCCTCCTCCAGCAGTGAGTCGATGTGGCCGGAGGCGTCCTGGTAGGGCTCCCCGAGGTTGTGCAGCAGCTCCGCGCCGGGCCCGCCGTCCAGCGAGACGTCGAAGTGGCGGCCGTCCGCGGTGACGAGGGTGAAGACGCGCGCCTCGCGGTCGAATCCGGCCACCCGGCCCGCGATGGTGTCGGAGAACGTGAAGTTGACGGTGTCGGACATGGTCACACCCTTCGCATTATGATTTTGAATTCGTCCGGGACTGATGAACCATCGAATCTCCCGTTCTTGACATTTCGCGAACGTGTCACATCTTCAGCGGGCCCGTATCTCACCGACAAAGAGCGGTCGCGGACTTCCTGAACTTTCAATTCTGCTGCTGGATTTCTTCGGTCAGCCGGCGGACGGCGAGCAGCGGGATGGGCAGCCATTCGGGCCGGTTGTGGGCCTCGTACACCGCCTCGTAGACGGCCTTGTCCGCCTCGAAGGAACGCACCAGCAGCGGGTCGCGGCGCGGGTCCTGGCCGCCCCCCGCGGCATAACCGGCGCAGTACGCCTGCCGGTTGTGCACCGCCCAGGCCGTGGCCCGGCGGGCCAGCCGGGCCGCGTGCGGGTCGTCGGGCGGTGTCTCGGCCGGCGGGCGGTCCAGCACCTCGGTCAGGGCGTGGTGGGCCGCGTAGTCGAAGGAGCGCAGCATCGCGGCGACATCGCGCAGGGCCGGCTGCGGCCGGCGGCGTTCCTGCGGCGAGTGTCCGGGTTCGCCCTCGAAGTCGATGAGCACCCAGCCCTGTTCGGTGCGCAGCACCTGTCCCAGGTGCAGATCGCCGTGGATCCGCTGGACCAGCGGCGCCCGGCCGCCCAGGACGCTGGTGCGCAGCTCCTCGTGCAGCTCCCACAACCCGGCCGCGTACGGGGACAGCTGGGGCACGGACCGCAGTCCCTCCGCCAGACGCTCGCCCAGCAGGTCGAGCAGGGCCGCGCTCTCCGGCCCGGTGAGCGGCCGGCTGCCGAGCTGCTCGGCGAGGGCGGTGTGCACCCGGGCGGTGGCCAGGCCCAGCGCGTACGACTCCTCGGCGAAGCCGCCGAGCGGCGCCTCGGTGCCGCGCCCGGCCGCCAGGCACGCGCGGGCCTGGCCGGTGGCCGCCGCCCAGCCGTCCCCGCGCGAGCGCACGAACTCCTGCACGATGCCGAGCGTGAAGGCGCCCACCGGGGACTCGCCCGTGGTGCGCACCTGGGCCAGCGGCGCCGCGCTCGGCACCGAGCCGGCCCGCTGCAGCGCGCCGAGCAGCTCCAGCTCCGGGCTGGTCCCGGGCACGGGCCGGCGCAGCACCTTGAACATCGCCCGGTCGGCGAAGGCCACCGAGGTGTTGGACTGCTCCGCCGTGCTCGCCACTCCGGGCACCCCGAAGGGCAGCTCGCTGCCGGGCAGACGCTCGAAGCGCACCGGCCCCTGCTCGTCGGCGCCGAAGCGCTCCAGCAGCCTGGTCATCAACTCCGGTTCCTGCGTGGCCTCGTACAGCGTCAGGGCCGGCCCGCCAGGTGCGGTCGTGCGGCCGATCACCGCCTCGGACGGCACCGGGGCGGGCCCCCGGCGCATCCCGATCAACGCCTGGTACGGGCCGTCGGCGCCGGTGTCGAACACCGCGACCAGGAGCGCCGGATCGCCCGGCAGCACCCGCTCCAGGAGCCGGGTGGTGACGGCCGGAGTCCCGGTGTCCTTGCCCGCGAACCAGCGCCGGCCGGGCAGCCAGGCCTCGAGCAGCCCGTCCAGCGCCGCACGCACCCGCTCCAGCTCCGTGTCCACAAGAACGCTCATCCGCCCCACACCCCCGCCCACACCCGCATCCCCACCGGCAACGGCCGGCCCCCGGTACGCACACCCACGGTTCGGCATCCACGCGGCAACCATCCGGTTCCGGCACCCACACCCACGAACCGGCACCCGCCCGGCAACCGGCCGCTTCCGGCAGGCGCCCGCTTCCATCCCGCGTCCACAGGAACGCTCATGCGGCCCGCACCCCCACCCGCTCGTGCGGCACCGGCATCCGCACCGGCGGCGGCCAGGACTCGGCGCCCGGTGCCGTGGACAGGACCGTGGCCGCGTGGGCCAGCGACACCATCGTCATGTGGTGGTGCCAGCCGCGGAACGAACGGCCCTCGAAGTCCCGGATGCCGAGCCCCTCGCTGACCCCCGTCAGATCGCGTGTGACCCGGCCCGCGAGCATGGCGGTGCGGTAGACCGTGCCGAGCTGGGACTGCGGCAGGTTCGACAGCCAGTACTCGCTGGGGGTGCGCCGCCCCGGATCCCGCCAGGCGCCGACCAGGATGAGTTCCTGCTGGTCGGCGGGGACCGGCCGGGGGGCATCGGGGCCCGTCCGGCGCAGCAGGACCCGGGCGGCGCCGACGGACGTCGCCCGCAGGGCGTCCGCCTCGTGGTCGTACCACTCCACCGGCAGGCACTGCCGGCTCAGCTCCGGGACCAGGGCGAGCGGCGAACCGGGCGGGCACGGCGTGCCCGTGGCCTCGGACACCGGCTCCGGCAGTCCCGGGCGCGGCGCGGGCCGCAGCGCCCGCAGCGCCAGTCCGCGGGCCGCGGGGTCGATCCGGACGACGAAGGGCATACGGCGCTCCAGCAGCACCGAGCAGATGCCGTACGTGTCGCTCTCCCGCAGGTCCATCACCACCGGCCGGTGCGGCAGACCCCAGTCCCCGGCCATCGCGGACACGGCTTCCACCGCGCACTGCTCGGGCGGGCAGGAGCCGACGTCCTCCGGGATGCAGGCCCGGCGCCGCAGCGCCGCCTCGCCCGCCCAGCTCTCCGGCAGGGCGAGCCGCCAGTCCACCGGACACGAAGCCCGGTCGGCGGCCAGCCACACCCCGATCGCCTGCTGGCAGTTGACGACCCGTCCGAACTCCGAGACCCACCGCCGCTCCACGCCCACGGAGTGCTGCCCCACCTTGGCGATCACCAGGGGCTGGACCACCCAGGCGCGCGGCTCCAGCCGCAGCAGCAGGTCCGCCAGCTCCCGGCGGACCGGTTCGGCGGCCCACGGGGACTTGGTGATGAACTGGTAGAGGCTCTGCTCCACTCCGCCGCCGGCGCCGTCGGCGATCGCCCGCATCGTCTTCCTGCCGGAAACCGAAAGCAGGCCTCTCACATAAAGCTCGCCCCAACGCCTCTGGTCACTGCGCGGAATTGATCTGAACGTGCGGGAAATGATCTCGGAGACCACGTTCTCGGAAATCTCGGCGGACTCCACGACTTGACGTTCGCCGGGCATGACTCAGCCCTCTCTGGAATACGTGAGGTTCTTCGCCCGGGGCCGGCGCCGCGGACGCGGTGTGCGTCCGCCGGGGCGCCGGCCCCGGCAGGGGCCCGCCGGCCGGGGGAAGCCGACGGGTGTGGGACGGGGCGGGCGGTCGGGGGTGGGCCCGCCACGTCGTCCGTACGGCCCGCAGCCGGGGCCGTGGCGCTACGGGCGCAGGGCCGGCAGGGGGTCCGGGGTCAGCCTGCGGAACAGCGGATCCCAGTCGGTGGGCGCCGCGCCCGGCTCGTTGTAGACCTCGAACGTGCGGCCCGCGGCCGCCGCGGAGCCGAGCGCCCGGACACAGGCCTCGGCCACCGAGGCGCGTGAGACCCAGCCGTCGCCGCGGTCGTCCTGCTCCAGCCGGACACCCGCGCCCGCGCTGCCGTCGTCGGTCAGCCAGCCGGGCCGCACCACCGTGTAGGCGAAACCCGAGTCCCGTACCGCGTCCTCGCCGCGCAGCCGCCAGTCCAGCAGCCGCCCGTAGGCGTTCATCGGGTGCTCGCGCCGGGTCACGAAGATCTGGCTCACCAGTACGAACCGGGGCCGCAGCGCGGACTCCGCGGCCGCCGCCAGCACGTTGCGCACTCCGCTGCAGACCGTGGTCTCCGGGCTGTCGGGACCGGAGTCGGCGGTACCCGGCTCCACGCTGAACACCACGGCGGCACAACCGTGCAGCGCGGGCCCCAGCGTGTCCGCGTACCGTACGTCCGCCTGCCGCAGCTCGGTGCCGGGCGGCGGGGTCGCTCCTCGCTCCGGGTGCCGGCTCACCACGCGGACCCGCTCGCCCGCCTCGGCCAGTCTCCTGGTCACGAGGGAGCCGAGCCGTCCCGCTCCGCCGATCACCGCTACGGGGCCGTGCATGTGCATGATTCCCCCTATGTGTTGAGGCCTGTCGTCCCCGGCCGGGTCACACCCAGCGCAGGACGTCGTCGGCGCTCGTCAGCTCGGTCGCGGCGGGCACGCCGGTCAGCGTGGGCACCCTCAGCCGCGGATAGACGGTGACCCCGCGGAACCGGGACCCGGGACGCAGCACGGCCCCGTCGCCGATCGCTGTGTGCCCTTCGAGCCGGGTGGGCCGGCCACGCTCCGAATGGATCACCGCCATCGGTCCGACGTAGGACTCCGAGAGGTCGGCGTGGGCGCCGATCACCGCGGACTCGCCCACGGCGGAGCGGACGAGCGTGCTGCCCTCACGGATCTCGGCCCCGTCGCCGACGTCCGTGTGCTCCAGCCGCACGCCCGGCCCGATCTCGACGTCGTGACCGATGCGCACGCCGGGGCCGATCAGCACCGACCCCTCCTCGATCTTCTGGGCGAGGGTCGTGCCGGTCAGGTCGTCCTTCGTCAGCAGGCTGCTCTCGTGGATCCAGCCCTGCGCTCCGGCCTGCCCGGACCGCGCCATGAGCCGGTTCATCTGCTCGTACGCGCCGTCGAGCACGAGCCGCAGCGTGTGCAGATAGTCCTGTACGTTGCCCAGGTCGCCGAGCCTGCCGATGGCATGGGTGGCGACCGGGTGGTCGTGTCCGGCCAGCCAGGGCAGCAGGTCCCCGCCCCAGTCGAGCCTTTGGTGGGACTGCCGGAACAGCTCCGGCTCCCGGGCCAGCAGCCGCAGCCGGCCGCAGTCCACCAGGTACATCCCGGCGTTGGTGGGCAGTGTCGCCCGCTCGTCCGCGACCGCTTCCGGGAACAGCTCGCGCAGCCGGGCGGCGGCCGGCTTCTCGACGAAGCCCGTCACCAGCCCCCGTGCGTCGGTGCGCATCACCCCGTACTTGCCGGCGATCTCCCGCGCCGTCCGTTCCACCGCGGCCACCGTCACCACGGCGCCGCGCGCCTCGTGCGTGGCCCGAAGCTCCCGCAGGTCGAAGTCGAAGAGCGAGTCGACCGGCAGCACCAGGGCCTGGCCCTGCAGGTCCCACTGTTCGAGGTTGTGGAGCGTGGCTCCGGCCGAGCCCACGTTGTAGCGGTCGAGGCGCGAGCGGGAGTACCTGACGTCCACTCCGTGCCGCTCGCCGTGGCCCAGCAGCAGCTTGATCTGGTTACGGTTCTCCAGACCGTGGGCGACCACGTAGAAGCGGCGGATGCCCTGGTCCCGGCAGGCTTCGACGACCCATTCGATGAGTCGCCTTCCGACGAACGGAATAAGAGCCTTGCTGCGAATGTAGTCGGACGACTCGAGAGTGATGGGCTTCGCCCGCTCGCCCCTGCCGCCCGCGAGAATGATTCCTACGGTCTCCGGATTCCGACGAGGCACGTTCGCTTTCCCCCTATGAGTTCGTCGGACGTCCCCCGAGCCTTCGGTCAGCCCCATTCCGGGTCGTGATCGGGGATGTTGGCCGTCTGGACGACCGGCTTGCCGTGCAGGGCCTGCTCGGCCGACTGGGCGCCGAGTCCGAGGAGGAGCATGAGGGCGAATATCGCGCTGAATCGCTTGGCGGTCGTTCCCATGGAATTCATGTGGATTCCCTCCCAGATGGCTGATAGGCGCTGTCGCCTCCGCCGCAAGAAGCATGCCGCAGCCAGCAGCCGGATTTCTTCGCTTGGTAGCCTCGTGATCGCGCATTGCGCATTTCTGAAGGGGGAACGAATGTGCAGGAAGTCGGACAATCTCTCCCATACCAATGTGATCAGGCTCTGCGACGAAGGTCTGGCCCGTTACCGGGAAGCGCTCTCAAAAGGTCCGATTGATGGCGATGTACCGGACTGCCTCGTCGAGTTGGGTCTCATGCGACCCTTGGCCGAAAACCCGCTGATCATGGGCGTGGTGCCGCCCGACATCGCGGTGAGCGAGTTCTGCCGCCCCATCGAGCGCGCCATTCTCGTCCAGCAGCAGGCCGTGGCGGCCGTCCGCGAGGCACTGAGCGCTGCCGAGGACGTCTACCGCGAGGAACAGGGCACCGCCTCCGCCGACATCCGTCTGCTGCACGGCGAGGACGTCATCAGCGCGGCGCTGCAGAAGTCGGCCGACGCCTGCCGCACGGAACTCCTGACCGCCCAGCCCGGCGGCGGCCGGGCCACCGCACTCCTCAGCAAGGCACTGCGCCGCACCCTGGAACTGTCCGAACGGGACATCCGCCAGCGGACGCTCTACCAGCACTCGGTGCGCACCCATGGCCCCACGCTCGCCTACATCGAGCAGGTCACCGCGGTCGGCGTCGAGGTACGCACCCTCAACGAACTCTTCGACCGCCTGATCATCTTCGACCGCAGGACGGCCTTCATCCCCGACCCGCGGCACGACCTCAGGACCACGGCCCTGACCGTCGAACACCCGGCGATCGTCCACTACTTGGCGACCGTCTTCGACCACGCCTGGCAGCGGGCGGAACCCCTCAGCATCACCCAGGAGCAGGCGCGCCCCCCGCTGATGACCGACGAGACCCGGCGCACCGTCCTGCGCCTCATGATCGAGGGCCACACCGACGCGGCGATAGCCAAGCGCCTGGGCATCAGCGCCCGCACCGTCTCCACCCACATAGGCCGAGCGTCGGAGGCGCTCAACAGCAAGAGCAGGGCCCAACTGGCCTACGCCCTGGCCCAGTCCCGCCTCCTGGAGGACGTGGACGGCTGACCGCCCCCCTCACCGCCCCCACATGCATCCGCGGCCGCCGACGCCCGCTCCGCCCCACGGGGGGGACCCGCACCCGACGACGAAGGCCGCACGGGTGGTGCGGGTGGGCACACACATGGGGGCGGAAGGCGAAGCCGAGGCACCCGCTACGCCGCGGCAGCGGCCAGCACCTGCTCCACGTCCGCGCGCCCGGCCCGCAGCGGCGCCGGCACGCCCAGCACCGCGTCCCCCGGCAACCGCGACCGCAGCGCCTCCAGCACCGGCTCCAGCAGCCGGGGCGCCGCGGTCACCACCGACTTCCCCGTCCACGTGGCGAGTTCCACGGCCGCGGCGGACAGCCGGACATCGTCCAGGTAGACGAGGTGTGCGTGCCCGAGTCCGGGCGCGGCCGCACGCGCGGCGAGCGCCAGCCGGGTGCCGTCCTCACCGACGGAGATCAACCGCGCCGTGGCCGGCGAGGGCTCGCTCGGTTCCCAGGACAGATCGGTCCCCGGCCCCTCCCCGAGCACCAGACAGTGCGGCAGCGGGGACCGCGCGGCGTGCCGCACCACCGCCCGTGTCTCCTCCTCCCCGCAGGGCATCGCGAGCGGTACACCGGACATCCGCCACACTTCGTCGTACCCGTCGGGAAAGCCCTCGGGCGACATCACCACGGTCGCCCCGGCCTCCAGGCAGTCGCGCCACAACGACCGGGGCGCCACCGCCCGCCCCTCCGCCGGGCCCGGCGTGACCGCCACGAACGGCTTGAACCCGGCCGCCCGCAGGCCCGTCACCATCTGGGTCAGCACCGTGCCCACGTTCGGCAGCGAGAAGAAGCGGTCCGGGTGGGCCGCCTCGAACGGATGATCCTTCTTGCGGGCCCGCGTCTCCAGACAGACCACCCGGCGGTCCCGCCCGGCGACCTCGGTGAGTTCACTGCGAAAGGCGTCCCGCCCGGACAGGGTCACCACGGCACCACTTTCCCCCGTCGTCGGACCCCGGCGATCGCTCCCCGCTCCACCGTGCCCGCGTCCAACTGCTCCCTGAGCGACCGGCACCGGGGCGGAAGAACCCCACCCCCGCGGTCACGGGGCCGCCCTCCCGCGCGGCACCGGCACCCGCCCCGGCGGCCGGCAGGCCAACCGCTGAGCCGGTCCGGATCGCGCGCTCGGCGGTCATCACCCGGACATCCGGCCCGGTCGGTCGCGACCGTCACCGCTGTCCGCGACGCGGATCTCCAGCAGCAGGTGCTCGACGGCGTCGGCGCCGTACTCCTGCTCCACCAGCTCCACGGACCGCACCACGTGCAGCTCCCGGCCCAACTCCCGGGCCATCTCGTACAGTTCCCCGCGGACACCGCGGCTGCTGAAGTGCAGCAGCGCCCGGCCGCCCGGGGCGAGCATCCGCGGGGCCTCGGCCAGATAGCGCCGGTGCGTGCGGTAGCCCGGATCGACATAGGCCCGCTCGTGCATGGACCGGTAGGTGTAGTCCTCGGGCGCGCGTACGTAGTTGGAACTCCAGAAGACCATGTCGAAACGTTCCTGCTGAAGCGCGGAGAAGAGATCGCTCCGCACGGCCCGCACCCGGTCCCCCACTCCGTGCCGCACGGCGTTGAGCGCCGCGTTCTCGACCGCCCGGGGGTTCACGTCGGCGGCGACCACCCGCTCGCACCCGGCGAGCGCGCTGCGCACGGCGGCGACCCCGGTCCCGCAGCCGATCTCCAGGAACGAGCCCGACCGGTCGCCCGGACCCGCCTCGGCGAGTCCCAGCAGATCGAGCGCCACCGCGGTCGACGGCGAGAAGACCGGAGCAAACACTTCGTCAAGAAGATTCCATCGCAAGCCCAACAGCTCGAACTCGGCCGGCCGGTCCGGACGCGTCAGCGACAACCTGCTGCGCTCCAGCGACCGTACGAAACTCTGCGTTCCCGACATGTCCCTGCCCCCCCGCCGGACGCTCCGTGACCGCGGCGCCGTTCCCTTCCCGGCACGCTGTCAGGGCTTATTGTCGGGTTACCGAACACGACGGGGGAATGTGCAGCGATAACCGCTGCACACCGGCCGGGCGGTGCTCCGGTCACCGTGCGGCAGGCTCTGGCATGTGGTTTCGGCCAAAGGTCGCCTCAAGGGTACTGGTTCAAGCCATCGTTGACGCCTGTCGTGCACGCAATCTAGGTTCGCGAAGGCTCGGCAGAGCCACGCGCCGCAGGCGCCGCAGATCAACTGGGGGTGAGGTCTATGCGGCACACGGACGACTTCGTACAGGACGAACTACTCAGACTTCTCGAACTGCTCGCCACCGAGGCTCCGCCCCACCGCTTCGAACCGCCCCCCGACTCCGGCGAACCGGTGCCGGCCGCGTCCCTGGCCCTCCTCGACCGCGCGCGGTCCCTGGCCCTGGACATCCACGGCCTGTTCGCCCGCCGCCAGCAGCGCGAGGCCGCCCTCGCGGCACTCGTGGACACCGCACGGGAACTGACCCTCCCCTACGAGGTCGACGCGCTGCTGCAGGTGATCACCCGCCGGGCCCGGCTGCTCCTCAACTTCGACATGTCGTGGATCACCCTCAGGGACCCCGTCGACGGCCGCTCCTACGTACGCATATCCGACGGCCACGCCTCCACCATGACCCCGGGGTTCGTGGTCCCTGCCCAGGGCGGCGTCGGCAACGCGGCGTTCGACCGCTCCGCGCCCTTCTGGACCGCCGACTACCTCACCGACGACCGCTTCCCGCACTCCACGCCGACCGACGAGGTGGTCACCGCGGAAGGCCTGCACGGTCTGATGGCGGTGCCCCTGAAGGAGGGCAGCGACACCTTCGGCGCTCTCTACGGCGCCGACCGCTCGGTGCGCCACCTCACGCCCGACGAGATCACGCTGATGTCCTCGCTGGGCGACCTCGCCTCGCTGGCCATCAAGAAGGCCCGGCTGCTCGCCCACACCCGGTCCGAGCTCAGCGAACTGGAACTCGACGTGTCCCGCGCGCTGGACTCCTCCACCACGGAGCGTCTGGTCAGCGGCGTCCACACCCGGCTCATCGACATGGTGCTGAGCGGCCACGGACTGAACGAGGTGGCTGCCCGCGCCGCGGCCGAACTCGGCGGAGCCCTGATGGTGCGCGACGCCACCGGCCGGACCCTCGCGGTCACCGAGGGCTTCCCGGACTTCGACGAGGCGGAACTCTTCCAGCGGACCCTGGACGCCCATACCGAACTCGCCCCGATCCGCTCGGCGGACGGCCTGTGGCTGTGTCCGGCCACCGCGGGCCGCGAGGTGCTCGGCACCCTGATCCTGGCCGCGGACGGCCCAGCCATCGACTACCAGCTCCGGCTGCTGCGGGCCACGGCCCAGTCCACCGCGGTCCTGCTGCGCATCCAGACCGGTGTCGAGACGTCCCCCGACGGGGGCCGCAGCCGGCTGCTCCAGGACCTGATCGGCGACTCGCCCCGCGCGCCCGAACAGCTCGCGGTGCACGCCCGGCGCCTCGGCGTCGCCCTCGACGACCCGCACGTGGTGCTGATCGCGCGGCCGGACGGCGGGGCGAGCGGCCGGGCCCTGGTCTGGGCCTCGTCGTACGCCCACCGCATGGCGGGACTGCAGACCATCGTGGACGACTGCCTGGTGCTGCTCGTCCCCGGTACGGACTCGGGGGACGCGGGGCGGGCGGTCACCGCCGAGCTGTCCACGGTGACCGGCCGCCGGGTGACGGTCGGCTCGGCCGGGCCGGTCGCGCATCCGGGTTCGGTCCACGGCACCTACCAGGAGGCCAGGCGCTGTCTGGAGGCGCTGACCGCACTCGGCACCGACGGGGGCAGCGCCTCGGCACAGGAACTGGGCTTCCTCGGGCTGCTGCTCGCGGACAGCCCCGACATCACGGCCTTCGTACAGACCACGATCGGCCCGGTGATCACCTACGACAGTCGGCACTGCACGGATCTGGTCCACACCCTGGAAGCCTGGTTCGCGTCCGGCGGCAGCCCCCGCCGGGCCGCCGAGGCCCTCCATGTGCACCCCAACACCGTCTCCCGGCGCCTGGAACGGATCACCGATCTGCTGGGCTCCACCTGGCAGGAACCCATGCGGGCGCTGGAGGTGCAGCTCGCCCTGCGGCTGCAGCGCACCCGGCACGCGATCCGCTCCCCCCTGTCCACCTGCTGACAGCGAAACGGCTGCGGGCCCCGGATGTCCCGGGGCCCGCAGCCGTGTTCGGTCACCGGCGAGGGTGCCGGTCACTCATGTTCGTCAGCCGTTGCGCTTCCAGCGCGGCTTGTCGTCGCGGCGGCCGAAGGAGCCGGTGCCGCCGCGGTGGTCGTCACGACGGCCGTAGGGGCGGTCGTGACCGGCGGTGGGGGTCCCCCCGCTCGAGGGACGTCGAGAGTGGGGGAGGAAGCCCGGGCGGTCGTCACGACGCTCACGGTTGAACGGACGGTCGCTGCCCCGGTGCCCGGCAGTACCGCGCTCGTCCCGGCGGAAGCCGCCGCGGTCGTCACGACGCTCGAAGGAGCGGCCGCCACGGTCGCCGTCGAAGGGACGACGCTCGTCACGGCGCTCGAAAGAACGACCGCCACGGTCACCACGGTCGTCACGACGCTCGAAGCCACGGCCACCGCGGTCGTCACGGCGCTCGAAACCCCGCTCGCCACGGTCACGGTCGAACGGCCGGCGCTCGTCACGGCGCTCGAAGGAACGACCACCACGGTCACCACGGTCGTCACGACGCTCGAAGCCACGCTCGCCACGGTCACGGTCGAAGGGGCGACGCTCGTCACGGTCACGGCGGAAGCCACCGCGGTCACCACGGTCGTCACGGCGCTCGAAACCCCGCTCGCCGCGCTCGCCACGGTCCCGGTCGAAGGAACGGCGCTCCCGGCGCTCGTACGGCGCCGAACCCGCCGGACGCTCCTCGCGCTCGGTCTTGCGCTCCGCCGGCTCCTGGGCCACGGCCGCCTCGACCACGGCCTCGGCCGCGGCCGCCTGGGCCTCGGCCACCGCGGTCTCCGGGTCCTCGCCGCGCTCGCGGGCGACGCGGGCGACCAGCCGGTCGGCCTCCTCGCGCAGCTCGGTGGCCCGGCGCTGGGCGCGCTCCAGCTGCTTGGTGAGCTGGGCGACATCGCGCTCGGCCTGCTGGGCGGCGTTGCCCGCCGACTCGGCCTGGACCTCGGTCATGGAGCGGGCGCCGGTGATCTCGGCGACCTCCGGGTCGAAGGCGCCGGCGCCCTGGATGATGTGGCGCGCGGCGTCGACGCCGGCGTCCTCCATCAGGCGGAAGATCTGGCGGCGCTGGTGCGGCAGGGACAGCGAGACGACCGTGCCCGTACGACCGGCACGCGCGGTACGGCCCGCACGGTGCAGGTAGTCCTTGTGGTCGCCGGCCGGGTCCACGTTCAGGACCAGGTCGATGCCGTCGACGTGGATACCGCGCGCGGCGACGTCGGTCGCGACGAGCACGTTGACGTAGCCGTCCTTGAAGTCGGCCAGCGTCCGGGTGCGGGCGCCCTGGGTCATGCCGCCGTGGAGTGCGTCGGCCTTCGCGCCGGCCTCGCGCAGCTGCTCGGCGACGCGGTCGGCGCCCAGCTGGGTGCGGACGAAGATGATCGTGCGGCCCTTGCGGGAGGCGATCGCGGCGGTGACCGGTGCCTTGTCCTTGGGCTTCACGATGAGGATGTGGTGCGACATGGTCGTCACCGCGCCCTGGGCCGCGTCCACCTCGTGGGAGACGGGGTTGTTCAGGTAGCGGTCGACGAGCGTCTGGATCTCGTTCTCCATGGTCGCGGAGAACAGCATCCGCTGGCCGCCGGCCGGGACCTGGTCGAGCAGCTCGGTGACCTCGGGCAGGAAGCCCAGGTCGGACATCTGGTCGGCCTCGTCCAGGACCGAGATCTGCACGTCCTCGAGGGAGCAGGCGCCGCGGTTGATGATGTCGCGGAGGCGGCCGGGCGTGGCGACGAGGATGTCGACGCCGCGCTCCAGGGCGTAGATCTGGTTGCCCATGGACGTACCGCCGCAGACGACCTTCATCTTCAGGCCGAGGACGTCGCCGTAGGGCTGCAGGGCGTCGGCCACCTGCATGGCCAGCTCGCGGGTCGGCGTGAGGATGACGGCACGCGGCCGCTTCTTCTCGGTGCGGCCGCCGGCCAGCGTGGCCAGGGTCGGCAGGCCGAAGGAGAGGGTCTTGCCGGAGCCGGTGCGGCCACGGCCGAGGATGTCCTTGCGGGCCAGGGCGTCCGGGATGGTCGCGGCCTGGATCGGGAAGGGGGTGGTGACGCCGTTCTGTGCGAGCTTGCGCACGATGCCCTCGGGGAGGCCGAGGTCGGCAAAGGTGATCTGGGGGGTGGTGTCAGCGGCCTCGACGGCCTCGGTGACCTCGGTCGTCACGTCCACGAGCTCGTTGTCGTTCTCGGGCATGACGATCTGATCAGTACTGGACACGGACATGCGAATGCGAAACCTTCCGGAGTCTCTTCGGCACGCGCCCGTCAACTCCGTGAATCGCTCACGACCGCCTCAATGCGGTCCGCCACGGCAAGGGAGAGTACGCGCCACACGGCGCGCTCTGCAGTGGCGCCGGGCAAATGGGATCAAACGATCTACCACCATACGCACCCAACGCCCCCCGAGGCAAACCGACGCCAGGAGACGCTGGTCACGTCCTAGGCCGGAGTCCCCGCCTCGGGCGCCGGCTCCCGCTGGACCAGCTGGGGTCCCGTCTCCTCGTGGGCCGAGGAGGACGGCTCGGCCGACGGCGGCGGGGTCGAGGCGGGCGTCGGCTCCTCGGTGGGCGTCGGCTGCGGCTCGGCCGTCTGCGTGGGGGTCGGCTCGATCGTGTGCGCGGGGGCCGGATCCACGGTCTTCCCGGGCTGCGGCGGCGCCGCCGAGACGCTGCCCGGCACGGACGGCGTGACCGAGGGCGTGGCCGACTCCCCCCGCTTCTTCTTGCCCCCGTGCTCGTGCTTGCCGTCCCCGGAGCCGCCACCGCCGTGGCCGAGGCCGCCGCCGACGTCCACCGGACCCCCGTCGGGCGCTTCGCCGCCCCGCTGCCCCGCCGAGTGCGAGGGCCTGGCCCGGCCGGCGTCGTCACCCACGCTCACACAGCCGGCGGCGGCCGTGAGGGCCAGCACCGTGACGACCAGACGGACGGGTACGTACAAGGGGCGCACGGCGGCCACCTCCGGAGGCGAGGATGGGAGTCAACCTGACCAACTCCCGCCGCCCGCATGAGGACACGCGCCCCGCTCGCATCGGCGTGCCCCGCCGGTCACCCGTACCCGAGCGCGTGCAGCCGGGCGTCGTCGATGCCGAAGTGGTGGGCGATCTCGTGCACCACGGTGACCTCGGTCTCGGCGACGACGTCCGCACGGCTGTCGCACATCCGCAGCGTCGGCCCCCGGTAGACCGTGATCCGGTCCGGCAGCACCCCCGCGTACCACTCGCCCCGCTCGGTCAGCGGTGTCCCCTCGTACAGCCCGAGCAGCTCGGGATCGTCCGCGGGCGGTTCGTCCTCGACGAACACCGCGACGTTGTCCATCAGCCGCGTCAGCTCCGGCGGGATCCGGTCGAGCGCCTCGGCGACCAGCTCTTCGAACTCCTCGCGCGTCATCTCCAGCACACGGTCATTGTCCGGTACGGGAGGCCCGTACGAGGCAGGCGAACCGTCGTATATCCGCCGCATATCCCCGCCCGGCCGTGGGCATACGCCCCCAATGGCCAGTGCCCGAGCCGCCGTCGCAGCCCTCCGCACCCCGCGCACCCGTCGCGCCCGCAAAGCCGCCCCCGCCCTCCCGGCCCTGGAACTGGCGGCCCGCCCCAACCCCTGGCTGCGCGCCCTGGGCCTCACCACGGTGGTCCTGGTCGGCGCCTGGCTGGGCCTGCTGATCGTCGGGAACGTACGGGTCCCGGTCGGCCCGATGGACACGACGATGGCACTGCGCCCGTCCCTCACCGGCGGCACGAAGATCAACGTCTCCCCGCTGGGCGCGCTCACCCTGGACAGCCATGTCGCCCCGGTCCGCCTGGACGTCAACGTCGACCAGCTGGACCCGCTCCGCTCCCAGGCCCTCGTCGACCACCCCGAGCGGCTCTCCGGGCTCCAGGACGAGGTGGCCCGGGACGTCGAGCACGGCACGCTCGACCTGGCCGTACGCTCCTGCGTCGCCGTGGTCTCCGGCGCGACCGCCCTGGGCCTCGCCGTCTACCGCCACCCGCGCCGCGCCCTGACGGCCGGCGGCCTGGCACTGGCCCTCCTCGCCGCCTCCGGGGCGACCGCGTACGCCACCTGGAACCCCAAGTCCGTCCTGGAGCCCAAGTTCTCCGGCCTGCTCTCCTCCGCGCCCTCCCTGGTCGGCAACGCGCGCAGCATCGTCACCGAATTCGACGTCTACCAGAAGGAGCTGGCGCGCCTGGTGACGAACGTGACGAAGCTGTACGACGTCACGTCCACCCTCCCCGCCTATCAGCCCGACCCGGCCGGCCTGCGGGTCCTGCACGTCTCCGACATCCACCTGAACCCGGCGAGCTGGAAGATCATCGCCTCGCTCGTGGAGCAGTACAAGGTGAACGTGATCGTGGACTCGGGCGACACGATGGACCACGGCACCGCCGCGGAGAACGGCTTCCTGGACCCGGTCGCGGACCTGGGCGTGCCGTACGTCTGGGTCCGGGGCAACCACGACTCCAGGACCACCCAGCGCTACCTGCAGCACATGAGGAACGTGCACGTCCTGGACGACGGCCGGGCGCAGACGATCGCCGGCCTGCGGTTCGCGGGCATCGGCGACCCCCAGTTCACCCCCGACCGCTCGGTGTCGCCCGGCGGGGACGCGGCCGAGGTGCTGGCGGGCGACCGCCTGGCCGCTGCCCTGCGCGACCAGCGGGCGGCGGGCACCCCGGTCGACGTGGCGGTCGCGCACGAGCCGGCCGCCGCGCGCGAGACGGACGGCGCGGTCCCGCTGGTCC
The DNA here is from genome assembly GCF_007827595.1 of Streptomyces sp. BK340. GTDB lineage: Bacteria > Actinomycetota > Actinomycetes > Streptomycetales > Streptomycetaceae > Streptomyces. Next base: position 73,818 of record NZ_VISR01000029.1, read on the forward strand.
TGGCGGGCCACCTCCACCACGAGGGCACGGAGGTCATGAAGTACGGCACACGTCTGCGCATCGAGGGCTCGACCGGCGGCAGCGGCCTGCGTGCCGTGGAGCGCAAGTACCCCGACCCGATCGAGGCCTCGATCCTCTACTTCGACCGCGGCACCCGCCGCCTCCAGGCCTGGGACGAGATCAGGCTGGGCGGCCTGGGCCTGACGACGGCCGAGGTCAGCCGCCACCTGCCCGAGGAAGTGTTTGATCAGCGGCTCCACCACGAGCCCCCGGGCACGAAACCGTCCCCGGCCACGCCGTCGCCATCGGGGTCGTAAAACCGTTTTGGCGATCCTCCCCGCCATCCCATATGCTTCTCACGTCCCCGACGCGCTGAGAAGCGCCCAGGCGGGCCGATAGCCCTCATCGTCTAGCGGCCTAGGACGCCGCCCTTTCAAGGCGGTAGCACGGGTTCGAATCCCGTTGGGGGCACGCAAGATCGTGTGCGACACTGTTGCACACAAACGCTTGGTCCTGTGGAGCAGTTTGGAGTGCTCGCCACCCTGTCAAGGTGGAGGCCGCGGGTTCAAATCCCGTCAGGACCGCTGAGGTTTCCCCGGAAGCCTCGTGGCTGGGTAGCTCAGTTGGTACGAGCGATCGCCTGAAAAGCGATAGGTCGCCGGTTCGACCCCGGCCCCAGCCACAACCGCCCTCATCAGGGCAAACACCCCCTCCGGGATCTTACGGAGGGGGTGTTTTCGTGTCGGCTACCAAGGGGTACGCCAACGGCTCCTGAGGACGATCACCTGGGCAGCTGTGTCACGCGAGGCCGGTTCAGCATTCCCCTGGGCTCTCATCCTCTTCATCACTTTCGGCGGTGGTGTCCTCACCCTTAGGTGGGGGCACGCGGCTCACGACTGCAAGCCGCCACTCGGGTGACCAGCTCGGGACACCTCGGGGACCTTCATGGTTACCCCGATGTCGCTGTGGCCGACGATCTGCCGGACGATGTGAGGCGGAACACCGAGATCCAACAGGAGCGACACGGCGGAGTGCCGGAGATCGTGGAACCGGATCTCCAGACCGAGACGCTTCCGGAGCGGGTCCCAGCTCCGCCGGAGGTTGTCCGGCTCCACCGGGGTGCCGATGCGGGACGTGAAGACCAGCCCTCGTTCCTTCCATCCCGTGCCGGCGGCGGCGCGCTCCTGGGCTTGCCGCTCGCGGTGGTCGGTGAGCGCCTTCACCACGAGGGGCGGGAGCGGAACGGTGCGGACCGACGCCAGAGTCTTGGGCTTGACCAACCGCAGCTCTCCCTCGACGCGCTGCAGCGCACGCTCAACGGTCAGCGTCTCGCGGTCCAGGTCGATCGCGTCCCAACGGAGCCCCAACAGGTCGCCGCGCCGCATCCCCAGGACCAAGGCCAGCACGTAGAGGGCGTGCAGCCGGTCCTCCTCGGACGCGCGGAGCAACAGCCGGGCGTCCGCGACGCTGAGCCCCTTGCCGGTGTCGTACGAGGGCGTAGGGACCTGTACGAGCTGGGCGACGTTCCGCACGCGGCCGTGCAGGCAGCACTGGCACTCGGCCGCGACGCGGGCGAGCCACGACGCTGTCACCACCGTCCGCCGCCACCGCACCGTCATGCTCGACATGCCGCGCATGCGCGGCACCCCGGTCAACCCCGCCAGAACAGCAGCCGGACACGGGGAAACCCGGATACCCCGCACTCACCACCACAGACTCACCCGGGGGACGCCTCATCGACACCTGTACCCGCCCAGACGACAACGTCGGCCTCCGGGACCACAACCAGGTCTTGAAGGCCGACGTCAGGCGAGCCCCGGGTTGACCGACAGCATCCGGAATCCGTTCGGGGCCCCTCACTTGGTGCCTCAGGCGGCGAGCAGTTCCAGGTCCGCCACCACCTGGGCCGGACTCGGCATCGCCGCCATGTCGTCGTACAGCTTCCGCGCGCCCTTCAGATACCCGTCGTCCCCGAGGACGTCGGCGATCGCCGCACGGACCTGCGCCGGGTCGTTCTGCGGGGCCGCCTCCGGGAGCACCCGGGCCGCCCCGGCCGCGGCAAGGAGCTCGGCCGACGCAAACTGGTCCACCAGCTGCGGCAGGACGACCTGCGGAAGCCCGAACACGCAGGCCGTCATCGTGGTGTTGGCGCCGCCGTGGTGCACCACCGCATCACAGTCGCGCAGGAACAGGTTGAGCGGCACCGGCTCCACCACCCGTACGTTGTCGGGCAGTTCGCCGAAGCGCTCGTGGAACTCCGGGGCCGCGGTCACCACGGCCTCGACGCCCTCAAGTCCGGCGAAGGACTCGATGATCGTCTGGAACAGGCCGGTGCCGTTGAGCACCAGCGTCTGGTGGCCCAGGCAGACCGCCACCCGGCGCAGCCCCTCCGGAGCCGGTACCCGCAGCCACTCGGGCACGGTGCCGACGCCGTTGAAGGGCACGTAGCCGATCGGCGCGCCCGGCGCGGCGCTCGGGTGGCGCAGCGCCGGCGGGCACGGGTCGAGCAGCAGATCGGGGTCGGGCAGCCCGTCGAGGCCGAGCCGGTGTGCCGCTGTGTACAGGAACTTGCGGGCCGAGGCGCGGGACGGGCCGCTGAGCGGGTCGACGCCCCAGCGGTGCTGCACCGACGGCACTCCGAGCACTTTGCCGATGACCGCGCCGGTGAGCTCCATCTGCTCGGACACGATCAGGTCGGGGCGCCAGTCGCGGGCGAACTCCAGGTAGGCGTCGAGCAGATAGCGGGCGTGGATCTCCCACAGCTTGGTGGCGCCCGCCATCTTCTCCGGCGGGGTCGGCCCCATCAGCTCCAATGGCCGTACCCCGGGCGGGAGGTGGCGCTGCAGCAGGTCCAGGCCGTGGAAGCGGTCTCCGATGTCGACGGCGGATATCCCCGCCGCGCGGGCCGCGTCCGTGACGTCAGGCTGCGCGGCGACCGTCACCTCGTGTCCGGCCCCCTTCAACGCCCAGGCCAGCGGCACCATGGGGGTGAAGTGGGTGGGGAACGGGGTGCTCAGCATCAGTACGCGCATGGTCCTCTGTCTCCTCGGGGGGTGTCTGGGGCTGGGTCTCGTCGACGTGCACGTCGTTCATCAGGAGGGCGAACCGGGAGGTTGTGGTGACCACGCCCAACTGGTCCGGGGAGGCGGCCGACCGGGCCATGTACAGGGCGATCCCGGCGACGGCGGCGCATGCCATGCGGATTCGGCTGCTTCTCTTTCGCCTCCTCTGTCATCTCCGTCGTACTCACGCCCGCACCGTCTGATGGGAGACCAGGTCCTCCAGGACGCCGACCGCTTCGGCCGCACCGGGCATCTCCTGGATCTGCTGCCGCAGCCGTGCGGCGTCCTGCCGGTATCCCGGGTCGGAGAGCAACGCGCGTACGGCGTCGGTGAGATGGGTGTCGTTGTTCTGGAGCCCGGCCGAGTCGAGGCTGATCCCGGCACCCGCGTCGGCGACCTTGTCGCCCGCGATGAACTGGTCGCCCACCTGCGGAAGCACCAGCTGCGGTACGCCGAGCGCGGCCGCGCCAAGCGTGCTGCCCGCGCCGCCGTGGTGGACCACCAGGTCGGCGCCGGGGAACAGGACGCCGGGTGCCGTCTCATCGGTGTACGACATCGTCTTCGGCAGTGCCCCGATCGCCTCGCGGAACCGGGGCGGGGCCGACACGACCGCCTCGACGCCGCCGGTGCGCTCCAGTACGGCGACGACGATGCGCACCAGCGGGGCGCCGCCCAGTTCGAGGGTGTGCCCGCCGAGCGCCACCGCGACCCGGCAGCCCGGGGCCCCCGGGGATGTGGCGTAGGCCCAGGGGGCGCGGCCGTCCGTGTGCGGGAGGGGACGGATCGGGCGGCCCTCCGGGGCGTCGGTGCTGCGCAGCGCGGGCGGCGCCGGGTCGAGGATCAGACTCGGCCCCGGCACCGAGTCCAGGCCGAGGCGCCCGCAGAGGGGGCCGAGCCACATCAGGGTCATCCTGAGCGTGGACGTGCTGGTCGGGTTCACGCCCCAGCGGTGCTCGACGCTCGGGATGCCGAGTACCTCGCCGACGATCGGCGCCGCGAAGTCCATGTGGTCGGAGACCACCAGGTCGGCCTTCCAGTCTCGGGCGAGCTCCAGGTAGTCGGGCAGGTGGTACGAGGTGTGGTTGCGCCACATCTGGGCGGCACCGTCGATCTGCTGCGCGGGCGGCCGGCCCACGGTCTCGATGGGGCGCGGGCCCCGCGGCCCCTTGCCACCGCACAGATCCTCGTAGTGGAAGGCGTCCCCGTGGGTCACGGTCGCCAGGCCCGCGGCCTCGGCGGGCCCCGTCACATCGGGCTGGCCGGTGACGAGGACCTCGTGGCCGGCCGCCTGAAGCGCCCTGACGAGCGGCAGCATGGGCAGGAAGTGGGTGGCGGCGGGGGAGCTGATGAACAGGACGCGCATCACAGGTTCTCCAGGTCACGGACGACGGCGGCGGGGCTCGGCATGGCGGCCATGGTGTCGGCGAGCTTCCTTGCGCCCTTGGCGAAGCGCTCCTCGGTGAGCAGGGTGCGCACGGCCGCCGCGACGGCAGCCGGGTCGTTCTGCTCGTCGGCGGTGGCGAGGCTGAGCCCGGCGTCTGCGGCGGCGAGCCGCTCACCGCCCTCGAACTGGTCCGCCAGCTGCGGCAGGATCAGCTGCGGTACTCCGCGACCGGCCACGGTGAGCAGGGTGTTGGCGCCGCCGTGCGTGACGACCGCGTCCATCCGGTCGACGAAGCCGTTGAGGGGCGTCGGCGGGACAAGGCGCACGTTGGACGGGACGGTGCCGAGCCGGTCGAGGAACTCCTCCTGCACCGTCATCACCGCCTCGGCCTCCGGGATGTCCCCGAAGGCCTGGATGATCCCGCGGAACAACGGGATGCCGCCGAGCGCGAGGGTCTGCCGCCCCATCGACACGCACACCCGGGGCCGCTCGCCGCGCTGCCGCAGCCAGCCGGGCACCTCGCCGGTCCCGTTGAACGGGATGTGCCGGATCGGGGTGGCCGCCGGGGTTCCGGGGCACAGCAGCTGGGGCGGCGCAGGGTCGAGCACCACGTCCGGCCGCGGCAGTCCGCCCTCGATGCCGAGCCTTTCGCAGGCTCCCGCGAGCAGGTCCTCGGCGGTGCCGCGCATCAGAGGGCTCATCGGGTCGACGCCCCAGCGGTGCGACACCACCGGGATCTTCAGAGCGCCGCCGACGAGCAGCGCCGCCCAGTCGAGCATCTCCGAGATGACCAGGTCGGGCCGGTACTGGCGGGCCACCTCCAGGTAGCGCGGGGCCAGGTAGCGGGAGTGCAGTACCCAGATCCGGGAGCCGATGAGGGTCATCTTCGGAGTGTGCGGGCCCACCACTTCGATGGGCCGCTTGTCCGGTGGCAGCGCCGGGGACAGCAGGTCCTTCCCGAAGAACTGACGGCCCACGGTGACCGTGGACAGGCCCGTGGCGCGGGCCATCGGAACGATGTCGGGCTGCCCGGCGACCAGCACCTCGTGCCCGGCGCCGCGCAGTGCCCAGGCCAGCGGCGCCATGCAGGAGAAGTGGGTGGACTCGGGGCTGCTCAGGATCAGTACGCGCATGAAGGGTCCTCGTCGGGCTCGTCGGAAGGGGAGTCGGCGGTCTCCGGCCCGTGCTCCGGGCCGCGGCGCACGGCCTCGGCGAACGTGGTCACTACGGTGTCGGCGAACGCGGCGGGCAGCCGGTCGGTGCGCACGGTCGCGGTGGCCAGGGCGCCGTCCGGCGTGATCCGGACGTCGAACTCCAGCTCGGTGAACATGGCGATCTTCCCGATCCGCCCCAACTCGGCCGTGCGGACTTCGAGTTCGAGCACGGGGGTCGGGGCCGTCCTGTATCAGGAAGCTGGGCATGGGCCCCAGTGCGCCGCCGCCGGTCAGCACGACGGTGCGTGCGAGCTGCGCACCGCCCAGCTCCTGGGCGCCGAGCGCTTCGTCCGCGTTCGCGACCGCCTGCCGCGGCGGGTCGCCGCCGTCCGCCGGGTGGGGTGGCCGGAGCCGCGGGTACAGCAGGTCGACGCGGCAGCTCCCGTGCGTGCCGCTCCCGCACGGCGAGGTCGGCCCGGCTCAGGGGGCGCGAACTGGAGTGCCCGGGAGCGGCGGTGGCGGACCCGGCGAAGTCCGGCTCCTGAGCCGCGGCCCGCGCCGCGTGGGCGAGGCCGAGGCCGGCGGCGAGCACCGCCTCGGACGCCCCGTCGAAGGCCACGTGGTGGACGGCCAGACCGAACAGGGTGCGCCCGGCCTCCCGGCTGCCCACCGCGCCGCACCGCCACGCCGGGCCGCCCGGGAGGTCGAGCGGGGTGAAGACGGCCACGAGCCGGTCGGCGACGGCCGCCGTCTCGTCGGGTGTGCCGGGCAGCCGCAGCGCCGTCACCCCGGCTGACTCGTCCGGTACCACCGCGTATCCGGTGTCGTTGTGCCGGATCAAGTACCGGGTGTGCAGGGCCTGGTGGCGCCGGTGTACGTCCTGGGCGGCCCGGGACAGCGCGTCCAGGACGACCGGGACTTCGATCCACCAGGAGCCGCAGATGCGACGTGCCCGCTTGGCGGCGAACAGGATGCGCACGGCGGACCTCCGGGGAATCAGCGGGGGGGCAGGGGGGCAGGGGGCCGCCAGTCGGTCGGGACCACAGCGTGGCCACCGGCCTTCGGACCTCGCTCGCGCCGCACTTGAGCCGCGCTCGACCGCGTGCGGTCTGCCCGTTCCCCTCTCGGACTCCAACACGGTTCGAAGGCCGGCAGCCATCTTGGACGTATGCCGAAACCCATGCGAGCCGAGCCGGAGGAGTAACTGGATGCGCTGGAACGAGATCTATGTCGCGGGCCTGGGCAGCTGGCTGCCCGAGCCGGTGGCGGTGAGCGAGTGCGTCGCGGCCGGGGAGTGCGGCCAGGAGTGGATCGACGACTTCGGGTACGAGTCCGTCCGCATCGCCCGCGAGGGTGAGGGAGAGCCCTGGACCGCGCCGCCGGACATGGCGGTCGCCGCGGCCCGCACCGCCCACGAGCGCTCCGGTCTCGCGAAGCGGGAGTACTCGCTGCTGCTGCACGGCAGCACCTGGTACCAGGGACTGGACATCTGGCCCGCCGCGTCCTACATCGCAGGGCACACGGTCGGCACGACGGTGCCCGCGCTCGATGTGCAGCAGCGCTGCAACGTCGGCATCAGCGCCCTCGACCTGGCCGCGGCCCACCTCACCGCCGGCTACGGCAACGGCAGCGCCGTCATGGTCACCACCGCCGACCGCTTCGGCGGGCCCGGCGCCGACCGCTGGCGGCTGCGCCACGGCAATGCCTACGCCGACGGCGGCACGGCGACCGTGCTCTCCACCCGGGGCGGCTTCGCCCGCCTTGTCGCCACCGCCACCGTCGCGGACAACGGCCTGGAGCCGATGGCGCGCGGCGACGAGCCGTTCGGTCCGGTCTCGCGGGCCGCGGAGCGGCAGGTCGACCTGACCGCGCGCGGCGACGCCCATAAGGCAGTCAGCGACGAGACCCTCACCAACATCCGCTTCGGCAAGGTGATGACCGAGGCCAAGCAGGCCGTCCTCGACGACGCGGGCCTGGGGACCGACGACATCGCGTACGTCGTGATCCCCGCCACCGGACGGATCCCGGGCCCCTTCCAGATCCACCACCTGCTCGGCGTCGACGAGTCCGCGACCACCTGGGAGTTCGCCCGCACCAGCGGCCACATCGGCGCCGGCGACTGGGCCGCGGGCCTTGAGCACCTGCTGCTCACCGGTGCCCTGAACCCCGGGGACCACGTGCTGCTCTACGGCGGCGGCGCCGGCTACACGATCACAACAGCCGTCCTGGAGATCCTCTGCATCCCCGACTGGGCGGCCCGCCCCGATCGGTAGAGGCTCAGTTGCCGGCCCAGAGCTTCTCGAGGAGCCTGCCCGGTCACCGAGTGGGGTGAGGTCCGCCGCGAGGAGTGCGCCCCGGTGGGGCCCGAAGAGGAGCTGTGGAAGCGACCGAGCCCCGCCGTGGGCAGGGCTCGGGGCACAGTGGAGCGGGTGGGACCGCGGCGGAGAGGGCGAAGGTGGGCTAGGCAACGGGCGTGAGGGAGGGTCCGGGCCGGTCGCGGGCCCGCACGGGGGGTCACATCTGGCTGGCCGAGCAGCGGAAGGGTCTGTCGATGCCCCGGCTGAGCAGGGACGCCTCGGTCGCCTTGTTCACGGCATCCGTCCTGGAAGTCGCGCCGAGTTTGTCGAAGATATTGCGCAAATGGCGCTTTACCGTTCCCTCGGCGATGAAGAGCCGGGCTGCTATCTGTGCATTGCTGAGGCCCTTGGCGACGTGACCGAGAACATCGATCTCGCGCTCTGTCAGGCCCTCCGCCGACCGGTTGTTGAAATTGAGACTTCCTTGTGAAACCGACAGCACCCTCCGCTCCGGGTGGCGGTTGACGCCTCGTATGGCGGCGATGAGTTCCATACGGGATATGGTCTTCAGCAGATAGCCGTGGACTCCGTGATTCAGCAGTGATTGAACGAGCCGCGGATCATCATGCATCGTGAGGATGATCACGCGGGATTCGGGTGAGGCTCTCTTGATCGCGAGCAGCCTCTCGCTGATGATTCCACCCGGCATTTCGACGTCCATGAGGATGACGTCGGGACTCAGGTCCCGGGCGAGCTGGACGACGCTCTCACCGTTGTCCGCCTCACCGACCACGTCCAGGTCGTCCTCAGCGCCGAGGCTCTCGTGGAGCGCCTCCCGCAGGAGTGTGTGGTCCTCTGCGATGAGAATGGTTATGCACTCAGCTTCATGGTTCATCGTATCCCAGGCCCCCGCCTGCTGGGTGGTCTCCGACTGCGAGACGCTGTCAGTGGTTGCGTCTGCTGCCTGTTCCCCTCATTGAGGTGGGTGACAATGTGGTCGATAATTTGGTCAGCTTGTCACCCTAATCCGGAATCTATCACGGACAGGTCTCGAGAACTAATAAGCGGGGATGCTATAGCGGGAGCTGAGCGAGCGGGCCGGCAGGTGCCGGCCCGCTCGCTTATCAGAGCCTTACAGCCAACCGTTTTGTTTGGCTTTGTTCACGGCCTCCATACGGTTGCGCACACCGATCTTCTGAGTGGCCGACGAGAGGTGATTACGGATCGTGCTCTCCGAGAGGTGCAAGCGCTTCGCGAGGGCCAGGACGGGAGCGCCGTCCGCCGCGGCCGCGAGTACTTCCCGCTCTCGGGTGGTCAGGGGGCTCGACCCCGCGCTGAGCGCGGCCGCCGCGAGGAGCGGATCGACGACCTGCTCCCCCGCGTGTACGCGCCGGATCGCGTGGGCCAGCTCCGACACGGGCCCGTCCTTGGCCAGGAATCCTCGGGCGCCCGCGTCCAGGGCTCGCCGGCAGTAGCCCGGCCCGGCGAAGGTGGTGACGATCAGCACCCGGCATCCCGGCACCAGGCGCCGCAGGTCTTCGGCGGCTTCCAGGCCGGTCCGCACAGGCATCTCGATGTCGAGGACCGCGATGTGCGGGTCGGACGCGCGGGCCGCGTCAACGACCTCGGCACCGGTGCCCACCTGGGCCACGACCTCGATGTCCGCTTCAAGGTCGAGCAGTTGCGCGATCGCACCCAGCATCATCCCCTGGTCCTCGGCCAGCAGAACCCGGATCACTGGGCACCCACCCTCACTTCACTCCTTCGGGCAACGGGCAGCCTGGCCGTAAGGCGGAATCCCCCGTCCACCCCCGGTGCCGTGGTCAGCGCGCCGCCCGCCGCCGACAACCGCTCCGCGAGCCCCAGTAGACCATGGCCGGGTGTTCCGCCGTCGTTCTCGGCGGCGGGCGGTTTCGTACGGGGGCCGTCGTTACGTATCTCCAGCTCGACGCCCTCGGAGCGGTGCCGCACGGAGATCTCGCAGTGCCGGGCCTCACTGTGCCGGATGACGTTGGTGACACCTTCTCTCACCACCCACCCGAGCAACGCGTCGGCCTGAACCGGCAGCGGCGGACCGTCGTGGACGATCTCCGTCTCTATCCCCGCGTCGGTCAGCGCCAACTTGGCGCCCTTCAGCTCGGAGTTGAGGTCCCGTTCCCGGTAGCCGGATATCGCCTCGCGGATCTCCTCCAGCGAGGTGCGGCCCACGGCCTCGATATCCTGGGCGTGACGCTTGACGGTGGCTGGGTCGCACTCGGCGAACCTGCGCACCGCCTCGGCCTTGACGACGATGAGCGAGATCGAGTGTCCGAGTAGATCGTGCAGGTCGCGGGCGAACCGCAGCCTCTCCTCCGCGACCGCCGAGTGGGCCAGCTCCTCCTGGGCCTGGCGCAGCTCCATCACCGTGGAGAAGAGGCGCACGATGATGGTCACGATCACGCCGGAGAGCAGGGTGCTGTAGCTGATGACGATCGCGTCACCCACCTCGGCGTCGGCATAGACGGCGGTCATGCCGGCCGTGAAGGAGACCAAGCCGATCACAAGTGGTGGGTGCAGCAGATGCCGCCAGCTCGCCACAGCGCTCCACACCACCGCCAGCAGGGAGAACAGCCAGACCATTCCCGCGCCGAAGCGGAGGGCGAGCGTCAGAGTGAGGGCGGTGAGGACGACTGCCGGGGTGATCACCAGCAGGCGCCCGCACCGGTCGCTGAACGCCGCCCAGAGGGAGAAGAGATAGAGGGCGCAGAACGCCAGGAGTCCGGCAGCGGCCTCCCAGGTCGGTTTGTCACGTCCCCCGACGATGTCGGAGAGGGCGCCGGCGGCGATGACGAGCACGGGGTAGAAGATGGTCGGCGCCTTGTGCATGCCGAACCTCTCATGGGTTAAGGCTTTCCCCTTGACCCGCACGGTCCCATCCTCCTCTAACTATGTATGGCCATTGCTGGACTTACTGATCAAAATACGCCAGCCCTCCCGGTCAGGCGGTGGTGCCCCGTCGGTAGCCGAAGGCGGCGAAGACGGCCAGGGCCACGCTCCAGACGAGCAGGATCGCCAGGGCGGTGGTGCTCAGCGCGTGGCCGAGGGCCAGGTCCGACACCAACTGCTTGTAGCGGTTGATCGGTGTCCACCCCGAAACCTGTCCCAGCCAGTGCGGGAAGTTCTTGACGTCGATGAGCAAGCCGCCGACCACCGACAGGAGCAGGTAGGAGACGAGGCCCATGGACTGTGCCTTGGCGCCGTCCAGCAGATAGCCACAGCCGATCGCCAGCATCGAGATGGGGGCGATGCCCACCCACAGGACACCGACGGTCCCCACCCATTCGGCGGCGCTGAGATGCACGCCGTTGACCAGTCCGCCGAGCAGGGTGACGGCGAGGACGGGCGGCAGGGCCAGGGTCATCGAGGTGATCGCGCGGCCGAGCACCACCGTCACCGGGGGGAGGGGGGTGAGCCGGAGCTGGCGCAGCCAGCCGGCCCGTTTGTCCTCCGAGACGCCGCCGAGGCTGTTCATCACCGCGCCCAGAGCGCCGAAGCCGGCCATACCGGCCATGTTCCGGACCTGCTCGTCGTGGCTGGAAGGACCGCCGCCCAGGTGGCTGAAGAGCAGATAGAGCGCCACGGGGGCGATCAGGGACATGATGAGGAAGCCGCTGTCGCGGACGGTGCGGCGCAGCTCAAGGCGCAGGTAGCCGAGCAACATCAGGAACCGCTCCTCTGGTGATTCGCGTTCAGACCACTGGTCAGGGCAAGGAACGCCTCTTCAAGGCCCCCGCCGGTCACTTCTACGTTGCGCAGGTGGCCTGTTCGCGCAAGGGTCGTCACGGTGAGGTCCGCGTCGGACGTCGTCAGGTGGATCCGCGCGCCGCGGACCTCCACCTCGGTGACACCCGGCAGCCTCGCGAAGCCGTCGGCGCCGGCGTCGCCGAGGTCGATACTCACGATCTTGCCGCCCATGCTCCGCTTGAGCTCCGCTCCGGTGCCGTCGGCCAGTACCTTGCCCTGGGCGATGACGACGATGCGCTTGGCGTATTCGTCGGCCTCCTCCATGTAATGGGTGGAGAAGAGCAGGGTGTTGCCGCGTGCGGCGTAGGCCGCCATCGTCGTCCAGAGGTCCCGGCGCGACTGGATGTCGAGCGCGGCCGTGGGCTCGTCGAGCACGATCAGGTCGGGGTTGCCGGCCAGAGCGAGGGCGAAGCGGACGCGCTGGGCCTGCCCGCCCGAGAGCTTGTCGACACGCCGGGTGGCGAGCTTGGTGAGCTGGGCGGTCTCCAGGATCTCACCCAGGGGCAGCGGAGCCTCGTAGGTGCCGCGCACGAAGTTGATGAGCTCCTGGATGGTGACCCGGGGGATCAGCCCGCCCTCCTGGAGCATCGCGCCGATCTTCCCCTCCCGGACGGCGCGTCCGGGCTCGTTGCCGAAGAGCCGGATCTCGCCGCCGTCGTGCGGAAGCAGGCCGAGCATCATGTTGATGGTGGTGGACTTGCCGGCTCCGTTCGGGCCGAGGAGTGCCACCGTCTCCCCGCGTTCGATCTCCAGGTCGAGCCCGTTGACGGCGTGGACGTTCCCATAGGTCTTCGTCACGCTTGCGAAGCTCACCGCAGAGCCCGTCCTCTGTGGCGCTCTGGAGTACGTACTTGTTTGCGTCATGGGGACAACGCTATGGTTCCGGCTTCGCCCGCCAACAGAGACAAAGATGCTCTCCTGAGCAGGAGATATGTCCTGCCTACGCCGACGGAGCGCAAAGGCATGAGCCCCCGTACGGAACCTTGCGGTCCGGACGGGGGCTCATGCCCGCTTCTGCAATCAGGTCAAGCGGCGGCGGAGATCCTGCCGTTTACGAAGGCCAGGAACTCGCCGGGGGTGACGATCGCGTCCATCTCCTCCTCGGACAGGGAGATGCCGTATTCGCGCTCGGTGAGACTGACCGCCTCCATCCGGGCCAGGGAGTCATAGCCGAGGTCCTGGAAAGACAGCTCGAGGATGTCGCCGTCAAGGCTGGTCGTCTCGTCCTCACCCGCGGCCTTGCGCAGTATCCGCTTCAGGTCGTCGATGCTGAACTCACTCATGATTTTCTCCTCAATGTGGGGGACTTGGCGCCTACGCCACCGAGCGGACGACCAGCGCGGCGTTGAACCCGCCGTAGCCGCGTGCGACGATCAAGGCGGTGCGCACCGCGCCCTGCCGGGGCTCCCGGACCAGATCGAGCTCGTGGCGGAAGGCTTCGCGCGTCACGTTGATGGTCGGCGGGATGATTCCGTCGCGGATCGACAGCAGCGCAGCGGCGACATCGAGCGGCGCACCACCGGAACTCAGCCGTCCGGTCATGGTCTTGGGCGCGGTGACCGGAACCCCGCGCGGCCCGAAGACGGCGGCCAGTGCCGTGGCCTCGGCCCGGTCGAGGTCCGGGACCCCGGCCGCGTCGGCGAAGACGACATCGACCTCGTCGGCGCGGATCCCCGCGTCAGCCAGCGCGCCCGACACGGCCGCCTCCAGACGCGGCCCACGACCGGTGGCCTGCGCGGGATCGAAGGTGGCGCAGTAGCCGGCGATCTCTCCGTAGACCTGAGCGGCGCCCCGCTCCCTGGCCTTGTCCGCGTCCTCGACGATCAGGATCGCGCCGCCCTCGCCGATCACATGGCCGCTCGCCCGCTCGTCGAAGGGCTGGTACGCCCGGTCCGGGTCGGTCCGCCGGCTGAGCCTGCCGCTCGGGATCTGTGCCGCCACCGCCCAGGGCGACAGCGGTGACTCCATCCCGCCCGACACCACCATGCCCGTACCCCGGCGCACATGCCTGCGGGCCTGGCCGAGTACGTCGAGCCCGCCGGCCTGCTCGGTGACGATGACACCCGTCGGGCCGCGCATGTTCCGGCGAATGGAGATCTGGCCGGTGTTCACCGCGTAGAACCAGGCGAACGACTGGTAGACGCTGACATGCTCGGGGCCGCGCGACCAGAGCGCCTCCAGCTCGCGCTGGCCGAATTCGAAGCCGCCCGCGGAGCTGGCCGTGACCACGCCGCGGTCGAACGGGTCGAATCCCTCGGTGTCGGCGCCGGCGCCGGCGTCCTCCATCGCCCAGTCCGTGGCCGCGAGCGCGAACTGAGTCATCCTGTCGGTCTGCGGAAGCAGTCGCCCGGGAAGGTGCGCGGCGGGGTCGAACCCGCTTATCTCACCAGCGAGCCGGACGGGGTAGGAGGACGCGTCGAACCGTGCGATCGGTCCGATCGCGTTCGTCGCGTCGAGCGTTCTCTTCCAGAATTCCTCGGTGCCCAGCCCATTGGGCGCGCACACACCGATTCCGGTGATGACCGCTGTCATTTCGCCGCCTTTCCCGGCCGGGTGAGCAGCATGGCGCTCTGGAAGCCGCCGAAGCCGCTGCCGACCGTCAAAACCGTGTCGAGCTTCTTCTCGCGCGCCACGAGGGGGACGTAATCGAGATCGAGTTCCGGATCCGGGTCGTCGAGGTTGGCCGTCGGCGGGATGACGCCGTGCTCGATCGCCAGGGCGCAGGCCGCGACCTCTATGGAACCGACGGCACCCAGCGAGTGCCCGATGACCGCCTTGATCGAGCTCACCGGGGTCGTGAGCGCGTGTGCCCCGAGGCTGCGTTTGAAGGCCGCGGACTCGTGCCGGTCGTTCTGCCGGGTGCCGGTGCCGTGCGCGTTGATGTAGTCGACCGCCTCGGCCGGCAGCTTGGCCTGGCCGAGCGCGGCGTCGATGGCCTCGGCCATCTCCCGGCCGTCCGGCCGCAGGCCCGTCATGTGATGGGCGTTGCTGCGGGCGGCGAAGCCCGAGATCTCGGCATAGATGCGCGCGCCCCGCCGCACCGCCCGGTCGTACTCCTCCAGCACCAGTACCGCGGCGCCCTCGGCGAGGACGAAGCCGTTGCGGGTGCGGTTGAAGGGCCGCAGCGCGTGTTCCGGGTCGTCGTTGCGGTTCGAGGTGGCCCGGATGGCGTCGAAGCAGGCGAACGTGATGGGTGACAGGGGAGCGTCGGCGGCTCCGGCGATCATCACGTCCGCCGAGCCCTCGCGGATCAGCTCGGTGGCGTGCCCGACCGAGTCCAGGCCGGAGGTGCAGCCGGCGGAGATCAGGGCGGCGGGGCCCTCCGCGCCGGCCTTCCAGGCGACCTCGGCGGCGAGCGAGCTGGGGACGAAGTAGTCGTAGAGGTGCGGGACGGCGTAGGCCGGGTCGACGACCCAGTCACGGCCGCCGTTGCTCAGGACGTTGTACTCCTCGTCGAGCTTCGTGGTGCAGCCGACGGCGTTGCCGAGACTCACGCCCATCCGGCCCGGCGCGACGTCCTCGGCCTCCAGGCCGCTGTCCGCGAGCGCGTCGCGGGTGCAGACGACGGCGAACTGCGCGGCCCGGTCCATGCGCCGGATCTCCTGCGGCGACAGTCCTTCCATGGCGGGGTCGAAGTCGCACTCCGCCGCGATGCGGGACCGGAATGGCGACGGATCGAAGAAAGTGACAGCCCTTGTGGCCGTTCGGCCCTGGACGATCCGATCCCAGAAGGCCTTCTTCCCGGGATCTCCAGGTGCCACCACACCGATACCGGTGATCGCGACACGCCGGTCCATAGTTACGCTCCCTCCGAGCGGGGCGAAGCGGATGGGGCACCTCGGGCCGGGCCGAAGGCTCGCGCCAGGCCGTCGAGGAGCGCCGGATCCGCTTCGTCACGCGCCTTGTTCACATGTGTCGTCAGCTCTTCGCGGCCCCACCCCGTCCCGGACGCCTCGACGGGGCCGAGGACGGCGGTCCGTACCGCCGTGACCCGGGTGCCGGTTCCATCCGTTTCCAGGGCGAAGGTGCCGTGCAATGAGGTGTGCAGTGGGGGCAGCTCGCCGAGCTGCTTCCAGGCCGTACGGTCCGGCAGGTGGACGAAGGCGCGCCGGGCCGCCGGTGCCGCTCCCGTCCCGTACAGCACGATCTGGTGTTCCGGCCCGGTGTGAACGCTCTCGGCGGTGCGGCAGCCGGGCACCCGCCGAGGCCAGGCGCCCGCGTCGCGGAGGAACGCCCGTACCTCGCTGACCGGGGCGTCGAGGAACAGGGTGTCCTCCTGCCGTACGGTGCGGGCAGCCGCCTCGGCGCCCTGCTCGGCCGTCCGCTTGAGGGCGGCGAGCTGCATCGGAATTCCACGTTCCATCCGGGCGGCGAAGGCTCCGTCGTCGTCGGCCGCCTCCCAGGAGTGCCACAGTTCGACGAGGCACTCCTGCGGGCCCACGGTCCGCACGCGCCATTCGCCGCGCAGGGAGGTGACCGGCGGCGGAGGCCCCAGGTGTTCGAAGGCGACCGTTCCGGCCGCGGGGTCGAGCTCCCGCCGGGCCGTCCAGGTGCGTACGGCGTCGCCGTCGGCCACCCAGCGCTGGACCAGGTCACCGGTCGCCGTCCGCTCCAGGCAGGCGATGTGCACGACCGTGGGCGAGGACCGGACCGGCTCGGTGGGGTCGGCCAACAGAGCGTAGACGGACGCCGCCGTCCTGCCGACGGTCACGCTGTGGGAAGTCGTTCCGTGGGTGGTCACTGTTCCTCCTCGTCGGCGTCGGCGGGCTTCTCGGCCACGACGACCCGCAGCGGCAGGCCGTCGCGCCGGTGGACACGGGCGCCGACGAGGCCGCACGCGTCCAGCATCCGCACGTAGTCGTCCGGGGAATGGACTTCGCCACCCGCCGTCCAGGCCAGCATGAGCAGTTCGAGCATGTGGGCGTGGTGGGCCTGGGCCGGGGGCACATCGCCCGTGGTGAAGCCGGCGATCACCAGCCGGCCGCCCGGCCGCAGCACACCCGAGAGCCTGTGCAGGAGCGCGCTCGAGCGCTCCTTGGAGAACTGACAGAGCAGATTCGATACGACGACGACGTCGTAGGGGCCGCCGAGCGGCACGGAGAAGGCGTCACCCGCGATGAATCCGGTGCGGTCGGCAAGCCCGAGCCGTTCGGCGTGCTTACGGGCCACATCGAGCACGTTCGGCCAGTCCAGGCACCAGACCCGCGACAGCGGATCTCCGCCTGCCACGGCGTAGCCGAACAGGCCCGCGCCACTGCCGACGTCCAGGATGTCCGCCCGGCCGGTGCCGAGCGTCTCGGCCACGAAAGCCGCACCCGCCTTGGTGACGAACGTCAGGTTCTCCGCGAAGTCCACCCAGTAGCCACAGCCGGGTGAGTCGGCCGTCTCCTCGGTGAGCGGGGCACCGGTCCGTACGATGTCGCCGAGCCGCTTCATGGTGTCCCACTCCCAGTCGCTGGAGGCGACGTTCACATTCGCACCCGCATAGCCGGGACTTGAGGTGACGAGCAGGTCGGCACCGCCGTCGGGAAGCCGGAAGCGCTCGCCGTCGGCGTCAAGGAGCCCGGCGGCGACGAGGCTCCGCAGCAGGATCCGGGTCCCGCGCGGTGAGGTCTTGAGCGTGGCCGCCACTTCACCGGCGTCGGCCGGCCCGTCGGCGAGGGCGTCGAACAGCCGCAGCTCCACGGCGGTGCGGAGCAGATAGGTGGACCGATAGGCCGTCATCATCTCCAGCAGCCGCTGACGAGTGATCGTCATGGGCACTCCTTTCGCCGTGAGATCAGGGGCCGGGGACCGGGGCGACTTGCCTTCAAGGGTCGTTCCGGATACCAGCGTGCGGGAGCCTGTTCGAGCGAGCCTCAATGCCGGGCCGAGGCCGATTTCAGAGCTTCCATCGACGCTCCATAACGGCTCGAACCGATCACGTCACCTTGACAGTGGGAGTGGTCCAACGACGCCTTGCCTGGAGGCAGTGACAATGAACGAGGGAAAAGCACTGCTGTTGAAGCAGGTTCGCCAATACCATCAGGATGCCTCGCCCCCAACGGAGTTCATTCCGGGGGTCACGCCCATTCTGCCGTCCGGTGCCGTCCTTGACGAGGAGGACAGGGCAGCGCTCGTCGGGGCCGCACTCGACATGCGGATAGCGTCGGGGGTCCATTCCCTGAAGTTCGAGCGGACCTTCGCCAAGACACTGGGCCGCAGGAAGGCACACCTCACGAACTCCGGGTCCTCCGCGAATCTGCTCGCCCTGTCGGCCCTGATGGCACCCGAGCTCGAAGACCGCCGGCTCGTACCCGGTGATGAGGTGATCACCGTCGCGGCAGGTTTTCCGACCACGGTGAATCCCATCATTCAGAACGGGCTGATACCCGTCTTCGTGGACGTCGAACTCGGCACCTACAACACGACATACGAGCGGGTCGAGGCCGCGATCGGTCCCCGGACCCGGGCCATCATGATCGCCCACGCGCTCGGCAATCCCTTTCCGGTGGCGGAAATCGCCCAGCTCGCCGAGGATCGCGACCTGTTCCTCATCGAGGACAACTGCGACGCCCTGGGATCTCTGTACCAGGGACGGCAGACCGGCACGTTCGGCGATTTCGCCACCCTCAGCTTCTACCCGGCGCACCACATCACGATGGGCGAGGGCGGCTGTGTGCTCAGCGACAACCTCGTGCTGGCGAGGGTCGTCGAGTCACTGCGCGACTGGGGGCGGGACTGCTGGTGCGAGCCCGGCGAGAACAACAAGTGCCGTAAGCGCTTCGAATACCAGATGGGGTCGCTGCCCTACGGCTACGACCACAAGTACACGTTCTCGCACGTCGGTTACAACCTGAAGTCGACCGATCTCCAGGCCGCACTCGGACTCACCCAGCTGAGCAAGCTCTCCGAATTCGGTGTCGCCCGGCGGCGCAATTGGCTCCGACTGCGCGACGGGCTCGCAGGGATCCCCGGACTTCTGCTGCCCGAGGCGGCCCCCGACAGTGATCCGTCCTGGTTTGGATTCGCGATCACCGTGCTGCCGGAAGCACCCTTCGGCCGTCGCGAACTCATCGACTTCCTTGAATCACGGCAGATCGGCACGCGACTGCTCTTCGCCGGCAACCTCACCCGGCACCCGGCCTATCAGGACCGGAATTTCCGGGTCGTGGGGGACCTCGCCAACAGCGACATCGTCACCGAGCGGACGTTCTGGGTCGGAGTCTATCCAGGGCTGACCGAAGAGATGATCGACTACGTGGTCACTTCCATCCGGCAATTCACCCTGAGCCACCGCTGAGCAGAAAGAGAACGGACATGAAGGCTTTGGTTCTCTCGGGCGGAAAGGGCACGAGGCTTCGCCCCTTCACTCACTCCATGCCGAAACAGCTGGTCCCGGTCGCCAACAAGCCCGTACTGGTGCACTGTCTGGAGAACATACGGGACATCGGGGTGACCGAGGTCGGCCTGATCGTGGGCGACCGGCGGGACCAGATCGAGGCCGCGGTCGGCGACGGCTCAGGGCTCGGGCTGCGGATCACCTACATCGAGCAGGACGCGCCGCGCGGACTCGCGCACGCCGTCGCCATCGCACGGGACTTCCTCGGTGACGACGACTTCGTGATGTACCTCGGCGACAACGTGGTGGTCGGCGGCGTCGCCGAGGCCGCGGCGGACTTCCGCGCCCACCGGCCGGCCGCGAGCGGAATGGTGGTCAAGGTGGCCGACCCCAGCGCGTTCGGTGTCGCCGAGGTCGGCCCGGACGGAAGGGTGGAGCGGCTCGTCGAGAAGCCGAAGGAGCCGCGCAGCGATCTCATTCTGATCGGCGTGTACTTCTTCACCCCGGCCATCCACCAGGCGGTCGCCGCCATCGAGCCCAGCGCGCGCGGTGAGTTGGAGATCACCGATGCCATCCAGTGGCTGGTCGACTCCGGCGCAGACGTAAGGGCCCGCGACTACGGCTGCTACTGGAAGGACACGGGTCGTGTCGAGGACATCCTGGAGTGCAACCGTGAGCTCCTGGACGGGCTGACCCACGAGATCGCCGGAGAGGTCGATGCGGCCAGCGTGATCAGCGGGCCGGTCGTCGTCGAGGCGGGGGCTCGTGTCGTGGATTCCCGCGTCACCGGCCCCGCCGTCATCGGCGCCGGTACCGTGCTGCGGGGCTGTGCCGTGCGGCCGTACACGGCGATCGGCCGTGACTGCGTCCTGACCGGGACGGACATCGGCGATTCCATCGTGCTTGAGGGCGCCTCGATCGACCAGGTGGCCGGAATCCAGGGCTCCTTGGTGGGGCGGCAGGCTCGGGTCCGTTCCCTGGAGGACCAGGAGCAGCACCGGCTCATCGTGGGGGACGACACTCTGGTGGAGGTGGCCGCCTGATGAGGTTCCTCGTCACGGGTGGAGCCGGTTTCATCGGTTCCCACTACGTCCGGACCCTGCTCGCCGACGGCTACCCCGGCTATGAGGGCGCCCACGTCACGGTCGTGGACAAGCTGACCTACGCCGGGAACACCGCCAACCTGCCGATGGACCATCCACGGCTCACGTTTGTGCGCGAGGACATCTGCGATCTGCCGGCGCTGCTCGACGTGTTCCCCGGACACGATGCGGTGATCCACTTCGCCGCCGAATCGCATGTCGACCGTTCCATCGAGGCGGCTCACGAATTCGTCCGCACCAACGTCGGCGGCACCCAGAACGTCCTTGAGGCGGCGCTGCGCAGTGGTGTGGAGCGCGTCGTGCACGTCTCCACGGACGAGGTCTACGGGTCGATCGCCGAGGGGTCGTGGACGGAGAAGTGGCCGCTGGAGCCCAATACGCCGTACGCGGCGTCGAAGGCGGGCTCGGACCTGGTGGCGCGCTCGTACTGGAAGACGCACGGCCTGGATCTGTCGATCACCCGGTGCTCGAACAACTACGGGCCCCACCAGCACCCCGAGAAGCTGATCCCGCTGTTCATCACCAATCTGCTCGAGGGCAAGCGGGTGCCGCTGTACGGCGACGGCCGCAACATCCGCGAGTGGCTGCACGTCGACGACCACTGCCGGGGCATCCAGCTCGTCCTGACCAAGGGCCAGGCCGGCGAGGTCTACAACATCGGCGGCGGCAACGAGCGCACCAACGTACAGATCACGCACGCGCTCCTGGAGCTCCTGGGCGCCGACGAGTCGATGATCCGCAGGGTCCCCGACCGCAAGGGCCACGATCTGCGCTACTCCATCGAGGAAACGAAGATCCGCGAGGAGCTGGGCTACGCCCCGCTCACGTCCTTCGAGCAGGGCCTGGCTGACACCGTCGCCTGGTACCGCGACAATCCCGGCTGGTGGAAGGCCGCCAAGTACGGCGAGGCGTCCGCCGGCTGACAGCGGGGCGCACGACGGACAGACGGACAACAGCGGCCGGGCTCCCTGGGAGCCCGGCCGCTGTCCGTCGTACCGAGGTGATTCAGTGGGCGGTGAGCGCCGCCTCCCACAGCGACCGGAGCATCTCCTCCAGGTTCCGGCGGGGTGTCCAGCCGAGCAGTGTCCGGGCGGCGGTGACGTCGTACCGCTGGCGGCCGTCCGATCCGCGTACGGGCCAGGCGGGTTCGCCATCCGTCACGATCTCGGTCGGCACCCCGCTGATGGCGACGAGGGCGTCGACCATGGTCCGTATGTCCACCGATTCACCCCGGGCGATGTTGACGACGCCCTCGACGGCCGATTCGCCGGCCGCCAGGACCGCGGCCACCAGATCGCGCACATCGATGAAGTCACGGTGCTCGGGCCTGCTGACCAGAGTGAGGACCGCGGGCTCCCCCGTGCCGAGCGCGGCGCGCAGCCGGGCGGTCGTCGCGCCGGGGAGGCTCACCGGGGACAGGCCCGGCCCGATCACGTTCGACACGCGCAGGACCATCCCCGACACCCGTCCGCCGCGCGTCGCGTCGAGGACGGCGTTCGTGGCCTGAAGCTTCGTCCGCCCGTAGGCGGAGGCCGGCACGGTTTCGGTGTGCTCGTCGATCCGGGTGCCCTGGGCGATCGCCCCGTACTCGTGCACCGAGCCCAGATGGACCAGGCGGATCCGTCCGCCGACGGCGGCGAGCGCGGCGAGCAGATGCTCGACCAGCGTGACATTGGAACGCACCATGCGCTCCTCGTCACCGCCCCACACCTCTCCCGCGGCGTTGACGACAGTCCGGGGTGACTCCGCGCGCAGCAGTTCCGCTATCGATTCCGGGCCGCTCCTCGCGACGTCCATGGCGACGAACTTGGCGCCCATGGGAAGGTCGTGGGGCCTGGAGCGCCCCACGACCGTGACATCCTCGTTCAGGGCCGCGCAGATGTGCCGGCCCACGAACCCCGTTCCACCAAAAATCACCATGTTCTGTGACATGCTCAGGATCGTGGCAGAGGATCTTAGAGCTGCCCTCGAAGCCACGGGAGCGGAGGCGGGCCAGGGGGTGTCGTTTGGATCAGGCCGGCCGTGACGAACAGTGCGGACTGGCCGACCCGAGCGGGGTCTGGTGCGTGCAGCTGCAAGGCGGAGGAGGGAGTCGACGCGATGGGGGTCCCCCCGCGCGAGCCCAGTCGAGCGTGGGGGAGTCGGCGAGTGACGACAACGCAGCAGATGTGCGTGCCAGACCCCGCGACGCCGGGATGATCCAAACGACAGGACCTAGCGCGCCAGCGTCTCCAGGGCCCCGACCAGCTCGGACGGTGCGGGCTGAGCCGCCATCTCGTCCCGGAGCCGCTCCGCGCCCTCCCGGTGCCGTGGATCGTCCAGGACGTCAAGGAGCGCCGCCCGGATCCGCTCCGGATCACCCTGCTCCGCCTCGGGCACCAGCCGGCCCGCCTCGCACGCCTCCAGCCGCTCGCCCAGCACCTGCAGCACCGGATGTCCGGGAGCGAGTACGACCTGGGGCACCCCGAAGTGAAGCGCCGTGTGGGTGGTTCCCGCCCCGCCGTAGACGACGGCGCAGTCGAAGCCGTCCATGACCAGGTTGAGGGGCACCGGGTCGACGATCGTCACCGACTCCGGCGCCCGCGCCCGCAGCTCCTCCTGGTGCTCCGGGACACAGGTGACGACGGCCTCAAGCCCGGCGCACGCCTCCAGAGCCGCGATGGTCAGCTCCCGACGGCCGTCAAGGGCCAGGGAGCGGGTGCCCAGGCAGACCAGGACGCGACGCCCGCTCCGCGCGGGCACCTCGGCGGGCAGCCTGCCCGGCCCGTTGTACGGCAGGTAGCGCACCGTCCGTGCGGCGGCCGCCTCGGGGTGCTGCAGGCTGGGCGGGCAGGGGTCGACGATGAGCGACGGCGCCGGAAGGCCGCTGTCGCATCCGGCCTCCACCGCGGCGGTGTGCAGGATTTCCCGGGCCGGTCCCCAGGCCTGGGTGGTGAGGACATCGGGTCCCCACCGGTGCTGCACCACCGGCACATCGTGGACGCCGCCCACGATCAGCCCGCTGAACTCGAGCGGCTCGCAGAGCACGAGATCCGGCCGCCACCGGGCGGCCAGGGCGAGATAGTCGTCGAGCACGGTGTCGATCCTGCCGAGCCACCGCCGCGCGAGGCGGTCCCACCCGGCTTCCCATACCCCGCCATGCTCCCCCGCCCGGTCCACGCCCAGGTGTCCCGGCACGCTCCGCTTCCGCGGCACGCTGTCGCCTCCGCCGAGCGGGGCGGCGGGCAGTCCGGCGGTCTCGGCCGCGCGGACCACGTCTTCCGTGCCCGCCACCAGGACGTCATGCCCTGCCGAGCGCAGCGCCCAGATCAGCGGAACCATCGGCATCAGGTGAGTAGGCCAGGTGGCCCCGACGAGTATGCGCACCAGCGTCCTCCGTGCAGAGCTGTTCAAGGGTGCCGACCAGGTCGGCGGGCGTGGGAAGTGCGTCGATCCCGGTACACAGCCGGTTCGCCCGGTCGCGGTATGCCGGTTCGTCCAGTGCCTCGGCCAGGGCGGCGGCGATGCCGTCCGGGGTGGCGAGGGTCTGGGGGTCGTCGAGCCATCGGCCCGCCCCGAACGCCCGGACGCGCTCGGCGCAGTCGACGAGCAGGGAATGCCTTGGGCCTTCGGGAAGCGGGGGCACGACGACGGCCTGCGGCACGCCGTACGCGGCGGCCGTGCTCGCCGTGCCGTGCCCGCCGTGGTGCACCACGAGGTCGCAGTCGTACAGGAGCGACTGGATCGGTACCGGGTCGATGACCCGTACGGAGCCGTACGACTCGCTCTCGCGCAGGCTCTCGCGGAGCCACGACGAAGCCGCCACCAGCGTCTCGGTGCCCGGCAGCCGGTCGCAGCCGCGCAGCAGGTTCTTCATCAGCGCAAGGACGGGTTCCTTTTCCAGTCCGTCAACGCTGAAGAGGACGAGCACCCGCCGGCGGGCGGGGGAGGTGAGCAGCTCCGGGTGGAACGAGCCCGGCCCGTTGTAGGGCACGTAGCGGACTTGGCGCGCGGGGCGCAGGCCGGGTGTCTGCAGGCCGGGAGGGCAGGGGTCGGCAATGAGGTCGGGTTCCGGCAGCCCGTCGACAAGGCCCAGCTCCGCGCAGGTGTCCCGCAGGGCCTCGGCCGCCACGCGGAACGCCGTGTCGGGCAGGTCTCCCGGGCCGAATCGCACATGGACGACGGGAATGTCGAGGAGCCCGCCGAGAATCAGCGCGTTCCACTCCAGCGGATCGGTGACGATCAGGTCGGGCCGCCAGGTGTCGGCCGTCTCGCGGTAGCCGGCCAGATAGGTGTCCACCCGGCGGCGCGTCCGGTCGGCGACCGACGGGGCCGCCCCGGTTCCTCCGGGCGGGACGCCGACGATCTCCGCCGCCGACAGGCCTGCCCTCGTGCCCGCCAGGGCCACGTCGGCGTCGCCCGCCACCAGGACCTCGTGGCCGGCCGCCCGCAGGGCCCAGGCCAGCGGAACCATGGGCATGAGATGAGTCGGCCAGATGGCTGTGAACAGTACGCGCAAGGCTTCTCCTCGGTGACGTACGCGTCAGCGTCCGCCGGCGACGGTGATCGTCTCGCCGGTGATGTTGCCGTTGGCCGCCGATGCGAGGAAGACGATCAGGTTGGCCACGTCCTCGGGCCGGGTGAGCGTGCGGCTGGGCGTCGCGGCCCGCTCCGCCTCGCGCGCCTGCTCGGGCATCCTGGCCCGGACCCGCTCGGTGAGAGTCACCCCGGGGCAGACGACGTTGACCAGCACACCGGAGGCTCCCGCGTCCCACATCAGGCTGCGGGTGAAGCCATGCAGCGCCGCCTTGGCGGCACCGTAGAACTCCATGCCCGCACGGCCGTTCCGGGC
Organism: Streptomyces sp. BK340; assembly: GCF_007827595.1. Taxonomy (GTDB): domain Bacteria; phylum Actinomycetota; class Actinomycetes; order Streptomycetales; family Streptomycetaceae; genus Streptomyces. Next base: position 98,753 of record NZ_VISR01000029.1, read on the forward strand.
GAGGTGGGAGGAGACCAGGACGATCCGGCCCCAGCCGCGTTCCCGCATGGCGGGCAGCGCGAGCTGCACGGTGCGCAGCGTCCGCAGGAGGTTGTCCTCGACGAACGGCACCCACTCCTCGGGCGGGGCGGTCGCGAAGGAGTCCGCGTCGGGACGGCGGCCCGAGAGCCGCGCGGCCAGCGGGACCAGCACGTCGAGGCCGCCGTGGGAGCGCTCGATCTCCGTCACCGCAGCGGCGACGGAATCGGGGTCGTCGAGGCTGTAGCGGATGGCGAAGGAGCCGTTGCCGAGCTCTTCGGCGAGCCGCTCGGCGGCTTCCCGGTTGGTGTTGTATCCGGTCACGACCCGTGCGCCGGCCTCGGCGAATGCCCTGGCCACCACGGTTCCCAGGTCGCCGGTCGCACCTGTGACGAGCACGGTGCGGCCCGAGAGTCCCAGATCCATCAGTGCGTCACCTCCTGAATTTCCTGATCGGTCGCGGTGGCGGAGGTCTGCGGCGCGGCCCCCGGTGCCGCGCGGAGCATGCGGACGATCTCGTCGAGGACACGTCGGCCGAACCCGGCCGGCAGCCGGTCGGCCCGGGTACTGACCGTCAGTTCCAGGCCATCGTCGGCACCGGGTTTGACGGCCAGTTCGATCTCGGTGGCCGTGGCGGGTGCGTCAAGGCGCAGCACCTGGGACCGGCAGCCGGGCAGCGTCAGCACGGGGAGCCCCTCGTCATGCAGGAGCAGCATCGGCAGGTTCAGCAGGGAGAGTCCGCTGCCCGCCATGAACGCCATCCGCGCGACATCGCCGAAGGTGACGTCCTGCGCCGCCAGCGCACCGGCGACCGCGTCCTGGGCCGCGTCGAACCAGTCCGCGCCCGAGGCGGACCGCAGCCGTACGCACACGGAGTCGATTCGGCAGGTGATACCGCCCAGCGCCGTCCGTTTGGCGACCGGCACCATGATCCCGAAGTCGCTCTGGCCGGTGAGGCCGGCGAGCGCCGCACCGTACACGCCCACGAGGGCGCCGGTCCTGCTGCTGCCGCGCCGACGGCAGTGGTCGTCCCAGGGCGCGAGCTCGGCGGCGGTGACGTGGGCCTGGGCCTTGGCGATGGGGCCGGACGCCGCCGTGGACGGCAGGTGCTGGGGGAGTTCGAGCTCCGGGAGCCCGTCCACCTCGCGCTTCCAGAAGCGTCGTTGGGACGCCAGGTCGGCGAGCGCCAGTCCCTGCTGGTAGGCGGTGGCGAGCTCGGCCAGTGTGGGGGCCGGTGCCGGGAAGACGGGTGCCGCTCCGGCCAGGCGGGCCTGGTAGGCCACACTGAGATCGGCGGCGAACGGCTCCTCGGAGAGCCCGTCGAAGGCGGCATGATGAGCCGTCAGCCCGAACAGGGTGCGGCCGGTGTCCCCGGACCGCAGGATGGCGGTGCGCCACACCCGGCCGTTCGCGATGTCCAGGGGCCGGAAGAGCGTCGCCCGCAGCGTCGCCACCGCCTCGTCCTCGGTTCCGGCGTCGGGCAGGTCGTGGAATTCCGGCTCACGGTCCTCCACGGCCGGCACGGCCAGGCCCTCGTCCACGAGGTAGCGGGCACCCAGCGCCTCGTGCCGCCGTTGCACATCGGCCAGGGCCGCGGCGAGGGCGCCGCGGTCGACCTCGCCCTCGATCCACCAGGCGAGCTGGCACACGTACCGGGTGCTGGGTGTCTCCTCCCCCGAGAGGTAGCTGGCGGGCTGCGGAGGCAGCCGTACCGCTCCGGACGCGTCGGTGACGCCGAGCGGATCGATCTCCGCCTTGGTGCCCGCTTCCACGACCTCGGCAAGGCGGGCAAGGGTGGGGTGGGTGAAGACGGTGCTCAGGGGGACCGTGAGCCCGAAGTGTTCGCGGATTCCGGCCGTGAGGCGGGCCGCGAGCAAGGATGTGCCGCCGAGCTCGAAGAAGTGGTGCCCGGCGTGGTGGATCGGCAGCCCGTCGAACAGCTCGCTCCACAGGGCCGCCAGGCGTTCCGCGACCGGCCCCGCCAGCGGGGGCGCTCCGGCATCATCGGCGGCGGGCTCCATGAGGTCCGGCGCGGGCAGCGCCTTGCGGTCCACCTTTCCGCTGAGGTTGAGCGGGAAGGCGTCCAGGGCGAGGAAGCGGATCGGAATCATGTAGGCGGGCAGCCGCAGGCGGCAGTACCCGACGAGTTCGGTGTCGGTCGCCCGCCGGTCCGGATCCGCCGGGATCCAGTACGCCACCAGGTGCTGCGCGGACCCGATCTTGGCGGCAACGACCAGGGCGTCGGCGACCCCGTCGTGGGTGCGCAGTACAGCGGCGATCTCGTCCGGCTCGATGCGATGTCCGCGGATCTTCACCTGGTTGTCGGCCCGGTCGAGGTATTCGAGGGTGCCGTCGGGGCGGGTCCTGACGATGTCGCCGGTGCGATAGAGCCGGGACCCCGGCGGCCCGAACGGGTTGCGGACGAAGCGGGCGGCGGTCTCGTCGGGCCGGTTCCGGTAACCCCGGGCGAGCCCGGTGCCGCCGATGCAGAGCTCGCCGGGCACCCCGACCGGCAGGAGCGCCTGGCGCTCGTCGAGTACGTATGTGGTGGTGTTCTGCAGAGGCCGTCCGATGGCGACCCGGTCGGGGTCACGCGGCACCTCCCACAGCGTGGACCAGATGGTGGTCTCGGTTGGCCCGTACACGTTGACGAGCCGCCGCACCCGGGGCCGGAGCCGCCGGGCGAGATCGAGGGAGAGCGCTTCGCCGCCGGCCAGGGCAACGACCGAAGGGAAGTCGAACCCCGCCTGGAGCAACAGCTTCCAGCTGGACGGGGTGGCCTGAACGTGGCTCACCTCGTGGGCCTCGATCACCTTCACCAGGGTCTGGCCGTCGCGGGCCTGCTCGGTGCCCGCCAGCACGATCCGGCCGCCGGAGACGAGCGGGAGGTACAGCTCCAGGCCCGAGATGTCGAAGGACGTCGAGGTGACGGCCAGCCAGGTGCCGCCGGCGCCGACCTCGTCGCGCATGGAGAGGAGCAGGTTGGCCAGAGACCGGTGTTCGATCTTCACGCCCTTGGGGCGTCCGGTGGACCCCGAGGTGTACATCAGATAGGCGAGCCGGCCGGCCGTGGAGGGCTGCGGCGGGGCCGCGACCGCCGGGGCCGGGCCGGTGCCGAGCTCCAGGACCGCACCGGGAAACCCCTCCGGCAGCAGCCTGCGGTGTCCGGCCTCCGCGATCACGACGGAGGCACCGGAGTCCCCGAGCATGTAGTGGATCCGGTCGGCGGGCAGCTCCGGGTTGAGCGGCAGGTAGGCCGCACCCGCCTTCCACACGCCGAGCAGAGCGGCCACGAGCTCGGGGTTCCGGTCGGCCAGCACGCCGACCACGGATTCGGGCTGCACGCCCGCGGCGAGCAGCCGCCTGGCGTACCACTCGGCCCGTTCGTCGAGTTCCCGGTACGTCACGTGGGTGCCGTCCGGCGATCCGGCATCGACCAGGGCGACCGCGTCCGGGGCGGACCCCACGTGGTCGGCGAAGAGTTCATGCACCGGGCGCCACTCGCGCGGCACGGCAGTGTCGTTCCAGCGACGTACCAGCAGGTCGCGTTCGGCCGCAGGGAGCAGGTCCAGGGCGGACAAGGGTGTCTGCGGCCGCTGTGCCGCGGCCGTCAGCAGGGCCAGGAACCGTTCGGCCATCCGCTCGACGGTGTCGTGGTCGAACAGGGCGGTGGTGTACTCCAGCACCCCGGCGATCGACCCGTCCGGCTCCGTGCGGAGCCACATGGCCAGCTCGGTGTCTGCGCCGGTCGCCGTGGCGGGTGCGGTGGCCTCTTCCTCGTACAGGTCGAAGAGCACCCGGCAGGGGAGGTCACCGGACGGCGTGGTCGTGGAGTCCGCGAGCGTGCGGCCGACCCGCTCGACGGCCTCGTCGAAGGCCGGGTCGCCGGTCAGCTCGCACAGCAGCGCCGGTGTGCCGAGGCCCGGGGTGCCGACCGGCACGCTCCACTGTCCGCTGTGGCGAGCCAGCAGAGTGGCGAAGGCGGTGAGCAGCGTCGCGTACCGGGCGGTGGCGGCGAACGAGGCGGGCACCGTGAAGGCGACCCGGTCCCAGCCGGGGTCCGGCGGAGCCGGCCGGGGCCGGTCGGTGGGGAGTTCCAACGGCGGGACGCCGTTCAGCTCAAGTCGCATGGGCGAGCGGCCTCTCAACTCTGGATGCGGCGGACGAAACGGTGGCAGGCGAAGCTCCCGACGGCGGCGACCCCGAGGGTCAGCACGCCCAGCACCGCCCAGATGGGCATGTGGCCGAGCTGGGGAGTGAGGGAAGCCCGCATCCCCTCGCTCATGTAGACGACGGGGTTGATCAGCACCGCGTACTGAAGCCATTCGATGGAGTGGAGCGCCGACCACGAGTAGTACACGCAGCCGAACATCGTCATCGGCAGCACGATCAGGACGATCATGGTGCTGGCCTTCTGGATCTCAAGGAGCGTTCCGCAGACCAGCCCGCAGCTCGCCGCGAGCATCGAGGACAGAATCAGCACGGCGAGGAACAGCGGCCAGTTGTGCACATGGACGTCCGGTGCCTGGCCCTTGGCGTGCACCACCATGACCACGGGGAAGACCACGGCCCCGGAGAGCAGGCCCTGGAAGCCGGCCGAGATGATCTTCTGGACGGCCACCGACCACAGAGGGATCGGGGCGAGCGCCCGGTCCTCGATGTCCTTGTAGGTCAGCTCCATCAGGAGCGGCATCATCACGCTCGTGAGGCCCTGGTTCGCGATGGCGACGGCGACGAGCCCGGGCACCAGGGTGGTCGCATACGCCGACGAACCGCCCACGCCGGTGCCGACCTTGGGCAGCACGAACGCGAAGGTGAAGGTGAGCAGTACCGGCTGCGAAAGCACCTTGATCAGGAACATGATCGCGTCCTGCCGCCACACCAGCAGATCGCGCCAGAACAGCGCGCGGAACGCCTTGGCGTAGGTGGCGTGCGGCCGGGGCCGGCCGGCGTCGAGTGACGCAAAGGCGGTCATGCCTGGAAGTCCCTTCCGGTCAGGGCGAGAAAGGCCGTCTCGAGGCTGGGCGGCGTGGTGAAGGCGTTGCTGACCGAAAGGCCGTGGTCGGCGCCCGCGTCCGCGATCTTGCCGAACAGGCCCTCGGGCTCGGTGGAGTAGACCCGCAGCCGGTTGCCGTCGGTCTCGGTCCTGCGTACGCCGGGCAGCTTGCCCGCCGTCTCCGCGACCGGCTCGGCGGGGCCGTCGAAGTCCATGGTGAAGACGGTGTCCGCGCCCGCCGTCCGCTTCAGTCCTGCCACGGTGTCGCAGGCCAGCAGGGAACCGTCGTCGATCACTGCCACCCGCTGGCAGAGCGACTCGACTTCCTCCAGATAGTGGCTCGTGAGCACGATCGTCTGCCCGGAGGCGTGGAGCTCCCGCAGCGCTTCCCAGAGGTTGAGGCGGGCCTGGGTGTCGATGCCGGTGGTGGGTTCGTCGAGGAAGAGCACGTCGGGCCGGTGCATCAGGGACCGGGCGATCTTCAGGCGCTGCGCCTGGCCGCCGGAGACCCATCCCACCTTCGCCTTCGCCCGCTCCGCCAGGCCGAAGACCTCCAACAGCTCCAGGGCGCGCCGGCGGGATTCCCTGCCGGTCATGCCGAAGAGCCGCCCGCGCATTTCGAGGTTCTGGCTGAGGGTCAGGCCACGGTCGAGCCCGGTGTCCTGGGTGACGACCGAGATCCTGCGCTTGACGTCGACGGGACGCTTGATCACGTCCGCGCCCGCGACGGTCGCTCGTCCCCCGGTCGGGGTGACCAGAGTCGTGAGCATGCCGATCGTCGTGGACTTTCCCGCACCGTTGGGGCCGAGCAGCCCGAACAGCTCGCCGGTCCGGATCTCCAGGTCCAGGCTCGTCACCGCTGGGACGGACTGACTGCCCCCGACGTAGACCTTGGAGAGCCCGGCCGTTTCTATCGCTAGGTCGACCATGGCAGTGACACCTCTAGTGGACATCGAGAAACAAGGAAGGGCAGGGCGGTGGATCTGGGCACGGGTGCCACCGCTCCCGAGTACGCCGCCGATCCTCCGGCCCTCCCTTGGAGGCCCGTTCAAGGCTGCTCCTAGGGAGGGCCGTCGTCGGTCGGCTGTGCTGTCAGGACCGGACGTCCACCGGCGCGCGGGCCGGCCACGCGTGGAAGGTCCCGCGCTGGTGGAGTAGCGGCGGGCGGGACGAGACCTCGCAGTGGTCCACCGTGGCGATGAAGATCCAGTGGTCACCCGCCTCCACGGTCCGCACCACCGAGCACTCGGCGTGGGCATACGCGCCGTCCAGCAGCACCGGCGCGCCGGCCGCAACGTGCGCAGGACGCCAGCGGACGTGGGTGAACTTCCGGTCGGAGCGCCCCGCGAAGACGCGTGCGGCCTCCTGGCCGTCTGCCGCCAGCATGTTGACCACGAAGGCGCCCGCGGAGCGCAGCGCGCGCAGGGTCTGCGAGCGCTTGTCCACGCAGACCAGCAGCATGGGTGGTTCGGCGGACACGGCGGTGATGGCGCTGCAGGTGAAGCCGCGGGGTTCCCCGTCGGCGTCGACGGCCGTGACGACCGACACCGCTGTCGGGAAGGAGCCGAAGAACTCCCGGAAGAGCTGGGCGTCCACCGGCTATGCCTTGGCGCGATACGTTTCGAGCGCGTCCCACAGGGCGCGTGGGGTGGCGAACGTGCGCCCGTTCAACGCGCTGTCCGGGAACTTGACGCCGTACCGCTCCTCCAGGCGCATCAGCAGATCGATCGTGCCGATAGAGCTGAGCCCGGCCGCTCTGAGGTCACTGTCAGGCTCCAGCGGGGTCTCCGATGCGGAGGTCCGCAACACCGTGAGCAGGATCTTCTCGAATTCCGTGTCGAGCATCAGGGGGTCCTCTCTTCGCGTGTGTCGCCGCCCGGTTCCGTTCCGGCGGCCTGTAGTTCCTCACGGAGCCGTTTGCGGTCCGTCTTGCCGTTGGGGGTGAGCGGGAGCCCGTCCCGGATGTGGCAGACGGCCGGGACCTTGACCTGCTCAAGGCGGCGCCCCAGCTCCCCGAGGACCTGTTCCGGGGTGAGCGTCGTGACGGCGAGGAGGGTGAGGTCGCGGGTGCCCTCGGGGGGCAGTACGGCGACCTCGGAGACGCCCTCGATGTCCAGCGCCGCCGCCTCGATCTCCGACACGCTGGTGCGTACGCCGTGCCGCTTGAACAGGTCGTCCCTGCGGCCCTCGAAGTAGAGATGGCCTTCGGCGTCCAGCCGGCCGTAGTCGCCGGTGAGCAGGGTCACGTCACCAGTGACGGGCGAACGGTGGTAGCGCGCGGCCGTCAGCTCCGGCGCCCGCCAGTAGCCCGCCATCAGGTGAGGGCCGCGGACGGCGATCTGTCCGGTGTCACCCGGTGGCAGTGGCGCTCCGTCCTCGCCCAGTACGAGCACCTCGGTGCCCGTCAGCGCTCTGCCCACCGAACCGGGATGGTCCAGGTCGCCGTCCGGTTCGAGGACGGTGACACGCTTGCACTCGGTGATGCCGTACATCGGAGCGACCCGGGCCTTGGGGAAGGCGGCGCGCAACCGCTCGATGAGCGGTCCCGCCAGTGCGGCGCCCGTGTTGGTGAAGAGCCGGACCGGTGGGGCCTCCTCGTGCCGTCCCCGGTCGGCCAGGCGCACCAGCATCTCCGCGAGCGAGGGCACGACCGGCACCACGGTGACCCGGTGCCCGGACAGCAGACCCATCAGCCGGGTGTGTGCCTCCGGCTGGGACAGGACCACTTCGGCGCCGGCGAGGGCGGCGAGGAAGACCTGGTACAGCCCGTAGTCGAAGGAGAGAGGGATCGCGGTGAGCACGACGTCGGTGGGCTGGTACGCCAGCCGTTCGGCGATCGCCCGCACCGCGAACACCACCGACCGGTGGGGGCACATGACGCCCTTGGGGGCGGCCGTGCTGCCGGAGGTGTACATGAGTAGTGCGAGGTCGTCGCCGGTGACGGTGCCCTCGTCTCGCACGGTCCATGACGCGGCCGGCTGCCCGGACGCGTCGAGGGCGGACCAGACGTCGGTCAGGTCGAACACCCGGTCCGTGAGCGCGGAGAGCAGTGGTACGTCGTCCCCGGCGGCCACGGTGAGAGCGGGCTCGCAGTCGGCGAGGACGGCGGTGAGGTGGAAGGGCATGAGCGCCGGACCCAGGGGTACGAACACGGAGCCGTTCCGGAGCGTGCCGAAGAGCATGGCCACCATCTCGCGGACGTTGCCCAGCCGCACGCACACCCGGTCCCCCGGCCCGACCCCGCGCTCTCGCAGCCAGCCGGTGAACGCCCGGGCGTGCTCGGCCAGTTCCGAATAAGTCCACGAACCGGTGGAGTCGGTGACGGCGGTCGCGTCGGGGTGCCCGGCGACGGCCTCCTCAAGCAGGTCCTGCACGAGGACCGGCTCGCGCGGGGTGGTCGGGGCGTCAGTCATCTGGCGGCCTTTCCTGTCGGCTTGTTACGGGATGCTGGTGATCTCCGGGACGGCGGTGGTCGTCGTGAACCCGGCGCGCGTAGTCCCACGTCGTGCGCTCCACGGCCACGCCCATCAGCTCGGGCAGGCAAGAGCCGTTCTCGCCCCGGCCGACCGCCGGCACCACGACGCGGGCGACATCGCAGATGTCGGCATCGATGTCGTCGAGGGCGCCGGTCATGACGTCCTGCATGACACGGAAGGTGCGGGTGCCGAGCTCCTGGGCGTCGGACCGGGCGTGGTGCGCCGCGGCACGGGCGGCCAGGTCGATGGTCCCGGCCCCGAACCTGGGGGCCGCGGCAAAGGACTCATCGCCCCTGGCCACGGCCCCAGCGAGTGGTCGGCGACGGTGACGGTGGAGAGCGGCCGCGCGAACCCGCCCCGGCGGGACGGCACCATGGCCGTCCCGCCGTCGGCGTACGCGGTTCCCCGGCGCAGGTCCAGCGGTCGGCCCTCGGCGGGCCGAAGCGATCCGCTGCCGTGATCACGACGGCGTCCCCCTGCCCGGCCCGCAGGTGCGCGGCGGCGAGTTCCAGTGAACTGACGCCGATGGTGCGCCACTGCTGGACATCGAGAGCGGGCACGTAGGAGCCGAGGGTCCGCTCGGAGATGCAGGACGCGGCCGGCCAGATGTCCAGCCCCTGGAACCAGGCTGCCGTGCAACAGCAGCGAGAAGTCCGAGGGAGCCAAGCCCGAGCGGATCGGGGTGGGCTCCGCCGGACAGGTGCCCAACCCTGCGACAAAGACGCTGTCCCAGCGCAACGACGTCTCCTCACGAATCGGTATGCCGATGATTCGCGACGCCGTTCGAACGCTATTCGAGGACTGTCATAGCGGCCTGGTCACGCGGCCCGGGAGGACATCACGGCGCTGCCGGAGAGCACCTCGTGGTGGATCCGCTGGAGGTCGGGGGACGGGTCCAGGCCCAGTTCCTCGCTCAGCAGCAGCCGGATCGTCTGGTACGCCTGCAGGGCCTCGACCCGGCGACCGGCCATGTTGAGGGCGGCGATCAGCTGGGAGTGGAACCACTCGTTGTACGGGTGCGCCGCCACCAGCTTCCGGAGATCGGCGATGACGCCCCGGTGATTGCCGCGTTCCATCTCGGCGGACACCCGGAGCTCCAGGGCGGCGATGCGCCGCTCCTCCAGGTGGGCGACGTACGCCCCCAGGAGAGGTCCCTTGTCCACGTTGGACAGAGCGGGCCCCCTCCACAGGGCGAGGGCGCGGTTCAGCGCCTCGACGCTCTGCGTGGCCTGGCCCAGCGACAGCAGCGTCTGGCCCTCGGCCACCAGCCGCTCGAATTCCCGGACGTCGATGCGGGACCCCTCGGTCCGCAGGACGTACCCGGGCGACACGGTGCTGATCACCTGGCCGTCGGAATCGCCCCAGGACTGCCCGGCGAAGGCTTTGCGCAGCTGGTAGATGTAGGTCTGTGACGTGGTGACGGCACTGCGGGGCGGGTTTTCGCCCCAGAGCTCCTCGACGATCGAGTCGAGGCTCAGAGTCTGCCCCGAACGCAGCAGCAGAAGAGCCAGAACCTGTCGGGTCTTGGCCGCGCTGGGCGTGTAGTCACGCTGGTCGGTCGTGACCTTGAGCGGGCCGAGAATGTCGAAATGCACCGTGTATTCCCCCTGTTGAATCGGTGTGTCTCGATCAGCTCGACGCTAGGTCCGGACCTCACTCGGCCTCAAGGGGCGGCGGCGAAGATGCGGCGATGGAAGCATGCGGGCGACGCGCCGCCTGCCACTCCTGCTACTCCCGACGCACTCGAATGTCTCTTTCGGCCACTCTCCTCCTTCATGACTCTCTGATCGCTCCCCTATCATGCCCCGCCGAGCCACCCTCATGCGACCGATCGGGCGGCAACCGCACGACGCCTCGGGCGACTTCGCTCCGAACGGCAAAAACCGCAGGTCACCATGGGGTTTCCTGCGGTTGTCGATGAGCCGGCGCCGGGTCGGCCGACGAAGGTCGGGAGCGGCGGCGTCAGCCGCCGACGGCGGCTGACGGTTCACGCACCTCGGCGAGCGAGGCGAGGCCGTCGAGAACCCGCCACGGTTCTCCGATGAAGTCGATCAGGCAGGCGATCTCGTCCACTCCCATGCTCTTCACCTGCCGTACGACCTCGCGGCAGTGCTCCACGGAGCCGATGAGGGACCGCCCGTCGAGGTAGCGATTGACGCCGAGTTCGGCCAGCCTGCCGCGGGCATGGTCCACCGACATGAACTCGCTGCCCTCTTTGCCCCCGCTCATCAGTCCACCGGAGTCGACAGCCTTCGCCTCCAGGTCGATCGCGGAGAGCAGGTAACGCTTGAGCCAGGGGGCGGCGTAGTCGCGGGCTTCCTCGTCGGTCGGTGCGACAAAGGTGTGCATCATGAGCGTCACCTTGCCCCCGTCCGGCCAGCCGGCCAGCTTGCGGGCCTCGCGGTAGGTGGCGATCTTGGCGCCCAGGGCCTCGACGTCCTGGTTCTCCAGGTGGGTGAGGAGGTTGGTGCCCAGTTCGCCGGCGTGCCGGAAGGTCTCCTCACTGCGGGATGCGGTGATCCACAGATCCAGGTCGGACTGGACCGGGCGGGGGTAGACGTCCAACTCGACCGTGGCGCCGAGGGAGTTCTCGGCACGCCACTTGCCGGTGGACCACACCTCACGGATCCGGTGGATGTCGTCGAGCATCCGGGCCCTGCGGGTCTCGTACTCGTCCTTGGCCAGTACGAAGTCGTTGACGTTCCAACCGGAGCCGACCGAGATCCCGACCCGGCCCCCGGAGATACCGTCGACCATCGCGAAGTCCTCGATCAGCCGGGCGGTCGGGTGCAGTGGGGTGACCACGCTGCCCGCCCGGACCTGGACCCGATCGGTCACCGCGGCGATCGCGGCACAGGTCACGGCCGGGTTGGGGAACGCGCCGCCGAACCTGTGGAAATGCCGCTCCGGTGTCGAGACGAAGGAGAAACCCAGCCGGTCCGCTTCCCGCGCGGCGTCCAGCATGAGCCGATACGTATCGGCCGATTCATCACCGACCGCGGCGAAGAAGAAGAGCCCGAAATCGATGTCGTCGCGATTATTCCGCATGGGCCGATCGCCTCTCGCGATAAGAAACAACTCCCGAACAGCAACTGCGTTATCGTCCCGTCGGGAATTGGAGGGAACTTCGAGGCGCGATGGACCGCCGCCAACGGGACCTCTCCTCCGTGCAGTTGCCCTTGCCTCGCCTGGTCAGCCAGACATTTGTACTGTCCAGCTCCGCATATATGTCCCTTGTCGGCGTGCGGGCGTCTCGGACAGCATGGTTACCCAGAGAACGACATCAACGTTTGGAGCCCCGCGGTGATCTACACCCTCATCATTGCCATCGGCGTCATCTGCTTCCTTATCGGTTTCTATCGAAACGTCATCCGGAAGAAGAAGTAACGGGCCGACCCGCGGCGGGCGTAATGCCGCGCCAGCGGACCGATATCCGGCCTTGAAGGATCCTCTAACCATTGTGGTGACGATGGGTGGACGAGGATCCATCGACCGGAAGGCACCCCAAGTGACAGCGGATCTGGAAGCAATCGCGGAAGCGGTGGCGATCGGCCGGCTCAGCAACGCCTATGCCCAGTCCAAACTTCTGCACAGCGCTGTGGAGCTGGGTGTCTTCGAGGCTCTCGCGGCGGGCCCGGCCGACGAGCAGCTGCTCCGGAGCAAGATCGGACTGCACCCCCGTCTGTCCGGCCAGTTCCTGGACGCGCTCGTGGCACTCGGACTCCTGGTGAAGTCGGACGGCTCCTACACCAACAGCACCGCTGCCCAGCGGCTGCTGGTGTCGGGTGGGCCGGACTTCATGGGAGACCTGTGCCGGGTCGCCGCGATGCGGCACTACCCCATGTGGGGCCGGCTCACGGAGGCACTGCGCGACGGCGAGCCCAAGTCGGATCGTGCGGTCGGGCCCGATCCGTTCAAGAAGCTGTACGAAAACCCGGAGCTGGCCCGCAAGTTCCTGGCCCACATGGACTCGGCGCACGCCATGGTGGGACCCCAGCTCGCCGACCTGCTCGACTGGAAGGGCTACGAGTCCTTCGTGGACGTTGGCGGCGCGCGGGGCAATCTGGCCGCGCAGATCGTCCGGGCCCACCCGCATCTGCGGGGCGGCGTCTTCGAACTCCCGGCCGTGGAGACGGTCTTCGACGAGCACATGAAGCACCTGGGCACCGACGCCTCGGTCCGCTTCCACGGCGGGGACTTCTTCGTCGACCCGCTGCCCGAAGCGGACGTCGTGATCTTCGGGCACGTCCTGCACGACTGGTCGGCGGACCGAGCCCAGACCCTGATCGAGCGGGCCTACCCGGCCGTACGGCCCGGCGGTGCGCTGGTGATCTACGACCAGATGCTCGACACCGACCACCCCGACCTGCACAGCCTGCTGGGCAGCTTCACGGTGGCCCTGACGACGGGCGGTACCGAATACACCACCGACGAATACCGGAGCTGGGTCGAGAAGGCCGGCTTCCGGGTCACCGGGCTCCACAACATCGTCACGATCGGCAACGACGTCGTCCTGATCGCGGTCAAGGACCGCTGAGCGGCAGGGACACCGCAGCACCTGATCGGTCGTCCGCCCTCCAGCCCCTCCGCCTCCGAGATTGCGAGACCTCAATGCGCGTTCTCATGACATCTTTTCCCAAACCTTCTCATTTCGCCCACATGGTCCCGCTCGCCTGGGCCCTGCGCGCCTCAGGCCACGAGGTCATCGCCGCCGCCCAGCCGGACCTCGCCCCGATGGTGGCATCGGCCGGGCTGAGCATGGCCCAGGTCGGCGGGCACTACTACGCCGACGACCTGATGCTGCGCCACCTGCACGACGGCCGACGGCTCCTGGAGCTGACCGATCCCACCACGCCCCGGTCGCTCCAGGACTCGGCGAAGACCTGGCAGATGCACGCCCGGTATGTGCTGCCCCGCTACCTGGAGTTCGCGCGGCAGTGGAAGCCGGACCTCATCCTGTCCGAGAAGCTGGAGTTCGCCGGCCCGATCGTGGCGAAGGCGCTCGGCATCCCCTCCGTCCACCACCGGTTCGGTGTCGATGCCTACACCGATCCGGGGCTCGCGGCGGCGTCCGACTCCCTCCATATGTCCTGTGAGCGGCTGGGCCTCGACGGCTACCCGGAGGCGTCGCTGATCCTCGATCCGTGTCCGCCGGAGCTGCAGATGCCGGGGCTCAAGCCGGGCCGCTCCGTCCGCCACGTGCCGTTCAACGGCGCCGGTCTGATGCCGTCATGGGCCCGGCGGGGCGAGCGGCGGCGGGTGTGCGTGAGCCTGGGCAACCAGACCCTGCTCCTCAACGGCGTTCCGCTGCTGAGGCACGTGATCGAGGCGTTCGAGGGTCTCGACCACCTGGAGGTCCTGGTCACGGCCGAGTCGCGGTACCTGGAGGCCATCGGCGACGTGCCGCACCACGTGCGCATCGTCGAGCCCACACCGCTCAACCTGTTCCTCGACAGCTGCGACCTGCTGATCAGCCACGGCGGTCCGGGCACCATGCTCACCGCCTTGGGAATGGGGATCCCCCAGCTCATCCTGCCGCAGTGGACCGGCCACTTCGAGACGGGCAGCCGACTGGCCGAACTCGGCGCGGGGCGCACCCTGGAGAACGCGGCGGACCAGGACAATCCGCTGCTCGTACGGGAAGCGGTGCTCGCCCTGCTTGAGGAGGACGGCTACCGCAAGGCGGCGATGGGACTTGCCGATTCGATGAAGTCCCTGCCCACCCCCGCCGAGCTCGTGCCCGACCTCGAGGCCCTGGCCGGATAGACGGAGCCCCCTGTGCGTGTACTGATGATGAGTTCCCCGCTGGCCTCGCACTTCGCCGCCATGGTGCCCCTCGCCTGGGTGCTGCGTGCGGCGGGGCACGAGGTGCTGGGTGCGGGGCGTCCCGACATGGCGGCCGCGCCCCTCTCCGCGGGGCTGTCCGCCGTCACCATGGGCGAGCCGGTCGGCTTCAACGAACAGCTCGCCCGCTATCTGCCAGCGGGCATGCGCCCCGTCCAGGCCTTCGGGCGTGGCCTTTTCGACCGCATCGAGCAAGGATGCGAGCAGTGGTTCCTCGACGACCTCGTGGTGCTGCCCGAGTACCTGGACTTCGCCCGGCGCTGGCGTCCGGACCTCGTCGTCTCCGAACAGATCGACTTCGCTGGTACGGTCGTCGCCGGTGCGCTGGGTGTCCCGCACGTCCGGCACCGCTGGGGTGTGGACCCGCTGAGCGGACCGCTGGGCGGGATGGCCGCGGAGTTGTTCGGTCCCCTGTGCGAGAAGCTCGGTCTGGGCGGGCTGCCCGAGTCGGCGCTGGTCCTCGACCCCTGCCCACCCGAGCTCCAGCTGCCGGAGGCCGCGGCCGGTGTGCCGATCCGCCCGGTTCCCTTCAACGGCAACGGGCGGCTGCCGTCCTGGGCCCGACGGGGTGAGCGGCGGCGGGTGTGCGTGAGCTTGGGCAACCAGACCCTGCTCCTCAACGGCGTGCCCTTGTTCCGGCACGTGATCGATGCCTTCGACGGCCTCGACGACCTGGAGGTCCTGGTCACCGTCGCCCCCGAGTACCGGGAGGCGCTCGGCGAACCGCCGACGAGCGTACGCCTGGTGGATCCCGCCCCGCTGTCCCTCTTCCTCGCCGACTGCGACCTGCTCGTCCACCACGGCGGTGCCGGGACGGCCATGACCGCCACGACGGTGGGGATACCGCAACTGATACTCCCCCAGATCGCCGACCAGTTCTTCCACGCGGACCGCATCGTGGCGGCCGGGGCGGCGATCGCGCTGGAGGACGCGGCGGATCAGGACAATCCGCGCCTGGTGCGGCAGGCGGCGCTCGATCTGCTGGGCGACGACCGCCACCGCAAGGCCGCGAGGGTGCTGCGGGACGCGGTGGAGGCCATGCCCGCGCCCGCGGACCTCGTTCCCGACCTCGAAGCGCTCGCCGCTGACGAGCGCCCAGTACGGAGGTGAAACTGCATGGAGATCATCGGACGTGGCTTCCTCGCCAGGCATCTGCGGCCGATAGCCGACGCCCACCCCGGGGTTGTTCTGCTGGCGGCCGGGGTGTCGGCGGCAGGGGACAGCCCGCAGGCCGAGTTCGGCCGGGAGGCCGATCTCCTCTACCAGACCATCGGCCGCTGCGAGGAGCGCGGCGAACGGCTGGTGCTGTTCTCCACCGCTGCCACCGGCATGTATTCGCTGCAGGGCGAGGCGGGACGGGAATCCGGACCGGTCCGGCCGGCGACGGCGTACGGCCGGCACAAGCTCGCCCTGGAGGCGGTCCTCGCCTCCTCACGTCTCGACTATCTGATCCTGCGCCTCGCCCACGTGGTCGGTCCGCACCAGCCGGCTCACCAGCTCCTGCCGTCGCTCACCCGGCAGGTCGCCTCGGGCAAGGTCAGGATCCACCGCGGCGCGAGACGGGATCTGATCGACGTCAGCGACGTGGTGCACATCGTCGACGGGCTGCTGAGCACGGGCATCGCCCGTGAGGTGGTGAACGTCGCCTCCGGCCGCGCGGCGCCGGTCGAGGAGATCGTCGGCCACATCGAGACCTGCCTCGGCGTCCGTGCCGAGCGCGAGTTCCTGGACGCCGCCGGCGCCGCCCAGCCGGTCTCGATCGGCAAACTCCGCCGGCTCCTGCCGTCCGTCCAGGACATCGGCTTCGGCCCCGACTATCACCGCGCCGTGCTCGACAAGTACGTACGGAATTACGCGGAGCAGACCGCCCCTTCTTACGAAAGGTCCCACTGATCATGTCCCACCCCACCGGCGGCCAGGCCGTCTCGATCGCCCGCTTCACGCTCAAGACCGAGTTCGCGGCCAAGGGCGCCGAGTTCGAGGCGCTCTTCCCCACGTACGTGGCCGCCGCCAAGGCGGCGGAGGGCACGCTCCGCACCGGCCTCGCCTCCTCCACCACCTCGTCCGGGCGGTACCTCCAGCTGACCTGGTGGCGGGACTCCGAGGCCCGGCAGGCCATGATGAGCGACCCCGCCCTCTTCCGGAACGTGGGCATCAAGTACTTCACCATGGCCCGGCACGACAAGGTCAATGGCGACTCGATCGCGGGCGGCCTCCCCGACGTGCCGTACGCGGTCGTGGCGCTGACCGAGCTGCCCGCCACCGAGGAGAACCCCGTCCTCCAGGCCCTGCACGGCCTGGACGGCTTCCTGGCGGACCAGCTCGTACAGCCCGACGAGGAGGACGGCCGCTACCTGCTGACCTGGTGGCGGGACGAGGACGCCTTCCGCGCGGCGCTCGCCACGGCGCCGGCCGCCCTCGACGGCGCCGAGTCGTTCGCCTTCCTCGCGGACGAGGTCAGCGGCTGACGGCCCGCACCCGGCGCGCACATGGAAGAGGGCCAGGCGGTGCGCCTGGCCCTCTTCCATGGACACCGTCAGTGGCGGTTACTTCCCCGCGGCGATGTTCCGTGCCACGTGAGCGGCGCGCTCGGAGCGCACCTCCGCGACCCTGCCGACGGCGGCGAATTCCGCACTCTCCCGGGCCTTGAGGCGGTCCTCCTCCGACCGCCACCAGGTGATGGCCGTGTACGCGCCCGCCCGGGTCAGGGCACGGGCCAGGTCGAGGCGGGCGAGGCCGGTCGCGCCGTGCGCGGCCTCGGCGTACTCCTTGTACGTACGCTCGAACTCCTCCGCGCCCGCCTCGGTGGTCAGGTGCTCGATGACGATCACCGCGTCGGTGAGGTCTCCCGCCCCGATCCGGAGCACGTTCATGGACGGGTCGGCGGCGACGTCGACGAGCTGGTGGAACTCCTTGGCGTGCGACTGGAACACCTCGCTGCGCAGCACCTGCTGGAACGCCTCGGGCTCCCGCCACCAGCCGAGGTTGACATAGACGTCGGGGCGCTCGGTGACGCGTACGGCCTGGTGCGCGTGGAAGCCCTCCTGCGCGCGCATCCACTCCACGTGCTCCAGGAACCGGCGCTCGAACCCCTGTGCGCCTGCGGGGTCCTTGAGGGTGAAGGTGTTGATCACGGTGAAGAGCTTGCTGGGAGACTGCTCCTCAGCGGGCTTGTCGGCCATGGCTGTCGCCTTTCGCGGACTGAAGGGTGTGATGGGCGAGCATCGCCCGTGAGGTTCAAAGCGTGTTGGAGGGCCGTTGGACGGTGAGCGCTCCGCCGGCACCCGTCGGGCTCAGCCGCGGCGCTCTTCCGCGTATGCCTTGGCGTGGCCCAGAGTGGCCCGGGAGTTGGTGCTCAGCGCTCCGCGCACGAACTCCCGCGCCTCGGCGACACCGGCCGCCTCGCCGAGGATCTTCGTGATGTTCGCCGTGTTGAGGGTGACGGTGTGCTGGGACGTGGCCAGGACGTCGTCGCCGTCCTCGGCCAGCTCCCAGTAGCCGGTGTGGAGGGTCATCAGGGCGGGCAGGGTGATCTGTTTGTAGGCGATGCGGCGGTGGGGGAAGCAGACCCGGACCGACTTCGTGGTGTGCTGCGAGCCGTCCTTGGCGACGGTGTCCATCTCCAGGGTCTGCAGGCCCGGCGTGTCCTCGGTGAGGACGACACGGCCGACGTGCGGCAGGCGGTCGGTCCACAGCTGCGCCTCGTTGAGGAAGTCGTAGACGTCCTTCGCCGAGCCGCCGATGCGCACGGTGTCCTCGAAGGAGAACGTGAGCTCGGCCGATTCCGTGACGCGCTCGATGTTCTCCTTCAGGGACGCGAGCTCGGAACGGCTGTTGCGGTCCACGGCCTCGTCGATCCAGCGCAGGTTCTCCGGGTCGTCGCCGACGGCCCGGTAGTCGTGCAGCAGCCGGATCCTGGACTCCTCCCCGGACAGCGGCTCGATGATCCAGGTCCCGCCCATCGCGGCGACCGGCGGGGCCGGGACCTCCTGCCGGAAGACGATCCGCAGCGCCGCGGGGTCCAGTGTGCGGCGGGAGGTCCAGTTCTTGGCCGTGCCGTTGGCGGTGGCCCAGATCCGGATGCGCTCCTCGGTCTCGCCGCGCTCGACGTGGTCGACGTACACGCTCGGCGGGAAGATCCGGGGCCAGTTCTCCACCTCGGCTATCAGGCGGTAGACCTCGGCGGCGGGTGCGCGCACGGTGATCTCGTGCTCGACCTCACGAACGGTCATGATGAAGTGATTCCCTTCGGCTCAGAAGTTGCCAAGTCCGCCGCAGACGTTCAGCGCCTGGGAGGTGATGGAGGCGGCGGTGTCGGAGGCGAGGTAGCCGACCAGGCCGGCGACCTCCTCGGGGGTGGAGTAGCGGCCGAGCGGGATCTTCGCCTGGAACTTCTCGAGGATCGCCGCCTCGTCCGTGTCGTACGCGGCCGCGTACCCGGCGCGCACCCGCTGGGCCATGGGTGTCTCGACATAGCCGGGGCAGACGGCGTTGACGGTGATCCCGGTGGGGGCCAGCTCATTGCCGAGTGCCTTGGTGAAGCCCACGACGCCGTGCTTCGACGCGGAGTACGGGGCCCCGAGGACCACGCCCTGCTTGCCCGCCGTGGACGCGATGTTGATGATCCGGCCCCAGCCGCGCTCCCGTATCCCGCCCTGCTTCAGCACGGCGCGGGTGACCTGGAAGACGCTGGTGAGGTTGGTGGCGATGACGTCGTCCCACAGCTCGTCCTCGATGTCGGCCGTGACGCCGCCGCCGCTGCGGCCGGCGTTGTTGACCAGCACATCGACGCGGCCGTGGCGCTCGACGACCGTGCCCACCAAGGCCCGCACACTCTCCGGATCGCGCACGTCCGCGGTGCGGCCGTCGGCGTCGAAGCCCTCCGCCCGCAGTTCCTTCACCGTGAGCTCCACGGCCTCGGCGCCACGTGCGCAGATGAAGACCTTCAGACCGGCCCGGCCCAGCTCACGCGCCGCCGCAAGGCCGATGCCGCTGGTCGCCCCGGTGATCAGGGCGACCCTCTGCTCAGTGCCTGTCATGCTCGTACTCCTCCCGAAGAAATGATCGAGACCGAGCATGTCGCGACGCCTTTGAAACGGGTTCGAGGAGCGATGGACGCCCGCCGGTCGACCGGTTCTCGAAAGCGCTACGAAGCCGAGCGCCCATCATCGGTACAGGACAAGCGAGTTCACCGTGTGCAGATCACCGTGTGCAGAGAGGACCCCATGACCGCGACGGACGAGGCGACCGCAGTCAGCGCCGCCACGCTCTACTACGAAGTCCAGCAGTTCTATGCGCAGCAGATGCAGCTCCTGGACGACGGCCGGGTCGAGGAGTGGGCCGGGACCTTCACCGAGGACGGCGTGTTCGCCGCCAACGCCCACCCCGAACCGGTCGTGGGCCGCGCCGCCATCACCGCGGCGGCGGCACGGGCCACCGAGGAGTACGCCGCCAAGGGGGTACAGCGCAGGCACTGGCTCGGCATGGTCTCCGTCGAGCCGGTCGACGAGCGGTCGGCCAACGCCCGCTGCTACGCCCTGGTGATCGAGACTCCGCGTGGCGGGCAGGCCGCGATCCGGGTCAGCACGCTGTGCGTGGACCGGCTGGTCCGCGACGGCGACGGCTGGCTCGTGCAGGACCGCCAGGTCTCCCGCGACGACCTGGCCTGAGCCACCCCGAACCGGCTGCCCCCGTCCAGGACCCCCGACGGACGGGGGCAGCCATGTGTCCGCCTGCAGCGCCCTGCCCGGCACGGGGCGCTGCGGCAGCAGCGCCCCGTGCCGGGGTCAGGCGGGCCCGTGTCCCTCCGGCCGGGGCGTCGTCACCCGCCAGCCGAAGGACGTCGCCGCGCGGAGGGCGTCCGGCGTGACACGATCACCGCGCGCGGCCACATAGCCGTCGGGCCGGACCAGGAGCCACCCCTCGCGCCCCACCCCCAGCGCGGAGCGCAGGCCACTGTCCGGGTCGGGCAGGTCGGCTGTGGCGACGCGCACCGAGAGCCAGTCCGCTCCGCGTACGGTCTCGGCGGCGTCGGGCGCACCGGCCGTGGAGGGGAAGACCAGCAGGGTCCAGCGGGGATCGCGGAGCGCCTCGACGAGGGCGGCGCAGCCGGGGGAGCGTCGCGTGTCCTCCTCGGTCATGCGGGTGACCCGCTCACCCGGCCGCGGCAGGCGACCGCCCGGATCTGTCGTGGTGAGCGGGCTCTGCGGATAGGACAGCTTCAGCCCCGACATCGCGGCCATGATCTTCCGCTCGATACGGCCCTTGAGGGGCGGGGTGTTCCTGACGACCGCGAAGGCGACCGGCAGCATCACCTCCTGGAGGGCTCCCTTGAGGGCGACAAGGGCGGTGGCCTTCTTGGTGGCGCCGAGCAGGGCCCGGCCGACGGGAACGCGTTCCACGGCGTAGCTGTCGAGCAGTTCCTGGTCCGCCTGGCCCCGCACTACCATCGCGAGCTTCCACGCGAGGTTGAAGGCGTCCTGGACGCCGGTGTTCATGCCCTGGCCCGAAGCGGGACTGTGTACGTGGGCGGCGTCGCCTGCGACGAAGCACCGGCCCACCCGCATCCTCTCGATCATCCGCTGCTGGATCGTGAACACCGAGACCCAGCTCGGCTCGTGCACCACCGCCCGGACGCCGAAGCCCTTGGCGAGCTTGCGCGAGAACCGCGCGGCGACCTCGGCGGGGTCACCGTCGTAGTCCACGTCCACCGTGTCGAGCAGCCGCCACTTGCCGGTCTCCGGGAAGGGCACCGCCATGATCGTGCCGCCTTCGACGTGCAGCCAGTGGATGCTGTCGTCGGGGACGTCCATGTCGATGACGGCGTCGGCGATCAGCCAGGTCTCGGTGGAGTCCCCGACCAGGCGCAGCCCCAGGCTCTTGCGGACGTGGCTGCGGCCACCGTCGCAGCCCACCAGCCAGGGGACCTCGACGGTCTCCTCGTCGCCCCCGGCGTGGTGCAGCGTCGCGGTGACACTACGGTCGTCCTGGCTGAACGTCCCGAGGCGCACGCCCCATTCGACCTTCACACCGCGTGCGGCCAGGGCGTCGCGGAGGACCTCCTCCGTGCCCGCCTGCTCCAGCAGCGTCGTCTGCGGATAACGCGTGGGCAGCGCGCTGTAGTCGGCGCCCATCCGGGCCAGCCGGGTGCCGCCCTTGTGCATGCTGAACGCCTGCATGCGCCGGCCACGGGCCAGCAGCGCGGGGGCCAGGCCCATCTGGTCGTAGATCTCCATCGAGCGGGCGTGTGTGGCGACGGCGCGGCTGGTCGTGGCCGGCCCGTCGGCGGCGTCGACAAGGCGCACCCGGACGCCCCGGCGGTGGAGCTCGTACGCCGTCGTCAGCCCGACCGGTCCGGCGCCCGCGATCAGTACCTGCGTCGGGCCGTCCGCTTCGTCACTCATGCGTTCCCCAGGTCTCTCGCCCTTGTTCCAGTTGCCCCCCTCAGGATTCGCAGGGTGATTGGAGGGTGGATCCAGGGGGGGTCGACGCGACGGCCCGTCGCTCAAGCGGCCTTCGAACGGCGCTCGCCGCCCGGCGGTTAAGAAGGGTCGGCCAACCGTTCGCTTCTGTGAGAAGGAGTCCGATTCATGGTGTCCGCCAGATCAGACCGATCGCTGGACGCGCTGCTGTTCGACGCCGCCGAGGAAGCGCCGGACCGGGCCGCCATCGTCACCGCGGACCGCACCGTCACCTTTCGTGAGCTGGACGCGGCCGCGAGCTCGTGTGCGGCGGGGCTGTCCCGGTTCACCGAGCCCGGTGACGTGGTCGCCCTTGTCTCCACGCTCGACCCGGCGTTCGCGGCCGCGTACTACGGCATCGCGCGCGCCCGGTGCGTCGCCGCGATCGTGAACCCACTGCTGCGCGGTGCCGCCCTGCGGCACGTGCTCACCCTGTCCGCGGCCAGGGTGCTGATCTCCACCCCCGAGGTCGCCCAGCGGCTCGGTGAGGACGCCGAGGGCCTGCCCCCGGCCGTGGAGCGGCTGATCGAGTTCGGCAGCCCCGCCTTCGACGAACTGCTGCGCGCCGACGCAGACGGCCCCGCCGCCAGAGCCCGCAAGGACCACGATCCGGACGACGTGGTGTGCGTCCAGTTCACCAGCGGGACCACCGGCCCGTCGAAGGGCGTGCAGCTCACGCACCGCAACCTGGTGGTCAACGCCGCCCAGATCGCCGACGCACACGGCCTGGACGCCGACTCGAAGATGCTCAACCACCTGCCGAACTTCCACCCGATGCATCTCAACGCGGGCGTGCACGCGGTCGCGGAGCAGATCCTGTGCGCCGCGCCCGACTCGGCGGTGGCGGTCGAGATGGCCAACCGGCACGGCGCGACCCATTACTACAGCCTGCCCGTGCGACTGATCAGACTGGCCGAGGACCCCCGGCTGCCCGGTCTGGCGCTGACGACCGTCCGGGGCATCCAGTCCGGCGGCGCGGCCCTGCCGGTGGCCGCCGCGAGCACGCTCTCCGCCCACTTCGGCGTTCCGGTGGCCCAGGGGTACGGACTGGCCGAGACGTCTCCGCTGACACACTCCGACCGTCTTGACGCTCCGGTGCCGGGTTCTGTCGGGCACGTCGTCGGCGACACCGAATGCCGGATCGTCGACGTCGACCTCCGGACGACACTGGAGGCGGGCGAGAAGGGCGAGGTTCAGGTCCGGGGCCCGCAGCTGATGAAGGGATACCTCGGTCTGCCGTCGCCGCTGGACGCCGACGGCTGGTTCTCCACCGGCGACCTCGGCTACCAGGACGAGGAGGGCCGGCTCTTCCTCGTGGATCGGCTCAAGGACGTGTTCAAGCACGACAACTGGCTGGTGTCGCCCACGGAGATCGAGCGCGTGCTGGCCCGCCATCCGGCCGTGCGCGAGTGCGTGGTCTTCGACTACCCGCACGAGCAGAGCGGCGCCGTCGCCCATGCGCTCGTCGTCCTGTCGGACCCTGCCACGCCGGTCGAGGAGGTCGCGGCCTTCGTCAACGGCCAGGTGCCGTACTACGAGCGGATCGAGCGCGTCACGGCCGTGGAGGCCATCCCGCGTTCGCCCAACGGGAAGATCGTACGGCGCGACCTCCGCGAGGCCGCGCTGCGCGCCTGAGGCACACGGCAGCGGCCCGCCCCCGGATCTCTCCGTCAGGGGCGGGCCGCCGCCGCGGTCGGCCTCAGTCCTCGATCATCGCGACGGCACGGGTCCAGCCCGCCCCCGCACCGACGATCTTGATGGGGAAGCAGGACACGGTGAAACCGAAACTCGGCAGCGCGTCGAGATTCGCCAGCCGTTCGATCTGGCAGTACTCGCGCTCCCGGCCCGCGAAGTGGGCGGGCCACAGCACCCCGCGGTCCCCGCCGGCCTGATAGCGCTCGATCATGTTGGTGAACGGCGCGTCCAGGCTGAAGGCGTCGGTGCCGATGACCCGCACGCCCATGTCGAGGAGAAGGTGCACGGCCGAGCGGTCGAGCCCGACGAAGTCGGTGAAGTACTTCGGGGTACCCACAAGCTCCGAGGCGCCCGTCTTCAGCAGCACGATGTCGAGTGCGCTGGGCGTGTAGCCGATGGAGGCCAGCTCCTTCTCCACGTACGAGGCGTCCACCGCACCCGGCTCCAGGCCGGTCAGGTCCAGGACGACGCCCGGGTTGTGGAACCACTCCAGCGGCATCTCGTCGATGTGGCGCGGCGCCCCGTCGGGCCCCTTCGACCCGTAGTGGGACGGCGCGTCGATATGCGTCCCGGTGTGCGTGGTCAGGCTCAGGGTGTCGATGGAGAGCAGCTCGCCGTCGGGCAGCACCGACGGGTCGAAGTCGATGCCGAAGTGCTCGCGCATCTCCTCGCTCATGTGCACGGCGCCCTCGGCCGGGGTCATGACCGTGTGGGAGATCGGCTCGGGCTCCCAGCCGGCCGCGTCGACCGGTGAGGAAAGATCGATCAAGCGCATTCTGACTCCTTCGGTCAGTCGGATCGGGGGATGGGTCAGTCGGTCGTGAAGAGGTCGGTCCGCACCCGTACCGGCGTGGGGCCGTAGGCGATCCGGCGGGTGATCTTCATGCCGATGGGGGTCTTGGTGATGAGCTTGCCGATCAGCGGCCGCAGCACGGCCGCGGGACCGCTGCCCTGCGCGAACATCCCCTTGGCCTGCATCACCTGCATCCGCATCACCGTGTCGATGTCGCCACGGCGAGCGTCCTCGTAGCGCCGGAGGAAGCCTGCGTCGGCGGTGCCCTCGCGCAGCGACTCCATGAGGACGGGGTGCAGGAGCGCCGCGTCCTGGAGGGCGAGGTTGATGCCCTGGGCGCCGAGCGGGCTGTGGGTGTGGGCGCTGTCACCGGCGAGAACAAGCCCGTCGCGCACCCAGCTCTTCGCCGCACCCGCGAAAACGTCCAGGAGCGTGAGGTCGTGCAGGCTGGTGAGCCCGGAGCGGATCAGACCGGCGTAGGGCGGGACCGCTCTGGCGATCTCCTCCCGCACGTGCTCGATGCCGTGCTTCGCGACCTCCCGGTAGCCCTTGTGGGGAAGGGTCCAGCCGATCTGCACACTGCCGGGCCAGGAGTGGTAGACGATGACCGGGCTGCCTTCGTAGCGGAAGATCTGCACATCCGGATCGCGGTCCGTGGGCGGCGGAGCGGGGAGTTTGAACCACAGGACGTCGAAGTCGAAGACGTCGTTCCGCTCGTGTTCGATGTCGGCCAGCCGCCGGATCTTCGAGTAGCGGCCGTCCGCGCCGATCACACAGTGGGAGTGGACGGTGAACTCGCCCTCGGGGCCCTTGGCCACGATCCCCCTGACCGCTCCGCCCTCCTCCAGCAGCGCGCTGGCCTTGCCCCCGGCGAGCAGGGTGAAGCCCTCGTATGCACGGCACCGGTCAAGGAGCTCGCTGAGCAGATGCCGCTGGGGAATGCTCAGGAGGTAGTTGTACGGCTCCGGGAGCTTGCGGTAGTCGATGTCGAGCTGGGTACGGTCGCCCTCGACCAACCGGAACTTGGAGTGCCGGAAACACCCCCGGTTCTGGGCGCCGTCCAGAACCCCGAGCTGGTCGAGCAGCAGCAGCCCACCGGGCTGGAGTATCTCGCCGCGGTACTCGCGTTCGAGGGAAAGGGACCGCTCGGCGACCAGCACGCGGGCGCCCGAGCGCAGCAGCATGAGCGCCAGGGCGAGCCCGGCGGGGCCGCCTCCCACGATGCAGAAGTCCGTCTTGATCTCGTTCAACTCAGTCTCCCCCACCGCGCCTCAGGCGCGGAGCCCCAGGCCACCGTCCACGGTGACGGTCTGGCCCTGGATCCAGGCGGCCTCGTCGGTGCACAGCAGGGCGATGGCGTCGGCCACATCGCTGGGTGTGGTCAGTCGTCCGGCAGGTGTACGGGTGGCCAGCACGCGCGCCGCCTCCGATGCCGTCGTCGCCTCGCCCTTGTCCAGCTTGGCTGTGGACACCGCGTTGACTGCGATGCCATGGGGCGCGAGCTCGACGGCGAGGTAGCGCACGAAGCTTTCCAGGCCCGCCTTCGCGACCCCCAGACCGACGTAGCCCGGCACGACCCGTCCGGCGCCGGAGCTGGAGACCGCCACGATCCTGCCGGAGCCCTTGGTCATCGCCTCGGCGAGTGCGGGCGCCGCGCTCAGCAGAGGGACGAGCGACACCTCCAGGGTGTCCTGGAAACCGTCGAGATCCGGCTCGGCCGCCCGCATGGGCCGCAGGAACGAGGTGTTGTGCACGAAGACGTCCAGGGAACCGTGGTCCTTGGCCACCTGCTCGATCGCGGTCCGCATCCCCTCAGGCCGCGAGACGTCGGCCTTGAGCGCGGTGGCGGTACCGCCGAGCTGCCCGAGTGAGGCCACAGCGGCGTCCGCATCGGCGCAGGAGTGCCCGTAGTTGAGGTACACGTGGCATCCGGCGGCGCACAGCTTCCGCGCAGTCGCCAGGCCCAGTCCCCGCGTCGCCCCGGTCACCAGGGCGACACGCCCTTCGAGTCCCAGCCTCGTCATGCCTGCCCTTTCCATGGAGTTCGTCGGTGCGATGACGATGGTGTGGCCGGGCGTTGGAGGGCGATTGGAGCAGCGATCGCGCGGGCGCCGCCCGCTACCAGGTGGTGTGCAGGGCGGCGATGAGACTGCGCGCCTGCACGTTCAGGTAATTGCTGTGCTTCAGCAGGTCCATGGCCTGCCCGACGGTGATCCAGAGGAAGCCGTCGGGGGCGTCGGCAGGGGTGTCCTCGCCCGCCTCGACGATGAGATAGCGGTTCTGCGCGTGATAGAAACGGCCGCCTTCCTCCGACTGCGTGGAGTCGTAGCGCACGCGGTCGCCGGTCGCGGCGAGCACCTCCTCCAGATAGGGAGGCGAGGACAGGCCCCGGAGATCACCGGGGCTGCACTGAACGGTCGGGGCCAGCTCCGCCCCGGCGAGCGAACCGGCCTCGGTCCGCGCCCGGGCGAGAAGGTGCAGCACCCCGTCGAACTCCTTGGTCAGAAAGGCCGACACCTCCGGCCCGCGCGGTTCGAGCAGCGGCTGCGACCAGCGCCCGACCTCCCGGTTGGCCGCCTTCACATGGGCGCCGACGATCCGGAAATACCGGCCGTCCTCATGAGTGATCTCCTTGTCGGAGCAGTCCCAGCCCGCGACCTGGCCGAGCGGTATGCGGCGCTGCACATGGCGCTGCACGACGCGCTGCTCGGTCAGCAAGCCGAGAACCTCCTGGGTGCTGTGGCGGCCGGGGGCGTGGTCGATCGAGCGGCGCAGCGCCGCCCGGTAACCGTCCTCGGTCCCGGACTCCGGCGGCGCGGCGAACGGCATGCACGACAGGACCGTGCGCGCGTCCATGTTGACGGCGTTGTCCACGGTCAGCAGCCGCAGAACCTGGCCGAGCGTGAGCCAGCGGTAGTCCTCGTGCTCCGGTACGTCCTCAGTGGTCTCCACGACGATGTTGCGGTTGCGTTTGCGCAGGAACCAGGAGCCCTGTTCGGACTGGAGCGTGTCGACCAGCACGCGCCCGGGGCGCGGGGCGCGGAAGTACTCGACGTACGGCGTCGGCTGACCACCGTGGACCCCGGTGTAGTTGCTGTGGGTGGCCTGCACCGTGGGCGACAGCTGGATCACATTGACGTTCCCGGGCTCCATCTTCGCCTGCATGAGGCAGTGCAGGACCCCGTCGAACTCCTTGACCAGGATGCCCAGGATCCCGGTCTCGGGCTGGTTGATGATGGGCTGGTCCCACCCGCTCTCCCCGACGTTCACCCGCAGGCCCTCGATGGAGAAGAACCGGCCGCTCCGGTGGACCAGGTCGCCGTACTCGGGCTCGAAGAACCAGCCGTCGAGTTCGCTCAGCGCACTGAGGGTCACGTCGAAGTCATGCGCCACCGCCCGCTCGCGGAGCCAGGACTCCAGCGCGTCGTCGGAGGTCAGCGGGGATTCGGCGGCAAGGGCCGAGCGGGTAAGGCGGAGGCCGTCATCGGCCGCGTCATCGGTCATGAGTATCTCCCTGTCGTGCCTGCTCAAGGCACCTGCTTGAGGCCGCCCCGTCCTCACAGCGCCGCGGCGGCCGACGGACCGATGGTCGGGGGTGCGGTTGGAGAACCGTTCGAAGCGGACCGGTCCTCACGAGCGAACTGCTCGTAGAGCTCCTGGCACTCCTCGTACGTGGCCAGAAGCCCGGCCCGGGTGGCTTCCTCGACCGTGGGCGCGGCGGCGTCCTTGGCCGAGACGATCGGCTCGCCCGCCACGTCCCAGGGCAGGGCGAGGGAGGAGTCGAAGGGGTTGATGTCGAGCTGGGTGCCAGGCACATAGCCGGACGAACAGAGGTAGCTCACCAGGGTGTCGTCCGTGAGGGCCACGAAACCGTGGCCGAGCCCCTCCGCGATGTACACCGACCGGCCCGATTCGGCGTCCAGAAGGGTCGTGTCGTACCGGCCGAACGTAGGTGAGCCCAGCCGCAGATCGACAACGAAGTCGCGGACCGCGCCGCGTGGACAGCTCACGACCTTCGCCTGGCCGGGCGGCAGCAGCACGCCATGGATCCCCCGGACCACACCGCGCCGGGAGACCGAGTAGTTGACCTGTGCCAGCGGTCGGGGATGGCCGACTGCGGCGAGCGCCTCGTACGAGAAGGACTCGTAGAAGCAGCCCCGCTCGTCCCGCAGTTGACGTGGCTCGATGAGGAAGCTGTCGGGCACGCGAAGAGGTGTGATCTCCATGACGGGGAGCGTAGGCAGCCGTCTTTGAGCGGGCCCCTACGCGGGCTCGAATCCTCCGGCCGAGGATCGGCGCACCCCTGGCGGCCCGGGTGGCACGGGAACCAGGACGGCGGAAGCGACCGAGGTGGCGGCATGACAGAGGAGAGCGCGGTGCTCGGGGTAGGTGTGCTCGGGTGCGCCGACATCGCCCTGCGAAGGGGCATTCCGGCGTTGCTCACGACCCCAGGGGTCCGCCTGGCGGCTGTGGCCTCCCGAGACGGGGCAAAAGCGCGGACCTTCGCCGAACGGTTCCACTGCGACGCGGTCGAAGGCTACGACGCGCTGCTCGCCCGTACGGACATCGACGCGGTGTACATCCCGCTGCCCTCCGGACTGCACGCCGAATGGGCGGACAAGGCACTGCGGGCCGGCAAGCACGTACTGGCGGAGAAGCCCCTGACCACCAGCGCGGAGGCGACTGCCGCGCTGGTGACGACAGCTCGCGAACGCGGTCTGCTGCTCATGGAGAACTTCATGTTCGTCCGGCACCCGCTCCACGCCGAGGTGCGGAGACTGGTGGCCGAGGGCGCGATCGGCGCACCCCGGGCGTTTCACGCCGCCTTCACCATCCCGCGACGGCCCGACGACGACATCCGCTACCAGGCCGCGCTGGGCGGCGGTGCCCTGCTCGACGTCGCGGGATATCCGCTGCGCGCGGCCCGGCTCCTGCTGGACGGGCCGCCGGCCGTGATGGGCGCGGTGCTCACCCACGACCCGGCCCGGGGTGTGGATGTCGGCGGCGCCGCTCTCCTGCGCACCCCGGGCGGGACCGTGGCGCAGCTGACGTTCGGGCTGGACAACGCCTACCAGTGCGCCTACGAGGTATGGGGCAGCGAAGGGGTGATCCGGGTGGACCGGGCCTTCACTCCTCCGCCCGGGCACACGCCGGTGATCAGGATCGAGCGCGGGGGCGAGGCCGAGGAGCTGCGGTTGCCCGCCGCCGACCAGTTCGCTCTCGCCATGCGCTGCTTCGCCGCGACGGCGCTGTCCGGGGACGGGTTCGAGGATCACGCCCAGGACGCGCTGCGCCAAGCGGAACTCGTGGACGAGATCCGGCGGATGGCATCGGCCGAAAGGAACTGAACGCCGGGCCGGGTAGTCGGGGTCGATCGGGATCGATCGGGACGTAGGCCGCGCCCGACTTGACCACCGTGAGCAGGGACACACCATGGGGCGCGCAACACCGCGTGCGACACTGTTGCACACAAACGCTTGGTCCTGTGGAGCAGTTTGGAGTGCTCGCCACCCTGTCAAGGTGGAGGCCGCGGGTTCAAATCCCGTCAGGACCGCTGAGGTTTCCCCGGAAGCCTCGTGGCTGGGTAGCTCAGTTGGTACGAGCGATCGCCTGAAAAGCGATAGGTCGCCGGTTCGACCCCGGCCCCAGCCACAATCGCCCCATGAGGGCAGACACCCCCTCCGGGAGATTCCGGAGGGGGTGTTCTCGTATGGTCCGCGACTACCCTGCTTGACGGCGGCTGCGCCGACGGCGAAGGCTGCCGGTGCGGCCCCGTTCAGCTGAACGGGGCCTTCGCCGTTCCGGCACTGGGGGAGGCAGAGGTGGCAGAGGACTTCCGGGGCTTCGACATCGTGCGACGGGGATACGACCGGGCACAGGTCGACGCCTACCTGGCCGGGCTGGCCGCCGGCACCGCGCCCGGGGCACCGCCCGTGTTCGACATCGCCCGACGGGGGTACGACCGGGCGCAGGTGGACGCCCGGCTGGCGGAGCTGCGGGGCTGACCGGGCGGACTCTTGGCAGGTGACCCCGGCAGCGCTACGTTCTGGATGATCGGGCGGGACCGTCGGGGGCAGGACGATGAGCCGGGACGAGGCCAGAGCCATTCGGGACACGGAGCTGGAGAAGGACCGTGCGCGCTACGGGCTGCTCGCGGTCGTCGTGAGCAATCTCGCCATCGCCGGAGTCGCGATCTTCGGGGTGTGGCGGCTCGACGGGGACAAGGCCGTGATCGTCGGCGTGCTGACCGCCGCGTTCACCGCGGTGACCAGCCTGACCACCGCCTACCTGGGCATCAAGGCCGTGTCCAACACCGCGAAGTCGATCGCCCTCGGGGACACGTCGGGCCGCCAGCGCACGGAGCCGGCGCCACCCGCTCAGCGCACGCCCTGAGCGCCCCGGGGCAAATCGTTCGCCAGTGATTTCCCCGAGGTGCGATCCTGGACCGCGTATGTCTACGCACCCAGCCCCCGCCCTCGGCACCCTCGCCCACCGCCTGACCGAGTTGTCGCTGCGCGAAGCGCACCGCCTCGGCCGGCGGCTCGAGGGCGCGCGCAAGATCCGTAAGCCGGAGGCCCGCGACGCCGTCCTCGTGGAGATCGAGGCCGAGATCGCCAAGGCCGAGGCCCGGATGGACGAGCGGCGCTCCCGCGTGCCCGCCGTCACGTACCCCGAGCAGCTGCCCGTCAGCCAGAAGAAGGACCAGATCGCCGAGGCCATCCGCGATCACCAGGTCGTGATCGTCGCCGGCGAGACCGGGTCCGGCAAGACCACGCAGATCCCCAAGATCTGCATGGAGCTGGGGCGCGGCGTCCGCGGCATGATCGGGCACACCCAGCCCCGCCGTATCGCGGCCCGCACCGTCGCCGAGCGGGTGGCGGAGGAGCTGCGGACCCCGCTGGGCGAGGCCGTCGGCTGGAAGGTCCGCTTCACGGACCAGGTGAACCCGGACGCCACCTTCGTCAAGCTGATGACGGACGGCATCCTGCTCGCCGAGATCCAGACCGACCGCGAGCTGCGCGCCTACGACACGATCATCATCGACGAGGCGCACGAGCGGTCCCTCAACATCGACTTCCTGCTGGGCTACCTCGCCCAGCTGCTCCCGAAGCGGCCCGATCTCAAGGTCGTCATCACCTCGGCGACCATCGACCCCGAGCGCTTCTCCCGGCACTTCGGCGACGCCCCGATCATCGAGGTCAGCGGCCGCACCTATCCGGTCGAGGTCCGTTACCGGCCGCTCCTCGAAGAGGACTCCGAGGACGCCGACCGGGACCAGATCACCGCGATCACCGACGCCGTCGAAGAGCTGATGGCCGAGGGGAAGGGCGACATCCTCGTCTTCCTCTCCGGTGAGCGGGAGATCCGGGACACGGCGGACGCGCTGACGAAGAAGCAGTACAGCTTCACGGAGATCCTGCCGCTCTACGCCCGTCTCTCCCACGCCGAGCAGCACCGCGTCTTCCAGCCGCACACCGGGCGCAGGATCGTTCTGGCGACCAACGTCGCCGAGACCTCCCTCACCGTGCCCGGCATCAAGTACGTCATCGACCCCGGCTTCGCCCGGATCAGCCGGTACAGCCACCGCACCAAGGTCCAGCGGCTGCCCATCGAGGCGATCTCCCAGGCCAGCGCCAACCAGCGCAAGGGCCGCTGCGGGCGTACCTCCGACGGCATCTGCATCCGGCTCTACGCCGAGGACGACTTCCTCGGCCGCCCGGAGTTCACGGACGCCGAGATCCTCCGCACGAACCTCGCCTCCGTCATCCTCCAGATGACCGCGGCCGGCCTCGGCGACATCGAGAAGTTCCCCTTCATCGACCCGCCGGACCACCGCAACATCCGCGACGGCGTGCAGCTGCTCCAGGAGCTGGGCGCGCTGGACCCGGCCCAGAAGGACCCGCGCAAGCGGCTCACCGACAACGGCCGCAAGCTCGCCCAGCTGCCCGTCGACCCGCGTCTTGCCCGGATGGTCCTGGAGGCCGACAAGAACGGCTGTGTCCGCGAGGTCATGGTCATAGCGGCCGCGCTGTCCATCCAGGACCCCCGCGAGCGCCCCGCCGAGAAGCAGGCCCAGGCCGACCAGCAGCACGCCCGCTTCAAGGACGAGACCAGCGACTTCCTCGCCTACCTGAACCTGTGGCGGTACGTCCGCGAGCAGCAGAAGGAGCGCGGCTCGTCGTCCTTCCGCCGGATGTGCAAGCAGGAGTACCTGAACTTCCTGCGCATTCGCGAATGGCAGGACATCTACACCCAGCTGCGCACGGTCGCCAAGCAGATGGGCATCCACCTCAACGAGGACGACGCCCCCGCCGACCGCGTCCACGTCTCCCTCCTCGCCGGCCTCCTCTCCCACATCGGGATGAAGGACGTGAAGGACGGCAACAAGAACGAGTACCTGGGCGCCCGCAACGCCAAGTTCGCGATCTTCCCCGGCTCGGCACTGTTCCGGAAGCAGCCCCGCTTCGTGATGTCCGCCGAACTGGTGGAGACGTCCCGTCTGTGGGCCCGGGTCAACGCGAAGATCGAGCCGGAGTGGGTCGAGCCGCTCGCCGGACATCTCCTGAAGCGGACGTACAGCGAGCCGCACTGGGAGAAGGACCAGGCGGCCGTGATGGCGTACGAGAAGGTCACGCTGTACGGCGTCCCGATCGTCGCCCAGCGGAAGGTGAACTACGGCCGGGTCGACCCCGAGGTCTCCCGTCAGCTGTTCATCCGCAACGCGCTCGTCGAGGGCGACTGGCGCACGCACCACAAGTTCTTCGCCGACAACCGCAGACTCCTCGGCGAGGTGGCGGAGCTGGAGCACCGGGCGCGGCGCCGGGACATCGTCGTGGACGACGAGACGCTGTTCGACTTCTACGACCAGCGGGTGCCCGAACACGTCGTCTCCGGCGCCCACTTCGACTCCTGGTGGAAGCGGAAGCGGCACGAACAGCCCGAGTTCCTGGACTTCGAGCGGGAGATGCTCATCCGGGAGTCGGCGGAGGCGGTCACCAAGGCCGACTACCCGGACAGCTGGCGGCAGGGGCAGCTCAAGTTCCGGGTGACCTACCAGTTCGAGCCGGGCGCGGACGCGGACGGTGTGACCGTCCACATCCCGCTGCAGGTCCTCAACCAGGTCACGGACGAGGGCTTCGACTG
This sequence comes from Streptomyces sp. BK340, assembly GCF_007827595.1. Classification (GTDB taxonomy): domain Bacteria; phylum Actinomycetota; class Actinomycetes; order Streptomycetales; family Streptomycetaceae; genus Streptomyces. The sequence goes on from NZ_VISR01000029.1 coordinate 132,179, forward strand.
GCAGATCCCCGGTCTGCGCGAGGAAGTGGTGACGGAGCTGATCCGCACCCTCCCCAAACCGATCCGCCGCAACTACGTGCCCGCGCCGAACTACGCGAAGGCGTTCCTGGAGCGCGCGGTGCCGCTGCAGGAGCCCCTGACGGTCACCATGACCCGCGAGCTGAAGCGCATGGTCGGCGTCCCCTTCGAGGCGGACGACTTCGACTGGGCGAAGGTCCCCGACCATCTGAAGATCACCTTCCGGATCGTGGACGAGCGGCGGCGGGGGCTCGCCGAGGACAAGGACCTGGAGGCGCTGAAGCTCCGGCTGAAGCCGAAGGCGCGCAAGGCCCTGTCCCAGGCGGCGGCCGCGACCGCCTCCCGCGAGGGCGGGGAGTCCCTGGAGCGCAAGGGCCTGACCGACTGGACGATCGGCACGCTCACCCGGGTCTTCGAGACCCGCCGGGCCGGACAGCCGGTGAAGGCTTACCCGGCGCTGGTGGACGACGGCGACACGGTCTCGGTCCGCCTCTTCGACACGGAGGCCGAGCAGGCGGAAGCCATGTGGAAGGGCACCCGCCGCCTCATCCTGCGCAACATCCCGGTGAACCCGGCGAAGTTCGCGTCCGAGAAGCTGACGAACGCCCAGAAGCTGGCGCTCTCCGCCAACCCGCACGGCTCGATCCAGGCCCTCTTCGACGACTGCGCGATGGCCGCGGCCGACAAGCTGATCGCGGACTTCGGCGGGCCGGTGTGGGACGAGGAGTCGTACCGGAAGCTGTACGACAAGGTGCGGGCGGAGATCGTCGACACGACGGTCCGTACGGTCGCCCAGGTGCAGCAGGTCCTCGCCGCCTGGCAGGCCTGTGAGCGCCGTCTGAAGGCCACCCGCAGCCCCGTCCTGCTGGCGAACCTCACGGACGTCCGCAAGCAGCTGGACGCCCTTGTGAAGCCCGGTTTCGTGACCTGGGCGGGGATACGCCGCCTGCCCGACCTCATGCGCTACCTGGTGGCCGCGGACCGGCGCCTGCAGCAGATGCCGACGGGCGTCCAGCGGGACACCACGCGCATGGAGAAGGTCCACGAGATGCAGGACGAGTACGCCTGGCTGCTGGAACAGCTCCCGCAGGGCCGGCCGGTACCGCAGCAGGTCCTGGACATCCGCTGGATGCTCGAGGAGCTCCGGGTCAGCTACTTCGCCCACGCGCTGGGCACGGCGTACCCGGTCTCCGACAAGCGGATCGTGAAGGCGATCGACGCCGCCGCACCGTGATCACGCGCGTACGGAGGGTGAGTTCGACCAGGACCCTCACCCTCCTGTACAGTCCTTCTCGCAGCGCAACGCAGCAAGCAGAGCGCCGCGAAACCTGGTCCTGTGGAGCAGTTTGGAGTGCTCGCCACCCTGTCAAGGTGGAGGCCGCGGGTTCAAATCCCGTCAGGACCGCAACGAAGAAGCCCTCATCCGATCCGGATGGGGGCTTTCTTCTTGCACCCAGCCCGCCCCCCGGGGATTGACGACGTCACATTCCGCCGGTACCCAGAAACCAGGGCCCGCCCCCCTGTGCGGCCCCTGGAGGTGGTGTATGGCGGCATCGGCCAGGCACGAGACACGGGCGCTGCTCAGGGCGCATCTGTCGGCCGCCTCGTCCTACCGGCGGCACCTCACCCGACACTGCCCGATCTGCCATCACCTGCTTCGGCTGGCGATGGACACCGGCCCGCGACCCGAGGACACGGGCGAAGAGGCCCTGAAGGACGACAGCCCCCGGAGCGCGTGACCGGCGGCGGACCCAACACCCGCCCGGACGTGGCACGCTGGAAGGGGTGGTTCCACTACCGCACCGGTGCCGGAGGCAACAAGATCCCTGGCGTGTGACGGGAGTCACCGCATGACTTTTTGAAACGGTGGAACTTACCCCCCTCCTACAACTGGTCAATTTAATATGTGCAATTGCACTCGACTCAGGGACCGTGCACAGAAGTTCCGACAGCCCTCCCCAGACTCCGACAAGGCCGCTCACGGCGACCTCGGCACCCCCACGGTCGGCGCACAAAAAAGATCGCGCTGGACCCGGCGGAGTCCAGCGCGATCTACGACGCACCCTGTGTCGCTGCCTACAACGTGCTCTTCGGCTTGGGCGTGGGCCCTGTTGGGGCAGGTCCCGCGTCGCTTGAAGCTAGGGTTCCGGGCACCTCGGTCAGTTGGGGGACCAGCCGGTTTGCCCGGTTATTCAGTTGTTCAGGCCTCGCTGCGCTGCTGCGGGATGCCCGCGAGCAGAGCGCGGACCTCGGCCTCGCGGTAACGGCGGTGCCCGCCGAGCGTACGGATCGAAGTGAGCTTGCCGGCCTTCGCCCACCGCGTGACCGTCTTCGGGTCCACGCGGAACATCGTGGCGACCTCAGCCGGGGTCAGCAGCGGCTCGGCATCAGGGGTGCGAGCGGTCATGAGCGGCCTCCTCGGGAGAACCGAACCTTCTCGGTTCTTTCCTCTAAATTCTGCACCTTGACCCACGTTGCCCGAAATGGCGGACGCGGGCCGAGTCGGTTATAGGACGAACGGCTTGTCCTCGGCACTACAACTACACCATCTGTCCAGCCACGTCGGCCAAACCGATGGAATTGCCCTCCCAGGTGTTCATCAGCCGCGGAAGCCGATGGACCATGCCATAGCGGACAGTCACGCCACTGTGACGATCAGTCACAGGGCGATCAGGAGGCACCAGACCCCCCAAAGCTCGCAATGCTGGGATTCCGCCCAGAGTGGAGCATAGTTGGACGGACAGAGCCCTCCCCGGACTCCTTGTCCTATTTTGGCATGAGGGGTGGCAAGCGGCGCAAGAGCCGTGTAAGTGCCGTCCATCACCCTTGGGACAAAAGCCCGGATCGGGATCAACGTCCCGTCAGGTGGTCAAGTGCGGTAGACCGTACGTTGTTCAGGGCTGTTTTGACCGTGACGTGCGTCACTCAGTTCGCGGAGCGCCGGTCCCGTACCGCCCGCCACCGCTCCACCAGCCGCCCGTAGGCCTCCCCTGCGGCCGTCCCGTCCCCCCGGCGCAGGGCCTCGATGCCGTCGGCGACGTCGGCCGCCGAGTGGTCGCCCTCCAGTTCGCCGGCCGGCACCGCGTGCACCAGGCCGCCGTAGTCCAGCTCGACCAGCGAGCGCGGGTGGAACTCCTCCAGCCAGCGGCCGACGTCCACCAGGCCGTCGATCAGCGGCCCCTCCTGGATGGTGTCCCTCAGCGTGCGCAGCGCCCGCGCCACCCGGCGCCTGGCCTGCACCATCGGGGTGCGGTAGCGCAGCATCGGCGGCACCTCGCCGGACCCCTTCTCGTACCGGCGCTCCTCGTCGGAGACCAGCACGAACCAGTTCAGCGGGACCTGCCAGGTCGCCGTGCGGATCCAGGGGCGGGCGTCCGGGTTGCGGGCCAGCCAGCGCTCGTAGTCCTGGGCGGCCTGGTGGCGCACCAGCGGCGGCAGCACCGCGTCCAGCACCGGAGCCGGCAGCTCCTCGGCGAGCTCGCCGAGGGCCTGCCAGCCACGCAGCCGGGTCCGCCAGGGGCAGACGCAGACGACTCCGTCGATGTCCAGCACGAAGGCGTCGCTGCTCTCGTGGACCGGCACCGGGATCGGCGGGGTGGGCAGCAAGTCGGCCAGCGAACGGCGCAGTTCGTCCTGGTAGGAGGGGCGGTCGGGGCGCCGGGCGTAACGCGCCCAGTGGGTGCGCTCCGGCTCCGGGAAGGCGGCCAGCGGCTCGTAGACGCGCAGGTACGCGGCATAGGGGACGACCACGGAGGACACCTTGGGCACGCCTGCTCCCTCCCCATCGGACCCGGCTCGAAACCACTGCAAATCGTGCCACGGTCATGCGTACGCCAAAGGCACGGCAGAGTGATCCTGAACACTGCGAGGATGGCTGGTGGGCACAGGCTCTACGCTCATGCCACAGCACCCGCCACCCGCACGGGAGCTGAGCCCCACTCGCCGCTATTTACACAGGAGTCACCACAGTGACCGACGTAACCGGCGCATCTGCTGATGTCCTGCACACCCTGTTCCACTCGGACCAGGGCGGCCATGAGCAGGTCGTGCTCTGCCAGGACCGCGCCAGCGGTCTCAAGGCCGTGATCGCCATCCACTCCACCGCCCTGGGCCCGGCCCTTGGCGGAACGCGCTTCTACCCCTACGCGACCGAGGCCGAGGCCGTCGCCGACGCCCTCAACCTCGCGCGCGGGATGTCCTACAAGAACGCCATGGCCGGCCTGGACCACGGCGGCGGCAAGGCCGTGATCATCGGCGACCCGGAGCGCGACAAGTCCGAGGAACTGCTGCTCGCCTACGGCCGCATGGTCGCCTCGCTCGGCGGGCGCTACGTCACCGCGTGCGACGTCGGCACGTACGTCGCCGACATGGACGTCGTGGCCCGCGAGTGCCGCTGGACCACCGGCCGCTCGCCCGAGAACGGCGGCGCCGGCGACTCCTCGGTGCTCACCGCCTTCGGCGTCTACCAGGGCATGCGCGCCTCCGCCCAGCACCTGTGGGGCGACCCGTCGCTGCGCGGCCGCAAGGTCGGTATCGCGGGCGTCGGCAAGGTGGGCCACCACCTGGTCCGGCACCTGCTCGACGAGGGCGCCGAGGTCGTCATCACGGACGTGCGGCGCGAGGCCGTCGGGCGGATCTCCGACCAGCACCCGACCGTGCAGGTGGTCGCCGACACCGACGCGCTCATCCGCGTCGAGGGCCTCGACATCTACGCCCCCTGCGCCCTGGGCGGCGCCCTGAACGACGACACCGTGCCGGTGCTGACCGCCCAGGTCGTCTGCGGCGCCGCCAACAACCAGCTCGCCCACCCGGGTGTGGAGAAGGACCTCGCCGACCGCGGGATCCTCTACGCGCCGGACTACGTGGTGAACGCCGGTGGCGTGATCCAGGTGGCCGACGAGCTGCACGGGTTCGACTTCGAGCGGTGCAAGACGAAGGCGGCGAAGATCTTCGACACCACGCTGGCCATCTTCGCACGTGCGAAGGAAGACGGGATCCCGCCGGCCGCCGCGGCCGACCGGATCGCCGAGCAGCGCATGGCCGAGGCCCGCGCGGCACGCTGACGCTCGCGATCGGGTGTCCGATCGCACGCATGAGCGGTACCCGCCGGCGGGAACTTGGAGAGAACTCTCACTTCCACCGGCGGGTCGTACCCCGATAAGTGGTTAAAATCGCCACTGACCAGCGAGGACAGGGCACCTCGAGGGTCCTGTGCACACGCGCGTGCTGCGGGCGACGTACCGTATGGGCGCGGGCTCAGGTACCGTGGAAGCCCTACGGACCGGCCTCTCTGCGGAGGGTCCGTTCCGGATCATGAACGCGTGTCAGACTCTGGGGCCGTCAAGCCCCGTCACCGAGGGGGTCGAGCCATGGGGCGCGGCCGGGCCAAGGCCAAGCAGACAAAGGTCGCCCGCCAGCTGAAGTACAACAGCGGTGGGACTGACCTGTCACGTCTGGCCAATGAACTGGGCGCATCAACTTCGAGCCAGCCGCCGAACGGCGAGCCGTTCGAGGACGATGAGCATGACGAGGACGATCTCTACTCTCGATACGCCGACCTCTATGAGGACGACGAGGACGAGGACGAAGGTCCCTCACAACACCGTCGCGGCGCTTGACCCTGCATTGAGCACTCACCCGGTCGGTGGCACAGCCACCGACCGGGTTCTGTGCTACCCGCAGGTTCAGACGGCGGCGCCTTTAGATTGAATACGTCCCGACCAGCTCCGCGCCGGTCTCCTTGTCGCCCCGGTCGGTGATCTCGCCCGCGACCCATGCGTCGACCCCGCGGTCGGCCAGGGTCGTGAGGGCCACGTCCGTGGACTCCTCCGGCACGATCGCGATCATGCCGACGCCCATGTTCAGGGTCTTCTCCAGCTCCAGGCGCTCGACGTTCCCGGTCCTGCCGACCAGGTCGAAGATCGCGCCCGGGGTCCAGGTGGACCGGTCGACGGTGGCGTGCAGCCCGTCCGGGATGACCCGGGCCAGGTTGGCCGCGAGCCCGCCGCCGGTGATGTGGCTGAACGCGTGCACCTGGGTGGTGCGGGTCAGCGCCAGGCAGTCCAGCGAGTAGATCTTGGTGGGCTCCAGCAGCTCCTCGCCGAGCGTGCGGCCCAGCTCCGCGACCTCCGACTCCAGGGCCAGCCCCGCACGGTCCAGCAGCACGTGACGGACCAGGGAGTACCCGTTCGAGTGAAGCCCGGAGGACGCCATGGCGATCACGGTGTCACCCGTCCGGATACGATCCGCGCCCAGCAGCCGGTCGGCCTCCACGACACCCGTACCGGCGCCGGCGACGTCGAAGTCGTCCTCGCCCAGCAGACCCGGGTGCTCGGCCGTCTCGCCGCCCACCAGGGCGCAGCCGGCGAGCACACAGCCCTCCGCGATGCCCTTGACGATCGCGGCGACCCGCTCGGGGTGGACCTTGCCGACGCAGATGTAGTCGGTCATGAACAGCGGCTCCGCACCGCACACCACGATGTCGTCCATGACCATGGCGACCAGGTCGTGGCCGATGGTGTCGTAGACACCCATCCGGCGCGCGACGTCGACCTTCGTCCCGACGCCGTCCGTGGCGGAGGCGAGCAGCGGGCGCTCGTAGCGCTTGAGGGCGGAGGCGTCGAAGAGCCCGGCGAAGCCGCCGAGGCCGCCCAGGACCTCGGGGCGCTGGGTCTTCTTCACCCACTCCTTCATCAGCTCTACGGCGCGGTCGCCCGCCTCGATGTCGACGCCCGCGCTCGCGTAGCTGGCACCAGTGGCCGCGTGCGGGGCACGCTGATCAAACTCAGCTGACATGACCTTGAGAACTTTCGTGTCGTCCTACGGGGGCTTACGGGCGACGGATCGCGTCGGCCGCGGCCGTGGCGGCCGGACCTGCGGCCAGCTCGGTCTCCAGCAGCTGCTTGCCGAGCAGCTCCGGGTCCGGCAGCTCCATCGGGTACTCGCCGTCGAAGCAGGCGCGGCACAGGTTCGGCTTGGCGATCGCGGTCGCGTCGATCATGCCGTCGATGGAGATGTACGCCAGGGAGTCGGCGCCGAGCGAGGTGCCGATCTCCTCGATGGTCATACCGTTGGCGATCAGCTCGGCGCGGGTGGCGAAGTCGATGCCGAAGAAGCAGGGCCACTTCACGGGCGGCGAGGAGATCCGGATGTGGACCTCGGCGGCGCCCGCCTCGCGCAGCATGCGGACCAGGGCCCGCTGGGTGTTGCCGCGCACGATCGAGTCGTCGACGACGACCAGGCGCTTGCCCTTGATGACTTCCTTCAGCGGGTTCAGCTTCAGGCGGATGCCCAGCTGACGGATGGTCTGCGAGGGCTGGATGAAGGTGCGGCCCACGTAGGCGTTCTTGACCAGACCGGCGCCGAAGGGGATGCCGGAGGCCTCCGCGTAGCCGATGGCGGCCGGGGTGCCGGACTCCGGGGTCGCTATGACCAGGTCGGCCTCGACCGGGGCCTCCTTGGCCAGGCGGCGGCCCATCTCGACCCGGGAGAGGTACACGTTCCGGCCGGCGATGTCGGTGTCCGGGCGGGCCAGGTACACGTACTCGAAGACACAGCCCTTGGGCTTCGCTTCCGCGAAGCGGGAGGTGCGCAGACCGTTCTCGTCGATGGCGACGAACTCGCCCGGCTCGATCTCGCGGACGAAGCTCGCACCGCAGATGTCGAGGGCGGCGGACTCGGAGGCGACGACCCAGCCGCGCTCCAGCCGGCCGAGGACCAGCGGGCGGATGCCCTGCGGGTCACGGGCGGCGTAGAGGGTGTGCTCGTCCATGAAGACGAGGGAGAAGGCGCCCCGCACCTTCGGGAGGACCGTGTGGGCGGCCTCCTCGATGGTCAGCGGCTTGCCGTCCTCGTCGACCTGAGCGGCCAGCAGGGCCGTCAGCAGGTCGGTGTCGTTGGTGGCCGCGACCCGGGTGGAACGGCTGTTGCTGTCGTTCGGGAGTTCGGCGACCATCTCGGCGAGCTGCGCCGTGTTGACCAGGTTGCCGTTGTGGCCGAGCGCGATCGAGCCGTGCGCGGTGGCACGGAACGTCGGCTGGGCGTTCTCCCACACGGAGGCACCGGTGGTCGAGTAGCGGGCGTGTCCGACCGCGATATGACCCTGGAGCGAACCGAGAGAGGTCTCGTCGAAGACCTGGGACACGAGGCCCATGTCCTTGAAGACGAGGATCTGGGAGCCATTGCTGACCGCGATTCCCGCGGATTCCTGACCCCGGTGCTGGAGGGCGTAGAGCCCGAAGTACGTGAGCTTTGCGACCTCTTCACCCGGAGCCCAGACACCGAAGACGCCGCAAGCGTCCTGGGGGCCTTTTTCGCCGGGAAGCAGATCGTGATTGAGTCGACCGTCACCACGTGGCACGGCACCGAGTGTAGGCGAGGTCGACCACTGGTCCGAATTGGGGATGCGCGACGGCAACGGGTGAGGGCTTGCCGATCACCTTGGCGGTTTCTTCGTTTCTGCAGGTCAGCAAGGCTCCGAGGCGGCCGGGACGACCGTCGGCGGCCCTGTGGACGGCAGCTCCGGACCCATTCACCGCATGCATGAGTGAGGTGTCGCACATCATTCTGGTGCGCCGCGGCCGAGGTGCACGACATCACCGTCGCCGTCCGTGAGCGTCAGCTTCCCGTCGTCGGTCCGGGCGGTGAGCGTACCGGTGGTGAGGGTGCGGGCGAAGGCGCGCTCGAAGTCCATCCGCTCCGGGGCGCAGGCCATCCTGGTGGCGCGGATGTCCCCGATCGTGATGCGGTCGCCGCGCACGGTGGCCCGGGCGCCGAACTGGTTGCAGCCGAGGTTGCCGGCCGCGAGTCCGTCCGCGCCGATCCGGATGTGGGCCGTGGCGGGCGCCTGCCGGGTGGTGCCGTCGGCGGTGAGACTGTCCACCCGCCAGTCGACGCCGGTCACGGGCTGCCGTGCGGCGGGCCGGCCGTCCTCCGCCTGCCCGGCCCGGCTGCTGCCGCAGGCCAGCGTGAGCGGGACGAGCACGGCGGCCGCCGTCAGGGTCATGCGCTGCTTGTGCCGGTTCGGCCGGTCGTGCCGGTTCGGTTGCCTGTGCCGGTTCAGTTGCTCGTACCGGTTCATACGGATTCGACGGCCGGTCCGGGCCGCCGGTTCCGTCACGACATGAGCGGCAGCAGGACCCCGATGTCCGCACGCTCCCCGCTCGCGCTGACCTGGGCCTCCTCGACGGCGTCCGTCCAGGCCACGCGGCCGGTGGCGAGCCGGATCCAGGTCAGCGGGTCGGTCTCCACGACGTTGGGCGGGGTGCCGCGGGTGTGCCGGGGCCCCTCGACGCACTGCACGACGGCGTACGGCGGCACGCGCACCTCGGTGGAGCCGCCGGGCGCCTTCACGGCGAGGGCGTCGGCGAGGAGCCGGGTGGCGGCGGCCAGGGCCTGGCGGTCGTACGCCACCTGGAGGCCGGGGACGGCGGCGTTGAGGTCGTCGGTGTGGACGACCAGCTCGACGGCCCGGGTGACCAGGTAGTCGTCCAGGGGCAGTGCGCCCGCGTTGGTCTGCAGGAGCCGGCTGCCGGGGTGTGCGTCGAGCAGGGCGCGCAGGCTCTGCTCGACGTCGGCGAGGTAACTGTCGAGGTCGGGGTGCTCGGCGGCGAGGTTCCGGGTGAAGTCGGCGATCGCGGCGGAGGCGGCGGCGGTGGCGAAGGGCCACTCGACCACCTGGACGTCCTGCTTCGGCGGGGCCGGCAGGTCCAGGGACCGGCGCACGGCCGTGACGGCCATGCCGATGTGCGCGACCAGCTCCCGTACGGTCCAGTCGCCGAGCCGGGTGGGCCGGGCGAACTGCTCGGGCGTGAGACCGCGTACGGCCTCCCGTACGTTGCCGAGCTGGGCGAAGACCGCGGCGCGGGTCTTGGCGGGGTCGTAGCTGCGGGCGCGCTTCTTGGCCGGTGGCATGCGGTGACCCTATGCCTGCCGAGGGCGCGGCTTCAGCCGGATTTCGCCCCGGCCGCGCAGGCCCCTCTGCTGTGCGAGGGCCGCCTACTGCTTCACCGCGTAGTCCTTCAGACCGTTCTCGACCAGGGCGAAGGCGGCGCGGGCGCGCTCGGCGGCGTCGGCGGCGACCTGGTCGGTGCTCTCGCCCTCGGCGATCCGGAAGTGGTGCTCCTCGATCAGGGCGTTGCGGGCGGCGCTGAGGGTGGCGGCCGCGATCGTGGCCTGCATCCGGTCGCCGGTCTCGGCGGCCAGCAGGGCGGCCAGCTCCCGGGTGCCCTTCTGCGCGGCGAGGAAGGCGCGCTCCATCAGCACCGGGGTCTCCCGCACGAGATGGCGCACCTGGCGGGCGAACGGCTCGGGGTTCAGCCCGATGGAGGGGTCGCGGCTCTGCACCATCTCCAGGAACTGCCGGCGCACGGCGGCCACGGCGGACTCGCCCGGCTGCCGCTCGCGCACGGCCCGTGCCGCGTCGCCGAAGTGCTCCTCCATCGGCCGGAAGACCAGGTCCTCCTTGGTGCCGAAGTAGTTGAAGACGGTCATCTTGGAGACCTCGGCGGCGTCGGCGATCTCCTGCACGGAGACGTTGTCGAAGCCCCGCTCGACGAACAGGCCGATCGCGACCTGGTAGATCCGCATCGCCGTCTGCAGCTTCTTGCGCTCGCGCAGCCCCATCGCCTCAGCCATGCGGACACCTTACCGCGATGAAATTTATGCCGGGATGAAGATTGAGCCGAGCTGAAATATTGACTCGGTCCATGAACACACGGCATGGTGATGCCCATGACCGAAACCCAGCGCAAGATCGGCTTCCTCGTCTGTCTCGTCACGATCGTTCTCGCCGTCCTCGACATGCAGATCGTGTCCGCGGCGACCGTGCCGATCGTCCGGGACCTCGATCCGGAGCACGGCGTCGACAAGATCCCGTGGCTGGTCAGCGCCTTCTCGCTGGCGTCGGCCGCGGTGCTGCCCCTGTACGGCCGGCTGTGCGACGTGCTCGGCGCGGGGCGCGTCTTCCTCGGCGCCCTGGGCGCCTTCCTGACCGGCTCGGCGCTGTGCGGCGCGGCCCCCTCGATCGGCTGGCTGATCACGTCCCGGGCCGTGCAGGGCATCGGGGCGGGCGGGCTGATGAGCGTCACGATGGTGGTGATCGCGCAGCTGCAGGGGCCCGGGGACAAGAAGAACAAGGGCGCGGGCACCGGCGGGATCGTCGCCGGCGGCGGCATGGCCGTCGGCCCCTGGCTCGGCGGCTTCCTCGCCGACCACGCGAGCTGGCGCTGGGCCTTCTGCATCAACCTGCCGCTCGGCATCGCGGCCCTCGCCGCCGCGGCCGTGGTCCTCAGGCTCCCGCGCGACACGCACAGCCGCGCCATCGACTTCCCCGGCGCGGCCCTCGCCGCCGCGTTCTCCACCACGCTGCTGCTGGTCACCGAGTGGGGCGGCAATCAGTACGCCTGGGCCTCGCCGCAGATCCTCGCCCTGGGCCTGGCCTCGGCAGCCGCGCTCGCCCTCTTCCTGCACCGCCAGTCCACCGCCGCCGAACCGATCCTGCCGCCCTCGCTGTTCCGCGTCCCCGAGCTGCGCCTTGGCTTCGCGATCCAGGGGCTGATGGGCATCGCCATGACCGGCGCGATGTACTACGTCCTGGTCTACCTCCAGGTCGCCCGCGGCGTCGCCAGCTCCTCCGCCGGGCTGTTCCTCATCCCGATGGCGGCCGGGATCATGGCGGTCGGCACCGTCACCGGCCGGCTCACCGAACGCGGCTGGTCCCAGCGGACCTTCGTGATCAGCGGGTCCGTGGTCACCACGGGCGCCTTCCTGCTCCTCGCCGCCACCGGCACGAACACCTCGCTGTGGCAGCTGCGCGCCGCCCTGCTGCTCGTCGGCATCGGCTTCGGCCAGCTGCTCGGCCAGCTGATCCAGCTGGTGCAGAACGCGGCGCCCCGCCACCAGCTCGGCGTGGCCACCACCGCGATCCGCTTCTTCCAGACCCTCGGCACGGCCCTCGGCGCCGCCCTCTTCGGCACCCTCCTGGGCCGCCTGTACGACGGTCCCGGCGACATCGGCTCGCTCGTGGCCCTGCGGGGCGCCGCACACGCCCGGGGAGTGGCCGCGTACGTCTCCGCGATGGACTCGGTGTTCCTGTGCGGGGCCGCGGTGATGGCCCTGTGCCTGGTGCTGGCGCTGCGCCTGCCGCGGTCCCGCCCGGCGCAGGCTCCGGTCCCGCCGGCGGAGACCGGAACGGCCCGCGGACTCCGTGCCGAGGACCGGGTCCCGTCCGGCCCCGCGGACGTCCGACACGGCACTCGGGCCTCGTGAACCGGCAGCGGACGCCCGGCGCCGGCTTCCCTCGGTGACCGCGCGGCTCAGACGGCGAGGGGCCCGCCCGGACGGATCCGGGCGGGCCCCTCGCGTCGTGCCGCCGCCTAGGCGAGCAGCGCCTCGATGGTGCCCTCGTGCGCCTCGCGCAGCTCGGCCAGGGTCAGCGCGAACTCACCCTGGATCTCGACCACCGCATCCGCGTCGGCCGCCGTGCCGTCCACGACACCGATACGGGCGACCGGGAGGCCCCGGGCACCGCACATGTCGTTGAAGCGGACCTCCTCCGAGCGCGGCACCGCGACGATCGCACGCCCGGCCGACTCGGAGAACAGGAAGGTGAAGGCGTCGAGCCCGTCCGGTACGACCAGACGCGCGCCCTTGCCGCCGAGCAGCGCCGACTCCACGACCGCCTGGACCAGACCGCCGTCGGACAGGTCGTGCGCGGAGTCGATCATGCCGTCGCGGGAGGCGGAGATCAGGATCTCGGCCAGCAGGCGCTCGCGCTCCAGGTCGACCCGCGGAGGCAGGCCGCCGAGGTGGTCGTGGACCACCTGGGACCAGGCCGAGCCGCCGAACTCCTCCCGGGTGTCGCCGAGGAGGTAGATGAGCTGGCCCTCCTCCTGGAAGGCGACCGGCGTGCGGCGGGCGACGTCGTCGATGACGCCCAGCACGGCCACCACCGGGGTCGGGTGGATGGCCACCTCGCCCGTCTGGTTGTAGAGGGAGACGTTGCCGCCGGTCACCGGGGTGCCCAGCTGCTGGCAGGCGTCGGCGAGACCGCGCACCGCCTCCGCGAACTGCCACATGACCGCAGGGTCCTCGGGCGAGCCGAAGTTCAGGCAGTCCGAGACGGCGAGCGGCTTGGCACCGGTCGTCGCCACGTTCCGGTAGGCCTCCGCCAGCGCCAGCTGGGCACCCGTGTACGGGTCGAGCTTGGCGTAGCGGCCGTTGCCGTCCGTCGCGATGGCGACGCCGAGGCCGGTCTGCTCGTCGATGCGGATCATGCCCGAGTCCTCGGGCTGGGCCAGCACCGTGTTGCCCTGCACGAAGTGGTCGTACTGCGAGGTGATCCACTTCTTGGACGCCTGGTTGGGCGAGCCGACCAGCTTCAGGACCTGGTCCTTCAGCTCCTCGGCGGTCTGCGGGCGCGCGAGCTTGTTCGCGTCGTCCGCCTGCAGCTCGTCCTGCCAGGACGGGCGGGCGTACGGGCGCTCGTACACCGGGCCCTCATGGGCCACGGTCCGCGGGTCGACGTCGACGATCTTGCCGCCGTGCCAGTAGATCTCGAGGCGGTCGCCGTCGGTCACCTCACCGATGACGGTGGCGATGACGTCCCACTTGGCACAGATCTCCAGGAAGCGGTCGACCTTCTCCGGCTCGACCACCGCGCACATGCGCTCCTGCGACTCGCTCATGAGGATCTCCTCGGGCGAGAGAGTCGAGTCACGCAGCGGTACGTCGTCCAGGGTCACGCGCATGCCGCCGGAGCCGTTGGAGGCCAGCTCGGACGTGGCGCAGGACAGGCCGGCCGCACCGAGGTCCTGGATACCGACGACCAGCTTCTCCCGGAAGGCCTCCAGGGTGCACTCGATGAGGAGCTTCTCCTGGAAGGGGTCGCCGACCTGGACCGCGGGGCGCTTCGACGGCTTGGCGTCGTCGAAGGTCTCGGAGGCCAGGATCGAGGCGCCGCCGATGCCGTCGCCGCCGGTCCGGGCCCCGTACAGGATGACCTTGTTGCCGGCGCCGGAGGCCTTGGCGAGGTGGATGTCCTCGTGCCGCATCACACCGATGGCACCGGCGTTGACCAGCGGGTTGCCCTGGTAGCAGGCGTCGAAGACGACCTCGCCGCCGATGTTGGGCAGACCCAGGCAGTTGCCGTAGCCGCCGATGCCGGCGACGACACCCGGCAGGACGCGCTTGGTGTCGGGGTGGTCGGCCGCGCCGAAGCGCAGCGGGTCGACCACGGCCACCGGACGCGCGCCCATCGCGATGATGTCGCGCACGATGCCGCCGACACCCGTGGCCGCGCCCTGGTAGGGCTCGACGTAGGACGGGTGGTTGTGCGACTCGACCTTGAAGGTGACCGCGTAGCCCTGGCCGACGTCGACCACGCCCGCGTTCTCGCCGATGCCGACGAGCAGGGCGTCGTTCTCGGGGGCCTTCTCGCCGAACTGGCGCAGGTGGACCTTGGAGGACTTGTACGAGCAGTGCTCGGACCACATGACCGAGTACATGGCGAGCTCGGCACCGGTGGGCCGGCGGCCGAGGATCTCCACGACCCGCTCGTACTCGTCCTTCTTCAGACCGAGTTCGGCCCAGGGCAGCTCGACGTCGGGGGTCGCGGCCGCGTGCTCGACCGTGTCCAGAGGCGTCCGGCTCATGCGTTGACCAGCTTCTTGAGGATCGAGGTGAAGAACGGGAGGCCGTCGGTACGGCCGGTACCGATCAGCGGCTCGACGGCGTGCTCGGGGTGCGGCATGAGACCGACGACGTTCCCGGCCTCGTTGGTGATGCCGGCGATGTCCCGCAGCGAGCCGTTCGGGTTGAAGTCGAGGTACCGGAAGACGACCCGGCCCTCCGCCTCCAGCTTGTCGAGCGTGTACTCGTCGGCGACGTACCGGCCGTCCATGTTCTTCAGCGGGATGTGGATCTCCTGGCCCGCGCGGTAGTCGCCGGTCCAGGCCGTCCCCGCGTTCTCCACCCGCAGCTTCTGGTCGCGGCAGATGAAGTGGAGGTGGTTGTTGCCGAGCATCGCGCCCGGAAGAAGGTGGGCCTCCGTGAGGACCTGGAAGCCGTTGCAGATACCGAGGACCGGAAGTCCGGCCTTCGCCTGCTCGATGACGGACTCCATCACCGGCGAGAACCGGGAGATGGCACCGGCCCGCAGATAGTCGCCGTAGGAGAAACCGCCGGGCAGCACCACGGCGTCGACCTGCTTGAGGTCCTTGTCCTTGTGCCAGAGAGCGACCGGTTCGGCACCCGCGAGGCGGATCGCGCGCTGGGTGTCCCGGTCGTCGAGACTCCCCGGGAAAGTGACGACGCCAATACGAGCGGTCACTTCGCGGCCTCCGCGACTTCCTCCACCTTGACGGTGAAGTCCTCGATCACGGTGTTGGCGAGGAAGGATTCCGCAAGATCGTGGATGCGGGCGAGCGCGGCCTCGTCAACCGGCCCGTCAACTTCCAGTTCGAAACGCTTTCCCTGACGTACGTCCGAGATCCCTTCGAAACCCAGGCGCGGCAGCGCACGCTGGACCGCCTGGCCCTGGGGGTCGAGGATCTCCGGCTTGAGCATGACGTCGACTACGACGCGTGCCACTGGCACTCCCGGTGTGTGGTGCTGAGCAGGTTCCTTCAGACTACCCGCACAAAATTTCTACGCGAGTAGAGTTGTAGGAAACTACGTGAGGCGCATCACGATCGGGTGACAGGCGGGCACCCTCGCGAAAAGTTCTGGGAAAGTTCCACAGGTCCACCCACGACGCCTATTGCACTGGGACACGCTGACGGATTTAGTCGGGCTTCACTTTGCATTGCCGGGCACTGTACAAATGAATTGGCAATAGCCGATACTCGGCACGTCATCGCCGATGAGCTGTATCGACGTGCCGCACGAAGGGACCGATATTCGTGGCGCAAAAGGTCGTGGTCACTCTCTTTGACGACATCGACGGCTCGGAAGCGGCGGAAACGATCGCCTTCGGACTCGACGGCAAGTCGTACGAGATCGACCTGAACGAAGCCAACGCCAAGAAACTGCGCAAGGTGCTCGCGCCCTACGTGGACGCCGGCCGCAAGCGCTCGCGCTCCGGCAAGGCGTACAAGCAGACGGAGGTCGCTCCCGACCCGGCGGCCGTCCGGGCCTGGGCCCAGGCGAACAAGATGGACGTGCCGGCGCGCGGACGCATCCCGAAGAAGGTCTACGAGGCGTTCAGCGCCGCGCAGTGAAGCCCGCGAAGGGGCGGTCCTCAGGGTTCGTCAGCGGACCCTGAGGACCGTGCACTTGGCCGCGCCGGGAACCGACTTGCGCTACCCCCCTGCTGATCAGCTAATGTCTGGGGCACGCCGAGGGGCGAGGCCGAAAGGCCGGATCCCACGGACATGCGGGTGTAGTTCAGTAGCAGAACATCCCCCTTCCAGGGGGAAGGCGCAGTGTGCGATTCCTGTCACCCGCTCTGGCACCGGTCGACACGACCACTCCTGTGGATCAGGTAGGCTGGTGCTCGCACCGATCGGTGGGAGCCGGTCGGGGGCAGTGCGGACGTAGCTCAGTTGGTAGAGCGCAACCTTGCCAAGGTTGAGGTCGCGAGTTCGAGCCTCGTCGTCCGCTCGGGAATGAGACCCCGGTCCATTGGACCGGGGTCTTTTCGTGTGCCCTCCGCCGTCTGACATTTGTCACGCGGGGTGATGACACCGCGCACTGCTCTTCCGGCCCGCGCGCCGGGACGCTGAAGACATGAACACCAACGAACACGAGCACGTGATCGAGGTCACCGACCTCAGGCGTGTCTACGGGGGCGGGTTCGAGGCCGTACGCGGAATCACCTTCTCCGTGGCACGCGGGGAGATCTTCGCCCTGCTGGGCACCAACGGCGCGGGCAAGACGTCGACGGTCGAACTGCTGGAAGGCCTCGCGGCACCGGTCGGCGGCCAGGTCCGCGTCCTCGGCCACGACCCCTACCGGGAGCGGGCCGCCGTACGCCCGCGGACCGGGGTGATGCTCCAGGAGGGCGGCTTCCCCTCCGACCTGACCATCGCCGAGACCGCCCGGATGTGGGCGGGCTGCACCAGCGGGGCCCGGCCCGTCGCGAGTGAGCCGAAGGGGCGCGTCGGTGTCGAGGGTGCGACGGCGCGGAGGCCCGAAGGGCTGAGCACGGTCGCACCCTCGACACCGACTGGAGCGCCCCGGAGGCGAACGAGTCATGGGGCGGCGGAGGTGCTGGAGCTGGTCGGGCTGGCCCGGAAGGGCGACGTACGGGTCAAGCAGCTGTCCGGTGGCGAGCGCCGGCGCCTGGACCTGGCGCTCGCCCTGCTCGGCGACCCCGAAGTGCTGTTCCTGGACGAGCCGACGACCGGGCTCGACGCCGAAGGCCGCCGGGACACCTGGGAGTTGGTGCGCGGCCTGCGGGCCGCGGGCACGACCGTGCTGCTCACCACGCACTACCTGGAGGAGGCGGAAGGCCTCGCCGACCGGCTCGCCATCCTGCACGAGGGGCGCATCGCCGCGTCCGGAACCCCGGCCGAGGTCACCGCGGGCCGGCCCTCCCGGATGTCCTTCGAACTGCCCGACGGCTACTTCCTCGGCGATCTGCCGCCCCTCGCCGACCTCGGCGTCTGCGGGCACGAGAACGACGGCCGCCTCGTACGGCTGCGTACCCGGGAGCTGCAGCGGACCGCCGCCGGGGTGCTGGCCTGGGCCGAGCGGGCCGGGGTCGAGCTGCGCCGGCTCGATGTGCGCTCGGCCTCGCTGGAGGAGGCGTTCCTCGGGATCGCGCGGGAGCAGGAGGTCATGGCATGAGCACTCTCACGTGGGCACCGGCGGGCCGACGGCTGCGGGCGCTGGCCCGCGCCGAACTCGCCCTCCTCGGCCGCAACCGCGGCGTCGTCCTCACCGCGCTCGTCATGCCGCTCGCCCTGCCGTTCAGCGTGCGGCCGGCCCTCGACCAGATAGACCTGAAAAAGGAAGGGCTCTCCGTCGGCGCGGTGATGATGACGGCCGCGGTCGGCTTCTCCTTCCTCTTCGCCGTCTACACCTCCCTGGTCAACGCCTACGTCGCCCGCCGCGAGGAACTCGTCCTCAAACGGCTGCGCACCGGCGAACTCTCCGACGCCGAGATCCTCACCGGCACGGCCCTGCCGGCCGTCGGCATCGGCCTCGCCCAGTCCCTGCTGCTGTGCGCGGGCTGCGCGGTGCTGCTGCACACCGGGGCGCCCAAGGCGCCGTACCTGACCCTGCTGGGGCTGGTGGCGGGGCTCGTGCTGAGCGCCGCGCTGGCCGCGCTCACCGCGTCCGTGACCCGAAGCGTGGAGAGCGGCCAGGTCACCGCGCTGCCGCTGGTGCTCTTCTCGATGATCGGCTCCGGCATCGCGATCCCGACCGAGGTCCTGCCCGACCGGCTCGCCTCCGTCTGCGAACTCCTTCCGCTGTCCCCCGCGATCCGGCTGGTCCGCGCGGGCTGGACCGGCCAGTTGAGCACGTACGAGGTGCTGGGCGCCGTGGCGACCACCCTGGCCTGGACCGTCGTGGCGGTGTTTGCTGTACGGCGGTGGTTCCGGTGGGAGCCGCGGCGCTGAGCACGGGGGCACACATGGTCGGGCGGATACGGCGGTGGCAGCAGCGGCACTGGGGAGAGCGCAGCAAGGCCGAGCGGGTCGAGCTGTACAGCCTCCTCACCTGGTACAGCACGGTCTGGTTCATCATGGGCTGCTGGCTGTTGCTGCCGCTGGTCGGCGGCGGTCTCGCCCACCGGCCGGTGGCGGTCGTCCTCGGCGCCCTCGTCGCCCTCGCCGGGATCCTGCAGTGCGTGCTCTCGAACAAGCTCACCAGGACCGCGCTCGACCACTACCTCGGGCGCGCCGACCTGCCGGCCGGCACGTACCGCACCCCGGCCGTCCTGCTGGGGCTGGCCCTGGCGCTGCTCGTGGCGCTCGCCGGGCTGGACGCGGCCACCCCGATGGCGATCCGGTTCTCGATCGGCGGCCTGCTGCTCCCGTTCGCGCTGCTCTACGGACTCACGGTCCCGGTCGGGGTGTTCCTGCGCCGGTCGGCGGTGTTCACGGTCCTGCTCACGGCTGTCATCGGGCTCGCCGACCGCGACGCCCCCGGCCTGGTGGCGACCGCCCTGATCATCGCCTTCCAGGTGGTCTTCGCGCTGCTCGCGGGCCGCTGCGGCGCCTGGACCCTCGCCGTGCTGTGGGAGGCGGAACGCGCCCGGGAGATCGAGGCCCGGCTCGCCGTCGCCGAGGAGCGGCTGCGCTTCGGCCGCGATCTGCACGACGTGCTGGGGCGGAACCTCTCCGTCATCTCCCTGAAGAGCGAGCTGGCCGTCCAACTCGCCCGGCGCGGGCGGCCGGAGGCCGTGGACCAGATGATCGAGGTGCAGCGCATCGCCCAGGAGTCGCAGCGGGAGGTGCGGGACGTCGTACGCGGCTACCGGGAGGCCGACCTTCTGGTCGAACTCGCCGGTGCGCAGGGCGTGCTGACGGCTGCCGGGATCGTCTGCGAGGTCCGCGCCGAGGCCGGCGGGCTGCCCGCCGAGGTGCAGTCCGCGCTCGGCTGGGTGGTGCGCGAGGCGGCCACCAACGTGCTGCGGCACGGGGACGCGGGGCGGTGTGCGCTGAGGCTGGGGGTGCGGGAGGGACGTGTGGTGCTGACGGTGGAGAACGACGGGGCGGCGGACCCGACGGGCGGGGGCGGCTCGGGACTCGCCGGACTGCGGGAACGGCTGGCCGCCGTGGACGGGACGCTGGAGGCCGGGCTCGTCGGCAGGGACCGGTTCCGGCTGGTGGCCGAGGTACCGGTGAAACAGGAAGTGAGTGGAGTCACCTCATGAGCAGCCCGGTACGGCTGTTGCTCGCCGACGACGAGCATCTGATCCGGGGCGCACTGACCGCCCTGCTCTCCCTGGAGGACGACCTGATCGTCGTCGCGGAGGCGGCGAGCGGGCCGGAGGCGCTGGCGATGGCGCGCGCGCACGAACCCGACGTGGCCGTGCTCGATCTGCAGATGCCGGGCGCCGACGGTGTGAAGGTCGCCACATCCCTGCGCGCCGAACTGCCCGGCTGTCAGGTGCTGATCGTCACCGGTCACGGTCGGCCCGGGCACCTGAAACGGGCCCTCGCGGCCGGTGTGCGGGGGTTCGTCCCGAAGACGGTCAGCGCCCAGCGGCTCGCCGAGATCATCCGGACCGTGCACGCGGGAAACCGCTACGTCGACCCGGAGTTGGCCGCCGACGCGATCTCCGCCGGGGACTCCCCGCTGACCGCGCGGGAGGCCGAGGTGCTGGAGCTGGCGGCCGACGGCGCGCCGGTCGCGGAGATCGCCGAGCGGGCCGCGCTGTCGCCGGGAACCGTGCGGAACTACCTCTCCTCGGCCGTCACCAAACTCGGTGCGGAGAACCGTCATGCGGCAGTGCGTCTCGCACGCGACCGAGGTTGGGTATAGTTGGCCTCGCGCCACGGCGCACTGCGGACGTAGCTCAGTTGGTAGAGCGCAACCTTGCCAAGGTTGAGGTCGCGAGTTCGAGCCTCGTCGTCCGCTCCACAGCGAAAGGCCCCCGGTTCTCACCGGGGGCCTTTCGCGTTACGCCCAGCTCATGCCCGTCAGGCGCTCGTACGCCTCCACGTACTTCGCCCGGGTCGCGTCCACGACGTGCTGCGGCAGCGGCGGCGGGGGCTGCTCGCTCCTGCGGTCCCAGCCGGACTCGGCCGAGGTCAGCCAGTTGCGGACGAACTGCTTGTCGTACGACGGCTGCGCGCGGCCCGGCTGCCACTGGTCGGCCGGCCAGAAGCGCGAGGAGTCCGGGGTGAGGACCTCGTCGGCGAGGACGAGCGTGTCGCCCTCGAAGCCGAACTCGAACTTGGTGTCCGCCAGGATGATCCCCCGGTCGCGGGCGATGTCCCGGGCGCGGGAGTACACGGCGAGCGTGGCCTGGCGCAGCTGGGCCGCGGTCTCGGCGCCGACCTGGCGGGCGACCTCCTCGTAGGAGACGTTCTCGTCGTGCTCGCCGACCTCGGCCTTGGTGGCCGGCGTGAAGATCGGGCCGGGCAGTTCCGAGCCGTCGACCAGTCCTTCGGGCAGGGCGAGGCCGCAGACGGTCCGGGACTCGTCGTACTCGACCAGGCCCGAGCCGGTGAGGTAGCCGCGGGCCACGCACTCCACCGGGACCATCTTCAGGGACTTGCAGACCAGCGTGCGGCCCGCCCAGTCGGCGGGGGCGCCCTCCGGGAGCTCGGTGCTCAGCACGTGGTTGGGGGCCAGGTCGCGCAGCTGGTCGAACCACCACAGGGAGAGCTGGGTGAGGACGCGGCCCTTGTCCGGGATCTCCGTGGGCAGCACCCAGTCGTACGCGGACATTCGGTCGCTGGCGACCATCACGAGGTCGCCCGCCTCGTTCTGGTACAGCTCGCGCACCTTTCCGGTGTGCAGGTGCACCAGGCCCGGAACCTGGATCGGCTCGGGCTTTTCTACGAATCCGGACACGGTTCCTCCCCGTGGTTCTGTCCAAGTGCCTCGATTCTCCCTTATGCGGACGCTCGGTTTCGGCCAGGGGGGCGGTGGCGGTCCGCCGGGGGTCAGTCCCGTTTGCAGATGCGGTCCAGCAGGTTCGCCGTGGCCCGTTGGATACGGGGGTCCACATGGCCCGGGCGGTCCAGGGACGGGGACCAGGCGAAGGTGCCGGAGGCGAACACCCAGGCGCCGGAGGGGGCGCGGTAGAGCGAGGTCTCCTGGTGGCGCAGGGCTCCGTCGTTGTCGGTGTAGGGAGAGTGCGCGAGCAGGATGCGCTCCTCGTGCTCGGGCAGCGGGGTGCGCGGGAAGTAGCGGTCGGCCTCCCCGGCGACCAGGCCCTCGATCTCGTCGCCCTCGTGCGCGCCGGTCGCCTCCCACAGCCAGTGGCCCGCGTTGCGGACGATCAGCGGGTACGGCTCGGGGACCCGGCCCGCGTACTGGATGCCGACCAGCTGCTGCTCGGGCCGGTCGATCTCGCGCCACAGCACCGGCCTTCCGGGGCCCTTGCGCTTGCGGCAGGTCAGCAGCCGGTCGGGGACACCGGACGGCGAGGGCCCCAACTCCACCTGCCAGTACATGGTGTTGGCCGAGAGGAAGACCAGCGAGGTGCCGCGGTCACGGGCGTCCTCCACGGCGCGGCGCATCGGCAGCGACCAGTACTCGTCGTGGCCCGGGAAGACCAGGCCCCGGTACCTGCTGGGGTCGACGCGGCCGGCGTGCAGGTCGCGGGCGTCGGCGTAGGCGATGTCGTAGCCGTAGCGCTCGGCCCAGCGGATGAAGTCGTAGGCGTGGCCGACGTGCAGGGGCAGGCCCGCGCCCGCGTACGGGCGGTCGAAGGAGACCGTGGTGGCCGCGTCCGCCTCGCCGAGCAGCCGGCCCTTCTCGTCCCAGGCGTGGTAGAGGCTGGCACCCGTGTGGCCGTCCTCCGGGTAGAGGTTGTACGCCTGCCACGTGATGTCGGGCAGCAGCAGGAGCAGGTCGGCCGGGTGGTCGTCGCGGACCGTGAACGGCACGTGGGAGCGGTAGCCGTCGACGGTGGTGAGGACGGCCACATAGGCGCCGATGCTCCAGTGGGAGGGCACCTGGAGGCGCCAGGACAGCCACCAGTGGTGACAGGAGACCGTGCGGTCGGCGGCCAGCGGCGCGGGCTGGACGATGCCGGAGAGCCGGGGGCTCGTGGTGATCTTGGCAGCGCCGTCGCCCCCGTAGTGGCCGATGCGGTAGATGTCCACGCTGAACTGCTGGGGCGGGTCGACCGTGATGTGGAAGTCGATCGCCGCGCCGGGCGTGACCGCGCCGGAGGAGGTGAAGCCCTTGATCTGCCGGTGCACGTCGTCGGCCGAGCGGGGGCCGGAGCCTGCCGTGCGCGGCGCCGGGACGCGCGGCCGCTCCCCGGCCGGCTGCTGCGGGCTCGGGTCGACGTACCAGGGCACGACGTGTCCCGTGTCGTCGAAGTAGGTCTCACTGCCGCGCAGCCAGGGGACCGGGCCCAGGCCGAAGGGGTCCGTGACGGCGTGCGCGAGTGCTCCGGACTCCCAGCGGCGGATGTGGTCCGAGGCCATGGTCGCTCCCCTCCCTCATGCCCCCGTGTCGCTCTGACGGTGGTGCGGTGTGGTGCTCGGTGATGCTGTCGTATGTCGCATGCGCTTGCCATGTGCGAGGTCGATCCCCAGCACATCACATAACGCATGGGTCTGGTCACTATTCGTTGCGAATTGACCTGAAGTGGAAGACGCTTCTCCGTTACAACGCCCAGGCCGCCGGGTACTCCACGGCATTCGACTCTGTCCGGATTCAGACGAGCCGCACCGGCTTCTCCGGGCGTATCCCGGACGCGGCCAGCCAGTCGCGCAGGGGGCCCGGATCTCCCTCCTCGATCAGGCTGAGCACCTTGGGCGCGAGGTCGCCGGCTCGTTCGCCGCCCAGCAGCAGGGAGGGGCCGTCGAGCCAGTCGAGACCGGGGACCGCCCCGGCCGTGTCGACGGCGGCGCAGCACACCATCGCCGTGACGTGATCGGCGAGCAGGTCACGGGCGGTACGCGGGGGCTGCAACGGGAACAGGGGGAGCGCACCGTCGTCCCACAGGGCGCTGTCGGGGCCCTGGCCGACGGCGGTCGCGCCTCTCGGCACGGCGGCCTCCTCGCGGGCCAGCGCGGCGGTCAGGACCGCGGCCAGGGCGGCGCTGCGTTCCGTACCGGGGTCGGCGTCCTCGGGCGGGTCCGCCTCGGCTTCCTTGTCGTCGCCGGGTGCGAGTGGCCCCTGTGGGGCGTGCTCGGCGCCGGCGGCCGGCGGGGCGTTCCGATCGGGGGGGTCGGTCAGGTGGTCCAGGACGCGGGCCAAGGTGGGGCCGGCGGCCTCGGGAGCCGTGGGGTCGGCGGTGGGGCGGACGCCCAGGGAGTCCAGGACGCGGTGCAGGCGGGCCGCGTCGGCGCGCCAGGTGCGGTCGACGACCTCCTCCGGGTACGCCTGCCAGTCCACCGGGGCCCAGTCCGGGCCGCACTCGGCCGGGCCGCCGTGGAAGAGGCGGGCCGCGAGCAGGGAGGCGGCCTCGTCCACCGTGCCCGGCTCCTCCAGGAGATCGCAGGCGGGACGCTCGCCGAGGCGGGAGGCGAAGCCCTCGGCCAGCCGGTCGCGCCGGGACAGCTCGGTGAGCGCGGCCACGACGCCCGCGTCCAGCCGGGCCGGCCAGCGGCCCATGCGCCACGCGGGCAGCGCCACCCGGGTCAGCAGCCGGTCCCAGCCCGCGTAGGCGAGACCGACCTGCTCCTGGGCGACGATCCGCAGTCCGTAGTCCACGGTCTGCGCGCGCTCGGCCGCCGCCGCCGCGACCCCGCGCTCCATCAGGGCCGCGTGCTCGCGGCAGCCGCGCAGCAGCAGCCGGGCGACCCAGCCGACGGCCGCGCACACGACCCGGGTGAGCGGGCAGCGGCCGGGCGTCGAGGCCACGGCGACCGCCGCGTCCAGACCGCGCACGAAGCGACGGGCGGCGGCTATGTCCGGGTGCGCGGAGGGGCCCGTACCGGCGACGACCGGGGCGAGTACCGCGCGCAGCTCGCCGACGCGCATCCACCACAGGAACGGGGAGCCGATGACGAGGACCGGGGCGGTGACGGCTCGGCGGTGGGCGCCGAGACCGGAGCCCTGGCCCGGGCCCGCCAGCTCGTCGTGCACCGGCCGCGGGGGCGGGCCGTGGGCCGGGTGGGTGCGGTCCTCCAGCCAGCTGTCGCAGTCCGGGGTGAGCGCTATCGCCGAGGGCGCGGGGACTTCGAGCCGGTCGGCGAGGTCGCGCACCAGCCGGTACAGGTCCGGGGCGGAGTCCTCCGGGATCGGGACCGTGGGGGTCACGGCGGGGCGGGCACGGGCCACGACCAGGGCGATACCGGCGGCGGCCAGCAGCACGACCACGGCCAGCACGCCCACGACCAAGCGGGCGGCGGACCAGACCGGGCCGACGAAATGGCCGGTGGAACCGCCGGTCAGCAGGATCACCTCGGCGGCCGCCGGCAGCACGGCCACGGCCAGCGCCCGGCCGCGGATGCGCAGCACGGCGAGGGCCCGCGAGCGCGCGGCCTGCGCACCCACCTCCACACCGATTCCGGTCACGAGCGGACTCCACCCCCTCCCTGCGGATCCCACGCTGTCCTGGCGTTGCTCACTCCCCCACTGTGGCACCCGGCACCGACATCGCAATGCCGGTGGGCCAAGTGCCGGAACGCTTGCGCCGCACCCTAGTTGGGGCCTCGGCCCCCGTCAGCCGGATGGGCGATTGCTCACTCGATGGAATGGCTTTGGTCAGAGGTGGATGACAGACAGCAAAGATCAGGCCCCGGATATTCGTCCGGGGCCTGAGTGGGTACGGGATGCGCTTGACCGGCGGTTCTACGCCTCCGTCGACTCCCCGGCCGACTCGGCTTCCTTTGCGCCCGCAGCCTTCGCCGCGATGTCCGTGCGGTGCTGCGAACCGTCCAGGCGGACGCGGGCCACCGCCCGGTAGGCCCGGTCGCGGGCCTCGGCGAGGTCCTCGCCGGTCGCCGTGACGGACAGCACCCGGCCGCCCGCGCTGACGACGGCGTCACCGTCCCGCTTCGTCCCGGCGTGCAGGACGTAGGCGTGCGGGGCGTCCTCGGCGGCCACCTCGTCCAGGCCGGTGATGGGGTCGCCGGTGCGTGGGGTGCCGGGATAGTTGTGCGAGGCGATGACCACCGTGACGGCCGCGTCCTCGCTCCAGCGCAGGGGCGGCAGGTTGTCCAGGGTGCCGTTCGCGGCGGCCAGCAGGACACCGGCCAGCGGGGTCTTCAGGCGGGCCAGCACGACCTGGGTCTCGGGGTCGCCGAAGCGGGCGTTGAACTCGATGACCCGGACGCCGCGCGAGGTGATCGCGAGCCCGGCGTAGAGCAGACCCGAGAAGGGCGTGCCACGGCGGCGCAGCTCGTCCACCGTCGGCTGCAGCACCGTCTCCAGCACCTCTTCGACCAGCTTGGGGTCCGCCCACGGCAGCGGGGAGTACGCGCCCATGCCGCCGGTGTTCGGGCCCTCGTCGCCGTCCAGGGCGCGCTTGAAGTCCTGCGCGGGCTGGAGCGGCACCACGGTACGGCCGTCGGTGATGGCGAACAGGGACACCTCGGGCCCGTCGAGGAACTCCTCGATGACGACCCTCCCCCGCTGCCCCGAAGGCGCGGGAGGTTCCCCCATGCAGCCGGCGGCGTGGTCCTTGGCGGCCTGGAGGTCGTCCGTGACGACGACACCCTTGCCGGCGGCCAGCCCGTCGTCCTTGACCACGTAGGGGGCGCCGAAGGCGTCGAGGGCCTCGGCGGCCTCCTCCGCCGTGGTGCAGACGTACGACCGGGCCGTGGGCACCCCGGCCTCCGCCATGACGTCCTTGGCGAAGGCCTTGGACCCCTCGAGCTGCGCGGCCTCCCCGGAGGGGCCGAACACCGGGATGCCCGCCTCGCGCACGGCGTCGGCGACACCGGCGACCAGCGGGGCCTCCGGACCGACGACGACGAGGTCGGCTTCGAGCCGGCCGGCCAGCGCGGCCACGGCCTTGCCGTCGAGCGCGTCGACCTGGTGCAGCTCGGCGACCTCGGCGATGCCGGCGTTGCCGGGAGCGCAGTGGAGCGCGGTGACGTCGGGGTCGAGGGACAGGGAGCGGCACAGGGCGTGTTCGCGGGCGCCGGTACCGATGACGAGGACCTTCACGGGGGTCAGCCTAATGGCAAGGTTGCCGAAGGTCGGGGGGCGGGGAAGCTGTACCTTCCTACGAACGAGGTGGTGCCGGTGCGGGCCTCTGCCTGGGGGCTGCCGCCCCCGGCCCACCGTTTCGGCACGGACGGCCTCGTCCCGGAACGCCGGACGGGCCGCTCTCGTGCCCGCACCTACTCGTTCGAGAACTCCTCCACCACCGTCGCCCCCAGCTCCCGCACGATCAGTTCGTGGCCGGACATGGCCGACTCGTTGAGGTCGGGGTCGTCGTCCTCGGGGATGTCGTCCTCGGGGGCGACGGGGGGCGGCTCGGGGGCCGAGGCGGCCTGCGGCGCGGAGGGTGCCTGGTACTGGGGCCGGGCGGGTCCCTGGGGCGCGGCGGGCGCGGGGGCCGCCGGCTGGGGTGCCGCGGGGCGCGTCGCGGCCGGGGCGCCGTGGCCACCGCCGGCGGGCGCGCCGCCGTAGGCCGCGCCGCCGCCTCCGCCGAAGCCCGGGGAGCCGCCGGACGGCGGGGGCGCCGAGCCGCCCGAGGGGTCGACGACCGCCTCGATCTTCCACTGCACGTTGAACTGCTCGGCCAGCGCCTGGCGCAGCACGTCCTCGCTGCCGCTGCTCGCGAAGTTGTCCCGGGCGCCGGCGTTGACGAAGCCGAGCTGGAGGGTGGTGCCGTCGAAGCCGGCCACCTGGGCGTTCTGGCTGAGCAGGATCCAGGTGAAGCGGCGGCGGTTCTTGACGGCCTCCAGGATGTTCGGCCAGAGCATGCGGGGGTCGAGGCCCCCGGCGGGGGCGGCGGCCGGAGCCGGGGCCGAGGGCGCCGCCGGGGCAGCGGGTGCCTGGTACGGGGTCTGGGGCGGGGCCGGCGCGGGGCTCTGCGGGGCGCCGCCCGCGGGAGCGGCCGTGGGCCAGCCGCCCGGACGTCGGCCGCCGCCGGCCTGGGCTGCCGTGGGCCACGCGCCGGGGGCGGCAGCGGCGGGCGGAGCCGAGGCCGCCGCCGGGGCAGGGGCCGCCGGGGCAGGGGCGGCCGGGGCGACGGCCGCCGGAGCGGGCGCCACAGGTGCCGGAGCCGGTGCCGGGGCGGGCGCAGGAGCAGGCGCAGGGGCCGTGGGCGCCCCTCCAGACGGGCCGCCGGGGCCGCCCGGGCCGACGGGGCCACCCTGGGCACCCGAGGCCCGTACGGCCGCACGAGCGGCGGCGGGTCCGCCGCCGGGCTGCACGGGCGCACCGCCCTGGGCCGTGCCCGCGTGGGCCTCGGGGCCGGGGACGTACCCCATGGCGGGTGCGGCACCCGCGCCCACGAAGTTGACGCCGCGCTCCAGACGGTCGAGGCGGGCCATCACGGCCCGCTCGTCCCCGTAGGCGGCCGGGAGCAGGACGCGGGCGCAGATGAGTTCGAGCTGGAGGCGGGGCGAGGTGGCGCCGCGCATCTCGGTGAGGCCCTCGTTGACGAGGTCCGCGGCGCGGCTCAGCTCGGCCGCGCCGAAGGTGCCGGCCTGGGCCTGCATGCGCTCCAGGACGTCGGCCGGGGCGTCGATGAGCCCCTTCTCCACCGCGTCCGGCACGGCCGCGAGGATCACCAGGTCCCGCAGCCGCTCCAGCAGGTCGGCGACGAAACGACGCGGGTCGTTGCCGCCCTCGATGATCCGGTCCACGACCTCGAAGGCGGCGGCGCCGTCACCGGTGGCGAAGGCCTCGACGACGGAGTCGAGGAGCGAGCCGTCGGTGTAGCCGAGGAGGGAGGTGGCCATGGCATAGGTCACACCTTCTTCCCGCGCACCGGCGAGGAGCTGGTCCATGACGGACATGGAGTCACGCACGGAGCCGGCGCCGGACCGCACGACGAGCGGCAGCACACCCTCCTCGACGGGGATGTCCTCCCGCCGGCACACCTCGCCGAGGTACTCCCTCAGCGTCCCCGGGGGCACCAGCCGGAACGGATAGTGATGCGTACGTGACCGGATCGTCCCGATAACCTTCTCGGGCTCGGTGGTGGCGAAGATGAACTTGAGGTGCTCCGGCGGCTCCTCGACGACCTTCAGCAGCGCGTTGAAGCCGGCCGACGTGACCATGTGGGCCTCGTCGATGATGTAGATCTTGTACCGGCTGGAGGCGGGCCCGAAGAAGGCCTTCTCGCGCAGCTCACGGGCGTCGTCCACACCACCGTGCGACGCTGCGTCGATCTCGATGACGTCGATGGACCCCGGCCCGTTCCTCGCCAGGTCCTGGCACGACTGGCACTCGCCGCACGGGGTGGGCGTGGGACCTTGCTCACAGTTCAGGCAGCGCGCCAGGATCCGCGCGCTGGTCGTCTTGCCACAGCCACGCGGCCCGCTGAACAGGTACGCGTGATTGACCCGGTTGTTCCGCAGCGCCTGCTGCAGCGGGTCGGTGACATGCTCCTGCCCGATGACCTCGGCAAAGGTCTCCGGGCGATAGCGGCGGTACAGCGCGAGAGACGACACGCATACGAGGTTATAGGCGCCCACCGACAACCCACCCCGCCGAAGGCTTCCGCCCGGCACACGCAAGCGCCCCCCACGCACCCGCCAGAGCCGACCTACCCTTGCTGCCTTCCGGCCCTGGGGGAGTTCAGTCAGATAGCGCCGCGTGAGGGGCTGGGCCCCACAGTACCCGATCGCGGCCCGGGTACTGCACCCGATGACAGCCTGCGGGAACGAGTTCGCGAGCACTCCCCTCGGTCATGTAATGTTCCCACCGGAGGATTCGCCTAGAGGCCTAGGGCGCACGCTTGGAAAGCGTGTTGGGGGCAACCCCTCACGAGTTCGAATCTCGTATCCTCCGCCAGTGCCTCACCGGGCACGATGTCGAAGGGCCCCACTGTTCGCAGTGGGGCCCTTCGACTTTGCCCGTCCCGGTCGGACGTGCGGGCGGCCTTGCGGAGCAAGACCGCCCGGTAGGCGCTCAGTACTGCTCGGTCTCCATGAAGCCCGTGCCCCCGTTGTCGTCCGCGTCGAAGGCGGCGGCGGTCGGGTCGAATCCGGGCGGGCTGTCCTTGAGGGCCAGGCCCATGCCGGCCAGCTTCGCCTTGACCTCGTCGATGGACTTCGCACCGAAGTTGCGGAT
>NZ_VISR01000030.1 GCF_007827595.1 Streptomyces sp. BK340
GTACTGGACGTACTTGGGCTTTCGCCCGGTGCGGCGAGAGTGCGTGCCAGGCGTCGTGGGGCAGACGGGAATTTGACGACAGGGCCTAGGCGGGCAGCGCTCCCTCCAGCGTGAGCAGCCGCACCTTGCGCTCGAGTCCGCCCGCGTACCCCGTCAGCGAGCCGTCCGCGCCGATCACCCGGTGGCAAGGGCGCACGATGAGCAGGGGGTTGGCGCCGATGGCTCCGCCGACGGCACGGAGAGCGGCGCGTGGGGCGCCGACGCGGGCGGCGATCTCGCCGTAGGTGGTGGTGCCGCCGTACGGCACGGAGTCGAGCGCGGCCCAGACCCGCTCGCGGAACTCGGTGCCGTCGGTGTGCAACGGCAGGTGGAACTCCTTGAGTTCGCCCGCGAAGTAGGCGGTGAGCTGTTCCTCGGCCGCACGGAAGGGGCCGGGGTCGTGTCGCCAGCCGTCCAGGACGGTGCGTCCGCCCTTCTGGCCCGGCATGGACAGTGAGGTGAGCGCGCCGTCCGGGTCGGCGGTGAGCAGGAGCCGGCCGAGCGGCGTTTCGACGTCGGTCCAGTAGGTCGCTTCCATCAGTCTCTCAACTCTCCTGTGATGCACAGATGTTGGGCGGCGTAGGAACGCCACGGCCGCCAGCTGTCGGGTACGTCCACTCCGGGTGGAGCCACGTCGGGGTCGCCGAGGGCGCGCGCACGCAGGGTGGCGACGATGGACCGGGCCAGGCCGGGCAGGGCGAGCAGCGCCTCCTGGGCGGCGTCGCGGTCGGCGCCGGGGTCCAGGCGCAGGGTGCCGTCGGCGAGGGCGGCGGTCAGCGCGCCCAGCGGTCCGCCCAGGCCGGCCCCGGCGAGGGC
This sequence comes from Streptomyces sp. BK340, assembly GCF_007827595.1. Classification (GTDB taxonomy): domain Bacteria; phylum Actinomycetota; class Actinomycetes; order Streptomycetales; family Streptomycetaceae; genus Streptomyces. The sequence goes on from NZ_VISR01000030.1 coordinate 856, forward strand.
GGCGGCCTCCGGGAAGAGGTGGGTGAGGCTGCCGCAGGGGGCGTCGAGTGCCTTGCCGTACCGGCGGACCAGGTCCGCCGCCCCGGCCACGCCCACCAGCGCCCGCACGGCGGGCTCCAGCGGGTCGACGGCGCCGGGTGAGCGCAGTCCGGGCCGGGCGGCGACCAGCGGGGCGAGCCTCGGGTCGGCGCCGAGCCGTTCGTCCACCGCGTACGGGTCGGCGTCGAGGTCGAACAGCCGCCGCAGCCGCTGCACGGCCGTGGTCAGGTCCCGCGGATCGGTGAGGTGCAGGCGCGCCTCGAGCCAGCCGCCCGGGTGCGTGCCACCGCCCGTCTTCGGCCCCTGGGTGCGCTCCTCGACGGCGACGAGCGCGGTGCCGTACGGCAGCCGCAGCGTACGCCGGTAGGTGCGGTCGCCCGGGGCTCCGCTCATCTCCTCGACGCCGGGTACGGCTTCCCGGGCCAGCTGATCGAAGACGGCGGTGGCCTGGTAGGGGCCGCGGTGGGCGAGGCGGAGCGGGATGCCCGCGCCCGGGGTGGCCCGGCGGGCGCCCCGGCCCCGGGGCGCGGCGGCCCGCACCTCGGTCGGCGTGGAGTCGTACACCTCGCGGACGGTGTCGTTGAACTGCCGCACGCTGGCGAACCCGGACGCGAACGCGATCTCGGTGATCGGCAGCTCGGTGGTCTGCAGCAGCACCCGGGCGGTGTGCGCCCGCTGGGCGCGGGCGAGCGCCACGGGTCCGGCGCCGAGTTCGGCGGTGAGCTGCCGCTGCACCTGGCGGGCGCTGTAGCCGAGCCGGGAGGCGAGGCCCGCGACGCCCTCTCGGTCCACGACCCCGTCGGCGATCAGGCGCACGGCCCGGCCGACGGCGTCCGCACGGACGTTCCATTCGGCGGACCCGGGCACGGCGTCCGGCCGGCACCGCCGGCAGGCCCGGAAGCCGGAGCCCTGCGCTGCGGCGGCCGTCGGGAAGAACCGCACGTTGCGCCGCTTCGGGGTGATCGCCGGGCAGCTGGGCCGGCAGTAGATCCCGGTCGTCTCGACGGCGAAGAAGAACGCTCCGTCGAACCGCCCGTCCCGGCTGCGTACCGCCTCGTACCTGGTGTCCTCGTCCATCACGTGTTCCAGTGTGGGGTGTGGCGGCGGGTCGGGCTGGCGGAAATCGGACGCGCAGCTGGACGGTGGCCGCCGGACTGATGGGCGGGGGCGTCCCACGCCGGAACCCTTGCGGGCCGCATCGGCCCGGGGCTGCAGCGGCGCGCCGGGGTGGGCTGGGCGCATCGCGTCGAGCGCGCCCGGGGCGTTCGCGAAGGTCTCGGCAACGGCGAGCCTGCGTTCCCGCGCCTCGGCCGGGCTTCCCTGCGGGGCCCGCGGCACCTGCTTGCTGCGTCGCCGGCAAGAGACGGACGCGCCGCCCGCGCCGGAGCACTGCGGCTCCCGGCGGGTGCCGAAGCCACCCGCCGGGAACGCGCGCTCACTCCGGGGCCCCTACTTCCACCGGCCCCGCTTGGCCTCCATCGCGGCCCTGCCCTCCGCCCCCTTCCGCTTCCAGTCCTTGCGAATCTCGGAGCGGAGCCGGGCGTCCGTCTTGGCGACGATCCACTGGTTCTCCCGCATCAGCTTGCGGTAGCTGTCCAGGCGGCGGACCGGGAGGTCACCGCTGTCCACCGCGGCGCGGACCGCGCAGCCGGGCTCGCTCTCGTGGACGCAGTCGTGGAAGCGGCACTGCCCGGCCAGTTCCTCGATCTCGGAGAACACCTGCCCGACCCCGCTCTCGGCGTCGAACAGGCCGACGCCCCGCAGCCCGGGGGTGTCGATGAGCACTCCCCCGGAGGGCAGCGGCAGCAGGTTGCGGGTGGTCGTGGTGTGCCGGCCCTTTCCGTCCACGTCACGGGCGGCCCGTACGTCCATGACGTCGTCGCCGACGAGGGCGTTGGCGAGGGTGGACTTGCCCGCGCCGGACTGCCCGAGCAGCACGGACGTGCCCGAGCCGACGAGGGAGACGAGCACGTCCAGGCCGTCGCCGTGCAGGGCGCTGACGGTGAGCACGGGCACGCCGGGCGCGGTCGTCTCGACGTCCTGGACGAGGTGGGCCAGCACCACCGGGTCCGGCACGAGGTCGGCCTTGGTGAGCACGACCACGGGCTGTGCGCCGGACTCCCAGGCCAGCGCCAGGAACCGTTCGACCCGCCCGAGGTCGAGTTCGACGGCGAGGGACACGGCGACGACTGCGTGGTCGACGTTGGCCGCGAGGATCTGCCCCTCGGACCGCTTGGACGAGGTGGAACGCACGAAGGCGGTGCGGCGCGGCAGATACGTGCGCACATAGCGGGGGTTGCCGCCGGGTTCGACGGCGACCCAGTCGCCGGTGCACACGACCCGCAGGGGGTCGTGCGGGGTGACGAAGGCGGTGTCGGCACGCAGCACACCGCCCGCGGTGACCACGTCGCACTGACCGCGGTCGACCCGGACCACCCGTCCGGGCAGCAGCCCCTCGGACTCGTACGGGGTGAACGCGTCGGCCCAGGCGTCGTCCCAGCCGTAGGGAGCCAGCGCGGTGAAAACAGCAGAGCTGGAAGTCAAGGGAGACCCTTCACAAGGGTGGCCCCGGCGGGCGCGTTCAGCGCAGGTAGGTCAGCCGGTGACCACGGAGGTGGACTTGAGGAGTTCCTGGATGAGGGCAGCGCCCAGCGCAGTGACAGCCATCGGTCGACACCTCCTCGTTCAGCTCGTGCGTGCACACGCCACCTCGGCGCGTGTGATCACTGTAGCCCGCCTCCGGCGGCTCACGTCAACGCATTTGTTTTCCGGCTCCGGCCGCGAACGCGCCGGCTCCCGACCTCAGTTCGTCGCGCAGGCCGCCCCGTTGAGCGTGAAGTCGTACGGCACCCGGTTCTCCCTCTGCCAGGACCCCAGGAACCCGAACGTCAGGGTCCCGTGCGCGGAGACGGACTTGTTGTAGTCGGCGGCGGAGGCGGTGACGCGGGAGCCGTCCTGGTGGACCGTCGCGTCCCACATCTGGCCGACCTGCTGGCCGTCACGGAAGCGCCAGGCGACCTGCCAGCCGACGAGGGCCTTGTCGGTGGTGACGGTGACGGTGGCCTGGAAGCCGTCGGACCACTGGCTGTCCAGGTGGTAGTCGGCCCGGCAGCCGGCCGCGGGCGGGGTCGTACGGGCCGGGCCGGCGCTGGTGGTGGCGGCCGAGGTGCCCTGGGGCTCGGGGTCGGGGTTCTTGCGGTCGGACCTGCTCCTGGAGGCGGTCGGGGAAGGGGTGCGGGACGGCGTGCGGGAGGCGGTCGGGCCGGCGGCCGTGGTCGTGGTCGTGGTCGTGTCGGGGACGGCAGGGTCGGCGACCGGCTGCCGGTCGTCGCGGGCGGTGGCCGCCCGGTCGTCGCCCGAGTCGCCCGAGCCGTCGAACGGCATCATCGACACGCCGAGGGCCAGTACCGACAGCAGGACGGCGGCGGCGAGCAGGCCGTTGCGCAGGACGCGGTTGCGCCCCTCCTTCTCCTCGGAGTCGCCGCCGTCGGCCTCGGCCGCGCCCGGCCGGCCCACCCCGAGCCGGACCTCGGCGGCGCGGCGCCTGCGCTCCAGATAGGCGAGGCCGCCCCAGCCGATGACCCCGCCGGCCAGCGCGGCGGGCAGCCCGCCCCCGTGCAGCCGCAGACAGGCGGCGGCCTCGGCGCACTGGACGCAGGTGGCGAGGTGCCGGGAGAGGTCGCCCGGCGTGTCGGCGGCCGGCGAGCGGGTGACCGCGTCCAGCAGGCGGGCGTAGCTGCGGCACTGCGCGTCCATCGGGGTGTCGACATGCGCGCGGTGGCAGCGGTCCCGGAACAGGCCGCGGACCTGGTCGAGCTCCTCGGCGACGGTGGCCGCGTCGAGACCGAGCCGGCGGGCCACCGTCGGCAGGGGCAGCGCCTCCACCTCGGCGAGCCACAGCAGCGAGGCGTCCGCCTCCTGCATGTCCCTGAGGCCGCGCAGTGCGACCGGGCGCTGCAGCGGCGGACCGGTGTAGCGGGCCGCCTGGCCGGAGTTGAGCCACAGCCTCAGGTCGGGGTCCAGCTTGTGCCCCTCGCCGTCGGCCTCCCAGCTCGCGGCCGTGCTGCGCACCGCGGTCAGCAGCTCCGGGATCGTCGGCAGCCGGCCGGCGCGCCGGCCGGGGCCGCGCGCGGGCACGATGCCGGCGGCACGCACCTCGCGCATGCCGAGGGTGAACGCCTCGGTCGCCAGCTGATGTGCCGTCAGGGAGCCGGAGGTGCACAGGTCGGCGTACGAGAGCACCGCGTCCCAGCACTCCGAGAACAGCGCGGCCTCGGTGGCGTCCTGGGGGGTCGGCAGGTCGGGCATGAGACTCCTGCATCCACGCGCGAGGTCAACTCACCATAGAGGAAATGGAGTTGGGGGGAACCTCGCGGCGGCAGGAGCCTTTCACGTCTTCGCCACAACTGACAAGCGCCGTATTCAAATTCGGGTGACCAGGAGGTCGCGTGACGTAACCGCATCCGCGCAGGGCCGCAGCTCCGGTCTCTGATACGGATGCGGGCGCCGTTCGACTCACCGTCCCGCCGGTTCTTCGGTGCGGATCACACCTCGGCGCGCTCGGCGGCGGGCAGGCTGTCCATGAAGGAGCTGACGGAGAACACCGCGCGGCCGGGTCCGGGCGGACCGTAGCCGGGGGGCGAGGAGAGGCCGAATTCGTCCATGGTGGCCCGGTAGGCCTCCAGGAGCCGGATGTGGTACTCCAGCGGCGCGCCCTGCGGATTGGCCTTGCCGAGCGGGGTGGTGGGCTCCGGGCACCAGGTGGTGAAGCGGGGCGTGATGCCCTGCGACATGAAGAAGCGCAGGCCCTCGGTGGTGGATGCGATGGCCTCGTCGACGGTGGTGAAGCCGAACGGCTCGGCCATCTCCACCCCCGCCACGAAGTTGGGGATCACGTTGCGCGCGCCGAAGATCTCCGCCGAGTCCAGGATCCGCTTGTGCCATTCGTCCCGGCCGACGTACCGCTCCTTGCCGGGGCAGTACAGCTCGAACAGCCGGCGGTCCCACACCTCGAAGTTGGGGTGGTAGATCTGCACGCCGTAGTCCTTGAACCGCTGCACGTCGTCACGGGGCAGCGCCTGCGCGACGACCTTGCCGATCCAGCGGCCCGGGAAGCGCTCCTCGATGGCCTTGGCGTAGTGACCGTAGAAGTCGGCCTCGTCCCGGCCGGCGACCGTCTTGGTGATCGCGCCGCCGGTGAGGGTGTAGGCGGTGGACGCCTTCTGGGTGTCGTACCGGTCGATGATCTCGAGGGCTTCGAGCACCTCCTCGACGTCCTTGACCCCGGTGTACGGCCGCCCGGCCGCCTTGTGCTGGCGCCAGTTGTGGTTGATGTCGCAGTACTGGCACTCCTCCTTGGCGCCGAAGTACTGGCAGACCCGGAAGACGGTGAGGTAGATCAGGTAGCCCCACTGGATGGTCGGGGCGACCTCCATGACGGACTTCCCGTTGGACAGGGTGTGCCGGTAGTACTCGGGCATCGGGGGCACGCCGACGTCGGCGATCCGCTTCCCGTCCAGGTACAGCCCGAGCAGCCCCTCGTCGTCGGCGGCGACCCGGTACGGCGAGGCCGGGTTCACCCGCACGGAGACCACCGTGCGGCGCAGGTCGTACGGGCCGCCGGTGAGGATGATCTCCTCCGGGGGCCGGCGCAGCGCGGCCTCGCCCAGCTCGGGCAGGGTGCCGTGGTCGAAGGAGAAGATGAAGTACGACTTCGGCTTGACCTCGCCGCTCTCGTTGTCACTGAGGGCGGATGGGTCGAAGGCGACGCCACCCCGAAGCAGGTCCTCCTTGAAGACGGCTTCCCGCGGTACGTGCGGGAACCTCTCCATCAGATCCTCGACCAGCGCGGTGCGACTGCCCATCCCGCATCTCCTCCCGGCTCAGGCGTTCGCCTCTCACCGTATGCCCCCGTCTCCCGGTCAGGCGTGCCGGGTCCCCGCACGGCGCGCGATGTGTCCCGGTACGGCGGTGCCGGACGGCAGCGCCGGGTCGGCCACGGGCTCGCCCCAGACGGAGGTGAGCGGCAGGACCCCGGCCCACAGGCCGAGTTCCGCGTCGGGCCCGTCGCCGTCGTCGGGAGCGCCACTGCGTATCTTGACGGAGGCCTCTTCGAGGGAGAGCGCGAGGAGGGTGGTGGCGGCGAGTTCCTTCCGGTTGGGCCGCCGGGCGTACGACCACTGTCCGGGCGTCGCGTGCTCGGTGAGCCGGCGCAGTCCCTCCAGCTTCTCCTCGGGGTCGGTGACCTTGCGGGCGATGCCGTGGATCATGGCGCTGCGGTAGTTCACCCCGTGCTCGAAGACGGAGCGGGCGAGCACGAGCCCGTCGATGTGCGTGACGGTCACACAGACCGGGAGATCACCGGCCAGACTGCGGCTGGCCACGGACCCGTGGAGGTACAGCTCCCGTTCGTCCCGCCCGTACACGGTCGGGACGACCAGTGGCCGCCCCTCGACCACCACCCCCAGATGGCAGACGAAACCGGCGTCCAGGATCGCCTCCAGCTCGGCCCGCTCCAGGCTGCCCTGGTCGCGGAGGCGGCGGTGGCGGGTGAGGTCGGTTTCGGGGAGCCGGGGCGGCAGCGGTTTCGGGGCCATACCGCGCACGTTACCGATATCGCATATCTGAGGCTAGATATATTTCGATTCCATCATCAAATGAGAAACAAGCGACGAAATCCGCAGCAGTGATGGCCACAGCCAATCGGCCCTGCGGATCGAGGGCGGCCCCTCACGCCGTCCGCTCCAGCGCCGTGTGGTCGACGGCGCAGGCCAGCTCGCCCCCGGACAGCAGGCGTTCGGCCTCCTCCACGACGGTCAGGCCGAGCCGGGCCAGCTCATTGCCCTGGGAGCCCGCGAGGTGCGGGGTGACGAACGCGTTGGGCAGCTCGAAGAGGGGCGAGTCGGCGGGCAGCGGCTCGGGGTCGGTGACGTCGAGGACGGCGTTCAGGCGTCCGGTGCGCAGTTCCCCGAGCAGCGCGTCGTGGTCGACGAGGGCACCACGCGCGGTGTTGATCAGCACCGATCCGGTGGGCATCAGGGCCAGTTCGCGGGGTCCGACGAGGTGCAGGGTCTCAGGGGTCTGCGGGGCGTGCAGAGTGACGATGTCCGAGGTGCGCAGCAGGTCGTCGAGGGGCAGCAGGGGTACGCCGAGCCGTGCGGCCTCCGCCGCGCCGACGTACGGGTCGGCGAGGGCGACCCGGAGGTCGTGGGGGCGGAGCAGTTCGATCAGGCGGCGGCCGATGCGCGAGGCGCCGACGACACCCACCCGGCGACCGTGGTTGCCGATGCCGGGGACGATGTCGCCGCAGGGGAAGGCGCGGCGTGCGCGCAACAGGTCGCGGAAGGCGAAGACGTCCTTCCCGGCGAGCAGGATCATCGCGAGGGTGTACTCGGCGACGGGCAGTGCGTTGGCGGCGGCCGCCGAGGAGACGGCGATGCCGCGCCGCCAGACCTCGGGGGTGGTGAACCCCTTGACCGAGCCGGCCGCGTGCAGCACCGCGCGCAGCCTGGGGGCGGCGTCCAGGACGGCGGCGTCGAGGCGGGGGCAGCCCCAGCCGGTGACGAGGACCTCGGTGCGGGCGAGGGTCTCCCGGACCCGTGGCTCGGTGAAGTCGTGCGCCACCAGAGTGGGATCGATTTCTACGCAGGCGCGCAGCCGCGCGAGCACCTCCGGCGGAAAGACGTGCGGCACGTTCTGGGCAGTCATGGCGAACAGTGCCTGGGGACGCTCGGGCAAGGAAGTGACCCTCCGGCTCGGTGACGCGCACATAGCAAACGTTCTCTACGGTAGGTCGCCGCGAATGAGAGGGTCAACGGACACGCACTCGACCGGAGGGACGACGGGATGACGGGAACGGCCGGCACGGTGACCAACTGGGCGCGCAACATCACCTACACGGCGAAGGAGTTCCACCGCCCCCGCTCCCTCGACGCGCTCCGGACCCTGGTGGCCGAAAGCCCGAAGGTGCGGGTGCTGGGCAGCGGCCACTCCTTCAACGGGATCGCCGACCCGGGCGCCGACGGCGTGCTGCTGTCGATCGCCGACCTGCCACCGGTGATCGACGTGGACACCGGGGCCCGTGCGGTACGGGTCTCGGGCGGCGTCCGGTACGCCGAGCTGGCCCGCACGGTCCACGCCCACGGTCTCGCGCTGCCCAACATGGCTTCCCTGCCGCACATTTCGGTGGCCGGTTCGGTGGCGACCGGCACCCACGGCTCGGGGGTGGGCAACGGACCGCTCGCGGCGGCGGTGCGGGAGGTGGAGCTGGTGACCGCGGACGGCTCGACGGTGTCGATTCCGCGTGGGGACACCCGCTTCGACGGGGCCGTGACCTCCCTCGGCGCGCTCGGCGTGGTCACCGTGCTCACGCTCGACCTGGAGCCGTCGTACGAGGTGGAGCAGTACGTGTTCACCGAACTTCCGTTGTCGGGGCTGGACTTCGGGGCGGTGGCGGGCGCGGCCCACAGTGTGAGCCTGTTCACCGACTGGCGGGAGCCGGGCTTTCGGCAGGTGTGGGTCAAGCGCCGCTCCGACCAGCCGCCGGCGGACTTCCCGTGGGCCGCGCCCGCGACCGAGGCGCTGCATCCGGTGCCGGGGATGCCGGCCGGCAACTGCACCGAACAGTTCGGGGTGCCGGGACCGTGGCACGAGCGGCTGCCGCACTTCCGGGCCGAGTTCACGCCGAGCAGCGGTGACGAGCTGCAGTCGGAGTATCTGCTGCCGCGGTCGGCCGCCGTGGACGCGCTGGACGCGATCGACGGCATTCGGCAGGCGGTCGCCGGTGTCCTGCAGACCTGCGAGGTGCGTACGGTCGCCGCCGACCCGCAGTGGCTCAGCCCGGCCCACGGCCGCGACTCGGTGGCCCTGCACTTCACCTGGGTCGAGGACACGGCGGCCGTGCTGCCGGTGGTCCGCAGGGTGGAGGAGGCACTGGAAGCCTTCGACCCGCGCCCGCACTGGGGGAAGGTCTTCACCGTGCCCACGGCCGTGCTCCGCCGACGCTACGCACGCCTGGCCGATTTCCGCGGCCTGGCCCAAGACCTGGACCCCACGGGCAAGTTCACCAACGCCTTCGTCCGGGACGTCCTGGCAGACTGACGGACAGCCAGGGACGGCAGACTTTCTCCACCCCCTTTCCTAACCCCTTGTCGAAAGTCCCTCCCAGCCCATAGCCTGACGCCGCGCCGGTGCCGACCTCGCCCCGGCCCGGTCCGACAGGATGGGAGGGGCAGCTCCGTGAAGCGCACATCACGCGACATCCGCACCGCGAACCGCTACGAGGTGCTGCGCCAGATCATCGCCGAGTCTCCCACCTCCCGGCAGGAACTGGCCGCGGCCACCGGACTGAGCCTCGCCACGGTCGCCACGCTCGTCGGCGAGCTGCTGGACCTGCGCATGATCACCGAGGTCGGCTTCGAGGACTCCGCCGGCGGCCGCCCCCGGGGCCTGGTCGCCGTCAACGCGTCGGGAGGCGCGTTGATCGGCGTGGACATCGCGGAGACCTACGTCCACGTCGAGCTGTTCGACCTTGCGCTGAACGTGCTGGCCCGCGCCGACGAGGACATGCGGCCCGGCGAGAGCCGTCCCGAGCAGGTGGTCGGCCATGTCGCCGCGGCCGTCGGCTCGGTGGTCGCCCAGGCCGGGATCGAGGCCGCCCGGGTGCTCGGTGTCGGGGTGAGCGTGCCGGGCCAGGTGGACCGGGACACCGGCATCGCCGAGTACGCGCCCAACTGGAACTGGCACGACGTCCCGCTGCTCGATCTGCTCGCCGAGCACATCGCCCATCCCCTGTACCTGGACAATCCGCTGCGCGCCTGCGCGGTCGCCGAGCTGTGGTTCGGGGCCGCGCGGGGCCGCGGGGACGCCGTGGTGGTCAACCTCGGCACGGGCGTCGGCGCCGGTCTGGCGCTCGGCGGCGGGCTGCACCGGGGCGTGAGCAACAGCGCCGGCGAGTGGGGGCACACCACGCTCGTGCTGGACGGCCGGTTGTGCCACTGCGGCAACCACGGCTGCGTGGAGACGTACGTGGGCGCACCCGGCATCATGCAGAACCTGCGCGAACTCAGCCCGCGGTCCACGCTGTTGCACCCCGAGGACCAGACGGCCACCATCGACGCGCTGGCCCGGGCGGTCGCCGTGGACGACCCGGTGGCGCTCAAGGTGGTCCGGGACACCGCCCGTTACCTGGGCGCCGGGATCTCCGACCTGATCAACCTCCTCAACCCCGAAGTGGTCGTGCTCAGCAGCTGGGTGGCGTCCCGGCTGGGCGAGCCGCTGCTCGGCGAGGTACGCGCGGCCGTCGCCCGGCACGCGCTGCGGCGGCCGCTGGCCGCCACCGAGATCGTCCTCTCCCCGATCCCCACCGACCCGGTGTCCCTGGGCGCCGCCACGTTCGCGCTGGAGGGGGCCCTGCAGTCCGTCGGGCAGCGCGCAGGGATCAACACGACCGGCACGAAGCGCACCGCCGCACCCGCAAGGAGCCGTACCGCACCGCCTTCATGACGACGAAGGGATGCACGTGTCTCACCCCCGCACCAGGAGATCCCTCCTGCTCGCAGCCTCCGCCGCGCTGGCTGTCACTGGAGCCCTGCTCACCTCCCCACCCGCGAAAGCCGCCGACTCACCCGCCCCCGCCGAAGTCTCGCCGCACGCCGCCCAGACCATCGACGACATCGGCGCCTCGGGCGCCTGGTGGGTCAACGACCTGCAGCACTTCTCACCCGCCGTCCGGGCCCGGGTGGCGAGGCTGCTCTTCTCCGAGGGCGGCCTGGAGCTCAGCTCGTACCGCTACAACATCGGTGGCGGCGGTACCGCCGTCACCACACCGGCACGCGCCGCCGAGGACTTCCTCAACCCCGACGGCTCCTACGACTGGAGCAGGGACGAAGGCGGTCGGACGTTCCTCGAGTACGCCGCGCGGTACGGCGTGAAGGACCTGATCGGCTTCGTCAACAGCGCGCCCTCCCGGTGGACGACGAACGGGAAGAGCTGCGGTGGCCTGCTGAAGGCGGAGAACGAGGCCGACTTCGCCGGGTACATCGCCGACGTGACCGATCACTTCGCCCGGCAGGGCGTCCGGCTCGACTACATCAGCCCCTTCAACGAGCCGGACAACAGCTTCGCCGACTGCGGCCAGGAAGGCATGCCGGTGCCGGTCGACCAGCGCGACGACATCGTGCGCGCACTGGGCGCCGAGCAGCGGGCACGCCACCGGAAGACCGGCATCATCGCGGACGAGTCCAGCAGGACGACTCAGTTCAACTCCGAGCTGCCACAGTGGATCTCGCAGCCGGGCACCGCCCGGTACGTCTCCAGACTCGCCCACCACACGTACAACGACCCGGACGACGGGGAACTGGGCAAGGTCCACGAGACGTCGGCCTCGGTGGGCAAGAAGTCCTGGGCGACGGAGATCTGCTGCTTCGGCAAGGGCACAACGGGTTGGAACCAGGAGTACGACCCGACCATCGACAACGCCCTGCTGATGTCCCGGATCATCTACAAGGACTTCGCGAGTTCCCACGACTCGGCGTTCCAGTGGTGGGTGGCGCTGGCGAGCGGGTACGGGAGTGACCCGAGCACGAGGAACGACGAGGGCTGGAACGACGGTCTGATCTACTACGACCCCGACTACGCGGCCGACGGCAACCAGAAGCTGTACTTCACGAAGCGGTACTACGCGCTCGGCCAGTACAGCAAGTTCGTGAGGCCGGGCTCGGTGGCGCACAACGTGACCGGCGCGCCGAACGGCGTCGAGGTGTCGACGTACGACCGGAACGGCCAGTGGGTGGTCGTGGTCAACAACCACAACACCACCGGCACGGCGTTGAACCTGCACTTCAACAGCGGTACGCCGGTACACGCGAGCAAGGCCGTGCGCACGTCGGCCACGGAGAACTGGGCGAACGTCGCCAAGCCGTCCGTGCGCCACGGCACGCTGTCCACGACGCTCGCCGCGCGTTCCGTCACGACGTACGTGCTCGACCGGCGCGGCCACGGCAGTACGGCCCTCGCCGGTGCCTGGCAGGGGCAGCAGTCGGGCAAGTGCCTGACCGCCGACGCCTCCGGGGCCGCGATCAGCACCTGCACCGGCGGGGCCGACCAGTCGTGGTCGTACGATGCCGAGGGCGCCTGAAGGGCGCGAGCGGCTATCTTTCGGCGGGCAGTCCGGGGCTTGCCACCTCCGCGGCCTTCACCGGTGACGCGACACAGCGCTGGCTGCTGAACTCCAACGGCCAGATCGTCAACGAGGCCTCGGGCGAGTGCCTGGACGTCAGCGGCCAGGCGACCGCCGACGGCAGCAGGGTGATCCTCTACAGCTGCAACGGCGGCACCAACGAGGCCTGGACCAGGCAGTAGTCAGCGCCACCCCCATGACCGAGGGCCGCCGGCCACATCCCTGACCCGGCGGCCCTCATCTCCCGTTCCCCGAAGCCCTGTTCGGGATTCCGAACCGGGCACAACACTTCGAACAGACTTCGTCCAACCCCTTGCCGAAGCATTAGTCGAAGATTAACGTCCCGGCTCCGCAAGGCAATTCGAGCCAACTGGCTTTCAGGTGCGGAGCCGCGGCAGCACTCGACAGACAAGGACGTCAGCATGTCGGCACTGAGCAGCAACTGGGACCGCCGATCGATATTCCGGGCCGCAGCGGGCCTGGCCGCCGCCGGTACGCTCGCCGCGTGCGGCGGCAACAACGGCCGTGGCGGCAGCTCCGGTTCGGGCAAGAGCCTCGCCCAGTACTTCCACGCGTACGGCGAGGCCGGCACCGCGCAGGCCGTCAAGCGCTATGCGAAGGCATACACGAAGGCCGACGTGACCACGCAGTGGATCACCGGCTCGAACTTCGAGAGCAAGCTGTTCGCGTCGCTGCTCACCGACCAGGCGCCGGACCTGTTCGAGTTCCACCCGCAGATCCAGCTCGTCAAGAGCGGGCAGGTGGCGGACCTGACCGACGTCATCGACCCGGTCAAGGACGACTTCAACCAGGCCGACATCAAGTCGCACACGGTCGACGGCAAGATCTACGGCGTCCGGATGATCGACGACCCGCAGTTCTTCTTCTACCGCAAGTCCCTGCTGGAGAAGGCGGGCATCCAGCCGCCCACCACCCTGGACGAGTTGACCGAGGCGGCGGCCAAGCTCACCACGAGCAAGGTCAAGGGCCTCTTCCTCGGCAACGACCTGCACGCGGTGATCAACCCGCTGATCTGGTCGGCCGGCGCGGACACCCTCGACGACAAGAACCGGATCGCCTACCACACGGACGGCGTGGTCGAGGGTCTGAAAAAGATGCGCAAGCTGTTCACCAGCGGCGACCTCCTGCTCGACGCCCCGGCCGACTTCTGGGACCCGTCCGCGCTCAACCAGGGCCTGTGCGCGATCCAGTTCTGCGGCATGTGGGCCATGCCGCAGTTCCAGCAGACCCTCGGCGACGACCTCGGCATCATGCCGTTCCCGAAGGTCACCGACGCGGGCAGGCCCTCCGTCTACAACGGCGGCTGGTCGGTGTTCGTCAACGCCAAGGGCAGGAACGTCGAGGCGGCCAAGGAGTACGTGAAGTGGCTGTGGATCGACCAGAAGAAGTACCAGGAGGACTGGGCGACCTCGTACGGCTTCCACATCCCGCCCCGCACCTCCATCGCGCAGTCCGCCACCAAGCTGAAGTCGGGCCTGCCGGCCGAGGGCGTGAAGCTCTTCGACGAGTACGGGCACTTCGACAACATCGGCTGGACCCAGGCGATGATCACCGCCACGGAGGACCTCTTCGCCGACTGCGTCCGCAAGGGCGGTGACCCTCAGGCCGCGCTCGACAAGTGCGACAGGACGGTGAACGCCGAGCTGAAGAAGTTGTTCGGATAGGCCGCCGGGCGGACCACGACATGTCGACGACCACCACGCGCGGCGTCGCGGGCAGCGCCCCGGCCGAGGCCACCGAGGCCCGGCCGCGGCGGGGGCTGCGCGGCAGCCGCACCTTCAACTTCTGGCTCTTCACCAGCCCGTTCCTGATCGGGCTGATCGTCTTCGTCTACATCCCCATCCTCTGGAGCCTCTACCTCAGCTTCTTCGAGGCCCGCTTCACCGTCACGCCCAGCGACTTCGTCGGCCTGGACAACTACCGGGACATCTTCTCGGACAGCCAGTTCACCGGCTCGCTGGTCACCTTCACCGTCTTCGCCGCCTTCATCGTGCCCACCACCTGGGCGGTCTCCCTGGGCCTCGCCCTGCTGGTGAACCGCCTGAGGTTCATGCGGGCCTTCTACCGCTCGGTGTTCTTCCTGCCGACGGCGTGCAGCTATGTCGCGGCCTCGCTGATCTGGAAGATGTCCCTCTTCAACGGCGTGCGCTTCGGTCTCGCGAACACCGTCATCGGCTGGTTCGGCGTCGACAACATCGCCTGGCTCGCCAACCCCGACCCGCCCTGGTACTGGCTGGTCATCGTCACCGCCCGGCTGTGGCTGCAGTCCGGCTTCTACATGATCCTGTTCCTGGCCGCGCTGCAGAACATCCCGCAGGAGCTGTACGAGGCCGCCGCCATCGACGGCGCCAGGCCCGGCTGGCAGACCTTCCGGTACATCACGCTGCCGCAGCTGCGGGCCACGTCCACGGCCGTGGTCCTGCTGCTGCTCGTCGCCGCCTACCAGGCCTTCGACGAGTTCTTCAATCTGCTGTCCAAGACGACCTGGGGCCGCCCGCCGCTCGTCGACCTGTACTACACCGCCCTCGGCCAGGACCAGAACTACGGCAAGGGCAGCGCCGGCGCCATGGTGCTGACCGTGCTGATCTGCGTCGTCACCCTGTTCCAGGGCAGGGTCATGGGTTTCGGAAGGGGTGACGAGTCCAGGTGACCAGCACCGTGCCCGAGACCCGCAAGCGCGTCAGGCGCGGCGGCGTGATGAGCTCCACCGGCCTCTGGCTCGCCACCGGCGTCGCCGCGCTCCTCTTCCTCGTCCCCTTCTACCTGCTGGTCCGCAACGCCCTGTCCACGGACCCGGAGATCACCGGCGAGAACTGGAAGTTCTTCCCCACCCACCTCCAGTGGGGCAACATCACCGAGCCGTTCGACGACCCCACGGTCGACTTCGGCCGGTCGATGTGGAACTCACTGGTCGTCGGCGTCCTGCACACGGTCGGCACGCTGCTCGTGTGCTCCCTCGCGGGCTACGCCTTGGCCCGAATCCCCTACCGGCACGCCAACAAGATCTTCTACGGCGTCCTGGTGACCCTCATGGTCCCCACGGCCGTCACCTTCGTCCCGAGCTTCGTCCTCGTGTCGTCCCTCGGCTGGGTCGACAGCTACCGCGGCCTCATCATCCCGGGCCTCTTCAGCGGTTTCACCTGCTTCCTGTTCCGGCAGTACTTCCTCGGGTTCCCGAAGGAGCTGGAGGAGGCGGCGCGCGTGGACGGACTCGGCCACTGGGGCGCGTACTGGCGTGTCGTGGTGCCGAACTCGCTGAACTTCTTCGCTGCGATCGCCACGATCACCTTCATCAACGGCTGGAACTCGTTCCTGTGGCCGCTGGTCATCGGCCAGGACCCGAGCGCCTGGACGGTCCAGGTCGCGCTGTCGTCGTACATGACCAACCAGACCGTCAACTACCACCTGATCTTCATGGCTACCGCCATTTCCATCCTGCCCCTGCTGTTCGTCTTCCTCTTCCTCCAGCGCTGGCTGGTCCAGGGAATCGCGCAGACCGGCATCAAGGGCTGAGCTAGGAGACCGATGTCCTTCCGCACGACCACCGATTACGTCGAGGACGTCTCGCCGGGATCCGGGGCGCTGCCACCCCGCGCCTGGTACGCGTCCTCGGACGCCAAGTCCCTCTCCCTGAACGGCAGCTGGCGATTCAGGCTGTCGGACACGGCCGACGCCGAGGACGACTCCTTCGCTCAGGAGGGGTACGACGCCGGTGGCTGGGCGGAGGTGTCGGTGCCCGGCCACTGGGTCCTCCAGGGGCACGGCTCCCCCGTCTACACCAACCACCTCTACCCGTTCCCGGTCGACCCGCCCCGCGTCCCCACCGAGAACCCGACCGGCGACCACCTGCGCGTCTTCGACCTGCCGGAGGACTGGCCGACCGACGGCGGGGCGGTGCTCCGCTTCGACGGTGTGGAGTCCTGTGCCCGGATCTGGCTGAACGGCACGGACATCGGCGTGTTCAAGGGCTCCCGGCTGCCGCACGAGTTCGCGGTCGGCCATCTGCTGAAGGCCGGGGGCAACGTCCTGGCGGTCCGCGTCCACCAGTGGTCGGCGGGCTCGTACCTGGAGGACCAGGACCAGTGGTGGCTGCCCGGCATCTTCCGTGACGTCACGCTGCTGCACCGCCCGGCCGGCAGCGCCCTCGACTTCTTCGTGCACGCCTCCTACGACCACGTCACCGGCACCGGCACGCTGCGCGTCGACTCCGACGTGGACGGCCGGGTGACCGTCCCCGGCCTGGGCATCGACACCTCGACCGGCGAGCCGGTGACGGTGCCGGTCGAACCATGGACGGCGGAGCGTCCGAAGCTGTACGACGGCGTGCTGGCCACCGAGGGCGAGCGGGTGCCGCTGCGCATCGGCTTCCGCACGGTGGAACTGTCGGACGGCCTGATCAAGGTCAACGGCAGGGCGGTGCTCTTCAAGGGGGTCAACCGGCACGAGTGGCACCCGGAGAAGGGGCGCGCGCTCGACCTGGAGACCATGCGGGAGGACGTGCTGCTGATGAAGCGGCACAACATCAACGCCGTCCGCACCTCCCACTACCCGCCGCACCCCGCCTTCCTCGGCCTGTGCGACGAGCTGGGCTTGTGGGTCATCGACGAGTGCGACCTGGAGACCCACGGCTTCACCGAGCAGGCCTGGCGGGACAACCCCGTCGACGACGACCGCTGGACCCCGGCGCTCCTCGACCGCGCCGCCCGTATGGTCGAGCGGGACAAGAACCACCCCTCGGTCGTCATCTGGTCCCTCGGCAACGAGGCCGGCACCGGCCGCGGCCTGACCGCCATGGCCGAGTGGATCCGCGGCCGCGACTCCTCGCGCCTCGTGCACTACGAGGGCGACCCGGGCTGCCGTGACACGGACATGTACTCGCGGATGTACGCGGGCCACGCCGAGGTCGAGCGGATCGGCCGCGGTCTGGACGGCGGCACCCACAGGCGCCGCGAACTCCCCTTCATCCTCTGCGAGTACGCCCATGCCATGGGCAACGGCCCCGGCGGACTCGCCGACTACCAGCGGCTCTTCGAGTCGTACGACCGGCTCCAGGGCGGCTTCGTCTGGGAGTGGATCGACCACGGCATCAAGGACGAGCGGTACGGCTACGCGTACGGCGGCGACTTCGGCGAGGAGCTGCACGACGGCAACTTCGTCTGCGACGGCCTGCTCTTCCCGGACCGGCAGCCCTCCCCCGGCCTGGTCGAGTTCAAGAAGGTGATCGAGCCGGTCGCCGTCGAGGGCGACGGCAGCGGCGGCACCGTGCGCGTCACCAACAAGTACGACTTCGCCGACCTGTCCGCGCTGGCGTTCACGTGGTCGTACCAGGTGGAGGGCGAGACGGTCGGCTCCGGCGACCTGACGGTGCCCCCGCTCGCGCCCGGCGAGTCGGCCGAGGTGAAGCTGCCCGAGCCGCCGGCCACCGCCCCGGCGGGCGAGGCCCACTGGACGGTACGGGCGGTGCTCGCCGCCGACACCCCCTGGGCGTCTCGGGACCATGTCGTCGCCTGGGGCCAGTTCGCCGTGTCCGCACGGCAGGCTCCGGCGGTCGCGGCCACCGACGGTCCGGTGCCCGGCGACGGGCTGATCACCCTCGGCCCGGCCTCCTTCGACGCCCGCACCGGCGCGCTGCGCACCGTCGGCGGGGTGGCCGTCACCGGGCTGCGCCTGGACGTGTGGCGGGCGACGACCGACAACGACGACGGCGCGGCCTGGCAGACCGACATCCGCCACGGCCTGCTGTGGCGCAAGCTCGGCCTGCACCGTATGCGGCACCGCCTCGACGCGGTGGAGCTGGGCGACGACGCCCTGACGGTCCGCACCCGGGTGGCGCCGGCGGCCCGGGAGGCCGGGCTGTCGGCCGTGTACCGCTGGACGTCGGACGGAACCCGTCTGCGGCTGACCGTGTCCGTGGGGCCGGAGGGCGACTGGACCGTGCCGCTGCCCCGGCTCGGCATCCGCTTCGGACTGTCCGCGGCCGACCGTGTGCGATGGTACGGCGGCGGCCCCGGTGAGGCGTATCCGGACAGCAGGACGGCGTCCGCCGTCGGCCGCTGGGAGTCGACCGTGGACGACCTGCAGACGCCGTACGTCCGTCCGCAGGAGAACGGCGCCCGGGCCGACGTCCGCTGGGCGGAGATCGGCGGTCTGCGCGTCGAGGGCGACCCGGAGTTCTGGTTCACCGCCCGCCGCTGGACCACCGAGCAGCTGGACGCGGCGGCCCACCGCACCGGCCTCACCCCGGGGGAGACTGTGTGGGTCAACCTCGACCACGGCCAGCACGGCCTCGGCTCCCAGTCCTGCGGCCCCGGGCCGCTGCCCCAGTACCACCTGCGCGCAGAGCCCGCGGAGTTCTCGTTCGTCCTCTCCGAGGCTGCCTCCTCGTAGACGGGTTGAACTGCAGGGTCCCGACGCACCCGTGGCCGGCCGGCGCCTGTTCGCCCGGCCGGCCGCGGTCGCGTCCGCGTGGCTGTCGGAGGCTCAGCCGCTCGTCCTGGTTCGGTGACCCGCGTCACACCCGGATCCTGTCAGCAATCGGGGCGCCGTCTCGTTCAAGGGGCACGCGAACGAGACAGGAGCCATGCCATGAAGCACCGCATCGTCGTACTCGGCGCCGGATACGCCGGGGCCTTCGCCGCCGGAAACCTGGCCCGCCGGCTCTCCCCCGCCGACACCGAGATCACCGTCGTCAACGCCGTGCCCGACTTCGTCGAACGGATGCGGCTGCACCAGCTCGCGAGCGGCCAGGACCTCGCGGGCCGCAAGCTCACCGACGTGTTCGCGGGCACCGGGGTGCGGCTGTGCCTGGCGCGCGTCACCGGCGTCGACCCCGAACGCAGGACCGTCGCCGTGACCGGCGAGGACGGCGACGGCGAGCTCACGTACGACACGCTTCTCCACGCGCTCGGCAGCTCCGTGGCCCACCACGGCGTTCCCGGCGTGGCCGAGTACGCCTTCGACGTGACCGGCCGGTCCTCGGCGCTGCGTCTGCGCGAGCGCCTGGCCGGCCTGGGCGAGGGCGGCACCGTGCTGGTCGTCGGAGAGGGGCTGACCGGCATCGAGACCGCCACCGAGTTCGCCGAGTCACGGCCCGACCTCAGGGTCGCGCTCGCCGCCCGCGGCGAGCTGGGCGCCTGGCTCTCCCCCAAGGCCCGCCGTCACCTGCGCCAGGCCTTCGACCGGTTCGGCATCACCGTCCACGAGCACACCGGTATCGAAGCCGTCGAGCCGACACGGGCGATCGCCGCCGACGGTACGTCCGTCACGGCCGACGTGATCGTCTGGTCGGCCGGGTTCGCCGTGCACCCCATCGCGGCCGCCGGCGGCCTGGAGGTCGCGGAGACCGGCCAGATCGTCGTCGACCGCACCATGCGCTCGGTCTCGCACCCGGACGTCTACGCCGCCGGCGACAGCGCCTACGCGATCGGCGAGAACGGCCGGCCGCTGCCGATGTCCTGCGCCTCGGCCGGCTACACCAGCATGCAGGCGACCGCCGCGATCATCGCGCGCCTGACGGGCAGCGAGGCCCCGGCCACCGGGCTGAAGTACTACGGCAACCACATCAGCCTCGGGCGGCGGGACGCGATCTTCCAGATGGTGGACGGGGACGTACGGTCGAAGTCCTGGTACCTGGGCGGCCGGACCGCCGCGCGCCTCAAGTCGGGGGTGCTCAAGGGGGCCGGGTGGAGCATCGTGCACCCGACCTTCGGCATGCCGAAGCGCAGGCGCCGCCTGGCCACCGCGCCCGACCGAGCCGGTGTGAGGGTCGCCGCATAGGCTGCTCCGCATGGACAGCGCAGCCATCGATCGGTTCGAGGCCGGCCGGGGCCGGCTGGCCTCGCTCGCGTACCGTCTGCTCGGCTCGGCGGCCGACGCCGAGGACACCGTGCAGGACGCGTTCCTGCGCTGGCAGGCTGCGGACCGGGAACGTATCGAGGTGCCGGAGGCCTGGCTGACCAAGGTCGTCACCAATCTCTGCCTCGACCGCCTCCGCTCGGCACAGGCGCGCCATGAGCGCGCTGTCGGAGCCTGGCTGCCCGAGCCACTCCTCGAGGGCGACCCGATGCTCGGCCCTGCCGACACCTTCGAGCAGCGCGAATCGGTGTCCTTGGCCGTACTGACCCTCATGGAGCGCCTCTCGCCGGTCGAGCGGGCCGCTTACGTCCTGCACGAGGCCTTCTCGTACCCCCACGCCGAGATCGCCGGAATCCTCGACATCACCGAGTCCGCGAGCCAGCAGCATGTACACCGGGCCCGACGCCGGGTCGCCGCCGAGCGCCGCGGCGGCACGGTGGACCCCGCGTCCGCGCGCCGGATAGTCGAGGAGTTCCTCGCCGCCGCGGTGTCGGGGCGCACCGAACGGCTGGTGGCACTGCTCACCGACGACGTGACGGCGGTCTCGGACGGCGCCGGACTGGCCAGGCGGCTGCTGCGGTACACGACGCGCGAGCGCGTCGCCTCCTACGTGCGGGCCGGCTTCAAGCCCACTCCGGCGAAGCGGCGGCTGGCCGGCGGCTCCCTCGCGATGCACATCGCGCTGGTCAACGGCTCCCCGGCCGTCATCGCCGTGGTCGACGACCGGGTCGTGGGCGCCGTGGCGTTCGAAGTCAGCGACGGCAAGGTCGCGTCCCTGCGCGGAATCGCCGCCGCGGGCCGACTCGCGCGCCTCGACGAGGCCTGGCGGCAGCACGAACCCGACGCGCCGGTCATCGACGCCTGGTGACCGGATTCGCGAAGTCTCGTCGTCTCCACGCTCGCTGAATTCGGCCCCACGTCACGCGCTGATGTTGAACACTTTTCTCAACTATCCTTCAAAATCGAACATGTTGGCATGAACATGGTTTCCATGCGACCCATGAGACGACTCCTCACCGCCCTCGCGGCCGGCGCCCTGACGCTCGCCGGACTCACCGCCTCCACCGGCCCGGCCCAGGCCGCGACCTCCGGCACGTTCAACGTGCTGACGTACAACGTGGCCGGCCTCCCCGAGGGCCTCAGCTCCAGCCACCCGGCCACCAACACCCCGCTGATCTCACCCCGGTTGGCGGGCTACGACATCGTGAACGTCCAGGAGGACTTCAACTACCACGCGGCGCTGTACGCGGGCGACAGCCACCCGTACCGCACGGCCACCAGCGGCGGCGCAGGCATCGGCGACGGCCTCAACACCCTCTCGAAGTACCCCTTCGAGGACTTCGAGCGCGTGAAGTGGAACGACTGCACCGGCACCAACTGCCTGACCCCGAAGGGCTTCACGCTGGCCCGGGTGCGACTGGCCGAGGGCGTCTTCGTCGACCTGTACAACCTGCACCCCAACGCCGACGACACCGACGACGCCCTGGCCGCCCGCCGCGCCAACATCGCCCAGGTGTCGGCGTTCATCAAGGCCAACTCGGCCGGCAACGCGGTGATCGTCATGGGCGACACCAACACCCGCTACACCCGCGCAGGCGACAACATCCGCACACTCGTCGACGACAACGGCCTGACCGACGCGTGGGTGCGGCTGATGAAGGGCGGTACGGCACCCACGCAGGGCGCCGACCCGCTGCTGTGCCCGACGTCTGCCCCGCCGAACGACTGCGAGGTCGTCGACAAGGTCCTCTACCGGAGCAGCGACCTGGTCTCCCTGAACGCGACCCGCTACAACGACGAGTGGGCCAAGTTCCTGGACTCCAGTGGCGGGAACCTCTCCGACCACTTCCCGCACGCCGTCGACTTCTCCTACACCGTCAGCCCGAAGCTCCGTGCGAGCGACTTCTTCGGCGGCCCGCACGGCACGGCCTTCGACGACGCCGACGACCTCCCGGCGGCCCTCGCCCCACGCATACTGACCCTGCGCGGCGCCGCCCGCCTGGACGCGGTCTCCCTCACCCACGACGGCGGCACGGTCCTCGGCCACGGCGGCACGGGCGGTACGGCGGCCTCCCTGACCCTGGCCTCCGGTGAGCACCTCACCTCGGTGAAGCTGACGGAGGGTCAGAAGGACGGCCGCACCAGGATCTTCTCGGCCGCCTTCGGCACGGACAAGGGACGCACCCTGTCCGCCGGTACGGCGACCACGGACACCGCCACCTTCACCGCGCCGTCCGGCTGGCAGATCGTCGGCTTCACCGGCCGCTCCGGCGACGAGATCGACAAGCTGGGAGTGCTGTACGCGCCGGTCAGCTGACCGGGACGTCCGCCCAGACTGTCTTGTGCACGCCGTCCGGGCGGAGTTCCACGCCCCACTTCTCCGCCAGCGCCTCGATCATCAGCAGCCCGCGCCCGCCCTCGTCCGGCTCCCCCTGCGCCCGCACGGGGAGCCGGTCCACGCGCGCGTCCAGCACCTCCACGCGCACGACGTCCCCCTCCATCAGCAACCGCACGCGGAAACCGCGTCCCCGGACCCGTCCGTGTCGCACGGCGTTCGCGGCGAGTTCGGCAGTGACGAGAGTGACGGTGTCGCTCACCCTGCTCCCGTGTGCGAACCCCCACACATTCATCCGGTCGGCGACCAGCAGCCGCGCCCGCCGGGCGCCGTGCGGTGTCGCGCTGAAGAGCTGGGTGAACGTACGTTGCATGCCTCAACCGTCCCGCCTCACACGGGAGTCGACCAGCGACAGAACTCGTACGCTGCGCACTGTACGAGTTCACGCTCTGGACAGTCGCGGTGACTTTCCGTGACCCTTGGTCGACATGACCGACAGCACCATCAGCACCGAGCAGACCACCAACGAGCCCGAACCGTCCGACAGCCTGAAGGCGTTCGGTGCGGCACACAAGGCCTTCCGCAGGCGGGCGGGTTACACGCAGGAGCAGTACGCGCCGCTGGTCCAGTACCAGCCGGGGACCGTCGCCTCGATCGAGCAGGGGCAGCGGTTTCCGCCCCGGGTGTTCGTGGAGCGGGCGGAGGAAGTCCTGGACGCGTTCGGTGTGTTGAAGGGGGTGTACAAGCACGCGACCAGGGAGAAGGGGCTGGCTTCGTGGTTCCGGCAGTGGGCGGAACTGGAGGAGCAGGCGATCAGTCTGTACACGTTCGAGAACCGGCTGGTGCCGGGGTTGTTGCAGACGGAGGGGTATGCGCGCGCGATCTTCGGCGAACGTGTCCCAATGCTTAGCGACTCCGAGATCGAGGCCATGGTCACGGCACGCGTCGATCGCCAGTTCCTGCTGAATGACCGGCCCAACACCGCCTTCAGCTTCATCGTCGAGGAACACGTACTCCGCCGGGAGACCGGAGGATCCGATTTCATGCGCGAGCAGATCGAGCACCTCTTGGAGGCCAGGGGGCCACGCAACGTGGAACTCCAGGTGATGCCGACCTCGCGCGGCGCCCACGCGAGCATGGACGGTCCAATCCAGTTGCTGGAGACCCCGGAGAACGAGTGGTTCGCCTACTCCGAGGGGCAGGAGAACAGCCAGTTCATCGTTGACCCGAAGAAGATCAGCATGCTCCACATGCGGTATGCGAAACTTCGCTCACAGGCTCTGACCCCGGACGACACCCGGAGCCTGCTGGAGCGGATTCGAGGAGCGCTATGAGCACCACTGAACTCAACTGGTTCAAGAGCAGCTACAGCGGCGACAGCTCCGGCCAGTGTGTAGAAGTCGCCACCGCCCCCACCACCATCCACGTCCGCGACTCCAAGAACACCACCGGCCCCCAGCTCGCCCTCACCCCGTCCTCCTGGACGGAGTTCGTGTCGTTCGCCGCCCGCGACCGCGGGTGAGGTCGGAGCCCTTCAACCGCCGGGTGCGTCTGGTCGTCGAAGTACGCGACGACCATGACGAACTGGAGCTGGCGGAGAGCGTGTTCGCCGCTCAGGGATGGCGGGTACGCCCGGCACGGGACGGCGACGCGGTCAGCGCGGACGCCGGATACTCCGCGCTGATCGTCGAAGTCCCGCTCCGGGGCTCCCGCTTGACCGCCAGGTCGATGGCCTGCGAGCAGGTGACGACACTCGCCGCCAGGCGGAAGCTCGACGTCTGGGTACGCGAGGCCAAGCTCGTACGCCCCAAGCCCGCCGAGCCGAACACGACGTACCACGTCCATCACAAGGTGCCGGACGGGGCGAGCCCCGCTCTGCGGTGGCTCGCCGAGCACTGGATAGCCGTCGGCGGGTGGGACCTGCGCCATACGCTGCATCTGCGCGGCGAGTACACCGAAGAACAACGCGACCGCGCGCTGGCCGAGTTGGGCGGTCGGAATCTCGGCGGCGCCCCGTTCGACCCCGATGCGCACGACATCCGTCGCGCGATCGGCCCCCGGCCCCGCGACGGATCGGCCGATCGACACCGTAAGGCGCTGCAGTTCGCCGTCATCGGTGTGGTCGTACTCGTCAGTCTCGCGTGTGGCATCGTCCTCGGGGCGTCGAGCACGCCCTGGCGGTTCCTGGCACTGTCCTGGCCGCTCGGGATGTGCTGGCCGGTGGGTACGTGGGTGTCCGCCAACGAGCCCCGGCCGTGGCTCGTCCGGCTCGGCATCGGCGTGGCCCTGGTCTGGGGCCTGACCGCCTTCGGGTTCATCTGGGGGAACTCCCAGCCGGCGGGGCTGTCCGGACAGTTCGCCGGGATTCTCCTCACCCTGCTCCTCGGCTTCACGGTCTTCGGCCTGTGGTACGCCTTGAGCGAGTCCTGGTTCAGCCGCAACATGCAGTGGTTCCTGCCCGTACTCGCGGCGCCGTTGCCGTTCGTGCTGCCGTGGGCCGGGTCGTATCTGCACTCCATGTACCTGGAGGAGCGCTTCGGGATCCCGGCCGACTCCGTGCATGTGGCCTTCTACTGGCAGTACGCCGTGGCGCTCAGGCCGCTCGGGCTGGCCTTGGCGTGTTCGCTGGTGCTGGTCGCGCTGGGCGGCTGGGCACGTCACTTCAACCTCCAGACCGGGGCGAGCGGGCTCGTCCGGTGGGTCCTGCCGTTGATGGTGCTGGTCGCGGTCCTGTCCGTGGCGATCGAGGCGCTGACCGGTGTGGACCATGCCGCCGACAGAACGATCGCGGACGCCACCGCCGGGAAGCGCTACCCGGCCGCCTACTTCGGCATCCGGGGCGAACTCGTCTGCGTCGAACCGCTCAACCCGAAGATTCCCGTCATCAACGGTCCGGTACCGACGACCCACCCCGTCCTCGTCTTCCAGGCGAGCGGTGACACCGTCTGGCTGTGGGACCCGGACCCGGCCCGGGGCGCGGACACGTCCCGCCGTGCGCTGCGTGTGAGGGCGGAGGACGTGCAGTTGGCTGCCGCCGGCGGCAGCCACTGCGGCGCCTGAGTGACCATCTGAACCTAGATCCCCTAGGATTGCCCCTAGGTGACCAAGGAGGAGGTGCCAGATGGCCCGTGCGGGACTCACCGTCGACCGACTGGTCGCGTCCGCCGCCGACCTCGCCGACGAGGTGGGCTTCGAGAGCGTCAGCCTGTCCGCGCTGGCCCGGCACTTCGGGGTGAAGGACGCGAGTCTGTACTCGCACGTCCGCAACCTGAACGACCTGCGCACCCGGCTCGCCCTGCACGCGGGCGGCGAACTGATCGACCGGATCGCGGTGGCCGTGGCGGGCCGGGCCGGGAAGGACGCGCTGACCGCGTTCGCGGGCGCGTACCGGGCGTACGCGCTCGACCACCCGGGCCGGTACGCGGCCACCCAGATCCGCATCGACCAGGCCCTGATCGCCGACTCCCCCGCCATGCGCCGCACGGCCGAGATCACCTACGGCATGCTCCGGGCCTACGGCCTCGACGAGCCGGATCTCACGGACGCCGTACGCCTGCTGCGCAGTACCTTCCACGGCTACTGCGCCCTGGAGTCAGCGGGCGGCTTCGGCGCGGCCCGGGACGTCCAGGCCTCCTGGGACAAGGCGGTCGACGCCCTGCACCTCGCCCTCACGCACTGGCCCCGGGAGGGGAAGAACGATGACTGAGCGCCTGTCCTACGACGTCACGGGCAGCGGTCCCGTGCTCCTGCTCGTGCCGGGCGGTGCCGGGCACCCCATGGGGCTCGGCCCGTTCACCGAGCGGCTGGCGCACCGCTTCACCGTGGTGACGTACGACCCGCTGGGCCTCGCCCACGGCCGGCTCGGCCTGCCGGTCCCGGACCAGCGCCCGGCGGACTGGAGCGAGGGGGCGCACCGGGTACTGGAGGCGGTACTGCCCCCGGACGAGCAGGCGTACGTGTTCGGGACCAGCTCCGGCGGCATCGCCGTCCTCGAGCTGCTCGCCCGGCACCCGCGGCGGCTGGCGCACGTGGTGGCGCACGAGCCGCCGTGCGTGACGGTGCTGCCGGACGGCCGGGAGCGGCGGGAGGAGCTGATCGGTCAGCTGGACGGACCCGGACGGCCACCGGCCGAGGGCGCTGACGCGACCCCGATGGGTGTCTTCCTCACCCATGTCCTGCGCCCGTTCTCCGCCCACGTCCCCGCGATCACCGCTGCCGGGGACCGCCTCACCCTGGCCGTAGGCACCGACTCGCGTGGCCAACTCCTTTACCGTACCGGTGAGTTGCTTGCGGAGCGGTTCGGCTGTCCCGCGGTGGAGTTCCCCGGCGGGCATCTCGGCACCCTGGATCACGCCGAGGAGTTCGCCGACCTGCTCGCCGAGACGCTCCTCTCCAGCGCGCGCACCTCGTCGTAGGAGGGTGTCGTACCGCCCGGCGCCCGCCCGGCGGCGATGTCGGCAACGGCGTCCAGGGCCGCCCCGAGCGCCCGCCGGTACAGCAGCGAGCCGAGGCTGACGCGGCGGACGCCGAGGCCGGCGAGCTGGGGCACGGTGGGCCCGGCGGGCGAGTAGAGGAGGTTGAGCGGGGCGTCGATGTGCCGGACGAGGGTCTCGATGCGCCCGGGGTCGGTCAGGCCGGGCACGAACACCCCGTCGGCGCCCGCCTGCCGGTAGGCGGCCAGCCGACGCAGGGTGTCCGCCTCGTCGCCGTCGCCCAGCCAGTACGTGTCCGTACGGGCGTTGACGAACAGGCCGGGCACGGCGTTCTTCACCGCGGCGATCTTCGCGGCGTGCGGCTCGGTCGCCCCGAGCCCGTCCTCCAGGTTGATGCCGACGACCCCGACGGCCCACAACTGGCGTGCCAGCTCGACGACTTCGCCGGGGTCGTCGGAGAATCCGTCCTCGGCGTCGACGGAGAGCAGGTAGGGCTCCGAGCCGAGGGTGAGGGCGAGGCGCAGGGTGTGTTCCCGGGTCGCGGCCTCACCGTCGGGCAGTCCCACGGCCGCCGCCACGGCGAGACTGGTCGTGCCGATCGCGGAGAACCCACGGGCCGCGAGGGCGGCGGCCGAGGCGTGGTCCCAGGCGTTGGGCAGGAGCAGCGGCTCGCCGGGGCGGTGGTGGAGTGCGGCGAAGGACGTCACGGCAGGCTCAGCGGTCATGCGTCCACGCTAGACACAGCTTGTTTCGGTACTCGCCGAAACAAGCCGGGGCGCCGCCTACTCCCCGCGCTCGGCCTCGCTGCGCTCCACGCAGAACTCGTTGCCCTCGGGGTCGGCGAGGAGCGCCCAGCCGGTGCCGTCGGGCTTGCGGTGGTCGTCGACCAGGGTGGCGCCGAGGGCGAGCAGCCGCTCGACCTCCTCGTCACGGGTACGGTCCTGCGGCTGGAGGTCCAGGTGGACACGGTTCTTGACGGTCTTGGGCTCCGGCACGGTCACGAAGAGGACGCCGGCCGCCTCGATCAGAGCCATCGGATCCCCCGGCTTGTCGTCCTCGTGCAGAGGCTGGCCCAGGGCCTGGGACCAGAAGCTGCCGAGGGCGTAGGCGTCGGCGCAGTCGATCGTCACATGGCGGATCTTGGAAGTCATGCCTCGGATTCTGCTGGGCACCCGCAGGAATACAAAACGAGTTCGGCAACCTTTCGCGGCCCGGCGGCCACCGAAGGGCATGGCATCTGCACGACGCACGACACGTCACCGCCGCGTCCGCGTGGCGCGCAAGCCCACCGTCGGCGCCCTCTCGGCGGCCGGACCGCTCGCCGGTGCGTGGTACGCCACCGCCGGGGCGGCGACGACCACTCCGCCCGACCTCACCGTCACCTCCGTCCTACGCGACCGGGCTCAGCAGGGCGTCACCGACCACGACGACGCTGCGGATCGCCCGTCTGACTCCGTGAACCGGAAGTTCCTGACCTCGCCCGAGGACGCCCAGCGGACGCTCAGGCCGTGGTCCCCCAGCACCTCCACGGCCGCCAGGTCCCGCAGGGGCAGGGGGTGGGGCTCCGCGGTGAGCCGGGCGAGGGCGACGAACAGGGTGGGGGTGTCGCCGGTCGTGCCGGAGAGGGCGAAGCCGTCCGACAGGCCGTGGACCGGGACGAGTTCGGTCTGCTCGTCCTCCCAGGGCACCCATCCGGTGACGTGCACCTCGGTTCCGGGGTCCGCTCCCGCCACCAGATGGGCCCGCACCTCCACCGCGCCCTTGGCGACGACGAGGCTGGTCACCTCCGCCCCGGAGCCCGCCTCGCACCGGGAGGCCGCCCAGTCCTCCCCCACGCCCAGGGGCACGATTCCCGTGCGGGTCGGGTCGCCGCCGACCATGACGATGTTGTCGGGCGGGGACCCGAGGGGCTGCGTGACCGTGGAGTACGCGAACCGCGTGTAGTACGGGTCGTAGCGGATGTCCTCGCTGCCGTGGTTGTGGAGGCGGAACACGCCGTCCGAACGGGTCGACTGCAGAAGCCAGTTGGGACCGCCGATCGGCGTCACGGCGTCCGCCCGCTCCGCCGGCCCCGGCTCCTCGGCCGCTGTCCAGACTTCGTGATCGGAAGGCAGCAGCAGCCCCAGGAATCCCTTGCTCGCCCAGTACGGGGACGCGGGCCCCGAGTAGGTCTGCAGGACGGCCTCGTCCGGGCCGTGCCAGCCGAGCGTCAGCAGACCGTCCGCGTCCACGGCTCCCCGGTCCAGAAAGTACTTCAGCGCCCCGGAAGCCAGCCGCCGTGTCTCGCCCGCCGCCAGTGGCGTACGGCCCGTGAGCGCGCCCAGCCACAGCGGGGCCGCGGTCGCGAACCGGTACGTCAGCGAGCGGCCCTGGTGCATGGGTGCGCCGTCGCCGCCGAACAGACGGGCGTAGTCGGCGAGATGGCGTTCGAGGCGGCCGCCGTACAGGTCCAGCAGCTCGGGGTCGTCGGCCAGCCAGGCGTGCAGCACCGGATACAGGTGCATGGCCCAGCCGTTGTAGTAGTCGTACTTGCGGCCGTCGCCGTCGGTGTACCAGCCGCCGCCGACGTACCAGTCCTCGATGCGCTCCAGACCACGGTCGATCGCCTTGCGGGCCGCCTCGGGTGCGTGGCCGGTCTCCGCGAGGAAGCCGCCGACGGTGACCGGGAACAACTCCCAGTTGCAGGGCCAGGGTTCGGCGGTGAGCGCGTCCGTGAGCCAGGCCGCCGTCCGCTCGCGCACGGACTGGTCCAGGCGGTCCCACAGCAGGGGCCGGGTCAGCCGCAGGGCGAGGGCGATCGAGGCGGCCTCGACCAGCGGCTGGCTGCGGTCGGCGACCTGCGGCCAGACGCCGCCGGGACCGGCCGCGAGGCCCTCGGCGTACCGGCCGAGCACGGTCTCGTCCCGGCGGAAGGCGGCCAGCAGCAGGGTCCGGGCGTATCCCTCCAGGCCGTCGGAGAGGTGGCCCGCGTGGCTCACACGGTCGCCGGGGAGGTGGTAGAGGGCGCGGTCGGCGGTGGCGTACGGCTCGACGGCGGCGAGCAGGGCGTCGGCGGCGGCTTCCCAATGGGCGCGGGTGTAGCCGGTGTACGGGCTCGCGGAGCGGTCGTCGGCGGGCAGTTCGATCACGGCGGTGGCTGTCCTTCCTGGCGGGCCTTCAGTGCCCGGGATTCGGGGCCCGGAGCGCCCGGGCTCCGGCGGTCCTGGGACGCTCCGGTTCCGGCCGGGGCGCCCCAGGAGTTCATCCCATCCGCACCCTGCCCTCGGGCACCAGACGCAGGGCGAGGAGTTCGTCGCGGACCAGTCCGGCGTAGACGGTGGCGCCGTGCACGGAGGTGTGCGTGTTGTCCCGCTTCTCGTAGTAGAGGTAGAGCGCCTTGGAGCCCTCGACGCCGAGGGACTCGACCAGCGCCTTGGTCTTCGCCGTGAGGTCGATCAGCGGGACGTCCTCGGCGGCGGCGACGGAGCGGATGACGGCCGGGAGGTCGACGCCGAGGCCGTTGACCAGCAGGGCGGTGTTGTTGTTCAGGGTGCCGTCGGCGTTGAACCAGCGGCGCACGATCGGGGTCACGAGCACCGGTTCGCCGCCCCGGTCCCGGATGCCGGCCACCAGGTTTTCCAGGTTCGCCCGGTAGGTCGCCCCGTCGGTGGTCTTGTCGTTGTGGGCGAGCTGCACGAGGACGAGGTCGCCGGGGCGGATCAGCGGCTGGACGGTGGCCCACAGCTGCGGATTATGCAGGTAGGTGACCGTACTCTCCCCGGAGTCCGCGTAGTTGGCGACGGAGACGCCCTTGCGAAGGTACTGCGGGAGCTGCTGGCCCCAGCCGGAGTACGGGTCGCCGGGCTGGTCGCAGACCGTGGAGTCGCCGATCAGGATGACCTGCCGGGCGTGTCGGGCCGGGGTGACCCGGATGCCGGCGAGGGCGGGGGCGGAGCCGCCGAGGGTGAGGTCGAGGCCGGGGGTGCCGGCGGGGCCGGTGGGTTCGCCCTCGGGGGTACGGACGTTCACGGTGAAGCTGCGCGTCACCCGCTCCCCGGCCGCGACGGTGGTCTCCGGGAGCAGGGAGCGGCGGGTCTCACCGGCGACACTCGTGCTCGACGCGGCCTCGCCGCCGAGGGTCACCCGGACGTCGTACGTGCCCGGCGGGACGTCGAAGTGGCAGACGGTCGCGGTGCAGTGGTCGATACCGAGGACTCGCTGCCGGCCGTGCGCCTGGGCGGGTGCGGCCGACAGTGCGCCACTCAGGGTGACCGCCGCCAGCAGGGCGATGCCGATACGTCTCACTCGGGGCTCCTCCGTCACGCCGACAAGGTGGCGGCTGGACCGTACCGCCATCGGCAAGCGCTTCCTAGTCCCTGAAGCATTTTCTCAAGACTGCCAACCCTCGGGCGCTGAAAGCCCTTTCGCGAATTCGATTCGACTGTCACCCTGCCAACACCCGCACCCGCACCCCCACCCCACCCGCTTCCCAAGGAGCCACCCCATGCCCGCAACGGAGAGCAGTTCGGTCGCACGCCGTACCTTCGTGCTCGGCGCCGCGACCGCCGCCGGGTCCGCGGCCCTAGCCGGCCCGCTCGCCCCGGCCGCCCCGGCCGCCCCGGCCGCCCCGGCCGCCCCGGCCGCCGGCTTCGGCTGGAGCGACGACGGCTCGAACTACGTCGTCGACACCGGCGCGAGCCTCGTGTTCAAGGTCAGCAAGACCAACGGCGACCTGACCTCGCTGGCCTACAAGGGCACCGAGTACCAGGGCTACGGCGGCAGGAACTCACACGTCGAATCCGGCCTCGGCACCTCGACGGTGACGATCACCCAGTCCGGGGCGACGATCCTGATATCCGTCACCTACGGCACCCTCAAGCACTACTACGCGGCCCGCGGCGGCGAGAACAACGTCTACCTGTGGACCAGCAAGGCGGACACCTCGGTGAGCGCCACCCGCTACATCGTGCGCGTCAGGGCGGGACTGTTCCTGAACGACGAACCGGATTCCTACACGTACACGAACAGCACGATCGAGGCCTCGGACGTGTTCGCGAAGTCCGACGGGCAGACACGGTCCAAGCACTACTCCAAGCTGCGGGTCATCGACTACGACTACATGGGCTGGACGACCGGCAGCGTCGGCCTGTGGATCGTTCGCAGCAACCACGAGAAGGCCTCCGGCGGCCCGTTCTACCGCTCGCTGCTGCGCCACCAGAGCGCGGACGGCGGCGGCCTGTACGAGATCCTGTACTACGGCGAGAACCAGACGGAGGACCAGCGGTTCGGCCTCCAGGGCCCGTACGTCATCGCGTTCACGGACGGCGGTGCCCCCTCCTCGTCGCTGCACCACGCGAACCTCACCACCTCGTGGGCGGACTCGCTCGGCATCTCCGGATACGTCGGCGCGAGCGGCCGGGGCCGGGTGGCGGGCGTCGGGATCTCCGGGCGGAACACGGCATACGCGTACACGGTCCGGCTGGCCAACTCCTCGGCACAGTACTGGGGTTCGGCGCGCTCCTCGGACGGCTACTTCTCCATCGCGGGGGTACTGCCGGGGACGTACACCCTCACCGTCCACAAGGGCGAACTCGCTGTCTGCGCCACCTCGGTGACGGTCACGGCCGGCGCAACCACCACCCTCGACACGATCACCGTCCCGTCGTCCAACGACCCCTCCAACGCGAGTGCGATCTGGCGCATCGGCGACTGGAACGGCAGCCCGGGCGGCTTCAAGAACGCCGACCTGATGACGTACGCGCACCCGTCGGACGTACGCGCCGCCTCCTGGACCGGCAACGTGGTGATCGGCAGTGGCAGCGAGACGTCCGCCTTCCCCTGCTACCTCTGGAAGGACGTCAACAGCGGCCTGCTGGTCTACTTCAAGCTGACCGCGGCCCAGGCCGCCGCCGCGCACACCCTGCGGATCGGCGTGACGACGGCCTACGCCAACGGCCGGCCGCAGATCACCGTGAACGACACCTGGACCTCGGCGATCCCCTCCCCGCCCGCCCAGCCGAGCACCCGCTCCCTGACCGTGGGCTCCTACCGGGGCAACAACCACACGTTCACCTACAGCATCCCGGCGAGCGCCTGGCGCACGGACACCGGCCAGTACAACGTGCTGAAGATCGACGTGGTGAGCGGTTCGGGGACGACGGGTTATCTCAGCGCGGGCACGGCTGTCGACGCGATCGATCTGCTGGCCTGATCCCGGCAATGTGGCCGTCCTCGACCGCCACCGGCTGGAGATGAAGTCCGGCTCGCAGCCGCTGACCTGAACGAAGCCGGGACCGGCGGCCGGGAGGTCGCACGGCGGCTCAGAGTGCCCCGGATGCCGGCGCCCTGCACGCGCCGCAGTTGGGCGACGCGTACCCTGGAGACCTCCACCGGGTCTCCGACTCGGTCCACAGTGCAGCACCTCGTCTGCCATCCGCAGGTGTGTTCGACTCCGACGCCGTCAAGGATCTCTGGCTCATCCTGGTGCCGCGGCCAGGGCGCCACAGCGCTTGAGCGAACAGGCCGGTTCGGCTCCTCGTCGACAGTTCCAGTAGTGCGACTGCGCCCGGCCGTGGCACGATGCCGGGCGGGGAGAGGGGGACGCGATTCTGTCGGTCGTCGCGAACATCGTGATCGGGCTGGTGACCAGCCTGCTCGGCGGCGGGTTCGTCTGGTTGTGGGAACGAGCCAAGCGCACGCGGGCGGTGAACAGGCGCGCGGCCTTCTTCGGCGTCCTGCCGGGGCAGACGTGCCTGATCGTGCTGGGCAGCAAGTACAACGCACCTGGCACCGCGCATTACCGGGATGTGCGGGCGGTCGTGGAACTGACCCTGCTCGCAGGAGAGTTGGGCTGCGAGGTCGCGGTGGAGGCCGGTGGCTTCCGCGGCAGCAACGGCGATCGAACCGAGTTCTGCGTAGGCGGCCCCGCCGGCGACTCCAACATCCGCACCGGCGGCCATCTCGCCGCCCATCTGCCCGGAGTCACCATCCGCCCCTACCTCGGCAGCCGTCAGGACTCGGTAGCCATAGAGGTCGGCGGCGAGAAGTTCCTGCTCGACCGGGGCACGCAGGAGTACGCCCTGGTGGCGAAGTTCACGCCCACGGAGTCGAGCCGTCCGGTCTTCCTGGTCTGCGGACAGACATCCATGGCCAACCTGGCAGCGATTCACTTCCTCCGTCGCGCGTATGCGCGGGTGGCCACGGAGTTGTCCTCGCTGGAGCGCTTCTGCATCCTGATCAAGATCTCTGACATCGGAACCTACGAGTTTCATCGCGCAGAGCTGGAACGGGATGTCACCGCGGCCGCGTTCGCGCATTGACGGCACTCACCGTTCCGGGACCTCACCGAGCACAACGGCGGCTGCCCGCCCCCATGTCACCCGCTGGGCGAGTTCGTTCCGGAGTTCCGCTGCATGCCCGAAAGCGGCGTCGCGGTCCCGTAGCTTCCGGTCGATGGCCCGCGCCCAGTTGGCCGTGTCCTTCTCGTCGTCCCGTGTAAGTTCGACGACGAACCTGCTTGCCTGCTCACGCCCGAGTGTCTCCCGCAGCAGATCGGCGAGTCCGCTCTGCGAGCCCACCAGAACCGGAATTCCCTGGGTGATGGCCTCAAGCCCGACCAGGCCGAACCCCTCCTTCCTGGAGGGCATGATCACCAGGCTGGCGGTGTCCAGATCGTCGTCGATACGAGCCTGCTCCGACGTATAGGGGCGGACCACGACCTCCAGCCCCGGACTCGCGGCCCAGCGCACGATGTCCGACCTCGCCATGTCCACATCGGCCTCCGGGGCTCCGCGCACGATCAGCCGGACATCCTCAAGACCATCCTGGTGCTGCCATTCCGCGACCTGACCGCAGGCCGCCGCGGCGACGTCGACGCCCTTGAGGTGGGCGTCCTCGGCGCGGCCCAGCAAGACGACCCGCAGCGGCTCTCCCTCGGGTGGATTACGGTCCCCCGCATTCGGCACGGCGGAGTCGAACCCCGGATCGAGGCGCGCGGGGAGTAGTCCGGCCGGGCTTTTGACCTCGGCAAGGAACTGCTGGTGGAGCCGGGGTCCCACAGCGACCAAGCGATGGGCGGTCTTGCCGAGCGCCCGCTCGATGCCAGTGCGTTCCTCGGCCCGCAAGCCCGCGTCGTTGGCCCGGTCCGGCTTGTACCACTCGATGTCGTCCGGAGCCATGTGCACGAAGTGCAGGCGCCGAGCGGTGGGAAAGAAGTCTTCGACCAGTTTCTCGGCCGCGGGTCCGGTGATCCGGCCGTGGCCCAGGACCAGATCGGGCTCGGTACCCGGGGGCAGTTTCGGTCGGCTCGTCAGGCGCACATCCTCGGAGGCACCGGGCCTGGGGGAAGTAGGAAGCAGGGTGACATCGGCTTCCTTGGCGGAGGCTTCCTCGGCGTCGCTCGCGTCGAGCACCACACAGAACACCTGTGCTCCGGCGGCGGCCAGCGCCCGGCACAGTTCACGGTTGAACGTACTGAGCCCGCCGTGGGAGGAGGCCCACTCGGTGGCCACGGACAGGACGACCGGAGGACGGCCGACGGGTGCCGTCGTACTGGGGGTGTCCGCCTGCGGGTGCGTGGCCTGCGCCGTCGCCGCGGGAACGACGCCGAGTGCGCAGCGGGCGCGCTGCACTGCCTGGACGAGATCGACGTCGGTTTCCTGGCGCAGTGTGGTGACGTCGTCGGGATCCGGCAGCAGCAGGAACCGGACCAGGAAAGTGGGCATCGAGATGTTGTTCAACTCCGCGGCGGACTTGGCGATTTGCTCGGCGGCGAGGTCCTGGTTGCCGGTCAGGAGGTGAGCCATCGCGGTGTTGTAATGACCCAGCGCGCGGTCCCACGGCTCGTCGGCCAGTCCGAGGGCGCGATCGGCCAACTCGAGCGCGTCGGCCCCGCGGCCGGTGGCAAGGCTGAGGTAGGTCAGACAATTGGCCTGCTCCCAGCCGGGATTCAGGGCGAAGGACGACTGGAAGCGGGCCTGGGCACGTTCGACGTCACCACATGTGTACGCGTCGAACGCGGCGAGAAGGTGGTTCTTCGCCAGTTCTGCCCGGAGGTGCCCCGTGGCCTTCTGGAACCACGCCTCGGCCGGCCAGGACCGCAGGGGCAGGCGAACGCGGTCAGCGACGAGTCGGCCGCCGAGTGTCGCGATCCGGTCGGCAGTTGCCTTGAAACCGTCGGTGTCGGCCAGCGAGACATCGTCCGAGTCGGCCGCGAACAGCCAACGTTCGACCGTGTGGTTGAGGTAAGTACAGGTGACGGTGGTGAGGTCGAGGGCCGCGGGTTCGCCCGCTTTGAGGATCGCGTAGTGAAGGTAGTCGACCGGCGGGACGCTGTCCGGCCCGGCTGCGGGCAGTGTCTCCAGCGCCCGGAAGCTCTCTTCGACATCCTCCACGTTCATCTGGGAACCGAATGTCACGTAGAACTGCAGGGGTCCCTGGGCGAAGTCGAGCAACAGTCCGTTCAGTTGGCCGATCAGCATGCCCCGGACGTCGGTCCGGCTGGTGATGGCCCGGGCGTGGGGCGCCTTGCCGATGGTGCTGGCGGTCCAGAGCCGTGCGTAGACCTCGTCGAAGAGTTCAGTGTCGGTGGCGAAGCGGAGGATGTCCTCCGGCGCAAGGATCTCCTGCGCGACCAGCTTCTTCCTGAACTCGTCGCACTCGTCACGCGTGATCTCCGGCGGCCCGGTCATGCAGTAGGCGAACCAGGCCTCGTCCGGTGTCGCGTGACCCAGCGCCGACGTCAGAACGTTGAAGGCGATCAGCTCGCGCGGGTTCATCGCGCGCACGGCACGGATCAGCGGCCGGTCCAGGACGTCGCGGCCGCCCGACTCCATGCGACGGCGGATGCCTTCGAGTACTTCGGGTGTGAGTACCAAGTTGTCTGCGAGGCCGCGCTGGAGGCGGGCGAACATCTCGTGGCAGTACAACTGGATCTCGTACGGATTGCCATCTGTCAGCTGCCTCAGAGAGGTCACGAGATCGCGCCCGCCCAGGCCGTAGATTCCGGCGTTGTGGAGGGGGCGCACGATGCAGTCCTCCACGTCGTCGCGCGCAGCAAACCCCCTGACCTCGATCTCCTTGAACTGCCGGAGGATCGGTGAGTGCACGTCCTTGATCCGCTCGACGAGGCCGGCCGTACCCGCGAGCACCAGCACCAGCCCGTCGACACGTGTGGTGAGGGAACGCAGGACCGACAGCGCGCGGACGTCCTGGGCGATCAGCTGTGCTTCGTCGACCAGCAGGGCAATGGGATGCCCGAGCAACTGTCTGAAGAAGGAGAGGTCGGCCCGCAGTGCCGCCTCCGGCACCCGCCCCCCGGCCTCCGCGAGGGCCACCGCCTCTGGAAACTCCAGCGGGGACACGGCTGCCGCGCCGCCGGCCCCAGCCATGACCCGCCGCACGGCCGGCCCGTCGAATGAGAGCTCCCTACCGCTCCGCCTGACCTCGGCCACGACCGCCGGGACCAACTCGTCGTACAACTTGCGGAAGAAGGTGATCGGGTCCCCGTCGCCCTCGATCAACTCCACCCACGCGGTGGTCAGGCCGCGCGCCGCCGCCATCCGTTCCGTGGCGTAGAGCAGGCTCGTCTTCCCGGCGGCCCGCGGCCCGTGCAGTGCGATGCAGACCGACGGCCGGTCGACGGCCGCTTGGGCGAGCTCGTACTCGATCGTCGTGACCTCCTCGCCTCGCCCGGCGAAGACGGCGGCATCACGCACCGGGTTTCGGAAGTCGTACGGATTACGCAACTGGGATATGTCCACGGGCCCCCTCACCTCATGTCGATCGTACGATCCGCACGGCAGATGGAGGGGGCGGTTCGGGTGGCCCACCGGAGCGGACAGTGCCGTGCAGATCGGTCCTTGTGGTCAACTACTGCGTGTCCACTGCTGGTTCGTCCCCCCGTTACAGGCGTACGTGATGACCGCCGCAGAGTTGGCGGTGGACGCCCCCGACACGTCCAGGCACTTGCCGCTCGCGCGGGCCTTGATGTTCACGTGGGAGCCGGAGGTCACGATCGACCACTGCTGGGCGGTCGCGCCGGTGCAGTCCTCCTGGGTGACGTCGGAGGCGTTCTCCTGCAGGCACAGGGAGCTGCCGCGGCCCGGCAGCTCGTAGTAGCCGTTGCCCAGGTCCTTGAACCACCACTTCTGGTTGGCGCCGCCGTTGCAGGTGTACTGACTGATGGCGGCCCCCTGCCAGAGGGACTGGCCCGGCACGTCGGCGCACTTGGAACTGTGCCTGGCGACAAGGGTGTTGTACGTGGCGCTGGTGCCGGTGACCGTGCCGGTGGCGGTGTCGGCCGTGACCTCCGGGGACCAGGACAGGGACATCGAGGTGGAGGCCGGGAAGACGAGCGGCAGCCACACGTACCGGGAGTCGTTGACCGT
The DNA here is from genome assembly GCF_007827595.1 of Streptomyces sp. BK340. Lineage (GTDB taxonomy): Bacteria > Actinomycetota > Actinomycetes > Streptomycetales > Streptomycetaceae > Streptomyces. Next base: position 39,082 of record NZ_VISR01000030.1, read on the forward strand.
GCCGCCGAAGGAGTTGCCCCAGCGGTCTCCCATGTACAGGTACGCCGTGCCCGAACTGCCCTGCACGGGCAGGACGTACGCGGTCTGGGAGCCGTAGGCGGTGGAGTCGCCCACGTTCGCCCACGCGGTCCAGGGGCCGGTCAGGGAGGTGGCGGTGGCGTACTGCTGCTGGTTGGGGTTCCAGCCGGTGGCGCCCGACGTCAGCATGAAGTACACGCCGTTCCGCCTGAACAGCGCCGGTGCCTCACGGTGGCCGCCGGGCCAGGGATCGGCGAGCAGGCTCTCGATGCCGGTGTAGTCGGCGGTCAGCCGGTAGATGTTCAGGTCGTAGTTGTTGTTGGCGGCCGAGACCAGGTAGGCGGTGCCGTCGCTGTCGACGTAGGTGGTCAGGTCGCGGGACATGTACTGGCCGAGCGGGCGGAGACTGCCCTGGTAGGTGTAGGTGCCGTCGACGGTGTCGGAGACGGCGACGGCGGCACGGGCCTCGCTGTAGTCGACGCCGTTCTCCTTGTGCATCCACATGACGAACTTGCCGGTGGACGCGTTGTAGATGACCTTGGGGCGCTCGATGTAGGCGGTGGCCAGCTCCGTGGCGGAGGACTGGGACAGGACGTGGCCGCGGAACTCCCAGCTCTTCAGGTCGGTGGAGCGGTAGGCGTCCACGTAGCGGAAGGTGTTGTCGGCGTTGCGGTCCTCGCCGAACCAGTAGTAGAAGGAGCCGACCTTGATGACCCCGCCGCCGTGAGCGTGCAACGGGTTGCCGGAAGTGTCCGTGAACCGGGTGCCGTTGGTGATCGTCTGCGGCGCCGCCTGGGCGGGCCCGGCGGTCGCCGGGGTGGCGGCGAGGGCGCAGCACAGGGCGAGCAGGAGGGCGTACGCGCGTCTCATCTCAGGCACTCTCCTTCACGGTGTCGGCGACGGGGACGCCGAAGTCCGGGGTGCCGTCCGGCTTCCAGCCGAGCCGCTGTATCCGGGTGTGGCGGTTGGGGTCGTGCAGCGGGTCGCCGGTGATCTCCTTGTACTGGCGGGCGTGGTAGACGAGGACGTCGCTGTGCCCGTCCTCGGCGACGGTGAAGCAGTTGTGGCCCGGCCCGTACTGCTTCGTCGTGTCGTTGCTGGTGAAGACCGGGGTCGGGGACTTCGACCAGCTGGCCGCGTCCATGAGGTCGCTGTCGGCGTCGGCGGTGAGCAGGCCCATGCAGTAGTGGTGGTCGGTGGCGCTCGCCGAGTAGGTGAGGAAGACGCGGCCGTGGCGCTGGAGGGCGTACGGGCCCTCGTTGACCTTGTAGCCGACGCACTCCCAGTCGAACTCCGGTGTGGAAAGCCTGACTTGTGGTCCAGCCAGCGTCCAGGGGTTGGCCATCCCGGATATCCACAGCGCGGTGTTGTTGTCCATGCCGGGCTCGTGCTGGGCCCAGACGAGGTAGCGGGTGCCGCGGTGCTCGAAGGTGGTGGCGTCCAGGGAGAAGGTCTCCCAGGCCGTTCTGACCTGCCCCCGCTCCACCCAGGTTCCCCGGAAGGGGTCGGGGTCGGCGTTCTCCAGCACCCAGATGCGGATCGCCCACACGTCCTCGGCGGGCGCGGAGGCGAAGTAGATGTACCACTTGCCGCCGATCCGGTGCAGTTCCGGCGCCCAGATGTGTGCACCCATCGGACCGGTGGCGTGCGCCCGCCAGATGACCGACTCGGCTGCGGTGGCCAGCCCGTTCAGGGTGCGGGAGCGGCGCAGGACGATGCGGTCGTACTCGGGGACGGTCGCGGTGAAGTAGTACCGGCCGTCGGTGTGGCGGGTGATGTGGGGATCGGCGCGCTGGAGGACGAGGGGGTTCACGAACGGGGCTGCCTCGTGGGAGGCGAGCGGGGACGCGAGTGCGGGGGTCGCAGACGTGGCAGTGGTGGCCGCCAGGGCGCCGGCGGCCGCGGCGCCCTTCAACAGCAGGCGGCGGGTGGGGAGGTGGGCAGGGCGGGGGTCGCGGCTCATGCGGGCTGCCTCTCGGTGGGGCGAGCGGGGAGGAGTTCGAGCAAGTTCGATATTCCGAACGTCATCTGTAATTCCGAACGCCGAAAAGGTAAGGGTGAGCAACCAGGAGGTCAACGGTCCGGTCGGACGGAGGGGTAAGCGATTTCCGCGAGTGTGCGAATTTCTGTTATCCGCCCCCGGGTTCTCGCGTCTCCCAGACGTGCGCACCCACACCCACAGAACAGCAGCGGCCGCAGGCGCCCTCGCGGCCGTCGCCCTCACGATCGGCGCCCCCTCGCCATCCGTCGCGGCCGGCACCCGGGACGTCACCGCCGACGTCCTCGCCGGGCGGGACGTCACTCTCACCTCGGCGGCGGTCGTCACCGCCCCGTCCGGGACGACCACGTACACCGGTGTCTTCCGCGGCCGGGGCACGCTCACCGTGCGCGGCACCGGCACGCTGATCCTCACCAGGGACAGCGACTTCACCCTGCCCGAGTCCCGGCAGCGGCAGGTCGTGCGCACGCAGGGCGGCAACCACCCGTTCACCACCGTGACCAACCCTGACCCGCCCGCGATCACGGTCGAACGCGGAGCCACCCTGCAGTACGGCACCGGCGGCGCGACCGGCTTGATCGGCCACTTCCCGTACGACACCCCCGGCTACCGGTTGAACCAGCTCAACGTCCGGGTCGACGGCACTCTCCGCCTGTCCCTGACCCGCACCTTCAACATCGGCACCATCAGCGGCTCGGGCCTGGTCACCCAGCCCCGCCGCCTGCGGGGCACCCTCGACCTCGCCGGTACCCACCCCTTCTCCGGGGTCGTCGACAACGGCACCAGGACGGCCGCGGGCCGACCCGGGTACCCGGTGGCGCTGCCCCGTGCCCGCGCGATCCTCAACCGGGGCTCGTGGATCATCGACACCCCGCTCGGCCGGACGATCACCCTGCGGCAGGACTTCTACCAGCGGGAGTACGGCAGCGACATCGACGTGCACACCCGGCCGGGCAGCAAGGTGGTGCTCACCGGGCAGTACAGCTACAGCGACCGGGGCGGCGACTCCCGCCCCTCGCTGAGCACTGCGTCCCTGAACTGGCGGTCCGCTCCGCACCGGTCGAACAAGCGGGGCACGAACATCGAGGGTGCCGACGTGCAGTGGGGCGACGGGACCACGCACCGGATCTTCATGCCGGGCACGCGGGACACCGTGTACGTCAATCTGCACGCCGTCGGTGGCCGACGGTCCCGGCTGACCCTCGACTACGACGGTCCGGTGACGCTGGGCGCCCCCATCGGCGGCGGCAGGTACCACGACACGCTGGCCGCGCCCGGTGCCGGCGACGTGGTGATCGCGGGGACGCACGGGAACGACGTGACCTTCGCGGCCGCGCAGTACTACGACGCCTCGACGACCGTCGGGAAGGGCGCGGTGCTGCGGCTGGGCTCGGGCGCACGGGGCGGCGACGGCTCCCTGCTGACGGGGACGGTGCGCCGGCGGATCGTGAACGACGGGACGCTGTACCTGCGGAACGTCTCGACCCCTGTGCGGCTGACCCACGTCGGCGGAGGCGGCGCGCTGGTCCAGTCGGGCGCCGCGACGACCATGCTCACGGGAGACGCGGTGACGTACACCGGGACGACGACCGTCGCGCAGGGCACGCTGGCCCTGCGTTCCGGGGCGACTCTGCTGCGCAGCAGGGCGATCAGACTCACGTCGGCGGGCGCACTGCTCGACGCGGGCGCCTCCGGGCTGCGGGTGACCACGTCACTCACCGGCACGGGCACGGTGCAGGGCGCCGTGACGAACGACGGCCTGGTGGCGAGCGGTCTGACGGTGACCGGGGACTACACGCAGCACGCGCGGGGCGAACTGATGCTGCGGGAGCGGCCGTTGAAGGTGGCGGGCAGACTGCGGCTCGCCGGGTCCTTCGACCTGTCCGCCGTCGGCGCTCATCCGGCGCCCGAGATCACCGTCATCGAGCACGGCGGCCGCTCCCGGACCACGGGTGCCTTCGGCGGCCTGCCGGACGGCGCCCGGCTCGAACTCGCCGACACGCACTACCGGATCGGTTACAACGGCGGCGACGGCAACGACGTCGTGCTGACCGCGACCGGCCGCGGCCTCGCCTCCGGCGTCCACGCCGAGCCCGCCGCCGACGCGGGTGCCGTGAGCCCCCGGACCGCGAACACCGCGGCCGGCCGCTTCGGCTGGTGGCCGTACGTCCTCGCGCTCGGCCTGCTCGGCGGCCTGGTGTTCCCGGCGACCCTGCGCACCCGGGGCAGGGGCCGGCGCGGTGGCGGCCGGCACTCGGCACAGGGGTAGGGGGGCGTACGGCGGCGGGCCCCGGCGGACCGAGATCCGCCGGGGCCCGCCGTCCGAGCGCGTATGTGCCCGCGGGCTCAGTCCGTGCCGGACTCCATCGCGGCGCGGTCGAGCATCGTCTCCTCGTCCGCGGCCTCGCCGCGCGAGGCGATCGCCTCGGCGCCGCCCTGGTCCATGGCGCCGATCAGACCGGTCGAGGCCGCCTGGGCCGCGCCGATCGGGGCCGGGTGGTCGGTGCCGACCAGGCCCAGGGTCGCGTACTGCTCCAGCCGCGCGCGCGAGTCGGCGATGTCCAGGTTCCGCATGGTGAGCTGGCCGATCCGGTCCACCGGGCCGAACGCCGAGTCCTCGGTCCGCTCCATGGAGAGCTTGTCCGGGTGGTAGCTGAGCGCCGGGCCCCGGGTGTCGAGGACCGAGTAGTCCTCGCCGCGCCGCAGCCGCAGGGTCACCTCGCCGGTGATCGCCGCGCCGACCCAGCGCTGCAGCGACTCGCGCACCATCAGCGCCTGCGGGTCCAGCCAGCGGCCCTCGTAGAGCAGCCGGCCCAGCCGCCGGCCCTCGTTGTGGTACGCGGCGACGGTGTCCTCGTTGTGGATCGCGTTGACCAGTCGCTCGTAGACGATGTGCAGCAGCGCCATGCCGGGCGCCTCGTAGATGCCGCGGCTCTTCGCCTCGATGATCCGGTTCTCGATCTGGTCGGACATGCCGAGCCCGTGCCGGCCGCCGATCGCGTTGGCCTCCATGACGAGGTCGACCGGGGAGGCGAACTCCTTGCCGTTGATGGTGACCGGGCGGCCCTGGTCGAATCCGACCGTCACGTCCTCCGTGGCGATCTCCACCGACGGGTCCCAGAACCGTACGCCCATGATCGGGTCGACGGTCTCGATGCCGGTGTCGAGGTGCTCCAGGGTCTTGGCCTCGTGCGTGGCGCCCCAGATGTTGGCGTCCGTGGAGTACGCCTTCTCCGTCGAGTCCCGGTACGGCAGCCCGTGCGCGAGCAGCCACTCCGACATCTCCTTGCGGCCGCCCAGCTCCGTGACGAAGTCCGCGTCCAGCCAGGGCTTGTAGATCCGCAGGTGCGGGTTGGCGAGCAGCCCGTAGCGGTAGAACCGCTCGATGTCGTTGCCCTTGAAGGTGGAGCCGTCGCCCCAGATCTGCACCCCGTCCTCGAGCATCGCCCGCACCAGCAGCGTGCCCGTCACGGCACGGCCCAGCGGCGTGGTGTTGAAGTACGGGCGCCCGCCCGACCGGATGTGGAACGCGCCGCAGGCGAGCGCCGCGAGCCCTTCCTCGACCAGCGCCGCACGGCAGTCCACGAGCCGGGCGATCTCGGCTCCGTACGCGAAGGCGCGGCCGGGCACCGACTCGATGTCGAGTTCGTCGTACTGGCCGATGTCGGCGGTGTAGGTGCACGGGACGGCACCCTTGTCGCGCATCCAGGCGACGGCGACCGAGGTGTCGAGGCCGCCGGAGAAGGCGATACCGACGCGCTCGCCGGTGGGGAGGGAGGTCAGGACCTTGGACATAGCAAGATTATGCATCACCGCGCATTTTCATGCAACGCCTGCAGCTCAGGACGCGATCCGGGTCCCGTGACCCCATCGACTAGCGTCGTGTCATGAGCAGCAACATCTCCTCCAGCCTCGCCGAAGCCCTCGCCGCCGGGACGGTCGTGCTCGACGGCGGCATGTCCAACCAGCTCGCGTCCGCGGGGCACGACCTGAGCGACGAGCTGTGGTCGGCCCGTCTGCTGGTCGAGCGGCCCGAGGCGGTCACGGAGGCGCACCTCGCCTACTTCGCCGCGGGCGCGAACGTGGCGATCACCGCCAGCTACCAGGCCACCTTCGAGGGCTTCGCCAAGCGCGGGATCGACCACGCGGAGGCGTCCCGGCTGCTCGGGCTGAGCGTGGAACTGGCCCGGGAGGCGGTACGGCGGGCCCGGGGCGCCGGGGTCGCACGGCCGCTGTGGGTGGCCGCGTCGGCCGGCCCGTACGGGGCGATGCTCGCGGACGGCTCCGAGTACCGGGGGCGGTACGGGCTGAGCGTGGACGAGCTGGCGGCCTTCCACCGGCCGCGCCTGGAAGTGCTGGCCGCCGCCGCTCCGGACGTGCTGGCACTGGAGACGGTCCCGGACACCGACGAGGCGACGGCATTGCTGCGGGCGCTGCGCGGACTCGGGGTGCCGGCCTGGCTGTCGTACACCGTCGACGGTCCGCGCACCCGGGCCGGGCAGCCGCTGGAAGAGGCCTTCGCCCTGGCCGCCGACGTCGACGAGGTGATCGCGGTCGGCGTGAACTGCTGCGCCCCGGAGGATGTGGAGTACGCCGTCGAGACCGCGGCCCGGGTCACCGGCAAGCCGGTCGTCGTCTACCCCAACAGCGGGGAGGCCTGGGACGCTCAGGCGCGCGCCTGGAAGGGGCGGACCACGTTCGGCACCGAACAGGTGAAGGGCTGGCGGGACGCGGGGGCCCGGCTGGTCGGAGGATGCTGCCGGGTGGGTCCGGAGGCGATCGCGGGGATCGCCGGAGCGCTCACCGCGTAGGGCGAGCGGGCCGCCGCCTGCGCGGGGGCAGCCTCGGCGCCGGGCCCCGCCAGGACCCGCCCGGGCCATGCGCTCCGCCTCCGCCGGATCGGCCTCCGTCACGAGCCGGGCCATGACCCCAGGGCGAAGAAGTCGCCCTTCTCGGCCGCCCGTCCCGCCGCCGCGGCGGTACCGCGCACGTCGCGTCCGGGCACCAGCCGCATACGGGCCGCTTCGAACGCGGCATGGCGGTTCCCGGCGGCGACGGCCGTGCGGAAGCACCGCTCCGCCGCGGCCGGTTCCGCAGCGACCAGGCGACAGCGGCCGCGCCATCGCGCAGGGGGCCGAGGACCGCACCACCGACACCGTCCAGCGCGTCACCGGCCGCCCGCCGCACAGCTTCCGGGCGGTGGCCGAACGCGAGTCGGCCGTGGACGGAACCCTGCTCCGGGCGGCCCCGGACATCGGTCCGACCCGGTAGGCGAGGACGGCCGCGTACCGCTCAGCGGCGCCGCGCCCCCACCGAGTGACGCAACCGCCTCACCGCTGAGGCGAGTTCGGCTCCGGTGACCCGGGCGTCGGAGGCGGAGGCCGGTTCCGGGACCGTGGGGGCGGCCGCCCAGAGGGCGAGTTCCGGGTCCCGGGGGCCGTACGCGGTGCGCGGGACACCTTCGTCGAAGATCCGTACCGGATGGGAGGCGTCCCAGGGCTGCCAGCCCGGATCACCGGTCGCGGCGAACCGCACCCAGGCCGCGTGCATCGCGGTGCTCAGCTGCGGCGGGGCTCCCTCGCCGGCCAGTTTGGCGGACTCCGGGACGTCACCGGTGTCGAAGACGAACCCGAGTTCCAGGGCGTGGCAGGCGGCGAGGCCGGGGAGGCGGGACGGCCAGGCGAACTCGTAGAGGTACGAGGTGCCCGGACGGGCGTCGGCCAGCCGGTGCAGCGGGACGCGCAGCAGGTGGTCGGTGACCATCTGACCGACGATCTCGGCGGTGCCGGCGCCGGGGTGCAGGACGCGGTAGCCGCGCGGGACCTCGTGGCCGACGCGGCAGCGGGCCATGGCGCCGGCCAGGGCGACCGGGCCGAGCCGGTCGACGCGCTCCAGGAGTCCGCCGGGCACCAGCCACAGCCGGTACTCGTCCCGGGTCCAGCCCATGAGGAGGTCGACGCCCCGGGCGGCCTCGCCGTCGATGAGGGCCTGGAGCGGATCGCCGGGCACTAGGTCGCCGTCGACCACGATGCCGAAGGCGGGGCCACCCAGGACGGGGCTGCTCAGCCGCCCCACCTCGGCCTGGGTGCGCAGCAGCAGGTCACGGTCGACGGTGGCGAAGGCCTCGGCGGTGGCGGGGATCTTCAGCCGGGCGGCCATGCGGCGCACCATGCGCCGTACCTTGCCGCGTTCGGAGACCTCCGGCGACCCGCTCTGCAGGACCGCCCGGCGTATCAGGCCCTGGGCCTGGGGTGCGGCGACCAGGGCTCCGGCGCTGATGGCGCCGGCCGACTGCCCGCAGAGGGTCACGTTGCCCGGGTCGCCGCCGAAGGCCGCGATGCTCTCGTGCACCCAGCGCAGGGCGGCCAGCTGGTCGCGCAGGCCGGGGTTGGGCGGCGCGTCCGGGAACAGCCCGTAGCCCTCGACTCCCAGCCGGTAGTTGACCGAGACACAGACGACTCCGTCGCGGGCGAAGGCGCGGCCGTCGTAGACGGGAACGGCCGAGGATCCCCTGGTCAGGGCGCCGCCGTGCAGCCAGACCAGGACCGGGAGCCGGGCGCCGGGGCCCGGCTCGGGGGTCCACACGTTGAGGTTGAGGCAGTCGTCGCCGGGGACGACGGGGTCCGACAGGTACTGGGCGAAGGCCTCGGAGTACGGGGGTTTCGGCGCCGTCGGCCCGAAGGTTCCCGCGTCGCGTGTCCCGTCCCAGGGCTCGGGCGGCGCGGGCGGGCGGAACCGCCGGGGGCCGAAGGGCGGGGCGGCGTACGGGATGCCCCGGAACACCGCGACGCCATGCTCGTACCGGCCGCGTACGGCCCCGTGGGGCGTGGCGACCACCGGGCCCGTCGGGTCTGCCGTCATCGCCCACCAGCCCTTCGCCGTGCTCCTGCACCGTTCACTTCAGAGCACCACATCACCGGGATGTATTCCGGTGCACAGACCCCGCACTGGGCCGTTCGGGCTACGTCGGCGCATGTGGCGTAGGTGAGGGTGCCGAAGCCGGGCCGGTCGTGTCCACCGCGCCACAACCACCCCACCCGGTTCGAAGTTTCGAAAGTCCCCCCGCCCGCCATCCCGCGAATTCCCATGTCTTCACGCCGAGTTGACGCACACCTATCGTAGGAAGCGCTTTCTGCACGCCCGACGGGCAGGCCGCGGAAGCAGCGTTGGTCGCAACGTTCGGTGACCCGGGGCGGGTCGGAGAGGCGGGTTCCTCATGGTCCGTGCGGGGAGTGCGAGCGCGGCGGCCGGGCCGACGCTGGCGGTGGTCGCCCGTGCGGCCGGGGTGTCGGTGCCGACGGCTTCGAAGGTCGTCAATGGACGCGACGACGTCGCTCCCGAGACCCGGAGGCGGGTCACCGAGGCGCTCGACCGGCTCGGGTACGTGCGCAGACCCCGTTTCGACGCGACGAGGACGCCCGCCCTGGTGGACCTGGTGGTGCATTCGCTCGACAGCTCCCGGTCGGGTGCCGTACTGCACGGAGTGGAGGAGGCCGCGTACGAGGCGGGCCTCGAGCTGGTGGTCTCGGCGGGCCTGGACCGTGGCCGGCGCGACCGCCCCGGGCACGGCTGGCTGGACAGGCTGACCGCGCGTGGTTCCTCGGGCGCGCTGTTCAACCTGGCCGAGCTGTCGCCGGCCCAGTACGCCCGGCTGGACCACCACCGCATCCCGTTCGTGATGATCGACCCCGTGCACGAACCGCCGGCCGGGGTGGCGTCCGTGGGGGCCGCCGACCGGCAGGGCGGAGTGAGCGCGACCGAGCATCTGCTGGCCCTCGGGCACGAGCGGATCGCCGTCATCGCCGGTCCGCGGCGCGAGATGCGCGACAGCGCCCGCGTGGCGGGCTACCGCTCGGCCCTCGCCTCGGCCGGGGTGCGGCAGCGCGCCGAGTACGTGCGGCACGCCGGGTTCGAGGAGCCGGCCGCCCGGCTGCGCATGCACGAGCTGCTGGACCTTCCACAGCCGCCGACGGCGGTGTTCGTGTGCTCCGACCGGATGGCGCTCGGCGTGTACACCGCCCTGGCCGAGCGGGGGCTGAGGGTGCCGGACGACGTCAGCGTGGTCGGTTTCGACGACCTGCCCGAGGCCCGCTGGGCCACCCCGGCGCTCACCACGGTCCGCCAGCCCCTCGCGGAGATGGCGGCCACCGCGCTGCGGCTGCTGGTGCGGATGATGCAGGGCGAGCGCCCGGAGGGGACACGGACGGAACTGTCGACCCGGTTGGTGCGGCGGGCGAGTACGGCCGCACCGCCCGCCGCCCGTTCGGGCGCACCGCGGTGACCGCGCCGGACCCAGGGGTGTTTACCGGGCATGAATCGCACCACGCGCACCGCGGCGGCCCTCGCCGCGGCCGGCGTCGCCCTGGTCACCGCCTACGGCTCCGCCCAGGCCGTCGGCCGCACCCTCGCCCCCGCCCAGCACCGCACCGCCGTGACCGCGCCGGGCGACGACGAACACGACCCCGAGGAGGGCGTCGAACTCGACGAGAACGGCCGCCCGGACCTGAATGAGTGAGCCCGACGTCTTCCGCGGTCGCGGGCGACCGGTGAAGGCGCCGAAACCCCCTAGGCGTCCTTGTTGGCCTTGAGCTTCTGCCACACCCTGCTGAGCGCCTGCAGGTCGCCCTCGTCCAGGAGGTCCGTGAAGACGGGGGCGAGGCACTCGCGGCGGGTGGCGTCGGCCGCATCGAAGAGCCGATGGCCCTCGGGTGTGAGCGAGACCTCGACGGAGCGGGCGTCGCGGGCCGAGGGGGTACGGGTGACGAGACCGCGGCCCTGGAGGGCGTCGACGACGCGCGAGACCTGGCTGCGGCTGAGCATGGTGCTGTTGCCCAGGACGGAGGCCGGAACGGGGTCGGGGCTGGAGGCCAGCCAGAGCAGGACCTCGAACCAGGAGACCGGAAGATCGTGCGCCTTGCTCAGGGCGCGGTCCACGCGGTCCGTCAGGACGGTCCCGGCCCAGACGAGCCCGTAGAAGGCGTGGTCCGCCACCGGCATCTCCGCCTGCGCAATCTTCTTCTTCGGCATGCTGTGAGCTTACCGGTTGCGTGTACACGCACGTAAATGCATTATGGTGTGTGTACACGCACTCAAATGTGCCGAGCTCCCCCTGCCCGAAAGGCCTCCCATGTCTTCCCGGTCCCCCAAGGTCGTCCTCATCACCGGCACCTCCTCCGGCATCGGCCTCGCCGCCGCCGTCTCCGCCGCACGCGCCGGCTGGACGACGGTCGCCACACTGCGCGACCCCAGCCGCGCCGACGCCCTGCGCAAGGCCGCCGCCGAGGCGGGCGTGGAGGTCGACATCCGCCGGCTCGACGTCACCGACGAGGCCTCGATCACGTCCGCGATCGACGGCGTGCTCGCCGACCACGGCCGCCTGGACGCCGTCGTCAACAACGCGGGCGCCGGGCACCTCGGCACCCTGGAGAACGAGTCCGTGGCCGAGGTCCGCAAGGTCATGGAGGTCAACTTCTTCGGCGTGCTCAACGTCTCGAAGGCGGCCATGCCCCACCTGCGCGCCTCCGGCGGCCGGCTGATCACCGTGACCAGCGTCGGCGGCGTCGTCGGACAGCCCTTCAACGAGGCCTACTGCGCGGCCAAGTTCGCCGTCGAGGGATACATGGAGAGCCTGGCCCCGGTGGCCGCGGCGCACGGCGTGTCCGTCACCGTGATCGAACCCGGTGCCGTCGCCACCGAATTCGTCGCCAACGTCGGCGTCGACCTGGAAGAGGCCGTGGCCGCTGCCGGGGTGTACGCGCCCCAGCTGAACACCTACCTGAACCGCACGATCGCGCAGTTCCTCGACGGCGCGCAGACCGCCGAGGGCGCCGCCGAGTCGGTGATCGAGGCTCTGACCGCGGACGAGCCCGCCTTCCGCCTCCAGACCTCCGACTGGGCCCGCGGCTTCGTCGGCACCAAACTCACCGACCTGGACGGCTCCGCGGTCCTCGGCATCACCAACGGCTGGGTCGCCTGACCCGTACCCACCCGGCGAGCGCGCCCCGAGGGGCGTCCGCGAGGCCGCGCCCGCCCTGCGACGCAGAAAGGGCCGCGCATCCCCCGCACGGGGCGCCCGGCCCTTCGCGCTCGGCCCGTCTCAGTCCTCGTCGTCCTTGTCCAGGTCACCGAGCAGGGCCTGGATGGCGTCCACCGCGCTGCCGTCGTGGTCGCTGCCCGCGGTGCCCTTTCCGGTCTGCACGTTGGCCGTCCGGTCGACCTCCAGGATCGAGTCCGCCCGGGAGTTGTCGATGACGGTGATCAGGCTGCTCCCGTCGGCCACCGCGGGCGCGGCACCGGTGGCGAGGAGCGCCGCCGCGATCACCGTGGCCGCCCCGAGCCGGGGCCCGGCGCCACCCGTCACACGCCCACGCCCTCGGGCTGCAGCCGCTCGGGGTCGATGTTCCGTTCCAACAGCGTGGTCGACGCCTTCACGCCGACCCCGCTCGCCGGATCCACCTGCGGCAACCGTCCGTCGGCCGCCTTCAGCTCGCCGAGCGCGGAGTCCATCGCCTCGTGCGCCGCGAACAGACAGGGGGTGCTGTAGATCGCGACGTCGACACCGAGGTCGGACAGCTCGGTCAGCGACAGCCGGGGCGACTTGCCGCCGGCGATCTGGTTGAACAGCAGCGGCTTGTCCCCGGCGACCTCGCGGATGCGCTTGATCCACTCGATGCTGCGCACCCCGTCGACCAGCACCACGTCGGCGTCGGTCGCGGCGAGCCGCTCGGCCCGGTGCAGGATGTCGTGCTCGTCGGTGGCGTCCGTGCGGGCGACGACCACCAGGTCCTGACGGGTGGCCAGAACCCTGTCCAGCTTCTCCAGGTACTCGTCCAGCGGCAGCACCTGCTTGCCGTCGGCGTGCCCGCAGCGGCGGGGCCGCTTCTGGTCCTCCAGGATCACCCCGGAGGCACCGATCCGCTCCAGCCCCTCGACGACGTGGCAGGCGACCTCGGGGTCGACGTACCCGTCGTCGATGTCCACGAGCAGGTGATGGTGCGGGAACGCGCCCCGCAGGCGCTGGACGAACGCGACCATGTCCGGCCACGCGATGAATCCGATGTCCGGCAGTCCGTAGTACGACGCCGCGAAGCCGAAGCCCGAGACGAACATGCCGTCGTAGTGGTTGGCCGCGATCGAGGCGGAGTACATGTCGTACACGCCGATCAGCGGTGTGGTCCCGGGCCCGGCGATCCGCTCGCGCAGCTTTGTCCCGTAAGTCAAGGTCCGGCTCCTCCGGTGGGTGGGTGACGCGGGACCGGTTGGGTCGGGTCACCGCGTCTCGACGCCCTTTGCCAAGACAAGAGCATCTCTAGATACGCATGTGACCCGTCCAATACGCCAGCTTTACTCACCCCAATGGCGGAACGGGTTCACCGCAGAAACGTCACTCACGGAGCCGTCCCGCCCAGGCGATACCGCCGCTCAGGTGGGTCAGGAAGCCCTGATCCCGACAGGCCTCGGCGACGGTTCCCGAGGGCCGTTCGGAACGCCCGTCCGTCCCCCTGACGGCGGCACCGGGCGCACGCGGCCGCGTGCACGCCCGCGGGACTCGAGTCACGCGCCCTGCAGCCGCGGCGCGGGTGTTCCGCACAGGGGTGTGGGTCCCGTACCCTCCCCCGGAATGAAGCCCATTCCTCCGCTGCTGGACCATCTCGTTCTCGCCACGCCCGATCTCGCCGCGACCGTGGCCGAGTTCGCGTCGCGGACCGGGGTGACGCCCGCGCCCGGTGGGGTGCACGTCGAGCTGGGTACGCGGAACTATCTGGTCGGCCTGGGCGGCCGGAGCTACCTGGAGATCATCGGGCCGGATCCGGAGCAGCCGGAGCCGGTGGAGCTGCGGCCGTTCGGGGTCGACCGGCTGGCCGGGCCGGCCACGGTGACCTGGGCGATCAGCCCGCCCGATCTGGAGACGGCGATCGCGGCCGCCCGTGAGCGGGGCTACGACCCCGGGCCCGTCCACCCGATGAGCCGGCGTACCCCCGACGGCACCCTGCTGCGGTGGCGGCTGACCGACAGCGGCAGCGGGCATCCCTCAGGACTGGTGCCGTTCCTCATCGACTGGGGCGAGTCGACGCACCCGGCGGCCTCCGGACTGCCCGTCACCCCGCTGGTGGAGGTGAGCGCGACGGTGCCCGAGCCCGACGAGTTCCGGCCCCTGCTGTCGGCGCTGGGCACCGAACTCGCCCTTCGCGAGGGGCCGTTCATGATCTCCTTCACCGTCGGGACGCCGAAGGGGCCGGTGACCTTCGGCTGACGGCCCCGGGTGCCCCCGCGTGTCGTGGCCCCGGGGTGATTGCCCGCCACACCGGCGGCTGCCAGCATGACGCCGTGGTGATGGTCCTCCCCGGCTGGGTGTGGCGAGGCGGTCCGGTTCGCAGGGCGATGATCATCGGACTTTCGGCCGGCGTCTCCTTCGGCGCCTTCGTGCTGGCCGAATCGGGCTCATGGGTGGGTGCGGTCGCGGCGGTTCTCGTGCTCGGCCCTTTCTACGGGATCAGGGTGTCCCGGCGGATGAGCCGGGTCTGGCCCGGGGCCGGGGACCTGGATCCCGCGGACCGGCAGGCGGTCGTGCGCGCCGCCCGTCGTGGTGAGGACATCGGTGACCCCCGGCTGGCACCTGCCGTCGTCGACTACTGCGACGGCCTGCGGACTGCACGGGAGCACGATCGCCTCCTCCTCTGGGTGGTTCTGGTCTTCGCCGGGCTGGCCGTGGCTCTCGCCCTGACCGACACCATCTCCGGATCGGCACGGCAGGCCTGGGTGTCGTGGCTGTTCGTGCTGTTCTTCCTGGTGGAGCTGACGTGGTGGCCCCGGAGGCAGGCGCGCATCATGTCCCACGCGGAACAGGCCGAGCGGTCGGCCCGTCGGGTGCTGCGGCAGCGGGATCCGTCCGGTGAGTGATCCGGGCTAGGCCCTGTCGTCAAATTCCCGTCTGCCCCACGACGCCTGGCACGCACTCTCGCCGCACCGGGCGAAAGCCCAAGTACGTCCAGTACGAGGACTTCCGCCCGGCACGCCGAGAGCACGCACCAGACGCCCCGAGGCCGCCCTTCGGGCGACGACGGGAATTTGACGACAGGACCTAGAACACGCCGAAGTTCCTGTGGTCCTGCAGGTGGAGGTAGAGCTCGCGCAGCCACGGCTCGCGTACGGCGGGCAGTCTGGCCAGCGTGTACAGGAACAGCTGGCGGTCGGGGCGGAACGTCCATCCCGGGCGCAGTGGCAGCGGGTCGTCGCGCTCGACGCCGCGGGGCAGTCCGCCGGTCACCGGCAGGCGGGGCAGCTCCTCGGGGAAGGCCAGGCCGAGCCACACGTCGGCGGGCAGCGGTACGGTCGCCGGGCTGCCGGGCGGCTGCCATGTCCCGCCCGTCTGCGGGTGCACCGGGACGAGGGCGATGTCCGCACCCGACGCGCCCGACGCGGGCAGCCCCGGGCCGGTCAGGGCCAGTGTGCGGGCCGGCCGGCCGGGCGGGAGGAGGGCGTCGAGTGCCCGGCCGAACATGTCCGTGACGAGTCCGCGGGGCAGGGCCACGCGGGCGCCGGCCGAAGCCACCAGCAGATGGGCCAGGGCCACACCGGCGGCCGCCTGCCACTGCGGGCTCCAGTACCCGGGCTGCTCGACGGGCGGGGCACTGCGTCCCTCCTCGACGACGGTCTCCCAGTCGGTGATCCGGGGAGCGGGGCCCGGAACGCGGCGTACGGCGGCGGGGTTCAGCCACACCGCCTGCCAGATCGAGCAGTCGTCGAGCCTGGTCGCCACCGGCCGGCCGCACTCCTCGCAGGCCAGGTTGGGGCCGTCCCTGCCGTCCAGGCCCAGGCAGTAGCCGTCGTGGCCCGGGATGAGCACGGTGCCCCGGACGTCACCCGGTGCGACGACGACCGCGCCCGGCGGACCGGAGAAGAGGGAGTACACGGGAGCGAACACCCCCAGGGCCGCCGCTGCCTCCTCGCCCACCTCGTCCCAGGGAATCCAGGGCCCTCCCCGGGGATCCGGGTCGACGGCGTACGTTCCCGACTCCATCAGCGCGGGGAGCATCTCGTGCCCGAAGTTGTGCCGGGCCCGTACGGGAAGCGCCACCCTCGACACAGGAACGGTGAGTTCGGTACCGCACCGATCACACGCGAACACGTCGGCCAACAGCCACTCCCCCACGATCGAACCGAACGGATGGATCATTCCGGCGGTGGGAGACAGGGGCAACCGTTTATCCGCCGCTGCCGCCGTGTCCGATTCCTTCAAGACCGGGCACCGGGCAGCTGCCTACGGTGAACCCATGACTCCACGATTCGCCGTGATCGGCGTGGTGGCCTCCGACCTGGCCGCCTCGCTCGCGTTCTACCGTCGCCTCGGGCTGGTCTTCCCCGAAGGGGCCGAGGACCAGCCGCATGTCGAGGCCGAGCTGCCCGGTGGGCTGGTGCTCGCGCTGGACACCGAGGAGACCGTCCGCTCGTTCCACTCCGGGTGGCGGCCGCCCGCCGGCGGGGGCCGGGTCGGGCTCGCCTTCCGGTGCGGCTCACCGGCCGAGGTCGACGCCGTGTACGAGGACCTGGTGGGCGCCGGGTACCACGGGGAGCTGAAGCCGTGGGACGCGTTCTGGGGGCAGCGGTACGCCACCGTGCACGACCCCGACGGCAACGGCGTCGACCTGTTCGCACCGCTGGCCGCCGAGTAGCTCTCCGAGCGGCAGGCCGGCCAACTGGCGTACGTCCCGGGCGAGATGGGGCTGGTCCGCATAACCGGCGCGGGCCGCCGTCTCGGCGTACGGGATGCCGGAGCGGGCGAGGGCCAGGGCGCGCTGCAGGCGCAGGACCCGGGCGAGGGTCTTGGGTCCGTAGCCGAACGCGGTCAGGCAGCGGCGGTGCAACTGGCGCGCACCGATGCCGAGTTCACCGGCCGTCGCCGCCACCGGGCGGCCCGCGTCCAGGCACTCCACCAGCCGTCGCAGGAGCGGGTCGGGGGGCGGCGCCTGTGCGGCCCGGTCCAGAGCGACGTCCTCCAGGGCCGTCGCCGGATCGGGGGCCGCCTCGATGCGGCCACGCAGCCGTCGCACCCGGGCCGCGGGCCACAGATCCGTCAACTCGACGCGCCTGTCGCGCAGTTCGTGGGCCGGAACGCCGAGCAGGGCGGGCCCGGTGCCGGGGAAGAAGCGGACGCCCGCCCAGGCGCGGGGCCGGCCCCCGGGGACGTACGGGCGGGTGTCGGGTCCGGCGACCAGCAGCCGGCCCTCGCTGAACAGGAGGTCCATGCAGCCGTCGGGCAGCACCGGGCGGACACCCTCCGGGTGCTCCGGGGTGCGTTGCCACACCACCGCGCCGGTCAGCCGGGACGGCCGCTCCTCGTACACGTACGCCAGGTTACGCCGCCCGGGTGCGGTGCTCCTGGGGGCTGACCCCGTACACCCGCTTGAAGGCGCTGGACAGGGCGAAGGCGCTGCCGTAGCCGACCCGGCGGGCGATGGCGGCGAGGGTGTCCTCGGTGTCGCGGAGCCGGTCGGCGGCCAGGGCGAGACGCCAGGCGGTGAGGTGGGCCATCGGGGGTTCGCCGACCAGTTCGGTGAAGCGGCGGGCCAGGGCCGCGCGGGACACCCCGGCCTCGGCGGCGAGCGAGGACACCGTCCAGGGGTGGGCCGGGTCGCCCTGGATCAGGCGCAGGGCGCGGCCGACGACCGGGTCGCCGAGGGCCTGGTACCAGGCGGGCGCGGCCGCCTCGGGGCGGGAGAACCAGGCCCGCAGCGCGCTGATGACCAGCAGGTCGAGCAGACGGTCCAGGACCACCTCCTGGCCGGGTTCGTCGCGGACGATCTCCTCCATGAGCAGCGGGGTGAGCGGGCACGGCCACACCTCGGCGGGGAGGGTCAGCAGCGGGGGCAGGGCGTCCAGCAGGCGGCCGCTGATCTCGCCCTGCATCAGGTAGGTGCCGATCAGCATCACGGTCGGGGCGTCCGGGCGGTCGCCCCAGGTGCGCACGCCGAGGTCCATGGAGCCGTTCAGCGGGCTGCCGTCGGGGTAGCTGCACTCGCCGCCGGGCAGGATCAGCGCCTGCGGGGCGGTGCCGGGGGCGTCGGCGCAGGTGTACGGGTCGGGTCCGCGCGCGATGGCCAGGTCGCCGGGACGCAGCCGGACCTGCTCGCCGCCGTCGGGGGTGACCCAGGCCTCGCCGCGCGCCATCACCATCACCGTCAGCGGTGCGCGGTCCGCCACGCGGACCGCCCAGGGCGGCTCGAGGCAGGCGCGGATCATGAACGCGCCGTGCGCGCGGGGGCCGTCCAGCAGGCCTGCGAGGGGGTCCCCCGCGTGAGCATGTTCGAGCGTGGGGGAGCGTCCATGGGCACAGCGTAGACGCGCGCGTATGCGGGTGAGCCGATCGGCGATGGTCCCTTGGCCGGGGCGGCAGTTGACTGGCGGACATGACGCAGAACATGAGTGGGACACAGGGTTCGACGGTGGTGGTGACCGGCGCGTCCGGTCGTACGGGCAGCCGGGTCGCCGAGGCCGCGCGGGCGGCCGGGCTGACGGTCCGGGCGGCCTCACGGGCACGGGGCTTCGACTGGCACGACCGGTCGACGTGGGAGCGGGTGCTGACCGGCGCGGACGCGGCCTACCTGGTGTACCCGTCGGACGTGGGGGCGCCGGACGCGGCGGAGGCGGTCGGGCGCCTGGCCCGCGAGGCCGTCCGTCTGGGGGTGCGGCGGCTGGTGCTGCTGTCGGCGCGGGGCGAGAAGCAGGCACGGCCCACGGAGGACGCGCTGCGGGCCTCGGGGGCGCACTGGACGGTCGTCCGGGCCGCGTGGTTCGCGCAGAACTTCAGCGAGGGTCCGTTGGCGGCGGAGCTGCGGGAGTGCGGGGAGCTGGTGTTCCCGGCCGGGTCGGTGCGGGAGCCGTTCGTCGACGCGAGGGACATCGCGGACGTGGTCGTGGCGGCGCTGACCGCGGGCGAGCGGTACGTCGCAGAGGTGGTGGAGGTCTCGGGGCCTCGGCTGCTGACCTTCGGCGAGGCGGTCGCCGAGATCGCGGCGGTGACCGGGCGCCGGCTGTCGTACCGGGCGGTGCCGGCCCGGGAGTACGGCGGGCGACTGGCCGGCTTCGGGGTGCCGCCCGAGGAGGCGGACTTCCTGGTCGGCCTCTTCGAGAGCCTCCTCGACGGCCGCAACGCCCACCTGTCGGACGGGGTACGCCAGGTCCTGGGCCGCGAGCCGCGGGACTTCGCCGGCTTCGTGCGGGAGACCGCGGCGGCGGGCACCTGGAAGCCGTGACCCGGGCGCCGGCCGGCGGTCCGCCCGTCACTCGCCGTGTGGCGGTGTGCTCCCGTGCGTTCCGTTCGCGCCCTTCACCTCGTGGCTCTTGTGGGCGTGGTGGTGGGGGTTCTTCGCGTGGGTGCGCAGGCGGGCCGTGACGTCCTCCGGAGGGAGGAAGCGGGACCAGCGTTCGGGGAACTCGGACGGCATGTCGGGGTCGTCGGGGTCCGCCTCGCGGGCGGCGGCGACGCGGGCGACGTACTCGACGACCTCCGCCTCGATCAGCCGCTCGTTGGCGGCGCGGGCCGCGGCCGTGGCGGCGGCCGGCCAGACCCGGTCGATGGCGGCGTTCACCGCGGCGCCGACGAGCACGGCGAAGGCCGACACGCCGATCCAGAGGAGGACGGCGACGGAGGCGGCGAGGGAGCCGTAGATCGTGGCGCCCTCGATGGTGCTGGTGAGGTAGATGCGCAGGAGGAAGCTGCCCAGGACCCACATGGCCAGGGCGACCAGGGAGCCGGGTACGTCCTCGATCCAGGGGGAGCGGACGGGCACGGACACGTGGTACAGGGTCGTCAGGAAGACGATGGACAGGACGATGACGACCGGCCAGTACAGGACCTGGACGACCGTCTCCGACCAGGGCACGACCCCCACCACCGCGTCCGGCCCGGCCACCATCAGCGGCAGCGCGACCGAGCCGATCAGCAGCGCCACGATGAACAGCAGGAACGACATCATGCGGGTCTTGACGATGCCGCGGACGCCGTCGAGGCCGTACATGACGGTGATCGTGTCGATGAAGACGTTCACCGCGCGGGAGCCCGACCACAGGGCGAACAGGAAACCGATGGAGATGACGTCGGGCCGGCCGCCCCTCATCACGTCGTGCAGGATCGGCTCGGCGATCTCCTTCACGCCCTTGTCGGACAGGACCGTACGGGAGGCCTCCAGGAGGTTGTTCTCCAGGCTCTTGATGGTGTCGGCGCCGGTCCAGGCGTCGACGTAGCCGAGGAGGCCGATGAGGCTCAGCAGCAGCGGCGGCACGGACAGCAGCGTGAAGAACGCCGCCTCGGCGGCCAGGCCCAGGATGCGGTACTCCATGCAGGAGTTGACGGTGTCCTTGAGCAGCAGCCAGGCGGTCCTGCGTTTGGATACGTTCCGGTAGAGGACTCGGGCCCGGTGGAGCCGGCCGGGGGGCCGCTGGGGGGTTTCACTTCCTGGCTGCACGACCTAACGGTATCCGCCGTGCGGGACCGTCCTCACCTTCCGGGGCAGGTGACGGGCCGGACGCGCCCGCGGGCGGTGCTGTGCGACTCTGGAGTCCAGTATCGCCGTGATCCCGGATAGGTTCGCAATCATGGCAGGCAACTCCACCCATACCGTGACGAACCAGCCCCCTCCGCTGGTGGGATACGACGTCTTCAGCGCCGACCGGGCCCTCGTCGAGGCGGTCGAGCGGCACACGGATCCCGAGGTGCTGGACGAGGTGCGCGACGAGCTGTCCGTGCTGGGCCGGGCCTCGGGTTCGGCACAGGTGCAGGAGTGGGGCGTACAGGCGAACGAACATCCGCCGCGGCTGCGCACGCACGACCGGTACGGCCACCGGGTCGACGAGGTCGAGTTCCACCCGGCCTGGCACCGGCTGCTCGGCAAGGGGGTCGGAGCGGGGCTGACCGGCGCCTGGACACGCCCTGCCGGACATGTGCGCAGGGCGGCCGGATTCCTCGTCTGGACCCAGGTCGAGGCGGGCAACTGCTGCCCGCTGTCCATGACCCACGCGGCCGTGCCGGCGCTGCGGGCCGATCCCGCGCTGGCCGCCGAGTGGGAGCCGCGGCTGACGTCCACGATCTACGACCGTGAACTGCGGCCCGCCGGGCGGAAGCCCGGCGCCCTCTTCGGCATGGGCATGACCGAGAAGCAGGGCGGCAGCGACGTACGGGCGAACACCACCGAGGCCCGGCCGCTCGCCGAGGAAGGGACGTACGTCCTGACCGGGCACAAGTGGTTCTGCTCGGCACCCATGTCCGACGGCTTCCTGGTGCTCGCCCAGGCTCCCGGCGGGATCACCTGCTTCCTCGTCCCGCGCGTCCTCGCGGACGGCACCCGCAACGTGTTCCTCATCCAGCGCCTCAAGGACAAACTGGGCAACCGGTCCAACGCCTCCGCCGAGGTCGAGTTCGACGGCACCTGGGCGCGCCGGGTCGGCGAGGAGGGGCGCGGGGTACGCACCATCATCGAGATGGTGGCGGCGACCCGGCTGGACTGCGCGCTCGGCTCGGCCGGCCTGATGCGGCAGGCGGTGGCGCAGGCCGTCCACCACTGCGCCCACCGGGAGGCGTTCGGCGGGAAGCTGATCGACAAGCCGCTGATGCGCAACGTGCTGGCCGACCTCGTGCTGGAGTCCGAGGCCGCGACCGCGCTCACGCTCCGGCTCGCGGCCGCCTACGACGACGGGAGCGAGCGCGAACGCGCCTTCCTGCGGCTGGCGGTGCCGGCCGCCAAGTACTGGATCACCAAGCGCTGCGCGCCGTTGGCGGTGGAGGCCGCCGAGTGCCTGGGCGGCAACGGGTACGTCGAGGAGTCGGGGCTGCCCCGGCTGGTGCGCGAGTCGCCGCTGAACTCCGTCTGGGAGGGCGCCGGAAACGTTCAGGCCCTGGACGTGCTGCGGGCGCTGCAGCGCGAGCCGGGCGCGCTGGACGCCTGCCTCACCGAGATCGGCAGGGCGCACGGCGCCGACCACCGGCTGGACCGGGCGGTGAAGGACCTGTTCACCGAACTCGCCGATCTGGACGGCATCGAGGGCCGCGCCCGCAGGCTGGTCGAGCGCCTCGCACTGGCGCTCCAGGGTTCACTCCTGGTGCGGCACGCGCCGCCGGAGGTCGCCGACGCGTTCTGCGCCTCCCGGCTCGGCGGCGACCGCGGCGCGTCCTTCGGCACCCTGCCGACCGGCCTGGACCTGTCCTCGGTGGTGGAGCGGGCCCGGCCGCTGCTCTGACCCCGCCGACCTGCGCCTTCACGGGAATTCGGCACGGGGGTGGTGCTGCGCCGACACGGCACCACCCCCGCCTACCGGGCCCGTTGAAGGCCACAAAACGCCGCACGAAGGCGGCGCCGGGTCAAGTCTCGGCCAGCCTCGTGCCATTCACCAGGGTTGCAAGGGGTTGCAACTTGATGGTGACTGTGCGCGGACTCTGTGCCTCCGGCATGCGCCGGGCGGCAGTATGGGAGGAGGAGTCGGACCGGAAACCGCCGCCCGGACGGCTTGACAAGTGTGTTCGAGGACTTTTCCGGGAGGACCCCAGTGGCGAACCCGCCGATGAACGTGGCGCGTCTGGTCGCCGTGGACGCGGCGCAGGCGGCGCGGGTGCTGAGCGAGCTGCGCGAGGCCACGCTCGCCGGGCAACATGCCCGAATCACACCCCGGCCGGTGATCGAGCAGTCCTGGGGGCGGATGCTGCGCAGCGGCGTCGACCCCGACCACGACTTCAGATCCCGGCTGCTGCCCGCCGACGAAGTGCGGCGCAGACGCGAGGAGTCACCGCTCAGGCACATTCTTCCGGTGCTGCGCCAGGGGTTGCTTTCGGTCGCGGACGTCGCCCAGCACATCATGGTGGTGGCTGACGCCGAGGGCCGTGTCCTGTGGCGGGAGGGATCCCCGCCGGTGCTGCGCAAGGCCGACGGACTCGGCTTCGAACTGGGCGCGGACTGGCGGGAAGACGTCGTCGGCACCAACGGCGTGGGCACCCCCGCCGTCGTACGGCGGCCCGTACAGGTCTTCGCCGCCGAGCACTTCGTCCGCTCGCACGCCTCCTGGACGTGTACCGGAGCCCCGATCACCGACCCCAGGGACGGCCGGCTCATCGGGGTGGTGGACGTGAGCGGCCCGCTGGAGACCATGCATCCGGCGACCCTCGCCTGGGTGGATTCGGTGGCCAAACTCGCCGAGGCCCGGCTGCGGGAGCTGCACCTTGCCTCGCTGGAGCGGCTGCGCGCGGTCGCGGCGCCGGTGCTGGCCCGGCTGGACGGGCGGGCCCTGGCGGTGGACCGGGACGGCTGGACTGCGGCCGTGACCGGGATGCCGTACCTGCGGCGCGTGACGCTGCCCAAGTCCCTGACGCCGGGCCACCGATGGCTGGCCGCGCTCGGCACCTGCACGGTGGAGCCGCTGGCCGGGGGCTGGCTGCTGCGGGTGGCCGAGGAGCCGCTGCCGTCCGGCGCCACCCGGATCCTGCTGGACCTGAGCCGGCCGGGCCGCAGCTCGGTGACCGTGGCCCGGGCGATGGGCTCCTGGTCCCGGGAACTGAGTCCCCGGCACGCCGAGTTGCTCTACCTGCTCGCCGAACACCCTTCGGGGCGCGGCGCGGCGGGTCTGGCCGAAGACCTGTTCGGTGATTCATCCAGGACAGTAACCGTTAGGGCTGAAATGTCCAGAATTCGCCGATATCTTGGGGATCTTCTGCGACACCGGCCGTATCGTTTCTGCGAGAACACGGAGATCGAGGTGCTCCTGCCCGACAACCCCCGTGACCTGCTGCCCCAGTCGACGGCACCGGCGGTGGCACGAGGCCGGACCGCCGGCCGGACGGTGGGGTGACAGGTGGGTTCGATGCGGGCATCTTCCGCATATTTGCGGGTCTTGCCCCTGTGACGGCCGCCGCTGCCGTAGCATCCCTACGGGCCTCCCCACCTGCTCCTCGGTCAACGTACGGACCACCAGGCGCAGTTGGCCCGCCTCGGGAGGAGACATGAGACATCGCGGCAGACACCGCCGGCGCAGACGGGGCGCAGCCGTGCGCGCGTTCCTCGCCGGAACCGCGCTCGCACTCACCGCGGCCGCCACTCTGATCAGCGCCTCACAGGCGACGGTCGCCAAGAACCCCGGCCCGCTCAAGCCCCTGACCGCCCAGGCCGACACCGCCCCGCTGCGCCTGCAGGAGCGCCTGGTGCCGGCCCGCACCCTGAACCGACTCGCCGCGTCCATGGGCCGCCCGGTCGGCGTGGACACCGTTCTGCGGAGCGCCGACCGCACCCTCACCACGAGCACCGACTGCACCTCCGAGGACCAGGCGACCCTGCCCGTCGCCCCGGCCGCCACCCGCGCCTACTGCTGGGACCCGGCCGACACCGCCACCACCGCCTGGCACCCGGTCTCGGTGACCACCTCCGGCGACGCCGACGACGACGGCGTCTGGGGCACCCACCGGGCGATCCTCACCGGCTGGACCCACAGCACCACCACCGGGACCACCGCCGAGCGAGGCCTCGCCAGGGTCGCCTTCGTCGACGCCGACGACCCCGACCACCCCGTCTACCGCTGGGTGCTGCTGGTGGTCCCCGTCGACGGCGGCCGCGACTACCGGGGCCTCGTCTCCCACGTCTCCGGCATGGTCTGGTACCAGGACAAGCTCCTGGTCACCACCACGGCCGGCGACGCCGACGCGCTCTACGTCTACGACCTCGACCGCATCCAGCGCACCACGGTCGACACGCCCGCGATCGGCCGGGTGCCCGGCGGCTGGTCCGGGGACGGCTACGAGTACGTGATGCCCGCCGTCGGCTCCTACCGCTACCTCGCCGGCCGCTGCACCGCCTCCGGCCCGCCCTGCCCCGCGACCCTCTCCCTGGACCGCGGCACCGCACCCGACAGCCTGGTCGCCGGTGAGTGGACGGCCCCCGGCAGCGAGCGGCACGCCAGGCTGTGGCGCTACGTCTTCAGCACGGACCCCGCGCGCAGCGGACTGCTCGCCACCGACGCCGCCGGGCGGGTGGACGCGGTCGAGGCCTACCGCACCAGGGCGGCCGGGATCCGGGGTGTCCTGTCCTACCGGCAGGCCGGATCGGCCGGTCCGTCCTGGTATGTGGGACAGCTGTCCAGCTCCGGGGACGGGCACGGCGGACTGTGGCGCCAGGACGCGAAGGGGGCGAAGGCGGCTCACTGCGGCTCGGACTCCTCCCACCGCTGCTGGGCCGAGTCCGCGGGATCCCTGTCCTACTGGCAGGAGACGGGCGAGGTGTGGTCCGTCTCGGACCGGATGCTGTTCGCGGTGCCGCTGGCGGCGCTCGACCGTTCGGTGAGCTGACCTGGGGTGACCTGGGTGACCTGGTCGATCGACAGATCGCCGGGCGGGATGATTCCCTGGCCCGCATGAGCAACATCCCTGTCACCACCTGGTCCCTGGAACAGACCTCGCCCGCCGACCTCCTGCCGGCCGCCGCCCCCGAGGGCGACGTCCGCATCGTCCGCGCCGAGGTCCCCTCCCCCGAGTTCAGCCGCTTCCTGTACACCGCGGTCGGCGGCGACATCCGCTGGACCGACCGCCTCGGCTGGAACTACGCCCGGTGGCAGGAGCAGCTGGACCGTCCCGGCGCGGAGACCTGGGTGGCCTACGACCGCGGCACGCCCGCCGGGTACGTCGAGCTGAACCCGCAGGACGACGGCGTCGTCGAGATCATCCTCTTCGGCCTGATCCCCGCGTTCCGCGGCCGCCGCATCGGGGGCCACCTGCTGTCGTACGGGGCGGCTCGTGCGTGGGACCTGGCGGAACGGTGGCCCGAGCGGACGCCCACCAAGCGGGTCTGGCTGCACACATGCAGCAAGGACGGGGAGTTCGCGATGGACAACTATCAGCGGCGGGGGTTCAGGCTGTTCGACACGATGGTGGAGCTGGAGGCGGAGGTGGCTACGCCGGGGTTCTGGCCGGGGGCGTAGGGGGCGGCCAGGTCCTCGACGAAGCGCAGCACATCCCAGGTGAGGCCGGCGGTCACCTGGTTGCGGTAGGTGGGACGCAGACAGAGGCCCACGATCGCGACCAGAAGGCAGACCACGGCTGCGACGATCGAGGCCTGGAGCAGTGCCGAAAGACCCAACGCCGTATTGACGGGCACACTGACCAATACCCATGTCACCACCCCGTACGAGGCGCGCAGTCCCGGCTCCTCCTCGCTCCCCGCGATCACGAGGCACCCGGTAAGACCCCCCAGGACCACCAGCAGGCCGACTGCGGGGACGATCCAGTGGGGGGTGAGGAGCCAAGGCTGCCATCCGAGCAGCGCGGCGCAGGACCTGGCGATCACTCCCAATGTAGTGACCGCATACAGCACGAGCCCCCACATGCCGGTGTTGGTCCACTCCGACTTGCGGCGCTCGACCAGTTCGTCCGAGGACCGCTCCCACATGACCTTCGTGAGATAGCCGGAGGTCAGCAGGGCATGGAGTGTCTTCCGGGCCTCCATGACCGGCATCCACTCGATCAGCCGGGCACGCCAGACAGGCAGTGCGCCGGCCCGGCCCATCGCCCGACCGGTGGACGCGGCTGCTGGGTGATCAGGAGGAGGAGTCCCGGGGGGCACTTGTGTCGGAGGTCGGGGCGGTAGCGGTCGCGCGCCCAGGCCAGCGCGGTGTGCCGCAGGAGCATCGTCTTGCCCGCGCCGGGTACGCCGAGCACCACCGCCTGGCGGGACTCGCGCAGCGAGGCCGCGGCCTCCCGCTGATCGGTGCCGAAGCCGGTGGCGGTGCGCAGCGGGACGTAGACGGACGCCATGTCCATGGCCTGGTTCTCGTCCGGCCGGAAGGAGACGAAGAAGCTCCGGTTCCGTTCGTGTGTCTTGACCGTGTAGCGGCGCAGTGCCGTGCGGCGGAGCAGGGCACTGCCGGCCAGGCGGCGGTAGAGTGCGGCGGCCGCCTTGTCCACCAGTCGTTTGAACCAGTCCTTGAGTTTGAGGACCAGAACCCCGAGGACGAAGGCGCCCACCGCCGGCAGCCACTGCCGCACCTGGTCCCCCACGGCCGTCCCCCGTTCGCCGTCCCAGTCCCTGGATCGGCAGGATAGGGGCGGAGATGTCCGGGTGTCCCAGGTTCGGACACAGGCCGCGAGACCGTTCTGACGCCATGTACGAGACCCACATCACAGTGTCCCGGTATTCGAGACATGCATGTCCATTATTTGGATAACAGTGGACTGCCCAGAGATCCCCGTGACACGCTTCCGTCATGTCTGGAACTGGAATTGCCTTGGTGAGTCGGCGGCACGTCGACCTCGGCCGCATGTCCAGCGCCATCTGTCCGGCGAGCTGACCGCCCCAGCACCGCCGATCTCCCCGCACATCTGATTCCTGCCTGCGCGAGGCCGCGCACGCCTGTCCGCGTGCGCATATACGCAGGCCAGAGCCGCTTCCCGCCTGTCCGAAGGACGTAGAACCATGGCCGCCAACCCGCAGAACCCCGCCGCGTCCGCGCCCGGCCGCAAGGTGAGCCGTCACCGCGGCGAGGGTCAGTGGGCCGCGGGGCACTTCACCCCGCTCAACGGCAACGAGCAGTTCAAGAAGGACGACGACGGTCTCAATGTGCGGACACGCATTGAGACGATCTACTCCAAGCGCGGCTTCGACTCCATCGACCCCAACGACCTGCGCGGGCGGATGCGCTGGTGGGGGCTGTACACCCAGCGTCGACCCGGGATCGACGGCGGCAAGACCGCGATCCTGGAGCCGGAGGAGCTGGACGACGAGTACTTCATGCTGCGGGTGCGGATCGACGGCGGGCGGCTGTCGACGCAGCAGCTGCGGGTGATCGGTGAGATCTCGCAGGAGTTCGCGCGGGGCACCGCGGACATCACCGACCGGCAGAACGTGCAGTTCCACTGGATCCGGATCGAGGACGTCCCGGAGATCTGGGAGCGCCTCGAGGCCGTCGGGCTGTCCACCACCGAGGCCTGCGGTGACACGCCCCGCGTGATCCTCGGTTCGCCGGTCGCCGGCATCGCCGCGGACGAGATCATCGACGGCACCCCGGCCGTCGAGGAGATCAACCGCCGGATCGTCGGCAACAAGGCGTTCTCGAACCTGCCCCGCAAGTTCAAGTCCGCGGTCTCCGGCTCGCCGCTGCTGGACGTGGCGCACGAGATCAACGACGTCGCGTTCGTCGGCGTGGTCCACCCCGAGCACGGGCCCGGGTTCGACCTGTGGGTCGGCGGCGGCCTGTCCACCAACCCGAAGATCGGTGTACGGCTCGGCGCCTGGGTGCCGCTGGACGAGGTCCCGGACGTCTACGAGGGCGTCATCTCGATCTTCCGCGACTACGGCTACCGGCGCCTGCGCACCCGTGCGCGGCTGAAGTTCCTGGTCGCCGACTGGGGTGCGGAGAAGTTCCGGCAGGTGCTGGAGGACGAGTACCTGCAGCGGGGGCTGGTCGACGGCCCGGCGCCCGCGCAGCCCGTGGAGCGCTGGCGCGACCACGTCGGTGTGCACCGGCAGCAGGACGGGCGCTTCTACGTCGGTTTCGCCCCGCGCGTCGGACGCGTCGACGGCACGACGCTGGCGAAGATCGCCGCCGTCGCCGAGGCGCACGGCTCGGGCCGGGTGCGTACCACCGTCGAGCAGAAGATGATCGTGCTGGACGTCGAGGAGGCGCAGGTCGAGTCGCTGGTGGCGGGGCTCGAGGCGCTGGATCTCAGTGTCAGCCCGTCCCCGTTCCGGCGCGGCACCATGGCCTGCACCGGCATCGAGTTCTGCAAGCTCGCCATCGTGGAGACCAAGGCGCGCGGGATCTCGCTGATCGACGAACTGGAGCGCCGCCTCCCGGAGTTCGACGAGCCGATCACGATCAACATCAACGGCTGCCCGAACGCCTGCGCCCGTATCCAGGTGGCGGACATCGGTCTCAAGGGCCAGCTGGTCCTCGACGACAACGGTGAGCAGGTGGAGGGCTTCCAGGTGCACCTCGGCGGCGCGCTGGGCCTGGAGGCGGGCTTCGGCCGCAAGGTCCGCGGCCTGAAGGTCACTTCGGAGGAGCTGCCCGACTACGTCGAGCGGGTCCTGAAGCGCTACCAGGCGGAGCGCGAGGACGGCGAGCGGTTCGCCACCTGGGCGGCCCGGGCGTCCGAGGAGGCCCTGTCGTGAGCGAGCGGGCCGCACCTTTCCACTGCCCCTACTGCGGCGACGAGGACCTGCGTCCGAGCGAGCAGGGCCATGGCGCCTGGGAGTGCGGGGCATGCAACCGCGCATTCCAGCTGAAGTTCCTCGGGCTGCTCTCCCGGGGTCTTCGGCGAGCCGACAACGGAGGGGACGACCGGATATGACGACGGCTCAGGAAGAGCGTACGACCGAGGAGTTGAAGCAGCTCGCCGAGCAGGCGGGCCGTGACCTGGAGGACTCCTCGGCGCTGGAGATCCTCCAGTGGGCGGTGGACACCTTCGGCAAGCGGTTCTGCGTCACCTCCTCCATGGAGGACGCGGTGGTCGCCCATCTGGCGTCCCGGGTACTGAAGGGCGTCGACGTCGTCTTCCTCGACACCGGCTACCACTTCCCGGAGACCATCGGCACCCGGGACGCGGTCGAGGCCGTGATGGACGTCAACGTCATCACCCTCACGCCGCGGCAGACGGTCGCCGAGCAGGACGCGGAGTACGGCCCGAAGCTGCACGACCGCGATCCCGACCTGTGCTGCGCGCTGCGCAAGGTCCGGCCGCTGGAGGAGGGCCTGAAGGGATACGCGGCGTGGGCGACGGGCCTGCGCCGCGACGAGTCCCCGACCCGGGCGAACACCCCGGTGGTCGGCTGGGACGAGAAGCGGCAGAAGGTCAAGGTCTCCCCGATCGCCCGCTGGACCCAGGACGACGTGGACGCCTACGTCACCGAGCACGGCGTGCTGACCAACCCGCTGCTGATGGACGGCTACGCCTCCGTCGGCTGCGCCCCGTGCACCCGCAGGGTCCTGGAGGGCGAGGACACGCGCGCCGGCCGCTGGGCGGGCCGGGCCAAGACCGAGTGCGGGCTGCACGGATGACGGCGCCCGCGGCAACCGACACCTCGCCCACAGTCCGGGCTGTCACTGCTGATACCGAAGCGACCACTGCGACCCAGGAGAATTACGTGACCACCGGAGCCACCGTCTGGCTCACGGGTCTGCCGAGCGCCGGCAAGACCACCATCGCGTACGAACTTGCCGGGCGGCTGCGTGCCGAGGGCCACCGCGTCGAGGTGCTCGACGGCGACGAGATCCGCGAGTTCATCTCGGCGGGCCTCGGCTTCAGCCGCGAGGACCGGCACACCAACGTGCAGCGCATCGGCTACGTCGCCGAACTGCTGGCCCGCAACGGCGTGAAGGCGCTCGTCCCGGTGATCGCCCCGTACGCGGACAGCCGCCGGGCGGTGCGCGAGCGGCACACGGAGAACGGGACCTCGTACCTGGAGATCCATGTGGCGACGCCGGTCGAGGTGTGCTCGGTGCGGGACGTGAAGGGGCTGTACGCCAAGCAGGCCGCGGGCGAGCTGTCGGGGCTCACGGGGGTCGACGACCCCTACGAGGAGCCCGAGACGCCCGATCTGCGGATCGAGTCGCAGCACCAGACCGTGCAGGAGTCCGCGGCCGCGGTCCACGCGCTGCTCACCGAAAGGGGACTGGCATGACGACCGTCGCCACGGTCGAGGAGGGTACGGCCAGCCCGTACGCCCTCTCCCACCTGGACGCCCTCGAGTCCGAGGCGGTGCACATCTTCCGCGAGGTGGCGGGTGAGTTCGAGAACCCGGTGATCCTGTTCTCCGGTGGCAAGGACTCCATCGTCATGCTGCACCTCGCGCTGAAGGCGTTCGCCCCGGCGGCGATCCCCTTCTCGCTGCTCCATGTGGACACGGGGCACAACTTCCCCGAGGTGCTGGAGTACCGGGACCGTGTGGTCGCCGCACATGGGCTGCGCCTCCATGTGGCCTCCGTACAGGACTACA
Organism: Streptomyces sp. BK340; assembly: GCF_007827595.1. Taxonomy (GTDB): domain Bacteria; phylum Actinomycetota; class Actinomycetes; order Streptomycetales; family Streptomycetaceae; genus Streptomyces. The sequence goes on from NZ_VISR01000030.1 coordinate 70,057, forward strand.
TCGACCGCGGTGTGCTGAAGGAGCGTCCCGACGGCACCCGCAACCCGCTGCAGACGCTTCCGCTGACGGAGCGCATCCAGAGCGAGAAGTTCGACGCCGTCTTCGGCGGCGGCCGCCGTGACGAGGAGAAGGCCCGGGCCAAGGAGCGCGTCTTCTCGCTGCGGGACGAGTTCTCCCAGTGGGACCCGCGCCGCCAGCGGCCCGAGCTGTGGAACCTGTACAACGGCCGCCACGCGCCCGGCGAACACGTCCGCGTGTTCCCGCTCAGCAACTGGACCGAGCTGGACGTCTGGCAGTACATCGCCCGCGAGGGCATCGAGCTGCCGCAGATCTACTTCGCGCACGAGCGCGAGGTGTTCCAGCGGGCCGGCATGTGGCTGACCGCCGGCGAGTGGGGCGGGCCGAAGGAGTCCGAGACCGTCGTGAAGCGCCTGGTCCGCTACCGGACCGTCGGTGACATGTCCTGCACGGGCGCCGTCGACTCCGACGCGACCACGCTGGACGACGTCATCGCCGAGATCGCCGCCTCCCGGCTCACCGAGCGCGGCGCCACCCGCGCCGACGACAAGCTCTCCGAGGCCGCGATGGAAGACCGCAAGCGCGAGGGGTACTTCTAAGCATGAGCACGACCACGACCGAGGCGCTCTCGGCCACCACCCTGCTGCGGTTCGCCACCGCCGGCTCCGTCGACGACGGCAAGTCCACGCTCGTCGGACGGCTGCTGCACGACTCCAAGTCGGTCCTCACCGACCAGCTGGAGGCCGTGGAGCGCGCGTCCGCGAGCCGGGGCCAGGACGGACCCGACCTCGCGCTGCTCACCGACGGCCTGCGCGCCGAGCGCGAGCAGGGCATCACCATCGACGTGGCCTACCGCTACTTCGCCACGCCCCGCCGCCGGTTCATCCTCGCCGACACGCCCGGCCATGTGCAGTACACCCGCAACATGGTCACCGGTGCCTCCACGGCCGAGCTGACGGTGGTCCTGGTCGACGCCCGCAACGGTGTGGTCGAGCAGACCCGCCGGCACGCGGCGATCGCCGCGCTGCTGCGCGTGCCGCACGTGGTCCTCGCCGTCAACAAGATGGACCTGGTGGACTACCAGGAGTCCGTGTTCGCCGCGATCGCCGAGGAGTTCACGGCGTACGCGACCGAGCTGGGCGTCCCGGAGGTCACCGCGATCCCGATCTCGGCGCTCGCCGGCGACAACGTGGTGGAACCCTCCGCCAACATGGACTGGTACGGCGGCCCGACCGTCCTGGAGCACCTGGAGACCGTCCCGGTCAGCCACGACCTGGCGCACTGCCACGCCCGGCTGCCCGTGCAGTACGTGATCCGTCCGCAGACCGCCGAGCACCCGGACTACCGGGGCTACGCGGGCCAGATCGCGGCCGGTACCTTCCGCGTCGGCGAGCCGGTCACGATCCTGCCCTCCGGCCGTACGACGACGATCTCCGGCATCGACCTGCTCGGCGAGCCGGTCGACGCGGCCTGGACGACGCAGTCGGTGACCGTCCTGCTGACGGACGACGTCGACGTCTCGCGCGGCGACCTGATCGTGCCGACCAAGGACGCGCCGGCCACCACGCAGGACGTGGAGGCGACCGTCTGCCACGTCGCCGACCAGCCGCTGGCCGTCGGGCACCGGGTGCTGCTCAAGCACGGCACCCGCACGGTCAAGGCCATCGTCAAGGACATCCCGTCCCGCCTCACGCTCGACGACCTGTCCCTGCACCCGCACCCGGGACAGCTCGTCGCCAACGACATCGGCCGCGTCAAGATCCGCACCGCGGAACCGCTGCCGGTGGACTCGTACGCCGACTCGCGGCGCACGGGCTCGTTCATCCTGATCGACCCGGACGACGGCACCACGCTCACCGCGGGCATGGTCGGCGAGTCGTTCGCCTCCCCGGAGCCGGTCAAGGACGAGGCCGAGAGCGACGGGTGGGACTTCTGACGTGAACTCCACCGATTACTACTCCACGTTCGCGAAGGAGGGCGGCCGCGTCGGCAGCGGCGACCTCGGCAGCGGGCAGGGCGGAGTGGCGCGATGTGTGCGCTGACGTACGCGCACTGCTTGCGCGCCCTCACCCCCCACCGCTGTAGACGAAGACCTGCCGACCTCCCGGCCACGACCTGAAAGACCGTGACCGCCGGGCCTCCGAGAGGAACACCTCCCGTGCCTGCTACACCTGCTCTTCGCCGTACCTTCGCGGTCATGGCCGCGCTCCCCCTTCTCACGCTCGCCGCTTGCGGCTACGGGTCCAAGTCCACGGCCGACAACGCGAAGGAGAAGGTCGCCGCCGGCTCCTCGAAGATCGACGGCCTTTCCTCCGTCAAGATCGGCTACTTCGGCAACCTGACCCACGGCACCGCGCTCGTCGCCCGTCAGCAGGGCCTGTTCCAGAAGGAACTGGGCGCCACCAAGGCGAACTACCAGATCTTCAACGCCGGTCCCTCGGAGATCGAGGCCCTCAACTCCGGCTCCATCGACATCGGCTGGATCGGCCCCTCCCCGGCGATCAACGGCTACACCAAGGCCAACGGCACCAACCTGCGCATCATCGGCGGTTCGGCCTCCGGCGGCGTGAAGCTCGTCGTCAACCCGAAGAAGATCAAGTCCCTGAAGGACGTCAAGGGCAAGAAGATCGCGACCCCGCAGCTCGGCAACACGCAGGACGTGGCGTTCCTCAACTGGGTCGCCGACCAGGGCTGGAAGGTCGACGCGACCACCGGCAAGGGCGATGTGTCGGTGCTCCGCACCGACAACAAGATCACCCCGGACGCCTACGCGTCCGGCGCCATCGACGGTGCCTGGGTGCCGGAGCCGACCGCGTCCAAGCTGGTCGCGGAGGGCGGCAAGGTGCTGCTCGACGAGGCGTCGCTGTGGCCGGACAAGAAGTTCGTGATCACGAACATCATCGTGCGGCAGGGCTTCCTCAAGGACCACCCGAAGGCCGTCGAGGCCGTGCTGAAGGCCTCCGTCGAGGCCAACAAGTGGATCAACGCCAACTCCGACAAGGCGAAGGCGGTGGCGAACAAGCAGCTGGAGGCGGATTCGGGCAAGGCGCTCCCGGCCGGCGTCCTCGACCCGGCCTGGAAGTCGATCCAGTTCACCGACGACCCGCTGGCCTCCACCCTCAACACCGAGGCGGAGCACGCGGTCAAGGCCGGCCTGCTGGAGAAGCCGAACCTGAAGGGCATCTACGACCTCACGCTCCTCAACCAGGTCCTCAAGGGTGAGGGCGCGAGCACGGTGGACGACGCCGGTCTCGGCGCCAGCTGATCCCCGACCCGAGTTCCCAGGAGGTGACGACCATGGCAACGACCCTCGTCAAGGCCGAAGAGTCGGTGGAGTACGCGGCTCGCCTTGAGCATGTCTCGAAGTCCTTCGCAGGACCGGGCGGGCAGCAGCTCGTCCTGGACGACATCAGCCTCGATGTCGCGCCCGGCGAGTTCGTCACTCTCCTGGGGGCCTCGGGCTGCGGCAAGTCCACCCTGCTGAACCTGGTGGCGGGCCTGGACCGGCCGACCGTCGGCGACATCGCGACGGACGGCCGCCCGGCCCTGATGTTCCAGGAACACGCGCTCTTCCCGTGGCTGACCGCGGGCAAGAACATCGAACTCGCCCTCAAGCTCAGGGGAGTTCCGAAGAACGACCGGCGCGACAAGACCGAGGAGCTGCTCGGACTCGTCCGGCTCAAGGGCGCCTACGGCAAGCGCGTGCACGAGCTCTCGGGCGGTATGCGCCAGCGCGTGGCACTGGCCCGCGCGCTCGCCCAGGAGAGCAATCTGCTGCTGATGGACGAGCCGTTCGCGGCGCTGGACGCCATCACGCGGGACGTGCTGCACGACGAGCTGACCCGGATCTGGGCGGAGACCGGCCTGTCCGTCCTCTTCGTCACGCACAACGTGCGCGAGGCGGTGCGGCTCGCGCAGCGCGTCGTCCTGCTGTCGTCCCGGCCGGGCCGGATCGCGCGCGAGTGGACGGTCGACATCCCGCAGCCGCGTCGCATCGAGGACGCGCCGGTCGCCGAACTGTCCCTAGAGATCACTGACGTACTGCGTGGGGAGATCCGCCGTCATGGCCAGCACTGAGACCACGCCGGCCCAGGACGCCGGAAGCGTCGAGGCGGGCCTCGACGCGCTGGAGACCACGGCCACCGGCCGGACGCCCTTCAGCCAGACCTTCAAGAACAAGATCCTGCCGCCCGTCATCGCCATCGCCGTGGTGCTGGTGGCCTGGAGCCTGCTCTACCCGGTCGTCGACAACCCGTCGAAGCTGCCCTCCCCTTCCGATGTCTGGGGCGAGGTCGAGGACCAGTGGCTCAAGGGGACCCTGCTCGAATACATTTGGGGCAGCGTGTCCCGCGGCCTGCTGGGCTTCGTGCTCGCCCTGGCCATCGGTACGCCGTTGGGTCTGCTGGTGGCGCGGGTGAAGTTCGTGCGCGCGGCGTTCGGACCGATCCTGTCGGGTCTGCAGTCGCTGCCCTCGGTCGCCTGGGTCGCGCCGGCGGTGATCTGGCTGGGCCTGGACAACTCGGTGATGTTCACGGTGATCCTGCTCGGCGCCGTCCCCTCGATCGCCAACGGCCTGGTGTCGGGCGTCGACCAGGTGCCCCCGCTGTTCCTGCGCGCGGGCCGCACCCTGGGTGCGACGGGACTGCGTGGGACGTGGCACATCGTGATGCCGGCGGCGCTGCCCGGCTATGTGGCCGGTCTGAAGCAGGGCTGGGCGTTCTCCTGGCGTTCGCTGATGGCCGCCGAGATCATCGCCCAGTCGCCGGACATGGGCATGGGTCTGGGCCAGCTGCTCGAGGTGGGCCGTACGAACAGCAGCATGGCGACGGTCTTCCTCGCCATCCTGCTCATCCTGTTCGTCGGCATCGCCATCGACCTGCTGATCTTCAGCCCGCTGGAGCGGTGGGTGCTGCGCAGCCGCGGCCTGCTGGTGAAGAGCTGACGTCCCATGCGTGACAAGCCGGTTCTCCTCGTCGTCGCCCACGGCAGCCGCGACCCGCGGCACGCCGCGACCGTGCACGCGCTCGTGCAGCGCGTACGGTCGCTGCGGCCGGGGCTGCGCGTGGAGACCGGCTTCCTGGACTTCAACATCCCGTCCGTGCACGGGGTGCTGGAGTCGCTCGCGGCAAAGGGCGTGCGCGACGTCGTGGCGCTGCCGCTGCTGCTGACCCGCGCCTTCCACGCGAAGGCCGACATCCCCGCCGTCCTGCGGGACGCGCCGCCGCAGCTGCGCATCCGCCAGGCGGAGGTGCTGGGCCCGTCCCCGCTGCTGCTGTCGGCGCTGGAGCGACGGCTGTTCGAGGCGGGTCTCACGCCCGCCGACAAGTCCTCGACCGGGGTCGTGCTGGCCTCGGCGGGGTCCTCCGACCCGGAGGCGATCGCAGTGATCGCCGACATCGCGCGGGAGTGGTGGCACACCGGTTGGTGCGCCGTGCGACCTGCGTTCGCCTCCGCATCCCTTCCCCGCACCGAGGACGCCGTGCGGGAGCTGCGCGTCCTCGGCTGCGAGCGGGTGGCCGTGGCGCCGTACGTGCTGGCCCCCGGCTTCCTGCCGGACCGCATCGCACGCGGCGCGGCCGGGGCGGACGTCCTGGCGGACGTACTGGGCCCGGCGCCGGAGGTGGCACGGCTGCTGCTGGAGCGGTACGACGAGGCACGTCTGCCGCTGCCGGCGGCGCTCGGCGCCTGACTGCCCGGCGGCCCGACGGCGGCTCGTCCGGTCGTTCCCGTCCCGGCCTTCCCGGTTTCCCCGAATCCCCTTCCTGGTCACGTCCGGATCTGCTGGGATGGTCCCTCGAGGCACTATCTCGGGGGAGAACGGTTCGCGTGGCCGGTCAGGAGTTCGGGCATCACCTGGGGCTGCCCAGGGCTCTGTCGGGTCTGCCGCTGAGCCCCCTCGTACCCGGTTACGGCAGCCTGGCCGCGGCCCAGCACGCGGCGGGGTTACGTCATCTCGGCGAGGTCCTGGGCGCCTCCCCCGCGGGGTTGAGGGTCCTGGACGGGCTGTTCGTGCCCTCGGGGCCGTGGGGCCGGCGCCGGGTGGACGGGCCGTACCTGGACGGTCTCGCGCAGGGGCCGGGACCGGGCGCCCCGCTCGCCCCACGGCTGGCCGAGCTGCACCGGCGCGATCCGCAGGCCCTGCGCCGGGTCGTCCTCTACCAGCTGATAGGTCTGCTGCAGGACCATCCGGCGTCCCGACGCCCGCGGATCGCCGCCGAGCTGGGAGTGCACGCCGACGAGATCGAAGGGCTGGTGGCGGCCGCCCGGCTGCGCCCCGCCCTCGACCGGCGCCAGCGCGATGCCGCCGAGTCGCTCGCCGACGCCCTGGAACGACGGAAGCTGCACCGGCTGCGGGGCCTGCTCGACCGGCTGCCCACCGGCGGCGGTGACCCGGCGCTGGCCGCGCTGCGATCGGAAGTGGCCGAGCGGACGGGTCTGGTCGAGGACCTGTTGCGGACCGCCCGGCGGGCCGAGGAGCAGGGCGACCGGGACGGCGCCGGCGGCGCGTACCTGCAGGCGCTGTGCGGGGCGGCCGACGACCGGCGCGCCCTGCGCGGTCTGGTCCGCCTGCACCGGCCCGAATCCGGACACCGCCCCCTGCTGCGCGCCGAACTGCGCCCGGACCACGTCGAGTTGAGCTGGCAGGACCGGCACGACGTCCCCGGCGAGTGGCGGCTGCTGCGGCTGTACCGCACGGCGCGGGGCAGACCCGCCGTACGGAGTGTGCCCGGCGCGGACCCGACGGCGGCCGGGACCGCACGGGACAAGGAGGCACCACTGGGATCCGGGGTGCGGTACGCGGCCCTGCCGTTGCGGGACGGCCGGGTGGCGGGCCCGCCACTGGTGTCGCGCCGGCTGCTGGTCGCCCCGGAGGTGGGCCGCCCGGTACTGACGGACGGCCCGGGCCGCATCCACTGCACCTGGCAGCGGCCGGCGGGCGCGAGCGACATCACGATCGAGCACACGGGTCCGGACGAGGCTGTCAGCCGGCCCGACCCGCGGTCCGCGGCCGGCAGCGACGTCACCGCCGAGCCCACGCGTGCGGACGAGGCCGCCGCCCGCCGCACGCGGAGATCGACGGGCCCCACCGGCAGCACCGCCGGGCCCACGCTCCAGGACAGGACCCCCCTCCGCCCCGCCCGGCGCCCGGCGGACGCGCCCGCTCCGGACGAGACCGTCAGCCGGCCCGAACCGCGGTCCACGGCCGGCAGCGACGTCACCGCCGAGCCCACGGGGCCGGACGCTGGCGTCGTCCGGCTCGTTCAGCGGCCCGACGGGTTCACGGCCACCGGGCTGGCGGCCGGCCCGCACTCCTTCCGGATCGTCTGCCGGTACCGGGCGCCCGACGGCAGCCTGGTCGCCTCCCCGGGCCTGCGGGTGACCGGGACCGTCCATCCCTGGCCGGAGCCCGTGCGCAGCCTCGACGCGCGGGCCGACGGCGGGGCCGTGCGGTTCGAGTGGAGCGGTGCAGAAGGTGCCGAGGTGCGGCTGGTGGTGTGGCCCGGGCCGGCACCGGCGCCGGGCACCGAGTTGCGTGCGCAGGAACTGCCGGACGCGCTGGACTGGCCCGAGAAGGCGGGCGCCCCGTGCCCTCCGCCGGGCACGTACGCCGAGGTCGCCGCCGTCGCCGTACTCGGTGCGCGGGCGGTGGCCGGACCGGCCGTCGGCGTGGAGGCCGTGCGCGCCGTGCCGGGGCTCACCGTCGAACGGCTGCCGGACGGGCAGGCGCGGATCACTCTGGAGTGGCCCGAGGGCGTCGGGCACCTCGTGGTCGGCTGGACGGCTCTGGACGGAGCAGGGAGCGGCGGGGAGCGGATCCTGACCGCGCACGCCTACCGGCGCGGCGGGCTGCGGCTGCCCGTCGGCGCGGGGGCCGTGCGGATCCGGGCGGTGACCGTGCCCCGGGTGCCGGGCGCGGTCGTGGTGGTGCCGGACGCGGCCGAAGCACTACTGCCGTCCGACGCCGCCATCAGGTACCAACTGGTGCGCGCACAACGGCGGTTCCTGGGCCGGGGCGGCCGCACCCTGCTCCGGGTCACCCTGGCCGCGCCGGGCGCGCCCGGGGACGTACCGGAGTTCGTGTGCGTCGCCCGCAGCGGCACCCTGCGTCCGCGCAGCGCCGCCGACGGCACGACGGTCCTGCGGATACCCGGGCCCGACCTGGCTCGGCAGGGGACCGTCGAACAGGAGCTGCCGGCCTCCCCCTGCCCGGCCCCCTACACCCTGCGCGGCTTCCTGCTCGGGGAGCACGCGGCCTCGGTACGCCTCGAAGAACCCTCTCTCGCCAGCCTGGTGGTGCGCTGAGCCATGACGACCGTGATCTGCCCCTACTGCTTCGCCCGCGCGTCGGCGGCCAAGCTGCCGTACCGCTGTCTGATGACCCCGAGCGGGGTGCGCGGTGGTGCGCCGTGCGGGCCCGAGAGCGATGACGCCTGGGCCGGGTTCATGGGCCCCGGCGTGCCTCCGGCGGCCCGGATGCGCGGGCCCCTGTTCACCCCGGCGCGCAAGGTCGCCGGGCTCGGCGGCGGGGGCAGCAGCGTGCCCTGCCCGCAGTGCGGCGTGCCCACACCGGTGCGGGTGTGCGGGTCCTGCCACAGCGATCTGCCGAGCGACTACTGCGACCAGGACAGCCGGATCATCGCGCTGGTCGGCGCGAAGGCCTCCGGCAAGAGCACCTATGTGTCCGTACTGGTCAACGAGTTGAACCACCGGGTGGGGCAGGCCTATCACGCCTCGCTCGCGGCGATGGGGCAGAGCACACAGACGCGGGACAGGGAGATGGCCGAGGACCTGTACGAGCGGCTGCGGCTGCCGGACGCCACCCGGCCGGCCGCGCTCGGCTTCAACGACCCGCTGCTGTACCGGCTGAGCCTGCCCCGCAGGAGCCTGCTCGGCGGCACCGGAACCCGGCACACCACGCTGGTGTTCTTCGACGCGGCCGGTGAGGACCTCGCGGGCACCGAGGCGATGGACCGCTACACCCGCTACCTCGGTGCCGCCGACGGGATCATCCTGCTCGTCGACCCGCTCCAGCTCGGCTCGGTGCGCGACCGGTTGCCGGTGCACGAGGGTCCGCCGCTGCCGGTGGTGGAGACCCCGCCGCAGCAGATCGCCGCGGACCTGGCGGCCCAGCTGCGGGCCCACGGCAAGGGGAGTTCACGGGGACGGGTGTCCACGCCGATCGCGGTGGCCGTCACCAAGGCCGACATGCTCAGACCCCTGCTGGACCCGCACTCCCCGCTGCTGCGCAACGCCCCGCACAGCGCGGGCACCTACGACGGCGAGGACCGGCTGGCCGTGCACGAGGAACTCCGCTCCCTGCTGACCGACTGGGACTCCGGCGCGCTGCTGCGGCAACTGGAGCTCGACTTCGGCGAGTTGTCGCTGTTCGGGCTGTCCGCGCTGGGAGCGCCGCCGCCCGCGGACGCCCCGGCGGACGTACCCAAGTCGGGTCCGCAGCCGGTGCGGGTGGAGGATCCGCTGCTGTGGCTGCTGTCCCGGCGCGGACTGCTGCCCGCGCGGGCCGCGGGGAAGGGGCGTGCCAGGTGAGCCTCGCCCAGCTGCACTACACCTCGGCGCCGCCCGGTCCGGACGGGTCCGGCTTCCGGTTCACCGCGGTCAGCCCCGGCGTGCCGCAGACGCTGCTGCGGGAGGCGGAACAGCTCATCGGGTACGAACCGCCGCGCGATCTGCCCGCCCGCCCGGACGCCGAGCAGCTGAAGAGCTTCCCGAAGGCGTTCAGCTGCAGCGAGCTGTCCGACGGCGGAAGGCTGTTGAGCCGGTCGGTGTACACCGGAGCGGACTACAGCGGGCGGTGGGGCAACTTCCATGCCCATGCGCTGCATCTGCCGCCCGGTGTACGGCTGCCGGACGGGGCGCTGCCCATCACGGCCTGGGAGTCGCCGCGCTGGGCCGACGCCACTCCCCCGGAGGGGCGGCCGGTGCCGGTGGACCGGTTCGAGCCGTCGGGTCTGCTGCGCCGGGACGGGCTGGTCGCCTTCGCCCGGTCCCGCGGGGACCGGCTCGCCGCGTTCTTCGCGGACCTGCGCGCCCTGACCGAGGAGACGGACACCCGGCAGATCGTCCTCGTGGAGCACGACAGCGCCGACGTCGCCCAGTGGATCGCGCTGGCCTGCACCGTCCTGCCGCGCGAGCGGGCGCACCGGCTCACCTTCACCACGTACACACGCCGACCGCAGCAGGCCCGCCAGCAGATCGTCGGGGCGCTGCCGTCCTCCGAGCCGGTCGGCCACGACCACCGGTTCCGGGTGCACGACTGCACCGCCGGGGCGGACGGGGAGCCACTCCAGGACCCCTGGGCCGAGGTGTGCGCGCGGGTCTGGGCGGCCGGCCGGCCCGAGCTGTTCCGCGACAGCTCGGGCGAGCTGGGCCCGCTCGCGGTGGCCGCGCTCGTCCAGGGCATCGGGCTGCGCGGTGACGCGCGTGCGGCGGCGGCCCGTTGGGCGGCGGACCACGCGTTCACACTGCCCCCGGAGACGCTGCCCGCATTGATCGCGGCCCTGGCCGGCAGGAACGCCGAGGACCCGGGCGGACAGGGGACGCGGTACAGCCCCACCGGTACCCCCCTGGACGACGAACCGGCCGCGCTGACGGCCCTGGCGGTCCGGCTGGACGGCCAGGTGCCCACTGCCGTGTCGGCGCCGCTCGCCGCCCGGGTGCTGGCCACCGCGGTGCTCGGCAGGGGCCCGGTGCCCCCGCTGGTCGCGGGCTCGCTGACCCCCGCGCTCCGCGCCGAGCTGGCCCGGGACCTGGCCCCGGCCCTGCGGCAGGGCATCGCCGACCCGGCCGAACCGGCCGCCGGCCGGCCCCTCGCCCTGCTGCGCGTCGCCGACCTGCTCGACGTGGACTGCACGGAGGCGCTCCCGGAGTTCGCGGGGCGCATCGCCCGGGACCTGGTGAACGAACGGACCGGGGAGCCGACGGCCGGGGAACCCGGGGCCGAGGAACCAGCGGTCGAGGGGCGGGCGGCTGAGGGCCAGGCGGTCGTGAAACCGACGGCCGAGGAGTCGCCCCGCGACGGTCAGGGCGTTCCCCCCGCCCTCCTCGACGCCGTGCACGGTCACCCCGCGCTGCGCACCGCCCTGTTCGGCGCGCTGGACGCGCTCGCCGCCGCCGATCCCCCGGGGGCCGCGGACCGGTTGGCCGGGTCCGGACTGCCCGTCTCGCTCGACTCCGGGTTTCCGCACCTGCGGATGTGCGTCCAGGCCGACGGGGCACGGCGGGCGGGCGGCGACCGGCGGCGCCGGTTCCACGAGGTGCTGCGCACCGCCGGGGTCTCGCCGCACGCCGAACCGGCCGTCCTGCGCACCGCGTTCCTCCTGATGTGGCCGGACGGCCTGCCCACCGGGGAGGAGGCGAGCCTGCTGCTGAGCGAGCTGGGCTCGGACGCGCACCGGCTGGCCGGCACCCGGGACCTGCTGGTCCGGGCCGCCCTCGCCGCCCCGGCCGACGACCCCGCCGTACCGGTCCTCGCCGCCGACCTGCTGCGTTGCTTCACCACGGAGCTGCGGCCCGCGCACCGGGCACCGCTGCTCCTGCTGGAGTACGCGGGGCTGCTCGACGCCGACCAGGACGTCGAGGGCTGGGTGGAACAGGTGCGGCGGCTGCGGGACGGAGCGGCCGGGCCCGCCCCCGAGCCGGTGACGCAGCGGGTGTACGACGCCGTCGCCCGGCGGCTGCTGGCCGTCCCGGCACCGGGGAGCGAGGCCTGTGCCGGGCCCCGCCCCACGGCGTCCGAGAGCGAGTTGTACGCGCTGGCCCGTTCGGGCGATCCGGGACTGCTGGCCGCGTACGAGCGGGTGGCACGCGGCGACCGGGTGGGCGAGCGGCTGCGCACCGTGCCGTCGTACGTGGCCGCCTGCTTCGGCGACTGGAGCGCGTACCCGCAGACGCATCCGGCGTGGGAGGCGGTGCGCACGACCCTGCTGGCCAAGGTGCTGCGGCCCGTCGTGCGAGCGCTGCCCGACGAGGACCGGGGCGCGGTCGAGGAGGCGCTGCGCCGCACCGGCCGGGGCCGGCTGGACGCCTACCACGCCTGGAACCGCCCCGGTGCCCTGGGCCGGCTCGCGGGCCGGCTGACCGGGCGGGGGCGGCGCGAGGAGCGGCAGGCGACCTGGAACGGCGACGTGCGACCGCCGGGCGAGGAAGGCCGCCGGTGAAGGGGGGCGGGGACGGCGACGCCGAGGCGCTGGTGCTGGTGCTGGTGCTGCTGGCCCTGTTCGGCTGGGCCGGGGTCGTGGCCGTCGCGGTGTGCGTGTTCCGCACGCTGTGGGAATTCACCGGGCGCGGGGTGCAGGCCGTGTGGCAGGGGCTCGGGCCCTGGCAGGCGGGCCGCAGCGACCCGCGGCTCGCCCCGGTCGGGAGCGGTGAGCCCGCGCATCTGGCCTACTGGCGGCGGCAGTCGTGGGCGGACGCGGTGTCCGCGGGGCTCGCCGGGATGCGGGCCGTCCGGTCCGCCTTCACCGGTCCGTGGCTGAACCGGACCGTGCGGAACCTGTTCCGGGGACGCCGCCCCTCGGGTGTGCGCGCCAGGGCGCCGCTGTACCGGCTCCTGCTGGCCGTGCTGATCGCACCGGGCACCGCCGCGGGCGCGCTGGTCGGCGCCGCGCTGGCCACGCTGCTGCTCGGCGCGGTGCTGCTGCTGTTCGCGCTGCTGCTGGCCGTGGTGTGGCTGGGCTGGGCCGCGGGTGTGCCCGTGCTGCGCGGGGTGGAGCGCGGCCGGCTGCTGCTGCGCGGCATCCGCGTCAAGTGCCCGCACCCCGGCTGCTACGCACCGGTCCCGCTGGCGCTGCACCGCTGCCCCGACTGCCGTTCCCTGCATGCCGAGTTGCGGCCAGGCCGGTACGGGGTGCTGTGGCACGTGTGCCGGTGCGGGCACCGGCTGCCGGCCTCCCGGCTGCTGGGGCGCGGGAAGCTCACGGCGCTGTGTCCGCGCTGCGAGCAGTTCCTGCCCCCGGCGGCGGGCACCATGCGCGTGGTGCACACCCCGCTGGTCGGCGGCACCTCGTCGGGCAAGACGATGCTGATGGCCGCCATGGTCGAGGGGCTGCACTCGTGGTCCCGGCAGGGCGAACTGCGTGTCGAGTACGCCACCGTCGACGACCAGCGCACCCAGACCGGCCTCAACCAGGAGCTGAACCGGACCGGTTGGGCCCACGCCACCACCGGCGGCCAGCCGCGCGCCATGATGCTGACCGTGGCCCGGGGCCGCCGGCGCCGCCTGCTGTACCTGTACGACCCGATGGGCGAGCAGGTGAGCGACGCCGAACGGGTGCGTGCCCAGCAGTACCTGGCGCACGCGGACGGACTGGTCCTGGTCGCCGACGTACTGGCCGACCCCAGGGTCCGCGGCCGGCTCGGCCCCGCGGACACCGAGCGGACGGACCGTGCGCGGCCGTCGGCGCAGGGCCCCTGGGAGACGTACCAGCGGCTCACCGGGGAACTGGCGGCGCTCACCGGCCGTCGGTCCCGGATGTCCGTGGCCACCGTGGTCACCAAGCGGGACGTGCTGGACCGGCTGACCTCGCTTCCGGCGCCCGGCCCGCGCATCGACGACTGGCTCGCCGATGTCGGTCTCGGCGCGCTGGTCCGCGCCCTCGGTCATGACTTCGGGGCGGCCCGCTACTGGGCGGTCAGCGCCCACGCGGCCACCGGCACCGGGCCGCTGGAGAGCGAGCAGCGCCGGGCCGCCGAGCCGGTGCTGTGGCTGCTCGCGGCCTCGGGGCTGCGCACCGGAGCGCTCACCGGCTCCGGCGGCAGCGGCGGCCGGCCGTCCCGGCAGCGGCGGCGGCGGCCGGACGACGCCGAGGCGGGAAGGTACAGCCCGGCATGAACCAGGTCACCCCTTCCGTCTCCCGGGCCCGGCGGGCGCTGGCGGGCCTGTTCGTCACCGCCCTGGTGCTTGCGGTGGCCGCGCTCGCCTACGGCGTACGGCTGCTGCCCACCTGACCGAACCGAACTCCCCTTCACCTGAAAGGAATCACGGCGTGAGCGACATTCCCGGCGGGCCCATGGCCAACCGGCCGGTCCACTTCATCTGGGTGCTCGACTGCTCGTACTCGATGCAGGGCGAGAAGATCGCACGGCTCAACTACGCGATCAGAGAGGCCATCCCGGAGATGCGGTCGGTGGCCCACGACAATCCGGCGGCCCAACTGCTGCTGCGCACCGTCACCTTCTCCACCACCGCCCAGTGGCACCACCAGAACCCGATCCCGGTCGACGACTTCACCTGGCAGGACGTACAGGTCGACGGCATGACCAACCTCGGTGAGGCGCTGCACCTGGTGGCGCGGGAGCTGCAGACCCCGCCGATGCCGCAGCGGGCGCTGAAGCCGGTGCTGGCACTGGTCTCGGACGGGGTGCCCACCGACGACTGGCGGGCGGGTCTGAAGGCCGTCGACGCGACTCCCTGGGGCCGCAAGGCGGTACGGGTCGCCGTCGCGGTCGGTGCGGACGCGGACCGCGGGGTGCTCCAGGAGTTCCTCGGCAACCCCGAGCTGCAGCCGCTGGACGCCAACAGCCCCAAGCAGCTGGCCGCCGCGATCCGGTGGGCGTCCACGGCGGCCGTGAAGGCGGCCTCCCAGCCGGTCCTGGGCGACGGCTCGGACAGGACCCTGACCATGGCCAAGCCGTACGCACCGCCGGTGCTGGACGACGACGATGACGATGACGACGACGTGTGGTGACGCTCGGGGTGCGACGGTGGGAGACGCTCGCGGACAGCGTCCAGGGGGTCAACAAGCGGCGCAACCAGGACTGGTACGAGTGCCGGGGCACCGGATCAGGTGAGGATCCGCTGGTCCTCGCCGTGGCCGACGGACACGGCTCGGCGGTGCACGCCCGCAGCGAGCTGGGCGCGCGGTTCGCCGTGGACCGGTTCGTGGGTCTCGCCGCCCGCTTCGGCCGGGCCGCGCTCGACTACCACGAGCCGGGGCGGCTGGCCCGGCTCATGACGTACGCCCGGGACGACTTCCCGCGCGCCCTGGTGCACGAGTGGCGGCAGGCGGCCCTCGGGCACTGGGACCGCAACCGTCCGGTCGTCGAGGAGGCGTCCCGGGAGCCGGGTCCGGAGGAGAAGCTGGTGCTGTACGGCACGACGCTGATCGGTGCCGTGCTCACGCCCTGGCTGTTCGTCGCCTGGCAGCTCGGTGACGGGGACCTCGCGGTGGTGGAGCACGACGGCACGCTGAGCCGGCCGCTCGCGCCCGCCGAGGAGGACCTGGGCGACGAGACGGAGTCGCTGTGCGGGCGTGAGGCCTGGCGGTCGGTGCGGATGCACTGGGCACCGGTGTTCGAGGAGGCGCGCGCCCCGCGGTTGGTGGTGCTCTCCACGGACGGGCTGTCGAAGAGCTTCGCGTCGGCCGACGGGTACCGCGAGTTCGTCGCGGGCCTGGCCGGCCGGCTGGCCGCGGAGGGCGGTACGGGGGTGCGGAAGGTGCTGCCCGAGTGGCTGGCACAGGCCGCGCGCTACTCGGGTGACGACACGACGCTGGCGGCGGCGCTGCGCTCGGCGCAGGGCGCCGGCGTGGACGAGGCCGAGCGGGCCGCGGACGCGGGTGGTGCGGTGGACACGGAAGAACGGAAGACGGAGACGTAGATGAGCGGCATGCTCGATGGCGGGACGCGCCTCGCGGCGGAGAACGGTGACGGGGTCGAGATCGTCGACTTCCTCGGCGCGGGCGGCCAGGGCGAGGTGTACCGGGTACGCACTCCGGACGGGGAGCGGGCGCTGAAGTGGTACTACCCGAACTGCGCCACCGACGAACAGCAGGCGGTCGTGAGGGAGTTGGTCGACCGGGACTTCGCCGACGACCGGTTCCTGTGGCCGGAGGCGTACGTGCCCGCGCACCGTGGCTCGTTCGGCTATCTGATGGGGCTGCGCCCGGACCGCTACAAGGGTCTTCCGGCGCTGTTCCGGCGGCAGTTGCGCACCAGCCCGCGTGCGCTGCTGACGGCCTGCCTGTACACGGTGGAGGCCTACCAGGCGCTGCACTCGCGGGGCATCGCCTACCGGGACATCTCCTGGGGCAACATCTTCTTCGATCCGGCAACCGGTGACGTGCTGGTCTGCGACAACGACAACGCGGTGGTGGAGGGGGACGCCAGCGGCATCTCGGGGACCATGGAATTCATGGCGCCGGAGCTGGTGCGCGGCGACCCGGGGGCGCGCCCCGGCACCCAGTCCGATCTGCACTCGCTCGCCGTACTGCTGTTCATGTTCCTGATGAACCATCATCCACTCAAGGGCAGACGGGAGTTGGGCATTCGCTGCCTGGACGAGGCGGCCGAGCGCAAGCTGTACGGCAGGAGCCCGCTGTTCGTGTTCGACCCGGCGGACGACTCCAACGCGCCGGACCCGATGGAACATACGACCGTGCTGGCCACCTGGGACGCGGCGGCGGGGACGCTGCAGGAGCTGTTCCGGCGGTCCTTCACGGTCGGGCTGCGCGACCCGGCGGCGCGGGTGCGGGAGACCGAGTGGCGCAACGCGCTGCGCGCGGTGCTGGACTCGGTGGTCGAGTGCGCCTCCTGCGGGCGGCAGAACATGACCGAGCCGGGCGAGAATCCGCCACCCCGGCCCTGTTGGGGCTGTGGGGCGCTGCTGGTGCTCCCGCCGCGGCTGACGGTGACCACTCCCCCGCCCCGCACCGAGCACCACGTCCGGCTGCGCCGGGGTGCCCGGGTGCAGGAGCATCATCTGCTGCCCGAGCCGGCGCGGCACGACTGCTCGGATGCCGCGCTGGTCGCGGAGCTGGTCGAACACCCCAAGAAGCCGGGCCGGTTCGGCATCGCGAACCGGTCGCGGCAGACCTGGACGGGCACCCGCTCCGACGGCACCGCGCAGAAGGTCGAGCCCGGTCAGACCGTGCCGCTCAGGGCGGGCCTGGAACTGGACCTCGGTGACGGGGTACGGGCGGTGGTGCGGGCCGAGTGAGGTGTGGACGGGACCCCGTGACGGCGGCGGGGTCCCGTCCGCTCACAGGCCCATGACATGCATGAGCTGCTGGGTGAACGTGAGGCTGCCGGTGCCGGCGGCGGCGCCGATGCTGATGGCCTCCAGTGCGGAGCGGATGCGGCCGCGGTTCGGCGGACCGCCGTCCCCGACGGACTCCATCATCGCGCCCCGGATGGTCTCTCCGTGCCGCACGAGGCCCGGGTACTCGGCGTGCAGTTGCTCGAGCAGTCCGTCCGAGAGCCGGACCAGGGCCTCCGAGGCCGGCGCGTACGGGTTGATCTCGATACGGCCGTGATCGCCGATGTTGGCGGGACCGTTGATGTTCCCGAAGTTGTATGTGCTCATCGTCCTGTCCTGACTCCTGCTTCGTGAGGGCCGGCGGGGCTGGGGTTATGACGTGGGCGGGCCGGCGCCGGCGGGTCCCGGTCCGCCCTGGGGTCCCGGTCCGCCGTGCGGCCCGGGACCCTGCTGACCGCCCATGGCGATCGTGCCGTTGTTGCCGAAGATGCTGGGACCGCTGACGTTACCGATGTTGTAGGTCTGTGTGCTGATGACCTGTAATGCCTTGTCGTACGAGCTGGTGTCGACATGGTGGTCCCGGAGGAAGCGCTCCGTGGCGACGAGGACGCCCTGCTGGAGCCGGAACAGGAAGTCCTGCGCGTCGGTCCGCTCGGTGTAGCCGGCCTCGTCCCAGGCGCCCAGGTCCTCGCGCAGGCTGCCCCTGGCTCCGTAGTCGTGGCGGACGTACTGCCTGGTGATCGCCTTGCGCTGCCTGGTCAGCCATCGGTCCTGGTCACGCCGCCAGCGGCGGTGCGCGGTCAACCGGCCCAGGGCTGCGCGCAGTTGCGGGCCGGTGTGGGAGGTGGCGTACCTGACGAGATCCCACCAGCGCTCGCGAGGAGCCACCGGAAGGCGGTCCACGCGGTGGAAGCGGCCGTCCAGCGGGGGTATCGCGTAGGCGGCGACCTCCCAGGTCAGGCTGGGCGGCTGCAGGATCGCCCGCAGGTACATGGAGACGATCATCCGGCCGCCCTCGCCGATGCGTTCCAGGCAGAGGTGGGTGCGCATGCCCGCGCCGGGGCTCTGCAGCCCCGCCTGCACCAGCTGCTTGGGTATCCGGGCGCGGGGTCTGCGGGTGCTGTCGGGGACCAGTTCGGGCAGGTAGCAGGCGTTGCTCCCGATGACGTAGAGCCGGTTCTGCGCCCGCAGGTCCGGCAGCCCGGAGATGGTCTCCAGGTGACGGGCCACGTAGGTGTGCAGGTCGACGGCGTCGAAGGGCAGCAGCGGGAGCTTGCCGCCGGCGGGGTCGTCGGCGGGTGTGCTGACGTCGATGGGCTGCCAGACCAGCTCCTTGATCTTCTCGCCGCTGCCGACGAACGGCTTGGTCTGGGCGGACGCGTCCGTGTACGGCAGGACGTTGGCGCGTTTCAGCTCGTTCAGCCAGTCCTCCGCCGCGGCCTCCACGGGCGGCGCCGTCCGTTCGGGCTTCTCGGCGGAGTGGAACACCTCGCGTGCCGTGTCACGTCCCACGGACTCCTTGTGGTGGACCAGGGTCCAGGCGATCACGTACGCACCGAGAGGGCCGAAAATCGCCACCCATCCGAGCGATCCGTGCCCGTTGACCAGAGCCCACACTCCCGCCAGAACGGCGACCGGCACGAGGACCGCGAGACACGCGAGGCGGCGGTCGAGGGCGGCTCGGCGGCGGGTGGCCACGCGTGCGTGCCGGGCGAGGGCGACGAAGTTGATGCCGAGGCTCAGCCCCAGGGCGTCCAGCCGGTCCCCGGTGAGCGCCCGGTCCACGTACAGGGCGAAGTCGTCGTCGAGGTGCACCGAGGCGCACAGGCGCCGGGTCACCGAGTCCTTCCGGTACTGCGGCAGCGTGGGTAATGGTCTTCCCGACACCCTCATCCGCCCCCCCTCGGCCGTTCCGCGCGCTTCACCCTAGGGACAACCCGTGGGGTTTGTCGCGGGGTTCCGGGGAGCCGGGCCGCCGCGGTCCGGCGCTCCCCTGTGACGTCGGACCGCGGTCGGCTCTTGGTTCTGCGTCGTCTGGGCCGGATGTGTCACCGGCAAGGAGAATCCAGCGCACCGGAGGGGTGTTTATCAGCCAACCCTCGCTCTCCGCCGAGCAGTTGCCGCGCCGGTCCGGTCAGTCGAAGCGGAGGCCTCCCGTGCGGGTGCGCTTGAGTTCGAAGAAGTCGGGGTGACGGGCCAGCACCCGGAAGCTGTCGAAGAGTTCGGCCGCTTCGGCGCCGCGCGGAACGGCGCGCAGGACGGGGCCGAACCACACCGTGCCGTCGACGTGGATCGTGGGCGTGCCCACGTAGGCACCCGAGTCCGCTTCGGCGCCCGCCTCATGGCTGCGGCGCACGGCGTCGTCGTTGGACGGGTCGTGCGCGGCGGCCGACAGGTCCGTGGGGAGGCCGAGTTCGGCCAGCGACTCGGTGATCACGGCGTCGAAGTCCTTGTTCCCCCGCTCGTGGATCCGGGTGCCGAACGCGGTGTACAGGTCGCGCAGCACCTTCTCGCCGTGCCGCTCGGCGGCGGCCACCGCGACCCGGACGGGCCCGATCGAACGGTCGACCAAGTCCCGGTACCAGTCCGGGAGTTCGTTGCCGATGTTGTGCAGATACAGGCTCATGGCGTGGAAACGGAGGTCGAGCGGCCGGGTGCGCTCGACCTCCAGCAGCCAGCGCGAGGTGATCCAGGCGAAGGGGCAGGCGGGGTCGAAGTAGAAGTCGACACGGGTCGGGTCGGGGTTCGTCGTACGGCTGTTCTCGCTGCGCGTCATGGGGTCGACGCTAGTCGGCCAATGGCGCAGAATCCCGACCCAATCCGATCCGCTTTCAGTGGTCCATTTTCCACTCCCCCGGTGCGGTGATCTCGATCTCCCGCAGCCGGTCCGGCTCGGCCACGACCTCGACCCGGGTGATCCGGCCGTCGTCACCGAAGGTGAAGGCCAGGACCACCCGCGGCCGGCCGTACGGCGCCATGACGAGGCCGAACCGGCCGTCCAGCAGGGCGAGACCGGTGAACCGGGCGCGGGCCACGGCGGCCATGGCGCCCCGGGCGACCGGCTCGGCGCCGTGGACCGTGATCGGTTCGGGCGTGGGGACGACCCGGGCGTCGGCGTGCAGCACCACGTCCGGGGCGAGCAGGGCGACCAGGGCCGCGAAGTCGCCGCCCCGGGTCGCGGCCAGGAAGGCCTCGACGGCCTCCCGGCGGCGGCTCGCGTCCGCGGTGGGCGCAGGGGTCCGGCCCCGGACCCGGCGGCGGGCCCGGCTGGCCAGCTGCCGGGTGGCGGCCGGGGTCTTCTCCAGCAGCGGGGCGATGTCGTCGAAGGGCACGGCGAACAGGTCGTGCAGGACGAAGGCGACCCGCTCGGCGGGGGCCAGGGCGTCCAGGACGACGAGCAGGGCGACACCGACCTCGTCGGCCAGCAGCGCCTCGCGGGCCGGGTCGCCCGCAGCACCGCCCTGGGCCGCGTCCGGATCCCGGTGGTCGAGGGGGTCCTCCCGGCGGTTGCGGCGCGTGCGCAGCTGGTTCAGGCACACCCGGGTCACCACGGTGGTCAGCCAGCCGGTGAGGTTCTCGACCTCGCCGAGGTCGGCCTGCTGCACGCGCAGCCAGGCGTCCTGCAGAGCGTCGTCCGCCTCGGCGGCCGAGCCGAGCAGCCGGTACGCCACGGCCGCGAGATGCGGCCGGTCCGCCTCGAACCGTGCCGCAAGCCGTGCGCTGTCCCCCGTGACGCCGTCCACCGTGGCCCCGCCCTTCCTTCGCGCCCGCGCGTCGCGAGCCCCAGGCACACGAAACGCCAACCCGGCCGGAAGATCAACCGCCTTCGCGGTCAGTGGCACACCGGCCGATCAGCTCACCGGCCGGCAGCTCACAAGCCGTCCGCCCGCTGCGCCTCTTCGGCCAGACGTGCCAGCTCCGCGACCGGCAGGGAGCCCGCCGGCCGGTGTTCCCGGGCGAACCGGTTGGCGAGGCGCTGCAGCAGTTCGTTCAGCGGGGTCGGTACGCCGTGCAGGCGGCCGAGAAGGACGATCTCGCCGTTGAGGTGGTCCGCCTCGATGGTGCCGGTGCCGCGGACGAGGGACTGCCAGGAGGAGCCGCCGCCGCGCGGGGCGCCGTCGAGCGGGACCAGGGTGACCTTGTCCCCGCGCGCCTCCTTCTGTTCCTCGGCGCTGGCGTACCCGATCCCGGCGGCGTCGAGCACGGCCTCCCCCTCGGCCCGCACGCTCGCGTACAGGGTCCTGGCCTGCTCGCTGTCGACGGGACCGCTGACGGCCTCCAGGGCGTTGCCGAGGTTGCCGAGCAGCTTGGCGTACTGCCAGCGGGCCACGTCCGGCACGACCGGCGCCTCGAGGCGGGCGGCCGCCAGGTCGGCGGCGATGCGCCGGGCGGTGTCGTCGGTGCCGTGCGGATACCGGCCCAGGTGCAGGATGCCGGTGAGCGGGGTGCCGGCGGCCGAGACGACTCCGGGTTCCACGAAGGTCGAGGGCAGCCAGACGCAGACGCCGTACACGTGCCGGAAGCGGCGCAGCGCCAGGCGCGGGCTCTCCACACCGTTCTGCAGGCAGACCAGCGGCAGCTTCTCCGCCGCCGTCCCGCCGCCCGCGACCGGGGCCTCGCCCCAGGTCTCCAGGGCGGCCACGGTGTCCTGTGTCTTCACGGCCAGGACGAGGACGTCGTCGGTGCGCAGTTCACCGAGCTGGTCCGGTCCGTCGACGGCGGGCAGCCGGTATGTCGACTCGCCCTCCGGTACCCGCAGCCTCAGCCCCCGCCCGGCGAGTGCCGCCAGGTGCCGGCCGCGCGCGACGAGCACGACCTCACGTCCGGCCTGGGCCAGCCGCCCGCCGACGGTGCCGCCGACCGCCCCTGCCCCGATGATGACGTAGCGCATGGGGCAGAGCCTCGCACACCGGCCGACGCCCCCGGTCCGGGGCTCCCGTCACGCTTGCGGAGCGGTCAGCTCGACCAGCTTGAGCACGGTGTTCCAGTTGCGGCTGGTGGCGATCACGCCCTTGGTGATCCGCGGTCGGGACAGGGCCTCGCCGAGCTTGGAGCGGCCGAGGCCGTCCGGGGCGTACAGGTACAGGCACCGGTCGCCGAGGCGGAACTCCTCGGGGATATGGGCGGCGGGGTCGATCTCCGCGAAGCGCTCCGCGGTGACCGGTGCGGAGAAGTACGTGACGTGCAGCTGCCTGGCCTCCAGTTCGGCGGCCGGGAACGGGCAGGCCTCGGCCACCGCCCGCAGATAGGTGTGGTCGCGCACGATCACGTCGACCGGGAAGCCGAACCGCTCCTCGATCGCGCGGGCCAACTCGGCCGCCAGGGACTCCTCATCACCCCGGCCGGTGGTGAAGACGGCCTGCCCGCTCTGCAGATGGGTCCGTACGCCGTCGTGGCCGAGGCCGGTCAGGAGGGTGCGCAGATCGGCCATCGAGAGCTTCTTGCTGCCGCCGACGTTGATTCCGCGCAGCAGCGCCGCATAGGTCGTCATCCGGCCAGCCTAGAGCGGCCGCCGTGCCCCGTGGGGGTGGGCACGGCGGCCGTACCCGTGCGTACGCCGGGCTGCGCGAAACTCTGTCCGATCCGGAGGGTGCGGATCAACTCCTGAACACAGCTGTGACTTGTTCAACAACCTTTCGTAATCACAAAGTGGATCTCTGTCGGCGGATCGGACATCCCTGAGCCCCGCCCCCGAGAACCGGCCGCGACAACCCCGATAGATGTAAGGGGCCGTTGTCCTCCCCAGCGGTGACCCGGGCTCCCGGCACTTCACCGGGCAGCACGACGAGACGTCCTTGTCCGGCCCATACCGTCGAAGTCGAGCAAGTGAAGACGTGGCGGCAGGGGGCCGTCACCGCACACGAGGGGGACATCCCGTCATGGGGAACACGGACGTGCGCGTGCGGGGCCTGGCCGCCCGCGCCGGCGGCTGGAGCGCCCGGCACCGCTGGGCCGCCGTCGGCATATGGGTGTTGTTCGTCGTCCTGGCCATGGGACTCGGCTCGGCGGCAGGCCGGGTCGACGTGGACGAGAGCGACCAGCTCAAGGGCGAGACGCACACCGCCGCACGCATCATCGACGACGCGGGCATCAAGCAGCCGGCCGGGGAGACCGTGCTGATCCAGTCCGGGGACGGCGCCGTGAAGGCCACGAGCGGCGAGTTCCGGGCCGCCGTCACCGATGTCGTCAAGGCCGTCGGCGCCACCGGCAAGGTCATCGACGTGACGTCGCCGTACGACACCCGCACCATCTCCCGGGACGGCCGCAGTGCGCTGGTGCAGTTCGACATGCGCGGCGACGCGGACACCGCCGCCGACCGGGTCGAGCCGGTGCTGAAGGCCGTTGCCGGGGTCCAGAAGGAACACGGCTCGCTGCGGATCGAGGAGATCGGCGGCGCCAGTATGAAGAAGCAGTACGACGACGCGTTCGGCAACGACTTCCAGCAGGCCGAGTACTCGGCCGTGCCGGTGGCCCTCGGCATCCTGCTGATCGCCTTCGGCGCGCTGGTGGCCGCGCTGCTGCCGGTGGGGCTGGCGATCACCGCGATCATGGCGACGATGGGTCTGATGGGCCTGGTCAGCCATGTGCAGCCGATGAGCGACACCGCCAACTCCGTGATGCTGCTGGTCGGTATGGCCGTCGGTGTCGACTACTGCCTGTTCTACCTGCGCCGCGAGCGCGAGGAGCGGGACGCCGGGCGTGACCCGGGCACCGCGCTCAGGATCGCCGCCGCCACCAGTGGCCGCGCGGTCATCGTCTCCGGTGTCACGGTGTGCGTGGCCATGGCAGGCATGCTGTTCACCGGTCTCGCCACGTTCGAGGCGATGGGTCTGGCCTCGCTGATGGTGGTGGCCGTGGCCATGGTCGGCTCGGTGACGGTGCTCCCCGCGCTGCTGTCGCTGCTGGGCGAGCGGGTCGAGAAGGGCCGTATACCGTTCCTGGGCCGGCGCCGGCGCCGGCAGGGCGCGCCCGCGGAGAGCCGGTTCTGGACGGCCGTCCTGCGGGGCGTGCTCGCCAGGCCCCTGGTCTCCGTCGTCGTCGCGGCCGGCGCGCTGCTCGCGGTGGCCGCGCCCGCGCTGGGCATGAAGACCCAGCAGCTCACGCTGGACCAGGAGTTCGGCGACACGCTGCCGATCGTGCAGACCTACAACCGCATCAACGACGCGTTCCCGGGCGGCTCCGAGCCCGCCCAGGTGGTCGTCAGGGCCAAGGACATCAACGCGCCCGAGGTGCGGCGGGCGCTGGCCGACTTCAAGCAGCAGGCGATCTCCTCGGGCGCCTCGCGCGGTCCGGTCGACGTCAACGTGCACGAGGCGCAGAACGTCGCCCTGGTCTCCGTGCCGCTGGTCGGCGGCTCCGACATGGACCAGGCGGTCAAGAGCCTCGACAGGCTGCGCGACGAGGTACGGCCCGCCACCCTCGGCAAGGTCGCCGGCGTCGAGGCGCCGGTCACCGGTCAGGTCGCGGGCAACAAGGACTTCAACGACCAGTTGCTCGGCTCGGTCGTCCCGGTCTTCGCGTTCGTGGTCGTCTTCGCCTTCCTGCTGATGCTGCTGTCGTTCCGCTCGCTGACCGTCGCGATCACGTCGATCGTGCTCAACCTGCTGTCGGTGGGCGCCGCCTACGGCATCCTCGTCGCCGTCTTCCAGCACGGCTGGGGTGCCTCGCTGGTGGGCGCGGAGGGCGTGGGCGCGGTCGTCACCTGGCTGCCGCTGTTCCTCTTCGTGATCCTGTTCGGCCTGTCCATGGACTACCACGTGTTCGTGGTCTCCCGGATCCGCGAGGCACGGATGCGCGGCCGTACGACGAAGGAGGCCATCCAGCACGGCGTGGTCACCACGGCCGGTGTCGTCACCAGCGCCGCGGTCATCATGGTCGCCGTGTTCGCCATCTTCGGCACGCTGTCCATGCAGTCCATGAAGCAGATGGGCGTGGGCCTGGCCGCCGCCGTCCTCATCGACGCGACGATCATCCGCGGCGTGCTGCTGCCGGCCGTGATGGCGCTGCTCGGCGAGCGCAACTGGTATCTGCCCAAGTGGCTGCACCGGCTGCCCGACCTCACCCACGACGAGTCGCCGGAGCCGGGCGCGACGGCCCCGGTGCGCGGTGAGGGCGAGCGACTGAGTGTCTGATCGCGCCCGTTGACACAGGGCCCGTTGGTTTCCGGGGGAACCAACGGGCCCTGGCACGCCGGCATCTTCCGGCGTCGCAACCCGACCGGGTCAGCTCCCGGCCGGTCGTCCACGGGGCACGCCCCGGCGACTGCGGCTACCTCTGCCGGCGCAGCTCGGCCTCGATCAGGCCGGCCGCCCGCCGGGTGCCGCCCTCCCCGGCCATGCCCGCCCGGATCTCCTTCAGACGCCGGGCCACCTCCGGGTCCCCGGACAGGGCGAGGGCGGCTTCGCGCAGGCGTTCGGCGGTGGCCTCCTCGGTGGCCAGGCGGCAGGCGACGCCGAGGGACCGGAGCATGTCGGCGTTGCCGAACTGGTCGACGGCCTGCGGTACGGCGATCATCGGCGTGGCCGTGGCGAGCCCCTCCTGGCTGCCGCCCGCACCGGCGTGCGTGACGAACAGGTCGGCCTGTCGCAGCACCGCCAACTGCGGGACCCAGCTGTGCACTTCGACGTTCGCGGGTACCTCGCCCAGCTCGGCGGGATCGATGTGCCGGCCGATCTGCAGGACCAGGTGCCAGCCGGGCAGGTCCGTGAAGGCGCGCACGCACTCGCGGTAGAAGCCGGGCTGCTTGGTGAAGGCCGAGCCGAGGGAGACCAGGGCCACCTTCTCGGCGCCGGCGGGCCGCTGCCAGTCGCCCTGGTCGGCACGGTCCCCCTGGCAGGCGCCGACGAAGGTGTGCACCCGCTCGTCGACCCGGTCGGCGTTCGGCTGGAGCACCTTCGGGATCAGGACCAGGGAGCGGGCGGGACGGCCGAGGAACGGGTCCGGGTGCTCGGTGATCCCGTTCTGCGCCAGCCAGGCCTCGAAGCGGGCGTAGTAGGCCTGCCCGCGCTCGGTCCGCTTCGGCTCCGCCCACATGGGCTCGGCGACCTCCTCCTCGTATCCCTCCCAGGCGACGAGGTTCGGCGAGAGGGAGATCGCGGGGACGCCCCAGCGGTGGGCCAGGACACGGGCCGGGTAGGAGGTGATGTCGTGCAGGACGAGGTCGGGCTCGTCACCCTCGTAGGCCCGGATCAGCTGGGGCAGCGCCTGGATCGCGTCCTCCAGGAAGGGCTCCACGTTGTCCAGCAGCGTGCTCCCCCAGGCTTCGGGATCGGCATCGGGCCCGGGCAGCGTGGAGGTGTACGGCACGGGCCGGGCCCCGGTCGCGGCCACCTTCTCCGCGAAGGCGGGCGGAATCGCGTACGTCACCCGGTGCCCCCGGGCGACGAGTTCACGGATCACCTCCAGGCTGGGGTTCACATGTCCGTGGGCGGCGATGGAGAACATGGCGATGTGGGCAGGTGCGTTCATGCCGCCGAGGCTAGACGAGACGAACCGTCTCGTTCAATCCAATTACGGCGGAGCGCATCCCGCCGGCCACGGTCCCGACGCCGGCCCGCCGTCCGACCTGTGCAAATGCGAGACTTGCCGCGGGCCGGACACGCACGGCACGGGACGAACGGCACGGAGGCGGACGATGGACGAGGCACGGGCGCGGGACGTACTGGCCGCGGCGCAGGTGCTGCCGGGCCCGGCCCGGGACGCGCGGCTCCTCGCCCTCGGTGAGAACGCGGTGTTCGCCGCCGGCGACCTCGTCGTGAAGGTGGGCCGGGACGCCGAACTGCTGGAGCGGGCCCGGCGCGAGCTGGACATCGCGGGCTGGCTGGCGGAGGCGGACGTACCCGCGGTGCGGGCGGCCGAGCCGAAGCCGCTGCTGGTGGAAGGGCACCCGGTGACCGTGTGGCACCGGCTGGCCGAGCCGGTGCGGCCGGCCGAGCCCCGGGATCTCGCGCAGCTGCTGCGGATCGTGCACGCGCTCCCCTCACCCCCCTTCGCGCTGCCGCCCCGTGACCTGCTGGGCGGCGTGGAGCGCTGGCTGCGGCTCGCGGGCACTGCGGTCGACCCCGAGGACGCGGCCTACCTGCGGGCCCGCCGGGACGGCTTCGCCGCGGCCGCGGCCGCGCTGACGCCCCGTCTGGAGCCGGGGCCGATCCACGGCGACGCGCTGCCCCGCAACGTGCACGTCGGCCCCGACGGCCCGGTCCTGGTCGACCTGGAGACCTTCTCCGCCGACCTGCGCGAGCACGACCTGGTCGTCATGGCTCTCTCCCGCGACCGCTACGGACTGCCCGCCGAGGCGTACGACTCCTTCACCGGGGCCTACGGCTGGGACGTACGGGAGTGGGAGGGCTGCGGGGTGCTCCGCGGCGCTCGTGAGACGGCCAGCTGTGCGTGGGTGGCGCAGCACGCGCCGAGCAACCCCAAGGCACTGGCCGAGTTCGAGCGCCGGGTGGCGTCCCTGCGCGAGGGGGACGAGACGGTGCGGTGGTATCCCTTCTGAGTGCCGGTCGGCCCGGACCCCTCAGGCAGTCCCCTCGCCCTGGATCGTCCGCGCCACCCGCCTCAGTTCCGTCAGGACCGTGCGCACCGCTCTCCTGGCCGTGCGCTCGGGGCGGCACAGGACGTCGATGTGCCGTGTCGCCCGGACGCCGCTGAGCGGCCGGAGGACCAGCGCCGGGTGCGGGCGCATGGTCCAGCGCGGCATCAGCGCGATCCCGCCTCCGGCGGCGACGACCTCGGCGACCACCGCGAACTCGTTGATGCGATGGGCCAGTCGGAGCCGTCGGCCGGCCACCGCGGCGATGGCCTCGATGGTGGCCATGACCGGGAACCCGTCGTGCACGGTGATCCACGGGAGGTCGGCGACATCGCGCGGTGTCACCCGCCGCTTGGCGGCGAGCGGATGCCCGGCGGGCATCGCCACGTCGAGCGGCTCGTGCAGCAGGGTGGTCACGGTCACCGTGCGCGGCCAGGGCGGGGCGTGGTCCAGGCGGTGGGCGAGGACGAGGTCGTAGGCACGGGTCAGCCGGGGGAAGTCCTCCTGCGGTACGTCCTCGTCGGCGAGCGCCACCGTCGGCGTGCCCGGCCCGGCGAGGCCGCGCAGCAGCAGCGGGAAGAACGCCGCGCCCGCGCTGTGGAACGCCGCCACCGACACCTCGCCGTCCGGTCTGCCGGCGAACTCCTCGACCGCGTGCCGGGCCCGGGCCAGCGCCGACTCCACCTCGACGGCCGCGTCCGCCAGCGCCTGGCCGGCGTCGGTGAGCACCAGGCGCCGCCCCTGCCGTTCGGTGAGCGGCACGGGGATCGAGCGCTGCAGCAGCCGCAGCTGCTGCGAGATCGCCGACGGCGTCACCAGCAGCGCCTCGGCGACCGCGGTGACGCTGCCCAGCTCGCCCAGCTCCCGCAGGATCCTCAGCTGCCGTTCGTCCACGCCGTCAGTGTAGGGCGACGATGTAGGTTCGCTAAAAGATCGTTTAAGGAAGTGGCTCTGGGCTTCAGATACCCCGGCGGTGCACCGTGGGCGGGTGACCGACGCACGCCGTACCGACGCGGTACTCCTGCTCGTCGCGCTCGTCTGGGGTTCCAGCTATCTGTCCGCCCAGACGGCCGCGAGTGCCCTGCCCGTCCTCCTCGTCCTGTTCGCGCGCTACGCCCTCGCCGCGATCCCCTGCCTCGGTCTCGTCGCCGCGCGGGGCGGTCTGCGCGGGTGGACCCGCGACGAGGTGCGCGTGGGCCTGCCGCTCGGGGTCACCCAGGCCTCCGTCCTGGTCGTGGAGACGTACGGCGTCGCCCACACCACGGCCGCCAACGCGGGTCTGATCATCAGCCTCACCATCGTGCTCACCCCGCTCCTCGACCGCGCCGGGCGCCGCGCCGGTCCGCCTCCCGCCTTCTTCGCCGCGGCCGGCGTCTGTGTCCTGGCCGTCGGTCTGCTCATGTCCGGAAACGGCTTCCACGCGCCGCGCCTCGGGGACCTGCTGATGCTCGCCGCAGCCTGCGTCCGGGCGGTGCACGTGGCCCTCGTGGGCCGGCTCACCGCGGGCCGGGCGATCCGCCCGCTGCACCTGACGACGGTGCAGACCCTGGTCGGCACCGCGCTGTTCCTCGTGCCCGCCGCCCGCGATCTGCCGGCGCTGGCCCGAGCCGACGGAGCGACCTGGACCCAGCTGGTCTATCTCGCCCTCTTCTGCAGCGTGTTCGCCTTCCTCGTCCAGACCTGGGCGGTGCAGCGCACCTCCGCCAGCCGGGCCAGTCTGCTGCTCGGCACCGAGCCCGTCTGGGCCGCGGCGGTGGGCATCGCCCTCGGCGGCGAACATCTCACCCCGCTCACCGGTTTGGGCGCGGCCCTGATGGTCACCGGCACATACTGGGGCCAGGCCGTGGAACGCGCCCACCGGACCGCCGAGACCGCCCTCGGTCCCGGTACCACCGACACCGCCGGCGCATCCGCGCCGGCCACGTCCCCCGAGAGGACCGGAGCAGAAGCCCCATGCCGGACCACGACACCTATCAGCAGCTGATCTCCCTGCTCGACGCATCCCGCGTCGACTACCGCCTCATCGACCACGCGCCCGAGGGCGCCACCGAGACCGTCAGCGCGCTGCGCGGCCATCCGATGAGCGAGGCCGCGAAGTGCATCGTGCTGCGGGTCAAGGTCGACCGCCGCACCACGCGCCACGTCCTCGCGGTCGTCCCCGGGGACCGGCGGGTGGATCTGGACGCCGTGAAGGCGCTGTTCGAGGCACGGTACGTCGGCTTCAGCGACGCCGAGACAGCCGAGCGGCTCGCCCGCTCGGTGCCCGGCACCGTGCTGCCGTTCAGCTTCGATCCCGAACTGGAACTCGTCGCCGATCCGGACGTCGTCGCCGGGCCGCGGCTGTACTTCAACGCCGCCCGGCTCGACCGCTCGCTGTGTCTCGCCGGCACCGACTACGCGCGGCTCGCCGGCCCGCGGGTGGCCCGCATCGCGAGCCCCGCCCCCGCGTGACCTGCCCGCCTCAGACCTTCTCGTCCGCCAGGTCCGCCGGCTCCCGCAGCGGCCACACCCCGTCGACCACCGCGTCCGCGTCCCCCTTGCGGCGCAGGAACGCCTGGAAGTCCGCCGCCCACTCGGCGTACCAGTCGATCTGTCTGCGGTGCAGTTCGGCCGGCCCCAGGGACGCGATCTTCGGATGGCGGTCGGCTATCGCGGAGGCGAGCCGGGCCGCGGCAAGGGCGTCGGCCGAGGCGTTGTGGGCCGCGTCGAGGACTATGCCGTACTCGGCGCAGACCGCTTCCAGGTTCCGCTTGCCGCGGCGGTAGCGGTCGACCCGGCGGTCGATGGTGTAGGGGTCGACGACCGGGGCCGGGGCGCGGCCGCCGAGCCGGTCGGAGAGCGAGGGCAGGCCGTGCCTGCGCAGCTCCGCGGAGAGCAGGCTGAGGTCGAAGGCCGCGTTGTAGGCGACGACCGGGACGCCCGTCTTCCAGTAGGAGACCAGGACGTCCGCGATGGCGTCGGCCACCTGGTCGGCGGGGCTGCCCTCGGCCGCCGCGCGTTCGTTGCTGATGCCGTGGACCGCGACCGCGTCGGCCGGGATCTCCACGCCCGGATCCGCCAGCCATTCCCGGCGCCCCAGGGGCTCACCGGCCCTGACTTCGATCACCGAGCCGGTGACGATGCGCGCCTCGCGCGGATCGGTCCCGGTCGTCTCCAGGTCGAAGCCGATCAGCAGCTCCCGGTGCCAGCCCATCGGCGGCCCCCCTTCTTGGTGGTGCTTTCCCCCAGTGGCCTCCACCATCGCACGCGGCACTGACAATCCGAGGACCGCGTTCCGCTTGCCGGGGTGGACGGTTCAGGACACCGGGCGCGAATCCGCCCAAGCCATCTCGAATTCCTCGCGATATATCGGGAAGAGTCCGGTTTCGACCACATCGTTCGACTTGACCAGCCGGCTGCCGTTGCGCAGCACCAGCACCGGCGACTCCATCCCGCGCGCCCCACGCAGATAGGACTGCACCACGGCGATGCCGTCGGCGCCGTCGCCGTCCACGAGGTAGGCGGTGAAACGGGGCGTCTCGTCGTAGACCTGGATCTCGAAGGCGCCGGGGTCGCGCAGCCGGGACCGCACCCGGCGCATGTGCAGGATGTTCATCTCGACCGACCGGCTCAGTTCGCCCCGTTTCATCCCGAGTTCGCGCTCGCGGCGCTTCACCGCGCTGGAGGCCGGGTTGAGGAAGAGCAGCCGCACGCGGCAGCCGGACTCGGCGAGCCGGACCAGACGGCGTCCGGAGAAGTTCTGCACCAGCAGGTTGAGGCCGATGCCGATGGCGTCGAGGCGGCGGGCGCCCCCGAAGATGTCCTCGGCCGGGAACCGGCGCATCAGGCGCACCCGGTCGGGATGGACGGCGACGACGTCCGCGTACCGGTCGCCGACCAGGTCCTCGACCGCGTCGACGGGCAGCCGGCGCGCGGAGGGCACGTCGCCGCCCGCGCCCAGCGTCTCCAGCAGCCGGGCCGAGGCCCGCTCGGCCTGGTCCAGGACCGCGCCGGACAGCGCCCGGTTGCGGGAGACGACGTTACGGGTCACCTCCAGCTCGTCCAGGGCGAGTTCGAGGTCGCGGCGCTCGTCGAAGTACGGCTCGAAGCACGGCCAGTGCTGCACCATCAGCTCGCGCAGCTGCGGCAGCGTGAGGAAGCTGAGCACGTTGTCGTCGGCCGGGTCGAGCAGATAGCCCTTGCGGCGGCTGACCTCGCGGACGGCTACCGCCCGCTGCACCCACTCCTGCCCGGCGGGCCCGGCCGCGGCCACCACCCACTCGTCGCCGTGGACGGGCTCGTAGATGGGGCGCAGCACGGCGGCCACGACCGCGCGCAGCCGCTGTTCCACGAGGTTCAGCCAGATGTAGGCCCGGCCCGCCCGCTGGGCGCGGGTGCGCACCTCGAGCCAGGCGTCGGCGTCCCAGTCCAGTTCCGGCCCGATGGACCCCGTAGCGTCCATCGGGCGGGCCAGGGACACCGCGCCGGGCGGGACGTCTGTGGAGTTTCCCTCGTGACCCTCGTCACCAGGGGGCAGCTCCAGCCCTCCCGAGCCCACCCGTGCACCGCCTTCCGCCACCCCGGGCCTTCCCCGTCTCAACGATCAAGGAAGGGTACTCCGGGAGCGGTCGGCGATGCAGCCGGATGGACAGGTCGGTTTCTCAACTACGCGGTCGCCAGTGGCCGTTCTGCCACGCCAGCGCGTCCGGAGTGAGCGGATTCATAGCCGTGACGTCCCTCGGGGAGATGGCGAAACCCTGCCAGTGGATCGGCATGGGCTGCTGGTCCTCGTCCCGGGCTATGTGGTGGAAGCCGACGTTCATCCAGACCACCGGGTGAGTGAGCGTCTGGCCGTTGACCCACTTGTCGACGGACTTGCCCGCACCGGCCGGGCAGGCGCCCGGGTTGTTGCTGGCGAACTGCTCGCACTTGTTGTACTCGGTGAAGTACACGTCGTGCTTGGTGAAGCTGCGGCCCGGGTACTTCGTGGTGGGGCCGGGGACGATCTCGTACGAACGGGCGTGCCCGTCCTGGTTCTTTCCGGTCGCGCTGACCATCCGCCACCAGCGGTAGGTCTTGTAGTCGCCCGCGAGTTCCTTGGTGACCTTGGTGCGGGTGGTCTTGTTGGTGGGCGCCTGCTGGCCGTGCGCGGGGGCGGTGACGGCCGAGTCGTACTGCTCGACCTTCGTCTTGGAGGAGCCGTCGAGGCCGAAGTCCAGCCGCCAGAAGACGTTGTGGCTGTGGCTGGTGGCGTAGGCCTTGGCGCCCTTGCCGATGGGCCAGCCGCGTCCGTCGCCGGCGTCGTAGTCGTCGTAGGAGAGGCTGCCGGTGGCGCCGACGTTCATGTTGACGGTGCCGTCGTCCTGGAAGCGCCACTCGGTCATGTACTCGTACCAGCCGACCTGGTTGACCGTGTAGACGAGCAGGTCCTTGCCCTGCGCCTGGAAGACCTTGTTGGCGCTGTCACCCTGCATGCGGTAGGCGTGGCCGCGCGAACGCGTGGTCGTGCACAGCCCGTTGACGTCCGGGTGCTGCGGGTCCCAGGCGTCCGGGACCCGGACGCTCTTGATGGTGCCGCCCGGACACTCGCCCGGCGCCAGGTTGACCAGGCCCTGGGCGAAGCCGAAGCCGGTCAGGTCGTCGTACTCGACGCTGCCGTCGTCGTAGGGGACGTCGATCTGGGCGAGGCGGGCGCTGTTGAGGACCTTGATCGGCTTGGTCTCGCCCTTGGGCTGGTACGAGACGTTCTCCAGGACGAGGCCGGCCTTGCTGTCGTAGCGCCAGCACATCCGCCAGGTGGTGCCGCTGGAGAGTTTCTGCTCGATCTTGTAGGCCGTGCTGCAGTCGGCGGCCGCCGCGGGCGCGGACCCGGGCTGGGCGACGGCCGGTCCGGCACCGGCGGCGGCACCGGCGGCCAGTGCCGCCACGGTGACGCCGACGGCCGCCCGCGCGCGGGCACGGCTGATTCGGTTGACGGGCATGACGAAGAGGCTCCCTTGCAGGACGAGCAAGTCGGAAAGTGAACGGTGGGCTGCCGTCGCTCAGCGACGGTCGAGCTTGGCGACCTTGCGGGCGCTCAGGTCGACGACCAGCCACCGGGCGTCGATCCAGGGGCCGTTCTTGACCTTCGGGAACAGCCGTACACAGCGGTGTTCGCCGCACTTGTCGAGCGCGGCGGGCCGGCCGCCCGGAGTGGCCCGGTAGACGGCGCCGTTGAGCAGCAGCTGGTCCGGAGAGGTCAGCTCGTGGCCGGTGGCGTCCTTGTAGTCCGCCTTGAGGCCCGCGCCCAGCGGGTCGGCGATCAGCAGCTTCGCCGCCTCGGCGTTCTCGGCACGGCTCAGCGGCGGCTGGACGCCGTGCTGGGTGCCGGTCCGCTCGACCTTGCCGGTCTCCAGGTCGACCGTCTTGGTGACGAGCGTGTCGGTCTTGTAGTCGTAGAAGGTCACGTCGGCCCGGCGCGGCGCGTTCGGGTCGTCCAGTTCGTTCGCTTCCGGGTCGGCCAGATCGACGCTCAGCCGCTGCGGGCCGTGGCCGCCGTCGACGTTCTCACCCGTGTTCAGCAGCTGCTGGTTCATGGCGAGCTTCGCGACGCGGTTGATCTCGTCGTCGGTCAGCGGGTCACGGCCGGTGCCCTTCTTCCCCTCGGCGGGCGCCTGTTCCACGACACCCGGCTGGACCGCGTCCGGGCCCTGTCCCGCCTGCTGCGCGGCCTGCGTGCCGTTCGGTCCTCCCGACTCGTCGGCCCCTGCCGTGCCCGGCAGGGTGATCCCCACCATCACCGCGGTCCCGGCCACTGCCAGGGCCGCACCCGCCACCACCTTGCCCAGATGGCGGTGCACTATCTCGCGCACATCTTCCCCCTACTCCCCCAAGGTCCCCGGGAGTACGTGTCTGCCCCACTGGTTCGGCACACGGCAGGTAGTGCGTTCGCCGCATGCACTGGTCGGCCGGTAAGAGGGGCGTAAGTCACAGGTGGTTCCCTCACTTTCGGGCAGACTCGGAGTCAACGCGGCCCCGGCGGGGCGGCCCACCTGAAAGAGTCGTGTCCATGCAGGTCTGGCCTGGCGAGGCGTATCCGCTCGGCGCCACCTATGACGGCGCCGGAACCAACTTCGCGGTCTTCACGGAGGCCGCGGACCGAGTAGAGCTGTGTCTGCTGCACGACGACGGCTCGGAGACGGCGGTGGAACTGCGCGAGAGCGACGCGTTCGTGCGGCACGCGTACCTGCCGGGCGTCATGCCGGGACAGCGGTACGGGTTCCGGGTGCACGGCCCGTACGCCCCCGAGCGCGGACTGCGCTGCAACTCGGCGAAGCTGCTGCTCGACCCGTACGCGAAGGCGATCAGCGGTGCCGTCGAGTGGGGCGAGGAGGTGTACGGCTACCACTTCGGCGCCCCCGAGCGGCGCAACGACCTGGACTCGGCGCCGCACACCATGACCTCGGTGGTGATCAACCCGTACTTCGACTGGGGAGACGACCGGCTCCCGCGCACCGAGTACCACCACACGGTGATCTACGAGGCCCACGTGAAGGGCCTGACCATGCGCCACCCGGGCCTGCCCGAGGAACTGCGCGGCACGTACGCGGCGCTCGCGCACCCGGCGATCATCGAGCACCTGACCAAGCTGGGCGTGACGGCGCTGGAGCTGATGCCCGTACACCAGTTCGTGAACGACCACCGGCTGGCCGATCTGGGGCTGAGCAACTACTGGGGCTACAACACCATCGGCTTCTTCGCCCCGCACAACGCCTACGCCTCCTGGGGCGACCGCGGCCAGCAGGTCCTGGAGTTCAAGTCGGCGGTCCGCGCGCTGCACGAGGCGGGCATCGAAGTCATCCTGGACGTCGTCTACAACCACACCGCCGAGGGCAACCACCTGGGCCCGACGCTGTCCTTCAAGGGCCTCGACAACCCGTCGTACTACCGTCTCGCGAACGACCCCCGTTACTACACGGACACCACGGGCACCGGGAACTCGCTGCTCATGCGGTCCCCGCACGTCCTCCAGCTGATCATGGACTCGCTGCGCTACTGGGTCACCGAGATGCACGTCGACGGCTTCCGCTTCGACCTCGCGGCGACCCTGGCCCGGCAGTTCCACGAGGTGGACCGGCTGTCGTCGTTCTTCGACCTGGTGCAGCAGGACCCGGTGGTCTCCCAGGTGAAGCTGATCGCCGAACCGTGGGACGTGGGCGAGGGCGGCTACCAGGTGGGCAACTTCCCGCCGCTGTGGACCGAGTGGAACGGCAAGTACCGCGACACCGTCCGGGACCTGTGGCGGGGCGAGCCGCGGGCGCTCGCCGAGTTCGCCTCCCGGCTGACCGGCTCCTCGGACCTCTACCAGGACGACGGCCGCCGCCCGCTCGCCTCCATCAACTTCGTCACCTGCCACGACGGTTTCACGCTGCACGACCTCGTCTCCTACAACGGCAAGCACAACAAGGCCAACGGCGAGGACGACCGGGACGGCGAGAGCCACAACCGGTCCTGGAACTGCGGTGCGGAGGGCGAGACCGACGACCCGGCCGTGCTCGGGCTGCGCGCCCGCCAGATGCGCAACTTCTTCGCCACGCTGATGCTCTCCCAGGGCGTGCCCATGGTGAGCCACGGCGACGAGTTCGCCCGCACCCAGCGCGGCAACAACAACGCCTACTGCCAGGACAACGAGCTGTCCTGGGTGGAGTGGCCCGAGGAGGGGGGCGAGGGCGGGGGCGAGGTCGACGGCGACCTGCTGGAGTTCGTCCGCGCGATGGTCTGGCTGCGCCGGGACCACCCGGTGTTCCGCAGGCGGCGCTTCTTCCACGGGCGGCCGGTGGAGGGCACCCACGACGATCTGTCCGACATCGCCTGGTTCACCCCCGAGGGCGCCGAGATGACCCAGCGGGACTGGGACTCGGCGCAGGCGTCCGCGCTGACGGTGTTCCTCAACGGCAACGCGATCTCCGAGCCGGGTCCGCGCGGGGAGCGGATCGCCGACGACTCCTTCCTCCTGATGTTCAACGCCTCGCCCGGGCCGCTGGACTTCCTGGTGCCGGTCGACCACGGCCGGCAGTGGCAGGTCGTCGTCGACACGGCCCGCACGGAGGGGGTGCCGCCGGGGACCGGCGCGAAGGTCGCGGCCGGCGACCGCATCACCCTGCCGGACCGGAGTCTGACGGTGCTGCAGCGGCCCGCCTGAGGAAGGGGCTCCGCGGTCGTTGCAGGGTGCGTGTCCGCCCGGCGGCCGGCGGCCGTCTCGGCGCCGGGCGGCGACGGACCCTGCTCCACCGCGGCAGGGAACCGGACCGGGCCCCGCCGTTCGTCACCGACGCGGCGGAGCCCCGCGGCGGGCCTCGGCATCCGCTGCGCCTGCGGCGGCCGGCGGAGCGGACAGCGGCGCTCCCGCGGGCGGTGCCGCATCCGGCGCCCCGTCCGTCAGCTCGTCGTGCACGCGTGTGTGCGGGGCGCCTTCGGGCTGCCCCGGGCAGGCCGCCGGACGGGCCGTCAGAGCGATGGCGAAGGCGAGCGCGGCCGCCGTGCTCGCCGCCGGGAGGCCGTACGACTCGGCGAGGCGGCCGGTGCCGGCGACCGCGAGGGCCTGGCCGCCGACCAGGGCGCTGGTCGATCCCCGCCTGGCAGGCACCGAACATGGCGCCCTGGAGGGCGAGGGCGGCGCACAGGGCGCGGGCGGAGCGGGGCATGGGGGCGCGGGCCGCGGTCGCGGCACGCGCGCGCTGCGGACCGGGACGGACGGCACGGGCGGTCGGGTGCAGGGCGAAGCCGGTGCCGCAGGTGGCCACCAGGAGGGCCGCGCCGGCCAGTGCGTAGGCCGGGTGGGCGAGGACCGCGGCCAGACCGACCAGGGCCGGGCCGAGGACGAAGGACAGTTCGTCCAGGGTGCCCTCGAAGGAGAGCGCGGCGCCGACGGTGGGCTCGGGGGCGCCCGCGCGGCGGGCGAGGGCGAGCAGCCGGGTGCGGGCCAGCGGGCCGACGAGCGGCACGGTGGCGCCCGCCACCGCCCCCAGGAGGGCCAGGACGGGCGCGGACAGGCCGGTCAGGGCGCCGGCGACCAGAGCTGCCACGGCCAGCGCGTTGGCGAGCGAGAACGCGAGCACGACCGTCCGCTGCCCGTTCCGGGGCCCGCGAGCCGGCCCACCAGCGGCCCGCAGGCCACCTGGCCGAGGGCGAGCGCGCCGCCGGCCGGTCCCGCGGCGGTCAGCGAACCGCTCGTACGGGCGACGAGCAGCGCGCGTGGGTGCGTGCAGAGGCGATGACACGAAAGCCGGCGGGCTGGGTACGTAGGTTTCCATGACTTCTGCGCGACCCGGACCGGGGGTGCCCACGGCCACCTACCGGCTGCAACTCCAGCCCGCGTTCCCGTTCGCCGCCGCCGCGGCGGCCGTACCGTACCTGGCCTCGCTCGGCGTCTCGCACGTGCATCTGTCCCCCGTCCTGGAGGCCGTCCCCGGCTCCACGCACGGCTACGACGTCGTGGACCACGCGCGCGTGCGCGAGGAACTGGGCGGCGAGGAGGGGCTGCGCGCGCTCTCGGACACCGCGCGGGAGCACGGCCTCGGTCTGGTGGTGGACATCGTGCCGAACCACATGGCCATGGCCCCCCGGCACAACCACGCCCTGTGGGAGGTGCTGCGCGAGGGACCCGGGTCACCGTACGCGCGCTGGTTCGACATCGACTGGAAGGCGCAGGGCGGACGCCTGCTGCTGCCCGTGCTCGGCGGTCCGCTCGGGACGGAGCTGGACCACCTGGTGGTCGACGCCGGTGTCCTGCGCTACCACGACCACGCGTTCCCGCTCCGCGAGGGCACCGAGGAACTGCCCCTGGCGCAGCTCCTGGACGCACAGTGGTACCGCCCGGGGTGGTGGCGGCTGGCCCGCACCGAGCTGAACTACCGGCGCTTCTTCAGCATCTCGGAGCTGATCGGGCTGCGGGTCGAGGACCCGGAGGTGTTCGACGCCACCCACGCCAAGATCCTGCAGCTGCTCGCGGAGGGCGTGGTCGACGGACTGCGGATCGACCATCCCGACGGCCTCGCGGACCCGGACGGCTACCTGGAGCGGCTGCACGAGGCGACCGGCGGGCGCTGGACGGTCGTGGAGAAGATCCTCGCCGACGGTGAGCGGCTGCCCGCCTCCTGGCCCGTCGCGGGCACCACGGGCTACGACGCCCTGCGCCACGTCGACGGCCTGTTCACGGACCGCACGGGGGCGTATCAACTGCTGGGGCGGTACCGGGCGTTCGCGGCGCCGCAGACGGACCGGGGCGGCAACTGGGAGGCCACGGCGCGGCGGGCCGCCTACAAGGTGATCACGCACGAGCTGGCCGCCGAGACCGACCGGCTCACCCGGGTGGCCGCCCGGCTGTGCGCCGCCTCCCCGGACCTCTCGCTGCGCGACCGGGCGCCCTGGGCGCTGCGCACGGCCCTGGAGGAACTGCTGGTCCGGCTGCGGGTGTACCGCCCGTACGCCTCCGGTGACGCGGCCGCCGTCGTCACCGAGGAGGCCGCCGAGGAGGCCCGGCTGGCCTTCGTGGTGCCCGAGGAGGCCGAGGCCGTGGGCATCGTGCGCCGGCTGCTGGTCGAGGCGCCCGGTGACCCGTCGGCGCCGGACCACGGCGACCGGGCGGAGTTCCGCTCCCGGTTCGCGCAGACCGCGTCGGCACTGCGCGCCAAGGCCGTGGAGGACACGGCGTTCTACCGGTACGTGCCGCTGCTGTCCGCGGCGGAGGTGGGCGGCGACCCCGGCGCGCCCGGCGTGTCCCCGGAGGACTTCCACGCGTACTGCGCGCGCGTACAGCGCGACTGGCCCGGCACCGGTACGGTCGTGTCCACCCATGACACCAAGCGCAGCGCCGATGTGCGCGCCGCCATGGCCGTGCTCACCGAGTGCCCGGACCGCTGGGCGGAGTTGCTGGCCGAGGTGACCCTGGCCGAGGAGGGCGTGCCCGACGGGCAGCTGGCCTGGGCGGCCTGGCAGACGGTCTTCGGGCTGGGCTCGGCGGAGGAGGAGCGGGTCCAGGGGGCGCTGCTGAAGCATGTGCGCGAGGCCGGCATGTACACGAGCTGGACGGAGCAGGAGCCGCCCTACGAGGACGCGGCGGCGGCCTTCGTCACGGCCGGGCCGTGCGGGCCTCCGGGAGAGCGTGTGGTGGCGTTCCGCAAGGCACTGGAGCCGCACGTCCGGGCGAACGTCCTGGGCACCGCGCTGGTCCATCTGACGATGCCGGGGGTGCCCGACCTGTACCAGGGCACGGAGGGCGAGTACCGGGCCCTGGTGGACCCGGACAACCGACGGCCGGTGTCGTTTCCCCCCGCGGCACCCGGTGAGAAGGACGCGCTGACTGCGGCGGCCCTGCGGCTGCGCGCGCGGCGGCCCGACGCCTTCGGCACGGCGGCCGCGTACGCCCCGCTCACCGCGGACGGACCGGCCGCGGAGCACTGCGTGGCGTTCACGCGCTCCGGCACGGTGGTCACGGCGGTGACCCGCCTGTCCCTGCGGCTGGCCGAGTCGGGCGGCTGGCGCGAGACACGGCTGGAGCTCCCGCCGGGCAGCTGGGCGGACATCCTGACCCCAGGGCGGGAGTTCACCGGGCACGCGCGCGTGGCGGACCTCTTCGAGCGGCTGCCGGTGGCACTGCTGGAGCGGCAGGCCGAGGACTGAGGGACTGACGCCCGCAGGGCCGAGAGGCGGACGCCGCCCGCTCGCGCGCCGGGCACGGCGCAGACCTCGCACTCCTCCGGAGCGGACCGTTGGGGGCCGCGGGGACGGGCCCGGTCAGCCGGTGTGTGCGGCGGGCAGGGTGTGGTCCTCGTGCTCCCGGGGGGCGGCTCCTCCGAGCGAGGGCCAGGTGGTGCACAGGAGGTTCACGAAGGCCTCGGCCGCTCCGGTGGGCGGCACGCGCGTGTAGACCGTCAGGGCGCGTCTCCACGCCGGGTCCGGGGTGAGGACGACGCAGTCCTCGCCGACGGCGCCCCGCACGACGTGGGCGGGCGCCACGCACACCCCGACCCCGGCGGCGGCCATGCGCACGGCCGTGGAGGTGTGCTCGGTCCACACGGCGGTCCGGGGGCGGTATCCGGCCTGTCCGCACGCCCAGTCGAGGAAGCGCTCGCCGTGGACGACGGGTTCCATGGCGCAGCGGATCCAGGCGCGGTCGGCGAGTTCCGGCAGCGTCACCCTCGTACGCCCCGCGAGCCGGTCGTCGAAAGGCACGACGAGAACGACTTCCTCCTCGCCGACCGGTACGACGGTGCCGGGCGCGCCGACGGGCTCGGGACCGATCGCGAGGTCCGCGGTGCCGCGCTGGACCGCTTCCTCCAGGGCCTCGGAGGTGGCGTACTCGCGCAGGCGCAGCAGGACTCCGGGGTGGGCCGCACGCCAACGGGCGAAGACGTCGGGGAGGGCGCCGACGGCGATGGAGTGCAGGGCCGCGATGTGCAGCTCGCCGCCCTCGGCGCCGGCGGCGGCGCGGGCCGCCCGGCGGGCCTGCGCGGCGCTGCGGACGGCCAGCTCCGCGTGCGGCAGGAAGGCACGGCCCATCGGGGTGAGGCGCACTCCGCGCGGCATGCGCTCCAGCAGGTCGCCGCCGACCGTCTTCTCCAGGGCCTTGATCTGGTGCGAGAGCGCGGGCTGGGTGACATGCAGCAGCTCCGCCGCGCGGGTGAAGGACGCCTCCTCGACGACCGTCAGGAAGTACTCCATCTGTCGCAGGCTCACCGTGCCGCCTTCCCAGCCTTCCCATGAGGATCCTGCATCGGTTCCACAAAAACATTGCCTTGGACTCATGGCAAGGGAGGGACGGAGGGTGGAGGTCATGAGCACAGAAGCAACGCACACGCCGGACGTCGTCGTCATCGGCGGCGGCACGGGCGGGTACAGCACCGCCCTGCGCGCCGCCGCCCTGGGTCTCGACGTCGTCCTCGTCGAACGCGACAAGGTCGGCGGGACCTGTCTGCACCGCGGCTGTATCCCCAGCAAGGCGATGCTGCACGCCGCCGAGCTCGTCGACGGCATCGTCGAGGCCCGCGAACGGTGGGGTGTGAAGGCCACGCTGGAGTCCGTCGACTGGCCGGCGCTGGTGGCCACGCGGGACGACATCGTGGCGCGCAACCACAAGGGGGTGGAGGCGCATCTGGCACACGCGGGTGTACGAGTGGTGCGGGGGAGTGCGCGGCTGACGGGAGCCCGCACGGTGCGCGTGGAAAGCGTGCAAGCCGACTCCACGCTCGCGCACGCGGATGCCGTGCACGCCGAATCCGTGCGCGATGCGCTCGACTTCACCGCACGCCGCGGAATCGTCCTCGCGACCGGCTCGCGACCGCGCACGCTCCTGGGGCTCGTGCCCGACGGGCGGCGCGTGGTGACCAGTGACGACGCCTTGTTCGCGCCGGGGCTGCCGGGGTCCGTCCTGGTGCTGGGCGGGGGTGCGATCGGGGCGGAGTACGCCTCCTTCCACCGGTCGATGGGCGCGGAGGTCACTCTGGTGGAGGCCGCCGACCGGATCATGCCGCTGGAGGACGCGGACGTGAGCCGGCATCTGACCCGCGGCCTGAGGAAGCGGGGCGTCGACGTGCAGGCGGGCGCGCGGCTGCTGGACGCGGAGGTGCTGGAGAACGGCGTACGCGCGCGGGTGCGCACCGCCCGCGGGGAGACCCGGACCGTGGAGGCGGAGCGGCTGCTGGTCGCCGTCGGCCGCGCGCCGGTCACCGAGGGCCTGGACCTGGCCGCCGCCGGGCTGACGACGGACGAGCGGGGGTTCGTCGAACCGGCGGACTGGAGCCGGCTGGAGACGGCCGTACCGGGGATCCATGTGGTGGGCGACCTGCTGCCGCCGCCCTCGCTCGGTCTGGCCCACGCCTCCTTCGCGGAGGGCCTGCTGGTGGCCGAGACACTGGCCGGGCTGCCGTCGGCTCCGGTGGACTACGCGGCCGTGCCCCGGGTGACGTACTCGTCGCCGCAGACCGCCTCCGTGGGGCTCGGCGAGGCGGAGGCACGCGCGCGCGGCCACGAGGTCGACGTCGGCACGATGCCGCTGACCGCCGTCGCCAAGGGGATGGTGCATGGGCAGGGCGGCATGGTGAAAGTCGTCGCCGAGGCCGGCGGCGGGCAGGTGCTCGGTGTGCACCTGGTCGGACCGAACGTGTCGGAGATGATCGCCGAGAGCCAGCTGATCGTCGGCTGGGACGCCCAGCCCTCGGACGTGGCCCGGCACGTGCACGCGCACCCCACGCTGTCGGAGGCGGTGGGCGAGGTGTTCCTGACGCTCGCCGGACGCGGACTGCACCAGCAGTGAGACCCCGGGGGCGCGGCGGTCCGGCACCGCCCGTGAATGCGTCCGGGCGCCCCCTGGAGCCTCCTGACCGTGTGCTTGACAGTTCACCCACGCCGTGCGGCACTGGGAGGGCGAAGCCGGGCGGACAAGTCGGGGGTGAGTCTCCTGCCGGAGCTGCGCTACCCCAGCGTTCCCGAACTGGTCGCCTCCGCGCGAGCGTTGGCCGCTCAGGAGCCCGGGCTGTGTGCGCTCAGGCAGGTGGGCCTCTCGCGAGCCGGCCGGCCACTGCACCTGCTGTCGGTGGGACACGCCCGCCGCGCCGTACTGGTCGTCGCGGGCGCCCACGCCAACGAGCCGACGGGCGGCTCCACCCTCCG
Organism: Streptomyces sp. BK340; assembly: GCF_007827595.1. Taxonomy (GTDB): domain Bacteria; phylum Actinomycetota; class Actinomycetes; order Streptomycetales; family Streptomycetaceae; genus Streptomyces. Next base: position 113,232 of record NZ_VISR01000030.1, read on the forward strand.
GGTGCTGGCCGAACGGGTGCTGGCCGAGCGGGAGTTGCGGGCCGACACCTCCTGGCACTTCCTGCTGTGCGCCGACCCGGACGGCGCGAGCCTGCATGTCACCCCGGCGCCGCGCAGTCTGCTCGACTACCACCTCGGCTTCTACCGGCCGACCGGCGCCGAGCAGCCGGAGTGGTCCCCCGCGGTGCTCCCGCCGGACCGCCTGCCGCCCGAGACTCGGGCCCTGACCGGGGTGATCGACGAACTGCGCCCCTATCTCCAGGTGACCCTGCACGGCACCGATCTCGGCGGCAGCTGGGTGCAGTTGACGAAGGACGTGCCGGGCCTGGCGGAGCCGTTCGCCAAGTCGGCCGCCGAGCTGCACATCCCGGTCGAGACAGGTGCCTCGGACGCCGCGGGCTGGCCCGCCTCCGGGCCCGGGGTGCATGTGATGCCCGGACCGGAGACGGGCGTCGCCTACCCGAGCCTGCCGGACGACGCGCGGCACAGCACCTGGTACCACGCGCACCGCTACGGCGGTCTGACGGCCGTGGTGGAGGTGCCGATGTGGGCCAGCGACCTGGTGGACGACCCGGCGCCGCACCCGGCACCGGCGGCGGCGATACGCCGCCTGGCCCAGCGGCTGCTGCGGGACTCGCTGGAGGTGGAGCGGGTGCTCGCCGAGGTGCTGCCCCGGCTGGAGGATGCGGACGGGCCGTTGCTGCGGGCCGCGCGGTGGGCGCTGGAGCTGATACCGGGCCTGGCGCAGGACTGGATGCACACACCGCCGGCCGGCACGACGATGGCGTACGTCGGCAGTGTGGACGCCTTCGGGCGGCGGCTGCCGCTGCGGGCGGCGGCGATGCTGCTGCGGGTGCTGCGGGAGACGGACGACCGGGCGGCGCCCCTGCTCGAACAGCTGGTCGCCTCCTGGTGCGAGGCGTTCGCGGAGCGTTTCCGGGCCCGCTGGGTGCCTTTGGAGAACCAGGTGGAGCACCAGTCCCGGACGGTGCTGGTGGCGGCCCAGCAGGCCCGGGAACGGGCGGCGTGAGGCCTCCGCGAAGCCTCCCGCGCCCGCCGTCCGCCGTACCCGCCGCGCGGGCCGGACTCAGTCGTCCAGAGCGAACACCTCTCCCGTCCGCCCGCTCATGACGCACTTGCTGGAGTACGTCTCCCGGAAGTCGACCGACCGTCCGTGCCACCGCCCGCGCGCGTGGACGGTGACGGGCGCGAAGATCATCGTGCAGAAGATCTTCTTGGGCGGGATGCGGTCGATGTCGCCGTCGGCGGCCGAGAGTTCGGCACAGGCCTCGGCCGCGTGCGCGTGGCCGAGGGGCGGGTCGCAGAGCAGCAGTGCGTGGCGTGTGTAACCGGTCCGGGCGTCACCGCGGGTGACGGTGAGGTCGAGCCAGTTGCCGGTGAGCATGGGGCGCGGTGCCGCCTGGGCCGGGCCCGCGGCGAGCAGGCCGACGGACGCCAGCAGGGCGCCTGCGGCCGCTGTCGCTCGGGTGATGTACGTCATTCCCGAAGCATCGGCGCGGCGGCCCGCGTTCTGCAGCCCGACTCGCCCGAACGGGACCGTACGGGCGCACAGCGGTGCGTCAGTTCGAATGCGGGACGGTGTCTCAGTCCGCAGAGAGCCGGAAGGCTATCCGCCCGAAGCCGACCTGGTCGCCCTCGCGGACCACGACGGCGCCCACCACGCGGCGGCCGTTGACCGTGGTGCCGTTGGTGGAGCCGAGGTCCCTGAGGACCCACATGTCGCCCTGGCGGCGGAGTTCGGCGTGCACGCGGGAGACGGTCTCGTGGTTCAGGCGCAGCCCGTTCGCGGGGTCGCGGCCGATGCGCAGCGGATGGCCGTTCGCCGGGTTCGGCAGCCGCAGCTTGGGCAGCCGCTCGGCCTGCCAGGCCCGGCGCAGTCGTACGGTGAAGCCGGAGACGGCCTCGACGGTGCCGAAGACCGCGCGGGAGAGGCGCTTCTCGCGGGGCAGGTCCGCGGTGAGGGCTTCGAGTTCGTCGGCGCGGCGCGCGGCGAGCGCGAGTTCCATGCGGCGTACGAACGTGTCGTGCGACAGACGGCCCATGGCGACGCCGTCTCGCAGCACCTGCAGCGCCTTGTCGCGCTCCGCGTCGGACAGCCGCGCGGGGTACATGGGGATCTCGAAAGACGACGTCACGCTGGTGATTGTCGGGCAGTGAACCCCCGGTGTCCAGAAACGCGGAGAACGGTTACCGCACACGCATAGTTCCACGACACCTGCCGGTAAAGGGCGGATTCGAAAGCGGATTGATCGCTTTCGCGGCACGATGGACGGACTACATCACGGTGAGCAGACGAAGGGGAACCGTCCGTGCAGTTCGAGGTGTGGGCACCGCAGGCAGACAGTGTGACGCTCCATTGCGACAGCGCCACGCACACGTTGGAGCGCGACTCCGGGCGCGCCGGCTGGTGGACGGGGGAGGCATCGGCGCAGGACGGCTCGCGGTACGGGTTCGCACTGGACGACGGTGCGGTGCTGCCGGACCCGCGTTCGCGCCGTCAGCCGGACGGCCCGGACGGCCTGAGCGCGGTCGTCGACCACGGGAGGTACGCGTGGCGTTCCGCGTGGGCGGGGCGCGAGCTGCCCGGTGCGGTGCTCTACGAGCTGCACGTGGGCACGTACACCCGCGAGGGGACCCTGGACGCGGCCGCCGGGCGCCTCGGGCACCTGGTGGAACTGGGCGTCACCCACGTGGAGTTGATGCCGCTGTGCCCGTTCCCGGGACGGCACGGCTGGGGGTACGAGGGGGTGTCGCCGTGGGCGGTGCACGAGCCGTACGGCGGCCCCGAGGCGCTGAAGCGGTTCGTGGACCGGGCCCACGAACTGGGCCTGGGTGTCGTGCTGGACGTCGTGCACAACCACTTGGGTCCGTCCGGCAACCATCTGCCCCGGTTCGGGCCGTACTTCACGGACACCCACCACACGCCGTGGGGCGCCGCCGTGAACCTGGACGCGCCCGGCTCGGACGAGGTGCGCGCGTACTTCGCGGGCAGCGCGCTGGCCTGGCTGCGGGACTACCGGATCGACGGGCTGCGCCTGGACGCGGTGCACGCGCTGCGCGACACGCGCGCGTGCCACTTCCTGGAGGAGCTGTCGGCGGCCGTCGACACCCTCGCCGGCGAGCTGGGCCGCCCGCTGTTCCTGATCGCCGAGTCCGACCTGAACGACCCGCGGATCATCACCCCGCGCGCGGAGCACGGCATCGGGCTGCAGGCCCAGTGGAACGACGACTTCCATCACACCCTGCACTGCGCGCTGACCGGCGAGTCCCAGGGCTACTACGCGGACTTCGCGCGCGCTCCCCTCGCCGGGCTCGCCAAGACGCTCACCGGCGGCTACTTCCACGACGGCACCTACTCGAGCTTCCGGGGCCGCGGCCACGGCCGGCCGCTGGACCGGGCGCGGGTGGCGGGGCACCGGCTGCTGGGCTACAGCCAGACCCACGACCAGGTCGGCAACCGCGCGCAGGGGGACCGCCTTTCGTCCCTGCTCTCCCCCGGTCTGCTGGCCTGCGCGGCCACGCTCACGCTGACCGCGCCGTTCACGCCGATGCTGTTCATGGGCGAGGAGTGGGCGGCCGGCACGCCCTGGCAGTTCTTCACCGACCACACGGACCCGGAGCTGGCGGACGCGGTACGGCGGGGCAGGCGGCGGGAGTTCGCTCAGCACGGCTGGGCCGAGGAGGACGTACCGGACCCGCAGGACCCGGCGACCCGGGAGCGTTCCTGCCTCGACTGGTCGGAGCCGGAACGCGAGCCCCACGCGCGCGTGCTGGCCTGGTACCGGCGGCTGATCGAGCTGCGCCGGGAGCAGCCGGACCTCACCGATCCCGACCTGGCCGACACGAAGGTGGCCTACGACGAGGAGGCCCGTTGGCTGGCGTTCCGGCGCGGGGACGTCCGGGTGGCGGTGAACCTGGGCAAGGAGCAGGCGGCGATCCCGCTGGGCACCGGACGGGTGCAGGTCCTGGCCGCCTGGGAACCGGTGGCGGCGCCGGGCCGGGACGGGCTGCTGCAGGTGCCCGGGGAGTCGTGCGTGGTGCTGATCCAGCCCTGAGCCAGGGCCGGACAGGCCCTACGGCTCCGCCCCGTCGTCCTTGAACTCGGTCACCCGCTCCAGCAGGATCGGCTCCCAGACGCGCCGCAGCTGGATCCGGAGCAGCGTCAGGGAGCCGGGGACGCGGCCTTCGAGGTGGTCGGTGAGGCGGATCACGGTGTCGCAGCGGGCGAGCCACAGACCGCGCAGGCAGGGGCGGGCGCCGTAACCGGCGAGGGTGGCGGCGCGGACGGCGGCCGGGGAGCCCACGGCCAGGGCGAGCCCGGCGATGTCCTCGGCGGGGTCGCCGAAGGCTGCCTCGGTCCAGTCCAGGATGCCGCGGACCCGTCCGTCGGCGCTGACCACCACGTGCTCGCCGGTGAGGCCGTGGTGGGTGAGGACGGCGGTACCCGTCTGTGCGGCGAGCTGGGCGGCACCGGGCGGGGTGAGCTGGAGCAGCCGGGCGGCGTCGAACTCGTCGGCTGCGGCGAGCCGTTCGGCCGCGTGCACGGCCATGCGGCGCAGCGCCTCCAGGGAGCGCGCCGCGGTCCGCGGCACACCGAGCGCCTCCGCCTGGCGTACCGGCACGGCGCGCAGTCCGCTGAGCAGCCCGGCCAGGTCGGCCTCGCCGACGGCGGAGACGTCGTACTCGTCGGCGGTGCCGCCGGGCAGTTTGGTGTCGAGCGTGTAGGCGAGGCCGGGCGCCCAGTCACCGTGGGCGACGCTGGTCGGGACGGCGACGGGCACGTGCGGGCGGACCACGTCGCGCACACGCAGTTCGCGGCGGCGGCGGGCGGAGGCCTCCCGGTCGGGAGCGAGTCGCAGCACATGGCGGGTACCGACCCACCAGGTGTGCTCGCGGCCCTCCGCGACGGGCCGGACGTCGGGCCCCTCGGTTCCGCTCGCGGTCTCCTTGCTCTCCTTGAGCAGGGAACGGACCAGTCTGCGGACGGAGTCCGCGGTGGGTGTCGGTGCCTGGGTCATGGGTCGCGCCGTAGCCGTTCCGGGGTGTCGTCGAGGGTGTGTCTCCTGGGCCTCTCAGTCCACTATGACCATCTCACGGGTGGTGTTGTTGAGGCGGCGACCGCCGTCCTCCGTCACCGTGACGATGTCCTCGATGCGTACTCCGAAGCGGCCGGGGAGGTAGATGCCGGGCTCCACGGAGAAGCACATGCCGGGTACCAGGGGCTGTTCCTCGCCCTCGATCATGTACGGCGGCTCGTGCGTGGTGACGCCGATGCCGTGGCCGGTGCGGTGGATGAAGTACTGGCCGTATCCGGCGTCGGTGATCACCGCGCGGGCGGCCCGGTCGACCTCCTGACAGGCGACGCCCGGCCGTACGGCCCGGAAGCCGGCCTCCTGGGCCGCGCGCACGATGTCGTGGACCGTGCGTTCCTCGTCGGTCGGCTCGCCGACGTGGACGGTGCGGGTGGTGTCGGAGCCGTAGCCGTCCTTGAGACCGCCGAAGTCGAGGACGACCATGTCGCCGTGCCGGATGACGCGGTCGCCGACCTCGTGGTGCGGGTTGGCGCCGTTGGGGCCCGAGCCGACGATGGTGAAGTCGACCTGGGAATGCCCGAAGCGGCGCAGCAGGTCGGCGAGGTCGTGGCCGACGTCGGACTCGCGGCGCCCGGCGAAGGGAACCTTCCGGATCTCCTCGAACGCTGCGTCGGCGGCGGCTCCCGCGGCTGCCAGGAGTTCCAGTTCGGCCGCGTCCTTGACGGCGCGCAGCATGGGCAGGGCGTCGGTCAGGGCGGCGTAGGAGGTGCCGGGCAGGGTGCGCTGGAGGCCCAGCAGGTGCATCGCCCAGGTGTTGTCGCTGATGCCGAAGCGGCCGCTGTGGTCGAGGAGGGCGGCGGTGACGGCGTAGGGGTCCTTGCCGTCGGTCCAGTCACGCACGGTGAAAGCGGAGGCGCCGGCCGCGTGCCCGGCGTCCGGGGCCTCCAGGGTGGGCACGACGAGCACGGGCTCGTGCCCCGGGGCGAGGACCAGCACGGTGAGCCGTTCGGTGACCGCGGTGGGCGTGTAGCCGATGAGCCACACCATGTCCGGTCCCGGCGCCACGAGCAGTCCCGCGAGGCCGGCGTCGGCGGCGGCCTGCACGGCGCGCTCCATACGGGCCCGGTAGTCGTCGGCGGTGAAGGGCGCGGGCGTGCTACCGGTCATCCGGGCCTCCGAGCGCGGTCGTGGTGACGGGGCGAATCGGTCTCGGGGAGCATCCTGCCCGGCCGGACAGGGCGGCGCGAGCCGATCGCGAAGTCCTGTGGTGGCGGTCCGCGGGGACGGGGCTCGGCATGGGGCCGTCATGGCGGGTGGGGCAGGGTGCGACCAGCGGGTTTCCCGACGTGCCCGGACACGCGGGAGCGCACGTCGGCCGCGGTCAGGTCACCACGCCCGGAACGACGGTCAGCTGCTGGTAGCCGCCGCTGGGGTGGCGCACGGTCAGGGTCACCTCCGTGCCGGGGCGGACGTGGGCGACGACCCGGGCGAGGTCGGCGGCCGTGTCGACGCGGGCCCTGCCGAACTGCAGCAGGACGTCGCCGCGGACGAGGCCCGCCGTGTAACCGGGGCCGGGTACGTGGACGCCCACCACCAGGGCGCCGGCCTTGTCGGCGTCCACGGCCTCCACGCCCAGGGTCGCGCCGGTCCGGGCCTCCGAGGGGCTCGGCGAAGGGGCGGCCGACGGGTGGTGCGGCGGGGCCTGGCCTTGCAGCTCGGCCAGCCTGCTCATGCCGATGACCGTGGCGCCGACCGTACCGATGCCGACCCCGCAGAGCACCAGGACGGTGCCGGTGCACAGTCCGAACAGCAGGGTCCTGAGCCGCCGGCCGCGGCGGCGCGCGGCGTGCGGGTGCCGGACGGGGCCGGGGGTGCCGGTCCCCCGCCGCTCCTGGCCGGGCATCGGCTTGGGACGCAACGCAGTCTGATCCATGGTTCGCTCGCCTCCGGCTGGTGCTCTACCCGGGGCTCCGCTCCACGACGAGACACGAACGAGTGAGACTGGCCGGAGCGTGGCGGAGGGTAGTCATAGCCGACGAGGCGATGCACCGGACCCACGCTCAGGCACGGTCCACCAGCTGCCGGACCACCTCCGCCGCCGTTCCCGTCAGGGCACCGCCGTGCACGAGTTCGGTGCGGTGGACGACCCGCGGCGCGGTGAGCGGGACGGCGACGGTACCCGGGACGCCGGCCGCCGTCGAGCGGGGCAGCAGGGTGAGACCGTGTCCGGCGGCGGCGAGCGCGGTGAGGGTGCGCAGGTCGGTGCCCTCGTAGCGGAGGGCGGGCCGGAAGGCGCCGCCGCCGACGGCACGCAGCTGGGCGAGGGGGAGGGCCGCGTCGGGTGCGTCCAGCCAGCGGGCGTCGGCGAGGTCGCCGAGGCGCAGGCCGGTTCGGCCGGCGAGGGGGTGGCCGGTGGGCAGCAGGACGCTGACGGGTTCCTCGGCGACGCCGTGCGTGGTCAGCGGTGCCACGTCGGGCAGCCGCAGCGGATCGCTGGGGGCGGCGACGCCGTCGACCAGGCCGAGGTCGGCGGTGCCGGTGGCGACGGCGGCCGGGATCTCGTCGCGGGTGAGGACACGCAGGGTCACGCCCGCGGCCGGGAGCGCGCCCAGGACGCCGGGTCCGAGAGCGGTCGGTGTGGTGGCGAGGGTCAGGCCTGGCGCGGGCGCGGCGGCCATGCGGGTCACGTCGGCGCGGGCCGCGTCCAGGCGCAGCAGCAACGGGCCCGCATGCTCCAGCAGACGTTCGCCTGCCGCGGTGGGTGCGACGGGCCGCCGGGTGAGCAGGGGCGCGCCGAGGTCCTGTTCGAGGGCGGCGATGTGCTGGGACACCGCGGACTGGGTGTAGCCCAGCTCGCGGGCGGCCTCGGAGAAGGAGGCGAGGCGCGCCACGGTGACGTACGTGCGCAGCAGGTGCGGGTCCATGCGGACCAGGATCGCACTCCATCAGGAACGCTTATCGACCGTGCAGGAATCATCGTTGGACGTGAACGAAGGGCGCCGCCCAGGATGAACGGCATGACGAACACCGCGGCTCGTACCGCCACCCTCGCCCTCGTCGGGGACCGCTCCCCCAGCGTCGTCTCGCACACCCGCGTCCCGCTCCTGCTGGACGCCCTCGCCGGACGCGACCGGCTGGTCCTGGACGCCTACTGGATCCCGTCCGAGGACGCGGCCGCCGAGGGCGCGGTGCGCGGCTTCGACGCCGTCTGGGTGCTGCCGGGCAGCCCGTACCGCAGCGAGGCGGGCGTCCTCGCGGCCATCCGCACGGCGCGTGAGGAGGGCATCCCGTTCCTGGGCACCTGCGGCGGATTCCAGCACGCACTGCTGGAGTTCGCCCGGAACGTGTGCGGGCTGACCGGGACCGCGCACGCCGAGAACGACCCCGGCGCCGAGGACCTGCTCATCGAGCCGCTGGCCTGTTCGCTCGCCGGTCACGAGGCCGCGGTGACCCTGGAGCCGGGCTCGCTCGCCCATGGCGTGATCGGTGCGGAGCGGACGGTCGAGCGGTACCACTGCGCCTACGGCCCGTCCCGCCACCTCGACACCCTCCGCGCCCACGGTCTGCGGTTCTCCGGGCACGACGGGGACGGGCAGGTCCGCGTCGCCGAACTGCCGGGCCACCCCTTCTTCCTGGGCACCCTGTTCCAGCCGGAGCTGTCGGGCGACGGCTCACGCCCGCACCCCGTGGTACGGGCGCTGGCGCGAGCCGCGGTCGAGCACGCGGGCCGGTCGGCGGGCCTGCCCGCGTGACCTGACCGGGATCAGCCGGTGTGACCCCCGCCGTGGCCGCCGTCATGACCGCCGTGCGCCGCGTGGTCGAACTTCATGGCCTCGGCCGGCACGACGACGAAGGGCCGCATCATGCCCATGTCCTCGTGCTCCAGCAGGTGGCAGTGGTACATGAACCGGCCGTACGCCCCGTCGAACTTGCCCATGACGCGCAGGATCTGCCCGCCCGGGACACGGAAGACGTCCTTGTGGCCCAGTTCGTTGGGCGCGAGCGGTATCCGTGTGCCCGCGTCGTACGCGATGGGGGTCCGGGTGCCGCCCACCGCCGGGTCGAAGCCCGAGACGTCGTACGCGTCCCGGCCCAGCAGCTGGAAGTCGGCCAGGTGGATGTGCATCGGGTGGACGATCGGCGCGAGGTTGAGGAAGCTCCACTGTTCGTAGCCGCCCTCGGCGATGGTGAAGCCGAGACCGTCGTTGAACGTCCGTGCCGTGCGCCGGTACGTCTTCGTGGTGCCGTCCGCACCCGTGAGCTGGATGACGCCGTCGGCGGGGAGCTGGAGGCCGCTCGGGTCCGCCACCTCGGTCATCTCCCAGATCTCCGGGTGGCCGCCGGCTCCCTTGGTGGCGGGCGGCGTGAGCACGATCAGGCGGTGGCCGTGCTCGATGTCGTGCGTGAGGCGGCGGAAGGACCCGGAGAGCACCGCGGGCAGTTCGAAGGTGTCGCACGTTGCGGTCTCGCGGACGCGGAACTCCAGGACCGCCGGATAGCGCACGTCGCCCGCCGGATCGGGCACGCCCGCGGGCTGGTTGCGGCCCTTGTTGACCAGCCGGAGCCTCCGGCCCGCCAGGCCCCGGAAGTCGACGAGCAGGTCGAACCGCTCCGCCGGGGCCGCGGTCAGCGTGGGCAGCGCCTCGTCGAAGTCGACCGGGACGGGCCGGGGCAACAGCCCGCCGTCGCTGCCGATCTGGTGGATGACGCCCGGCACCGGGTCGTCGTCCTCGTCCACCAGGACGAGGTTGAAGATGCGCGCGTTGGACGCGTTGACCAGCCGGAAGCGGTACCAGGCGTCGTCGACGTCGGCGTACGGCCAGATACGGCCGTTGACCGTGGTGTACGGGCCGCTGAACGGGATCGAGACCGGCTTGCCCGTCTCCGGGTTCTGCTGCTGGACGATCACCGTCTTGTGCAACAGCCGGCCGTTGAGGCGGCCGTCCTCGTCCGTGTCGAGGTTGCGGTCGGCGAGCAGCAGCGGTATCTCCCGCTCCCCGGAGGGGAGGTGGAGGGCGTCCTCCTCGTCGTCACGGATGAGGTAGGTGCCGTACAGGCCCGTCATCACGTTCCACCGCGTGATGTTCATCGCGTGGTCGTGGTACCACCACTGCACCGCCTGGTGGTCGTTCGGGTACTCGGACAGCTGGGCGTCGCCGTGTCCGACCGCGTTGTCCGCCCAGCCGTCGTTGCCGCCTCCGGTCTGGGCGCCGTGCAGGTGGGTCACCGTCCAGGCGGGCAGGGCGGCGACGTCCTTGTCCGGTTCGACGCCCTCGCGGCCGGGCTCGGTGGTGGCGGGCGGGCGGCCGTCGGTGCGCAGCGGCACCTCCACCGAGGTGACCGGGTACTCGCTCTCCTTCGGGATGCGGTTGGTCCAGGCGATGCGGACGCGCTGTCCGCGCCGCACCTCGATGGTCGGACCGGGCACCTGGCCGTCGTACCCCCACATCAGGGTCGGCGGCAGCTGCGGGTGCAGGCGGACCCAGGTGGGGCGCAGGGCGATCTCCGTCTCCTGCGTCACGTCGGCGGCCGTGGCCGCCGGGCGCAGGACGGGCGGGACCGGTAACCGGGCTGCGTACGGCGTCAGTTCGCCCGGTTCCGGCGCCTGCTTGCCCGCCGCGTCCTCGGTGATCCTCTCGATGATGTCGGTCACGGTCGAACACCCCCGTGTTCTGTTGTCTGTTCCCCTTGTCTCAGAAGACTCCCGGCGCCCCTCCGGAGTTCCCTGAATATCCCGTTCCGTACGAGAAGATTCCGAAACGGCCGGCGATGTCAGCCCGTGGGCAGCGCCGACCCCAGGTCCGGTACGAAGCCGTGGGTCCGGCGGGCGAGGTAGCCGGCCTTGTAGCGGTCGACCTCCCGGTGCCAGTGCAGGACGCCCGCCATCCAGTTCTGCAGGTCGGCCACGTAATGCCCCATGGCCTCGCGCGCCTCGGCCGACAGGCCGAAGTCGTCGTACAGGACGGGCAGTTCATGGCTGACGATGTGCTCGAACTGCTGCATGCGCTGGGTCATCAGGTCGTGGACGATGCCGACCGCGGCCGGGTAGTCGCAGCCGAAGAAGTTCTGCACGACGAGGATCGCGTTGTGCAGCTCCCCCTCGTACTCGATCTCCTTCTGGTACGAGAAGACGTCGTTGATCAGGCACCCGTAGTCCACGGCGGCGTTCTCCAGTGCCTGGACGGGGCCGCTGCGGTAGACCTCCGGCGGGATCGCGGGTCCCCGGCCCGCGCGGCAGAGGCTGAGGGTGAGGTCGGAGCCGAAGGTGGCGCGGCGCATCTCCAGGTAGTCGACCGGGTCGGGGATTCGGTTCTGCAGCTGGTTGGACAGCTCCCACACCCAGCTCTCGGTCATCCTGTCGACGGAGTCCCGCAGGCCGCGCATCTGGTCGGGGGTCATGTCGGCGGTGGTGCGGGCCCACAGGTCGATCAGGCCGCGCTCCATGCCGTTGACCGGGACGACGGTCGTCTCCTCGCCGTCGCAGGGCATGCAGGCCGACAGACGGGCGGTGGTCAGCCGGGCGGCGGCCAGATCACGGCGGCCCCCGAAGACCAGCGGGTAGTAGTCGTCGGCGTAGGTGCCCCAGGCGAGCCAGCAGGCGCTGATGTCCAGGGCCTGCGGTGTGGCGTCGGGGTCGATTCCGGCCGAGCAGAGCGCGAGGTCGTAGGCGGCGAGCTTGTCCTCGTCCCAGATGCCCTCCTGCAGCATCCCCATACGGTGCGCCCACGCGGTCAGGCGGGTGCGGCACGCCTCCAGATGCGGGCTCAACCCGGTCCGGTAGGGCATGTGGAAATCGGGCAGCAGCGACGGGCCGACCTTCTGGAAGGGCACGTGCGCGTACGCGCGCAAGCGTTCCGCGGCGGCGGTGGCGAGCAGCGCGCCGATGTCGGCGGCGGAGGTGCCGGGACCGGTCAGCTTCTGCCAGGGCGCGACGGTGGTGGCGCCCTGGTTCATGTAGCGGCTGGAGCGCAGGTGCCACTCGTGGCCGCCGGACTGCCAGTCCTGAAGTCCCTTGGTGTAGGCGGCGACCGCGGCGACCTCGTCGGGCCTGAGTCCCTTCTCCACGGCGACGGCGGGCACTTCGGTGAGCGCGGTGTGCTCGAACTGGTGCAGACGTGAGGTGAGGATGTCGTTGACGGTCTCGGCGGCCTCCTGGGTCGTGCAGCCGAAGAAGGTCTCCAGCACCAGCACGCCGTTGCTGTTCTCGCCCTCGTCCTCGACCTCCCGCTGGTAGGAGAAGAGGTCGTTGCGCAGGTGGACCGCGTCGGCGAACGTCTCCATGAGCACTCTGAGCGGCCGGGTCCCGGCGACGGCGGCCGGGACCTCCGCGGTCGCGTACTCCACGAGCCCCGCCGACCAGGGGGCACCGCCCACCTTGCGGCGCATCTCGATGTACTCGACCGGGTTGGCGATCCGCCCCCCGTCGATGTTGGACAGCTCCCACATGGACTCGTTCAGCAGGTGCTCGGTGGCCAGGGAGAAGCGCCGGCGCCAGCCGACGGACATCGACGGCACCGTCCGCCTCCACAGGTCCGCGAGGCCCGCCTCGACCGGGTTCTCCGGCTCCGGCACCGGGGTGGCCGGGTCCAGCGGCATGAACAGGGGCAGGCGGTCCAGGTGGGCCTTTCCGGCGGCACGGTCCGGGGTGCGCTTGTACATGTCGAGGAAGTGGTCGTCGAAGAAGAACACCCAGACGTACCAGTCGGTGATCAGCGAGAGGGCCGGGCCGTCGCAGTCGGGGTGGGTGTAGGCGCACAGGAGCCCGTAGTCGTGCGCCTCCAGGTCGGCCTGCTCCCAGATCCCGGAGCCCTCCAGCATGCCCATCTCGCGCGCCCACCCCGTCGAGTGGGCACGTGCCTCGTCGACATGCGGGTTGAGCCGCGCGGGATACGGCATGTAGAAGTGCGGGAGTTCGAACGGCTGCGTCATGGCCGGGCCCTACCCGGGGCCGGGAAGGGCCATCCACCCCCCGGGCGATGATCACACCATCGCGTGAACCACCGTAAAACAGGGAACTTCCATGGCTTTCTGTGGCGTTGGCCCTGAACCGCGCGAGTCCCGTCCGGTGCGCGGTACGGCATCGGCTCGCCCGCCGCCCTGTCCCGTCCGTGCCCTTGCCGAGTCCTCGCGCGCGGGTCACGGTAGGCGCATGACCTCCTTCGTACTGCCCCACGAGGTGCACGGCGACGGCACCCACAAGGTGTTCGCCGTGCACGGCTGGTTCGCCGACCGCTCCGCCTACGAGACCGTCCTGCCGGATCTCGACCGGACCGCCTTCACCTACGCGCTGGTCGATCTGCGCGGCTACGGAGCGGCCCGGGACGCCGTGGGCTCGTACACGACGACCGAGGCGGCCGTGGACCTGGTGGAGCTGGCCGACCGGCTGGGCTGGGGTCGGTTCTCGGTGATCGGACACTCCATGGGCGGTGCGGTGGCACAGCGGCTGCTGTCGGTCGCCCCGCACCGGCTGCGCCGGATCGTCGGGGTCTCCCCCGTGCCCGCCTCGGGTCTGCCGCTGCCCGGGGAGCAGGGTGTGCTGTTCGCGGACGCGGCGCACCGGCCGGAGAACCGGCGCACGATCATCGACTTCACCAGCGGGAGCCGCCGTCCCGCCGCCTGGCTCGACCGGATGGTGGACCGCTCGCTGGAGCGCAGCGACGCGAAGGCGTTCCGGGCCTGGCTCGACTCCTGGGCGGGCGAGGACTTCCGCGCCGATGTCGAGGGCAGTGAGGTGCCCGCGCTGGCGGTGGCCGGCGAACTCGATCCGGCGCTGCCGCCCTCGCTGATGCGGCAGACGTGGATGTCCTGGTATCCGCGCGCCGAGCTCGTAGGGCTGCCCGGTGCCGGGCACTACGCCATGGACGAGACTCCGCTGGAGCTGATCCGCACGGTGGAGGACTTTCTGCGGGCGGACGAGGGCGAGCCGGCGTGAGCGCACGCGAGGAGGCCGAGCCGGTGCCCGGCGTCCCCGACGTCTTCGACCCGCGCCGTTACGCCGCCGGGGTGCCGTACGCCGACTACCGCGTCCTGCGCGACCACCATCCGGTGTCCTGGCAGGACGAGCCCGAGGTGCTGGGCTGGCCGTCCGGTCCCGGGTTCTGGGCGGTGACCCGGCACGCCGACGTGGTCCGCGTGCTCAGGGACTCGGCGACGTACTCCTCGCACCTCGGCGCCACCCAGATCCGTGATCCCGACCCGGACGACCTGCCGTTCATCCGGCGCATGATGCTCAACCAGGATCCGCCGCGGCACGGCCGGCTGCGGCGGCTGGTGAGCCGGGCGTTCACTCCGGGACGCGTCGACCGGTTCACGGCGATCGCGCGCGAGCGGGCCCGGACCCTGCTCGACCGGGCGGTGGACGAAGCCCGGAGGGGCGACGGCACGGTCGATCTGGTCGCCGCGGTCACCGACGAGTACGCCCTGCTCAACCTTGCGGATCTGCTGGGGGTTCCGGAGAGCGACCGGCGGCTGCTGCTGCACTGGACGCAGCGGGTCATCGGCTACCAGGACCCGGACGAGGCCGGCCCTGCGGTGCTGGACGGGGCGGGCAAGCCGGTCGACCCGCGTTCACCGGCGATGCTGCGGGACATGTTCGCGTACGCCGGGCAGTTGGCCGCGTACAAACGGCGGCATCCCGCCGACGACATCATGACGACACTGGGTCATGACACCGAGCTCGCCGACGCCGAGCTGGAGATGTTCTTCTTCCTGCTCACCATCGCGGGCAACGACACCGTGCGCAGCGCGGCACCCGGCGGGCTGCTGGCCCTGGCGGAGCATCCGGAGGCGTACGAGCTGTTGCGTGCGGGGAAGACCGAAATACCGTCCGCGATCCACGAGTTGTTGCGCTGGCACCCGCCGGTGCTGACCTTCCGCCGGACCGCCGCACAGGACACCGAGCTGGCCGGCCGCCGGATCCGGGCGGGCGACAAGGTCGTGGTGTTCCATGCCTCGGCCAACCGTGACGAGCGGGTCTTCACCGAGCCCGACCGGCTGGACCTGTCCCGCACACCCAACCCGCACGTGTCCTTCGGGGACGGCCCGCACGTGTGCCTGGGTGCCCACTTCGCCCGGCTGCAGCTGCGGATGCTCTACGAGGAGGTGCTGCGGACCCTGCCCGGCCTGCGCCCCGCGGGACCTGCCGGACGTCTGGTGTCCAACTTCATCAACGGCCTCAAGTCACTTCCCGTGCACCTCGCTTGAGACGTCCGAGGCGTTCACCTGGATGAGCGCGTGGGTGCCGCCGGTGCGCCAGCGCTGCCCCTCGGCCGCGACCAGCGCGCTCTCGGTGGCCGCGGTCAGGCCGGTGATCACGTCGGACTTCAGGGTGCGCAGGGCGGCGACCGGGCCGGGGAAGTAGGCGGTCACCTCCTGGAAGGAGGTGGTGGGCGGCCACAGCCGGTCGCCCACCAGACGCCGGTAGTTGAGGTCGCCCTTGAAGACGGTCAGCGTGGCCGAGGCGAACTCGGCGCGCAGGTCGTCCGGTTGGTCCGCGTACGGCAGTGGGGCGCAGGAGAAGGGGTGGGCGCGTACCGTGAGGCGGCCGTCGGCCATGGCCGACCAGAGCGTGCGACCGTACCCGGCGGCCGCGCCCGGTGCCGCGGTGAGGCGCTGCAGGGCGTCGACCACGTCGGCGGTCGTGGCGTCGGAGACGTAGTAGGGGTACGGCTTGACGTGCAGGACCGCCCGGCCGATCCGGCCCTCGGTGAGGAGATGGGCGGTCAGGAGCAGGTCGGGGACGAGTTCGCGGCCCGCGTTGTCCGCGACCAGCACGAGCGTGCCCGTACCGGAGGGCGGCAGCAGCGACCACAGGGTCTCACTGTCGTCGGCGACCAGAGCAGGGGCCGGCTCCGCGGCCTCGGCGCCCGCGGCGGACAGCCGGAAGCCCAGGTCGGCGCGGTTGCCCCACAGCGAGCCGTGCAGCAGGGCGCGGGCCCGCTCCGGCTCCGGACGGTCCTGGAGCTCGTCGAGCGCGGCGAGTTCCTCGTCGGTCTCCGGCGCGTCGAGTTCGGCACGCTTGAAGGGACGGAACGGGTCGACGCCCTGCCAGGCACCCGGGCCGAACCAGCCGACGGCGTCGAGCAGCCGACGGTAGAAGTGGCTCTCGGACCAAAGCCACGGCACGTCGAACCAGGACCTGCCGACGTAGCCGTCAAGCCCCCAGGCCCGCCACAGGTCCAGGTCACCGGCACCCCCGGGCAACGGTTCGATCACGCCGTCGGTGCAGCTCTTCAGCAGCTCGTCCAGCGCGCGATGCTGCCCCGGGGTGTACGGGAACGCGTCCCGCACCTGCCGGATGATCGCGGGGTGCCGCTCGGCCAGCACACTGTGCGGGAACGAGCCGGATTCGTCGCCGAGGATGACGGGTGCCGTGGGGGTGTCGGGCATGGGCGTCACCGTATCGCGCGGGTCAGCCGGTTCTCGTCTCCCGTTCCAGCTGCGTGGCGAGGGTCAGATAGCGGGGGCGGCGGTGCACCGGCACCAGGCCCCGGACCATCAGGTGCCACATCTCCGCCACCCGGCGGGGCAGCCGTCCGACCGGCTCCAGGGAACGGCCGGCGACCCGGGTGCCGATGAAGAAGCACACGAGGGAATGGGCGACGACACCGACATCGGTCTCGGCATGCACGTCCGCCTCCTTCACGGCGCCGTTGAACTTACGGGTGGCGAACTCCAGCCACTCCGTGAAGGGGTGTCTCAACGGCGGCCGTACGGTGACGTCCGCGGTGGCCAGGCGGAGTCCGGCGCGCGGCACCGGATCCTCCACAGCCAGCCGGGCGATGGCGAACGTGGCACGCATCAGGGCCTCCAGCGAGGTGTAACCCCGGCCCTCGACGTCTGCCACCACCTGCTGCGCGGCCCTGGCCTGCAGTTCCAGGATGGCGTGGGCCAGATCCTCCTTCGCGGCGAAGTGGAAGTACAACGCCCCCTTGGTGACCTGCGCATGGCCCACGATGTCGCTCAAACTGGTGGATTCGTAGCCCTGTCGGTCGAACAGATCGGCGGCAGCAGTGATGATCGTCGCCCGGGTCTGCTCAGCGCGTAATTGCCTCGCCATCGACTGACCCCTCCTCGCAGCTCTACCGAACGGGACACGCGGTTTGTTTTGACCCCACGCATACGATAACTCACCAAGCGCCAAAGGGAGTCGGACGGTCGTACTTCCATCTGTCACAGGTTTCGCTCATCCGCACGACACCGGGCCAGGACATGACACTCCGCAAACGGACGGCCCCGGAACGCACTCCTCCCACCACTTCTGAGTGTTTCCGGAAGCCAAGGCACTGTGTTCACCACACCCTTGGCCACCTCGGCGGGCGACTCCTGGCGCGTGTTCCACCCGGTCCTCACGGCGGCCGGCAAAAACAGTCTGACCGGTCGGGTGCTGTGCGCCGAAGCGGCTCCAAGGACACAGGAGTAGTTGAACGCGACGGACACGAGTCCCGTACTGGACTCGACAGACCCCGTTCCCGCGCCCGCCGAGGAGAAGTCCCGGATGACTCGGATGACCGCCCGCCTGAGCGTCACGGCGGTCGCTGCGGCGACCCCACTCCTGCTCCTGCCGTGGACGGCGGGGTCCGCCCAGGCGCACGGCGCCCCGACGGACCCGGTCAGCCGGGTGTACGCCTGCTCGCCCGAGGGCGGCAGCGCGAACCGGTCGGCGGCCTGTCGCGCGGCGATCGACGCGAACGGCGCCCCGTTCACCGCGTGGGACAACCTGCGCGTGGCGGGGGTGAACGGCCGGGACCGGCAGGTGATTCCGGACGGCAGGCTGTGCAGCGGAAACCTGCCCGCCTACCGGGGCCTCGATCTGGCCCGGCGGGACTGGCCCGCGACCCGGCTGACGCCCGGCGGCGGACTGACGATGACGTACGCCTCGACGATCGCGCACACGGGCACCTTCAGGCTGTACCTCACCAAGCCCGATTACGACCCGTCGAAGCCGCTGAAGTGGGCCGACCTGCCCACACGCCCGTTCGCCGAGGTCACGGACCCGCCACTGACGAACGGGGCGTACCACATCCGGGCGACCCTGCCGTCGGACCGGACGGGCCGTCAGATGCTCTACACGATCTGGCAGAACAGCAGCACGCCGGACACGTACTACTCGTGTTCCGACGTGGTGTTTGCAGGAGGGAGCAAGGGGGCCGGGTCGGGGACGGGCTCCGGGTCGGATTCCGGTGCCGCGAAGGCAACGGAGACCGCCACCGCCTCGCCGGCGCCGGCGAGCCCCCGTCCCGCACGGACGGGGGCTGCACAGCCGTCGTCCGGAACGCCGAACGCCGCCGAGAAGAGGGGAACTTCGGCTGGCGCCACCGATGACGGCACGCCGGTGGCCGAGGCCACCCGCGCGGACGCGGGCCCCTCGGCGCCGTTGCTGGCGGGCGGCGCGGCCGCGATGCTGGTGCTCACCGGGGGCGCCGCCCTGGTTCTGCGTCTACGCCGGCGTTGAACGTCGCGCCTGCGAAGGTCAGTTGACGTAGACCGGGACGCCCGCGTCGGTGACCGGGGCGTACTTGGCCGTGAAGTAGCCGTTCGCGAAGCACAGTGACGACCCGGAGCTCTTCGTGAACTGCTGGTTGGTGAAGGCGATGCTGCTGTCGCTGTTGTCGGCCTTACCCGTCAGGCTCGGCGCCTGGTAGACACAGGTGATGGTGCCCAGCAGGGTGCGCAGCTTCACCGTGGTCTGGATGGTGGAGCCACTGGCCGGCGAGACGGTGAGGGTGCCGTCGGAGCCGACCGTCGCGCTGTAGGGCAGGTTGTCGACCGTGATGCTGCTGACCCCGAGCACACCGGTGACGTTGCTGGTGCAGCTGCTGCTGTTGAAGGTGTGTCCGGTGACCGACTCGGTGGCCGTACCGGGTGCGGTCGGGTTGCCTGTGACCGTGGCGGTGAACTGCGACGACGTGCAGGTGACCCCACTGGTGCCGGTCGCGCTGGAGTAGAGCGTCGCGGTCGTGCCGGCGGCCAGCGGTGCGGTCAGGGTGTCGCCGACCGCGGCGGCGGGGCCGCCGGCGCTGCCCGTGGTGAGGACGGCGCTCCCGTCCGCGGAGGCGGGGACGGCCACGGCGACGGTGAGCGCGGTGACGGTGCCGGCGAGGGCGAGGAGGGATCGCGTGCGCATGCGGGTGCCTCATTTCTGGGGTGGGGGGCAACGTGACGTGATGTGGGGGGTGTGCGTGACGTGGGGGGTGGCGCTGTGGGGGCGGTGACGCGGAGTGGGGGGCGCGCCGTGGAGCCGGGGCTGATGCGGGGTGGGCGGGCCGCCGTCGCCGGGCCGTGACGCCTTCTCCGTACGTGACGGACCGGCGACGGCGGCACGCCGGACACCGGTCGAAGACCTCGGGGGAAGGCCTCCGACCGGGCCGGACAAGGGGCGGCCGGGCACGGACCGAGGAGGGAAGCGACCGTGCCGATGCCGCGCTGGTGCGGTGCGGTTGTCGAAAGAAGGAAGGCAGAGCGGTTACCGAGATGAAGGCCGGGAACGCGGCCGATGCCGCCCGGCGGATCCGGCGCCACGGATCCGGGGAAACCAGGGAGAGTTGTAGACCTGCTCAACCATCAACGTCAAGGCACAGAAGGGGAGTTGCTGTTCATCGGGGGCGGTCGGACACCGCTTCGGAACGCGGCTCGCCAGCACCCGCGCACATCCAACACCCTTTTTTCACAACTCCCTTGACCCCTAAAAGTAACCGGCGGTAACTTCCTCGAAGGCTACTGCCGCGTAACGAGAAAGCCCTTGCATCCGCCGGGAGTGCGAGGAGACGTGCGCGGCAGCCGCTGTCCGCGCCAGGACAACGCGCCACTGAAGCCCAACCCGCATTGATCTATGCCCATGGGAGCAGACATGGCCTCGTCCCCGGACCTCTCGTCCGCCGACAACACCCCGGAGAACCCGGTAAGCGGTTCCCCGTCCGAAGCCCCAGCCACGCCCGGGACCGCCGCCGGCGGCGAAAGACGAGGCCGGGTACGACTGCGCAGGGCCGCTGTCATGGCGGTGCCCGCCACGATGGTCGCCGCGGGCCTCGCGGTCCTCACCGCGCAGGGTGCTCTCGGTGTGCAGTTCGCGATCTCCGGTATGCCGTTCACCGTCACCGCGACGGAACTCAACGGCACCGGCTTCGAGCAGTTCGGCGGGCTCGACAACATGGCGGACGGCAGCCCGAACGCCGGGGACACCGGTGGGCAGGTGCTCATCGTCACCTCCGCGATCAAGAACGCCACGCTCACGAAGCTGTGCCAGAGCGTCGACCTGGGCGGCACCAACCTGAAGATCACCGCGGGTGGTGGCGAGCAGAAGGTGACCGCCAGCGACCTCACCACCGACTCGACGGAGCTGTCGGGTGACGCGGCCTTCAACAACATCGAGATCGGCAACGACGCGAGCACGCTGAACAAGGCGAACGCGAAGGGTCCGATCGGCGTCTTCAGCCAGCAGGCCGACACCGTGCACATCGGCAACCTGCGGCAGACCAACTACGCGACCACCGCCGGGGTGTTCAAACTGCCGGGGCTCAAGCTGGGCTTCAGCGGCTCGGGTTGCTGATCCGATGCCGGAGCGTCCACGTCAGGGACTGAGGCCCGCCTTCCGCAGGTGGCGGGCCCGCCGGCCGTTCTGGGGCGGGCTGCTGCTGGCCCTCGGCGGCGGCGAGATCCTGCTCACCGAGAAGGCCTCGCTGAAGGTCGTGATGCACATCGGCATGCAGGGCCTGGCCGGCTATCTGCTGCCGGGGCTGATGCTGATCCTGGGTCTGCTGATCCTCTTCAACCCCTCCCAGCGGCTCTTCTACTCCGTCACCGGCGTTCTGCTCTCCCTGGGCACCTGGCTCACTTCCAACCTGGGCGGCTTCTTCGTCGGCCTCCTCCTCGGCGTCACCGGCAGCTGCCTCGCCTTCGGCTGGCTCCCCGACCAGGAGCCCCGGACGAGCCGCCGCGGACGCCGCCAGGAGGCCAGGACCACGGGTCGGAGCCTTGGGGAAGGAGCAGGGGAACCGGCCTGATTTCGACGCCCGACCACCCACGGCCGGATCCGATCCTCGGCAATGATCGACGCATGAACGAGATCGTGCTGATGTCGGATCCGAAGATCGCGGCCGTCCCGGTGGCCGACTGCGGTGAACCGCTCGTGGACGTACGGCAGCGGGGCCTCGCCGTCGACCCCCGCAAAGCCGATGACTCGGGGGCGTTCGCGCATCTGCGGGAAGGGGTGCTGACCCGGCTCCTCAAGGCTCAGGAACTGCTGCCGGAGGGCATACGGCTGCTGTTCGTCGAGGGGTACCGGCCACCCGCACTGCAGGCCCACTACTTCGAGGGGTATGCCGGCGAGCTGCGCGGCGACAACCCGGACTGGTCGCCGGCGCAGGTCCGGGATGCCGCGAGCCGGTACGTGTCGCCGCCGGAGATCGCGCCGCACGGCGCCGGCGCCGCGGTCGACCTCACCCTCGTCACCGCCGACGGGCGGGAGCTCGACATGGGCACCCGGCTGAACGCAAGCCCGGAGGAGAGTGCGGGCGCCTGCTACACGGACGCCGAGAACGTCGGCGCGAGGGCACGTGCCAACCGGCGGATCCTCGGGGACGCCCTGACCGCCGCGGGCCTGGTGAACTACCCCACCGAGTGGTGTTCCCAGTCAAGTTCTTGTGTTCAGCTTCCCAGGCTGAATGAGTGACTCTCTTGGGTCGCGCCGTGGTGCGCTCCGTGCATGGTTGGTGACGATCAGGCGCCTTGGATGTACCTCGGAGGGTGAGGCGGAGTCCCGTCCGTGAATGTGCCGAACACTCGTGAAACCCCCGTTTCGGCTACTGCTCGCCTGCGCCGGCCCCCGACGCCTCCATGAGCACCTCTCCCGCCGCCGTCCGGACGTACAGCACCGACCGCCCTGCCCGCCGCCGCTCCACCAGTCCCGCGTCCAGCAGGACCTTGAGATGCCCCCCGACCGACCCCAGCGCCTGCCCAGTCATGGCGACCAGCTGGGTCGTGCTCATCGGAGTTCCGAGCAGCGCCAGGAGGCCAGCGCGTGCGGTCCCGATGAGCGCTCGGAGCCCGGCTGGGACGGGGCGCCGGTCGTGGTCCTCGGCGAGCACCCCGAGGCACGGGTAGACGACGGCGTACCGTTCCTTTCCCTCCCACGACACCCAGCTGGTCTTCGGTGTGACCGGCATGAACAACAGCTCAGCCCCGGCGGTGATCTCCCGCGGCGGATACGCGAGCGGGTTGACCTGGAACCGGCTCTCCCCGAGCCACCGCGTCCCCGGCTTCAGCGAGTCAAGCACCGCCGCCCAGCCTCCCTGGTTGACCCGCGCGGTCCGGGCAGCCATGTCGGCCTCCATGATGCGCCGGCGGCGTTCCCAGTCCGGGCGTACGGCCTCCTCCCAGACATTCGTCAGGAGCCGGGTCGCCAGCTCGGGCAGGTCGTCCCGCTCCAGGGCAGCGGGGAGCGGGCCACGGAGGGACACCCGGAGGTCGGCCCGCGCCTCCCTGGCATCGGTCGCCCGCACCCGGGTCACGGTCCCCTCGAAGCTCTCACCGGCGCACGAGGTGGGACAGAAGAAGTCGGCGATCCAGGAGGTGCCGATGGCCGCCTGGACGAACGGCGCGGCCGCCGGGTCGGCCGCCAGGTACGCGCGGTATCCGGGCAGGTGGGTACGGAGCCATGCCTCCTCGCCCGGGTGGGCGCCGGTCCCCGCGTACAGCAGTCTCAGGCTCGCGAAGGTCTCGGCGAACGGCGAGAGCACGAACCGGCTGCGGGCGAGGGTGTCGGTGTTGATCTGCCACAAGCCCATGACCACGACCTTTCGCGTGTCGCCGAAACAATACACATGGCCTCGGGGCGATCGGAGACTGCGGCACATGCGCAGCTACAGATCCCTGTTCCGCACCACGGAGTTCACCCCGTTCCTGCTCTCCTTCGCCGCCTTCGCCGCGGCCCAGACGGTCGGCGGACTGGCCCTCGGCACGCTGGTCTTCCGGGCCACCGGCTCCCCGTTCCTGTCGGCGGTGAGCATGTTCGGGCCGCAGCTGGCGCAGTTGCTGGGCGGCGCGTTCCTGCTCTCGGGTTCCGACCGGCTGCCGCCGCGCGCGGTCCTGTCCGTCCTAGCCCTCGCCTTCGCGGCCGCGACCGCGGTCCTTGCGCTGCCCGGTCTGCCGGTCTGGGCCGTCTTCGCCGTCGTGCTCCTGCAGGGCCTGGTCGCGTCGCTGGGCGGCGGAGTGCGCGGCGGACTGCTCAACGAGATTCTGCCCAAGGACGGCTATGTCCTGGGGCGTTCGGTGTTCAACATGCTCTGGGGCCTGACACAGATGGCCGGTTTCGCGACGGGCGGCGCACTCCTCGCACTGCTCTCCCCGCGAAACTGCCTGCTCCTCGCGGCGGCGCTGTACGGGCTGTCCGCCCTCGTTACCCGCCTCGGCCTGACCGCCCGCCCGCCGCGCTCCGCCGGCCGCCCGTCCCTCTCGGCGACCTGGCACACCAACGCCCTGCTGTGGTCGTCGCGCTCCCGCCGCCTGACGTACCTGGGTCTGTGGGTGCCCAACGGCCTGATCGTCGGCAGCGATTCGCTCTACGTTTCCTATGCCCCAGAAGCCGCCGGCATGCTGTACGCGTTCGGTGCGCTGGGCATGCTCCTGGGCGACCTGACGGTGGGCCGCCTGGTGCCGCCGGCGGTGCGCCCGCGTCTCGCGACGCCTCTGCGTCTGCTCCTCGCCGTTCCTTATCTGTTCTTTGTACTGCGGCCAGGAGTGATGGTGTCGGCCGTGGCTGTCACCACGGCCTCCGTGGGGTTCGCCGCGAGCCTGGTCCTGCAGGAACGCCTGATGTCGCTCACGCCCGACAAACTCTCGGGTCAGGCCCTCGGGCTGCACGCCACCGGTATGGCCGCATTCCAGGGCATCGGCGCTGTCCTCGCGGGAGCGCTAGCTCAACTGGCCTCCCCAGCCATGGCGATGACGCTGATGGCGGCCTCCTCGATCGCCGTGACACTAGCCCTCGCAGTGCTGGGACGGCACGGGGAACAGAAGGCAGCCGAAACAGGCGCGCGCTTGGACGTCCGGCCGAAACCCGTCGCCACGGACTAGAGTTATGTCTGCTATGGGGCCGCCAACGGCGGGGAGGTCGTGCAGTCACTCTTCCGGCGAGTGGAGGGGGACGACATTGTCCGGAGCCCCTTCCAAGGACCTCTCCTTGCTCTGCAGAGTGAGAACAGCGTTTGCGAGCGCGAGTTGAGCGACTTGGTGTCGGAGGGCTGCGATTTCGGCCTTCTGCGCGGCAACCGTCTCTTTGAGGTCGGAGACAGTCTTTCGAAGTCGCTTCTCTGATTCGGGTACTTGCTTCGTCTCTGTGCGGACGCGCTCGTAGAACTCGTGCTTCAGATCGGCATGGCGCTTCTGGAGGGCCATGCGGTGAACACCGGCCTCGGCCGCGAGAGCAACGACGGTCAGCGCGCCGTCGGAGGCTGTGGGCTGGCCGGTGAGGAGCCGATCGATGGCGGCGCGGATGCGTGCGCGCTCGTCGGAGGATCGCTCGGTCATGACAGGGCCTCGGAGGGTTGGGCGGTTGCGTGGTGAGTGTCGGCGGTGGTGCGGTGCTGCTCGGCGGTGGCTCGAAGGCGCCTGGCCAGCGGCTGGGGTGCGAGGGCGGCGAGCTGGTCGACCCGGTCGGCCTCGTGAAGCAGTTCGCTCGCGTGGCTGTCGAGGCGGACGGCATTCCCGCAGCCGGGGCGGCAGTCGAACTGGTGCGGGGCGGTTGCGTCGGGGCCCGGTTCGCAGAGTGCGTTGTCTCGCTTGAAGACGCAGATCAGGGAGGCGTTGGGGTTGTCGAAGAGGACCAGGCCGTCGCGGGCGAGGTAATCCGCGGCCTGTTTGGCGAACTTCTGGGTGATGGTGCGGCCCTCGAACCGTGGTGCCTGAACCGAGGCGGTGAAAGCTCGTCGGGCAGCCGGACCGGAGATCTTCTCGCCGGCGGCGAGCCGGTCTCGGAGCCGTGCGGCGGTCTCTGCGGCGGCCAGGGCGGTCTCGACGTCGAGGACGCTGTGGATACCGCGGCGGCTTCGGCTGCCGTAGCCGCTGGACGTGCGGGCGTCGAGGACGGTGCGCATGTGGCCGTACTGGATCGCGAGCGCTACGAGCCCACCAGGTCGACGGGCGATATGCCAAGCCAGTGTCCGACGGAACCGTCCGAGGCCGATGGCGCCGTGTGGGTCCTCGGGTACGTACTGATCGTGCAGCGCATGGAGTTCGGCTTCCTGGTTGGCCCAGGTGACGAAGCCCTCGATGTGCTGACTCATGCTGCTGTTCTTCAAGGCGCCACCGCTCTGACGGCCTCGGGCAAAGTCGTGGTGGGCAGAGGAGAAGAGCAGTTCGCCCTCAGGGACCATGCGCTCGAGAACTCGAAGCGCGCGTACGACCGGGGCGATCGCGACCCAGGGAACATCCCGTTCCTCGCCGGAGGAGACATGTCGGCCATCGTCGTCAGTGACGTTCTTGTAGTGACGGCTGCGGATGAGATGGCGGCTTCCGTCCTCGGGGTCGGGGCAGCAGCCAGCCCGCAGCCCCTGTACTTCCTGCGGCCGCATGCCGGTCAGGTAGAGGCAGATGATCATTGCCGCGGTGGCCAACTGCCGCATCAAGTTCGTGACCTCGTTGAAGTCGAGGTACTCGCGCCACGGCCGGCCGTTGATCCGCCCGGTCACCGGGATCTGGAGTGGGTACGGCCCTGGCTCGAGCGTGCCGAGCCGATGGCGCTGCCGAAAGCCACTCACCTGGTTGACGCTGCAACCGACGGTGGCAGCGATGAACGTGCTGGCCAGGACTGTCCTGCCGCGACTCTCGATTGTCGGCAGCCTTGTTCCTTCGGTGAGCCGGGGCACGAGATAGGTATCCAGCGCATCGAGCCCTGAGGGGGTGCTCGGGTTGATGGCGGCGAGCTGCTGCATGCGTTGTCTCTCGGCCCAGGCGGCCAGGATGTCGTCAGCGAAGTCGTCGACCATGCGGATGGCCCACATCAGCAGTGGCCCCATGACCATCGGGTCCAGCGGCTCGGTGGAGTTCTCGCCGGGGTCCTGCGGGGCGGACGAAGGCAGGTAGTTGTCGATGCCTTCCCGTTCCCATGGGGGTGGGGTGACACCGACGGGCCTGCTGCAGAGTCGATCGAATGCCCACAGGTCGGCAAGCCGGCTCAGCGTCTCCCCGGCGTGGTGCCGGGGCGTCGTGGTGCTGAAGCGATGCGCGGCATAGGCAGCCCAGTGGTCGTCGGTACAGGCTCGAAGGTCCTTGACGCCTATAGTCTGAAGCCAGCGCCCCAGCCGCATCCACTCGTAGCACGTCTCACGCATCTCGCTGGCGGAGCCTCTGGCGCGGGCCCGGATTCCGCGATTCCTTAGGTAGGAAGGCTGCAACTGGCCGTTCAGCAAGGTCCAGGTCACCTGCTTGATCTGCCCCTCCAGACGGTCTGGGCAGTTCTTCCAATGGATCTTGATCAGGCTGGCGCCGGGCCGGTCGATGAGAGGGCCCAGCGGCCAGATCGATTCCTGGTAGCGGCCGTTGGGGTTGGCGTTGCCGGGGCTGATCCACTGAGGAAGGACGACGGGACTGTTCGGGGTGGGGACCGGCAGCAGATGGGGAACGTCGCCGGAGGGAAGGGGCAGATTCATGGGTTCAGCTGACCTTTCAGCAGGAGGTCGGCCAATGCGCGGTCGGTGGCGTTGACCCTGGTCCGGGCCGCAGCCCAAGCCGAGCGACCGATCTTGTCCGCCAGGTCTTCGAGCCTCTGCCAGTGGTCGTGCCAGCGCTGGTGCCACCTGCGCTCGGGAATCGCCGACCGAAGGCTCTGGATCTGTTCGTGGAGGAAGGCCAGGCGGGGGTGGTGACCTGGGTGGACATGCGCGTTCGGGCAGGCGAGGCAGAGGAGGAAATCGGCTCCACAGCCGCCGTCCGGGGCGGGCCATGCCGTGGTGGTCTCATCCGCGCAATCCGCGGTCGCAGTCTGGCCGTGGGCCGGGTCCGGCTTCTGGGTGAGATGACCGCCGAAGAAGACCTTCTTCGCCTGGTCCAGAGCTTCGAGCGCGCCGGCCTCGAAGATCTCCTGAGAGGCCTGCCGGACTTTCTGGTCGGGCAGCACGTAGACGCTCTCGTGGGTCCCCTGTGTCTGCTGGAGAGGTTTGCCCTCACGGGTCACCGTCGTGCGTCGGATCTGCCGGAAGGGCGAGCCGCTCAGCTTGTGTTCGCTTGCCCAGGACTTCCCGTCGACACCCGAGACACCGAATACGAGCGGACCGATCGTCGAGGGGCGGTCCATGTCCTTGCGCTCGCGCCCGAGGCGAACTGAGCGGGACGTCATCAAGAGGTCCGTGCCCGGAGCCAGTTGCGCGGCCAGGAGCCGGCCATGGAGGGTGGCCTGCAGTGCCTGTGTGATCAATCGCCCCGGCGAGTCGGCCCCGGAATCAGTGATGTTCTCTGTGGAGAACCAGCGGCCGCTTCCAGCCCGGCGCTTCTCGACCTGCACCTGGTAGGTCACGCTCGTGGTCTCGGCCGCCGAGGGCGCCCGGCTCGGGGCTGGCATCCGGTCGTAGACGGAGAGGTTCCAGCCGAAGCGGTCAGTCAGCAGCACAGCCAGCGCCGTCAGCTCCGATGGGGTCAGGAACAGTCGGCCCCATGTGTGCTCGGCACCTCGTCCACCCAGCAGGGCGCGGTTGGTGACGGCCATCCGGCCGCTCGGCAACCGCGTACGCGGAACGTCTCCGACACGAGCCACATGGTCCAGAGTTTCTCCGAGCCGCCATTCACGGCTGCCCTCTTTCAGGGTTCCCGCCCGCCACCGTTCCAGCAGTTCGGTGTTCTCCCGGATCCTGAGCCAGGCGGTCCGGAACTGGCGGCCTGCGGTGAGCAGGACGTGCTCGCGTTCCGCCTCGTCGTAGGACTCCCTGACGGGCTTCGGTGCGGGAATGCGACGGGCCAGTTCCTCCGCGACCGGCCCCTCGGCCAGCCGTGGATCGCTGCGGAGCATTCGGTGGACCACCCGCAGCGTGGTGCGGCCGGTGTTGCTGCTGATGTTCTGCAGCCGCCAGCGCTTGAACGCGGCGGCATCCAGGCCGGTCAAGTCCTCCGGAGGACTGTCGAGAACTGAGACGAAGTCGGCGAACACCTTCAGCCTGTTCCAGGCGGATGTGGCGCTGTAGTGGCTGGTCCACCTCGCCTGCTGGGCGGCGAACACCGCCGCCAGGGAGCGCTGCATCGGTTCCGGGACCGGCAGGTCGGAGAAGTTGAAATCCTTCCCATGGCCCGCCTTGTTGACGATGGTGACCACCATCCCGTTCGCGGCAAGCGGTGGCACCGCCGAGAACTCGGCCGGTGGCAGGACCGCCCGGCGCCCGCGGCGGCTCATCGAGTGGCCTTCGGCAACCGGTCGACCACCAGGTCGATGTCCTGAATACCGGCAGACTCCCGCGCGAGCCGCGCGAATACGCCGTCGATGTCCTCCATCCTCCGCTCAGGCCCGTCGGTATCGGCCACCGCGAGAATCGACTCGAGTTGCAGGTGTGCGACGGGCGCCAGGTAGTGGCGCTTGGTCGTCTCGACGTCCGCGTGCCCGAGGAGTGTCTTGACCAGCCACCAGGGGTCGCCGAACAGCATCGCGAAGTCGCGGCGGTCTGCCGCGGTCAACCCGAACCGGGCCTCCATCAGCTGATTCAGCACGATCAGCATGTACAGCGCGAAGGAGTGGCGGGTGGAGTGCGGGGTTGCGTACGGGGTCCTGCCTCTGACCTCGGCGGCTCGAAGGTTCCGGCTCACCTCCCGTTCGCCGGGGGCCAGCAGCACTTCTTCGCAGCGCAGGTTCGCCGTGGTGAACACCGTGTTCCAGCGGTCCGGCAGCATCGGCAAGCCCTGCTCGGTCAGCCACAGCCATGCGGGCTCCGGCCCTTCCGGACCCTCGAGGAACAGCCACTGCCGTTCCCTCCAGCCCATATGGGTCACGTACTGGTGGCCGGGGACACCGTTGCGGTCGACCCAGAAGACCTGCGGCGCCCGACCCCGGGTCACCTTTGTGATCAGGCGCATCTGCTCAACCTGCTCGTAGCGGCCCATCTGCTGAGCACGTTGCACTGCCCAAGCGCGTTCCGACTGCACGTAGGTCTCGACCTGCCCCAGGGCGTCCAGCGAGGTGTAGAAGGTCCGGCCGCTCTTCGACCGGGTGACCGCCCCGGCGAGCTGGCCGTGCAGGTAGCGCCCGTGCTGCAAGCGATGGGCAGGCAGCTCGAACGTAAGCAGCGACCCGCCTTCCTGCCGCCGAAGCCCCGAACTCAGGATGAACTGCACGAACGAGGTGTTGCGGGCCTCGGTCCGCGCATCCCATCCCCACATCGGCGCCCCATCGCGGCCATGACCGCGCAGTCCGATGTCCGACCACAGACTCCACGTGCGCGGAGTCAGCCACGACACCCGGGCGCTGACCGAGTCGGCCGCCCGGTCCTCCCGCCGGGACGCGTCCACCGGCCGCGGGCTCATCCGCGCCCACTTGAACAGACGAGTGAAGGCGGCGGCCTCGCGATTCCACTTCGACCCGCCGATCCGTTCGGGATTCTGGGGAGCGTCGCAGCGCCAGGTCCTGTAGTTCAACAAGTCCTGCTCGGATGCCCGGCGCCAGTTGATCCCTCGCGACGACAGGAACGTAAGGAGGATCCGAATATCCGTGGCGTAGTTCCGCTTCGTCTCCCGTGCAAGGAACCGGAAGTGCTTCGAGAGAACAAAGTCCAGCAGATCGGAGTCGATGGTGAAGTCCGGAGCGATGAAGACCGGGTCGCCCGGCAACAAGCCGATCCGCTCGACCGCTATCGGCAGGTCCTCGACCCCCAACACCCCCGCTTCCGGAAGGTTCCCCCACCGTCCCGGGTCGGGCACCCACACGACATGCCACTCACGCATAGTTCCGCCTCCCCTGACGCTTGAACACATCTAAGCATCAGGGAAGTGGTGGCACTGGTCCTACGGCGACCGCTACTGGGCCCTGGCCACCGGAGCCGGCAGCGCGATCTACGGGCCGCGCGAACTCGGCTGACCGGGCACGCCGGCATGTGTCCCCCGAACAGGTGACTTGGGAACTTCTACGCCGGAGCGGCGAGTTCATCGGGGCAGACGGACGGCGGTGGAACGCCGTGGCGGGTGATGCGAGGTTGACATCGGCCGCCCCTGTCGCCGTCCTCCGGCCGCTTCTACGCTGTCGTTCGCCGGTGTCCGAGGAATTCGGTCCAGGTTGCCGGAACTTATCGGCCGCCCCAGAAGTTTCTACGTTGCTGTAGAAGTTGCTGCAGACGTTGTCGTCGAGGCATACGACCGTGGATACGAGGAGTTCGCATGGCCCTGTGGGACCGCGTCAAGGAGTCGGCGTCGCAGATGCAGACCCAGTTGGTGGCGAAGAAGAACGACCTGAAGAGCGGCGCCTTCCGCGACGCGAGCATGGCCATGTGCGCGCTCGTGGCCGCCGCCGACGGCACGATCGACCCGTCGGAGCGGCAGCGGGTGGCCCAGCTCATCGCGACGAACGAGGTGTTGCAGAACTTCCCGGCCGACGACCTGAGGCGCCGCTTCGAGGAGAACCTGAACAAGCTGACCACCGACTTCGACTTCGGCAAGGTGAGCGTGCTGCAGGAGATCGCCAAGGCCAAGAAGAAGCCTGCCGAGGCGCGCGCCGTGGTGCAGATCGGCATCGTCATCGGCGGCGCGGACGGCGACTTCGACAAGACCGAGCAGGCTGTGGTGCGTGAGGCTTGCTACACGCTCGACCTGCCGCCGCACGAGTTCGACCTCTGATCCGTCGCCGGCCGCGAGGATGGAGGGCATGCTCGACGACCTCGACCGTGCCCTCATCCACGCCCTGCACCGGGACGGCCGGGCACCGTTCAGCAGGATCGCCGGGGTGCTCGGTGTCTCGGCCAGGACGATCGCCCGCCGCTCCCGCCACTGCGCACCGAGGCGGGGGTGCGCGTGGCGGGCCTGCCCGATCCGCACCGGGAAGGGCGTACACAGTGGCTGGTGCGGCTCACGGCGCCGGCCCGCGAGGTCGCCGAGCCGTCCGCCGGCGATCAGCGGCAGCGCGAACGGCAGGGTGTGGGCGGGGCCGGACCACTGGACGTCGCGAAATCACAACTCGGCCAGTCGTGGCAGGAGTTCGGTGGCCGTCGTGATGTCTCCGGTCAGCGGGCGGTCCTCGGTGCCGGGCGGGAGCGCGGCGGCCGCGACGCTGAAGGCGGTGACCGCCGGGGGCACCGGACGAAATCGCAACGCCCTTACCGCGAGGACCAGTTCACAGGCGAGAACGGTGGCGTACGCGGCGGCGGCACGGCTCGTCTGGCGGGCGGCCTGGCCGGCGAAGCTGGCGGTCTCCTCCAGGCCGTGGGAGAGGACGGCATGGCCGGTCGAGGCGGGCGCGGCGCAGGAACGCACTTCCGCCAGCGCCGAGTTTGCGGTGTACTCCAGGATCATCGTGCCGGAGCTGCCTGCGGGACCGGAGGCGAGGAACGCGGGCAGGCCGGTCAGACCGGGGCGGCCCAGCGCGTTCAGCCGGGCCACGGAGAGCTGGGCGGTCTGCAAGAGGGCGAGGTTCAGGCCGTCGAGGGCCAGGCCCAGCGGGGCCGCGAAGAAGCCGCCGTGATGGTAGAGCCGGCCGTCGGGGGCGAGGACCGGGTTCTCCGTGGGGCAGTTGATCTCGACCTCGACGATCCGGCGCAGCGCCTCACAGGCCTCCAGCGTGGCGCCGTGCACCTGCGGAAAGGCCCGGAAGCCGAAGGGATCCTGGATCCGGCGCCCCGAGGTGACCGGCCGATCGGGCATCCCCAGCAGCCGCCGCACCTCGGCGGCCGCCCGCGCCGGACCGGGGTAGGGCCGCAGGGCATGCACCGGAGCGGCGTACGCCTCCGGCGCCCCGGAGACGGCCGCGAGCGAGAGCGCGGCAACCGCATGCGTGGCCCGCGACAGCACGTCCACCTCGTGCCAGGCGAGCCCGGCCTGCCCGAGGGCGAGCGCGTTGCTGCTCAGCAACGCCAGCGCGTCGCCCGACCGAAGCGTGACGGGGGCCGGGAGCCCGGGCGGGGACTCGACGGGGCGGAGCTGCGCAGGGCTGGGTTCGCCGGACCGCGCCACGGCAGAACCGGGGCCGGCGGGAAGCACCCAAGGCCGCTCCCCCAGCAACGTCAACCCCGTCTGTGCCAGGGCCGTCAGGTCGCCCGTGCCGATGCCGCCGTATTCGTTGACGGCCGGGTGGACGCGCAGCCGGAGGGCCTCGGTGAGGGCCGTGACGAAGGAGGGGTGGATGCCGGAGCCGCCGGCCAGGAGCTGATTGGCCCGGACGGTGAGCATCGCGCGGATCTGGCGGGGCGGCAGGAGGGGGCCCGCGCCTCCCGCATGGCTGCGCAGGATCCGCAGGCCGTGGGCACTCTCGTCGGCGGGGGCGACGGGAACCGAGCGGTGGGCGCCGACGCCGGTGCCACGGCCGTACCAACGGCCGCCCGCGGCGAGGCGGTCGGCCTGCTCGCGGGTGCGGTGCAGCCGGTCCAGGGCCGACGGGTCCAGGTCGGGTTCGGCCGTGGCGTCGGCGAGCCGGACCAGGTCCGGCAGGGACAGGGCCGTCCCGTCCAGCACGACGCGGGTGTCCCCGGCCTCCGGGGGCACCCGCGTCGTCGGGTCCACGGTCGCGTCCGCGCCGCGGTGGGTCAGCCGAGACCGGCGGACTTCAGCCAGGCCTTGGCGACGTCCAGCGGGTCCTTGTTCTGCGACTGCACCTGGGTGTCCAGGTCCAGCAGGGTCGCCGTGTCCAGCTTGGCGGAGACGGCGTTGAGCGCGGCGGCGCCCTTCTGGGGCAGGGCGCTCTTGTAGACGAGCGGCTGGATGTTCTCGAAGCCGAAGAGGTTCTTCGGGTCCTGCAGGACGAGGAACTTCTCCTTGGAGATGTCCGCGTCCGTGGTGAAGACGTCCGCCGCCTGCACGGCGTCCTTCTTCAGGGCCGCCTTGGTGAGCGGGCCGCCCGCGTCCAGCGCCTTGAAGGACTTGAACTCCAGGCCGTAGACGTCCTTCAGGCCGACCAGGCCCTGCTGCCGGGTCTGGAACTCCGACGAGGCGCCGATGACCAGGTCCTTCGCGACGCCCTTGAGGTCGGCGATGGACGACTTCCCGGTCAGGTGGTACTTCTTCGCGGTGGCCGCGTTGAGCGTGACCGAGTCCTTGTTCTGCGCGGGCGAGGGCTCCAGCAGGGTCAGCTTCGAGTCCAGCTTGGCCTCGATGGCCGACGTGGTCGCCTCGACGGTCTTGGGCGTGGCCTTCGGGTCGAGGTAGGCCAGCAGCGCGCCGTTGTACTCGGGCAGGACCGATACGGACCCGTTCTTGAGCAGACCGTAAGTGGTCTCACGGCTGCCGATGTTCGGCTTGTAGGAGACCTTGATCCCCTTGGCCTTGAGGGCCTCGCCGTAGATGTCCGCGAGCAGGATGCTCTCGGCGAAGTTGTTGGATCCGACGACCACGCTGTCGCCGCTTGCCTTGCTGTCCGAAAGGGGGTCGTCGCCCTTGCCGTCGGAGGAGTTACAGCCCGCCAGCAGGGCCGTCGTCGCCGCGAGGGCGACCGCCGCCGCGCCTCGGTTTCTCCGGATGGGCCTGCTGATGCGCTTGGTGGAAGTCACACTACTGATCCAATCCAGCCAGTTCTCGGTCAGTCAAGCGTCTCTGGGTCACCGATTGGCTTCGATGTGCGGTCAGTTGTGCGCAGAGAGCACTCACCTCGTAACTCATTCTTGATAAAAGGCGACGTGATTGATCCTTCAAGGGGCCTGTAGTCTCACGGAAGTCGAAATCGGTCACAGCGGTGCACGGGGCCCGCTTCCGCCGTAAGGCACCCCCATGAAGGAGGCCCGGTGTCCACGAACCAGGTGGACGCGCCCGCCCGGCATGCCCCGGCACACAGCGGTGTACGAGGCTTCGCCGACCGCTGGCCCTTCCGGCGCAAGCTCAACCTGCTCGTCGCCGTCCCGCTCGCGGTGATCGCCGCCCTGCTGTCGTACCTCGTCAACGACCTGGTCGAGCAGTCGGACAACGCCGAGTCGGCGGCCCGGACGGTGCGGGACAGTGCGCAGGTGGCCCGGCTCGTGGACCGTGTCGAGGCCGAGCACCAGCAGGCGATCCTGCTGTCCGCGCGCTACGAGACCGGCTGGTCCAAACCTTCGCTCGCCGCCTACCGCGCGGCGCAGGACGGGGTGAAGTCCCAGACCGAGAAGGTGCGCGCCATCTACGGCGACCGGCTGCCGAACGCCGAGGAACAGGCCCTGAGGGACGTCGACGGCCTCTCCAGCCTGCGCCAGAGCGTCGAGCGGGGCTATCTGCCGGCCGACAACATCGACCCCGCCTACGTCGACGTGACGGGCCGGCTGATCGACGCCCTCGGACTCGACCGCGACACCACTTTCGCGTCGACGTTCACGGGCAGCCTGCTGGACTCCCTGCTGCGCGCGGACGCCGCCCACGGCGCCTTCGAGACGAGCGTGTTCTCCGCGACGACCGGGGACCCCAACGCGCTGATCGAGTTCACCAACGCGGTCGGCTCCTACGACCTCTACACCCACCAGGCCGACCGCTTCGGCCGGTTCGCCACCGGGCGCCAGGCGCAGCAGCTGGCCGGCATCGACCACACCTCCGCGCAGCAGAGCATCGCGCAGGCCTATGCCGAGTTGCAGATCGATCCCACGCAACTGGAGGCCGGGTCGCGGGCCGAGATCCGCAAGGCGGTCCAGGACGCCCTCGCCGACTACCCCCGGTACCCCGAGCAGGCCGCCGCCCGGCTGAAGATCACCACCTCGCTGATCGGCCAGATCGCCGACCGCGCCGACCGCGAGGCCTCCTCCGCCAAGTGGCACGCGGAGCTGCTGCTGTACGGCGCGCTGGTGGCGTTCGCGCTGTGGATCACCTTCGCGGTGCTGGTGCGCCGCTCGGTGGTGCGGCCCGTGCAGGCGCTCACCGGGGCCGCGCAGGAGGTCGCCGAGGTGGCCCGGCGCGAGCTGGACCGGGTGGCCGACGACGACGCCGAGGACGACGGTCCGCCCCGGTTGCGGGACATGCCGGTCACCGCGCGCGACGAGATCGGTGACCTGGCCGAGGCGTTCAACCGGGTGCAGACCACCGCCGCGGCCCTGCTGGAGCGCCAGGTGCTCAGCCGGCGCAACACCGCCGAGATGTTCGGCAACGTGGGCCGCCGGGTCAGCAACCTGACCACCCGCCAGCTCGCGCTGATCGACGCCGTGGAGCGCGGCGAGACCGACCCCGCGCTGCTGGAACGCCTCTACTCCATCGACCACATCGCCGTACGCCTGCGCCGCAACGCCGACAGCCTCATGCTGCTGGCGGGCATCCGCGAGACGGCGCTGGACGGCGGGCCCCTCGCGCTCTCCAACGTCGTGCGGGCCGCGCTCGGGCAGATCGAGGGCTATCAGCGGGTCCGGCTGTACGCCGCCTCGGACGCCATGGTCGAACCCGACATCATCGGCGACCTGACCCTGATGATGGCCGAACTCGTGGAGAACGCGGTGTCGTTCTCGCCCGAGGGCAGCCCGGTGGAGGTGACCGTCCGGTCCGGTGCCGAGGGCGCCCACGTCGTCGTCACCGACCACGGCCTCGGCATGGGCGCCGAACGGCTGGCCGAGGAGAACGCCCGTCTGATCCGTCGTGAGCGCCTCGACCTGGTGCCGACCAAGGTGCTCGGTCTGTTCGTGGTCGGCGCGCTGGCCCGCCGCTGGGAGATCGGGGTGGAACTGACCCGTACACCCGGCGGCGGCGTGACGGCCGAGGTGACGCTGCCGTCCTCACTGCTGCTGACGATGAGCCCGGTGGCGGAGCCGGTCTCCGTGGCGCCGACGGCAGCGGACGTCCCGTCCGGACCGGTGCCGTCCGGCTCAGCCGGGAAGAAGCCCGAACCCGCCGCGGAGAGGCCCGAACCCGCCGGGCAGCGGACCGAAGCCGCCGGGCAGCAGACCGGCTCCGCCGCGGAAGGCGCCGAACCCGCGGTCCCCCTGCCCCGCCGTGTCCCGAGCCGCGAGAGCGCCGCCCCCGCGGAGCAGCCGCAGGCCGCCTCCTCCGGCACCGCACGCCCCCTGCGCCGCCGGGTGCGCGGAGCGACCCTCCGGACCACCGCCGGCGCCACCCAGGCCGCACCGCAGACGGCACGCACCCGCGACGCCGAGGCGGAGCGCAGCGCGCTGGAGGAGTTCGAGGCGGCGGTGGAACGCGCCCATCGGGACAGCGACACCGGAAGCCACGCGCGACCGCACCCCGAGGAGACCTCCTCCGCTCCCCCCACGCCGACCCCGCCGCACGACCCGAACCACCTTCCGGAAGGAGCCGAGCAGTGAGCACGTCGACAGGTGACACCCCGACGGGCGGCACCGCGCCGACCGACCTGCAGGCAGCCGCAGCCGACTTCACCTGGCTGCTGAACCGTTTCGCGACCGAGACCGCGGGCGTCGTCGACGCGATCGCGGTCTCCTCCGACGGCCTGCTGATCGCCGTGTCGGAGCTGCGTGAGCGCGCCCATTCCGAACGGCTCGCCGCGATCGTCTCGGGCATCACCAGCCTGGCCGCCGGTGCCTCGGGCAACTACGGCCTGGGCGGCCTGAACAAGGTCATCATCGACCTGGAGGGCGGCCATGTCATCGTCTCCGCGATCGGCAGCGGCGCCGTGCTCGGCGTGGTCACCGACAAGGACGCCAAGCTCGGCAACATCGCCTACGAGATGACGGTGTTCGCCAACCGCGCCGGTGCGGCCCTCAGCCCGCAGCTGGTGCTGGAGCTGAAGAACACCGTCGGCGCCACGCGCTGAGGCGCGGGCCCGGACAGGAGGAGTGGACAGCCATGGCGGACGGCACCCAGCCGCCGGGCCCGGACCCGGTCGGCCCCGCCCCCGCCGTGCGGCCGTTCCTGGTCACCGCCGGCCGGGTGGCGGATGCCGCTCCCGGCCGGTCGATGCCCGTGGAGACCCAGGTGGTGGCCACCGCAGCGGGTCTCGACGCGCTCGGCCGGCTCTCCTTCGAGCGGTACGACATCATCGCCGCCTGCCGGCTGCCGCAGTCGATCGCGGAACTCGCGGCCCGGCTGCGGCTGCACCTCAACGTGGTCCGTGTCCTGGCCGAAGACCTGCGCGAGGCGGGGCAGCTGACGGTCCACGTGCCCGACGTCGAGGCCACCCACGACGCCTCCGTCCTGCGCAGGGTTATCGACGGCCTCCGGGCCGTCCCCGACTCCCGAGGGGTACCGAGTGACACCGACTGAACCGCTCACCCGGGGCACGGCCGCACCCTCCGCCGTGCGGCCGCCCTTGCCGGTGAAGATGGTGATCGCAGGCGGCTTCGGCGTGGGCAAGACCACCACCGTCGGCTCGATCTCGGAGATCGAGCCGCTGACCACCGAGGCGTCGATCACCGAGGTCGCCGCGGGCGTGGACGACCTCACGCACACCCCGCGCAAGACCACCACCACGGTGGCGCTGGACTTCGGCTGCATCACCATCGACCCGACGCTGAAGCTGTACCTGTTCGGCACGCCCGGGCAGGAGCGGTTCGGGTTCATGTGGGACGACATCGTGGAGGGCGCGGTCGGCGGTCTCGTCATCGTCGACACCCGCCGTCTGGACGACTGCTACGCGGCCGTCGACTACTTCGAGCACAAGGACATCCCGTTCGCGGTGGCGGTCAACGCCTTCGACGGGAAGGTGGAGCACTCCCTGGACGAGGTCCGCTGGGCCCTGGACGTCTCCGACGGCGTCCCGGTCGTGGTGTTCGACGCCCGGGAGCGCGGCTCGGTGCGGGACGCGCTGCTCGTCGTGCTCGAACTGGCGCTGGCCCGCACCGAGCAGTGACGCCTCAGTTGCTCCGCCGCACCCCGGGCGAGACCGCGATCCGGGACACCGCCCAGAACACCACGAGGGTCGCGAGCGCCATCCCGGCGACCAGGGTGGCGCCGCCGACGACCTTCTCGTAGTTCCTCTGGAAGAGGCCGTCGATGATGTAGCGGCCGAGGCCGCCGAGGCCGATGTACGCGGCGATGGTGGCCGTCGAGACGATCTGGATGGCGGCCGACCGCACTCCGCTGAGGATCAGCGGCAGCGCGACCGGGAGTTCCACCTGGAACAGGACCCGTGACTCCGGCATCCCCATGCCCCGTGCGGCGTCCACCGGGGAGGGGTCGACGGACCGGACCGCCTCGTAGGTCGTGACCAGGATCGGCGGGACGGCGAGCACGACCAGCGGGATCATCACGAGCGACATGCTGAAGCTCAGCCAGGTGACCAGCAGCACCAGCAGGCCGAAGGTGGGCAGTGCCCGGGCCGCGGTGGCGATCAGCGCGAGCGCGTTGCCGCCGCGCCCGTAGTGCCCGGTGACCAGGCCGATCGGCAGCCCGATGACGGCGGCGAGGGCGAGCGCCTCCAGGGAGTACTCGATGTGCTGGACGACGCGGTACGGGATGCCGTCGTAGCCGTGCCAGTGGCCGCTGTCGCTGAAGAAGGCGTTGACGAAGTTCAGGACGTTCACCGGGCCGCACGCTCCTTCGGCATCCAGGGGGTCAGCAGGGCACGCACGGCGACCAGCAACGCGTCGACCAGGACGGCCAGAACGGCGGTGGTCACGACGGAGTTCACCGCGAGCGGGGGCCGGTTGTAGATCTGGGCGTCGTGCAGCAGATTGCCGAGGGCGCCCTGGTTGCCGATCAGCATGCCGACGCTCACAAGAGAGATGCTCGACGCGGTCGCCACCCGCAGGCCCGCGAGGATCGCGGGTACGGCGATGGGCAACTGGACCTGGAAGTAACGCCGTACGGGTCCGAGGCCCATGGCCGTGGCGGCGGCGAGGGTCTCCGGCGGCACCGAGCGGACACCGTCCACGATCGCGGGGACCAGCACCACCAGGCTGTACACCGCGAGCGGGATCATCACGGTCGTCTCGGTCATGCCGGTGTAGTCGATGAGGACGACGAAGAAGGCCAGGGACGGGATGGCGTACAGCACGGTGGTCACACCGAAGACGGGCGGGTAGAGCCAGCGGAACCGCACGCACAGCTGGGCCAGGGGCAGCGAGACGAGCAGCCCGGCCAGCACCGGCAGCAGGGCCTCCCGCAGGTGCAGGCCGATCAGGCCGAAGTAGCTGTTCTGGAGGTCGCTCGGGATGTCGAAGAAGCCGCTCATCGCGCGGCCTTCGCGTCCTGCCGGCCCGCGGTGTGGGCGGCGCGGATCGCCTCGCCGATCACCTGCTGGGAGACGACGCCGACGGCGCGCCCCTCACCGTCCACGGCGACGGCCCAGCCGGTCGGGGAGAGCACGGCCCCGTCGAGCGCGGTGCGCAGCGAGTCCGTGCCGGGCACGAACGGCCGCCCGAACGGCAGGAGTCGCTCCCGGTCGATCTCCCCGGCGGTGAGGTCGTCCGGCGCGCCCCAGCCGAGCGGCCTGCCGTCGACGTCCGTCACCAGGAGATAGGGAGCGGTGCCTCGCGCGGCGAGCTTCTCCGCGGCCGCGTCGATCGCGACGACGGGAGCGGTCTGCAACTCCAGTTCGGCGGAAGGGAAGAAGGAGAGCCGCCGGATGCCCCGGTCCGCGCCGAGGAAGTCCTCCACGAAGGAGTCGGCGGGCGCGCTGAGCAGTTCGGCCGGCGGGGCGAACTGGGCCAGCCTGCCGCCGGTGCGCAGCACGGCGACCATCGTGCCCAGCTTGATGGCCTCGTCGATGTCGTGCGTGACGAAGACAATGGTCTTGCCCAACTCGTCCTGAATGCGCAGAAGTTCGTCCTGGAGACCCTTGCGCACGATCGGGTCGACGGCGGAGAAGGGCTCGTCCATCAGCAGCACCGGCGGGTCGGCGGCGAGCGCCCGGGCCACGCCGACGCGCTGCTGCTGGCCGCCGGAGAGCTGGTACGGGTACCGCTTCGCGAGCGCCGTGTCGAGCCCGACCCGCTCCATCAGCTCCGCCGCCCGCGCCCGCGCCTTCTGCCTGCTCCAGCCGAGCAGGCGGGGCACGGTGGCGATGTTGTCGAGGATGGTGCGGTGCTGGAAGAGACCGGCGTTCTGGATGACGTAACCCATCGACCGGCGCAGGGTGTTGACCGGCTGCTGCCGGATGTCCTGGCCGTCGAGGAGGATGCTGCCCTCGCTGGGCTCCACCATCCGGTTGATCATCCGCAGGGTCGTCGTCTTGCCGCAGCCGGAGGGGCCGACCAGGACGGTGATCGCACGATCGGGTATGTCCAACGACAGCCCGTCGACGGCCACCGTGCCGTCCGGGTACCGCTTGGTGACTGCATCTATCCGTATCAAAACGCCGCTTGTCCTTCGGTTCTGGCGAGACCTGGGCCGTTGCGGGGAGAGTGTAGACGGCGAGTGTTGCGGCAGTTCGTCCAGCAACCACTCGTTACCCTCACGCCCTTCTGTGACGCCAGCCGGCCTCCGCCATCGGCATCCCGTCCGTCCGTACCACCCGCCGCCCCGCGTCGACCGCGAATGCCACCGCCACCGCCGCCTTCGCCCTGGGCGAGGACGGCGTGGCCTGGGCGGCGGCCCGGATCGGCTGCGAGGTCAGGCTGAGCAGCCCGGTCGCCGGGCGTCCGGTGCGCCCGTCGAGGATGTGGTCGCCCCGCTCGTACCGCCCGGAGGTCGCCACCGCCCCGGACGCCGCCCTGGTCCGGATCGCCGACGCGGGCCCGGGCATCCCGGCCGCCGACCGGGACCGCGTCTTCGACCGCTTCCACCGGGTGGACAAGGCCCGCAGCCGGGACCGGGGCGGCAGCGGGCCGGGCCTGTCGGTGGCGCGGGGGCTGGTGGAGGCGCACGGCGGAAGCCTCGCGCTGGACCGGGAGAACGGGCTGACGGTGTTCACGGTCGGGCTTCCCCTGAGGCCCGCGCGCTGAACGATCTCCGCCTCCTTCAGGCCGGTTCCCCCGGTCCCGGGCATCCCTCGCCATGGAGGGCCCGGGCATGGCGAGGAGGCGGTCTGTGCAGGCGGAGAAGGTCTGCGCGTTCGTGCTGACGGCGATCGAGCCCGAGTACCTGGCCGTCGCCGGCCATCTCGGCCCCGGCCGCGAAAGGCGCACGGCAGACGGCGCCGTACGAGATCGGCCGCTTTCACGGCGAGCGCGGCGCGCTGACGGTCGGCGTGCAACTGGCCGATCCTGGGGACGAGTTGGCGGCGGCGCGCCGGCCGAGCGGCCGGTGGCCCGGCTGCGCCCTTCGGTGTTGCTCCTCGTCGGCGTCGCGGGCGGCCGCAAGGACGCGCGGCTCGGCGACGTGGTCGTGGCGGACACGGTCCACGGCCATGAGAGCGGCCGGGACGAGCGGGACGCCTTCCGCCCCCGGATCAGGTCCTGGCCGTCGGCCTTCGCCCTGGCGCAGCGGGCCCGCGCGGGCCCCGGCCGCGTACGTGGGTGCGTTCGGACAACAGGCGTGCCCGCCTTCACGGTTGCCCGATTCGCCGGAGTCGCGAAAGACGACCGTCCGGTGGGAACAGGTCAACCAGCCGCCCCCGAAGGACAGTTCAGGAACCCATCACCTCGGCGCCGTCCGCCACCGCCGGACTCTCCCGCCTCGGATACGGCCGCGCCGCCAGGACCGCCACGTCGTCCTCCGCATGGCGTGCGTCCAGGTTGGTCAGGATGGTGTCCAGGACGTCGTCCACGCCGTGGCCGGTGAAACGCAGGGCGGACAGGCGGGCCATGGAGCTGTCGATGTCCTCGCCACGGCGTTCCACGAGCCCGTCGGTGAAGAGCACCAGTGTCTGGTCGGGGGCCAGCTTGTGGGTGGCCGACTCGTAGCCGCCGAAGCCGGTGCCGAGCGGCGGTCCGACCGGTACGGACAGCGGTGCGGTCCGGCCGTCCTCGCTGATGAGCACGGGCGGCAGATGACCGGCGCTGGCGAGCGTGACCTGCCCCCGGCCGGGGTCGATCCGCGCCAGCAGACAGGTGGCCGGCCTCCGGTCGGCCTCGCCGGAG
Organism: Streptomyces sp. BK340; assembly: GCF_007827595.1. GTDB lineage: Bacteria > Actinomycetota > Actinomycetes > Streptomycetales > Streptomycetaceae > Streptomyces. Next base: position 155,269 of record NZ_VISR01000030.1, read on the forward strand.
GCGATGTCGTCCATCTGCCGCAGCACGCGGTGCGGGGGCAGGTCGGAGGAGGCGATGTAGCGCAGCGAGGAGCGGTAGGCGCTCATGTCGACGGCGGCTTCCAGGCCGTGGCCCATGACATCGCCGACGACCAGCAGGGTGCGGCCGAAATGGAGCCGTACGGTCTCGCACCAGTCGCCGCCCACCAGCACCCTGCTGCTGCCGGCCGGGAGGTAGCGGATCGCGACGTCCAGGTTCGGGTGCGGCCGGCCGGGCTCCGCCAGCAGCGCGCGTTGCAGGTCACCGGCCGTCTGGCTGACCAGGTCGTAGGCGCGAGCGTGCCGTATGTGGGAGGCGGCGCGTTCGGTGAGGAGGGCCAGCCGCTCGGCCTCCGAACGGGTGAACCGCGCTCCGTGCCGCCCCGCGACCAGGACGCCGTACTGGTCGTCGCCGATGGTCAGAGGCACAGAGATCGCGGGGCGGCTGGGGCTGCCCGGCGGCTGCTCGGTCCAGGGCTCCGGTGGTCTGTCGGCCGCCGGGGTGCCCACCTCCTGGGCCACCGCGGTGGCCCAGCGGACATCGGGCAGCACGTCCGGATCTCCGGCGATCGCCTCGTACCCGGAGACGGTCTTGCCGGTCCGGCGCATGACCGCGGCCGCGCCGCCCACCAGCCGTACGACGGCCCGGGTCAGCTCGTCGCAGGTGGTTTCCTCGTCGAGCGTCGTACCGATCGCGCCCGCGGCCGCCCGCAGGACGGTCAGCCGGGCCTCCTCGCCCTCCGGCTCACCGGCGCCGTCCGCGCGGTCGCCGTCAGCGGGCACGGACCTGCGACGGGCCTGGATCCAGCGCGCGACACCCATCACCCTCACAGAGTCTCAAACAGGAGGGAGCCGGGCACCAGTCACTGGTGTCCCGGCCACCCCCGAAGCCCCAGAAGCCTCAGGACTCATCCGGCGTCAGCCGGAGCGAGATGCTGTTGATGCAGTACCGCTGGTCGGTGGGCGTCGAGTACCCCTCACCCTCGAACACATGACCGAGGTGGGAGCCGCAGCGGGCGCAGCGCACCTCGGTACGGACCATGCCGTGGGAGCGGTCCTCGATCAGCTCCACCGCGTCGGTGTCCTTCGGGTCGTAGAAGGACGGCCAGCCGCAGTGCGACTCGAACTTGGTGGTGGAGGTGAACAGCTCGGCCCCGCAGGCGCGACAGGAGTAGACGCCCTTGGTCTTGGTGTCCGTGTACTCACCGGTGAAGGCCGGTTCGGTTCCGGCCTGGCGCAGCACGGCGTACTCGGCCGGTGTCAGCTCCGCGCGCCACTGCTCGTCCGGCTTGTCGACGTCGTACGACATGAGCCTCAGCCCCTTTACTGCTGCGACAGACGGTCCAGGATCTGCGGGCCCAGGTCGGTCACGTCGCCCGCGCCCATGGTGAGAACGAGATCACCGGGCTTCGCCATTCCCGCGATCACCGCGGGGATCTCCGCCTTGTCGTGCACGGCGGAGACGTCGGCGCCCGCCGCGCGCGCGGCCTCGATGATCAGCTCGCTGGTCACCCCGGGGATCGGGTCCTCGCGGGCCGGGTAGATGTCGAGCACGACCGAGGCGTCGGCGAGCGCCAGCGACTCGCCCATCTCCTTGCCCAGCTCCTGGGTGCGGGAGAAGAGGTGCGGCTGGAAGACGACCAGGATCCGGGAGTCGCCTGCGGCGCCGCGCATGGCCTCCAGGTCGGCGGTCATCTCGGTGGGGTGGTGGGCGTAGGAGTCGATCACCTGCACACCGGCGGCCTCGCCCTTGAGCTGCAGGCGCCGCTTGACCCCGGTGTAGGCGGCCAGCGCGGGCGCCAGCTCGGCGGCGGGAATGCCGAGGGCGGCACCGGCGGCCAGCGCGGCGACCGCGTTGAGTGCGTAGTGGCGGCCGGGCACGGAGACCTCGAAGGTCAGCTCCTGCCCGTCCAGCACCGCGGTGACCTGGCTCTTCAGCCCCTGCGGCAGCACGGACAGGACCCGTACATCGGCGTCCTCGGCCGCGCCGTACGTCACGATCCGCACCGACCCGTCCAGCCGCCGCGTGAGCTCCCGCGCACCCTCGTGGTCGGCGGAGATCACCAGCGTCCCGCCGGGCACGATCTTCCCGGCGAAGGTCTCGAAGGACTCGTAGATCTCGTCCATCGAGGCGTAGTTCGCGTGGTGGTCCAGCTCGACGTTGAGGACGATGGCGACCTCGGGCGCGTACTTGTGGAAGCTGCGGTCCGACTCGTCGGCCTCGGCGACGAAGATGTCGCCCTCGCCGTGCAGCGCGTTCGAGCCGGGCGCGTCCAGGTCGCCGCCGATGGCGTACGACGGCTCGCGGCCCAGCTCGCTCAGCGAGACCGCCAGCATCGACGTGGTCGTGGTCTTGCCGTGGGTACCGGCCACGGCGATCGGCCGCAGCCCGTCCATCAGCGCGGCCAGTGCGTCGGACCGGTGCACCACCGGGACGCCCAGCTCGGCGGCGCGGGCCAGCTCCGGGTTGTCCCTGCGGATGGCCGACGACACGACGACACAGCTCGCGTCGTCGGCGAGGTGCCCGGCGGCGTGCCCGATGTGCACGGTCACACCGAGCGCCCGCAGCGCCTCGGCGGTCGCCGACTCCTTGGCGTCGCTCCCGGCCACCTCGGCCCCGCGCTGCGCGAGGATCTTGGCGATACCCGACATCCCAGCACCGCCGATGCCGATGAAGTGCGGTCGGTCCATGGCGGCAGGAAGTCCGGGTGCCATGCAAGTCTCCATAAGATCCGGTACGAGGCTGGGCGCCCCTAGCCTATGCGCTGACGGACCGGGCACCTCGCAAGAGCCGCGGGGCAGCCGGTCCGGGAGGCGCGGGGGGCCGTGCCGGTCCGCGGGCTGAGCCGCGTGGGCGCGACCGGCCGCAACGACGCCGCACCCAAGGACGCGACGCCCCGCCCCGCAGTGCCTAGGTGTATTGACCCGCAGCGTTGTTCACTCGGCTGATCGGGGGCTGGCCTCCGAGTGCGGTGTGGCAGCGGTGGTGGTTGTAGGTGTGGAG
>NZ_VISR01000031.1 GCF_007827595.1 Streptomyces sp. BK340
CCGCCACAGGCGTGACCCGTTTCCTGGAACTCGGCCCGGACGGTGTCCTGACCGCGATGGCGGCCGAGTCCGCCGACGCGGACGCCGTATTCGCCGCGGTGCTCCGCAAGGACCGCGACGAGGAGTGGACCGCGCTCCAGGCCCTGGCCCGCCTCTACGTCGACGGCGCCAAGGTCGACTGGGCGGCTGTCTTCACCGGCACGGGTGCCCAGCACGTCGACCTGCCGACCTACCCCTTCCAGCGCCGACGCTACTGGCCCACGGGCGTTGCCGCCGGACGGGGCGCCGAGGCTCTCGGGCTGCGGTCCGCCGAGCACCCGTTGCTCTCCGGCGCGGTGGAACTGGCCGGCTCCGACGGGTTCTTGTTCACCGGTCGGCTCTCGGTGGCTACGCACCCCTGGCTGGCGGACCACGTCGTCATGGGCTCGGTGCTGGTGCCCGGCACCGCGCTGCTCGAACTGGCCGTACGCGCGGCGGACGAGCTCGGCTGCGGGACCGTGGAGGAACTCACCCTCGCCGCGCCGCTGACGCTGTCCGGGGCGGGTGGCGCGGCGCAGGTGCAGGTGGGCGTCGGTGCGCCCGACGCGTCAGGTCGGCGGACGTTGACCGTCCACTCCCGGCCCGGTCGGGACTCCGAGGAGCCGTGGACGCAGCATGCCAGTGGCGTGCTTGCGCCCGAGGTACTCGCCCCTGCCACCTTCGACACCTCGGTCTGGCCGCCGGCCGGTGCCGAACCGCTGGACGTGGCAGGAGTGTACGACCGGTTCTCCGACGCCGGTTTCGACTACGGTCCGGTGTTCCAGGGTCTGGCCGCGGCGTGGCGGCTGGGTGACGACGTGTTCGCCGAGGTCGCCTTGCCCGACGGTGCGGAGAGCGCCGGGGGTGGCGCCTTCGGGCTGCATCCGGCGCTGTTCGACGCGGCCCTCCACGCTTTCGTTCTCGGCGGCGAGGGCGTCGGAGAGGGCCATGCCGGGGTCCCGTTCTCGTGGTCCGGTGTGTCCTTGCACGCCCCCGGTGCCTCGGCGGTCCGGGCCCGGCTCAGCCGGAGCGGCGCTGGCGGGTTGTCGCTGGCGCTCGTCGACCCGGCCGGTGCCCCGGTCGCGTCCGTGGAGTCCCTCGTCGTCCGGCCCATCACTGCGGACCAGCTGACCAGGGCTCATGGAGCCGCCCACGACGCGCTCTTCCGGCTCGACTGGACGCCGGTCCAGGCCGAAGGAACGCCGAGCGAGGGGACCATGGTGGTCGGATCGCCCACTGCGGCAGCCGAACTCGGGGAATACCCGGTTCACGACAGCCTGAAGGGACTGATGGCGTCGCTGGAACCGGATGCCGGCCTCCCGCGCTTCGTCCTGGCACCGGTGTCCGGCGACGGTGACTCCATCGGATCACCCGATTCCGTGCACACTTTGACCGCTCACGTCCTGGAGCTCGCGCAGGCTTGGCTGGCCGAGGAGCGGTTCGCCGACTCCCGCCTGGTGTTCGTGACATCCGGTGCCACGACCGGCGCGGATCCGGCCGGCGCCGCGGTGTGGGGTCTGGTGCGGTCGGCACACTCGGAGAACCCGGATCGCTTCGGTCTGCTGGACCTGGACGGTCCCGACGCGGTGCGGCTGCTGCCGAGTGCTCTCGCCGCGCTCGCCGAGGGGGAGCCGCAACTGGCGCTCCGCGGTGGCGAGGTGCTGGCGGCCCGGCTCGCGCGGGTGCCCGCTCCGGCCGCCGACACGGGCCGGGATGCCGTTCTCGGTGGTGAGGGGACCGTACTGATCACCGGTGGTACGGGCGGTCTGGGCCGGCTCCTGGCGCGACACCTGGCCGCCGAGCACGGTGCACGGAGTCTGCTGCTCGTGAGCCGTCGTGGTGCGCAGGCCGAGGGTGTGGCCGAACTCGTCGCCGAGCTGGGCGAGTTCGGTGCGGAAGTCGTCGTGGAGGCGTGTGACGTCTCCGACCGGGCGGCGGTGGCGGACCTGATCACGCGGCATCCCGTGCGGGCGGTCGTCCACACCGCGGGCGTTCTGGACGACGGGATCCTCGGATCCCTCACCCCAAAGCGGCTCGCCACCGTGCTGCGCGCCAAGGCGGACGCGGCCTGGAACCTCCACGAGGCGACGAAGGACCTCGGCCTCGACGCCTTCGTCCTCTTCTCCTCCGCCGCGGGCACGCTCGGCAACGCGGGCCAGGCCAACTACGCCGCGGCCAACGCGTACCTCGACGCGCTCGCCCGGCACCGCCGTGCACAGGGCCTGCCGGGGCTCTCACTGGCCTGGGGGCCGTGGTCCGGCACCGGGGGTGGCATGACGCGCGCGCTGAGCGAGGTGGAGGCCGAGCGCCTCGCGCGGGCCGGGATGCCGCCGCTCACGCCGGAGCACGGTCTGCGGCTGTTCGACATCGCTCTCGGCGGTGAGCAGCCGGATGTGCTCCCGGTGCGGCTCGACCTCGCGGCCCTGCGTGCCCTGGGCGAGGTGCCGGCGCTGCTGCGTGGCCTGATCCGTACTCCCGTACGCCGCGGCGCGGCCGCGGGAGACACGGTGGGCGGACTCGTCGAACGGCTGACTGCGCTGCCGGAGACCGAGCGCCACGAGGCTCTCGTGGCGGAGGTGCGGGGACAGGCCGCTGCCGTGCTCGGGCATGCCCGGGCGGCGGAGGTGGACCCCGAGCGGTCGTTCCAGGACCTCGGCTTCGACTCGCTGACCGCGATCGAGCTGCGCAACCGGCTGAGCGCGCTGGCCGGGGTCCGGCTGCCCGCCACCCTGGTCTTCGATCACCCGACGACCGCGGAGCTGGCGGACCACCTGTACGCGCAGCTCGACCTCGCGCCGTCGGCCGGGGAGACCGCCGGGGCGGCACTCCTGGCCGAACTGGCCGGGTTGGAGCGGGCGTTCGGGCGGGCCGAGGTCAGCGAGGAGGTGTTCGAGCAGATCGCGGGACGACTGGACGTCCTGCGGGAGAAGTGGAGCTCCCTGCGGGCCACTTCGCGCGGTGGCGGTGGCGAGGCCGGATCGGGCGAGGATGCGTTCGACTTCGACGGAGCCTCCGACGAGGAGGTGTTCGACCTGCTCGACAAGCAGCTCGGCCTGTAGCGGCGAGCGGGTACGGGGCCACGGTCCCGTACCCGCTGAATCGTCCGAAAGACCTGGGGCCCGGCCCTCCGAGGAAGTTCCGGAGGACCGGGCCCCAGGGCCTTCAGACCTGGCGAGGGCTTGGTCACATCGGGCGCCGGAACCCCAGCACCGCCAGAACGCCGCCCACGACGGCGACGGCACCACCGGTGAGCAGGGCGGGCACGATCGAGTCCCCGCCCGGGATGCCCAGCGCGAGCGCGCGTGTCGCGTCGATGGCGTACGTGAGCGGGTTGACCCGGGCGACCGCCGCCAGCCAGGCGGGCAGGTCCGCGACCGGAATGTAGGCGCTGGAGGCGAACATCAGCGGCAGGATCGCGATGACCGCGAGGTTCTGCATCGGCTCCGCACGGCGCAGCCAGGCCCCCGCCGCGATGAACGCCCAGCCGATGGACCAGCTCATGAACAGCGTCAGGCCGACCGAGGCCGCGACCTGAGCCGCTCCGCCGCGCGGCGAGTAGCCGAGCACGGCAACGGCCAGCACGAGGATGACCACCGCCTGCACGGCGCTGCGCACCAGGTTCGCGATGCTGCGGGCGAGCAGCAGCGTGCCGGGGACGATGGGGAGGGACCGCAGCCGGGCCACCACACCGTTCTTGAGGTCGTCGACCAGTCCCACGCCCGACTGCACAGCGGACTGCACGGCGTTGTCCACCAGGACGGCGGACAGGATGAAGTCGAGATAGCTGATGCCGGCCGGAAAGTGCGGCGGCGCGCCCATCTTGCTGAAGACCTGGGTCAGGACGAAGAGAATGATGACGGGCTGCAGCAGTCCGAAGAGGATCACGCCGGGATCGGTCACCAGGGCGCGCAGTGACCGGCCGGTGAGCACCTGGACCTGGACGAACACGGAACTGCCCTGCCACTGGGCCCGGTCGTGGGGCGAAAAGGCGGGTGGACGGGTGGTCGTGGTCATGTCGCCGGACCTCCGGAGAGCGAGGGGACGAGGCCCTCGGGCCGCTGCCCGGAGAGGGTCAGGTAGACGTCGTCGAGGGTCGGTTCACCGAAGGACAGCTCGGTGGCCTCGATGCCGGCCTGGTCGAGCGCCCTGATCACGGACGCCACCTCCTTCGTCGCCTCGATGGGCACGACGACGGAGTGCGGCTCCGGGGCCGCCATCGGTTCCAGGCCGGCGCGCCGCAGCGCGGCGACGGCCGCGCCCGTGTCCTCGGCGCCGCCCATCGTGACGGTCACCGTGCGCCGGCCGACTCGGGCCTTCAGCTCGGCGGGTGTTCCGCTCGCGATCACGGAACCGGCGGACAGCACGGTGACGTGGTCGGCCAGCCGGTCCGCCTCCTCCAGGTACTGCGTGGTGAGCAGCACCGTGGTCCCGTCGGCCACCAGCGCCTCCACGATCTCCCACAGCGTCAGGCGGCTCGCCGGGTCCAGACCTGTGGTGGGTTCGTCGAGGAAGAGCACTTCGGGGTGGCCGACCAGGCTGGCGGCGAGATCCAGCCGTCGGCGCAGGCCTCCCGAGTACGTGCCGGCCCGGCGCTGCGCCACCTCCTGGAGGGCGAACAGTTCCAGCAGCTCGTCGGAGCGCGCCCGGGCCGCCTTCCGGCCCGCGCCGAGCAGCCTGGCGATCAGCACGAGGTTGTCCCGGCCGCTCAGCTTCCCGTCGACGGAGGCGAACTGGCCGGTCAGCCCGATGCGCCGACGGACTTCCTGCGGCTGCTCCGTGACATCGAATCCGGCGACCGCGGCCCGGCCCGAGGAGGGCGGGAGCGAGCCGGTGAGGATGCCGACGAGCGTTGTCTTTCCCGCGCCGTTGTGGCCGAGCAGTGCCAGCACGGTACCGCGCCGGGCGGACACGGTGACCGAGTCCAGCGCGCGCACGGATCCGAACGTCCTGCTCAGATCCTGCGTCTCGATCATGATGTCCGGGTCCGCCGACGTCCGGGGGACCGCGCGAGGCTCGAAGAGCCGGGTCATCGAAGAACTCCCAAGGGTTGGTTGCGATGCGGAAGAAGCCGACCGGCGGGAGGACCGCCGGTCGGCTGGGGACAAGGGCTGGTGGCCGAGCGGGTTCGGCGCGGTCCGGGGGGCAGCGCCCTGAAGGGGCGCGGGGCGGAGTTCGAGTGCGGCTCCGCCGCGTGGGAGCGACCGGCCACGAGGGACCCGTGGACGATCGACGGCCCGGCGCGGCCGTTCCCGCGGAACGCTCAGTCGCCGGCGCCGTCCATGAGGCGGAACAGGTCCTCGTCGGACGCGGTGTCGAGATCCAGGCCGCCGGCCGGACCGCCGGAGGGTGCCGGATCCGAGTGCTTCACCAGCTCCTTCAGCCGTGCCGCCGTCACCGGGTCGAGGCAGGCACCGGCCGAGAGCGCGCGGTCGAGTTCGTCCACGATGTCGGCGACGGACCGCTGTGCCGTCGTCGTGTGCCGGGCCAGGTTCTGTCGAACGAGGTCTGCGACGGCGGTGGGCGTGGGGTGGTCGAAGACCAGGGTGGCGGGCAGTCGTGCCCCGGTGGCCGAGGTGATCCGGTTGCGTAGTCCCACGGCGCTCACCGAGGTGATGCCCAGGTCGGTGAAGTGCGTGTCGGCGTCCGATGCCTCCAGGGGCCGTCCGCCGAGAGCGGCGGAGGTCTCGTCCAGGACCAGGCGCAGCACGGCATGCCGTCCCTCGCCCTCGCCGAGCCCGGACAGCCACGAGGCCGGCGCGGACGGTGCGGGACCACCGGCCGGCCCGTCCGTCGCGGTGTCCGCGCCTGCCCCCGTCGCGCCCGTGGAAGCCAGCCAGTAGGACCGGTGCTGGAACGGGTAGGTGGGGAGGGGCACGGTGACGGCACCGGGCAGGACCGACTCCCAGGACACGGGTGCACCGCGCAGATGCAGCCGGGCGACGGCCGTGAACAGGGCGTGCTCCTCGTTCCGGCCGCCCTCGTCCCCGTCGGCCACCGGTACGGCGCCGACCCCGGGCGTGTCCGCCGCGCACGCGTCGACCATCGGGGTGAGCGCGGCCCGCGGGCCCAGTTCCAGGAACACGTCGGTGCCGTCGCGCAGCAGCCGGTCCACCGCCCGCGCGAACCGTACGGGTTCGCGTACGTGCCGGACCCAGTGGCCGGGGTCCCGTGCCTCCTCGCGGGTGAGCGGGCGCCCGGTGAGACAGGAGACCACGGGAACGGACGGCTCGGAGGTGTCCAGCGCACCGACGGCCGCCCGGAAGTCCTCCAGCATCGGATCCATCGCGGGGGAGTGGAAGGCATGGCTGACCGTCAGCCGCCTGGTCCGGTGCCCGGCGGCCGCCATCCGCTCGGTCAGTTCGGCGACCGGTCCCTCGTCCCCCGAGATCACCACGGAGCGTGGACCGTTGACCGCCGCCACCGCCACACGGTCCGTCAGGCCGTCGAGCAGGGGCGTGACCTCCTCCTCCGACAGTTCCACCGCCGCCATGGCACCGCCCGTCGGCAGCGCGTCCATCAGCCGGCCCCGTGCGGCGACCAGCCGGCACGCGTCCTCGAGGGACAGCAGACCTCCCACATGCGCCGCGGCGATCTCGCCGACCGAGTGGCCCACCAGGCGGTCCGGCACCACTCCCCAGGACTCGACCAGCCGGTACAGAGCCACCTCGAACGCGAAGAGCGCGGGCTGGGCGTACCGCGTACGGTCCAGCAGCTCCGCCGGGCCCGACCACATCACCTCCCGCAACGGCCTCCCCAGCAGCGGGTCGAGTGTCGCGCAGACCTCGGCGAGCGCCGAGCCGAAGGCGGGGAAGGCACGGGCCAGTGCCCGGCCCATGCCGGGCCGCTGGCTGCCCTGTCCCGTGAAGACGAACCCGAGGCCCTGCGCGTTCGTGCGGCCGGCCTCCGGCCGGGCCGACGTCTCCGCCAACGACCGTACAGAGTCGAGGAGTTCCTGCCGGTCGCCGCCGACGACGTACGCCTGATGGGGGTGGACGGTCCGCGTGGCGGCGAGGGACAGGGCTATGTCGCCGGGTGAGAGATCCGGGTGGGCGGCGACATGATCGGCCAGCCTTCGAGCCTGAGCGCGCAGCGCCTCCGGAGTACGCGCGGACAGCACCCACGGCACGCAGGCGGCGGCCCCGGAAGCGTCCGGCGTCTCCTCTCCCGGCGTCTCCTCTCCCCGCGCCTTCTCTCCCGGCGCCTCCTCCAGGATCACGTGTGCGTTGGTCCCGCTGATGCCGAAGGAGGAGACCCCGGCACGCCTGACCCGTTCGGGGGTCCTGGGCCATGGCCGTGCCCCCGTGAGCAGCCGTACCTCGCCCGCCGACCAGTCCACGTGGGAGGACGGCGCGTCCACGTGGAGGGTGCGCGGCAGCATGCCGTGCTCCAGCGCCAGGACCGTCTTGATCACGCCGGCGACTCCGGCGGCGGCCTGCGTGTGCCCGATGTTCGACTTCACGGAACCGAGCCACAGCGGTCGGTCCGACGGTCGCTCCCGCCCGTATGCGGCGATCAGGGCCTCTGCCTCGATCGGGTCTCCCAGTGTCGTCCCCGTGCCGTGCGCCTCCACCGCGTCCACGTCGGCGGCCGTCAGCCGCGCGTCGGCGAGCGCCTGGCGCAGGACCCGGCGCTGCGCGGTGCCGTTCGGTGCCGTGAGACCGTTCGACACGCCGTCCTGGTTGACCGCGGACCCGCGGACGACGGCGAGCACCGGGTGACCGGCCCGGCGGGCGTCGGAGAGGCGCTCCAGCACGAGCAGGCCGGCGCCCTCCGACCAGGCCGCGCCGTCGGCCGCGTCGGCGAAGGACTTGCAGCGCCCGTCGGGAGCGAGGCCGCGCAGCCTGGAGAACTCGGTGAACGACGAAGGCGTCGCCATGACCGCGACACCGCCCGCCAGGGCGAGCGACGATTCCCCGGTACGCAGCGACTGGCAGGCCAGATGCAGTGCGACGAGGGAGGACGAGCAGGCGGTGTCCACGGTGACGGCAGGTCCCTGCAGGCCGAAGGTGTACGCGATACGGCCGGCCAGGGCGCTGCCGGCCGTGCCGATGCCCAGCAGACCCTCCAACGGGCCTGCGGCGCCACGGATGCCGGCGGCGTAGTCGTGGTACATGGCGCCGGTGAAGACGGCGGTCCGGCTGCCGCGCAGGGCCCCCGGGTCGATCCGGGCCCGTTCCAGTGCCTCCCAGGCCGTCTCCAGCAGCAGCCGCTGCTGGGGGTCGGTGGCCAGGGCCTCGTGGTCGGAGAACCCGAAGAACGCGGCGTCGAAGCCGCCCGCGTCGTGGAGGAAGCCGCCCTGCCGGGCGTACGAGGTGCCGGGACGGTCCGGATCGCTGTCGAAGAGACGGTCGAGGTCCCAGCCGCGGCCGGTGGGGAAGTCGGACACGGCGTCGGTCTCGGACATGACGAGCGACCACAGGTCGTCCGGGCCGGTGACTCCGCCGGGCAGCCGGCACGCCATGCCGACGATGGCCACCGGATCGTCCTCCACGGCGCCGGTCGGGTGCGGGGGCAGCTCGTCGGTCTCGGCGTGACCGGCCGTCAGGAACCGGGCCACCTCTGCGGGGGTCGGATGATCGAAGGCGAGCGAGGCGGGCAGCGGCAGTCCCGTCGCCTCGGAGAGCAGGTTGCGCAGCCGGATGCAGCGGATCGAGTCCAGGCCGTGGCTGCGGAAGGTGGCGTCGGGGCCGAGAGAGGCAACGGGTGCGTCCTCGGCGTCCGGAACCAGCACCCTCGTCACGCAGGTGCCGACCAGTTCCAGTGCCTCGCCGAAGGACCGCGGCGCCGCCGCTCCCGGCCGGTGTGCGGGGCCCGGGGGGAGCTCGCCGGCGGCCAGCAGCTGCTCCAGGGCCCGGCGGTGCAGTTTGCCCGCCGGGGTGCGGGGGAGGTCGTCGACGACGACGAGTTCCAGGGGGATCTTGTACTCGGCGACTCCGCGTTCCAGGAGGAAGCGGGTCACCTCGTCGAGACCGAGAGAGCCGTCCGCGCGGCCGGTGACGACCAGGCAGGGGTACTCGCCGAGCCGGGGGTCCGGTCTGCCGACCACGGCGAGTGGACCGAGGCCGGACAGGCCGGCGAGGAGGCCCTGGACCTCGGTGGCGTTGAACTTCCGGCCGCCCACGTTGATCAGTTCGGCCGCACGCCCGAGGAACGCGATTCGCCCGTCCTCGCCGATGCTCGCCAGATCCCCGGTGCGCAGCCAGCCGTCCCCGGTGACCGCGGATCGGGTCAGCTCCGGCTCACGGTGGTAGCCGCGGAACATGCCGGGACTGCGGTACTGCAGCTCGCCCGGCTCGCCCGGCGGGCACTCTGCTCCGTCCTCGGCGACGATCCGTACGCTCGCCCCGTACGTCGGCCGGCCCACGCTGCGCTCCGGCACCTTGGCAGGGTCGTCCGCGCGGGTGCAGGTACCGGTACCGACCTCGGACATCCCCCACACGACGACGAGCGGGCTGCCGAGCGCCTCGCGCACACCGGAGACCAGCGCGCCGGGGACCGCCGCGCCCGCCGTCCGGATCTCCCGTGGCCGAAAGCCCGCAGACTCCCCGCGGTCCGCGAGCCTGCCCACGATGTCGTGGAGCTGCGCGGGTACGGCGAAGACCACGGCGGGCTGTTCGGCGCGGGCCAGTTCCAGGAAGCGGTCCGGGTCCCAGCCGCGCAGCAGGGCCTGCGGGCAGCGGGTGAACAGCGCGGTGTGCAGGGACTGCAGACCGAACAGATGGGTGAGCGGACAGGCGGTGACGACCGCACCGGTGAAGGATGCCGCGCTCTCCTCCGCCACGGAGGCGGTGTTGGACAGCAGACCGTCGTGGCTGTGCAGACAGATCTTCGGCCGCGCGGACGTCGTGCCCGAGGACGGCAGCAGGACGAACGGCATCTCGGGCCGCAGCTCAACCGGCCGGGGAGGCTGCCCGGCCCACCGGGTGAGCAGCGCCTCCACCGCCACCGCACCGCGGTCCTGCGGGCTGTCACCGGCGACGAGGACGCTCCGCAGCGACGGCACCGCCGACCGCAGGGCGCCGACCGTCCCGGGCCCGGCCAGATGGGCGGAGTCGGCGGGCAGCACGGCGACCGCGGGCGCGACCCGCTCCAGCAGCGCCAGGACGTCGGCGCTGCCGTTGCCCTGATGGACGGGCATCATGACGGCGCCGGCCGCAGCGACGGCCAGATGCAGGGTCTGGAACTCCCAGCAGTTGGGCAGCTGGACGGCGACCACGTCTCCGGCGCCGACGCCCAGCTCCTGCAGCCCTCGGGTCAGTGCGGCGACATCCGCCCGCCACGCGCCCCACGTCCACGACCGGTCGCCGTCCACCAGGGCGGGCGCGTCAGGTGCCGCGGCCACGGCGGCCTCGAAGACCGCCGGGAGCGTCAGACCGCGCAGCAGACCCTGCGGATCGGCGAGAGCGGCGGTTTGGAAATCATCGACATGGACGGACACCATCACTCCCGAGAAAGCCGGCCACTGGAGGTCGCCCCCATGCTGGGCTCGCTGCCGCAGGAAAAGCCCTAGACGTGGCCAGCGGTCCCGGCCGGCCCGGTGCTCACGCCTCCGCGCCGACGCGCTGCCCGGGGATGTCGCAGGCGAGGAGCGACCGCAGCGGCGCCGCCTTGACCACCGTCTCCTCGAACTCCGCCTGAGGGTCCGACAGCGCGATGACGGCACCGCCGACGCCGTAGCGCAGCAGACCGCCGCTCATGACGACCGTGCGGATGACGATGGACAGGTCGGCCGCGCCGCCCAGCGAGAAGTAGCCGATGGCGCCCGAGTAGACGCCGCGCGGTCCGGCCTCCAGGCGGTCGATGATCTGCATGGTCCGGATCTTCGGCGCTCCGGTCATCGAGCCGCCGGGGAAGGCCGCCCGCACCCCGGCCACGGCACCGACGCCGTCCCGCAGGGTCGCCCGTACGGTGCTCACCAGTTGGTGGACGGTGGCATAGGTCTCCACCTGGAAGACCGGATCGGCCACGACGGTGCCGACCTCGGCGCATCGTCCCAGGTCGTGCCGGACCAGATCGACGATCATCAGGTTCTCGGCGCGGTCCTTCTCGCTGGTCGTCAGGTCGGCGACGTGCAGGGCGTCCTCGGCGGGTGTGGCCCCGCGCGGCCTGGTGCCCTTGATCGGCTTGGACTCCATCGTGCCGTGCCGGTCGATCCGCAGGAACCGTTCCGGTGAGGTGCTCAGCACGGACACCTCGCCGAAGCCGAGGAACGCGGCGAACGGGGCGGGACTGGCCCGCCGCAGGTGACGGTAGGCGTGCCAGGGATCGAGGGCGGTGTCCGCCTCGATCATGTTGGTCAGACACACCTCGTAGGTCTCACCGGCGCGTATCTCCTCCTGGCAGGCGTCGATGAGCTTCAGGTACGAGTCGCGGTCGTGGCGCAGCCGCAGCTCCCCGTCCTCGGCCGGCGGGGGCGGGGCACAGGGCGAGGTCTCCCGCCCGGCGAGGGACCGGAGTTGCGCCTTGGTCGCGCTCAGCCACGCCCGGGCCGCCTCCTCGTGCCCGTCCTCGGCGAGGGCGAGGAGATGCGTGGTGCCGGTGCGATGGTCCAGGACGAGGGCGTGGTCGGCGAAGACCAGGGCGGCGTCGGGATCGGGTGCACGGTGCGCACGGTCGCCGCCGCACTCGGCCTTCAGCTCGTAGCCGAGGTAGCCGACCCACCCGAGCGCGAAGTCGAAGGGCAGTTCCGGTACTTCCGTGCTCAGTGAGGCGAGATCCCGCTCCAGCCACTCCAGGAACGGGGTGCCGAGGGTCCGGCTGTTCCCGCCGGAGGTGACGGTCACCGTGCCGTCGTGGACATCGGCGGTGGCGACCCGGGCGAGCGGGCCCGAGGCGTCGCCCAGGACGGACACCCGCCCGAGGACGCCGTCCGGCCTGCTGCTGTCCAGCCAGAAGGGGTGCGGGCCCGAGCGGAAGAGGTGGTCGAAGACCACTTCGGCGTCCCACCGGGTGGGTGTCCGGTCCGCGAGCACACGCAGCCGGCGCACCGAGCGGTGCGGCTGCTCCGCGGCCGGATCGGGGGCGTACGGCTCGGTGCCGGCGGCCCGGGGACGGACCGCACGCTTCCGGGCCCGGCCGTGCGACCAGGTGAGTTCGGCGAAGTTGGCGAGCAGTCGGTGACCGCCCTGCGTGCCGATGGACTCGGGGTGGAACTGCACTCCCCACAGGGGCAGTTCACGGTGGCGTACGGCCATCACCAGGTCGTCGTCGGCGGACCGGGCGATCACTTCCAGGGCGGGGGAGACCTCGGTGGCGGCGAGCGAGTGGTAGCGGACGACCTGCAACGGGTCGGGAAGCCCGTCGAACAGGCCCGTGCCGTCGTGGCGTACCGGCGAGGACCGGCCGTGCCGGGGTTCGGGCGCGCGGCCGACCGTGGCGCCGTGCGCCAGGGCGATGCCCTGGTGGCCGAGGCACACGCCGAGCACGGGCAGCCGGGCCTCTTCGGCGATCTTGGCGCACAGGCCGAAGTCGGCCGGACGGTGCGGGGTACCGGGCCCGGGTGACAGGACGACGTTGTCGAACGCGTCGAGCTGTCCGTCGTGCCAGTCCGGGTCGTCGTTGCGGATGACCACGGGTTCCTGCCCGTTGACCTCCGCCAGGTAGTGGAAGAGGTTGTAGGTGAAGGAGTCGTAGTTGTCGACGAGGAGGGTGCGCATCAGAGCGTCCCGAGTTCGCGGGCGATCTCGTCGCCCACCGCCGACGGGTGTTCGCCGAGGAAGAAGTGGCCGCCGGGGAACAACTCGAGGCGGAAGTCGCCCCGGGTGTGCCGCTGCCAGGCCTCGGCCTCCGGCAGGGAGGTGCGAGGGTCGGCGTCACCGGTGAGGACGGTGATCGGGCAGGCGATGGTGCGGTCCGGCGGGCAGGTGTACTTCTCGATGGCCGCGTAGTCGCCGCGGATCGCGGGGAGAGCCATCCGCAGGATCTCCTCGTCACCGAGCAGATTGGCGTCGGTCCCGTTGAGCAGCCTCAGTTCGGCGATGATGCCGTCGTCGTCGCGGCGGTGCACCGTCTCGGTGCGGACCGTCGAGGGAGCCCGGCGGCCGGAGGCGATGACGCTGCCCGGGATGTGCGAGCCCTTGTGTTCGAGGCGCAGCGTGGTCTCGAAGGCCAGTACGGCCCCCATGCTGTGACCGAAGAACACGGTGGGCTTCTCGTCCAGGAGCAGCAGTTGTTCGGTGATGCGGTCGGCCAGCGTCTCGATGTCCTGGACGCAGGGCTCCTTACGTCGGTCCTGCCGGCCGGGGTACTGGAGCGCGACCACGTCGACGCCGGGGGAGAACCGGGCCGACACCGGGTGGTAGTAGCTGGCGGACCCGCCGGCGTGGGGGAAGCAGACCAGCCGGACGGGAGCGTCCTCGGCCGGATGGAAGCGGCGCAGCCAGAGGGCCGTGGAGTGGTCCGTGCGGTGCAAGGTGTCGGTCCTTTCGGGGCGAGGGGAGCGAGGGCTTCAGTCCTCGTAGACGGTGATGGTGTGTGCCGGGCACAGGTCGCCGGCCCGCAGGACGGCGTCGTGGTCCGGCGGTTCGGGCCGGGAGGTGAGAAGGGTGACCAGACCGTCGGTGTCCTGGTCGAACACCTCGGGAGCTGACAGCACGCACTGCCCCGCTCCGACGCAGCGGTCGATGTCCACGGTGATACGCATGGGCTCTCTTTTCCTGGGGGTCACCAGCGCACGGGCAGCGCGTGCAGTCCGCACAGCACGCCGTCGTACTTCAGTGGCAGTTCCGCGACGGGCACCGCGAGTTCGAGCGACGGGATGCGCTCGAAGAGCCTGCGGTAGGCGATCTCCATCTCGGTCCGGACGAGGTTCTGGCCGAGGCACTGGTGCACGCCGTAGCCGAACGCGACGTGGTGGCGCTCGGTGCGCGCCGGGTCGAAGGCGTGCGGGCAGCCGAACGCCTCGGGGTCGTGGTTGGCCGCGGCGACCAGCGGGATGATGCCCTCGCCCGCCCTGATGAGCTGTCCGGCGATCTCGACGTCCCCCAGGGCGACGCGCAGGGACACCAGATCGGCCACCGAGTGGAAGCGCAGGGTCTCCTCGACCGCGCGCTCGTCGCCGATCCACTCCGGATGCAGCAGCAGGGTCACCACACCGAGGGCGATGTTGTTGGCGGTGGTCTCGTGTCCCGCGATGAGCAGCAGCATCAGTACGCCGGTCAGCTCCTGGGCGCTGATGCTGCCGGTCGCCAGCAGCCGGCTGACCAGGTCGTCGCCGGGCCAGTCCTGCTTGATGGCGATCAGCCGGTTGATGTACCGGAGGAGTTCCTTGGCGGCCGTGTCCCGTTGCTGCTCGGTGGAGGTGCGGATGGCCACCAGGGTGCGGGTGCGGGACTCGAAGAAGTCGCGGTCGACGGGCGGCACTCCGAGCAGCGAGGAGATCACCAGGGAGGGTATCGGCAGCGCGAAGTCGGCCACGAGGTCCGCCGAGTTTCCCGCGGCGAGCAGGGCGTCGATGCGCTTGTCGACGGTCTGCTCGATCGCCGGCCGCATCGTACGCACCCGCCGTACGGTGAACTCGGGGATCAGCGCCTTGCGGAAGCGGTCGTGCTCCGGGGAGTCCAGTCCGACGAACCAGCCGGGAATCTGCTCCGGGCGGGGCACGCCGATCGTGTCGCTGATGTGGGGAAAGCCCTCGTGGGAGGGGTTGGAGCTGATCTTCTTGTTGGTGAGGACGGCCCGGACCTCCTCGTGCCGCGTCACCAGCCACACCTTGTTCCCGTTGGGGAGGTGGGTCAGGACCAGTCCCGGGTGCCGGCGGTAGTCCTCGTACCGGGGCGGGGGGAACGGTTCGCCGGGCACCCGCAGCGGGAAGTCCACCACTCTCGGTTCGGTGCCGGTCTCGGCGTTCGTCATGCTCATCACTTCCTCCGGGCCGAAGCCGGGGGCGGTCAGGCCGCGCCGTAGAAGGTGCGGATCTTCGCGGTCACGTATTCCTGGTCGGCGGCGGTCAGCCCGACGTACGTCGGCAGGTAGAGGCCGTCCGTGCTGAACCGGGTGGCGTTGAGGTAGGGCCAGACGGGGTCGTGGTAACCGGGCTGCCTGCTCATGGGCTTGAAGAACAGCCGGGTCTCGACGCCCTCGGTCTTCAGGTACGCCCGCAGCTCCTCCCGGCGCTCGGCCCGGATGTCGTACATCCACACCACGTCGCGAGGCGGCATCAGAGTGATGCCTCGCACGTCCTTGAGGCCCTGGTCGTAGCGGCTCTCTATCTCGCGGCGCCTGGCGAGGATGTCGTCGATGCGCTCCACCTGGGCGAGCGCGACGGCCGCCTGCATGGAGGTCATCCGGAAGTTGTAGGCCAGCTTCCGGTGCAGGAAGCTGTGGTCCTTGGTGAACGCCATCGCCCGCAGATGGGCCAGTTGGTCGGCGAGCCGGCTGTCGTCGGTGAGACAGATACCGCCCTCACCCGACGTGATGATCTTGTTGGCGTACAGGGAGTAGCAGGCGATGTCACCGACCGGGCGGATCCCGTGCGCCTCGGCCGAGTCCTCCACCACGCGCAGGTTGTACTGGTGCGCGAGATCCATCACCGCGTCCATGTCGCAGCGCCTGCCGTAGACATGGACGGGCATCACGGCCTTCGTCCGGGGCGTGATCTTCTCCTCGATCTTGCTGACGTCGATGTTGAGATCGTCCGCGCAATCGACGAAGACCGGTGTCGCGCCGGTGTAGGTGACCGCCCAGGCGGAGGCGATCATGGTGAATTCCGGAACGATGACCTCGTCACCGGGACCGATGTCCAGGGCGCGCAGTGCGAGGGTGAGCGCCGCCGTCCCCGAAGAGCAGGCCACGCCGTGCGAGATTCCATTGTAGTCGGCGAACGACCGTTCAAATCGTTTGACAAACGGGCCCTGGGAGGAAATCCACTCGTCCCGGACTGTTTCGGTGACATATTCGAGCTCCCGTCCGCCAAGCGTGGGTCGGGAGACGGGGTACTTGTACGACATCCGATCCTCGTTCTGTTCGGGTGCGGGGCTCGTCATGCCAGGGCGGGAAGTCCGAGCAGGAGATCGGCGGCAGTGGTCCGGCCGCCCGCCGCACGCTGCAACGCGCCGACGCGTTCGGCGCGTTCACGGAACGACGGGTTCCCGAGGACTCGGGTGAGCTTGTCGACGACATCGTCCGGATCCATGTCGCGAGGCCGGTCGAGGGTCAGGCTGATGCCGTGGTCCCGGCCGCGTACGGCCTGGTCGTAGCAGTCCACCCACAAGGGGCGCACCACCAGCGGCTTGCCGAAGTAGATGCCCTCGTGGAAGCCGTTGCCGCCGCCGTGGGTGAAGAACACACGGACGTTCGGATGGGCGAGCACGTCGAGCTGGGAGGGCACCCAGCTCTCGACCCGCAGGTTGCCGGGGAGCGATTCCCGGGCCGGCAGCAGATGCTGCTGCTCCTGGGGGAGCTTCCACAGGAACTGGTGCCGGCCGTCCAGTCGCCGGGCGACCTCGACCAGGGCCGCGACCTGGTCCCGGGTCAGCCGGGTGATGGTGCCGAAGCCCATGTAGACGACGGAGGACTGGGCGTCGAGCCAGTCCACGAGCCCGTCGTCGTCGTCGACCTGTCCGGATTCCGGCAGCGGTGGCACCATCGCGCCGACCAGTTTCATCTTCTCCGGCACCGGGAACGGGTAGTCCAGTTCCGCGACCGAATTGCAGAGGATCATCTCGGCCCGGTCGATCCTGGTCATGGGGCTGGGCTTCGAGAGGCCGAGCTCCTTGCGCAGGCGCGCGTCCTCGGAAAGCACCTTGCCCATCACCGGATTGAAGAACATCGCCAGTGTGCGCCACTTGAAAAGCTCGTTACGCAGCTTTTGCGCCAAGGTCATCTCGAAAGGCAGGCCCGAGTGCGGCACCGGGAAATTGCGCGGAGTTCCGGAGGGGCCGAAGGGGTTGAGTGATGTCAGCACGTTACTGGGCAGGAAGGGAACGCTGAGTACGAAGGGAATGTTCCGCTGGACCGCCAGGTCCACCGCGAATCCCGCGACGCAGTCGATGACCATGAGCGCCGGCTCGACTTTGTCCACGACTGATTCCAGACGGCGGAACTTCTCCGCCTGCAGATCCGGACGGTACGACTGCCGGACGACGGCGCGGTGCGCCCGGAAGCGTGAGGTCTGGGTGACCTCCCGGTAGACCTCGTCGCTCCAGCTGACCGCGGACAGCTCGGAGAAGACCTCGCCCAGCGAGGCGAACTCGACCGCGCTGCCGTGCCCTTGCCGCTCGACGTCCGCGCGCCGCGGCTCGTCCGTGGCGAACCACAGGTCGGGCACACCCCGCCGGGACAACTCGCCCACCAGCACGAGCAACGGGTTGAGCAGACCGCTTTCCGGGAGGCTCACGAACAGGATCGGCCGCTGCGGGGCGCTCATCGGACTCCTTGGGGCATGGCCGGGTGGCTGGTTGGCTGCACACCCCCTGTGGTCTCACGGGCGCGGCCGGGATTTCCTTAGAGTCGCGCACCCCAGGGGCGACTCCAGATCATGTACGGCCATCAACTATTCAAAGCGCAACCATACTCGATGTTCAAGTGTTCTTGGCCGTGGCTTCTTAATGACTCCCTTATAGTCGGCCACATCTCGATCAGGTAACCTGGCCTGGTTCAAACGGGTTTGGGGCTTACTGCAAGGAGCTTCGACGGGGGCCGGCATCTTTGCGGACAGCGGGGGGAACGTGGTTTTCAGCCAATCGGCGCCCGATTCAACCGGCCATGCGACGTTCGGTCGCACGGGCGAGATCTCGACGCTCTCCGCCCGGGCGCGGGCCGCTTGCGCGGGGAGAGCCGGCATTGTGGTGGTGTCGGGGCCCACCGGAATGGGTAAAAGCAGTCTCCTGGAAGCGTTTTCCCTTGGTCCGGGCGCCAACGGAATGACCGTACTGCGCGGAAAATGCGCCGAGAATAAGCCGACCGCGCCGCCCTACTCCGGCGTGCGCGCACTGTACGGCGCGCTGGGGACGGCCGACGGGGGAGCGGCCGCCCATCCGCTGCTGCGGGGGATCGCACGGCACGCCATGACCGCACTCGGCCCGGTACCGCCGGACGGCAGTCCGTTCGTCGCCGGTTCAGCCTCCTACCGGGTGTTCCAGGCACTCCACCGCCTGACCGTGGACCTGGTGACGCACCGTCCGCTCGCGCTCGTCCTGGACGACGCCCATCTGTGCGACGAACACTCGCTGCGCTGGATCGAGTTCCTGCTGCGCCGCGCCGACGGACTGCCGCTGCTGGTGGTTCTCGCCCGCCGCGGCGAGGGAGAACCCGCGGACAACGGTGTCTGGCCGTACCTCACCGCCCATCCCGAGTGCACGAGCCTGGTCCTCGGGCCGCCGGCCGCGGACGCGATCGGCGAGCTGGCCCGGCACGTCTACGGCGGCCCGGTCGACCCGTCCTTCGCCGAGCGGGTCGCGGACGTCTGCGGCCGCGTCCCGGGCAGGGCCGCGCGGCTGCTGCACGCACTGCGCAGCGAAGGCACCCGACCCGACGCCGACGGCGGACGTCGCGCCCTGGACCTCGGCACGTCGATGATCGCCTCCTCCGTACGGGAGTTGCTCGAACGGAAGCCGGCCTGGATGCGTGCCGTGGCCACCTCGATCGCCGTGCTCGACGGAGCCTTTCCGGAGCACGTCGCTGCGCTCGCCGGAGTCTCCACCCCGCTCGCCCGGGAAGCCGTCGCCCTGCTGCGCGAGGCCGGAGCCCTGGCCCCCGGCCGCACGGAACCGGTCCACGACGCCGTACGGACCGCCGTTCTCGCGCCGCTCGGCGCCGAGGCCCTGACACACCTTCGCAAGCGGGCCGCGCTGCTCCTCAGCGACGCGGGCCGCCCCGCGCGGGAGGCGGCCCGACATCTCATGGACGTGCCGGGAACCCCCGAACCGTGGATGTCCGGCATCCTGCGCGACGCCGCCACGGAGGCGACGGACCGCGGTGCGCCCGTGGCGGCGGCGCGCTATCTGCACCAGGTGCTCGAGGCGGAGCCCGACGACGACGCGGTACGGCTGCGGCTCGGCGACCTGCTGGCCCGCACGGATCCCGGCGCGGCCGTCGCGGTGCTCCGTGGCACCCTGGAGCGCGCGGCCGACGTACGCACCCGGGCCGGTGTCGCCGTTCCCTACGCGACGGCCTGCCTCGCCGCGCAACAGCCGGCAGCCGCCCGGCAGGAAGCCGCCGCCGCCCTGGGAGCACTCGGTGCCCAGGGCGCCGCACCCGGCCCGGACGAACGCCGGCTGCGCACCGCGCTGGAGTCCGTCCTGCTCCTCACCGGCCCCGCCGGCAGGACGGCCGCGGCCGCCGTCCTGAAACAGCTCGCGAGCGTCCCCGGGCACCCGCGGACCGCACAGCCGCACCCCGACGCGCTCGGCGCGCTCGTGGCCGCCCTGTACGGCGGCACCCCGGAACCGGCCGTGCGTTACGCCCGCCAGGCCCTGACCACCCCGTCCTGCGACGGATGGCCGCTGCTCGCCTCGGTCACCACCCTCGCCCTCGCCGACGAGACCGACGAGGCGCTGCGTGCGCTGGACCCCGGACAACGTCCCGAGGAGGCCGCGACCGGCCGGCCCGGGACCTTCGCGCAGACCGCTCGCGCCATCGTCCTGTACGGCACCGGGGCGCTGGACGACAGCGTTGTCACCGCCCGGGCCGCCCTCGACGCGGCCGGCGAGCCGGGGAGCGACGGGCGCCTCGTGCTGCCCCGGCTGATCCTGGCGGCCGCGCTCACCGCGCGCGGCGAGGCCGCGTACGCCGAGGACCTGCTCGCCGAGACGGCCTCTTCCGGGCCGACGACCCCGGTGCTGGAGCAGCACCTGTACCTGATGGCCCGCGCCCGTGCACGCCGGGCCCTCGGTGACGGCGAGGCGGCGCTCGGGCTGCTGCGCGCCGGCGGCCGAGCCCAGGAGGAGGCGGGCGTGGTCAACCCGGTCCTCGCACCCTGGTGGGCCGACGCCTGCCATGTCCTGGCCGCCCTGCACCGCCCCGACGAGGCGCGCGAATACGCCGAGTTCGGCACCGAGGCGGCACGCCGGTGGGGCACTCCCCGCGCCCTCGGCATCGCCGCCCTCGCCCGCGGTGTCCTCGCCTCACCGGCGGCGCGGACCGACCTGCTCGCCGAGGCGGCCGCGTACCTCGGACGCTCACCCGCCCGGGCCGACCACGCCCGGGCCGAGTACGAGCTGGGCCGGGCCCTGCTGCACCACGGCGATGAGCGTGCGGCCCGCCGGCACCTGCGTGCGGCCGCCGACCTCGCCGGCTGCTGCGGCGCGCTGCCGCTCGCGCGCGCCGCGCGCCGCAGGCTGATAGCGGCCGGGGGACGCATGGGCGTGATCACCGGGTCACGCGCCGACCTGCTCACCGGGGCCGAGCGCAAGGTCGTCGGCCTGGTACTGCTGGGCGCGAGCAACCGCAGGATCGCACAGCAGCTGTGCGTCACGCTGCGCACCGTGGAGACCCACCTGACCAGCGTCTACCGAAAGCTGGGCGTGAAGGGGCGGGAACAGCTCGGCACGGTCCTGCGCACGCCCGGAACGCTCGCACCGCGCCTGGCCGAGGAACCCGGCCCGGCGGCCCGGGCGAGCTGAGCCGCGCGGCACCCGCGCCACCCCCCTTCCGACTTCGACGACCTGAAGATCCGGTATCTCCATGTCCCTTTCGGCATTCCCCCGTCCCCTCCATGCCGACCACCCGCACACCTCCCCATCCGTGTCCGTCCCGCCCCGTCACGCACGCGAACAGGCCGTGCTGGCCTCGGTGCTCACCGGTCTGAGCGCGCGACGGTCCGCCGTCGTCACCGTGACCGGTGCCACGGGCTTCGGGCAGGACGCCCTGGCCCGCTGGTCCTCCCACAACGCCTCGGCGCGGGGACTGCGGGTGCTGAGCGCCCGGGCGACACCGGCCGAATCCGGGCTGCGGTACGGCGTGGTGGCCCAGCTCCTGGCCTCCATGCCCGGCCTGCGCGCAGACCTCGCCGAGGGTTCCCCGCTCCCGACCGGCCACAACTGCCCGCCCGCACCGGCCGAGCTGCTGCACACCTGCCGGCAGCAGCCGACTCTGCTCGCCGTCGAGGACGCACACTGGCTCGACGCCGAGTCACTCCGCTGGCTGCACCTCCTCGCCCGACGTGCCTCCTCGGCCCCCGTGGTCCTGCTCGCCGCCGGCAGCGCCGCCACGGTCAGCGGGCCGGACTGGCGCGAAGTCGTCGTCTCCTCCCCGGGCCCCGTCGGCGTACGCGAACTCGCGCTGGGCCCACTGACCGCGGCCCACGTCGCGGACGCGGTGCTGGATGCCTGCGGTGCGCCCGGTGCAGAAGAGTTCCTCGTCGCCGCCCACCGCGCCACCGCGGGGAACCCCGCCGTGCTCCACGACATGCTGTGCCACTTCGCCCGGCAGGGACACCCGCCGGACGCGAAGCGGGTGCCGGAACTCAGGGCGATCGGCGCGGCCGTCCTGGACGACCACGTCGACCGGGGACTGCGCGGCCTGCCCGAGGAGACCGTCAGCCTGCTGCACGCCCTGGCCGTCTGCGGCGAGGTACTGGAGTTCCCCCTGGTCTGCGTGCTGGCCGGCCTGCGGCACCTGGGCGAGGCCCGGGTGCGCGCCGCCGTGGCAGCCACCGGCTTCGTCTCCACGACTCCCACCGGACCGCGCCTGGACCGGCGGGTCCGCACCCGTCTCCTGGAGGGGATGAGCCATTCGGCGCGGGCGGACCTGCACGCCCGCGCCGCCGAACTCGCCCATCGCGCCGCCGCCGACGACCGGGCCGTGGCCCGACTGCTGCTCGGGGCCCGGCCCGTCGGGACCGCCTGGGCCGTGCACGCGCTGAAACGCGCCGGCCGGACCGCCGGGCGGGAGGGCGACCACACCCGCTCCACCGCCTGCCTGGCCCGGGCCTTGCGGGAAGCGACCGATCCGACGGAGCGGGCGCAGCTCACCTTCGACCTCGCCGCCACCGAACTCGTCACCCTCCCGGAGGCGGGCCGCCGGCGGCTCGCCGAACTCGTCCGGTCCCGCGACACCGCCCCCGACCTGCGGGTACGAGCGCTCGACCTGGCCCTCACCGACGGCGGCTCGGACGTCCTGCGCCAGGCCGCCGCCGAGGCCCTGCCCACGACCCCCGGCCCGGAGCGGGACGACCTGATCGCCCTGTTCTGGGCGGCCGATCAGGCCGCACCCGAGCGCGCGGAACTGATGGTGCCCGAGGTGCCTGCCCTGCCCGACCCCCCGGCCTCGCCCGCCCAGGCCGGGCAGCGCGCCTGGCAGCTCGCGGTGCGCGGGGTGAACCTTCCCGTCGCCAGACAGCTCGCCCGTGCCGCCCTCGCCGCACCGGCGCGTCGAGCCCTGATCCTGCCGCGTCTTTCCGCCTGCAGAGCCCTCTGCCTCACCGAGGACTACGAGGAGGCGGAGGCCGGGCTCACCTCACTGCTCGCCGAGCTCCACCTGCACGACCTGGGCGTGGCGGTACCCCACGTCCTCACGGCGCGCGCCGAGCTGCGTCTGCGCTGCGGCCGTCTCGCCGCCGCCCAACGGGACGTCGCCGCTGCCGAGACGGCCGCGTACCGGGTCGCCCGGCACCCGCTGTCGATGCCTCATCTCCGAGCCGTCCGGCTGCTCGTGGATCTGGAGAGCGGCCATCACCGCGACGCTCTCCCGCTCGCCCCGGAGCCGGAGACCCGACCCGCCCGGGACAGCGGCTACTGGCCCCATCTGCTCTTCGCGCGGGGTCTCGTCCATGCCTCCGAAGGCGACCTGCGGATGGCGGTCGGCCTTCTGAAGGAATGCGGCCGGCAGCTGCTGAACCGCCACGAGCCCAACCCGGCGCTCATTCCCTGGCGTTCGTTCGCGGCCCGCCTTCTGCGCATGACCGGCGGACGGACCGAGGCGGAGCGGCTGAGCCGTGACGAGCTCAGGCTCGCCCGCGGCTGGGGGGCGGCCGGCGCCATCGGGTGGGCAGAACTCAACGCCGGGCCGGACGCCGGGCAGGACCGGCTGAGCAGGGCCCGCCGCGCGGTCCACCTGCTCAGGAGCGGCCCGGCAAGCCCCGGCTACCTGAGGGCACTTGCCGAACTCGCCGCCGCCGAGAGGGCGAAGAACGGGAGCCGGATCACGGCCACCGCGGCCCTCGACGAGCTGTCGGTGCTCACCTCCACCCATCCGCACAGCCCCATGGCCGCCCGAACGCGGCTGCTGGCGCGACTCGCACAGCGGACGGAGCCACAGCCACGGCCGGCCGACGCCCCCTCCCCGGCATGGGCCGAACTGTCGCCGCGAGAGGCACGTACCGCGTTGCTCGCCGCACACGGCCACAGCAACAGCCACATCGCCGAATTGCTGTCGGTCTCCAGGCGCACCGTCGAACTGCGGCTGAGCAGCGCCTACACCAAGCTTCGCATCAGCGGCCGGCAGGAACTGCGGGCGCTCGTCCGTGCGAGGGAAGGAGCGCGGAACGTATGTTGATCGAACGAGAAACCGAGACCGAGCGGGTCCGGGAGGCGCTGCGCGCCGTTTCCGGCGGCCGATCCTCCCTCTTACTGACGGCGGGACCGCTCGGCATAGGACGCTCGGCCTGGCTGCGGGAACTCCCCACGTGCTTCCCGGAGCAGGACGTGTACGTGCTACGTGCCCACGCGGCGCCCATGGAACAGGACTTCGCCTTCGGCGTCGTACGGCAGCTCTTCGACAGCCTGGCACCCGGCAGGCCGGAGCAGGCCCGCGAGCGCCTGCTGCACCGGACACCCGCGGCGCGGCAGGCGCTCGGCTACGACACCGCCCCGCCCGCGGAGGCCGACGTGAGCGCTGCTCCCGACGCCGTCCTGCACGATCTCAGGGCGCTGGCGGAGCAGCTGGGCGCGGAGCGGCCGCTGCTGATCCTCGTCGACGATCTGCAGTGGGCGGACGACTGGTCGCTGCGCTGGCTGGCGTACCTGGCGAGACGGCTGCACGGCCTTCGGGCGGTCGTCGTGTGTGCCCTGCGGGAGGGCGAGCCGAGGTCCCGCGATCCTCTGGTGCGCGAGGTCGTGGAGGCGGCGACAGGCACGTTGCGCCTCGCACCGCTGTCGCGGGCGGCCACCGCCCGGATCGTCCGGGAACAGTTCGGGGTGCCGGGCGACGAGGAGTTCGTCCGCGCCTGCCACGAGACCTCGGGCGGCAACCCGGTGTTCCTGATGTCCGTCGTCCTCGCCATGGTGGCCGGGGGCCATCGCCCCACCGCCGATCAGGCGGACACCGCCAGGTCCCTGCGCCCCTCGAATCTCAGGGAACGCCTCACGGGCTGTCTGCGCACCCAGCCACAGCCGGTACGCGATCTCGTCGCCGGCATCGCCACACTGGGTGAGCAGGGCACGCCCGAACTCGTCACCCGGCTGGCCGGCCTCGACACGGTCGGCTACGCGACGGCGGTGCGCGCACTGCGCCAACTGGGCCTTCTGGCCGAGGCGGACGAGCCCCGCTTCGTCCACCCGGTCGTGCAGGACGCGGCCGAGGCCTGTCTGATCCTCGCAGAGCGGCAGCACTGGCACGAGGCCGCGGCCGCCCTGCTCTACGACGGCGGGCACCCCGCCGAGCAGGTCGCCGCGCAGCTCATGGCGGTGGCCGCGTCCGGCGCCGGCTGGTCCGCCGCCGTCCTGCGCGCCGCCGCCGACAGCGCGCTGCACCGGGGCGCCCCCGACACGGCGGCCCGCTATCTCAGACGGGCCCTCCTGGACAGCGAGGAACAGGGCGAGGAACGCGCCGGGCTGCTGATCCACCTGGCCACCGCCGAGCGTCACTTCGACGCCGCCGCGTCCGAACGCCACATCGCCCAGGCCATGTCGCTCCTGGACACCGCCCGCGACCGGGCAGCCGCTGCGTTGCGCGTCTCACCCGGCTTCCTCGGCAGGACCAGCGCCGGTGCCCTCGACATCCTGCGACGCGCCGCCGACGATCTCGGCCCCCACTCCGAGCTGAGCGGAACACCGCGTGACCTGGCACTGCGCCTGGGGGCACGGCTGAGCCACAGCGGACGGGAAGACCCGTCCGAACTCGCCGTCGCCGTAAGGCTGCTGCGAGACGAACCACAGGCGCCGCCGGTGTGCTCGGCCGCCGAGCGCGAGTGGCTCGCCGTACTGCTCCACGCCGTCTCGCTCAGCGGCAGCCTGCCGGCGTCACAGGTGACACGGCAGGCCACCCGCATCCTGGAACGCGAACCGGCGAGGACTTCCGAAGGCCACAGCGCGCTGCCCCTCGTGCTGTCGGCTCTCGTCGCCGCGGACGCGGCCGACGAAATCGACTCGTGGCTGGGCACGGAGGAGACACCCGCTCTTCGCGGCGTCGGAACCGCCGACCCGCTGGTCGCGACGGGACACGCGTTGTCGTGTCTCGGGCGTGGACGACTCGCGCACGCCAGGGAGCAGGCCGAGCGTGTCTTCGGCCCTGCCGGGACCGGTCGGCAGGAGGTCGAAGCCGTCGCCGGGGCGGTGCTGGCCGCCGTCGCCCTGGAGATGCGGGACCACGCGCTCAGTGAGCGGGTGCGGGCCCGTACCCTGGCGAGCCGGCCACTCGGGCTCGGTACCACCACGATGCTGCGGCTCCTGGAAGCCTCGGCCGAGGACCAGCGCGGTGAGACGGCCCGTGCCCTGGACACGGTGCTGGACTGCGGCCGGCGGTTGGAGGCTTCCGGCTGGCGCAATCCCGTCCTCTTCCCCTGGCGGCCCCGGGCGATCGGGCTGCTCGGCCGACTGGGTGACACCCGCTCGGCCCGGGCGCTCGCCGAGGAGGAGTACAAACAGGCGCTGCTGTGGGGTGCGCCGGTCGCGCTCGGGCGCGCACAACGACTGAGAGGCGCACTGCGCTGCGACAGCGAAGGCACCGCCCTGCTGCGCGACGCGGTGGAGACACTGCGGGGATCCGGCCACGAGCTGGAACTCGCCCGCGCCCTGCGCGCGTTGAGCATGTCCCTCGGAGAAGGGGCCGAGGCCAAGGCCCTGCTGGGAGAGGCGTCCGGGCTGGCCGCCGGATGCGGAGTGCCCTGGCGCACGGACCTGATCGCGGCGGCGGCACCGGCGCGGGCCGCCGCGACACGGCCGGACGTGGCGCTCACCCCCACCGAATCAAGGGTGGCGGCCCTGGCGAGCGGCGGTCTGACCAACCAGGAAATCGCCGTGGAGCTCGGCGTCGGTTCCCGCGTCGTGGAAAAACATCTGACCAATTCCTACCGTAAACTCGGCATTTCCGGCCGTCGGGAACTGGTCACCTTGATGAAAGGCGTCGGAGTGAATCCCCGGCAATGACTCTGCCGAGTCCGGACCTTCGGTCGCCCACGCATGGTGCGGTCGGTACCGACCCCCGCTTCGGTGGTGCGGTCGGTCCGGCCCGCGCGCGCCCCAGCAAGCGCCCAGTAGGTACTGACCTGGGGTGTAACGGAGACC
This sequence comes from Streptomyces sp. BK340, assembly GCF_007827595.1. GTDB lineage: Bacteria > Actinomycetota > Actinomycetes > Streptomycetales > Streptomycetaceae > Streptomyces. The sequence goes on from NZ_VISR01000031.1 coordinate 26,400, forward strand.
GAACCGCACCGAACCACCGAAGTCCCAGGGGTGGACCGCACCGTACGGAAGTGCGGCCACGAACTTGCCGGTGCCGGTGCCGGACGGCGTTGACCAGCCTGATCCGACGTATTTAGGGTTGAATTCAGAATCCCGATGAGCGCCACTCGCCATGGGCGCACGGATCGCATCACGCCGCTCGGCGACGCATTTCCAGCCACCCCCCACGCCATGAAGGGAAGTAATTCCTTGGCAACCTCCGCTCCCATTCCGGCGGACCTCGCTCACTCCGGCACCCCCGATCTCCAGGCGGAGCCCGCCGGACCGGCACAGACACACCCCCTGTTCCACCAGCCGGGCCTCACGACGGCCTGCCTCGACCGGAACCTCGCCCTCCAGCAGGCGAACCATGAGTTCTTCCACCGGTTCGGCGGCTCGGCCCCGCAACTCGTGGGCCAGTCCTTCGTCGACCTCGTGCACCCCAGCGTCCAGGAGCCCTTGCTGAGGCAGTTCGCCGGGCTCACCGACGGCCGGCGTGACCGGTTCGCCACGGAGGTCATCGCGGTGGGTCCGGACGGCGCGCCGTTCCGGGTCTTCCTGACGGCGTTCGCCGTGCGCGGCGGAACGCCGGACATCTCGGCCATCTGGCTGATGATGACCGGGTTCGGCGACACCGCGGAGCCGACGATGGCCACTCCCCGCAAGAAGATCCTCAGCGAGGTCGACGCCCGCATCCTCGAAGGCATAGCCGCCGGAGTCTCCACCGTTCCCCTGGCGGCGCGCCTGTACCTGAGCCGACAGGGCGTCGAGTACCACGTGACCTGTCTCTTCCGGAAGCTCCGCGTCCCCAACCGGGCCGCGCTCGTCTCCCGTGCCTACTCGATGGGCGTGCTCAAGGTGGGAACCTGGCCGCCCAAGGTGGCGCAGGACTTCGTCAAGTGAAGCCGGTGGACGCGGGCGAGCCCGGCTGACGGCCCGTTCGCACACCGAGCCCGTCTCGGCCGGCCGTTCGCCGTCGTCGGTGCGGCGACGGTCGGCCCGCCCGGCCACCGGGGCCGTGGGGTCACGCGGCAGCCGGCGCAGGGCCGACGGGCGCCCGGAGCGGATCAAGGGTCGCAGGGGGTTGCGAGAGCCGCCGGTACGAGCCCCTCGCCGACCAGCCATCTGCCGGAGAGCCGGCTGATCGGGCGCCCCTGGCACCACAGGCGTGTGGACACCAGGATCCGGGCGGAGAACGTACCCGCGACCGGGTCCACGGAGATCCTCGCGTCCTCGAATCCCAGCCGCCGGGCCGTGGCCGGATACCAGGACCTGTGGACGGTCTCCTTGATGCAGAACAGGAGACGGTCCCGGTGAACGCCCGGCGAGCCCGCCCGCAGATCGCGGACCCAGGACCGCTCGCCGGGAAGGGCGATGGTCTCCAGAATCCCTGGGGGCAGCGCGGCATGGGGCTCCGCGTCGACGCCGAGGAGGCGAAACCGCGTGGCGTGTGCAACGACCGCGGCCCGGTATCCCGCACAGTGGGTGATGCTTCCCACGACGCCGTCCGGCCACTGCGGCGCACCGTGCGGGCCACGCAGCACAGGGCCGGGCGGGACGCCGAGTTCCGACAGCGCGTGCCGTGCGCACCAGCGGGCCGTGGCGAACTCTCTGCGGCGGCTCACCACGGCATGCCGGACCGCGAGAGCCTCGCGTGGGTGCAAGACAAGCCCCCGGTCGGTCCCCGGCGGCCTCGGCGCTCATCACGCGCGCGGGAAGAATGCGCTCGATCACCCGTCGATGCGCGCCCAGGCGCGGATCAGTGCAGGCGCCCAGGCCGACCGGTCGGGACGCGCGCCCGCGGGACGCTCCGGACCGGTGCCTCCGTCATGCCGGTATCCGTCCGTCCCGGGAACCGGCCCGGGGCGCAATGCGGTGCCGAGCGAATGGAGCTCGCTCACCCAGGAGAGCAGACCACGAACGCCGAGGTCCCCTGCCGGAGTCATGATCCCGATGCCCCTTCCGTGACCGGAGGGCCCTGACGACGTCAGGGCCGTGCTGGTCCTCCCGACCCTAGGGACGTCCGGTTAGTGAAAGTCGTAGGGACCGTCACAGATGTTCCGTCGGGAGAGCGGCGTAGGCTTCCCGGAGAGTTGCCAGCACGGCGTCGTCGTCCGGGAACCTCGTGTCGTCGACGCCGTGGATCGCACGCACTCCGACGGCGGCGCTCGTGGCGAAGGCGGCCCGCATGGAGCGCAGTTCAGCGATCCGTACGGTGCGTGTGGTGCTCCCCGCATGGGCCGTTCGAAGCAGGCGCATGGTGACGCCCGGCAGGATCTCGGCGTCCGGCCAGACGACCTGTCCGGCCTCGTCCACGAAGCCGATGTTCCAGGTGCAGCCTTCCGAGATGCGGCCGTCGGAGTCGGTGAACAGGACGTCGTCGAACCCGGCGAGCTGTGCCGCACGCCGCATCCTGAGCTGGCCGAAGAGCGCGACGTGCTTCACGGCGGCCGCGTCACGGTGGAAGGCGAGGGACCGGACCCTGAGCGGAGGCGGGGAGAGCGCACCGGCCGGGCGTGTGGTCACGAGAATGTGGGGGTCGGCCTTCTCGGCCGGGCGCGCCAGGTCCAGGGCCGGGTCGAAGACGGTGACGCGCACGATCAACGGGCCGGCCCGGCGGCCGACCTCCTGCCGCACACAGGACAGGACCCGCTCAGGATCGAGACGTGCCCCGAAGACCGCGGCGCAGTCCTGCACGAGCCGGGCGAGGTGCAGCGAGAGTCCGCGGACTCCTCCGTCGTCCAGCCGCATGGTGGTGAAGTGCCCGTAGTTCGTCAGGGCGAGCGTCGTCATCTGCTCGACGGACACGGGCAGTCCGTTGACAGTAGCCATGAGGCCAGTGTGGCCGCTGCCCGGGTCCGGTACGGCGCACGTGATCGGCCTCTAGGGATTCGCTCACAACGCCGGCCGCGTCGAAGCGACCGGCATGGTGAGGAGGCCCGCGTCGACGACGGCGCGGCCGAAGGGGCTCGCGAGTTCGGCGAGACGTGCACAGCCGGCCTCACCCAGGGCGGCGTAGGCGGGAAGGGCCAGGCGGTCGGTGCGGTCCTCGACGTGCCGGCGCAGGAGTGCGCCTTCCGGGCTCAGGGCGTCGCCGTCGAGGAGGCCCCGCTCGCGCAGGTGGTCCCGGGTGCCGGCCCACTCCTCCTCGGGCCAGGCGCGGCTCGCCTTGAGGAGGCCGACGGGCACCTCACCGGTGGCTGCGTGCAGGATCAGGGCCTCCAAGCCCCCGATGCCCTCGGTGAGCAGGCACGCGACATGGCCGTCGCCACGGAATTCCCGGAGCAGCGTCTGGGCGTGCCACAGCTGCAGTACCGGCTCCTCGGGCCAGGGCAGTGCGGCATGCGCGGCGAACAGCGGGCGGCCCTGCATGTGTTCGCGGGCTGCCTCGGCGGCCCGGCGGGTCAGCGCCACGACCTCGTGCAGGTCGGGCAGTTCGTGGACTCCCGCCCGTCGCAATGCTTCACCCGCGGCGGCGTACCGCGCGTCCAGCACCTGCTGCGGTGTCGTCCTGTCCCAGGCCCCGTCGACCGCCTGCCGCACGAAAGCGGGGTTGAAGTTGTAGAAGGTCGCGATGACCAGCTCGGCGGATGCCCGGCCGAAGGCGGCGCTGCGGGAGGCGAAGTACCCGGCGCGTCGGCTCAGTCCCAGGTCCGCGTACCGTCGCCCGGCCTCGGGGACGAAATAGATCATGCCGTGCACGGGTTCGAGGCGGCGCCAGGCCGCACGTGCCGTCTTCATGCGGTCACCTCTCCGGGGAGTCGGCGAGCGGGGTACTCGCTGCGGTTCCGAACTCACCGTGCGTTCGCAGGTGTTCGAGCAGCAGTCGGTTCAGCGTCCCGGGTGCCTCCTCGGGGACCCAGTGGCTGACGTCCCGGAGGATCTCGAACCGGTACGGCCCGTTGACCCACTGCCCGGTCTCGTGCGCGGCCGCCCGGCCGAACGCGCGGTCCCCGGTGCTCCAGACGTACAGGGTGGGGACGTCGACGGCGCCGATGCTGCCGTCGGGACGGCCGGCCCGGTACCAGTTCAGCGCCGCGGTGAGAGCGCCCGGCCGGGACAGGTGCCGTACGTAGGCCTCGGCGCTGTCCTGCGGGACCTTTCCGGCGTAGACCTCACGAAGCTGCCTGGCATCGTGGGCGAGCATGCGCTCCTCGGTCGCGGGTGTCTCGCGCCAGTCGATCATGTAGTGCGAGCGTTCGCGCTGATCCTGGTCGGTGCGCAGAGCGGTGGCGAGAGCGGCGGGGTGCGGGGTCGAGACCACGGTCAGGGTGCGTACGCGGCCGGGGTGGGAGTGAGCGGTCCACCAGGCCACCGCGCCTCCCCAGTCGTGGCCGACCAGGTCGAACGTCGGCCAGCCCAGTTCTTCGGTGATCGCGGCCACGTCGTCGACGAGACGGCCGATGCGATAGTCCTCGGGCCGCAGGGGGCGGACGCCGGGGGAGTAGCCCCGCTGGTCGGGCGCCACCACCCGGTAGCCGTGCGCGGCCAGCGCCGCGATCTGCCGTTGCCACGCCAGCCCCGTCTGCGGGAAGCCGTGCAACAGCAGCACCGGGCGGCCCTCGGGCGGACCCGCCACGATCGCGTCGAACACGCCCGCATCCGTGGAGATGCTCAGCTCAGTCACGGCCCACCTCTTCGTACCGACTGGTCGGTAGCCTCCAGGCGAAGTGACGGGCTGTCAAGACGGTGCGCGCGAGACGCGCCGGGCGGGCTGCAGCGCCGGCACCGAGACCGTTCGTGCAGCCCGCCCCCGCGGGGTGGTCATTCGGCTGCGGCGAGCAGCCGGGCCTCACTCTCCTCGTACAGCCGCTGGTTCTCGCCGCTGACGGCGGGGCGGCGCCGGTGGTCCCAGCGGCTGCCCAGCCACCCCGCCAGGTAGCCGAACGGCACGGAGACCAGTCCGGTGGACTGCATGGGGAACAGGTCGAAGTGGGCGTCGGGGAAGACGGCGGCCGGAGTTCCCGAAACGGCCTTGGAGAGTGCCATGAGCAGCACCGCGCAGGACGCGCCGCCGTAGAGGGTGGCGAGCAGGCCGGTGCGGGTGAATCCGCGCCAGAACAGGGAGTAGGTGAGCGCGGGAGCCACCGCCGATGCCCCGATGCAGATGGCCAGGGTGGTCAGCACCCCGACGTTCCAGTTCTGGACGAGGGTGGCGAGCGCGATGGCAAGGGTCCCCACGGCCACGCTCGTCCACGCCGCCACCGTCATCTCCGTACGCGGCTCGGCCTGTCCCCGTCGCGCCGCGTGGGCGAAGAGGTCGTGGGCGAGCGACGAGGCCGCGGCCAGGGTCATCCCCGCGACCGACGACAGCAGGGTGATGAACACCATGCCCGCCACGGCCGAGTAGAGAATCGTCGAGCCCGCGGAGTCCGCGGCCCCGCCGAGCATCTGCGACAGCATGAGCACCGACGTCCTGCCCTGCGGGTCGGCCGCGGTGATGTACCGCGATCCCACCAGCGCTGCCGCACCCGTACCCATGATGATCACGAGCAGGCAGAAGGTGGTGACCGTGCTGACCGCCCACGACATGGAGCGACGTACGGCCGGCACGTCCTGCGCGGAGTACAGGCGCATCGTGATGTGGGGCAGGCAGGCCACACCGAGGACCACGGTGATCTGGAGACCGACGAAGTCCAGCCGGTCCAGCGGCGAGGTGCCGAGCTGAAGGCCCTGCTGGAGGAAGGCCGGGCCCGCGCCGCTGCCGTGCTGGGCCGCCCTGAGGACGTCTCCGGGGCTCCAGTCGAAGCGGTGCAGCACCAGGGCGGCGACGACGACGCTGGTGCCGAGCAGGAGCACGATCTTGATCATCTGGATGAGCGCGGTGCCCCTCATGCCGCCGAGCGCCGCGTAGAGGATCATCAGGCTGCCGACGATGACGATGCACACCGTTCTGGCGCCCGCCACGTGCGGGATGTTCAGGATGAAGGTGAGCAGCGACCCGGCCCCGGACAGCTGGACGACCAGGAAGGGCAGGGTCGCCGAAAGTGTCACCACGCACGCGGCGATCCGCACGGCCCGCCCGGGCATGTTGCGTGCCAGGACGTCGCCCATGGTGAACCTGCCGGCGTTGCGGAGGGGTTCGGCCAGCAGGAACATCAGCAGGACCAGGGACAGGGCCGTGCTGACCGCGAGGACGTACCCGTCGTATCCGGCGAGCGCGATGATGCCCGTGGTGCTCAGCACCGTTGCCGCGGAGATGTAGTCGCCCGCGATCGCCAGGCCGTTCTTGAACGGGGTGAGCGAGCGGTAGCCGGTGTAGAAGTTCGTCAGGTCGTCGCGGTCCGGTCCCGCCATCACGCACATCAGCAGCGTGACGGTGACCAACGTGGTGAACAGGATCAGGACCGTGGCCTGCGTCCCGCTGCTGAAGTCGTTCATCTCGCCGTCCCCGTGTTCCGGCCGGTCGCGACCGCCCGCTCTCTGACGGCGCGGGCCAGGGGATCGACCGAGCGTCGTGCGCTGCGGCCGTACCAGGAGACCGCCGCGAAGGTGACGACGAGCTGGAGGACCCCCAGGGCCATCCCCAGGCTCAGCTCTCCGGCGATCTTGGCCCCCATCAGGCCGGGGGCGTAACAGGACAGCACGACGTACACCACGAAGGAGCCCAGCGCCGTGAGCGTGGAGATCCGGCGGAGCAGGCGGTAGGCCGAGCGCAGGGCCGCGAGGTCGGCACCGCGCCCATGGGTCTCGTGCGCGTGAGGCTCGCCCCAAGAGGCTTGTCCGTACGGCGCGCCCCAAGAGGCTTGTCCGTACGGTGCGTCCCAGGCGGGTTGCCCGTACGGCGCGTCCCAGGCGGGCTGCCCGTGCGACTCGTACCGAGGGGCGTCGGGTCCGTACCCCTGGGGCACGGTGCGGGGCGGCCACCCCGTTTCTGTCGGCGGGTACCGGTTCTCTTCGGCGAACGTCATCGCATGGCCTTCCGCTACGGCTCGGATCCGTGGAGGTGGACGGGGAGGGGGTGGCTTTGGCGGCGCACGATACCGACTGGTTGGGATGCCCATAAGGTCACCGCGGGTCACGTTTCGGGGTCGGGCGTACGGCGACCCGCCCGGCTCGTCTTCCCGCCTCGCGACCGGTGCGTGTCGAACGTCACACGCCCGGACATACCTACTGGTCGGTACCCTGCGGCGAAGCCGTGAACGACAGGAGGCGCGATGTCTGCGACCAACCGCCAGATCCGTCTGGCAGCCCGCCCCGTGGGTGAGGTCAAATCCGATGACTGGGAGCACTGTTCGGGACTCGTCGAGGAGCCCGGTCCGGGCCGGTTCGCGGGCCGGACGCGCGTCATCTCCCTGGACCCGGCGATGCGGGGCTGGCTGGACGACCGTCCCTCCTACCTGCCGCCGGTGGGTATCGGCGAGGTGATGCGAGCCGGGTCGGTCATCGAGGTCACCGCGTCCAATCACCCCGACTTCCAGCCGGGCGACCACGTGGTCGGCACGTTCGGCGTCCAGGAGTACGTGGTCTCCGACGGCCGGGGGGCCATGAAGATCGACACCTCGCTCGCCCCGCCCTCGACCTATCTCGGCGCGCTGGGCATGCCCGGCATGACCGCCTACTTCGGCCTGCTGGACGTCGGGGCGCTGAAGGACGGAGAGACCGTCGTGGTGTCGGGCGCGGCCGGTGCGGTCGGCACCATCGCCGGTCAGATCGCGAAGGCCAAGGGCTGCCGGGTCGTGGGCATCGCCGGAGGGCCTCAGAAGTGCGCCATGCTCACCGACGAACTGGGATTCGACGCGGCGATCGACTACCGCGCCGAGGACGTCAGGAAGGCGCTGCGCCGGGAGGCCCCCGACGGCATCGACGTCTACTTCGACAATGTCGGAGGGGACATCCTCGACGCCGCCCTGACGCGGCTGGCGATGCACGCACGCGTCGTGGTCTGCGGTGCGATCAGCCAGTACAACAACGCCACACCGGTCAAGGGCCCCTCCAACTACCTCTCGTTGCTGGTGCGCCGCGCCCGCATGGAGGGCTTCGTCGTCTTCGACTACGCCAAGCGCTACGCGCAGGCCGCGCAGGACATCTCCGCCTGGATCGGAGCCGGCCGCATCAAGGTCAAGGAACACGTGGTGACCGGAAGCGTGGACGACTTCCCCGAGACGCTGGGGATGCTCTTCCGCGGGGAGAACGTCGGCAAGCTCGTCCTGGAGCTGGCATGACCGCCGTCGAGAGCGACGCCGTCGCACGGCCGGGACGGACGGACGGCGCCGCGCTTCAGGGCAAGGTGGCCGTGGTCACCGGCGGGGCCAGTGGACTGGGCCGGGCCACGGCACTGGCGCTGGCCGAGGCGGGGGCGCGTGTGGTCGTCGCGGACCTCGACGCAGAAGGCGGCCGCGAGGTGGCCGAGGCGATCGGCGGCCGTTTCCACGCCTGTGACGTCTCCGACCCCGACGCCAACCGTGCGCTGGTGGCCTTCGCCCAGGAGCAGTACGGCGGAATCGACATCGCGTTGCTCAACGCCGGGGTGGCGACCGGATGCGGCCTCGGCGACGACTTCGACCTGGCGCGCTACCGTCGCGCGATGGGGGCCAACCTCGACGGCGTCGTCTTCGGCACCCATGCGGTGCTGCCGGCGCTGCGGGCCCGTGGTGGAGGGGCGATCGTGGCGACGGCGTCCCTGGCGGGCCTGGCGGCCGTCCCGCTCGATCCCCTGTACGCGGCCAACAAGCACGCGGTCGTAGGACTTGCCCGCTCGCTGGGGCCGGCTCTGGCACCACAGAACGTGCGCTTCAACGCCGTCTGCCCCGGCTTCGCCGAGTCGCGGATCATCGATCCGCTGCGCGACATGCTCTCCGAGCAGGGGCTCCCGGTCATCCCGGCTCAGGTCGTGGCGGACACGGTGCTGCGGATCGTCACCGGGGACGGCACCGGGGAGTGCTGGTTCATCCAGCCCGGACGCGACCCGGAGCCGTTCCGTTTCCGTAAGGTCCCCGGTCCGGGCAAGCCGGACGGTATCTGAGGGGTGGAAAGCCGTACGTCCGGACGCGCGGTGCGGATCGGGCGTACGGCCCGCCCCCGGCGGTACTCGGCGGCTCACCGTCCGCGGTGAGCCGCCGGTCAGGCGGCCGCGGCCTGCCCGGTGAAGGCGCGCTCCAGCAGCGCGTACAGGGTGTCCTGCTCCTGCTCGCTGAGTCTGTCCAGGCCGGCCAGCGTGTTGTGCATCTTCCCGCGGATCACGTCGATCACCTGCTCGCCCTCCGCGGTGAGGAGGACGTTCTTGACGCGCCGATCGGAGGGGCTGGGCTCGCGGCGCACCAGGCCGCGCTTCTCCAGCCGGTCGATGATCCCGGTCATGTTGGAGGCGTCGCAGGTCAGCGTGGTGGCGAGCATGCTCATCGAGGCGGCCCCACGGCGCAGCACGTTGAGCGTCTTGCCCTGGCTGGCCGTGAGGTTCTCGCTCGCGGCGGCGACCGTGAAATCGCCGTAGTAGGCGGCCAGCGACACGGAGAGCAGCTCCATGAGCCGGGCGGGGGTGACGCGGGGGAGTGCCGTCATGCTGCGCACCTTACCCCCGGAAACTTGACGATCTCAAATATTGACGGCTACGGTCTCGCCCATTACTTGAAGTTCTCAAGCTTCGATGTTCTCAACTAGTTCGTCGAAGTCTCGACAAGGGAAGAGATTCCGTGTCTCACGAACAGCACACGGCGGCAGGACGCCGCTCGGCGGACACTGCGGTCGTCCTGGTGCTCGGTCTTTCCGCGATGGTCGTCTCGATGATGCAGACCCTGGTCGTGCCGATTCTGGGCATCATCCAGGGCGACCTGCACGCCACCACGGCGAACGTCAGCTGGGTGACCACCGCCACGCTCCTGTCCGCCGCGGTCTTCACCCCGCTGCTCGGCCGCTTCGGCGACCAGCACGGCAAGAAGCACACCCTCGTCGGCGTTCTGCTCGTGATGATCGCGGGCTCGGTGCTCGCCGCCACCACCACCTCGCTGACGTGGCTCATCGTCGGCCGGGTGATGCAGGGAGCGGCGACCGCGATCTTCCCGCTGGCGCTCTCCATCCTGCGTGAGGAGATCAAGCCGGAGAAGCTGCACGGTGCCATGGCCCTGGTCAGCGGCACGCTCGCGTTCGGCAGCGGACTCGCGCTGGTCGGTGCGGGGCTCCTCACCCGTGGCTCCGACCCCGACTACCACCGGGTCTTCTGGCTCGCGGTGGTGCTCGCGACGGTGGCGCTGGCCGGAGTGCTGTTCACGGTGCCCGCCTCCCGGGCGACGACCGGAGGCCGGACGGACTGGCTGGGCGCGCTCACCCTGGCGATGCTGCTGGTGCTGCTGCTTCTGCCCATCTCGCAGGGGCACGAGTGGGGATGGACGTCCGGCCGCACGCTCGGCTCCTTCGCCGCGGCGGTCGTCATGGCGGTGGTGTGGGTCGTCACCGAGAGCCGGGTCGGGGAGCCGATGGTGGACATGAAGATGTTCACCCACCGGCCCGTCCTCTTCACCAACCTGGCCGGGCTGTTGCTGGGGTTCGCGATGTTCGCCCAGTTCATCGGCGTCTCCTACCTCGTCCAGGTGCCGGAGAGGATCGCGGGCTACGGCTTCGGCGCTTCCGTGCTCGAGGCGTCCGTGGTGTACCTGCTTCCGACCACACTCGTTTCGCTCGCGGGCGCCCAGTTCGGCGGCGTACTGGTGCGCCGGCTCGGAGCGCGCTTCACCCTGGCCGCCGGGGCCTGCTTCGGAGTGCTCGGCTTCACGTGGCTGAGCGTCGCGCACGACACGACCGCTTCGGTGATCGGCGCGGGCATGGTCATCGGTCTCGCGATCAGCTTCGGCTACGCCGCCATGCCGGCGCTCATCGTGGCCAGCGTCCCCGCTCACCAGTCCGGCATCGCCAACGGCATCAACTCCATCTCCCGCTCGGTCGGCAGCGCCGTCGCCAGCGCGGTGATCACCTCGCTGCTGGCGTCGAAGACCATCCCGCTCCCGGCCGGAGCGCCCGCTCTGCCCCAGGAGAGCCAGTTCACGACGAGCTTCGTGATCGCCGGCGTGGCCTTCGGCCTGGTCGTCGCCGTGTCCCTCCTCGGCATCAAGCCGAGCCATGCGCCTCGTACGCCGGTGTCGAAGAAGGCCGCGGACTCCGGGGCGGCAGGGGTCGAAGAGGCGGAAGCCGACGCCGAGCTCGTGTGACCGTGCTTCACCGAAAGGCAAATCACCATGAAGACGTCTGACCACACCCCGCACGCGTCCGGTTTCACCCCGGTCGATCACCGTACGGCGGTCGCGGCGGAGACCGCCCGGTTCGTCGCGGCGGTCAGGGACGCCGACCTGGCCGCAGGGGTGCCGAGCTGCCCCGGCTGGACGCTGGCCGACCTGGTCAAGCACACCGGCAGCGTTCAGCGCTGGTTCTCTGTCCTGTTGCGGGCGCGCATCCAGGAACCCCCGCGCTCGCGTGACGTGGACCTTCGGCTCCCGGAGCAGGAGGACGGGTACGCCGACTGGCTGGCCGAGAGCGCGAGCGTGGCCGCGGACGCCTTCGCCGCCACCGACCCGAACCAGCCGATGTGGGCTTGGGGCGCCGACCAGCACGCCCGGTTCTGGGCGCGCCGGATGCTCTTCGAGACCCTGCTGCACCGAGCCGACGCCGAGCTCGCACTCGGCCTCCGGCCCGCGATCGAGCGCTCGGTCGCGGTCGACGGGATCGACGAGTTCCTCGTCAATCTGCCCTTCGCCGGCTTCTTCGCCCCCAAGGTGGCCGAGCTGCGCGCCCCCGACAGGACCGTCCGCTTCCGCGCGACCGACGGGGACGAGGGCTGGGTCGTCCGTCTGCGGCCCGACGGTTTCGGACTCGATGCGGCGCACCCGGCCACGGCCGCCGCCGACGCGACCGTCCGGGGAACCGCGGCCGACTTGCTCCTGCTCGTCTACGGCCGGCTGTCCTACGACGCGAAGGCCCTTGCCCACGAGGGTGACGAGCAGTTGCTGGCCCACTGGTTCGCCAACTCCGCCTTCTGAGGAGACGTGCTCTGCCGGTCTGCCGCTCGAACGGCAACGCCGGCCGCCGGTCCGCCGCTTGGTTTACCCTTCAATCACATGGGGTGTCGTGAGGAGGTCTGATCATGACGGAACTCGGCCTGGCGGACACGGTCGGCATGCTGCGGCAGGCCGGCGTGCAGACACGGCACACCAGCTCCGGGCTCGGATGGGACCAGCTGTACCTCTCCGCGCAGGAGGAGCAGCCCTACCGCGCGGCCTTCGATCCGGCCCCGACCCACCTGCTGATCCTGCACCTCAGCGGTCCCGTCACGGTACGGCGGGGGCAGGGGCCGGACGGACGGGCACGGACGATCCCGGCCGGCGGACTCTTTCTGCAGCCGGCCGGCCGAGCCCTCGCCGTAGAGCTCGGCGGTCGGCTGGAGACGATCCACACCTACCTCACGGACGACGCCCTGCGCGACGCGAACGGCGGGCGGCCCGTGGAGCTGTCCGAGGAGTTCGGGGCCAGTGATCCACTGGCCGAACAGCTCGTCCTCGCGCTGGAGGGCGCGGTCCGCTCCTGGGAGCCGTCGGCCCGCACGTACACCGATCACCTGACCGGGATGCTCGCCGCCCAGCTCGCGCGCCGCCACGGGGCCCGCGCGGCCGCGCCCCCGCCCGACCGGTCCGGGCTGTCCGACCGGCAGCTCGCCACCGTCCGCGAACTCATGGAGCAGCGCCTCGACGAACCGCTGCCGATCGCGGACCTCGCCGCCTCGGCCTCGCTGAGCCCGAGCCAGTTCACACGGAGGTTCCGGGCGAGTACCGGGCACTCGCCCCACCAGTTCCTCCTCAAGCTGCGGCTGGAAGCCGCGTGCCGGATGCTGCGCACCGGCTCAGCCCCGATCGTGGAGGTGGCTGCCACCTGCGGCTTCTCCCACCAGGAGCATCTCACCCGGGTGATGCGCGCCCGGCTGGGCACCACCCCGGCCGCGCTGCGCCGCTCCGGCTGAAGAGGTCCCGCACAGCCTGCCGCAGCCTCCCCTCAGCGCTCCAGCACCAGGGCCAGACCCTGGCCCACTCCGATGCACAGCGCCGCCAGTCCCGTGCCGGTGCCCGCGGCGGACAGCTGGTGCGCGACCGCTCCGGTGATGCGCGCGCCGGACGCGCCCAGCGGGTGGCCGATGGCGATGGCGCCGCCGCGCGGGTTGACCACCGCGGGGTCGAGTTCCGGCAGCGCGGCCAGGCAGGCCAGCGCCTGTGCCGCGTAGGCCTCGTTCAGCTCGATCGTGTGCAGATCACCGGGGGCGACGGCGGCCTTGGCCAGCACCTTGCGGATGGCGTCGACCGGGCCGAGTCCGAAGTACTGCGGGTCGATGCCCGTCACCGCCGCCGCCCGCACCCGGGCCAGGGGCTCGCGCCCGATCGCGGCGAGTCCGTCCTCGTCGGCGAGCAGCAGCGCGGCCGCCCCGTCGTTGAGCGGTGAGGCGTTGCCTGCCGTGATCGTGCCGTCCGCGGTGAAGGCCGGCCTCAGCCGGGCGAGGGCCTCCAGGGAGGTGTCGTCCCGGATCCCCTCGTCACGGCTCAGGTCCACCCCCTCGACGGGGACCACCTCTCCCGCGTACCGGCCCTCGCGCCAGGCACGGGCGGCGTTGCGGTGGCTGTCCAGGGCGAACGCGTCCTGTGCCGCGCGGGTGACGGCGTGCTTGGCACCCACCAGCTCCGCGCTCTCGCCGAGCGGGATGGTCCACTCCGCGGGCATCCGCGGGTTCACCATCCGCCAGCCGAGCGTCGTCGAGTGCAGCTGCTGGTCCTTCGCCGGGAACGCCCGCTCCGGCTTCGGCAGCACCCAGGGCGCACGGCTCATGGACTCCACACCGCCCGCCACCGCGATGGAGGCGTCGCCGAGCGCGATGGCGCGGGCCGCCTGGATCACCGCCTCCATACCGGATCCGCACAGCCGGTTGACCGTGGCGCCGGGCACGGTGACCGGGAGCCCGGCGAGCAGGACGGCCATGCGGGCCACGTCGCGGTTCTCCTCGCCCGCGCCGTTGGCGTTGCCGAGCAGCACGTCGTCGATGCGCGCGGGGTCCAGGCCGGGGCTGCGGTCGACCAGCGCGCGCAGCACGCCGGCGGCCAGGTCGTCCGGGCGTACTCCCGCCAACGCGCCGCCGTAGCGGCCGAAGGGGGTACGGACGGCGTCCACGACGTACACGTCACGCGGTTGCTCGATCATCGGTTGCTCCCAGCAGGCTTCTCACGAGGGCTCGTCAGGGGCGTGTGGGCAGCGACCTGACCGGCGGTCACGCCCGGCGCGGTTTCGACGAGTTCGAGCCCGTGGGGGGTCACGTCGAGGACGCACAGGTCGGTGATGATCCGGTCCACGCAGCCGCGGCCCGTCAGCGGCAGCGTGCACTCCCGGACGATCTTCGAGTCGCCGCCCTTCGTCAGGTGCTCCATGAGCACGACGACCCGGCCGGCGCCGTGGACGAGGTCCATCGCACCGCCCATCCCCTTGATCATCTTTCCGGGGACGGCCCAGTTGGCGAGGTCGCCGCGGACCGAGACCTGGAGCGCGCCCAGAACGGCGGTGTCGATGTGGCCGCCGCGGATCATGCCGAAGGACAGCGAGGAGTCGAAGAAGGACGCTCCCGGCCGTACGGTCACGGTCTCCTTGCCCGCGTTGATGAGGTCGGCGTCGACCTCGTCGGGCGACGGGTACGGCCCCACACCGAGCAGCCCGTTCTCCGAGTGCAGGACGACGTCCACGCCCGCCGGCAGGAAGTCGGCCACCAGGGTGGGCAGCCCGATGCCCAGGTTGACGTAGTCGCCGTCCCTCAGTTCGCTCGCGGCGCGCGCCGCCATCTCGTCCCTGCTCCAGCTCATCGCTCGCGCACCGTCCTCTTCTCGATTCCCTTGTCGGCCGCCTGCGCGGGGGTCAGCGCCACGACACGCTGCACGAACACGCCCGGCAGATGGATTTCGTCGGGGCCGAGAACGCCCGGCTCGACCAGCTCCTCCACCTCCGCGACGGTGACGCGCCCGGCCATGGCCGCCAGCGGATTGAAATTGCGCGCCGCGCGGCGGAAGACGAGGTTGCCGTGGCGGTCCCCGCGCGCCGCCCTGACCAGCGCGTAGTCCGTGGTGATGGCGTGCTCAAGGATGTGGTCCACGCCGCCGAAGGCCCGCACTTCCCTGGGCGGCGAGGCCACGGCGACCGAACCGTCCGTGGCGTAGCGCCAGGGCAGTCCGCCCTCGGCGACCTGAGTGCCGACGCCGGCCGTGGTGTAGAAGGCCGGGATCCCCGAGCCACCCGCCCGCAGCCGCTCGGCGAGCGTGCCCTGCGGTGTCAGTTCGACCTCAAGCTCGCCCGCGAGGTACTGACGGGCGAACTCCTTGTTCTCGCCGATGTACGAGCCGGTCACCCGGGCGATGCGGCCCGCGGCCAGCAGGATGCCGAGGCCGCGGCCGTCCACGCCGCAGTTGTTCGACACGACCGTCAGACCGCTCGCGCCGCTCTCGTACAGGGCACCGATGAGGACCTCGGGGACGCCGCTCAGCCCGAAGCCGCCGACGGCGAACGACCGTCCGTCCGTCACGTCCGCCAGGGCCTGCCCGGCCGTGGCCATCACCTTGTCCATCCTGCTTCTCTCCTACCGGGCCAGCACCCGGCGCAGTGCGCCGAGCAGCTCGTTCTGGGCCGACTGCGCGCTTTCGGGGGCGGTGGCGCGGCGCCAGGCGACATGGCCGTCCGGGCGCACCAGCAGCACGCCGTCCTCGGCTATCTCGCTGACCCGGCTCCACTCGCCGTACGCGTCACGGGAGTCGTCGTCCCCGATGCGCACCACCCGCAGCGGTACGCCGAGTTCTGCCCGGCACGCCGTCGCCGCCACGTCCCAGACACCGCCCGACAGGCCGGTCAGCACGGTGAAGGTGCCGTCGCCGACGACGTCCAGCGTGGAGAGACGCTCGCCCTGGGCGTCGACGAGCCATGCGTGCGGCAGTTTCGCGCCGGGCCGTGTGGTCGGTTCGGCCACCAACTCCCGGTCCTGTTCCCAGACTTCGGCAGGGGAGTCGTCGGGAAGCACCGCGGCGGAGACGTAGCGCTGGTTCATCTCGACGCCGTGCGCGTTGAACTCGTAGTTCTTGAGCTGGATCGCCTCTTCGAGCCGGCGCCGCTTCTTGGCACCCTCGGGGGTCGGCGCGTCCAGCGCCGCGAGCCCGTCGGCGATGGCCGCCTCGTCACTGCCGCCGCCGATGCCGAGCACGTCGAAGATCGGGCCGAACTGGTCCCGGCTGAGGTTGGCCCGCTCGACGATCTGCCGCCCGACCGGGGCCCGTTCGGCGGAGTAGCTGTCGAGCAGTTCGGGGCCGGCCTCGCCACGGATCACCATGGCGAGCTTCCAGGCCAGGTTGTAGGAGTCCTGTACGGAGGTGTTGGAGCCGAGTCCGTTGGACGGCGGGTGACGGTGCACCGCGTCGCCCGCGCAGAAGACCCTCCCGGACGAATACTCCGAGGCGTGGCTGTGGTTGACGGTCCACAGCGAGGTCGACGTGATCTCCACCGCCAGTCCGGGGTCGCCGATGAGGTCGCGCACGATCTGCCGGGCCGCCTCCTCGTCCACCTGCGGCGGCGGCTGCTCGATGTCGTACCCCCACACCAGCAGCCACTCGTTCCACGGGCGGACCATGCGCACCAGGCCCATGCCGATGCCGCCGGTCTCGGCGCCGGGCCGCAGCACCCAGTACAGGACGCTCGGCCGGTGGGCGCAGTACCGGGAGAGGTCGGCCTTGAAGACGATGTTCATGCTGCCGGCCTTGGCCATGCGGCCGTCGAAGGGGAGGCCGAGCTGTTCCGCGACCGCGCTGCGCCCGCCGTCCGCGCCGATCAGGTAGCGGGCCCGTACGGTGAACTCGTCGCCGCGGACGCGGTCGCGCAGCAGCGCGGTGACGCCGTTCCCGTCCTGGGTGAAGCTCAGGAACTCGGTGTCGAAGCGCACCTTGGCACCGCGGGCCGCCGCGTTGTTCACCAGGATGGGCTCCAGGTAGGTCTGCGGCAGGTCGATCATCTCGCAGGGGCTCTTCGCCGCGTACTCGCCGTACTTCGCCGGCCCCGTGCCCCAGCTGCGGATACGGCCGATCTCCTGTCCGGTCAGCGCGGTGCACAGCACCGTGTCGCCCATGAGGTGGGACGGGCTGCCGACGGACAGCGCCTCGGACTCCACTCCGAGGTCGCGCAGGACCTCCATGGTGCGCTGGTTGGTGATGTGGGCCCGGGGCGTGTTGGCCAGCCAGCCGTACTTCGTCACCAGCAGGGTGCGGATGCCGTAGGTGGCCAGCAGCAGGGCGGCGGAACCCCCGGCGGGGCCGCTGCCGACGACGAGGACGTCGGTGTCGTACGTGTCGTGTGCATCGGTGGTGGTCATGGGTGGGCGCTCCTCGGTCATCCGGCCAGGGGGGCGAGGCGGAAGGTGTATGAGAGCCGGCGCCACTCGCCGTCGACCCGGCGGCCGTCGGGAGTGGGGCCGGCCTGCGGCGCGAAGTCGACGACGAGCTCGTCCTTCACGCCGAAGACCGTGTCGCTGTCCAGGTAGGCGCCGCCTGACACGAACAGCTGGGTGACGAGCCGGCGGTGGCCCGGCGCGTCGAACATGAAGTGGAGGTGCGGCGCCCGGAAGGGATGGCGCCCGACCGCCGCGAGCATCTGCCCCACCGGCCCGTCCTCCGGGATCGGGTACTCCGAGGGCAGGATCGACCAGAACGTGATCCGTCCCTCGGCGTCGGTGCGCAGCCTGCCACGCAGGACCGGACCCTCCAGGTCCGGGAGCTGGACGTCGTAGAAGCCGTCCTCGTTGGACTGCCACACGTCCACGACCGCGTCCCCGACCGGTTCGCCGTCGGTGTCCGTGACCCGCACGTCCACCCAGAGCGGGGTGCCGGGCAGCCCTCCGGAGATGTCGCCGCCGTGCGGGGTGTCGGGCGGTCCCTCCACGTAGAAGGGACCGAGCACGGCGGACGGAGTGGTCAGGGGAGTACGGGAGTTGGTGAGCAGATCCACGGCACTGGAGACACCGAGCGTGTCCGACAGCAGTACGAACTCCTGGCGGGTCAGGCTGCAGCTCTCGCCGGTGCGGGTGAGGAAGTCGATGGCGTACTGCCATTCCGCCTCGGTGACGTCGTTGGCGGCGAGGAAGGTGTGCAGCTGCCGGACCAGGTCGCTCAGCAGGGTGCGGACGCGCGGGTCGGGCGCCTGCGCGAAGCTGGCCACGACCTGTCCGGTGAGCCGGGACAGCTTGGCCTCGGTGGTGGCGGGACCCTCGGGGCGGCGCCCGTGCCAGGCACCGGCCAGCAGGTCGGCGATGCCCTCGGTGGTCAGCTCGCGCGGGTTCGGGTACGGCGTCGAAGTGGCCAGCTCGGCCGCGTGGGCCAGGCCCGCCTCCGGCATGCCGAGGTCACGCAGCGAGGTGGGGCCGCCCAGGGCGGCGACCAGGTCGTACACACCGCTGGGGGCGTCGGGCACACCCAGTGCGGCGGCGATGCGGCGCATCACGTCGGGCACCGCGGGCGCGTTGTAGGCCATGGCGTGCGGCAGTACGACGGTGTGCGTCTCGGCGTGCGGCAGATCGAAGCTGCCGCCCAGGGTGTGGCACAGCTTGTGGTGCAGGCCCATACCCACCGTGGCGAGGCAGGTCCCCGCGAGCCAGGCGGCGCGCAGCAGGTCGGCGCGCGCCTCCAGGTCGGACGGGTCGGCGGCGAGGCGGGGCAGCGCCCGGGCGATGCGCGAGATCGCGTCGAGGGCCTGCTGGTCGGTGACCGGGTTCGCCTCAACGGAGTACAGGGCCTCGACGGCGTGGGCGAGCGCGTTGACGCCGCTCGTGACCGTCAGGGACAGCGGCAGGGTGAGGGTGAAGTCGACGTCGTAGACGACGGTCTCGGGCAGGATCTCCGGAGAGGACCGGGTGACCTTGCGTCCGTCCCGGGTCTCGCCGAGGACGGGCGTCACCTCGGAGCCGGCGTACGTCGTCGGCAGGATCACCTGCGGCAGTCCCGTGCGCAGGGCCAGGGCCTTCGACAGACCCGTCGTCGAACCGCCCCCGACGGCGACGATGCCGTCCACGGCCGACTCCTTCAGCAGGTCGAGGGCCTGTTCGGTCACCTCCACCGGGGTGTGCATGGCCGCGCCGTCGAACTCCGCCGCCAGGAGGCCGCCGAGCGCCTGGCGAACCCGTGCCGAGGCGGCCGCGAGGGGCCCGCTCGACAGCAGCAGCACCCGCGAGCAGCCGAGCCGCCCGACCTCGTCGGCGAGGCTGCCGACCGTGCCGGCACCGAAGACCACCCGCGAGGGGTGAGATGTGTAGACGAACGTCCGCATGGAACTCTGCCTCCGCGTGTCATCCGGTCGAATCGGTCTCTTGAGTCACCGAGTATGCGAATGACATCCGCGTGAATTCCTGCACGATCCGCGCGCCCCACTGCATGAAACACGCGTCTGTGCGATGCGGCGACGGCCGTCACACAACGGGCCGGCGTGCCGCTGTCACTTCCCGGGAGCGTCGTCGGCGTCGCGCAGCGCGCTCATGGCACGGGCGAGCCGGCTCAGCCCGTCGCGCCCGAGGGGGGTGAGGACCCGGGCACGCAGGAACCGCGTCACCACCTGGGAGACGGCTCGGGCCGTGGCCTCGCCCCGGTCGGTCGGTTCGAGGCAGACGAGGCGTCGGTCGTCCTCGGCGGACCCCGCCGCCGCTGCACGGCACGCGCGGTTCGGCAAGCTTCCCGAGCGCATCCGCCTCGATGGCATGACCGAGGAGGCGGAAGCCGGCCCGAGTGGCGGGGTGGCGGCCGCGTACGACATCGAGAGTTCGTGGAAGTACTCGTGTCTGGCTCTGGACCTGGGGCTGCAGGAGCCGCGGGAAAGACCTGTCGTGACGGTCGGCCGCGCGGCCACGCGATTCCTCCGCCCGACGGATTCTTGACCGCTGCTTCGGCCTCCGCGATGCTGTGTTGCGAAACACGAGATGCGTACCGCATTAGGCAACGTCTCGTCCCTCTGTCAGTCGAGGAGTGGCCATGTCTCAGCAGGTCCGAGCGGTCGTCGCGCGGAGCAAGGGCGCCCCTGTCAGTCTGGAAACGATCGTCGTGCCCGACCCCGGCCCGGGTGAGGCAGTGGTCAAGATCGAGGCCTGCGGCGTCTGCCACACCGATCTGCACTACCGCGAGGGCGGCATCAGCGACGAGTTCCCGTTCCTGCTGGGGCACGAGGCGGCGGGAGTGGTCGAGGCCGTCGGCGAGGGGGTCACCGACGTGGCACCCGGTGACTTCGTGATCCTGAACTGGCGTGCGGTGTGCGGCACTTGCCGGGCCTGTCTGCGCGGGCGGCCCTGGTACTGCTTCAGCACGCACAACGCGAAGCAGAGGATGACCCTGACGGACGGCACGGAGCTGTCGCCCGCGCTGGGGATCGGTGCCTTCGCCGAGAAGACCCTCGTGGCGGCCGGGCAGTGCACCAAAGTGGACCGGGCCGCGTCGGCGGCCGCCGCCGGACTGCTGGGCTGCGGGGTGATGGCGGGCATCGGTGCCGCCATCAACACCGGCAACGTCGGTCGCGGCGACACCGTGGCGGTCATCGGCTGCGGCGGCGTGGGGGACGCGGCGATCGTCGGGGCGAAGCTCGCGGGCGCGGCGAAGGTCATCGCCGTGGACATCGACGACCGCAAGCTGGCCACGGCCGCGAAGCTGGGCGCGACCCACACCGTCAACTCCAGGCAGACCGACGCGGTCGACGCGGTGCGCGAGCTGACCGGGGGCTTCGGCGCCGACGTCGTCATCGAGGCGGTGGGGCGTCCGGAGACCTACCGGCAGGCCTTCTACGCCCGCGATCTCGCCGGGACCGTGGTGCTGGTCGGTGTGCCGACCCCGGAGATGAAGCTGGAGCTGCCGCTGCTGGACGTCTTCGGCCGGGGCGGGGCGCTGAAGTCGTCGTGGTACGGGGACTGCCTGCCCTCCCGCGACTTCCCGATGCTCATCGACCTCTATCTGCAGGGCCGCCTCGACCTGGACGCCTTCGTCACCGAGATCATCGCCCTCGACGAGGTCGAGAAGGCCTTCGAGCGCATGCACCACGGCGACGTCCTGCGCTCGGTGGTGGTCCTGTGACGACCGGCGCCCGCATCGAACACCTCGTCACCTCGGGGACGTTCTCGCTGGACGGCGGCACCTGGGACGTCGACAACAACGTCTGGATCGTGGGGGACGACGACGAGGCACTCGTCATCGACGCCGCCCATGACGCCGACGCGATCGTCCGGGCACTCGGCGGACGCACCCTGCGGGCGATCGTGTGCACCCATGCCCACGACGACCACATCGACGCCGCGCCCGAACTCGCCGACCGGACCGGCGCCCCGATCCTGCTGCACGCCGACGATCTGCCGCTCTGGAAACAGACCCATCCCGACCGGCTGCCCGACGGCGAACTGACCGACGGGCAGCGGCTCCCGGTCGCGGACACCGAGCTGACCGTGCTGCACACCCCGGGCCATGCCCCGGGAGCCGTCTGTCTGTACGCCCCGGGGCTCTGCGCGCTCTTCAGCGGCGACACCCTGTTCGCCGGCGGGCCGGGGGCGACGGGACGGTCCTACAGCGACTTCCCCACCATCATCAGCTCGATCGGGGACCGGCTCCTCGGTCTGCCGGAGGGCACCGTCGTGCACACCGGCCACGGGGAGACCACCACGGTCGGTGCCGAGGCGCCGCATCTCCAGGAGTGGATCGACCGCGGCTTCTGACCGCGTCGGCGCGGAAGCGGCCCTGACCCGGTGACGGACCTCGTGGACGGCACCGGGTCAGGGCCGTCGTCGCACCGGACGAGGCCGTGTCCCCCTTGTTCACCTGCGCTTTCGAGGTCGCTTCGGCATGCCCCGAAGACCGTCGCCCGACCGCGCACAACCCGGCCTGTGGACGCCTTGACAACGCTTCAGAACGGCCCTCAGACTGGTGTTGCGTCAATCGCAATCCGTTTCGTTATACGCACCGAGGTGTCATGATGATTCCCGCGTGCCGTCTCGCGGATCTGCCGCGAGGCGAGGCCCAACGGCTCGACATCGACCCGCCCGTGTCGGTGTTCCACACCGACGACGGCGAGCTCTTCGCCATCGACGACACCTGCACCCACCAGGACGCCTCGCTCGCCGACGGCTGGCTGGAGGGCTGCGAGGTGGAATGCCCCCTGCACGCCTCCAAGTTCGACCTCAGGACCGGAGCCGTGGACGCACCCCCGGCCAAGCTCCCGGTCCGCACCCACGAGGTCGTGGTCGAGGACGGGATGGTCTACGTCCGGCTGTCGACGGACGCGCCCAACCTGCCGCCGTGCATCGCCGCCCGCCTCGCCGGCGGCCCCGCGTGAGGACCGTCGCCGTGGTGGGGGCGTCGCTGGCCGGTCTGTCGGCCGCGCGCGCACTGCGGGAGCGCGGGTACGACGGCCGGCTCGTCGTCATCGGGGACGAGCCCCACCGCCCGTACGACAGGCCGCCGCTGTCCAAGGAGTTCCTGGCCGGTGCCATCGGCGAGGGGGACCTGGCGCTGGAGCGGGACGACGAGGAACTCGGGGCGGAGTGGGTGCTCGGGGTCCGCGCCACCGGTCTCGACCGCACCGAGCGGGCTGTCCGGCTCGCCGACGGCCGGGAGATCCGCGCCGACGGCGTGGTCGTCGCGACCGGAGCCGCCGCCCGCACCCTGCCCGGCACCGACGGACTCGCCGGGGTCCATGTACTGCGCACCGTCGACGACGCCCGCGCCCTGCGCGACGACCTCGCCCGCGGCGGACGGCTGGTGGTGATCGGCGGCGGGTTCATCGGCGCCGAGGTGGCCTCCACGGCGTACGCCCTCGGCCTGGACGTGACCGTGATCGAGGCGGCGCCGACGCCGCTGGCCGCACCGCTCGGCGAGGTGATGGGCGGGGTCGTCTCGGCCCTCCACGCCGACCACGGCGTACGGCTGCTGTGCGGGGTCGGGGTGAAGGGGCTGAGCGGGGAGCGCAGGGTGGATGCCGTACTGCTGGAGGACGGTCGCTCCGTTCCCGCCGACACGGTCGTCGTCGGGGTCGGCGCGCGCCCCTGCGTCGACTGGCTCGAGGGGTCCGGCGTCGCGCTGGACAACGGAGTGAAGTGCGGCGCCGACGGGCGTACCAGTGTCGCCGGGGTGGTCGCCGTGGGCGACTGCGCCAACTGGTACGACCCGCGCACCGGAATCCACCGCAGGGTCGAGCACTGGACCGGTGCGCTGGAACGGCCCGCCGCCGCCGTGGCCACGCTGCTCGCGCACGGTGCCACGGAACCGGGTGTGCCGCGGCCGCCGTACTTCTGGTCCGACCAGTACGGCGTGAAGATCCAGTTCGTCGGCCATGCCGCCGGGGCCGACAGCGTGACGGTCGAGGAGGGCTCCACCGACGATCGCAGCTTCCTCGCCGTCTACCGGCGGGCCGGCCGGCCGGTCGCCGCGCTCGGGATGAACCAGCCGCGGCTGTTCACCCGCTGGCGCAAGCAGTTCACCGCCACCGCATCCTGACACCGCGCCGGCGCCCTCTCGTGCTGCGTTGCCCGGCACGTGACCGAACCTTCCACGACGCTTCCCGAGGAGTGCAGCGTTGACCTCGACAAACCTGCCGGACAGCCTCATCGCCACCCTTCCCGGCTCCGCCTACACGGACCCGGGGGTCTTCGCCCAGGAGCAGGAACGCATCTTCGAGACGATGTGGTTCTGCGTCGCCCGCGCCGCGGACCTGCCGAAGCCCGGTGCCTTCCGCACTGTCGACGTGGGCCGTGAGAGCATCCTCGTCACCCGGGCCCGGGACCACTCGATCCGCGCCTACTTCAATGTCTGCCGGCACCGCGGAGCCAAGCTCTGCACCGAGGATTCCGGCGAGGTCAAGCGGGCCTTCCAGTGCCCGTACCACGCCTGGACCTACGGCCTGGACGGCAAGCTGGTCGCGGCGCCCAACCTCACGAAGATGCCCGACGTCGGCCGCACCGAGTACGGCCTGGTGAGTGTGGCCGTGCGGGAATGGCTCGGCTACGTCTGGGTGTGCCTCGCCGAGGACCCGCCCTCCTTCGAGGAGGACGTGATGGGGGCCGTGGTCGAGCGGCTGGGCGACGTCGAGTCGATCGAGCGCTACGACATCGACAACCTCGCGGTGGGCAGGCGGATCGTCTACGACGTCAAGGCGAACTGGAAGCTCATCATCGAGAACTTCATGGAGTGCTACCACTGCGCCACGATCCATCCCGAACTGACCGAGGTGCTGCCCGAGTTCGCCGACGGCTACGCCGCCCAGTACTACGTCGGCCACGGCGCCGAGTTCGGCGAGGCCGTCCAGGGCTTCACCGTCGACGGCACCGAGGGGCTGGACCGCATCCCCTCAGTCTCCGAGGACCAGGACCGCCGGTACTACGCGATCACCGTCAAGCCGCAGGTGTTCATCAACCTGGTGCCCGACCACGTGATCTTCCATCGGATGTATCCGGTCGCCGTCGACCGCACCGTCGTCGAGTGCGACTGGCTCTATCTCCCGCACGTGGTCGAGAGCGGCAAGGATGTCGGCCGGTCCGTGGAACTCTTCGACCGGGTCAATCGCCAGGACTTCGACGCCTGCGAGCGCACCCAGCCGGGCATGGGCTCACGGCTGTACGCCAAGGGCGGCGTGCTGGTGCCCAGTGAGCACCACATCGGTGCCTTCCACGACTGGGTGCACGAGCGGCTCGGTACCCGGCAGCCGGAGTGAGGCGGAGGGTGCCCGTGGCCCGCGCGGGGGGCGGACGCGGGCCGTACGGCGGTCGTACTGTACGTGCTCAGCCCAGGTACCCCATGCGATGGCTGATCTCCTCCGCGCCCTTCACCAGCACCGGAGCCAGCTCGTGCATACGCTCCTCGGTGAACCGGTACGACGGCCCGGAAGCGCTGATCGAGCCGATGACCTGGCCTTCCCGGTCCCGGATCGGCGCGGCCATGGCGTGCAGCCCGATCTCCAGCTCCTCCAGCGTCCAGGCGTAACCGCGCTCCCGGGCCTCGGCGAGATTCTTCTCCAGCTTCGTCTTCGAGGAGATCGTGTGCGGGGTCAGCTTCTTCAGGCCGGCCTCCGTGACCAGCTCGGCGCGCTCCTGGGCGGGCAGATGGGCCAGCATGATCTTGCCGCTGGAGGTGGCGTGCAGGGGAGTCAGCTGGCCGACCCAGTTGTGCGCGGTGACGGCGGACTGACCGCGCACCTGGTAGAGGTTGATCGCGTAGTGCTCCTGCATCACCGCGATGTTGACCGTCTCGCCGATCTCCTCGGCCAGACGCTCGCACACCTGGCGGCTCTGCTGGGTGATGTCGATGCGTCCCGTCACGGCACCCGCCAGGCGTACGATGCCGAAGCCGAGCCGGTACTTGCCGCGCTCGCCCGCCTGCTCGACGAGACCGCGCGCCTCCAGGGCGCCGAGCAGACGGAACGCGGTCGACTTGTGAACATCGATCTCGGCGGCCACTTCGCTGACGCCCGCCTCGCCGCGCTGGGCGAGGATCTCCAGGACGCTGATGGCCCGGTCGACGGACTGGACGCCGCCGGACGGTGAAGCGGTCGTTTCGCTATCCGGACTGTAGTTGCTCATAGCGGAACTATACGCGCAGTAAACAACGCACTTGCAAGTAATGAGATGTGAACAAAGATCTTACAAGTTGCGTTGTTCGCAACCTAGTGCGCATGACGATACTCGTACTAGCATCCCCGCATAGCGACGACGCGAGCGAGACGAGGCACCATGGCTCTCCTGCACTACGACTTCGTCATCGTCGGCGGTGGATCGGCCGGCAGCGCACTTGCGAACCGGCTCTCGGCCGAGCCCGGGAACCGGGTGCTCGTGCTGGAGGCGGGCCGCCCCGACTATCCCTGGGACGTGTTCATCCACATGCCCGCGGCGCTGACCTATCCCATCGGCAGCCGTTTCTACGACTGGAAGTACGAGTCCGAGCCCGAGCCCCACATGGGCGGCCGGCGCGTCTACCACGCGCGCGGCAAGGTGCTCGGCGGCTCCAGCAGCATCAACGGCATGATCTTCCAGCGTGGCAACCCGATGGACTACGAGCGCTGGGCGGCCGACCCCGGCATGGAGACCTGGGACTACGCCCACTGTCTGCCGTACTTCCGCCGCATGGAGAACTGTCTGGCGGCCGACCCGGACGACGAGTTCCGCGGCCATGACGGCCCCCTCGTCCTGGAGCGCGGCCCGGCCACCAACCCGCTCTTCTCCGCCTTCCTCGAGGCCACCCAGGAGGCGGGCTACGCGCCCACGGACGATGTCAACGGCTATCGGCAGGAAGGTTTCGCCAAGTTCGACCGCAATGTCCACCGCGGCCGGCGCCTTTCGGCGTCCAAGGCGTATCTCAAGCCCGCCAGGAGGCGTCCCAACCTCACCGTGAAGACGCGCGCCCTCGTCACCCGCGTCCTCTTCGAGGGCAAGAAGGCCGTGGGGGTCGAGTTCCAGCGTGGCAGGGGTGCCCTCCAGCAGGTCCGGGCCAAGGAGGTCATCCTCTGCGGCGGCGCGATCAACTCCCCGCAGCTGCTGCAGCTCTCCGGCGTCGGCAACGCCGAGGAACTGCGCGCCCTCGGCATCGACGTCGTCCACGATCTGCCGGGCGTCGGCGAGAACATGCAGGACCACCTCGAGGTGTACATCCAGTACGCCTGCAAACAGCCCGTCTCCATGCAGCCGTACCTGGCGAAGTGGCGGGCCCCCTTCATCGGCCTGCAGTGGCTCCTGCGCAAGGGGCCGGCGGCCACCAACCACTTCGAGGCCGGCGGCTTCTGCCGCAGCAACGAGGACGTGGACTACCCCAACCTGATGTTCCACTTCCTGCCCATCGCGGTCCGCTACGACGGCTCCGTACCGGCCGGCGGCCATGGCTACCAGGTCCACGTGGGCCCCATGTACTCCGACGCGCTCGGCTCGGTGAAGATCAAGAGCAAGGATCCGCACGAACACCCGGCGCTGCGCTTCAACTACCTCTCCACCGAGCAGGACCGCCGCGAATGGGTCGAAGCGATCCGGGTGGCCCGCAGGCTCCTCAACCAGCCCGCACTCGCCCCCTACAACGACGGGGAGATCTCGCCCGGCCCGTCCGTGGAGACGGACGAGGAGATCCTCGCCTGGGTCGCCAGGGACGGCGAGACCGCCCTGCACCCCTCCTGCACCTGCAAGATGGGCACCGACGAGATGTCCGTCGTCGACCCGCAGAGCATGCGGGTGCACGGTCTCGACGGGCTGCGCGTGGTGGACGCCTCGGTGATGCCGTACGTCACCAACGGCAACATCTACGCGCCGGTGATGATGATCGCCGAGAAGGCGGCCGACCTCATCCTCGGCAAGGAGCCGCTGGCGCCGTCCAAGGCCGCGTACTACCGGCACCGCGACGCCCAGAAGCAGGCCGGGTAGCCGGTGGGCGCCCGGGCCCCGCGGGCACTGCTCGCCCGCGGGGCCCGGAGCCGGCGCTCGGCCGCACCGGGCGGCTGCGGGCTGCGGGAGCCGACGACCCGTTCGTGCCGGTGGGCGACGCCGACCCACCGGACGGTCCGTACGGCGGAGCCCGTCGGCGGGAGTGGCCGGACTGCGCCTGTTCAGCTCCGACCGGATCGCCGAGACGTAGCGCCGGCGCCGTAAGGTGCTGGACCGGCCGTGTGGGCCGACACCCCTGGTGGAGTGCCGCTCAGGTGGCCGAATCGGGACATGCAGACCCCTTGACGGGTGTCCGTACATTCGGCCAGGGTGTTCCACCACAAGCAATACAGTGCACAATGCGCAACGAATTTTCGAAGGGCGCGGCAGTGGCAGATCTGTATGTGGACGGAGAATGGCGCACCGCGGTGGCGGGCGGCCTCCGGGAGATCCGCTGTCCGGCGGACGGTACGCCGGTCGCGACGGTCTCGGAGGCGACCCGCCCCGACACCGAGGCGGCGATCGCCGCGGCCCGGCGCGCCTTCGACGACGGCCCCTGGCCGCGTACCCCCGAGCGCGAGCGCGGCGCACTGCTGCTGCGCACCGCCGACCTGATCGAGCGCGACGCCAAGGAGTTCGCCCGGGCCGAGTCGCTGGACACCGGCAAGCGGCTGGTGGAGAGCGAGTACGACATCGCCGACGTCGTCTCCTGCTTCCGCTACTACGGCGGGCTCGCCGGTACCGACGCCGGCCGGGTGATCGACACCGGCCGCGACGACGCCGTCAGCCGTGTGGTCTACGAACCCGTCGGTGTGTGCGGACTGATCACCCCGTGGAACTACCCGCTGCTGCAGGCCAGTTGGAAGGTCGCTCCGGCGCTCCTGGCCGGCAACACGATCGTCCTCAAACCGAGCGAGCTCACCCCCTCCAGCTCCGTCCTGCTGATGAAGTCGCTGGAGGAGGCCGGGCTCCCGCCCGGTGCCGCCAACCTCGTCCTGGGCGCCGGGCCCGAGGCCGGTGCCCCGCTCTCCGAGCACCCCGCCGTCGACATGGTCTCCTTCACCGGCGGCCTGGAGACCGGCAGACGGATCATGGCCGCCGCCGCCACCACGGTGAAGAAGGTGGCGCTCGAACTCGGTGGCAAGAACCCCAACGTGATCTTCGCCGACGCCGACTTCGAGACGGCCGTGGACTTCGCCCTCACGGCCGTCTTTCTGCACTCCGGGCAGGTCTGCTCGGCCGGTGCCCGCCTGATCGTCGAGGACTCCCTGCACGACCGCCTGGTCGACGAGGTCGTCCGCCGCGCCCGGCGCATCCGTCTCGGCGGACCCTTCGACCCCGAGGCCGAGACCGGCGCGCTGATCTCCGCCCAGCACCGGGACAAGGTCGAGGCGTACGTGGCGGCCGGCGTCGCCGAGGGTGCCGTGCTGCGCTGCGGCGGGCAGCGGCCCGCCGACCCCGCCCTCGCGAACGGCCACTACTACCCGCCGACCGTCCTCGACGAGTGCCGGCAGGACATGCGCGTGGTGCACGAGGAGTCCTTCGGTCCCGTCCTCACGGTCGAGCGCTTCACCGACGAGGACGACGCCGTACGCATCGCCAACGACACCGAGTACGGACTCGCCGGAGCCGTGTGGACCCAGGACGCCGGAAAGGCCCAGCGGGTCGCCCGGCGGCTGCGCCACGGCACGGTGTGGATCAACGACTACCACCCCTACGTGCCGCAAGCGGAATGGGGTGGCTTCGGGCACTCGGGCGTGGGCCGGGAGCTGGGGCCGACCGGCCTGAACGAGTACCGAGAGCCCAAACACATCTGGCAGAACATCCAACCCCGGCCGCAGCACTGGTTCCGCGGCTGAACGCCGAAAAGAGGTCGATCGTGACCCCAACACAGACCGAGGTGCCGCAGCGGCGCGGCACACCCCAGGACTCGGACGCCACTCCGGTCATCTCCGTGCGCAATCTGTGGAAGGTGTTCGGGCCGAAGGCCGACCGGGTGCCGGGCTCAGAGGAGCTGTGCGGTCTCTCCCGCCGTGAGCTCATGGATCGCACGGGATGCACAGCCGCCGTGCGCGACGTGAACTTCGAGGTGGCGCCGGGCGAGGTCTTCGTCGTCATGGGTCTGTCCGGCTCCGGCAAGTCCACGCTGGTGCGATGTCTGACCCGGCTGATCGAACCCACCGCCGGTGAGGTCGTCTTCGAGGGCCAGGACATCCGCGAGGCGGACGACAAGCGCCTGCGCGAGCTGCGCCGCCGCAAGTTCTCCATGGTCTTCCAGCACTTCGGGCTGCTGCCCCACCGCCGGGTGGTCGACAACGTGGCCTTCGGGCTGGAGATCCGCGGGATGAGCAGGGCCGAACGCACCCGGCGGGCCCTGGAGGTCGTCGAACTGGTGGGCCTCGCCGGCTACGAGAACTCCTACCCCGACCAGCTCTCCGGCGGTATGCAGCAGCGCGTCGGCCTCGCCCGGGCTCTGGCCGGCGATCCGGACGTGCTCTTCTTCGACGAGCCGTTCTCCGCGCTCGACCCGCTGATCCGCCGCGACATGCAGAACGAGGTCATCCGGCTGCACCACGAGGTCGGCAAGACCATGGTGTTCATCACCCACGACCTCTCCGAGGCGCTCAAGCTGGGCGACCGTATCCTGATCATGCGCGACGGCAAGATGGTCCAGTGCGGCACCGGTGACGAGCTGGTGGGCGCCCCCGCCGACGACTACGTGCGCGAGTTCGTCAAGGACGTACCGCGCGGCGATGTGCTCACCCTGCGCTGGATCATGCGCCCGGCCGAGCCCGACGACGCCCTGGACGGACCCGAGTTGGGGCCGGACGTCGTGGTGCGCGAGGCCACCCGCGCCGTCCTCGCGGCCGACCGGCCGGTCAAGGTCGTCGAGAACGGCAAGCTGCTCGGCATCGTCGGCGACGAGGAGATCCTCTCCGTGGTCGCCGGGCGGGAAGGCGGCGCGTGATGACCGTCGCCATCGAGAAACCCGAGAAGCCCGAGAAGACGGCGACGGCAGAGCCGGCCGCTGCCGCCAGAGGAACACGCAAGGTCGGCCGGCCTGTGATGGCCGGTGCGATCGTGGTCGTCTGGCTGGTGCTGTTCGCCGTGCTGCGCGGCAAGGAGACCCTGTCCCTGGCGGCGGCCGACCTCACCGACCTGCACCGGTGGCTCAACGACCTCAACGACTCCATCGGCGCCAACCGCAACTCCAACCCGCTCTTCCTGTACTTCTTCAACGAGATCCGGCTGGTCATCGACAACCTGGTGACCTTCGTCCAGCACCTGATCTCACAGCCGTCCGGCGCCCGCCCGGTCCCGCAGATCGGCTGGCTCGGCGTCGTCGGTCTCGCCGGCTACGTCTCCTGGGCCGTGGGCAACTGGCGGGTCGCGCTGCTGGCCGTGGCCGGCTTCACCTTCATGGGTCTGCAGGGCCTGTGGCAGCCGAGCATGGACACCCTGGCGCTGACCCTCTCCGCGGTCTTCGTCGCGCTGCTGTTCGCGATCCCGCTGGGTGTGTGGGCGGGGCTGTCCGACCGCTTCAACCGGATCATGACGCCTTTCCTGGACTTCATGCAGACGATGCCGACCTTCGTCTACCTGGCACCGCTGACCCTGTTCTTTCTCATCGGCGGGGCCTCCGCCACCATCGCCACCGTCATCTACGCGGCTCCGCCGGCGATCCGCATCACCGCGCACGCCATCCGGAACGTGCCGGCGACGACGGTCGAGGCGGCCGACTCGCTGGGCGCCACGCGCCGCCAGTCGCTGCAGAAGGTCCTGCTGCCGATGTCCAAGCGGACCGTGGTGATGGGCGTCAACCAGACCATCATGGCCGCCCTGGCCATGGTGACCATCGCGGCACTGATCAACGCGCCCGGCCTCGGCCCGGTCGTGATCCAGGCGCTGCAGTCGCTCGACGTGGGCACGGCCTTCAACGCCGGACTCGCCATCGTCGTCATGGCGATCGTCCTGGACCGGGTCACGACCGCGGCCGCCGCACGCGAGGAGAACGCACGGAACACCGAGCACAGCTTCGCCAAGTGGCGGCGGCCGCTGCTGGGCGCCGGCGCGGCGGTCGCGGTGGTCCTGGTCTACCTCTCGCACACCTACGTGTGGGCGGCCGACTTCCCCGGTGACGGCACCGTCGGCAGCCACATCGCGAGCGCGGCGGACACCGCGACCAACTGGGCGCAGGACCATCTGTCGGGCCTGACCAACGCCATCCGCGACGTCATCACCAACGGCCTGCTCAACCCGTTCCAGACGCTGCTCACGGACTCTCCGTGGTGGCTCGTCGGCGCGGTGCTGGTCGCGCTCGGCGTGGTGCTCGGCGGATGGAAGGCCGGGATCACCACGGCCGTGTGCGTGGGCCTGCTGGTCGGCACCGGTCTGTGGTCGGACGCCATGACCACGCTGGCCTCGACACTCGTCGCGACGGTGCTGGTGATGGTGCTCGGCATCGTCTTCGGCGTGTGGATGGGGCGCAGCGTGATGGTGGACCGGCTGATCCGGCCCAGCCTGGACGCGGCCCAGGTCATGCCGCCGTTCGTCTATCTGGTGCCGTTCCTCGCGCTGTTCGGTGCCAGCCGTTTCACGGCCATCGTCGCCGCGGTCGTCTACGGGGCGCCCGTCGCCATGAAGATCATCGCGGACGGGATCCGGGCCGTGCCCGAGACCACCGTGGAGGCGGCCACCTCCGCCGGGTGCAACACCTGGCAGATCATCACCAAGGTTCAACTGCCGATGTCACGCAGTGCCCTGACGCTCGCGACCAACCAGGGGCTGATCTACGTGCTGTCGATGGTTGTGGTGGGCGGCCTGGTAGGCGCGGGCGCCCTCGGCTACGACGTCGTGGCCGGATTCTCGCAGGGAGAGCTGTACGGCAAGGGGCTGGCGGCGGGACTCGCCATCGTACTGCTCGGAGTCATGTTCGACCGGATCACTCAGGCAGCGGCGCGACGCGCGAGCGCTTAAGGAGCACGACACCATGGCAAGACACTGGCGAGCCGGCGCGGCCGGCCTGGCCGTCCTCGGCCTCACGCTCACGGCGTGTTCGGGCGCGAAGGTCGGTGACACCTCCTCGGGTTCGGACAACGCGGGCGGCTCCGGCAAGTGCGGCACGTTCAACCTCGCGGTCAACCCGTGGGTGGGCTACGAGGCGGACGCGGCGGTCGTCGCGTACGTGGCCGAGCACAACCTCGGCTGCAAGGTCACCAAGAAGAACCTCAAGGAGGAGATCGCCTGGCAGGGCTTCGGCACCGGCGAGGTCGACGCCGTCCTGGAGAACTGGGGCCACGACGATCTGAAGAAGAAGTACATCACCGATCAGAAGACCGCCGTCGACGCCGGCCAGACCGGTAACAAGGGCATCATCGGCTGGTACGTGCCGCCGTGGCTGGCCAAGGCGCACCCCGACATCCTCGACTGGAAGAACCTCGACAAGTACGCGTCCAACTTCAAGACCTCCGAGTCGGGCGGCAAGGGCCAGCTCCTGGACGGCGACCCGTCGTACGTCACCAACGACGCGGCGCTGGTGAAGAACCTGAAGCTGGACTTCAAGGTGGTGTACGCGGGCAGCGAGACCGCGCTCATCCAGGCCTTCCGCACCGCCGAGAAGAACAAGCAGTGGGTGATCGGCTACTTCTACGAGCCGCAGTGGTTCCTGTCCGAGGTCCCGCTGAAGAAGGTCTCCCTGCCGAAGTACACGACGGGCTGTGACGCCGTCGCCGAGAAGATCGCCTGTGACTATCCCGTGTACGACCTGAACAAGATCGTCAGTGCGAAGTTCGCCAAGTCCGGCAGCCCCGCCTACAACCTGGTGAAGAACTTCAACTGGACGAACGACGACCAGAACGAGGTCGCCAAGTACATCGCCCAGGACAAGATGTCCGACGACGCGGCGGCGAAGAAGTGGGTCGACGCCAACAAGGACAAGGTGGACGCCTGGCTCAAGTAGACCGGGTCGGGAAGACGGGTCGGACATGCCCGGCGGGCGGTGCGTGCAGGTGCGCGCCGCCCGCCGGGCATCGCCGTGTCCAGGGGCCTGTTCCGGTCCGTTCCCCGACGTCACGGACCCCTTGACACCCCCTTCAGGGACGGGCACATTGAGTTGCGCAACCTGAACCAAGTTGCGGAACAAGCAACTGCACCGGTCTCAATGTTCGGAGGTTGGGCGATGGCGGGACCCCGAGTGGTCATCATCGGAGCGGGTGTTGTGGGAGCGGCCCTGGCGGACGAGATCTCCGCACGCGGCTGGACCGAGGTGACCGTCGTCGACCAGGGCCCCCTCCCGGCCACGGGAGGATCCTCCTCGCACGCGCCGGGCCTGGTCTTCCAGACGAACCCCTCGAAGACCATGACCGAACTGGCGCGTTACACCGTCGAGAAGTTCTGCTCACTCGACGTCGACGGCAAGCCCTGCTTCCTCCAGGTCGGCGGCCTCGAAGTGGCCACCAGCCCCGAGCGCCTCACCGAACTGCGGCGCCGCCAGGGCTGGATCGCCTCCTGGGGCATCGAGTCGCGCCTGCTGACCCCCGACGAGTGCGTGGAGCAGCACCCGCTGGTCGACCGCGAGAAGGTCCTCGGCGGACTCCTCGTCCCCACCGACGGCCTCGCCAAGGCCGTCCTCGCCGTCGAGGCCCAGATCCGCCGGGCCACCGAGCGCGGTGTGCGCTTCCTCGCCCGCCACGAGGTCCTCGACGTGCGGCAGAGCGAGGGCCGCGTCACCGGTGTGGTGACCGACCAGGGCGAGATCCCGGCCGACATCGTCGTCTGCTGCGCCGGCATCTGGGGACCGAGGATCGCCCGCATGGTCGGGATGAACCTGCCGCTCACCCCGCTCGCCCACCAGCTCGCCTGGACCGGCCCGATCCCCGCCCTCGCCGGCCAGACCGAGGAGGCGGTGCGCCCGATCCTGCGCCACCAGGACGCCGACCTCTACTACCGCGACCGCTTCGACGCCCTCGGCATCGGCTACTACGGCCACCGTCCCATGCCCGTCTCCGCCGACGACATCCTCTCCGTGGACGAGGCCGAACAGATGCCCTCGGTCCTGAAGTTCACCGAGGCGGACTTCGAGGACGCCTGGACCGAGACCCGGTCGCTGCTTCCCGCGACCCGCGAGGCCAAGGTCGAGGAGGGCATCAACGGCCTGTTCTCCTTCACCACCGACGGCTTCCCGCTGCTCGGCGAATCCCAGGACGTCCAGGGCTTCTGGGTCGCCGAGGCCGTGTGGGTCACCCACTCCGCGGGCGTCGGCCGGGCCGTCGCCGAATGGCTGGTCGACGGCTACTGCTCCTCCTTCGACCTGCACGAGTGCGACGTCAACCGCTTCGAGCCGCACCAGCTCTCCCCGGAGTACGTCCTGGCCCGCGACTGCCAGAACTTCGTCGAGGTCTACGACATCCTCCACCCCCTCCAGCCGAGCGGGAAGCCGCGCCCGATCCGCACCAGCCCCTTCTACGCCCGCCAGCAGGAGCACGGCGCGTTCTTCCTGGAGGCGAACGGCTGGGAGCGCCCCCAGTGGTACGAGGCGAACGCCGGGCTGGTCGAAGGCCGCACCATCCCCACCCCCAACGACTGGGCCGCCCGCTACTGGTCGCCCATCGTCGGCGCCGAGGCCCAGGTCACCCGCGAGACCGTCGCCCTGTACGACATGACGGCCCTCAAACGCCTGGAGGTCAGCGGCCCCGGTGCCGCCGGCTTCCTGGAGAGCCTGGTCACCGGCAAGGTCGCCAAGTCCGTCGGCTCGGTGACGTACACCTTGCTGCTGGACCACGACGGCGGCATCCGCAGTGACATCACCGTCGCCCGCCTCGCCCGCGACCTCTTCCAGGTGGGAGCCAACGGCAACCTGGACCTCGACTGGCTCACCCGCCACCTGCCCGCCGACGGTACGGTCCAGGTCCGCGACATCACCCCCGGCACCTGCTGCATCGGCCTGTGGGGCCCGCTCGCCCGCGAGGTCCTGCAGCCGCTCACCGACGAGGACTTCTCCGACGAGGGCCTCAAGTACTTCCGCGCCAAGCGCGCCTACATCGGCTCGGTGCCGGTCACCGCGATGCGGCTGTCCTACGTCGGCGAACTCGGCTGGGAGCTCTACACGACCGCCGACCAGGGCGCGAAGCTCTGGGACACCCTGTGGCAGGCGGCCGAGCCGCTCGGCGGCATCATCGCCGGCCGCGGCGCGTTCAACAGCCTCCGCCTGGAGAAGGGCTACCGCTCCTTCGGTACCGACATGACCTACGAGCACGACCCCTACGAGGCCGGCGTCGGCTTCGCCGTCAAGCTGGACAAGGGCGACTTCGTCGGCAAGGCCGCACTGGAGCGCCGCAAGTCCGACGTGCGGCGCAGGCTGAGCTGCCTCACCATCGACGACCCGCGGGCCGTGGTCATGGGCAAGGAGCCGGTCTACGACGGGGACCGCGCCGTCGGCTACGTGACCAGCGCCGCCCACGGCCACACCATCGGCAAGGGCATCGCCTACGCCTGGCTCCCGGCGGAGCTGGCCACCCCCGGTACCACGGTGCAGATCGGCTACTTCGACCAGCGCATCGAGGCCACCGTCGCCGAGGAGCCCCTGTTCGACCCGACCATGTCCCGCCTCCGTGGCTGACCTGGCGAAGGAGACCCGCCGGTGACCGCACAACTCCTCGACGGCAGGGCGACCGCCGCCGTCATCCGCCGTGAACTCGCCGAGCGCGTGGCCAAGGTGACCGCCGCCACCGGACGGCAGCCCGGCCTCGGCACCGTCCTGGTCGGGGACGACCCCGGCAGCCGCGCCTACGTCGCCGGGAAGCACCGCGACTGTGCGCAGGCCGGTATCGCCTCGCTCCGCCGCGAACTGCCGGCCGACGCCACCCAGCAGCAGGTCGAGGACGTCATCGACGAACTCAACGCCGACCCGGCCTGCACCGGCTACATCGTCCAACTGCCGCTCCCGCGCCATCTGGATGCGGGCGCCGTGCTGGAGCGCATGGACCCCGCCAAGGACGCCGACGGCCTGCACCCGGTCAACCTCGGCCGGCTCGTCCTCGGCGCCGACGCCCCACTGCCCTGCACCCCGCGCGGCATCGTCGAACTGCTGCGCCGCCACGAGGTCCCGCTGGCCGGAGCGCGCGTGTGCGTGGTCGGCCGGGGCATCACCGTCGGGCGGCCGATCGGACTGCTCCTCACCCGCCGCTCGGAGAACGCCACCGTCACCCTGTGCCACACCGCGACCAAGGGCCTGGCCTGGCACGTACGCGAGGCGGACATCGTCGTAGCGGCGGCCGGCTCGCCCGGACTGATCACCGCGGACATGCTGCGCCCCGGCGCGGCAGTCCTGGACGTCGGCATCACCCGCACCGAGCACGGGCTCGTCGGCGACGTCCACCCTCAGGCCGCCCAGGTCGCCGGACGGATCGCGCCCATGCCCGGGGGAGTGGGACCCATGACCCGGGCGATGCTGCTGGCCAACGTCGTCGAGGCCGCAGAGAGGAACGCGAACGCCGTGTGACCACGCTGAACGCCCCGCGAGGGGCGGGCCGGCAACGCGTGGGCGAGGGCGATGCGCAGGCGTTCGCCGCCGGGCGCTCGGCGCCTGCGGGCGTGCTCCTTCTTCGCCCCGGTCCGAGACCCAACTGGGTTCGAACGCAGAGGCGATAGCCGCTATGATCTCCGCGGCAAGGCTGTAGCGCAGAGGTCGTCGCGCCCAAGCATCAAGCTGGAGGACGTCGGTTCGAATCCGACCAGCCTTGCCGCCCTTGTCGTGGAGGAAAGTCGATTGGCGTCGGTTCGTCCTGGGCGGGCGGAGGGCGATGCCGCCCTCGGCGAGCCGGGCACCGGCGATGGACCGGTGGAGTGGTGATGACGCAGCCGACGCCCGTACGCTGCCCCGCGATCGAGCACCCCGACATCCCGATCAGTGATCCCGTCGCTCTGGAGCCGCTGCTCGCCCGCCTGCGGTCCGCCCGGCGGGTCGAGGCCGACGAGACCTTCCCACTCGGCACGGTGCGCGCGGACGGACGTGTCGACCTGTGCAAGCAGGGCCTCGGAGCCGTCGGCGCCGCCCGGCTGATGCCCGTCGCCGCCGCCTCCGCGCACGCCGGGCACGTCCTGCTCGGCACCAACGCCATCGGCAACGAGGGGGCCCGCACGGTCGCTGGCGCGCTGGCCGACGGCCACGGCCTGCGCACGCTCTACCTCGGCTGCAACCGCATCGGCCCCGAGGGCGTCACCGCGCTCGCCGACGCGCTGACGACGGACGGCACCGTCCGCGCCCTGTGGCTCAAGCGCAACCCGGTGGGCGACGAGGGCGCCCGCGCGCTCGCCGCGATGCTCCGCCGCAACACCACGCTGCGCACCCTCGACCTCGTCAACACCGGTCTCACCACCCACGGTCTGCGGGCCCTGTTCGACGCCCTCACCGACCGGCCCAGCCCGGTCGAACGCCTCTTCCTCGGCGGCAACGGCCTGACCGCCGACGCGGCCCCGCTGCTGGCGGCGCTGATCCGTGAGGCGGGTGTGCGCGAGCTGTACCTCCCGGCCAACCACCTCGGAGACGAGGGCGCCGCGATCCTCGCCGCCGCGGCCGACGCCGCACGACCGGTGCGCCTCGGTCTGGGCGGCAACGGGATCGGCCCCGTCGGAGCCCGGGCCCTCGCCGACTCCCTCGGCGGGATCGAGGCACTCGACCTGGGCCGCCCGCCGTCGGAACGCAGCCTCGGCGCCCCCGCCAACACCACCGGCGACGAGGGCGCCCACGCGCTGGCCGCCGCCCTGCCGGGCAGCCCACTGCGCCGGCTGGAGCTGTGCCACACCGGCCTGACCGGCCGGGGCGCGAAGACGCTGCTGGCCGCAGTACCCGACAACTCGTCCCTGGAGTACGTCGGTCTGGGGCCCGGCCTGCCCCGCAAGGTGAAGCGGTCCTTCACCCAGCGACTGCGGCCCGTCGGCAGGGCGCACGCCGACCTGCGCGCGATAGGGAGTGTCTACCGTTGAGCTCTCACAGCGA
The DNA here is from genome assembly GCF_007827595.1 of Streptomyces sp. BK340. Lineage (GTDB taxonomy): Bacteria > Actinomycetota > Actinomycetes > Streptomycetales > Streptomycetaceae > Streptomyces. The sequence goes on from NZ_VISR01000031.1 coordinate 64,802, forward strand.
ACTGCGTTGTTTCCCCGCGGACGAGGCGTCGAGCCGGCGCCGGATCCGCCGGTACGCGGTGCCCGGCCGGATGATCGAGCGCGCGACCGAACGCCGTCTGGCCGGTGACTGGCGCGGCGCCTGCGCCGCGGCGAACGTCGACGTCGCCTTCGACCCGGCCGAAGTCGCCGGCCACTGCGGCGACGAGGTCGCCGCGGCTCTCGAGGACGACCTCCGCCACTTCGCCCCCGACCTGCTGCGCTGGCACCTGCCGCGCGTGCTCGGCGGGCGGACCACGCTCGCCACGGACACGACGGTCGTCCTCGCGCGCTACCGCCCCAAGGCAGCGGACGAGGGCCGCCGGGCCACGCCGTACCTGCACATCACCACTCCCGCGATGATCGACGGACCGCAGCGGATCGCCCTGCGGTTCAGTACGGTGACGGACGAACAGGCCGCGGGCGTCTTCGGGCGCACCACGCAGGACTGGCGGTACGCACGGCACCTGTGGGACGCGCGGCACGCCGCCGAGCTGCGCGAACGGTGCGGCGGCTCGGACAGGCCGCCGTTCCTGCACGCCGACGCCACCCCGCGCGGCACGGACGAACTGCCCGCGGCCGACCCCGGCGACGGCGACCCGGCGGCGCGGGCCGAGTGGGTCACGCTGCTGCACCAGAGGGGCGAGATCCAGGCCGCCTTCGCCGCCGCCGGCATCGAGCTGGACCTGACACCCCCGCAGAAGTCGGGCTGGTACCAGGCGGATCCGGAGCGGCTCCTCGGCGGGCTCGCGCTCGACCACACCCGTCTGGAGCCGGAAGTCCGCCGGCACATGGCCGAGGGTGTCGGCGACCGCTTCCTCATCGCCGCGCACTGGCGGACCTACATCCTGCTGGAGCCCGTGGACGCCGGCGGGCTGCTGGCGCGGGCGGTCGACCGGGACGACGTGAAGGGCGAGCCCATCCTCGCCGAGGCCCTGTGGCGCAGGCTCCCCGACCTGGACCTGATGCGCAGCGCAGGCGTCGCGGCGGAGCACCTGCATCCGCTCGTCCGTCAGGCGCTGTTCCCCGCCCTCCGGGCCCCGGACAGCCCGGCCGGCCCGCCAGGGGCACCGGCGCCCGCACCCGTACGGGTCAGGTGCCGAGGGGAATGGCACGAGGTGGCCTTCCGGCCCGGCGGCCTGCTGCACATGCCGCACAGCGACGAGGAACAGCAGCGCGAACGAGCCATGCGCGCCTTCGGCGGTGCCGTCGCCGGATGCTTCGCCGTGGAGCAGACGTGGACCTCCGGAGAGGGCCGTCTGCCGAAGGCGCTGCGGGCACAACGCCACGAACTGTTCCTGCGCGCCCAGCACGGTGACACTCACGGCGTGCTGGAGCTCCTGGACGCGGGCGTCGACCCCCGCGTGCGCGACGCCGGCGGCCGCACCTTGCTGCACGTACTGAACCTCCTCGACCACGAGACGCTGCTGCCGCGGCTGCTGGCGGAGGGACTGGATCTGGAGGCCCGGGACCGGCGGGAGCGCACGCCGCTGTTCGTGGCGGTCAACGACCTCGGTTCGAAGGCGCTGGTGGAGGCGCTCGTCGCCGCCGGGGCGCGACTCGACGTGATCGATCAGTCCGAGTTGTCGCTCGCCCAGCTCGTCCGCCGGTACAAGCGGCCCGACCTGGCCTTCCTCCGGGAACGCGTGCAGGAGGAGCATCCGGGCGTCGGCGCCGAGTGGTGGGACGAGTGGATGGACGACCAGGACGAGTACTACTCCGATGAAGCCGGCGAAGCCGATGAAGCCGACGACGAGGAAGAAACGGCCCCTTGAGCACCGACCGTACCGTCCCGACCGCGCCGTCCGGCCCGCTGGCGGCCGCGGACGAACTCAACCGCAGGCTGCGCTCACGACGGACCGAGCCCGCCGCGAACCCGCAGCTGGAGGCGCTGGCGCTCGCCGTGACGGCCAATCAGCCCGTGCTGCTGTGGGGCGAGCCGGGAATCGGCAAGTCGGCCGCCCTGGAGCAGCTCGCCGCCGGGCTCGGCCTGCCGCTGGAGACGGTCATCGCCAGCGTGCACGAGCCCTCCGACTTCGCCGGGCTGCCGATCGTCGGTGACGACCCCGCCGTGACCGGTGTCCCGATGGCCCCGCCGGACTGGGCGGTCCGCCTCGCCCGGGCCGGACAGGGCCTGCTCTTCTTCGACGAGCTGTCCTCCGCACCGCCGGCCGTGCAGGCCGCGCTGCTGCGCGTGGTGCTCGAACGACGGGTCGGCAGCCTGGTCCTGCCGGAGGCGGTGCGCATCGTCGCCGCCGCCAACCCGCCGTCCAGCGCGGCGGACGGCTGGCATCTCAGCCCGCCGCTCGCCAACCGGTTCGTCCACCTCGAATGGACGCACGACCCCCGGACGGTGGCCCGCGGCATGGCCGGCACCTGGCCGGAGCTGACCGTGCCCCTCGTCTCTGCCGGCAAGGTCCCCGGTGCGGTCGCCCGGGCGCGCGGTGCGATCTCGGGCTTCCTCACGGCCCGGCCCGGCCTGGTCCACCACATCCCCGGCGACGCCGAGAGCCGCGGGCGGTCCTGGCCGTCCCCTCGTACCTGGGAGATGGCACTCAAGCTGCTCGCCGCCGGGTACGCGGCCGGCGCCGGCCGCGAGGCGCTGGCCGCCGCGCTCACCGGCGCCGTCGGGGACGGCGCGGGCATCGAGCTGCTGTCCTACCTCGAACACCTCGATCTGCCCGACCCCGACCGGGTCCTCGCCGACCCGGACGCCTTCGCCCTGCCCGACCGCGGCGACCGGCAACTGGCGTTCCTCATCGCGGTGGTCGCCGCCATCCAGAGCGACCTCACCCGGCCCCGGTGGGAGGCCGGCTGGGCGGTGCTGGCGAAGGCCGTCGACGCGGGCGTACCGGACGTGGCCGCCCGGGCCGCCACCGACCTCGCGGCGATGCGGCGCCTCGACTGGCCCGTACCGCCCGGCATCGACGGGTTCCTGGACCTGCTGCAGATGTCCGGGGCGCTGCCCGGCGCCGGCCGGTGAGCAGCGTGGGGATGACGGAGGAGACCCGCCGCCCCCTGGACATGACCAAGCTGCTCGCCGCCCGCTACCGGGCGGCGAGCGACCGGCCCTATCTGGCCTCGGCGTTGTACGCCCTGACCGTCGTCCCGAGCACAGAGGTCCGGACGATGGGCGTGGACCGGCACTGGCGCTGCTACGTGTCGCCCGCCTTCGTCGACGCGACGCCGGTGCCCGAGCTCGCGGGCGTATGGGTACATGAGGCGGCGCACCTGCTGCGCGACCACCACGGCCGGGCGGACCGGCTCCCGGCCGCCGCCCAGCGCGACTGGCACCGTGTCAACGTCGCGCAGGACTGCGAGATCAACGACGACCTGCTCGCCGACGGCCTGCGGCTGCCCGAGGGGCGCATGGAACCCCGCCTCTTCGGCCTCCCCGAGGGCCAGTTGTTCGAGGTGTACCTGGACCGGCTGCCGCCGCATGTGCGGGCGCCGGACTGCGGATCGGGCGCCCACGGGCGGCCCGCGCCCTGGGAACTCCCCGACTCCGCCGGCCCCGCACGGCTCGGCGACGTCGAGGCGCAGGCCCTGCGGCGGCAGACCGCCGAGGCGATGCGCGCCCATCAGCGCACCCGTGGCACCCTGCCCGCGGGCTGGCAGCGCTGGGCCGAGGAGGTCCTGGAGCCCACGGTGGACTGGCGGCGGGCGCTGTCCGGCGCGGTCCGGGAGGCCGCCGCATGGGCCGGCGGAGCCGTCGACTACACCTACCGCCGCCCCTCGCGCCGCACCCCGGCGCTGCGCGGTGTCGTCCTGCCGAGCCTGCGCCGGCCGTTGCCGCGGGTGGCCGTCGTCATCGACACCTCCGGTTCGATGGGCGACGCCGAACTGGCCGCCGCCCTCGCGGAGGTGACGGGCGTCCTGCGCGAGGTGGGCGTACGGGGCAACCGTGTGACCGTGCTCGCGTGCGACGCCGACGTGCAGGCCGTGTCCCGGGTGGCCGCCACCGAGCAGATCACCCTGGGCGGTGGTGGCGGCACGGACATGCGCGTGGGCATCGAGGCGGCGCTCGCGACGCCGGACCGCCCGAGCATCGTCGTCGTCCTCACCGACGGGTACACCCCCTGGCCCGACGAGACCCCGCCCTGCCGCGTCATCGCGGCCCTGATCGGCTCCGCCGCACCACAGCCCCCGAGCTGGGTGGAGACGGTACGCATTCCCACCTGACACGGGGAGCCCGGCGCACTCCCGGCTCACAGCAGCAGCGGAAGACTCACCAGGGCCGCGCCGCTCGCGCCGAGCGCCGCCAGGATCGAGGCCGGCCAGTTGCGGGACTGGGCGTACGTCAGCAGACCCGCCAGCAGTCCCGCCACCACCGCGGCCAGGAATATGAGCGCCCAGCGCAGTGACAGCCGCTCCGGCGGAGGCGTGGGCGAGGTCGGTTCGGGCATACGGCTCTCCTGCGGCTGCGTCAGAACGGGGACGAGGCAGCCCTGCGTCAGCTGCCGCGCGTTGACTCCGGCCCTGCGACGGCGCACATCCACCCGCTCCGGCCGGTCTTGGGCGATACCGAAACCTTTCGAATGGGTGACCACGCTACTCATGTGATCTAGGTCAGAGAAGGCCTCTGATGCTTCGTCAGCGGGTCTCGGAGTCGCATGGCACGGGGTGGAGCGCTCCGGCGCGCGCCCCCAGGGCGTTCCGTGCTTCTTCAGGCGGTGTCCGGATGGCTGACCAGTCTGCCGCTGTGACCTAGCATCTGCGCCATGACTGGTCCCGAAGCCGACCCGCCCGAAGGAACCGAGGACGCGTTACGGGGCTCCACCGCGAGGGTGGTGGAGCAACTGGGCTGCCAGATCGTGGAAGGCGGCAAGCCCCGCGACCACCACCTCACCGTGGACGCCGTCACGCAGGAGTTCGAAGTCACCCGGCCCATGGCCCGCGAGGCCCTGCAGTCGCTGCACCAGAAGGGCCTGGTGAATCTGCAGCCCCGGATCGGGGCCACCGTCCAGGCGCTGGAGCGGTGGGACCTGCTGGACCCCGACGTGATCGCGTGGCGTCTGGAGGTGGCCCCCGACAGCCAGATGCGGTCACTGACCGAGCTGCGCGAGGTGATCGAGCCCCGGGCGGCCAGACTGGCCGCCGAGAGCCGGTCCGCGGAGATCTGCCACGACCTCACCAGCCACGCCCGCACGCTGCTCGCCCTCAGCCAGGACCCGGACTTCGCACAGCCACGTGAGGGCGCGGCGATCCGGCAGCGCTTCAGGGACGTGGACGCGGCCTTCCACCGGACGCTCCTCGCCGGCTCGCGCAACGAGCTGTTCGTGCGCCTCTCCTATCCGGTCGTCATGGCACTGAACCACCGCATCGACAGGAACTGGGCCGGCGCTCTCCAGGAGGCGATGATCACGCCGACGCGGGCCGTCGCCGGCACCGACACCGTCCAGAGTTACCCCACCCGGCCGGAACCGATCGCCATGTGGCTGCACATGGGGCTGGCCTACGCCATCGACCAGGGTCTGGCCACGGCCGCCGAGGCCTTCGCGGAGGCCCTCCTCGCCGAGATCCGCAGCGGTCGGCTGCACGATCCCGGCGTGCGCGACCGACTGCGGGCGGGCCTGGACCGGTTCAACACCAACGGGCTGCCACCCGCTCATCGAGCCGGGTTCCAGAAGGCCATGTCGGGCTTGTTCCACGCCCGGCGCGCGCCCGTTGTCGTCATGGGCGTGAGCGGGTGCGGCAAGAGCACCGTCGGCCGCTACCTGGCGGACTCGCTCAGGGTGCCGTTCGAGGAGGGGGACAGCTTCCATCCCCGGCGCAACGTCCGGTCGATGGAGAACCGCACCCCTCTCGACGACCGCAGCCGCAGTCCGTGGCTGGCCGCCCTCGCGGGCCGTATGCGGGCGGCGGGTGCGGAGGAGGGACTGGTGATCACCTGCTCCGCACTCAGACGCATCTACCGCGAGTTGCTGCGCGTGGCCCGGCCCGACGCCTTCTTCGTGCACCTGACGATCGACCGGGAGACGGCCACCACCCGTGTGGAGAGCAGGAAGTCGCACTTCATGCCCGCCGCTCTGGTGTCCTCGCAGTTCGAGGACCTGGAACCGCTCGAGGACGACGAGGCAGGGATGACCGTCGACGCGACCCTGCCGGTCGAACGCATCGTCGCCGAGGTCCAGACCGTGCTGGCCCGTCGCACCCGGGGCCGCTGACCCGGGTGTCATCCGGGCGCGGCCACCGCACATGACGGCCGCGCTCTCCGAGAGCAACGACCGAACCGAGCGACCGAACGGAACGACCGCCCGACCGAACGGAACGACCGAACCGCCGGAAAGTGGGGGATCCACCGTGCAGATCGTGTCCGCCGAGGTGATCGTCACCAGCCCGGGACGGAACTTCGTCACCCTGCGCATCATCACCGAGGACGGCGTCGTCGGCCTGGGCGACGCCACGCTCAACGGCCGCGAGCTGGCCGTCCACTCCTACCTGGACAGTCATGTCGTGCCCCTGCTCGTCGGGAGCGACGCCTCCCGCATCGAGGACACCTGGCAGCAGCTCTACCGAGGGGCGTACTGGCGGCGCGGCCCCGTGACCATGGCGGCCATCGCGGCCGTGGACACCGCGCTGTGGGACATCAAGGCCAAGTACGCGGGGATGCCCCTCTACCAGCTCCTCGGCGGGGCGTCCCGCACCGGCGCCCTCGCCTACGGACACGCCTCCGGCCGCGACGTGCCCGAACTGCTCGACTCCATCCGGGCGCACCGGGAGCAGGGCTACCGCGCCATCCGCATACAGACCGGGATACCCGGCTTCGACTCCGTGTACGGCGTCGCCGCGTCGAGCGCCGGCGGCGGAGACCGCTACGACTACGAGCCCGCGCGCCCCGTCGGCGGCGGCCGGTCCCCGCTCACCGTGGAGACCTGGGACACGCGCGCCTACCTACGGCACCTGCCCGGCGTCTTCGAGGCCGTTCGGGCGGAGTTCGGCCCGGAACTCCCGTTGCTGCACGACGGACACCACCGGATGACCCCGATCCAGGCCGCCAGGCTGGGCAAGGCACTGGAACCGTACGACCTGTTCTGGCTGGAGGACGCCACGCCCGCGGAGGACCAGGCGGCCCTGCGCCTGATCCGGCAGCACACGACGACACCGCTGGCCATCGGCGAGGTCTTCAACTCCGTGTACGACTACACCACGTTGCTCAGCGAGCGCCTGATCGACTACGTGCGCTCCGCGGTGACCCACACCGGCGGCGTCACCGCGATGAAGAAGCTGCTCGACCTCGCGGCCGTCTACGGCGTCAGGTCCGGGATGCACGGTCCCACCGACATCTCCCCGGTGGGCATGGCCGCCGCCCTCCATCTGGACCTGGCCGTGCACAACTTCGGCATCCAGGAGTACATGCGCCACTCCGAGCCCACGCTGGAGGTGTTCCGCACCTCCTACCGGTTCGAGCAGGGCCTGCTGCATCCGTCCGACACGCCGGGTCTGGGCGTCGACCTCGACATCGAAGCGGCACGTCACTTCCCCTATCAGCAGGCGTACTTGCCCATCAGCAGGCTGCAGGACGGGACCGTGCACGACTGGTGAGCGACGGCGGGTCGCCCCGGGTGCGTCCGGGGCCGGTGCGTCAGGCCGGTGCGTCCGCCGCGGCAGGGGCTCCTAGGCCCTGTCGTCAAATTCCCGTCTGCCCCACGACGCCTGGCACGCACTCTCGCCGCACCGGGCGAAAGCCCAAGTACGTCCAGTACGAGGACTTCCGCCCGGCACGCCGAGAGCACGCACCAGACGCCGCGAGGCCGCCCTTCGGGCGACGACGGGAATTTGACGACAGGACCTAGGGGATGGCCAGTTCGGCCCAGATCGTCTTCCCGGACGAGGTGTACCGAGTGCCCCAGCGCTGAGACATCTGGGCGACGAGGAACAGGCCGCGGCCGCCCTCGTCGTCCCGGCGCGCCCGCCGCAGGTGGGGTGCGGTGTGCGCGTTGTCGGAGACCTCGCACAGCAGGGAGCGGTCCTTGATCAGCCGCAGCATGACGGGCCCGGTGGCGTACCGGATGCTGTTGGTGACCAGTTCGCTGACCACGAGTTCGGCGGTGAACGACAGTTCGGACAGGCCCCAGTTCTCCAACTGGCGCTCGGCGACCGTGCGCGCGTGCGCCACCATGGCCGGGTCGGGCGGCAGCTCCAGGTCCGCCACCCGGTCGGCGTCGAGACGCCGGGTGCGGACGAGCAGCAACGTGGCATCGTCCGCCTGCGGTCCGGGCGGCCGGGCCGACAGCGCCCGGTCACACAGTTCCTCCAGCGGGCAGCGTTGCCAGGTCAGCACATGGGCAAGCCGGTCGATTCCACTGTCGATGTCGGTGCGCCGGTCCTCCACGACGCCGTCGGTGAAGAACGCCACCACGCTGCCGCTGGACAAGTTCAGATCGACGTTCTCGTACGGCAGGCCGCCCAGGCCCAGGGGCGGTCCCGGCGCCAGCGCAGACAGGGCCACCGAGCCGCTCGCATCGGCCACGATCGGCGGGGGATGGCCCGCGCTCGCCCAGGAGCACCGGCCGCTGACCGGGTTGTAGATCGCGTACAGGCAGGTCACCCCGAGCGCCTCGTCGCTCAGCCCGTCGTTCCCGTGGGGTTCCGCGTCCTGCGCGACCAGGCTGTCCAGCCGGGTGAGCAGTTCGGCCGGGTCCAGGTCCAGCAGGGCCAGGGTCCGCACGGTGGCGCGCAGCCGGCCCATGGTCGCGGCCGCGTGCATGCCGTGCCCCACCACGTCGCCGACGGTCAGGCCCACCCTGGCACCGGACAGCGGGATCAGGTCGAACCAGTCGCCGCCCACACCCACGCGGCTGTCGGCAGGCAGGTAGCGGTACGCCACGTCGACCGCGCTCTGCTCGGGCAGGTGCTGGGGCAGCAGGCTGCGCTGCAGTACCAGGGCCGCCGCATGCTGGCTGGTGTAACGGCGCGCGTTGTCGATGCCGACGGCGGCTCGCTCGGCCAGTTCCACGGCGAGCGTCTGCTCCTCGGGTCCGAAGGGGTCGGGGTTGCTGGTGCGCCGGAAGGTGGCGAGGCCCAGGACCGTATTGCGGGTGAGCAGCGGCACGAAGAGGCAGGAGTGCGAGGCGGCCGCTCGCTCCCCGCGCGCGGCCTCGGGCGGGGAGTCGTCGACGACGAGGCGGCCGGTGCCCAGACTCTGCGCCTGCGGTGACGACGGCGGGTAGGAGACGGGACTGGTCCGGAACTCTTCCGGGGTCCTGCCGTGCATCCGCAGCAGACTGTGCCCCGGTGCCGAGCCCGTCGGCGGCTGCCGGCCCTCGATGACCGCCGGCGGCAGGTCCACCAGCACTTCGTCGGCCAGCTGCGGTACCGCCACGTCGGCGAGCTCCGCGGCCGTACGCCGCACGTCCAGCGACGCACCGATGCGCTTTCCCGCCCGCACCAGCAACGACAGCCGTTCCTGGGCACGGTAGCGCTCGGTGATGTCCAGGGACTCCTCGAACAGGCCGAGCAGCTCGCCGCGGGCATCCACCAGCCGGTGGTACGAGCAGGACCAGACGTGCTCGCGCACCGGGTCGGCGGGGGCGCGGCCGCGATAGTGCATGCCCATGATCGGTTCGCCCGTCGTCATGACGTGCTCCATGATCTGGTCCTCGTCCGGGGGGTGGTGCCGGGAGATGAACTCGCCCTCGGGAAAGAGATCCGCGGCGGGCCGGCCGATGTAGTCGGCGATCCCCGCCAGCTCCAGATCGGTGGAGACGTTCCCCCAGACGACGCGCATGTCGGTGTCGAAGATCGTCAGCCCCACGGTGGACTCGGTCGCCAGCCCCTGCAGCATCGCCAGCTGAGCCTCCCAGCCGCGCAGCGTCTCCAGCTCGGCCGCGACCACGACGGTCGCCGCGAAGCCGAGGTGATCGAGCGGGCTGAACGTCACGGCCGCGCGCAGGGTGCGCCCGTCCCGGCAGGAGAGGTCCAGGACGGCGCTGCGGGGCTTGTGCGTCCTGCAGAGAGCGGACAGTCGCTGCCCGGGGCCCGCTGCCAGCAGCCGGCCGGCCGGCTTTCCGAGTACGTCCTCGGGCGAGTGTCCGAGGAGGCGCTGGGCCGAGGCTCCCCACCCGGAGATGTTGCCTTCGGCGTCCAGTACTGCGGCGGCGGCTTTGGAGAGGTCCAGAGGACTGTGGAAATCTACGTCGGCGGCATTCGGAAAACGATCCATGACACCGCTTCCCTTCGTGCTCCCTCAGCATCCCGTGCCGCACGACGGACGACAACCGCACGCGCGATCGCCACCGCCGCGCTCCACCGGCAGCCCTTCACCAGGTGCGTGACCATCAGCGCGGCCGGCCCGGTGCCGACGCGACAAAGACCGCCGGGTGACGCATCCCCGCCACCCGGCGCCGAAAGTGCGCCGCCGATCAGCACGGCGGCGACGATGCTGGGTATCCGCACCAACAGCAGGGCTGGTGTCGCGCGGCCCTTTTCGGTGCCGGCTCCGGTTGCCGCTGCCGGTCGGAGCCCCCCGAGTGTCCGCAGCCGGTCACCGAAGGTGACGTGGAGCGCCGCCACCGAACCGCCAGACCACGCGACGGCACGCCGGCGGCAGCCACGAGGTGTGCGCTGCCCCGGTCCGGGTCGACCATGGACGAAGACAGAACGCCCGCCGGTACGGCACGAGCCAAGGAGCCGAGCCGGAAGGAACATGAGGCATGGGCACGACGGACGCTTCCAGAGCAGGCGACGACCGGCCGGTGGCCGGCCGTGCCGGGCCGCCCAGTGGCCTGCTCGACCTGCTCGGCGTCGCCGCCGTGGTGCTGAATGCGAAGGGCCAGGTGGTCTTCTGGAGCCCGAAGGCCGAGGAGCTGTTCGGCTACACCGCGGCGGAGGCGCTGGGCCGGAACGCGGCTCGGCTGACGGTCCACGAGGAGCAGCAGGACGAGGTGATCAAGCTGTTCGCCGAGGTCATGGTGTCCGGCACCGACTGGGCCGGGGCCTTCCCGATCCGGCACAAGGACGGCAGCACCCGCCTCGTGGAGTTCCGCAACATGCGGCTGCTGGACGACCTCGGCGAGGTCTACGCCCTGGGTCTCGCCGCGGACCAGGCGACCGTCGAGCGGGTCGAGCGCGATGCAGCACTGGCCGTGCGTCTGGTGTCCCAGTCCCCGATCGGGCTGGCCATTCTGGACCCGGACCTGCGGTACCTCGCCGTGAATCCCGCTCTCGAACGCATCACCGGACAGTCCGCCTCCGAGCGTCTCGGCAGGCGGGCCGGCGAGGTCCTGACCTACCTGGACACGGACCCCGCGGTACGGCTGCGCCGGGTCCTGGAGACGGGTGAGTCGGTCGTGGACCGGGACATCGTCTGCCGTCCCCCCGGTGACCCCGACCACGAGCATGCCTGGTCGGTCTCGTACTACCGGCTGGAGGACTCCGGCGGGCGGGTGCTGGGCCTGGCCTACTCCGTCATCGACGTCACCGAGCGTTATCGGGCTGCCGCGGAGGCGGCACAGGCCCGGCAGCGGCTGGCCCTTATCGCCCGGGCTTCCGCCTGCGTGGGCACCACCCTCGATCTGGAGACGACAGCGCGCGAGCTCGCCGACGTCGTCGTACCGGTCCTGGCCGATGTGGCAGCCGTGGACATACTCGACAGCGCCCTTGACGGCCGGACCACGTCACACGAGGGTCCGGCCCTCTTCCGCGCCCTGGCCGTCAGGGCGGCCCACTCCGCCGAGGCGGTCCCGGCGGCGGACCCCCCGGGGGAACTCGCCTCCTACGACGACGACCGTCTGATCACCCAGTGCGTGCGCACCCGTCAGCCGGTTCTGGTCCCCCGCACCGCTCCTCGGGATCTCGCGCGCATCGCCCGGGACGGTGCGGCCGCCGCCCTCCTCGCGGAGGCCGGCGTGCACTCCTACCTGGCGGTACCGCTCATGGCCCGGGGTGAAGTCCTCGGCGCTCTCGACCTCAAGCGCACCCGGAACCCCGCACCCTTCGACGAGGACGACGCGTTCCTCGCCCGGGAGCTGGCGGCCCGGGCCGCGGTCTGCATCGACAACGCGCGCGGATACCAGGCCCAGCGCCATGCGGCCCTCACCCTCCAGCGCAGCATGCTTCCCGAACCCCCAGCACACCTGCCCGGCCTGACGGTCGCCTGCCGCTACCAGCCCGCCGGCGCCATGAGCGAGGTCGGCGGCGACTGGTACGACGCCATCCCCTGCCAGGGCGACAGGACCGCCCTGGTCGTCGGCGACGTCATGGGCAGCGGCATCAACGCCGCCGCCACCATGGGGCAACTCCGCAGCGCCGCCCGCGCCTTCGCCGAGGTCGCCCTCGCCCCCGCCGAGGCCCTGCGCCACCTCGATCACCTGACCGAAGGTGTCGAGCAGACCATCACGACCTGCATCTACTGCGTCTACGACCCGCACCGGGGCCAGTGCGAGATCTGCCTCGCCGGCCACCTTCCCCCGGTCCTGATGCGCGTCGGCCACGCGGCAGAGCTGCTCGACCTTCCCACCGGCGCACCGCTGGGCGTCGGCGGGGTGCCCTTCGAGGCCACCACCATCGCCTTCCGCCCCGGCGACGAACTGGCCCTCTACACCGACGGCCTGGTCGAGACCCGGAGCGAACCCATCGACGCCCGCCTGAACACCCTCCTCGACGCACTCACCGCGACACGCGGCCAGGATCTGGAAGACACCTGCGACCGCATCCTGGAGATCCTGCGCTCGCCCGGCGGCGAGGACGACGTCGCGCTGCTCGTCGCCCGAGCCCAGCCCTGAACCGGCGACGGCGCGTCAGACCGCAGACGCCACAGGCTTCACCGCGCGGCACGGGACCGGCTCCCGCGGCTGCGGCAGCGCTCCGCCCTCGCCCGGCCCTGCGCTCGTGACGGTGACCGGCCCCGGCGAGCCCCCACGAGAACCATCAGCACCCGCACGCGCGTCCTGATCTACGGTGCCATCAGTCACCTACGACCGGGGAGGAATCGTGCAGCAGCCGCGGACGGCGCTCGCCCAGCGCATAGCCGAGCGGAGAAGGGGTGACGACGATCCCCGTGCGCTCGTCGGCGAGATGCGGCGCTCGGTCCTTCTGGTGCCGGTGGCCGGCGGAGGCCTCTGGTCGGTGCCTTCGGGCGGGGTGCGGTGGATCTGCGGGTTCACCGACGAGGCCGCGCTGGCCCGGTTCGCGCTGTACCACGGGCCCGGTGATCAGCCCATGGACTACGCGGCGCTGCTCGGTGCGCGCATCGTGGACGAGATCGTGCCCGCCCTGGGCGAGCCGGCCGGCCTCGCCGTCGACATCGCCACCGAGGACGGGTCGATGTTCTTCCCGCCGGTCGTCGGCATCGTCGCGGACGAGGTCGCCGTCGACACCGGTCGGGCGGGAGAGGTGCGACCGTGAGCGGCGACGGAGCGGACCTGCAGCTCGACAAGGAATCCGTCGCCAAGTTCACCCAGGGCGTCGGTGCGACCATCGACCAGCTCGGTGAACTCGGCGGCGCCACCGGTTCGGTGATGGGAAAGGGCTTCTCCGAGCTGGCGATGACCGGGATGGAGGCCGGACACCACGGCCTCTCGGTCGACTTCGAGGACTTCTGCGAGCGCTGGGAGTGGGGCGTGCGCGCCCTGGTGCGGGACGCCAGCGAGATCGCGAACCGGCTCGGCCTGGCGGCGGGCACCCAGTGGGAGAACGACCAGTACATCGCGGGCTCGCTCAAGGTGGGCGCCAACTCCGTGTTCGGCGGGAACCCGCACGCCAGTGAGGAGGAGATCGCCAAGCAGGGCTGGGGCGACATCTTCACGCCGGACTATCTGCACCCGGACTGGAGCCCCGAGTCGTTCGAGAAGGCCGGTCACGACATGTCGCAGACGTGGAAGGACACCGGCCGCTCCGTTCTCACCGAGGGGCAGGGCGGCCTGCAGTCGCAGATGCTCAACCAGGTCGCGGGCGTGTCCGACGACCAGTGGAACAAGGCGCTGGACGACACCTTCGGGCCGTCGCCGCAGGAGCGCGCGCAGCAGCAACAGCAGGGTGATTCCGGGGGGAACTGACAGTGGGTATCGGCGACTTCATCAGCGACATCACGCCCGACTCGGTCGAGGACGCGGTCGAGGACGGCGTCGAGTGGGTGGGCGACCGGGTCGAGGACGCGGGCAACTGGACCGCCGACCGGTTGCAGGACGTCGGCTGGAAGTCCGGCGCCGACTGGGTGCGCGAGCAGTCCCGTTCGGTCGCCAACCGGCTGGGCGCCGAGGTCGACGAGATGGACCTCGGGCAGACCGAGGACAAGACCAAGCTGATCTACGGCAGCCCGAGCAAGATCAATTCCATCGCCGGGAAGCTCCGCGCCTTCCAGTCGTCGTTCGACGACACCGGCGACGGCCTCAAGGGCCTCGACTCGTCCCGGCTCAAGGGCGAGGCGGCCGACGCGCTGCGCACCGCGGTGAGCACCCAGCCGCCGAAGTGGTACAACGCCGCCGACTCCTGCGCGAAGGCGGTCGGCGCGCTCGAGTCGTTCGCCGACACCGTCACCTGGGCGCAGGGACGGGCGCAGACGGCGATCGACAAGTGGAAGGAGGGGGTCAAGGCGTCCGAGGACGCTGCCGACGCCCACCGCAAGAAGGTCGACGACTACAACAGCGCCGTCGACCGCTACAACGCACAGCCCGCGGACAAGCGCGACCCGGCCTCGCTCCCTCCCAAGCCCGCACAGACCTTCGACGACCCCGGCAAGACGCTGATGAAGGAGGCTCAGGACATCCTCGCCGAGGCCCGCAAGCAGCGGAACTCGGCGGCGGAGACCGCGAGTTCCGCGGTCCGCGCCGCCCGCGACATGGCGCCGAAGAAGCCGTCGTACTCCGAGCAGCTGCGCGACGGGTACGAGGAAGTGCAGATCATGCAGGACCACGTCGCCGGCGGTCTCATCAAGGGCACGGCCGGCATCGTGAACTTCGTCCGCAGTGTCGACCCCATGGACCCGTACAACCTCACGCACCCGGCCGAGTACGCGACGTCCCTCAACAGCCTGGCCGCGGGCCTGGTGGTGGCTGCCAACGACCCCGTGGGCGCCGGCACCCAGATGGTCAAGGACTTCATGAAGGACCCGTCCGAGGGCGTCGGCCGGCTGATCCCCGACCTGGTGCTGACCGTGGCCACCGACGGCGGCGGGGCCGCGGTGAAGGGCGCGCGCCTGGCCGAGGATGCCTCCGACGCGTCCCGGGTGCGCAAGTTGGTGGACGACGCCGAGGACGGGGCGCACCGCCGTCCGGACGGTGAGCGCACCACCGACGGCTCCGACCCGGTGGACCTCGCCACGGGCCGGATGTTCCTGCCCCAGACCGATGTCGAGATCCCCGGCATCCTGCCGCTGGTCTTCACCCGCCGCACCGAGTCCGGCCTGGCGACCGGCCGCTTCCTGGGCCCGTCCTGGTCGTCCACGGTCGACGAGCGGCTGGCGATCGACGCGATCGGCGTCGTCCATGTCACCGCCGACGGCCTGCTGGTCACCTATCCGCATCCGGTACCCGGCGATCCCACCCGGCCACGGTCGGGCAGGGCCCGTACAGTGCTCGCCCGTGACGCCGACGGCGCCTACGCGCTCACCGACCCCGACTCGGGCGTGGTCCGTCACTTCGCCGCCCCGGCGGGCGCCGAACCCGGCGGTGACGGAACCGCCTGGCTGTCCGGCATCACCGAACGCAACGGTCACGACATCACCGTCGACCGGGCCGAGGACGGGCTGCCGCTGGCCCTCGTCCACTCGGCGGGGCACCAGGTGAGGCTGACCACCGCCGACGGCCGGGTGACCGCGCTCTCCCTGGCCGGCGCGGCAGAGGGCGGCGCGGATCTGCCACTGATGGGCTACGGCTACGTGGACGGCGACCTCACCACCGTGACCAGGCCGTCCGGCGCAACCACCACTTTCCGCTACGACGACCGCCACCGGGTCGTCGCCTGGATCGACTCCAACGGACGCCGCTACGACTACGTCTACGACGACCAGGACCGGGTCGTCGCCGAGGGCGGCGAGGCCGGCCACGTCCAGATCACCCTGGCGTACACCGAACCGGACGCCACGACCGGCCACCGGACGACCGTCCTGACCACCGCCGACGGCCGGGCCACCCGGCACCTGATCGGCCCGGGCTGCCACATCCTCGCCACGACCGACGCACTCGGCGCCACCACCCGGTTCCGCCACGACAAGAGCGGCAACCTGCTGTCCCGTACCGACCCGCTCGGCGCCACCACCGGCCTGACCTACGACGAGGAGGGGCGGCTGGTCTCGGTCGTGCGTCCGGACGGCTCCGAACTGCGCATCGTGCGCGGGCCGTCGGGCCTGCCGGTGGAGGTCGTGGGACCGGACGGCGCCCGCACGACGTACACGTACGACGAGCGCGGCAACCGTACGGCGGTCACCGACCCGGCCGGTCACACCACCCACTGCGCCTACGACGACGCCGGCCGGCTCACCTCCGTCACCGACGCGCTCGGGGACACGACCCGCGTGGAGTGCGACGCGGCGGGGCTCGTCGTGGCGGTGACCGACCCGTCCGGCGCCACCACCCGCACCGAGCGGAACGGGCTCGGCCGCCCGGTCCGCGTCACCGACCCGACGGGCGGGGCCACCCGGCTCGACTGGAACGCGGACGGGTGGCTCGCCCGGCGCACCGGCCCGGGCGGCGCCACCGAGTCATGGACCTACGACGGCGAGGGCAACTGCCTGACCCACACCGACGCCGCCGGCGGCGTGTCGAGCTACGAGTACACCCACTTCGACCTCCCGCTCGCCACCACCCGGCCCGACGGCGGCCGCCACGAGTTCGAGCACGACAACGACCTGCGCCTCACCAGGGTCACCAACCCGCAGGGTCTGACGTGGAGTTACGAGTACGACGCGGTCGGCAACATCGTGTCCGAGACCGACTTCGACGGGCGCACCCTGACCTACCGTGTGGACCCCGCGGGCCGGCTCACCGAGCGGGCCGACGCCCTCGGCGGGACCATCTCCTTCGAGCGCGACCCGCTCGGCCAGGTGCTCCGCAAGAACGTCGACGGTCGGGTGACGACCTACGCGTACGACCGGGCGGGCCGCCTCCTGGAGGCGGTCGGACCCGACAGCGAACTGCGCTACCAGTACGACCGCCGCGGCCAGGTCAAGACCGAGCTGGTGGACGGCCAACCGCTGGTCCATTCCTACGACGCCCTGGGGCGGCGTGTCCGCCGGACGACACCCACCGGCCATGTCACGTCCTACGCCTACGCCTCCGACGGGCTTCCCCTGCGCCTCACCACGGGTGGCCGCCGGGTCGATTTCACCCACGACGCCGCCGGCCGCGAGCTGGCCCGCGTCTTCGGGGACGCGCTCACCATGACGTCGGCCTGGGACGAGGCGGGACGGCTCGCCGCGCAGCACGTCACCGCCGGGGCCCGGGCCGTCAACAGCCGTGCCTACGCCTATCGCGCCGACGGGCACCTGCTGTCCGTCGCGGACCGGCTGGCCGGCACCCGCACCTTCGATCTGGACCCGATGGGCCGGGTCACCGCCGTACACGCCCAGGGCTGGACGGAGCGGTACGCGTACGACGACGCCGGTAACCAGATGTCGGCGTCCTGGCCGGACCGGCACCCCGGCAGCGAGGCGACGGGGGAGCGCGTCTACAGCGGCACGAGCATCACCCGCGCCGGAGGTGTCCGCTTCGAGCACGACGCCCTCGGCCGGGTCACCCTGCGACAGAAGACCCGGCTGTCCCGAAAGCCCGACAGCTGGCGCTACGAGTGGGACACGGAGAACCGCCTCACCTCCGTCACCACCCCCGACGGGACCCGGTGGCGCTACCGCTACGACCCCCTCGGCCGGCGCACCGCGAAGCAGCGCCTGGCGGACGGCGGCGAGAGCGTGGCCGAGGAGGTCCGTTTCACCTGGGACGGCCTCACTCTGTGCGAGCAGACCAGCCACCGGCCGGATGCCCCGCACACGGTCGCTCTCACCTGGGACCACCGGGACGTGGTGCCCCTGGCCCAGACAGAGCGCATCCTGACGGCCGACACCAGGCAGGAGGAGGTCGACCGGCGCTTCTTCGCCATCGCCACCGACCTCGTCGGCACGCCGACCGAACTCATCGACGAGACGGGCGACATCGCCTGGCGCACCCGGAGCACGCTCTGGGGCACCACGGCCTGGTCCCGGGACAGTGGCGCCTATACCCCGCTGCGCTTCCCCGGCCAGTACTACGACCCCGAGACCGGTCTCCACTACAACTGCTTCCGGCACTACGACCCGGAGACCGGCCGTTACACCTCCCCGGACCCGCTGGGTCTGGCCCCCGCTCCGAATCCCGTCGGCTATGTGGCCAACCCGTTCGCGGGGTGCGACCCGCTGGGCCTGATGCCCAAGTACACGAAGGAGGAGAAGGCCCAGCAGGCCAGGGAGAAGGCCGTCAAGACCGCGGACGACGTCATCGAGCGGGCGCAGGGCGGCCGGATGCGGAAGGACGGCGGCTATCACGCGGACACGCGGCACGAGTTCACCGACGAGCGCGTGCTGGAGATCCTGAAGAACCCGGACGCGGTGTACCACTCCTCGGCGGGCAGCGGAAACCTGATCTTCCGTCAGGGCGACGACGTCGTGATCGCCCGGGGCGGCGGCGCCGGAGCGGGCAACGTCGTCACCGCGTACGGTCCCTCGGGCATCAAGGGCACGTCCGGCGCGGAGGCGCTCGGCGGTCTGCCTACCGATCCCGGCGGGCCGATCACCCACGCGGATGTCGTGGGAGGCAGGATTCCGGGCAGGAACGGCAGCTTCATGGCTCCGGCGGAGCAGATCAGATGACGAGGCAGCACGATATGAAGATCACGCTCGACGACGACTGGACCGCGACGGTGACGGGCGAACCCCTGTCCGTCACCCCGGCCTTCGACTTCTTGGGCCCCGGTGTGCGCCTCGCGCCGTACACGAGCCGGGAGGAACGCGAGCGCTTCCTCCTGGACACCTTCGGCAGCCAGGAGTGGCTGTGGGACACCCCGGACACGCTCGGGTTCGACCGGGCGAGCCGGGAACTGGTCGGAGCCGAGTTCCGGCTGCCGCACGAGTCCGCCTCCGCCGAGGACTGTGCCCGCCTCCTCTCCGCACCCCCCGTCCTCCCGGGCGGGCTGCGCGCGGACGAGGAGCGGAACTGCCGTCTGGAGGTGACCTCGGTGCTGTGCCGTGCGCCCGGGGACGCCGTACTGACCTCACTGCGTGACCTCGACGTCCTCGACGAACCGCTGGAGGCCCGCATCGGCATCGCCCAGGACCTGGCGCTCCTGGTCCAGCACGGCACCGTCGTCGGCTGGAGCCTCACCGATCCCGCGCGCTATCTGACGACCGCCTACGCCGCCCCCGACCCCGCCCCGCCGTCCCCGGCCACCCGCCGGCTGTTCAGTGCCTGCCTCGACCTGATCACCGACCCGCTGCTCGAGGAAGTGCAGGACCGCGAACCGGCCGCCCTGGCCCGGCTCCGGGAGATCCACGAGGCTCTGCGTGCCCAGCAGGAGGACCGGCGTCGCGCCGATGCCCTGCTCTCGCTCATCGGCAATCTGGTGGAGGACTACGGGGACAGGTGATGACCGGCCGGGGAGCCTGAGGCGCACCCGGCGCCGCGGGCCGTCGCGTGGGCCACCGCCTCCTTCGGCGTTCCACCCGTCGTCACGGACGCTCGGCGGAGCCGATCTCGCGCAGCATCCCGAAGGCCCGCAGGAGGGGCGCCGGGCCCGTGTCCGTGATGCCGGACGCGCGGCGTGCCCGGCGGGTCCGCAGGACGGCACGGACCGCGGAGAGGGCGGCGCAGGCGATCACGGCCGCCTTGAGATCGGCGTCCGGGGTGTCCGGCGGCAGTCTGCGCCGGACCAGGACGGTGAGCCGCTCCTCGAAGTCGGAGAAGGCCTGCACCAGGCGGGCCGTGACGACGACTTCCATGTCCTCGAGCGGGTGGCTGAGGGCGGTCAGGGTGGAGGCCGCGAACGGCTTGGCCGCCTCCAGCAGGGCGTTGCACACCGCGTCGAGAGGCTCCTCGTCCGCCGGACGCTCCGACAGGGCGTTCTCCACGTAGGCGAAGATCTCGACGCCGTCCGGCAGCAGCAGTGCTTCCTTGCTGTCGAAATAGCGGAAGAACGTGCGCGCGGAGACGTTCGCGTATGCGGCGATGTCCGCAACCGTCGTGGCCTCGAAGCCGCGTTCCTTGAACAGGCGTGCGGCCCCTTCGAGGAGCAGGCGCCGCGTCTCCTCCTTCTTGCGTTCACGCAGTCCAGCAGGGGTGATCTCACTCGGCATGGGTCGAAGCCTCCGCCATGGTGTCGTGACTGTCAATTGGCACGCGTGTCACGCGAGAGCTGTCGCAGACGCAAAGTGTCATGTCTGCCAATTGTCATACGTGCCACTTCTTCTCTAGAGTTCGTGTCACTCGTGACACTTTCCTTGGAGACCACGGTGCCCCGACCCTCACAGCACTCCACGGCGCCGGCCGACGCCCGCACCGATGCGCGTCCGCCGGTGAACCCCGACCCGGTACCCGGCGGACTCGGCCGCCTCGGCCGCTTCTGCGCCCGGCATCCGGCCACGGTGGTCGCCGCCTGGCTGCTGGTCCTCGTCGCCGCCCTGGTCGGGCGGCACCTCGCCGCGCCCACCTTCAGCGACCAGGTCAGCCTGCCCGGCACCGCATCCCACACCGGGGCCGACCTCCTGGCTGCCTCCATGCCCGAAGCGGGCCGGCCCAGCGGCAAGGTCGTCTTCCACGCGGACTCCGGCACCGTGGCGGACCAGCGGTCCGCCCTCGGCCGAACCCTGGCCGACCTGCGCGACCTGCCCCACGTCACCGCCGCTTCCGCAGTCGTGACCAGCGACGACGGACGCACCGCGTACACCACCGTCTCCTTCGACGAGCAGCTGAAGAACCTCGGCCACGACTACACCGGGCGACTCGACACGGCGACGGAGCCCGCCCGGGCGGCAGGGCTGGGCGTCGCCTACGGCGGCGACCTCGAACAGGTGGTCCGGGAACCGGCCGACGACAAGCTGAGCGAGGGCGTGGGCGTCGTCACCGCCCTGGTCATCCTGCTGCTGGCCTTCGGCAGTGTCCTCGCCGCGCTGCTGCCGCTCGCCACCGCGCTGATCAGCGTCGGAGTCGGCCTCGGCGTCGTGGGCATCGTCGCCGCCACGCTGTCGTTCGCGACCTCCGCCACGACGCTCGCCGGCATGATCGGTCTGGGCGTCGGCATCGACTACGCCTTGTTCCTGACGACGCGCTTCCGCCAGGACCTCATGGACGGACGTGATCCGGTCGACGCCGCGGCCCGCACGGCACACACCAGCGGACGCGCCGTTCTCATCGCTGCCCTGACCGTGGCCGTCGCCATGCTGAGCCTGTACGCGTGCGGACTGAGCTTCATCGGCAAGATAGGGCTGGCGGCCACCCTCGCCGTGATCGTGACCGCCGCTGCCGCCCTCACCCTGGTCCCGGCAGCCCTGGGCCTGGTCGGCAGGCACATCGACCGGCTCCGGCTGCGCCGCCCCGTCGCCGAGAGCGGGGGAGCCCGCGACGGCTGGCACCGCTACGCCGAACTCGTCTCCCGGCGCCCGTGGACCTTCCTGGCCGTCGGCCTCGCCGTCCTCGGCGTGTGCTCCGTACCGCTGCTGTCCATGCGCCTCGGCCACGTCGACGCCGGTGCGGACCGACCCGGCAGCAGCACCCGCACCGCGTACGACTGGATCGCGCACGCCGACGGGCAGGGCTTCGGAGCGGGGGCGAACGGCCCGGTCGTCACCGTGGTCGACGTGAGCCACGCGAGCACGCCCGTCGACCGGATCTCGAACGACGTGACCGCGGCGCTGAACGACACCCACGGCGTGGCGTCCTTCACCCCCCTCAGGGCGAGCGCCGACGGAAAGATCCTCGTCACCACGGTCACCCCGACCACGGGTCCACAGGACGCCGCGACCGGCGCCCTGCTGGACACCCTCTCCGGGCGAACCCTGCCGAAGGCCCTCGACGGTACGGGCGCCGCGGCCTCTCTCACCGGCTCCGTGGCCGGCCAGGCCGACTTCCGCGACACGGTCGGCGAGCGGCTGCCGATCGTCATCGGCATCGTCCTGGTCCTCGCCTTCCTGTTGCTCATGACCGTCTTCCGCAGCGTGGTGATCCCCCTCAAGGCCGTCGTCCTCAACCTCCTCACCACGGCCGCGTCCTACGGCGTCCTCGTCGCCGTCTTCCAATGGGGCTGGGGCGACTCACTGCTGGGACTGTCCGAGCCGGTGCCGATCGAGTCGTACGTGCCGATGATGATGTTCGCGATCGTCTTCGGGCTGTCCATGGACTACGAGATCTTCCTGCTCTCCCGGATCGCCGAAACCTGGCATCGCACCGGTGACAACCGGCTCGCCGTGGGGGAGGGACTGTCCGCGACGGCCCGCGTGATCTCCGCCGCGGCCTTCATCATGACCGCGGTGTTCCTGTCCTTCACCTCCTCGCCGACGGTGGTCGTGAAGATGCTCGCCCTGGGGCTGGCGATCAGCGTGATCGTCGACGCCACGGTGGTCCGTCTGATCCTCGTGCCGTCCGCCATGTTCCTCATGGGCAGGGCGAACTGGTGGCTGCCCCGCCGGCTCGACCGGGTCCTCCCGCGCCTGCACGCCTGATCACCCCGTCCGTCCGCCCACCGACCGATTCGGAGCAAGTGAGCTCGTGACCCGCATCCTTCGGAACAAGCCCCGCATCCTCGCCGCGATCGGCGCGGCACTGGCCGCCCTGGTCTGCACGACCGATCTCCTGGTCGAGCATCGGACCGAGGAGCGGATCGACATCCAGGCGTCGCGCCGGCTGAAGCCGCAAGGCCCGGTGCACGCCGACCTGACCACGCCGCTCGCGGGGCTGCGCACCCTCGGCGGGGAGATCGGCGACGTCGAGCTGAGCGCCAAGGGCGTACACCGTCAGCACGCGGTGATGGATGTGAACGTCCGCCTGAAGGACGTCACGACGGACGGCGACAGCGCCGGCGGCACCGGGACCGCCACCGTCGGGTACGACCAGGTGTCCCGCCGCATGGGCGCACTGGGGGACGGCCTGACAGCAGGTGGCCAGGACGGCGATCTGATCCTCGGCGGGAGCGTCGGCCGCCTCGGGCTCCCGGTCACCGTACGGGCCGAGGTGTCCACGACCCCGGACACTTTCACCGTCACGCCCACGACGGTGACCGTTCTCGGCCGCAGCATGGCGGTCGACGACCTGGATGCCCTGCCGGCCGCCTCCGGGCTGCGGGACAGGCTCGAACCCCGGACCGTGGCCGTCACCGGACTGCCCCATGGCGTCGCACTCACCTCGGCGCGCGCCACCGACGACGGCCTGGTGCTCGCCTTCTCGATCGCGGCGGGCCCGACACCGGGCGCAGGCGGGGGAGCCGCCTGACGGTCCGAACGGTCGCGCGCCCGGACGCGAAGCCCCGCCGCCGTCGCCATCCGTGTCGTGCCGGACGCGGTCACACTCTGCTCGCCCGCCGTGTGAGGGTGGCACAACCGAACTTCCCCTGCGGCCTTACGGATCGGAAACCGCCCGGGCCGGCGGTCGGGCTAGCTTCATGACGTATGAGGGTGTGGGAGCCGTTACGGCCATTGCTCGGCAGGCTCGGTGCGGTCCGCAAGGGCCGTTCGTACAAGCGGAGTTCGTGCAGAAGCAGCTCAGGAAGCCGGCACCGCGGCCGAACCGGTCCGGGCCGGCGGCCGCTGCCCGGCTGGCGCAGCATCAGGGGCCGGGTGGCGGTGGTCATCACGGTCCCGATCTGCCTGCTGCCGGCGGTGGCGGGTCTCGCGGTGCACGACCGCGTCCAGGACCTCGGCGCTGCCCGGACGACCCGTACCGAGGTCGGTCTCAGCCTGCGGATCCAGGCCCTGGTGCACCAGCTGCAACGCGAACGCGGCCTGACCAACGGCCTGTTGGGAGGGGAGAAGGCGTTCCGGCCCGCGCTGGACGCCACGCGCACGCGCGTGGGGTCGTCGCTGCGCGCAATGCGGGGTGACACCCTCGTCGAGGGTGTCGTCCGGCGGAACCTGGGGCGCCTCGCCGGCATCCGTGCCGCTGCCGACCGGGGCACCGCCGACAGGGCGGTGACCCTCACCTTCTACACCGACGCGATCGACGCCCTCGACGCCGTCGACCCGGTCACGGAGACCGCGACACGCGCCGACCGCCGACTGAGCGACGGGCTCGCTGCACTGCGGGAGCTGGCCACGGCCGAGGAAGCTGCCTCGGCGTCCTGGCGGCCGAGGGGTGCGACGTCGGTCTGGTCGGCTACGAAATGGCCGTCCTCGCCGACCGCGCCGGTGAACTGCTCACCCCGCAGCTGGTACGCGAACTCCACTCCGCGCCCATGGCCGCGGGACAGCTGTAGCCGGGGGACCGGCACCGCTCGGCACGGTACGCAGCCGGCCCGACCAGGCCAGGGGGGAAGCGGGCCCAGGTGCTGCTGCCGACCGCCGCCTCAGCCGGCGCGGTCGGTGCTGCTGCGGTCCCGCGTCGGAGGCCGGCCGCGTTTTGCCCGGCCCTGGTCGCTCGCTCCGGTCGGCAGCACCGCACGGGCGATGCCGAACCTCGCGTCCCAACTGGTCGGCGCCGCCCGGACCCGGCCGCATCGCGAGTCGCGATCATGCTGCCGAACGTGCCGGAGCTCGCCCTCGTCCACTACGCCGTACTCCGGGCGGCCGGCACCCGACGCACTGCCCGAGGGACCCACCGGCAAGATCCTGAAGCGGGAGATCGTCCCGCCGGCCGGGGTCAGTTCCGCAGCGACGACAGCGCGGCAGCGACCCGATCGGACGCCTCCGGCGGGGTCGAGGCGTGCGGGGAGAGCCTGAGCGAGTCGGTGCGAACCGTCGGCGTGACACCCTCGGCATGCAAGGACTTCGCGACGAGGGACGGATCGTGGTCCGGCATCGTGAAGGAGAGGATGCCCGCACGCCGCGCCGGGTCGGTGGGGGAGAGGACGTGGCCGCCGTACTCCCGGACGACATCGGTGAGTTCGGCGATCCGCGCGGCGATCGCGGCCTCGATCGCCGCGACTGTGTGCCGCTCGACGAGGTCAAGTGCGGCCGCGAACGAGGCGGCCGTCACCGGGCTGAGATTGGTGATCGACCACCGGCGCGCGTCGGGGGCGGGCGGGTGCTCCGTTCCGTCGAAGAGGCCGACGTCCTCGACGCCCGTCCATCCGGTGAGGACCGGCTCCAGGGATTCCAGCGCGCGATCGGACAGCGTCGCGAAGCCGGTGGCCCATCCCGCGCGCAGCCACTTCTGACCCCCCGCGACCAGCACGTCGGCCGCGTCCCAGGGCATCACGGCCACGCCGAACGCCTGGATGGCGTCCACGATCAGCAGCCGGTCCGGTCCGATCGCCTCGCGCAGGGCGGCCAGGTCGGCACGGAAGCCGGTGCGGAAGTCGACGGCGCTGACGGACACGGCCACGACGTCGTCGGTCAGCGCGGCGCGGACCAGGTCGGGGGTGACCCCGCCGCCGGGCGCCGGGTCGAGCCAGCGCGGCGTGGCCCGGCCCAGGCCCGCCGTGCGGCGCCACGGATAGTGGTTGGCCGGGAAGTCGGTGCGCGGCGCCAGGACCACACCGTCCCGAATGCCGAGGGCGGCGTGGAACAGACCGGTGGACGCGTTGGGGAGCAGCACGGTGTGCCGGGCGTCCGTGCCCGCGAGCCGGGCGGCCGTGTCCCGCGCGACCCCTTCCGCGCCCATCAGAGTGTCCACGGTGGTGTGGTCGGCGCCGGCGGACTCCTCCATGGCGCGCGCGGTGGCGGCCACGGCGTCCCGCGACGGCGGACCGAACCGTGCGAAGTCGAGATACCCGGCGGGCGTGTCGAAGTGGGCTGCGTACGACGTGAGCACGGGCTCGTCCTTTCGGGACGGTGCGGGTCGGGCGGTGGGGGCGCCGCCGAAGTCGTAGCGTAGATCGCCCGGGTTCGCCGGGTGAACGCGGGCCGACCGGCTCCCGGACCGTCCGGGCCGCCGGGAGACCTCAGGCGCCCGGAGCTTCCAGCGTCGCCGGGGTGGGGCCGTCGGGGCGGACGGTGATGCCGTACGCCGCCTTCGTGGGGACGGAGGAGAAGGCCGGGATGTGGGCCGGGAGCAGGTGTTCCAGCAGGATGGTCGTCTCGCGGAGCGCGAACTGCAGGCCGAGGCAGGCGCGGGCGCCGATGCCGAAGGGGAAGTAGGCGCCCGGGTGGGCGGGGCGCCCGTCCGGGGCGAGGAAGCGCCGGGGGGCGAAGCGCTCGGGGTCCGGCCACAGTCCGGGATCGCGGTGCGTGAGGTACGGGCAGGTCAGGATGTCGGTGCCCGCCTCGACCGCGTAGCCGGCGAGGGTGTCGTCCTCGGTCGCGTGGCGGGGCAGGATCCATGCGGAGGGATAGAGCCGGAGCGTCTCGTGAACCAGGGCCTGGATGGCCTGACGGCGTTGTGCCGAGCCCTCGGCGCCGGCGGCGAGAGCCTGTTCGCGGGCGGCGGGGTGCCGGTCGAGGAGCAGGTAGAGCCACGTCAGGGTGCTCGCGGTGGTCTCGTGCCCGGCCACGAGCAGCGTGACCAGCTCGTCGCGGATCAGGCGGTCGGTGTACTCGGGCCGCTCGGCGGCGGCCTCGACCAGGACGTGCAGCAGGCCCGGGCCGTCGGGGCCGGCCGCCCCGTCGCGGGCGGCCCCGACGGCGTGCCGGGCGACCGCGTCGATCCTGGCGAGATCGGCGGCGACGGCGCCCTCGGCGTCGGTGGCACCGGCGGGCAGCGTCGGAAGGGCGGCCGCCACGGCCGCGACGGCGGCCAGTTCGTGCTCGGTTCCGTCGTCGAGAGGGTGCCCGGTGAGTGAGCGCCAGATGGCGTCCAGGGCGAAGCGGCGCATCTCCCGGGCGACATCGACGGTCTGCCCGGTACGGGCGTAGCCGTTCCAGCGCCCGGCTGTGGTCCGGGCGGCCCCGACGATCCGCTGTTCGTAGCGGCGCATTCCGGTGCCGGTGAACTGGGACTGCAACAGGCGGCGTTGCTGCTTCCACGCCGTACCGGTGGCGGCGAGGACGCCGTCGCCGATCAGCAGGCGGGCGCGGTGGGAGCGCTTGACGTACCGGTCCGGGTGCCGGGCACCCCTGAGGAGGGGGCCGGCGGCCGTACTTCGTTGTGCGGACGCGGCCGGGGCTCAGTGCCCGGCGGAGCCCTCGGGGCGTGCGTGGCGGGGCAGGAGGAACGCGAGCAGGAAGGTCAGGGCGAGCATGCCGTCCACGATCCACAGCACCGTCTTCATGACGGATCCGAAGCCGCTCTGGAAGGCCGACGACGCGGTGGACTTGAGCGCCGCCGGTATCCGGGCCCCGGCCTGGGGCGAGGTCACGGCGGACCGGGTGTCCTTCTCCAGCCGCGTGCAGGACGCCGGGGTCGCGGCGGGATCCTTGGCGACGGCGCGGTCCGAGGCGCAGGCGCGCAGGTCCGTCACGATGCGGTCCCGAGCGGCGGGCGCGACGTGCGCGGCGGCCAACTGGCCCCGCAGACCGCCCGAGTGGTGGTCCACGGCGGAGGCGATCCCGCCGCCCAGCAGGCCGAAGAACACGGTGCCGAGGATGGCCACGCCGAAGGCGCCGCCGAGCTGCTGCATCGCGGTCATCGTGCCGGACGCCGAACCCGTCTCGTGCTGCTCGACACTGGCGAGCACGATGTCGAAGAACGGTGCCATGAGCAGGCCCATGCCGACGCCGGTGACGAGCAGGGAGGGCAGGAGCTGCCAGGGGCCGACACCGCTGCCGACCATGTCGAGGGTCAGCCACACGCCGAACACACCCAGCGCCATGACCAGCGTGCCGGCCTGCAGTACGGCCCGCCCGAACCGGGCGACGCCCTGGGCGATCCCGAAGCCGACGATCATGCCGCCGGACCAGGGCACCATCACCAGGCCGGCCTTGAGCGGCGAATAGCCGAGGCCGATCTGGGTGTAGAGGTTGAAGACCAGCATGAAGCCCTGCATGGTCGAGAAGAAGACCAGCCCGAGGGCCATGCCGCCGCTGAACCCGCGCTTGCGGAACAGGCTGGGGACGACCAGCGGGTCCCGGCCGTCCTTGCTGCGGCGCGACTCGTACTTGGCGAAGAGGAAGGACACGGCCACCGAGGCGGCCATCATCACGAACGTCCACACCGGCCAGTCGTACTCACGGCCCTGGACCAGCGGGAAGATGATGAGCAGTGCGGCCAGCGAGACCAGGAGCATGCCGGCGATGTCGAGGCGCGGCTTGGTCCCGGAGCGGCCCCTCGGCAGATAGCGCAGGGCACCGAGGAAGGCCGCGGCACCCAGCGGCAGGTTGATCAGGAAGATCATCCGCCAGCCGGTGCCGAAGTAGTCGGCGTCCACCAGCCAGCCCGCCAGGATCGGCCCGCACACCGCGGACAGGCCCATGACCGGGCCGAACATGCCGAAGGCCTTCTGCGACTCCTTCGGCGGGAACATCTCCTTGATCATGCCGAGGCCCTGCGGCAGCATGACCGCGCCGAACAGGCCCTGGACGACACGTGCGCCGATCAGCATCTCGGGCGACACGGATGTCGCGCACAGCAGCGAGCCCAGGGTGAAGCCGGCGGCTCCCACCAGGAACATCCGGCGGCGCCCGTGAATGTCGCCGAGCCGCCCTCCGGTGACGAGGCCGACGGCCATCGAGAGCGTGTACGCGGCGGCGAGCCACTGCAGGGTGGAGGCGCCGCCGCCCAGGTCGGCCCGCATGGAGGGGCCGGCGATGTTCGTGACGACTGCGTCGAGGAGATCCATCACCTCGGCCGCGAGGATCACGAAGAGCGCAGCCCAGCGCCATCGGTAGGGCGCTGGCGAGTCGGTGGGCGTCTCGGCGGACGCGACACCGGTGGTGGACATCGGAACTCCTCGCACATGGGCCGCGCCGCGGTGAGGATCCGCGGGCGCGGTGGGACGGATGGATGTGACTGCCCGGTGCGCTGGTGCTGGTACGCCCCGGGGTGTCGGGTGACCGTACGCGCGACAGAACACTGTTCACACTAACAGAACAGTGCTCACCTGGAGAACGGCGTTCATTAAGATATAGCGCAAGCTCGGCGCCGGGACAAGATATATCGCGTCTCAGTCAAGCGCGCCGCTCAGTGAAGGTGAACACTGTTCTCCCAGTGCCTAAACTGTCGGCATGACCGACGCGGCCTCGAACACCCCCGCAACCCCTCCGCCGTCCCCCTGGGAGCGCGAGCGCCCCACGCGCACCCGCGTCGCCCCCGCGCGCGCACCACTGTCCCGCGAGCGGGTCGTCGAAGCCGCCTTCACCGTGCTCGACCGCCAGGGGCTCGACGGGCTGTCGATGCGCCAGGTCGCGGCCGAGCTGGGGGTCACGGTCTCCGCCCTCTACGCCCACGTCAGGTCCAAGGACGACCTGCTGGAGCTGATGTACGCGCGGCTCTTCGACGGCTTCGAAATGCCCGAACCCGACCCGGAGCGATGGCAGGAGCAGGTGCGGGACTACGCCCGCTCCGGACGGCGGCGCCTGCGGTCCCACCGGGACATGGCCAGGATCTCCATGGCCCACGTCCCCTTCACGGCCGAACTGCTGCCGCACGTCGAGGCGTTGCTCGCCGTCTTCCGCACCGCCGGGCTGCCCGACCGCATCGCGGCGGAGGCCGGGGACCTCATCTCCACCTACATCGACGGGTTCGTCCTGGAGGAGGGCATGTGGCAGGACCGGGCCGACCAGCACGGCGGTGACGGTTCCTCCCTGGCCCGCCCCGACTGGCGCGAGATGGCCGAGGAGATGCGGAACTACTTCTCGGCCCTGCCCGAGGAGGACTTCCCCCATCTGCGCGCCCTGTCCGGGCTGATGGTGTCGGACTCCTCCGACGAGCGGTTCGACATCGGTGTCGAGATCATCCTGCGCGGCCTGGCCAGCTACCTGCCGGACCGGGAGAAGGGACGGCCGGGCGACTGACGCCGGCCGGCCGGGCACCGGCACCATGGCCCGGGGCGAGGCCGCGCATCCGGCACTCCTCAGCCCACCGCGTGCGCCGTCGCCAGGGTGAACACAGCGGTCACCCACGTCCACAGCACCGACAGTGCGAGGTGGCCCGCCGTCCGCAACCGGTGCCCCCGCCACAGCCGCGGTGAGAAGTAGGCGAACTCCATGACCCAGCGCAGGCCCCAGAACAGGGTCTGTCCGCACAGCAGGGCCGTCGGCAGCGGCGCGCCGCTCAGCAGCTCATGGGAGAACGCCAGCGGCAGCGCGCCGAGCAGCACGCAGGTCAGGCCGATGAAGAACACGTGCGCGTAGGAGACCTGACGGGTGAGCAGGCTGCTGCCGCCGAGGTCGCCCGGCCAGCCCAGGATGCGCGGCAGGACCACGTGCAGCAGCCCCATGCCCACGAGCGCCAGGCCGACCAGGCGCAACTGCGAGGTGAGCGTGAGCAGTTCGGTCACGCCGGCTCCCTGGTGAAGGCGAACGCCGTGACCAGGCCCGCGACGCGGCGCTCGGCCGCCGGACGCAGCCCGGCGTACGCGGCCAGCCGGAGCCACTCTGCGCGAGGGAAGAAGTGCCAGGCTCCCGGTCCGAAGACGGCCGTGTTCGCGCAGTCCCGCAGGTGCTCGACCAGGACCAGGCGCCCGCCGGGGCGCAGCGCCCGGGCGCACTGCGCGAACAGCCGCTCCCTGTCCCGCGCCCGCCGCAGCTCGTGGGCGGCGAACACCAGGAAGACGGCATCCGCCATGGCCGGGAGCACGGGCAGCGCCTCCGCCCGGCCGGGTACCGCGTGCGGCGGCGGGGGCACCCTGCGCCGGGCGCGGCGCACCGACCCCTCGGTCATCACGGCCGGGTCGTAGAGGTCGACGGTGGTCTGCCTGGAGGCCGGCCAGCGGTCGGCCAGCGGGACACTCGCCTCGTCGAGGCCGGTGCCCACCACCACGTGCGCGGTCGGCGCCTGCGGCAGCAGCGCGTCCAGCCAGTCGTAGCCGTACAGTTCCGAGCGGTCGTAGACGAGCCAGCTCGCGACCGTGGCAGAGGTGAGCAGACCGACCGCGGCGACGGAGCCCGCCCGGGCCATGGTGCGCAGGGGCGGTGGCAGCCGGCGGGCGACCGCGGCCGAGGCCGCCGCCGTGGCCAGACCGGCCGTGTACCGCGGCCAGTTGTAGGCGATCACGTCCCGGACGCCGGAGCGGCGGGTCACCGCTCACCGCCGGTCTCGCTCCGGCGCAGGCCCCGTTCCCAGCCGTACTCCAGATCGGCGACATGGAAGGCGTTGGCGAGGACCGGCCGCGTTCCGGCGAACGGGGCGTGGTCGAAGAACGTCAGCCGGCGCACGTCCACGGAGACCGGCTGCGGGTCCCAGTGCGCGCGGACCGCCTTGACCACGATCATCGAGCGGGTCTGCGGTTCGTACTCGAAGGTGTACGGGAGCGGGCCCGCGAAGCGCCGGGCGGCGCGCGCGTCCGCGAACGGGCTGCCGGCGGGCAGCGGCGCCGGCGCGCTGCCGAGATCGGCCCGCACGTGCAGATCCGCCCGGCCGTCGGCGCTGTCCACCCGGAACTCCAGCATGCCGGACTCGACACGGGTGCCGATCCGGGCCAGGCGGTAGTTGTAGCGGGTCATCAGATTGCCGCCGAGCGCCATCACCCTGCTGTCGGTGTCGCTGCGCAGGATGCGCAGTCCGCGCATGACGCGGCCGCCCGGGGTGCGGAAGCGGGTGAAGACCCGGTAGCCGGTGAGCAGGTAGTCCGCCCCGAGGCGGGCGGGCAGGCCCGCCGGTCGCAGGGCGCGGGTGTCGACCAGCGCGGCCGCCACGAACCCGTGCTCCCCGTAGGTGTCCAGTTCCAGGCCCGGCGGCACCAGCGGGCGCAGCAGCTCGGCGGGCAGCGCGTACGTCAGCACCAGAGAGTGCGCGAAGCGCGTGCGTATGGGCACGGGATGACGCTGCAGCAGATACCTCACGGCTCGATCCTCCGATCCGCGCCCTCGCCCCCGAGGCGCACCACGCGCACCACACCCCACAGCACCGAGCTGTCCTGCGCCGCCCAACCCGGCCCGCCAGGGCCCGGCTCCCGGGCACTGCGCAGCACCACCACGCCGCCCGGCCGCACCGCGTGGCGCACCGCCGCCCGCAGCCGCCGGGCGAAGCCGGGGCCGGGCCCGTCCAGCACGTTGGAGAGCGTCACCGCGTCGAAGGCACCGCACGGCGCCTGCTCCAACGCGTGCACCACGTCGTCGTGGACCAGCCGGACGCCTGGTGCCCGGGGCGGTGGAGTCCGCGGCGGCTCGGCCCCTGCCAGCAGCCGCCACAGCCACGGATTGCCCGCGTTGGGATGCCCGCACACGGTCCGTTCGAGGCGCCGCCTCAGCACCTCGTCGAAACGCTGTGGGACGACTCCGGCGAACGACGGTCGCAGGGCCACCGCCAGGGCTCCGCCGGGCCGCAGTGCGACCCGCATCAGCCGGCGCAGCCCCGGTGTGTCCAACTCCTCCCGCCAGCGGCGGGCTTGCTCCTGCGGATCGTCGAGGGCCAGGAAGTCGTGCAGCTCCGTCCGGCGCCAGGCGGGCAGCAGCCGGGCCGCGGTGCCCCGGCCCAGGCGCATGACCGCCTCGGCCGTTCCCTCCCGGGTCGCACCGCCGGCCAGCCGCTCGCGCGTGTAGGCGAGCTGCACCGGATTGACGTCCACGGCCGTCACGTCGTACCCCGCCGTATCCAGGGCTGCCGCCGTGTCACCTGCCGAGGCGATGCACAGCACCCGCGCGCCCGCCGGCGGGAAGACCGCCAGCTCGACACCCCAGTCCTCGTACATCCGCCCGAAGAGGAGGCGCGGGCCGCCGAACCCGCCGAGCAGCCGACCGCGCGCCCAGGGTGTCCCGCTCACTCGTCCTCCGTCCACGACACCAGCCAGATCAGCGCCAGGAAGGCCAGGTCCTGTGTCACGAGCCGCCCGGGCTCGTCGATCCGGTCGGCGCCGAAGAGCAGGCCGCCCGTGTTGAACGCCACCACCAGCACGGTCTGTACGATCGCTGCCGCCCGCGCCCGCCGCCCGCTCAGCACCCACACGCCGATCGCGACCTCGGCCAGGCCGATCGCGAGGAGCGCCCCCGTCACCGCCCATCCGGGCAGGAACGGGACGTCCCCCACGATCGCCCGCTGATCCGCCCGCCCCGGCCAGATCTTGCACCAGAACCCCTCGTAGAACCACACCAGAGCGATCGCCCACCGCGCCGCCCAGCCCCGCCATGTCTTGTCCACGCGGTGATCATGCCTGCTGCCCTCCCGCGCGCCACCTCCACCCCCCTGACCGGCGACTCTGGTGGGACAGGGAAGCAGGAATCACCCGTCCGTGCGTGCCGCCGGGAGTTTGCGCCCGTACGCGAGCAGAAGAAGCTCCTGAGCGGGGCGCGGCACCTGAGTGCCCCTGCCGTACGACCACTCCAGATCGGTGGCGCGCAGTTCGACGTCGCCGAGGTCCGCCTCGAAGAAGCGAAGTGTTCGCGGCGCGACGGTGTCCAGGACGATCCGCAGGCGCTCCTGCGGGACTTGCCGGCCGAGGCCGAGCGCGACGGTGATGTCCAGCCCGTGGATCACGTCGTGTCCGAGTGCCGCCGGCGGCCCGCCCACCGGTGGTTTCCCCGGGTGATGAGCGTTGTCCCGCAGTGCGGCAACGAGTTCGTGCGGGGTGAGGGCGGCGGCGTCGCGCCGTGCCAGACGGTCGGTCATCCGGTGCAGGCAGCCCTCGCCGGCCGGCCGCTCATCTGCCTTCCCCGCGGCACCGGTCTGCGCGGGACACTCGAACGCGCCTGCGCCCAGGCCGGTTTCTCCCCGCGCGTCGCCTTCGAAGCCGCAGCGCCGACCCTGGTGGCGCGCCTCGCGGCCCGCGGTCTCGGGGTTGCCGTCGTCCCGGAGCTGCCGTCCGGGACGGCGGCCGCCGCCGGCCTGCGCACCCTCCCCCTGACCGCCCCGGGCCTCCGCGGCCGGATCGCTCTCGCATGGCCGGCGCACGGGCCCGCCACTCCGGCGGCGAAGGCCCTCCTCGCCCGGCTCAGGGAGGCCTTCCCGCCCGTCGACCCCGCAACGGTCCACGAACGCGGGCGGCATCGCCCTCAGGACTGAGCGAAACGGCGCTGCACGTCGGGCCGCGTCCTGAGCCGCTCCGGATAGCCGGGACCCATCCGCACGGACGTGTCCTCGGATCGCATCGGCTCGCCGCACGAGGAGCAGACCACCTCGGCGTGGGCGTCCTGGTCGCACGCTTCGTGATGGAGCGTGACGGGCACCCCCTCCGCACCCGCGAGCCACCGGTCGCCCCAGCGGGTGAGGGCGGCGAGGACCGGGAAGAAGTCACGCCCCTTCTCCGTCAGGCGGTACTCGTGGCGCGGAGGCTCGCTCTCGTAGAGCCGCCTCTCCATGAGGCCTTCGTCGACGAGGCGGCGCAGCCGGTCGGTCAGCGTGTTGCGGGCGATGCCCAGCTGCTGCTGGAACTCGTCGAACCGGCAGCTGCCGTAGAAGGCCTCCCGCAGGATCAGCGACGTCCAGGCGTCACCGATGATGTCCACCGTGCGGGCCACGGAGCACGGCCAGTCGGCGAAGGACGGGCGCGCGGGACTCATGAGGCGTCGCCCACTTCACGGACCAGCTCGATCGCCCGGCCCAGCGTGGCGAGCCGGGCGTCCAGGGTGTCCCCGGCCGGATAGAGGCGGACGGTGTTCACACCGGCGTCGCGCCACACGCTCAGCCGCTGCCGCACCATGTCCTCGGTGCCGATCAGCGTGGTGGCGAGCACCATCTCGTCCGTGACCAGACGTGCAGCTCCGTCCCGGTCACCAGCCTGCCACCGCTCGCGTACCTCCGCGGCCACCTCCGCCCAGCCCTGGCGGCTGTACGCCTGGTTGTAGAAGTTGGTCGAGGCCGAGCCCATCCCGCCGAGGCTGAACGCCAGTTCCTTCTTGCGGCCGGCGACCATGGCGCCCAGCGCCTCCTCGTCCGGCGCGAACGACACCTCGGCGCCCTGGCAGACGTCCAGGTCGGCGCGGCCTCGCCCGCTGCGGGCCAGGCCTTCGTCGAGTGGCGCGAAGTAGGCCTGCGCGGCGCCTTCCGGTACGAAGCTCGTGCCGAGCCAGCCGTCCGCGACCTGCCCCGTCAGCCGGAGCATGGCGGGGGACAGGGCGGCCAGATAGACCGGTATCCGGTGCTCGGCGCGCATGGAGAGCCGCATGGGCCGGGCGTCCCCGTCCGGCAGCGGGATCCGGAACTCGCTGCCGGAGTAGGAGATCCTGGTGCCCTCCATCGCCTGGCGCACG
Source organism: Streptomyces sp. BK340 (assembly GCF_007827595.1). Taxonomy (GTDB): domain Bacteria; phylum Actinomycetota; class Actinomycetes; order Streptomycetales; family Streptomycetaceae; genus Streptomyces. The sequence continues at coordinate 100,085 of NZ_VISR01000031.1, forward strand.
ATCTCCACGGTCTCGCGGACCCGGGCCAGCGGCCGCGCGAAGGGGACCCCGTGCAACCCCTCCATCACCTGCGGGCCGGAGGGTCCCAGGCCCAGCAGGAAGCGCCCCCCGGAGAGGTTGGACAAGGTGATGGCCGTCTGGGCCAGCGCCACCGGGGTGCGCGTGCCGACCTGCATGACCGCCGAGCCGAGCAGCATGCGGTCCGTGCGGGCAGCGTAGAAGCCCAGGGCGGAGGGCGCGTCGGAGCCCCATGCCTCGGCGACCCAGCAGATGTCGAGCCCCAGCTTCTCGGCCTCGACCACGAAGTCCGTCTGGTCCGACCAGGCCTCCCCGCCCGCCGCCTCGATCGTCGTCGCGGTCCGCATCACGCCTCCGCCCGCTTCTTGAGGTGTTCCAGGGTGACGCAGATGTTGCGCTCGAACTCGCGCAGGCGCACGAACACGATCTTCTGTTCCTTGTCCGGCATCGCGTCGATGGCGACGGACAGGCCGGAACGTCCCGGACCCATCTGCATCCACTGGGAGAGTTCGGTCCCGCCGTCCCTGGGCGTGAGCCGGAAGCGCCAGACGGCGCTCGGATCGGCGGGATCCTGCACCGCCCAGGCGAACACCCGCGGCGGTTCGCACTCGACGACATGGGAGGTGGTCTCCCACTCCCCGTACGCCTCGTGCCTGCTGCGCCCCACGAACCGGGCGCCGACGGCCGGCTCGGTGACGCCGTCGAGCCACTCCACCGACTGCAGCTCGTCGCTCATGGCCGGCATCAGGCCCACGTCCGAGACCAGCTCCCACACCCGCTCCGGGGGTGCGTCGATCCACGTCGTCACTTCGACCGTCGGTTTGTCCGCGTACCGTGCGCCCGTCCACTCCATCGCGAGACCGGCCTCCTCGTCGTCATCGACTCCTGAGGAGAGCGTTGCGTAATGAGACTTAGCCGGTCAAGATGTCTGCTGTGAGATCTTCGCGGGAACAGGCCGGACGGTGCTCAACCGCCGGGCGGTGGTTCCGGCTTGGTCCAGTCGGGGTCGGCCCAGCGGCCCGGCTCCTGCGGGCCGGGCAGGTCCGGGCGGTACCCGGGATCCCGCTCCCGCCGCAGCCTGACGCTCGTGTGCAGCAGGGCGTCGTCGGGCAGGGGACGGGAGCGCCGGCCCACGAGGATCCACAGCGGGCCGTTGTCGTGCACCGGAGCGCCGGCGAAGTCCTCGGTGACCGCGCAGGTGGTGCCGTAGGCCTGGGGCCGGAACACCAGGTCCTGGGTGACGCCGTCGGTGATCCACTTGAGCGGGATCGTGGAGAGCAGGGGGTCGTCCTCGGCATGCGCGAAGGTGCCGCCGACATCGGAGTGCACCCCGGTGAACCACACCTCCTCGGCGGTGTCCTGACGCGGCGCCGGGCGGCGCGTCACCAGGAACTCGTGGTAGGGGCGGCGCGTTTCGTCGAGCGACACCGCGTGCCGGATGCGGGCGGCATTCGGCAACTGGTGCGTGTACGGCCACTGCAGACTGCCCAGCCGCAGCAGACCTGCCGCCTTCACGGTGTCCCAGACACCGAGGTAGGCCACCGGCAGGGCGTGGTGGGAGACCTGGCGCGGGTTGTTCTGCTTCACCTCCGCCCACAGCGGCTCGTTCTCCGTGCGCCGGCAGAACGCGTGCGAGAACCGCGCGACCTCTTTCTCGCTCCGGTCGATGTCCTGGTTGAAGGAGTACTTCGCCACGGCGTACGGCACCAGGTTCTCCGAGCCCGGGCGCATGAGGCCGGGCTTGTTGAGCATCCCGACGAGTGCCCGGGCGGTGTAGGCACCGCGGCTGAAGCCGAACACGTACACCTGGTCGCCCGGTTGCCAGTTCCGCATCAGGTACGTGTACGCCTCGGCGAGATTGGTCCGCAGCCCGCTGCCGAAGGCCAGCCCCCACAGGCGGGAGAGCCTGCGGCCGACCGGCCCGTTGGCGGTGGCCGACGACATGGTCCCGACGCCGGGGTCGTAGTAGACGAGCTGGCGTGCCGGATCGTCCGCGTCCAGCATCTCCACCAGCCTGACCACGTTCGTGGGATGGCTGGCGCCCACCTGGTTGCCCGTCCCGTCGAGGCAGACGACGATCGCGCGAGGCATGCCGTCCTCCCTGCTAGCCGGAATTGGGTCCGCCGTGCCGTGCCGCGGCGGCGGACAGGGGACCGGAGGCGGTGTGCCGGTCCGGGGAGATCTGCCGGGCGAAGGCCTGCATGGCCACGTCACTGTTCGCCGGCAGGACCGCCATCAGCCCGCGGTTCTGCGCCTCCGCGATCGTCGCGGAGGCCTCGCTGCCCTCGGGGACGAAGGCCAGGCGGACGTGTCCGTCGCCCGAGCCGCGGCGGTCCACCGGGGTGACGGCACCGTGGGTGCCGTCGGGCAGGGTCACCCAGAGCTGGAAGTCGTCGAACCGGACGAAGTCCGCGCCCTTCACGGGCCAGGGATAGTGGTGCTCACCCGGCACCTTGGGCAGGATCCCCTGGTGGTTCCCGCGGCTCAGCGGCACACAGGAGTTGAACAGGCCGTCGGTCCAGGCCTCGACCCCGTCGGCGTCCTTGATGGGCGTGCGCAGCAGCTCCTCGGCGTGCCCGTAGCCCAGTTCCGTCAGGGCGGGCAGGGTGAGCGGGAAGGCGTCGATCAGCTCGGCGGCCTCCTGCCGGAGCCGGTCGACCTTCTCGGGATCGGCGCAGAACTGCATGCTCCACTCGATGCCGACCCGGGCGCGGTACATCAGCCAGTGGTCGCGTCCCCTGACCCACAGGCTGCCGCCGTGGTGCATCTCCCAGTGCTCGGAACCGTTCGGTCCCGCCCCTGGATCGACGGGTCTCGGCCCGTAGGGCAGGTCCGGGTCCTCCATGGCGTGCAGGATCGCGTGGGCAGCCTTCTTGGCGGCGACGAAGTGCGACGATTCAAACCGCTTCGGGTGTTTGACGAGGCGGATCTTCCAGGGATGGTTCTCCGATTCGACGCCGCCCGGCTGAAGTTCGGTGTGGGTCATGGCTGTTCCTCGGCCGGCCCCACGGCCTGTCACCGGCTCGCGGGGCGGAGTTCCCCTGAGCCCATCGTGCGCCTCGAAGGCGGCGGCCGCGAGTCGAGCGGAGACACCGTCAGATCTCGGCGAGGACGGATCGCGACGGCTGTTTCCTGTTCAAGGAAGCCAGAAGCGGTGTTGTCCGGCCGCCGCATGCTTCCGGGCCGGACGGGTAGTCGCGGCACGACAGGAGGAGCGGTGACCGGCCATGCCTACCAGGACCACGTCCGGCAGGGCGGGAAGCCTGACAGAACCCCGATCCACGGGAGCACAGCGATGCCTCTCCGATTCCTGATTCTTGACCACCCTCGGATCCGGCTGTTCCTCGGACAGCCCGTCCTTGCGTTCGCCGGCGCGTCCGAAGGGCATGCGCACCGCCATCGAAACGCGTCGCACGGCAAGGAGCCGGACTCACCCGCTCCCGTTCCGCGGGACCCGCCGCCCAAGGAGGACATCCCGGAGGAGGTGAAGGAACCTCCCCCCGGCCCGGACGAACGGAAAGGGGGCGGCGGTGAGGACGGCGGCGCGGCGCCGGAACCGCCGGATTGAGCCGACCCGTGCGAGGAGGCGAGCCGAGCACCGCCCGGAGCGCGGGGTCGGCGGAGCCCCGTGAGCGCACTCTCGAACTGCGCGTCCGCACCGAAACGGGCCGGCCGAGGTCCGGGCTTGCGTTCGGACCGGGTACCCGGGTCGGCGCGGCTGTCACGCGAGCGCGGCCATGGACGGACGGTCCCGACCTCTCACCGAGTGTGACCACCCCGGCATGCCATGACTCATGACCGCTATGACCGTATCCTCGTCAATGCCGGGTTTACATAAATTGCGACAGGCGCGAGTGCGAGCGAGGCGAGACGTGGTGCGATCCGGCAGGGAACCGACGCCCAGGTGGCGTACGACCGACGGGGCGGGGCCGGTGCGTACCCGTGAGCGGTTCCTGCAGGGAGAGGCGGTCGAGGGAGGCGTACGGTCGCCGATCCTGGGTTCCTGGCAGCGCTCCCGGTCCCTGGGTCTCTCGCCGGACCAGGCCGATCTTCCCTACCGTACGGATTTCGATCCGCACAGCAGGCTCGTCCGTGCGGCCCTCCCGGTGCTCGACCGGTTGCAGTTCACATTCGCCGGCAGCCAGATGAACATCTCCGTCGCCGACGCGAACGGGATCGTCCTCCTGCGCCGCTTCGGCGACGCGTCCATGGTCCGAACCCTCCCCGCGTTCCAGCGCGTTCCGGGATTCGTGTTCGCCGAGCGGTACGCCGGGACCAACGGCATCGGTCTCGCGCTGGCGGAGCGTCAGCTCATCAGGGTCTACGGCGCCGAGCACTTCGCCGAGCGCGCCCAGGGCAACGCCTGCCGCGCGCTGCCCGTCCGTGACCCGCTCAGCGGGTGCATCGAAGGCGTCCTCTGCTTCGGCTATCCGCGCGGCGCCGAGAACCCGGCGCTCGCCACCGTGATCCGCAAGGCGGCCGAGGCCGTCGAACGGCGGCTGCTGGGGCAGAGCTCCGTGCGTGAGCGTGCGCTGCTGCGGTCGTACCTGAGCGCCAGGGCCGACGCCGCCGCGGGGTCGCACACCCGCATCGGCCTGGACGAACTGGCCCCCGAGCTGCACCCCCGCGACCGGGCCGTTCTCCTGGACAGGGCCACCGAGCTGATCTCCTGCGCACAGCGGGGCGCCGTGGACGTGCGCCTGTCCGACGGCCGGCGGGTCACGCTCGTCAGCCGGCCGACGACCAGCGCCTCCGGGGTGGAGGGCATCGCCATCGAAGCCGTCCTGACAGGCCCCGCCTCCCGGCCGCCCGGCGCCGCCCCGAGCCGGGCCGACGACGCCGTCGGCAGCGCCCGGCTCGCCGCCCTGTCCTTCCTGCGGCCGCCCGGAGACCGTCCTGTCCTCCTCGTACCGGACCGTGTCCACGTCGGCCCGACGCCCGGCCGTGCCGCGGCAGCGCCGGTCCGGAGCGGTGCCGACCGTGAGCGGGCCTACCCCACAACCCCCGCCGGGGCGCCGGACCTTCCCGCGGACTCCCGGCCGCTGGCGAGCGGCCTCGTGCTGGTGGGAGAGCCGACGGTGGGGGAGTACGCCCTGGCCGCGCGCCGCCGCCTGGAACTGCTCTCCGAGGCCAGCGCCCGCATCGGCACCACCCTGGACGTGCGCCGCACGGCCGAGGAACTCGCCGAGACGGCCATTCCGCGACTGGCCGACTTCGTCACGATCGACCTGCCGGAGTCCGTCCTGCGCGGCGAGGAGTCCGCCGACCCCCTCGGCGAGCTGCGCCGGACGGTGGTGCGCGGCATCCGCGAGGACCTGCCCTTCAGCCCGGTCGGCAAGCGGATCGACTTCGGCCCGACCACGCCGCAGCTGCGGTGCCTGGTCAGCGGGCAGGCGGTGCTGGAACCGGACCTGAAGGTCGCCGCCGGCTGGCTCGCCCAGGACCCCGAACTCGGCGAACAGCTGCTGGCGGCCGTCCACTCCCTCATCACCGTCCCGCTGGTCGCCCGCGGCGTCGTCCTGGGCGTCGCCAGCTTCTACCGCTCGCAGGACCCCGCCCCCTTCGGCGACGACGACCGCTCGCTGGCCCAGGAGCTCGCCTCGCGCGCCGCCCTGTCCACGGACAACGCCCGCCAGTACACCCACGAGCGCGCCATGGTCCTGGCCCTGCAGCGCAGCCTGCTCCCGCACTGTCTGCCCGATCTGGACGCCGTCGACGTCGCCCACCGCTATCTGCCCGCGGAGTCCGACGTGGGCGGTGACTGGTACGACGTCATCCCCCTCTCCGGCACGCGCGTGGGCCTCTTCGTCGGCGACGTCGTGGGCCACGGCATGCTGTCCGCCGCCACCATGGGGCGCCTGCGCACCGCCGCACGCAGCTTCGCCGAACTGGACTTCCCGCCGGACGAGGTCCTCGCTCATCTCGACAACGTCGTGGGGCGCCTCGACCGGGAGGATCCCGAGTCAGCGGACTTCGGCATCGTCGGAGCGACCTGTCTGTACGCCGTCTACGACCCGACCACACTGCAGTGCGCCATGGCCCGCGCCGGCCACCCCCCGCCCGTGCTCGTCGGCCCCGACGGCACCGTCTCGTTCCCCGACCTGCCCGCCGGGCCGCCGCTCGGACTCGGCGGCCTGCCCTTCGAGACGGCCGAGATGCACCTGTCGGAGGACAGCCAGCTGGTCCTGTACACCGACGGACTCATCGAGGACCGCGAGCGCGACGTCGACGACGTGCTCCACCACCTCTGCGGAGCCCTGGCGCACCCCGAGCACACCCCCGACGAGGCCTGCCAGACCGTGCTGGACCTCGTGGCGCCCGACCACCCCTGCGACGACATCGCCCTGCTGGTCGCCCGTACCCACGCCGTGGACCGGAACCGGATCGCCACCTGGGACCTGGCCGCCGACCCTGCCCTGGTCGGCGAGGTCCGCGCGGACGCCGTACGACAACTGGCCGACTGGGGACTCGACGAGACCGCGTTCGCCGCGGAGCTGATCCTCAGCGAGCTGGTCACGAACGCCGTCCGCCACGGCGCCGGGCCCATCCGGGTACGGCTGCTGCACGCCCACAACCTGATCTGCGAGGTCTCCGACACCAGCAACACCGCCCCGCACCTGCGCCGGGCGGTCAGTACCGACGAGGGCGGCCGCGGTCTGTTCCTAGTGGCGCAGCTGTCGCAGAGCTGGGGCACCCGCTACACCGCCCAGGGCAAGGTCATCTGGGCCGAATGCGCGCTGGACGCGGCCTGACGGCCGACTGAAACGGAATTCAGTGATATGCCCCGTTAGTATCCCTTTGTTCTTATGGGATGAACCAGCCAGGCCGAATCTCCGGAGATGTCCGTGCACGACGCTCCACCCCTGGTCCGTGTCCGCGGGCTCGGCAAGCGCTTCGGCGGAACCCTCGCGCTGACCGGGGTCGACCTGGACGTCCGGGCCGGCAGCGTCCTCGCCCTCCTCGGCCCCAACGGCGCGGGAAAGTCCACCCTCATCAAGGTGCTCGCGGGCGTTCACCACGCCGACGCGGGGCAGATCACCGTGGCCGGGCACCCGCTCGGCACCCGGGAGGCCTCCCGCAGCATGTCCTTCATCCACCAGGACCTCGGTCTGGTGGAGTGGATGACGGTCGCCGAGAACATCGCGCTGAGCACCGGATACCCGCGCCGCGCCGGGCTGATCTCCTGGCGGCGCACCAGGGAGCAGTGCACCGAAGCCCTGCGGACCGTCGCCGCACATCTCGACCCCGAGGCGACCGTCGCCCAACTGGCCCCCGCCGAACGCTCGCTGGTCGCCATCGCCCGAGCCCTCGCGACCCGGGCGAAGCTCATCGTCCTCGACGAGCCCACCGCCCGTCTCCCCGCGGTGGACTGCGCCCGGCTCTTCGGCGTCCTGCACGCCCTGCGCACCCGAGGACACGGCATCCTCTACGTCACCCACCGCCTCGACGAGGTGTACCAGGTGGCCGACACCTTCGCGGTCCTGCGTGACGGCCGCCTGGTCAGCCACGGTCCGGTGGCCGGCCACGGCCCCGCCCGCCTGGTGCGCGACATCGTGGGCTCGGAACCGGCCGACTTCCACCCCGCCGCAGTCCGTGCTGGCGGGCCGGCCCTCCTGACCCTCGACCGCGTCCGCGCCCCGGGCGTGGGCCCGGTCAGCCTGGAACTCGCGGCCGGTGAAGTCCTGGGCCTGGTCGGCCTGACGGGCGCCGGGCACACGGACCTGGGCCGCGCCCTCGCGGGCGCCGGGCCGATCCTCGCGGGGCGGGTGCTCCTCGGCGGCCGGCCCTACCACCCCCGCACCGTCGCGGACGCCGTGCGACTCGGCGTCGGACTGGTCTGCGCCGACCGGCAACGGGAGGGCTGTGCCGCCGAACTGACGGTACGGGAGAACCTCCTGGCCAACCCCCGAGCGGGCGGCCGGCCGGCGCCGCACTGGATCAGTCCCGGCCAGGAACGTGCCCACGCCACCGCCCTGATCGACCGCTTCTCGGTACGTCCCCGTGACAGCGAGGCCCCCATCGCCGTCCTCTCCGGCGGCAACCAGCAGAAGATCATGATCGGCCGGTGGCTGCGCGCGGACCCGCGTCTGCTGATCCTCGAGGAGCCGACGGCGAGCGTGGACGTCGGCGCCCGCACCACGGTCCACCGCCTGCTCGACCAGGCCCTCGCCGCCGGCCTCGGAGCCCTGCTCGTCTCCACCGACTTCGAGGAGGTGACCCGCGTGTGCGGACGCGCCCTGATCTTCGTCCGCGGAACCCCGACGGCCGAGCTGAGCGGTGCGGGCCTGACGGTCTCCGGGCTCACCCGCGCCGCCTGCGCCCTGCCCGGACCCGGAACCGCGACCACCCCGTGACCGCCCGTCCCGCCCCGCCCCGACCGCCCCGGCGCCGGCCCGGCGGCCACCTGGCCGCCGCCTACGGCCTCCTGGCCCTGACGGCCCTGCTCTTCCTGGTCTTCTCCCTCGCCCTGCCCCGCACCTTCCCCACTCGGGAGACCATCGACTCGATCCTGTCCACCCAGTCGATCCCGGCCGTCCTCGCGCTCGCCGCCATGGCCCCCATCGTCACCCGCGCGTTCGACCTCTCCATCGGCTACGTCCTCGGCCTCGCGCACGTCATGGTGCTGCAGCTCGTCGTCGACGGACACTGGCCCTGGCCGCTCGCCTGCCTCGCGGTACTCGTCGGAGCGGGCCTCGTGGGCGTCCTCAACGGCGTCATCGTCGAGTTCGGGCAGATCGACTCCTTCATCGCCACCCTCGGAACCGGCAGCATGCTGTACGCCGTGACCGGATGGGTCACCGGCGGTGCCCGCGTCGTCCCCGGGCCCCGAGGCCTCCCCACGGGCTTCACCGACCTCTACGACGCCACGTTCCTCGGTCTGCCCGTACCGGCCTTCTACGTGCTGGCCCTCGCAGCCTCCCTCTGGCTGGTCCTGGAGCGGCTGCCGCTCGGCCGAGGTCTCTACGTCGTCGGATCCAACCCGCGCGCCGCAGACCTGCTCGGCATCCCGACCCGCAGGTACACCGTCTACGCCTTCACCGCATCCGGGCTGATCACCGGTTTCGCCGGGGTGCTGCTCGCGGCCCAGCTGCAGGTCGGCAACCCGAGCGTCGGCCTGGACTACCTGCTGCCCGCCTTCGCCGGCGCCCTCCTCGGCTCCACGGCCGTCAGACCCGGCCGCCCCAACGCCCTGGGCACGCTCGTCGCCGTCGCCGTCCTGGCCGTCGGTCTCACCGGCATCGCCCAGCTGGGGGGCGACTTCTGGACGACCCCGCTGTTCTACGGCGCCACCCTGCTCCTCGCCGTCGGCCTTGCGGGCTACTCCGCCCGCCGCCGTCTGCGCACCGGCACCGCGGCCGCCGGCGACCTGCCCTCCGTGCCGTCCCCGCCCCCGTGATCGCTCCGATTCTCCGAGGAGTTCCCGTGCCCGGCACCCGCAAGGCCGCCCGCGGCCGCGTCACGGCCCGGTACACCGCCGCAGCCCTGCTGGCAGCGGCAGCAGCCACCCTTGCCGGCTGCGACCGCGGCTCCCCGGACGTGCGGGGAGGCTCCGACACCGGCCCGGCCGGCTGCCCCGCGGTCCAGACGAAGGCGCGGGCCGCGGTGGAACAGGCGGAGAAGGCGGACATGCCCTGGGACGGACCCACCAACGGTCCCAGGGCGGTGTCGGGCAAGGACATCGTCTTCGTCGCGCAGACCATGACCAATCCCGGAGTCGCGGGCGCAGCGAAGGGCGTGCGGGAGGCCGCGCGCGTCATCGGCTGGAAGGTCCGGGTGATCGACGGAGGCGGCACTCCCGCCGGCATCCAGGCGGCCATGAGCCAGGCCGTGACCCTCAGTCCCTCGGGCATCGTCATCGGTGGCTTCGACCCCAACGCGACCTCCCAGCAGGTCGCCCGGGCCGCCGCGCAACGCATCCCGCTCGTCGGCTGGCACGCGCTCGCCGCCCCGGGGCCCAGCCGCCGTCCCCCGCTCTTCACCAACGTCACGACCCGGGTCGAGGACGTGGCGGCCATCAGCGGGCAGTGGATCATCTCGGACTCCGCCGGCCACGCCGGGGCCGTGCTCATCACCGACGCCTCGATCCCGTTCGCCAGGGACAAGTCCGAGCTGATCCGCAAGCAGCTCGCCACCTGCCCGAGCGTGCGGCTGCTCGCGTACGAGAACATCCCCATCGCGGACGCGAGCAGCCGCACCCCGCGGGAGGTCTCGTCGCTCCTCTCCCGCTTCGGGAGCAGGTGGACCCACTCCGTCGCCATCAACGACCTGTACTTCGCCGATGCCGCCCCGGCCTTCCGAGCCGCCGGCCGGAAGGGCTCCGGCCCGCCCTTCAACATCGGCGCCGGCGACGGTGACCCGTCCGCCTTCCAGCGCATCGAGACCCGGCAGTACCAGGCGGCCACGGTCCCCGAGCCGCTGTCCCTGCAGGGCTGGCAGATCGTCGACGAGTTCAACCGTGCCTACGCGGGGCGGCCCGCCAGCGGCTATGTCGCTCCCGTCCACCTGGCCACGGCCGCCAACAGCGGCACCACCACGACCTGGGACCCGCCGGGCTACCGGGAGGGCTACCGAAGGATCTGGGGCCGGTGACCGGTGCCGCCTCGCGAGGGGACCGTCACTGCGACTCCGTCACCGTCCGGTGGGCACCGGCTCGCGGGTTCGCGATTCGGTAGTTCGATGAAGTGTCAACCATGTCTACACTGCCCCCATGGAGGAGACGGTGCGGTGGCTGTCCGCGGAGGAGCAGCGGGCGTGGCGTGGCTTCGTCCGGCTGCAGGAGAGGCTCGGCGGTCGGCTGGCGCGCCTGCTGCAGGCGGACTCGCACATGTCGGCCGCCGACTTCGCGGTGCTGGTCAACCTGACGGACGTACCGGAAGGGCGGCAGCGGTTCCTGGATCTGGCCCGCGCGGTGGAGTGGGAGAAGAGCCGGATGTCCCATCACATCGCCCGTATGGAGAAGCGCGGGCTGGTGGTGCGGCAGGAGTGTCCCGAGGACGGGCGCGGGGCGTTCGTGGTGATGACGGAGGCGGGGCGGGCGGCGATCGAGGCCGCTGCCCCGCGACACGTGGAGGCGGTGCGCGCCCTGTTCCTGGACCATGTCACGCCGGCGGAACTGCGGACGCTGGCCCGGATCGCCGAGCGCGTGGTCGAGAAGCTGGACGAGGATCCGTCCTGACCCGGGAGGCCAGGCATGGGCGGTTGACTCGTCAACCGAGGGCCCGAGTGGCATGATGGTTGATATGGCAACTATCGATGTGCTGTCCGCGCGGGACGTACCCCTGGGCGGACCGAGGGCTCTGCTCGTACGACGGACGCTGCCGCAGCGGGCCCGGACGCTGATCGGGGCCTGGTGCTTCGCCGATCACTACGGCCCCGTCGACGTGACCGTGACCCGCGGCATGGACGTCCCTCCGCATCCGCACACCGGCCTGCAGACGGTGAGCTGGCTGTTCAGCGGGGAGATCGAGCATCGAGACAGCATCGGCACCCACGCCCTCGTACGGCCGGGCGAGATGAACCTCATGACGGGCGGGTCCGGCATCTGCCACTCGGAGGTCTCCACGCCGCGCACCACCGTGCTCCACGGCGTGCAGCTGTGGGTGGCGCTGCCCGAACAGCACCGGAACACCGGCCGCGACTTCCAGCACCACGTGCCCGAACCCGTGCGCGCCGACGGGGCGGAGATCAGGGTCTTCCTGGGCTCACTCGCCGGAGACACCTCCCCGGTGCGGACCTTCACCCCGCTGCTCGGCGCGGAGATAACCCTCGAACCGGGTGCGACGATCACCCTCGCCGTGGACACCGGCTTCGAGCACGGCCTGCTCGTGGACAGCGGGGACGTCCGGCTGGCCGACACCGTGCTGCGCCCCGCCGAGCTCGGCTACGCGGCCCCCGGCGCCGACGCCCTGACGCTGGTCAACGAGTCCGACGGCCCGGCACGGGCGATCCTGCTCGGCGGTCCTCCCTTCGAGGAGGAGATCGTCATCTGGTGGAACTTCATCGGGCGCAGCCACGAGGACATCGTCCGGGCCCGGGCGGACTGGGAGGCCTCGTCCGACCGCTTCGGCACCGTCGAGGGGTACCCGGGGAGCCGGCTGCCCGCACCCGCCCTGCCGAACGCCGTCATCACACCGCGCGGAAACCCGCCGCGCGGCTGACCTCGGTGCTCGCGCGCAGATCGCCGGGAGAAGGCCGGACCAGCCGTACACGACCGCTGGTCCGGCCCCTGGGACGGGTCGGGCTACCCGTTGCCGGTCACCGCGCCGGGAGCTGCCACCACGCGGCCGACGCGTCGCGCAGGGTGTTGGTGCCGCAGTGCACCTCGCCCATGCCGAGGTGGTACGTGTAGTAGTCGTCGATGTACGACACCTTCAGACCGGCCCGCCGGTACGCGGCGTCGACCGCCTTGGTGAAGATGTCCTTGCCGTCGATGACGGGTCCCCACTGGCGCGGGGCCAGGTAGCGGTCGCGGCCGAGGAGCACGCCGTTGACCGCTCCGGGGACGTACGCGCTGGTCGTCACCGTCGCACGAGCCGCCGCACGGGCATCGGCCCCCTTCCCGGCGAGCCACTTCTGCCGCCCGTGGTCCCTGAGCGCGCCCACGAGCGGGGAGCCGGCGCCCATGCGCGTCAGACGGGGCACGGGGACGGCCCGTCCGGGGCCGGCCGACGCCTCCGAGTCGCGCGTGTACAGGGCGGGCACCCGGACGATCTCGGCGTCGGTGATGCCGGTCTCCCGCTTCAGGACCTCCAGGTCGGCCGTGATGCGCTTCGCCGCCATGTCGTTGTCGGCCACCAGGTGCCGGGAGCCGAGCGCCTGACTGATCGTCTCCTTCGGCGCCGGCAGGCCGCTCAGGCCCGGAACGGAGAACATCTTCGTCCTGCCGTGGCCGTCGCGCCGGGCGTCACGCAGCAGTCGCAGCCCGGCCTTCGGGTCGGCGACGCCGATCCGCCAGCCGCGCGGGGTGTCGGCCGGCAGGAACTGCACGAACTCGTCGACGTGGCCGACGCTCAGCCAGGAGGTGTCCAGCAGCAGCGGGTCCTGCAGGCCTTGTGACGTGAGCAGCGTGCGCATCGCCTTCGACGGGCGCGCCCCGCTGTCCTTGCGCTCGCCCATGATGATGCGTCCGGCCGGGAACATACGCCCGCCGTGCGCGTAGGGCGGGATGGTCTCCAGGTTGCCCATGGAGTTGAGCGACCAGTCGTCCGGACGGGCCCGGTCGGTGACCTGGACGACGCCGGTGTTCCGGCCGCGCACCTTCTCGAACAGCTCCCGGCCCGCCTCCCGGTCCAGCTGGGCGGAGCGCAGCATCACCCGCATCACGTGCCGCCGGCCGTCCGGACCGGTCATGCTGACGTAGGCCGGCTCCACGAAGTCCTGGGCCCACGGGTCTGCGTACTTGTCGAAGGTGGCCAGCGGCCTGGTGATGCCGGCCTTCGTGACCTCCTTCGCCAGGTCCTTGACGAACTTCCGCTGCAGGCGCCCGTACTCGCCCCCGCCCCGGACCTTGGTGACCATCACCTGCTGGGCGTCCTGGAGGTGATGCTGCGTCAGCAGCGGCGCGACCCGCAGGGTGACCGAGTCGGAGGCGGACCCGTCGGCGGTCGTCACCGTCAGGCGGATCACCGCGCGGCCGTCCCACTTCGCGACGTCCCGGATCACGTCGGTGGCCTCGACGCCCAACTCCACGCCGGAGCGCAGCTCGGCCGCGGTCAGCCGGGTCCGGGACGTCACCAGGACCCAGCCGCCGGACCGCTTCAGGAAGACGTGGGTGTGCCCCGCTCCCGTGGTGACCTTCAGGCTGCCCTCGGCGTCGGCCGCAACGTCGGGCACGGGCACGGAGCGGACCCGGGCGAGGTCGGCGGCGTCCGCGGCCCCGTCGACCTTCTTGTCGGCGCCGTCGTTGCACGCGGCCAGCTCGGCGTCGGACAGCTTTCTGCCGCCGGGACCGGTGACCGGGCACCGCTTGGTGTCGTCGTCGAGATTGGGCAGGTAGACCGCACCGCGTCCGACGGACCAGGAGTCCTCACCCGTCTCGTCGGTGCTGCCGGTGATGTCGACCTGCCCGTCACGGTTCACGTCCGCGCGCAGATCCGCGCGGTACTGCGGCGCGGAGGCGGTGGCGCTCGGTGCGGCCAGTACGGTGCCGGCCGCGGTGAGAGCGAGGATGACGGGTCCGGCGGGGTGCAGGCGTATGCGTGCACGTGAACGCACAGCGTGTTCCTCTCCATTGGGGGGTTTCGCTGTGCAAGAGGAGGAATGGGAGCTGTGCGTTCACTGTGAGGCGCGTACCCGGCCCAACAGCGGCGGCCCGCCACGCGTTCCATGCGTGACGGGCCGCCGGTCTGTCCGGTATCCGCTGCTACGGTGCTGATCGGCGGTCCGGTGATTCGGAGGTGGACTCGTCCTTGCCGGGCAGGGCGTTCACCTCCTCGTCGTCGAGGATGTGGTCGCCGTAGAGGTCCTGCAGCCAGTTGGTCTGGTAGATGGTGTCGAGGTAGCGCTCACCGAGGTCCGGTGCGACGGCCACCGCGGTGAGGCCGCGTCCGTCCTGCCGGGACAGCCACTCGGTCGCGCCGCTGACCACCGTCCCGGTGGAGCCGCCGAACAGGAAGCCGCGCCTGGCCATGCGGTGACAGGTGCGGATGGTGTCCGCCTCCTCCACCCGGATGACCTCGTCCACGAAGGACTCGTCCAGCAGCGGGGGAACCATGCTCATGCCCAGGCCGGGGATCATCCGGCGGCCCGGCTCGCCGCCGAAGGCCACCGAGCCCACGCTGTCGACGGCCACGATCCGCACCGGCCGGTGCCACTGCCGGAAGTAGCGGGCGCAGCCCATCAGGGTTCCGGCGGTGCCCGCCCCGACGAACAGCACGTCCAGGCGCGGGAAGTGCGTGGCGATCTCCGGTGCGGTCGTGCGGTAGTGCGCCCGCCAGTTGCCCGCGTTGGTGTACTGGCTGAGCCACACGTAGCGGTTGTCGGACGCGCACAGCGCACGGACGTACTCGATCCGGGTGCCCAGGAAGCCGCCGTTCGCGTCCAGGTCGGCCACGACGTGCACCTGGCTGCCGAGCGCCTCCATCAGCAGCCGCGTCGACAGGTTGCAGCGGGAGTCCGTGACACACAGGAACCGGTAGCCCTTGCTGGCGGCGATCATGCTGAGCGCCACGCCCAGGTTCCCGGAGGACGACTCGACAAGGATGGAATCCGGCGTCAGGATTCCGTCCCGCTCGGCGCTCTCCACCATCTCGTTCGCGGCCTTCAACTTGATGGAGCCCGCGAAGTTGAAGCCCTCGCACTTCAGGTAGAGGGAGCATCCGAAGATCGACTCGAGGTCGACGAAGAGACCGCCTTCGTTGAAGTCATGGGGAGCGGAAACTACAGGCACGGTGGGCCTCCTGGTGCCAGGGCCGAGGACAACGCCTCAGCCGAACCGGCGCAGGTCGTGGAAGAAGTCGTCGATGAGGCGGAGATTGCCCGCCACGGCTGCTTCGTCGTAGACGTACTTGCCGACGGCGAGATCGAGCACGCCGAGTCCGAAGGGCGAGAAGATCACGGGGCGGTCGGGCGGCGGGGCCGCGCGTCCGAGCATCACGTCGTTGAGCGTGCCGTTCAGGAAGTCACGGTTGCCGGTGCACTGCTCGACCAAGTGGGGGGACGTGCCGGCCTTCAGGCAGTGCTCGACGTCGTCCACGAAGTTCGCGGAGGCGAGCAGGACCTCGGGGGAGAGGTCGCGCAGCGAGATGTGCAGCACCAGCGGGTTGTGGTCGAACCAGGCCGGGGAGCTGATGTGGGGTTCGCCGGCGATGGTCGCGAAGACCACCAGGTCGCTGGAGCGGATGAGGTCCTCGGCGCTGTCGTGGACGACGATCTCCGCGGTGGTCCCGGCCTGCCGCAGGTAGCCGCAGAACCCGGTGGTGCTCTCGGCGGACAGGTCGTGCACGCCGATCGTGTCGAACGTCCAGTCCGTCCCGGCCAGGAAGGTGTGGATGTAGCGGGCGATCAGCCCGGTGCCGAAGAACCCGATCCGGGTGGGGCGGGACCGGTCGCGGCTGAGCCAGTCGGCGGCCAGCGCGGCGGACGCGGCGGTCCGGGTCGCGCTGATGATGGAGCTCTCCAGACAGGCGAACGGGTAGCCCGTCCCGGGGTCGTTGAGGATGAGCACCGCCGAGGCCCGGGGCAGCCCGGCCCGCACGTTGTCCGGAAAGCTGGAGATCCACTTCATCCCGTCCACGTGCACCGACCCGCCGACGGAGGCGGGCAGCGCGATGATCCGCGCGCTGGGCCGGTCGGGGAACCGCAGGAAGTAGGAGGGCGGGTTGACCGAGTCCCCGGCGCCGTGCAGCCGGTAGGTGGCCTCGACCAGCTCCACGATCTGCTTCTCGCGCCCGCTGAGCGCCTGCTGCACGTGCGTACCGGAGATCACCGCGAACGTGGGCACCGGGGCCCCCTCGGCCAGGGGCTGCCGGGCGGCGGTGGACGACAGTTGGGTCATCGCTCGCTCGCCTCCGAGGTCGGCCAGCAGTCGGCCAGGCGGCGCGGCTCGGCCATGCCGACCAGCACCTGCCGCTCACCGGTGAAGGGCTCTCTGCTGTGGGCGGTGCGCAGGTTGTCGACGAGCATCAGGTCGCCGGCCTGCCAGGGCTCGCGCCGGGTGTGCTGTTCGTAGGTGGTGTTGAGCAGCTGGACGACGTCCTCGCCGATCGGGGTGCCGTCACCGTAGCGGGTGTTGAACGGCAGTCCGTCCGCGCCGTACACGTCCACCAGGTACTCGCGCACCTCGGGAGCCAGCGTCCACTCGTTGAGGAAGGCGATCTGGTTGAACCAGCAGCGCCGGCCGGTGAGCGGGTGCTGCACGACCGCGCTGCGGCGCTGCTCGGTGCGCAGGGAGCCGTCGGGCTGCCAGGCGAAGTCGATGGCGTGGGCGCGGCAGTAGCGCTCGATCTCGGAGTGGTCGTCGGTGCCGAACGACTCCGCCAGGGAGGCGCCGATCTCGTCGTTGTAGGCGCGGGTCAGCAGCCAGCCCTCACGCTCGAAGCGTTCCGTCAGCGTGGTGGGCAGCGCCTGGAGCACCTCTTCCGCGTCGGCCACCGCGGTCGCCCCGCCCTCGTCGGGCGCGGTCAGACACGCGAACAGCATCAGGCCGGGAACCTCCAGCCGGTAGCTCAGCTCGTGGTGCATGCACATCGGCTGGTTGGCCGGCCAGGTGGTGGAGGAGTACAGCCCCGGGCCGTAGGCCTCACGGGGGGCGAAGGCCTCCTGTTCCGGCATCAGACGGCCGGCCAGCTCCGCGAAGACGGCGCCGGCCCGGGACACGTCCCGCAGCCCCAGTCCGCGGACGAGGAGCGCCCCGTGCTCGGAGACCTGCGCATGCAGCGACTCGCGGTACTGGGCCGCCCAACTCGCCGCGTCACCGGGTGACTCGACACGCAGGATCGCGGGTCTGTCCGGCCGCAGCTCCACGTCGAGGGGTGCTGCCAGAGGTGAGGACGACATCTCGGATTCCCTTCGGTTGCCCGTCTGGAGGCTCTGCACGGCTCAGGAGGAGGCCAGCGGAGCCACGACACCCAGGACGGCCCGTGCTGCCTCGGCCGGACGGGTGCGCGTGAAGTAGTGGCCGCCGTCGGCCAGCTCGTGCAGATCCACGTGCTCGGCCAGGAGCAGCCAGTCCCGGTAGTGCCGGCCGTGGCCGGCCGTGTGCGGATCGTCGGCCGCCACGACCACCGATACCGGCACGGACAGCTTCACCGGCGGCGGCCCGTCCAGCGCGGCGCAGAAGTAGCGGTGCGCGGACACGCAGTCGTGCAGGTAGGCGGCACCGATGTGCTCGGCGTGCTGCGCGTTCAGTTCCGCGAGTTCGGTGTAGCCGCTGTCCGCGGTCAGCCGTTCGGCGATCTCGGCGTTGCTCCGGCTCGTCAGTTCGCCGACGGCGGCGTACCGGTCGGGGGCGGTGCCGAGCAACTGCGCGCCGAGGAACACGCGCAGCACCTCCACACCGTGCTCCTGGAGCCGTCTGGCCGTCTCCAACGCCGTTGCGGTGCCCGACGAGTGGCCCCACAGCAGGACCCGGGTCAGGCCACGCGCGGTGATCTCGGCGGCGACCCGCTCCGCCACCTGCTCGATCGACGCGAACGGCTCGGAGTGCGCGGCCAGGTCGTGACCGGGCAGGTCCACCGCGAGGACCGTCATGCCGCGGCCCGCCAACACGCTGGCCATCGGCTGGTAGTTGACCGCGTTGCCGCCCGCGTAGGGGAAGCACACCAGTGCGCAGTCCTTCGCGCCGCCGCCCGCGGTCAGCGGCTGCAGCAGCTCCGGGTGGTGCCGGGGCGTGCCGTCGAGGAGGGCCGCCAGGTCGGCGAGCACCGGGTGCCGGGTGATGTCCTTCAGGGACACCGCGCGGTCCAGCGCGAGGGTGAGTCTGACCGCCGTCAGGGAGGTGCCCCCGGCGTCGAAGAAGTGGTCCTCGCGGCCGATCCGGCCCTCGGGGACCCCCAGCAGATCGGCCCAGACCGCCGCCAGCTTTCGCTCGGTCGGGGTGAGCGGGGCGCTTTCGTCGTCGCCCGGCACGGAAGGTTCGGGCTGCGCCGCCAGGGCGGTGAGCGCCTTCCTGTCGATCTTGCCGTTGGCGGTCAGCGGCAGGGCGGCCTGCCAGTGGAAGGCCGAGGGGACCATGTAGGAGGGCAGGACCGCACCCAGCGCGTCGCGCAGCACGTCGGCCTCCAGGCGCCGGCCCGTGCAGAAGGCGATCAGGTGCTTGCTCCCGCCGGCCCGCTCGGCGACGACCACCGCACCGTCGCGCACCCCGGGCACCCGCAGCAGCGCGTTCTCGATCTCGCCGATCTCGATACGGAAGCCGCGGATCTTGACCTGGTTGTCCCGGCGGCCGAGGAACTCCAGCTTGCCGCCCGGGTGCCAGCGCCCCCAGTCGCCCCCGAGGTAGAGCCGCTCACCGGGCCGGAACGGGTTTTCGCGATAGCACTCACGGGTCCGCTCGGGATCGTTGACGTACCCCCGGCCCACACAGACCCCGGAGAAGGCGATCAGACCGGGAGCGCCCAGCGGCACCAACGACAGGTACTCGTCCACGACATGGACGTGCACGTTGTTGACCGCACGCCCCAGCAGGACCCGCTCGGGCACGCAGTCCATGACCTCGTGGTTGGTGTCGTCCGATGTCTCGGTCAGTCCATAGGCGTTGACCAGCCTGATCCCCGGCTGGATCGCGAACCAGCGCTGGACCAGCTCCCGTTTCAACGCCTCACCGGTCACCGAAACACACCGCAGGTCCGGCAGCGCCCGGGGATGCTGCTCCAGGTACGAGACCACGACCTCCAGATAGGAGGGCACGACCTGCGCCACGCCGGCCCGGCCGCCGGCCAGCGTGTCGACGAACCGCTCCACGTCCACGATCACGTCCTGGCCGACCAGCAGCGTCCGCCCGCCCACCAGCAGCGAGGAAATCAGCTGCCAAAGCGAGATGTCGAAGCACTGCGGGGCGGTCTGCGCCACCACCGAGCCCTCGGCGATCCCCAAGTCGTCGATCTTGGCGTGGAGGTGGTTGAGCATGCCCGCGTGCTCGCACATCGCCCCCTTCGGCTCGCCGGTGGAGCCTGACGTGAAGTAGATGTAGGCCAGCTGGCCGGCGTCGACCCGCACTCCGACGTCACCGTCGGCGTGCCCCTCCGCGTACGCCCCCTCGATCAGCAGCCTCTCGACCCCGGGCAGGGTCGCCAGCGCCTGGTCGAGGGCGTGGGTGCTGCCGGATTCGGTCAGGACCAGCCGGCACCCCGCACGGGACAACGTTGCCACGATGCGGTCGGCCGGGAAGTTCGGCTCGATGGGCAGGTAGGCGCCGCCCGCCTTGAACACGGCCAGGGTCGCGGCCATCCAGTCGAGGTTGCGCTCGGTGACCACGGCCACCACGTCTTCCCGGCCCAGCCCCCGCTTCAGCAGGGCGCGCGCCAACCGGTTCGCGCGCGCGTTGAGTTCGGCGTACGTCCACTCCTGCTCGCCGTGCACGGCCGCCACCGCTTCCGGATGCGCCCGTACCCGCTGCTCGAACAGTTCGTGTGCGCGCGCGTCCGGCAGCTCCCGGCGTGGTCCGGCCAGCTCTTCCAGCTGCTCCCGCACCTCGTCGTCCGACAGCAGACTCTGCCGTGCGTGTTCGGCGTCCACGTCCGCCGTCATCAGCCGCAGCGCCGTCAGGTGGTAGCCGCCGATGCGGGCCGCACTCGTGGCGTCCAGGACATCGGTGCGGTACCTCAGCCGCAGCCTGAGCCGCCCGTCCCGGTCGGACCAGCGCAGCTGCAGCACACCGTCGTCGACCAGCGTGTTCTCGGCACCTCCCCGGGGACCGAACACGACCTCGTACGACGGCTGCGCGGTTCCCAGCTCCCGGCACAGCTCGTCCACCGGGAACTCGCGGTGCGCCAGCAGCTCAGCCTCGGCGTGCTGGGCGGTCGACACCAGTGCGCGCCAGGTCCCGGGGGGCACCGACAGGCGGCACGGCAGCGGCTCGCCCCGCACCCCGGCGGCGTACCCCGTCACCACGTCCTGCTCGCCGGACAGCGCGGCCAGCACCTTGGCGTGTGCGGCCAGCAGCAGTGCGCTGACCGGCACCGCCAGATGCCGTACCAGCCCACGGGCCGCGTCCGCCACGTCGTCCGGCACCGACACCTCGTGCTCGGCCGTTCCGGGAACCGGCTCCCGAACCCACCGTGGCACCGCGGTCGTACCGCCGGCGGTCAGCACACGGCTCCAGAACTCCCGGTCCGTTTCCACGCGCGCTCCCATCGAATGACCTCCCTCAACTCACGGACGCCGCGGCGGCGTCGGCCGAAGAAGGTGCTGTGGCCCGGTCGCCGCCGCAGAGCTGTTCGACGGCATCCGGCATGTCCACGGCGGGGTTGCCTCCCCACCGTGCGTGTGCGGGGACCTCCTCGCCCTTCATGAGGAAGGAGTCCGGCGCCAGTACGGCGCCGTCACCCATCGTCACGCCGTAGTGCACATGGGCGGCGACGCCCAGCGTGCAGCCGGCGCCGAGCGTGGTGCCGTCGGACTTGAAGGTGCCGTCCTCCTGCGAGTGGCACTGGATCTTGCTCCCGACGCTGAGGGTGCAGTCGTCGCCGATGGTGGCGAGCGTCCGTTCCGTCAGGTAGCAGCCGTCGTCGAACACCCGGCTGCCGATGCGTACGCCCAGCAGCCGCCAGACCAGGGCCTTGAACGGGGTGCCGTTGAAGATGTTGAGGTAGTGGTCCGGCACCTTCCACAGGCGCTCGTGCCACCAGAAGTAGGGGTCGTAGATGGAGCACAACCGCGGGCGCAGCGCACGGAACGAGGTGAGGCAGCGCTCCAGCAGGACGTAGTAGAGGGTGGAGAACATGAGCGTGATGGCCAGATAGGTGGCGATCACCACGTGTCCGAGCACGCCGTAGAGGTCGACGGAGGCCAGCCCGAACGCCGTGAGCACAAAGGTGTGCACCCATCTCACGAACAGATGGAAGGCCATCGAGCGGAGGTTGTAGCGGTTCTTGGCGGCGAGACGGTGCTGGAACGTTTCTCCGGTCCTCAGGTCGTCGAACCGCGAGTCACGCTCCACCGACCGGGGAATCTCGAAGCAGGGCGAGCCGAGCAGCCCCACGCCCTCGCGGACCTCACCGTCGAGGGGAATCATCACCTTCGTCGCGAGCAGACAGTTGTCACCCGTCCTGCCGCCCGAGGGATAGGCGATGTTGTTCCCGAGGAAGTTGTGCGGTCCGATCGAAGCCCGCGACACCCGGAACGACGTGCTGGAGAAGTCCGCGTTCACGATGGAGAGCCCGTCGGCCACCATCGTTCCGCTGCCGACGGAGACCAGGTACGGGGTCTCGTGCTGCACTTCGGTACCGAAGTTCGACCCGGTCTGCTCGACGTGGGACAGGTCGTATCCGAGAGCGCGGAGGTAGTACACGATGTAGGAGCTGTCACCGAAGAGCCACTTGAAGAACTTGATGTTCGTCATGCGTGCCGTCGCCCGGTGCAGCGCGTAGTGGAATCCGTAGAGCGGATAGACCCGGTCGGGCTTGACGGCCACACTCACCAGGCGCGGCAGGGAGAACAGGGTGACGACGCCCAGGACGAGGAAGCCGAGGAACAGGACCAGGGACAGGACCAGCGAGTCGTCGAGCACTTCCGACCACGTGAGCGAGGCCGTGTCCGGGCCGAGTCGCTTGCCGATCGCCGGGACCAGGACGAACAGCATGTACAACCCGCCGACGGTGACCGGTATGTACAGGAGGAACAACTGGAGCAGGCTGACGAGGCCGAACCAGGTCCGGCGCGCGGTACCGCACTTGGCCGGTGCGACCCTGACGTAGTCGATCTCCGTGGGCTGTCCCGGGGTCCCGTGCCAGTGTTCGCCGTCCGGGACCGCCTGACCGCGGTACAGGGCGGAGGAGTGACCCAACTGGGCTCCGTCGCCCATCGTCGTGTCGATGTCGAGGACGGTCTTCTCGCCGATGAACACGTCGCGGCCCAGGGTGACCCGCCCGGTCTGGATACGGCCCGCGTGCGCCCGGTAGCCGAGGAAGAACGAATCCTTGCGGATGACCGTACCCTCGCCGATGGTGAGCAGGTCGGTGCAGACCGGGACGGAGTGGGAGAGGATCGTGACTCCCTTGCCGATGTGCGCGCCGAGGGCCCGGAGGTAGAGCACGTAGAGCGGATTGCCGATGAAGAGAATCATCGGATTTCCGTGGAGCAGTACCTTCACGAACCAGAAGCGCAGATAGGCCAGACTCCAGACCGGGATGTCCGCCGGTTTCCAGCGGCCGATGAGAATCCATTTGGCGAGCACCGGGAACAGGCACATGGCCACGAACCCGGCGCCTCCGAAGAGCAGCGACCGCAGATAGATGTGGGTCAGACCCGAGCCGGCGGCGATCCATTCGTAGCCCCGGGCCGCGACGAATCCGGCGACCAGGGAGTACACCAGGAAGATCAGCAGCTGGAGTGTTCCGCAGAGCACATGGCTCGTCCTGCGCGTCGGAGCAGGCGGCGCCGGCGGTGTGGCCGGGACCGGTGACTCGGCGGGAGCGGGTGCGGGTGCGGCTTCCGTGAGAGCCGCCGCGAGGCTCCGGACCGTGGGGTGCCGGTAGATGTCCTTCATGGACGCCGACGGCAGGTCCGGTATTTTCCTGACCCGCGCACAGAACTGGGCCATCACCAAGGAGTTGGCACCGAGGTCGGTGAAGAAGTGGCTGTCGACCGGAATCTGTTCGACGTCCGAGACGTCGGCCAGCACTTCCGCGAACCTCTTCTCGGTGTCTGCTCTCGACGGGCCGGAACTGTTCTGCCTGGCGGCGACTGCTTCGTCCGGCCCGGATATATGGACCTCGGAGGACTGCTCCACCATGCGATCTCCTGGAAGACGTCTGGATCGGGCGAGTTCTCCTTGCTGATCACGAACCGCCGGGTTCAGTTTCGGTCGGCCATGGTGAGCTTGCCACTTCGAAATCGACCGCCGTTCGACGCGGAACGCCCGACGGCCCTGTGTTCCCTGGCTCCCCGCAGTACGGGGGCGCGTTGCGGATCACCCGAATGGCTGTCGTCACCGACCGGCCGGTCGAACCGTCGGCGCCGGCCTCCGGCCGGGAAAGGCGTCGGCCTCCTCCGCGTTCTCCTGACGGTCCTTCCCGGCGGCCTTGCGGCCGGGCAGGACGGCCAGGACGATCACGGCGCCGGCGCCCATGATGATCCCGCCGACGAGGCTGGTCCGTGCGACACCGTGGGCGAAGGACTCGTGGACCGCGTCCACCAGGGCCTGGGCCTGCTGGGGGCAGCCGGACCGGGTCTTCGCGCTGCCGTGCGACCGCGAGTCCGGCCCACACGGACTCCTCGGCGCCGTCCAGTGCGGCGGCCGGGGAGGTGCCTGCCGGCCAGGTCGCCCAGCCTGTCCCTGCAGGCCGTGGCCGGCAGTGAGCCCAGGACGGCGATGCCGAGGGAGCCGCCGAGCTCCAGGGACGTGTCGTTCGCGCCGCCGCCGACGCCCAGTCGGACTCGGGGAAGGAGCCCATGATCGTGTCGGTGGCGGGAGACGCTCAGTCCGAAGAAGATCCAGGTCTCGGGCCTGGCGTACGAGGAGCGGGAGGCCGCGCTCGGAGTGAGCCGCATCGCGGCCCCCGTCTTCGCCGGCGACGCGACGGTGGCCGCCCTCTCGGCGGCCGTACCCTGCTCACGCTTCCGACCGGCCCAACTGGCTCCGGCGGTGCGCACGGCAGCACTGGGGCTGTCCCGTGTGCTGCGCGGAGCCGGCTGAAGGAAAGCCGGGACAGAAGGCTGAGGAGGGAAAGCCGAGAGAGAAAGTCGAGAGAGAAAGCCGAAAGGAAAAAGGGCGGCCCCGGACGCGGGGCCGCCCTGGGGGCTGGGTCAGCGGGTGGCGAGCAGTTCGAGCGTGTCGATCACTCGGTTCGAGAAGCCCCACTCGTTGTCGTACCAGGCGACCACCTTGATGTGGCGGCCGTCGACCCGGGTGAGGGCCGAGTCGAAGATCGACGAGGCCGGGTTGCCCACGATGTCGGCCGACACCAGCGGGTCGTCCGAGTACTCGAGGACGCCGGCGAGCGGGCCCTCGGCCGCCGTGCGGTACGCCGACAGCACCTCGTCGCGGGTCACGTCACGGGATACCGTCGTGTTGAGCTCGACGATCGAGCCGACCGGAACCGGCACGCGGATCGAGTCGCCCGACAGCTTGCCGTCGAGGTTCGGCAGCACGAGACCGATCGCCTTCGCGGCACCCGTCGTGGTCGGCACGATGTTGACCGCGGCGGCACGGGCCCGGCGCGCGTCACGGTGCGGACCGTCCTGCAGGTTCTGCTCCTGCGTGTAGGCGTGCACCGTGGTCATGAAGCCGTGCTCGATACCGGCGAGGTCGTCGAGCACCGCGGCCAGCGGAGCGAGCGCGTTCGTGGTGCACGAGGCGTTCGAGACGACCGTGTGCAGGGCCGCGTCGTACGCGTCGGTGTTCACGCCGAACGCGAGCGTGACGTCGGCGCCGTCCGACGGCGCGCTGACGAGCACCTTCTTCGCACCCGCGTCGAGGTGGGCGCGGGCGGCCTTGGCCGAGGTGAAGCGGCCGGTCGACTCCAGGGCGATGTCGACACCGAGTTCGGCCCACGGCAGCCGGCCCGGGTCGCGCTCGGCGAGCACCTTGATGCGACGGCCGTCGACGACGAGGGTGTCCCCGTCGACGGTCACGGGGCGGCCGAGCCGGCCGGCCGTCGTGTCGTAGGCGAGCAGCCGGGCGAGCGTGGCGGGCTCCGTGAGGTCGTTGACGGCGACGACCTCGAGATCGCTGTCGCGCTCCAGCAGCGCGCGCAGCACGTTGCGTCCGATGCGGCCGAATCCGTTGATGGCGATGCGAGTCATCAGTCATGTCCCTTCGGTTCGCCACCAGGGTCTCGGTACGCGGCCGACCGGGACAGCGGCGCGATCGCCATGGTTCGAAAGGATTGCGCCAGGTGGTGATCGACTACTCGCCCTTGGTGAAGGTGCGTCGGTATTCGCTCGGCGTGGTGCCGAGGATGCGCTGGAAGTGCATCCGCAGATTCGCGCCGGTGCCCAGACCGACATCGGCGGCGATCTTCTCCACGCTCAGTTCCGAACGTTCCAGCAGCTCACGGGCCAGGTCGATGCGGGCGCGCATGACCCACTGCATGGGCGTGTACCCCGTGTCCTCCGCGAAGCGCCGGGAGAAGGTGCGCGGCGAGACGGCCGCGTGCCGGGCGAGCGCCTCCAGGGTGAGCGGCTCGGCGAGCCGGTGCAGGGCCCACTCGCGGGTGGCGGCGAACCGCTCGCCGAGGGGCTCGGGCACGCTGCGCGGCACGTACTGCGCCTGACCGCCGCTGCGGTAGGGGGCCGCGACCAGGCGCCGGGCCGCGTGGTTCGAGGCGGCCACACCGAGGTCGCCGCGCAGCATGTGCAGGCACAGGTCGAGTCCGGAGGCGGCCCCGGCCGACGTCAGCACGCTGCCCTCGTCGACGAACAGCACGTTCTCGTCGACCTGGACGAGCGGATGCTTCGCCGCGAGCGCGCGTGCGTAGTGCCAGTGCGTCGTGGCGCGCTTGCCGTCGAGCAGTCCGGTGGCGGCGAGCGCGAAGGCGCCCGTCGAGATGGCGGCGAGCCGCGCACCGCGGTCGTGGGCGGCGATCAGGCCCTCGACGACGGCCTGCGGCGGGTCTTCGCGGTCCGGGAACCGGTAGCCGGGGATGAACACGATGTCGGCCCATCCGAGCGCGTCGAGACCGTGGGCGGCGTGGTACGACAGGCCGTCGCCGCCGGCCACGAGACCGGGCGCCGCGCCGCACACCCGCACCTCGTACGGCATGCTCGCGCGGGTCGTGAACACCTGTGCCGGAATGCCGACGTCCAGCGGTTTCGCGCCCTCGAGCACGAGAACGGCGACGCGGCGCAGACGGGAGACAGGCACGACGACCAGGGTAATCGCTTGCGCGCCGCCGGTTCCCGGAGCGAAGGAGCCGTCAGGCGCCGGGGTCGAAGGGGATCCCGGACGGCATGGAGTGCGCCAGGGCGTACTGGAAGTCACCGTCCTTGATCTTGATGGTGGCGGCGCCGAAGCCGGCGCTCAGGAGCTTGTCGCGGTAGCCCGCCGGGTAGCCGTTCCAGCCCACCAGACGGGGGAAGTACCAGCCGCCGGTCACGTTCTCCGGGGGCTCGTCGTTGGTGTTGGCGAAGCGGAAGTCGTGGGTGGACACCCCGTCCTTGTGGTAGACGATCTTCGGGTGCGTGCCGTCGAAGCGGACCGAGGAGCGGGCGGCCACCTGGTAGCTCGTGTGCTGGGACACGGACACGTACTGCACCTCGTTGTCCTTGATCCACACCACGACGTGCTCCCAGTCGTGCGTGTGGCCGATGGCCGCCGGGCCGAGCGTCGCCTGGTCCTTCTCGAAGTAGCTGGCGTACATCACCGCGCACCAGCCGTTGTTGCACTTCTCGCGCGAGTAGGTGTTGGCGTTGGCCAGCTGCGCGTAGTCGTGGCAGTGCCCGTTGACGTCGCCGCCGAGCTTCAGGCCGGGGTTGACGGTGCCGTCGGCTCCGATGGCGGCCGTGGCGTAGCAGCCGTCGCCGTCGTAGTCGTAGGCGGGGGAGAAGGTCTGTTCCAGGCCGTCGGCGTTCTGCGGCAGCAGCTGCAGCACGTTCGCGTGGGCGCTCGCCGGGACGGCCACGACGAGCGTCAGCGCGCCGAGGGCACCGAGAAGGGCCTGGGTCAGGGAGTTCGGGTTGCGCATGACGGCTCCTTGCCGGGCGGTTCGGGTCAGCAGTACAGGTTGTCGCCCGCGGGGACACCGAGGATCTGGGTGAAGCGCTGGTAGGCGTCGACGCGGCTCTGCACCTGCGCCGGGTTCCTGCCGTCGCACTCGAGGGAGCCGTTGATGCTGCGGACGGTCTGGCCGAAGCCGGCGCCGCCCACCATCGCGTTGTGCGGGGTCGTGCTGCCCGGTCCGGACTGGGTGTTCCAGTACCACAGGCCGGTCTTCCAGGCGACGGAGGCGTTGTTCTCCACCTGCCAGGGGTTGTTGAGGAGATCGATGCCGAGCGCGTCGCCGGCGGCCTTGTAGTTGAAGTTCCAGCTGAGCTGGATCGGGCCGCGCCCGTAGTAGGCGGCCTGTCCCGCGGGGCAGCCGTAGGGCCGGCTCCAGTCGCAGTAGTGGGGGTAGTTGGCGGTGTTCTGCTCCACCACGTACACCAGTCCGCCGGTCTCGTGGCTGACGTTGGCGAGGAAGGCGGCCGCCTCCTGCTTCCTCACGGTGTCGCTGCCGGTGTTCGCGAAGCCGGGGTAGGCGCTGAGGGCCGCGGTCAGCCCGCTGTAGCTGTAGAACGAGTTCCGGTTCGGGAACATCTGGTTGAACTGCGCCTCGCTCGCCGCGAATCCGGACGGGGTGCCCCCGCCACCACCGCTCCCGGGCGCGTTCCACTTCTGGTTCGCCCCGCCGGAGCAGCTCCAGATCTGCAGCCGGGTGCTGTTGGCGCTGTTGTTGTCCCGCACGTCCAGGCACTTGTCGGCCGCCGGGTTGACGATGTCGTGCGCCGCGGTCACCACCCACTGCTGGTTGGCGCCGCCCGAACAGTCCCACAGCTGGACGGAAGCGCCGTCCGCGGTGCTGCGGTCGGTCACGTCCAGACACTTGCCGAGCGCCCGCAGGGTTCCGTCCCCGGGGTCGGACCAGATCTGGGCGCCGGTTCCGTTGCAGTCGTAGAGCTGTACGGCGGTGCCGTTGGCACTGTTGGCACCCGCCACGTCGACGCACTTTCCGGCGAGTCCGGTGATCGCGCCGTCGGCGGCCTGGGCTGGAGCGGCGGTGAACAGCGCGGCGAGGACGGCGGCGAGCACGAAGCCGATCGTGAAGCGGGACCGTCTGCGGCTGGAAGTCGGCATGGAGGAGTCCACTCCTTGGCTGTGTGGGGGCGCCCGGGAACCTAAAGGTCTGGACCTGCTTTCGTCAAGAGGTGAAGTAAGTGGTGAGGAAGGTGAGTTGATGAATGTCCGGCCGGGGCTGGACCGGGCCGCGTCCGTCAGCCCGTCGGGTGGGAACCCGGTGTGTGGCCGAACGTCCGCCGGAAGACGCGTGCTCTGCCTCGGCGGCGCGGTGGGCTCCCTGCTCGGCGGCGCGCCGGCCGGCCGCTGGGGCAGGGTGACGGCTGCCCGCCGGTCGTACCTGGTCTCGGTCGCGGCGGTCGCGGGCGTGGTGTTCGTACCGGGCCCCGCCCTGTACCTGTTCGTGGCGCTGACCTCGGCCGGTCTGTACGTGCCGTTCTCGCTCCAGGTGACGCTCGGCCAGGACTGCCTTCCCTCGCGGGAGGGCACCGCCGGCGGGATCACCCTCGGCCTGACGGCAGCATCGGCGGTCCGGCCGGCCCTCTCATCGGCCACCTCGCCGACGCGTCCTCCCTGCGGACCGCGCTGGCACCCCTGATCCTCATGCCGGCGCTGAGCCGGCTCCTGTTCCGCCCCCTGCCCGAACCCGACTCCCCGTCGCCCGGCCCGACTTCAGCCGACCGTGGCCGAAATCCCCTCGGGTTCCGGAGCGGCCCCATGCGATGATCGCGAAGCCACACCGGCTCAGGACCTCCGCGGACGGAAGGACCACACCATGGCGACCGAGGCGGCTCGGGTCACGGCCGACCCGGACCACGCACGCATCCCCGACACCCCCGCCGGGGGCACGGTCATCCTGCTCAACGGCACGTCCAGCTCAGGCAAGTCCAGCATCGCCCGGGCGCTCCTCGACCTGCTCGACGGCACGTGGTTCCACCTGCCCGTCGACGCGTTCCACGCCATGCGCTGCGACAATCCCATCGCCGACGAGGACCTCCAGGCCGAGATCGACCGCACCGCCAAGGGCTTCCACCGCGCCGTCGCCGGGATGGCCGCGGGCGGCAACAACGTGGTCGTGAACCATCCGCTCTCCCGCCGCTGGCGGCTGCTCGACCTCCTCGACCTGCTCGTGCCCGAGGACACCGTCCTGATCGGGGTGCGCTGCCCGCTGCCCGAGCTGGAACGCCGGGAGCGCGAGCGGGGCGACCGGCAGCCGGGGCTGGCCGCCATGCAGTACGGGCAGGTGCACTCGCACGCAGTCCACGACCTCGACGTGGACACCAGCCGGCTCTCCCCGCAGGAATGCGCCCTGCGCATCCGCGACTTCCTGCCGGACCGGCCCCGGCCCACCGCCTTCGAACAGCTTCGTACGACCCTGCGGAATCCGGCCTGACGCATCGGTTGGCCTCGGCTGGGCACGTCTGGACAGGTAGGGACAGGTTGATCGGCGATGACGCATCCGCAGGACTCCCCCGACAGCAGATCCACCGGCCGGCAGATCCAGTTGGAGACGCACGGACTCGACGTGATCGGGGACGCTGAGCGCAAGGGCACCCCACGCACGCTGTTCTGGCCCTGGTTCGGTGCGAACGTCTCGGTCCTCGGCCTCAGTTACGGCGCCTTCGCCCTCGGCTTCGGCACCTCCTTCGGGCAGGCCCTCGCCGCCGGCGTGCTGGGCATCGTCGTCTCCTTCCTGCTCTGCGGCTTCATCGCGGTCGCAGGCAAACGCGGTTCGGCGCCCACGATGGTGCTCAGCCGGGCCGCCTACGGCGTGCGCGGCAACCGGCTGCCGTCCGTGATCTCCTGGCTGCTCACCGTCGGCTGGGAGACCGTCCTCACCGCCCTCGCCACCATGGCCACCGCCACCGTCTTCAGCCGGCTCGGCTGGGGCGGCGGCACGGAGACCGAGGTGGTCGCGCTCGTCGTGGTGGCCGCGCTGACCGTGGTCGGCGGGGTCATGGGCTTCGACCTGATCATGCGTCTGCAGACCTGGATCACCGTGATCACGGGCGTGCTCACCGTCGGCTACGTCGGCCTGGTCGCCGACCACATCCACTGGAGCACGGTCAGCGCGATCCCGGCAGGCTCCGCCCAGCAGTTCACCGGCGCGCTGGTGTTCATGATGACCGGCTTCGGGCTCGGCTGGGTCAACGCCGCAGCCGACTACTCCCGCTACCTGCCCCGCAGTTCGGCCGGCCGGGGTGTCATCGGCTGGACCACCTTCGGAGCCTCCGCCGCCCCGCTGCTGCTCCTCGTCTTCGGCCTCCTGCTGGCCGGTTCCTCCGAGACGCTGAGCAAGGCGATCGCGGCCGACCCGATCGGTGCGCTGACCACGATCCTGCCGACCTGGTTCCTGGTGCCGTTCGCGGTGGTCGCCGTCCTCGGCCTGGTGGGCGGCGCCGTCCTCGACATCTACTCCTCCGGCCTGGCCCTGCTCTCCGCGGGCGTGCGTGTGCCCCGCCATCTGGCCGCCCTCTTCGACGGCATCCTGATGATCGCGGGCTCCGTCTACATCGTCTTCTTCGCCGACAGCTTCCTCGCCCAGTTCATGGGCTTCCTGACCACGCTCGGCGTGCCCGTCGCCGCCTGGTGCGGCGTCATGCTCGCCGACCTCGCGCTGCGCCGCCGCGACTACGACGAGAACGACCTGTACCGCCCGCACGGCCGCTACGGCGACGTCCCCCTGCTGCCGCTGCTGCTCACGCTCGGCGCCACCGCTGTCGGCTGGGGCCTGGTCACCAACACCTCCGCGAGCTGGCTGACCTGGCAGGGCTACCTCCTGGAGCCGCTCGGGCTCGGCGGGAGGGCCGGTGCCTGGGCGTACGCCAACCTGGGCGTTCTGGCCGCCCTCGCGCTCGCCTTCCTCGGCACCCTGCTGCGGGGCCGGGGCCGGGTGCGCGAGCAGGAGGCCGACGCGCCGAGCCCGTCGCCGGGCGAGGGGGTGCACAGCGCATGACCTCCGCCCCCGGTCTGCTGGCCGTCATCGACATGCAGCGCGTCTTCGCCGACCCCGCGAGCCCCTGGGCCGCTCCCCGTTTCGCCGACGCGGCCGCGGGCGTACGACGCCTGCTGCCGGCCTTCGGCGACCGTGTCGCCTTCACCCGCTTCCTGGCCCCCGGGCAGCCGACCGGAGCCTGGCGCGCCTACTACGCCCGCTGGCCGTTCGCCCTCCAGCCGCCGGACGCCGAACTGTGGGAACTGGCGGACGAGTTCGCCGGCCACATGGGCCATGTCCTGGACGCCACCACCTTCGGCAAGTGGACCCCGGAACTCGCCGAGCGGGTCGGCCCGGAGGGCCGCCTGGTGCTGGCGGGCGTCAGCACCGACTGCTGTGTGCTGTCCACGGCCCTGGCCGCGGCCGACGCCGGCACGGAGGTCCTGGTGGTCGCGGACGCCTGCGCGGGCGTGGACGACGCCTCCCACGCCAGGACCCTGCACGTGCTGGACCTCTACCGGCCGCTCATCCGGGTCACCACCGTCGACGACCTGCTCGCCGGGGCCCGCCCCTGACCGGCGTCCCGCTCAAGCACCGGCGGATCAGCCGGATCCCCATGCGGGAGATCCGCGGCGGTGGCCGCCCGCCGGACGACCTGCTCGGCCGTCCTGCGCGCCGGCCCGCGAGGGGGAGCTGCTGCCGCGGGCACCGGGGGACTGCCGCTCGACACGCGGAGCGCCGACCGGGCGGCCGACGGCTCCTTCGTCGCGCACGTCGCCGGCCTGCTCGACCCCGACCACTGCCGGCCGACAATCGCCTTCGGCTGACCTGCCACGGCATGTACCCGCCCTCCGCGCAATCCTCACGCATGCCCCGGGCCGCACGGGGTACGCGAGCGGAGCACGCCCGGGCGCCGGCCCGTGCGTGGCCGTACAACCGCCGCTATCTGGGGATCTGCCATGGAAACACCCGCACACGACGCCCTTCCGACGCCGGCCCAGCAGGCGCTGGACGCGCTGGCCGTGAACGCCGAGGACCAAGCCGCCCTGGACACCCTCGCCCACAGCGAGGTGCTCGTCCCCGTGCCGGACGACGCGGTGGACGGCGACGGCAACGGCTCGACGATCGCCCTGCCCATACTGGAACAGGCCGGGGGCGATCCCGTCGTCCCCGTGTTCACCTCGGAGGGAGCGATGACGGATCTGCTTCCCTTCGTCTCCCGCTACCACCTGATCCCCCTCGGCACACTCGCCGCCCACTGGCCCGACGACGACCTCTCCCTGGCCATAGACGGCAACTCGACCCACGGCCTGACCCTCACCTCGCACGGAGTACGGACCCTTCTGGCACGGTGAAGCGCAAGCCGACGTAAGGGGCGCGGGGCCGTGTCGATGTGCGGCTCGGCCGCGCCGGCGCGACGGACCACGACGCACCGCACTCGCGAACGCACCGAGAGCCCACCCGCTCAGAGGCCAAAATGACGGCATGCAATGGATCTCCGGAGCTGCCGGCGGACTGGTCCTGGTGCTGGTCCTGACCAGCATCGTCCGCACCCTCGTAGTCCCCCGAGGCCTCTACTCCATGCTGGTGTTCCGCCTGTGGTGGCTGCTGCGCAGGCTCCTCGGGCTCACC
The DNA here is from genome assembly GCF_007827595.1 of Streptomyces sp. BK340. Taxonomy (GTDB): domain Bacteria; phylum Actinomycetota; class Actinomycetes; order Streptomycetales; family Streptomycetaceae; genus Streptomyces. The sequence continues at coordinate 133,042 of NZ_VISR01000031.1, forward strand.
GCCGCGCGCGGCGGCTACCAGGCCATCGACCGCGCCCAGACCTGGCTCGCCCCGCTGATGCTGATCGGCATGCTCGTCACCTGGCTCGGCGGGGCCCTGCTCGGCTACGGCCTCCTGCTGTACGCGGCGTCCCCGCTGTCCTGGGCGACCGCCTTCCGCGAGGCGGGATCCAGCCTGTTCACGCTCGGTTTCGCGAGCGGCGCCCGGCTGAAACTGTCCGTGCTCGACTTCATGGCCGCGGCCACCGGACCCGTCCTGATCGCCCTCCAGATCGCCTACCTGCCCACCCTGTACGCCGCCTACAACCGTCGTGAGCTGGAGGTCACCCTGCTCCAGGCACGGGCCGGCGAGCCCGCCTGGGGCCCGGAGATCCTCGCCCGGCAGTGGCTGGTGGAGACCGAGACCGCGCTGCCCGACCTGTACCGGGCCTGGGAGCGCCTCGCCTCGGACATGGGCGAGAGCCACTCCACGTACCCGACCCTGCTGACCTTCCGCTCCCCGCGCCCGCACCGCAGCTGGCTGGTCGGGCTCATCGCCGTCATGGACGCGGCCGCCCTGCAGCTCGCGCTCGACCCGCGGCTCGCCCCGCCGGAGGCCCGTCTGGTGCTGCGCGCCGGCTTCACCGCCCTGCGCGACATCGCCCGCGTGGTGCGCATCCGCTTCGACCCCGACCCTTCGCCGGGCAGCCCGATCCAGCTGACCTTCGAGGAGTTCGCCGAGGCGGTGGCCATGCTGGACGCGGCCGGTTTCCGTGCGGAACGCAGCCCGAAGAATGCCTGGCCGCACTTCCAGGGCTGGCGGGTCAACTACGAGGCGGTCGCGTACGAGCTGTGCCGCCGCTGCGACGCGGTGCCCGCCCTGTGGACCGGCCCCCGCGACTTCCCGGGCGGGCCCATTCCGCCGCAGCGCCCCATGGACCGCCGGCCCGATGACGGACGGCCGGAACTGCCCCCCGTCTCCGAGTAGTCACCCCGCCCTCCGGCGGGAAGATCCCACCGGAAGGTCCGCCGTACGCGAAGGAGCCGATCGTCGTGAGGGTCGTCCTGCTGGGCACCGCCGCCGGAGGCGGCTTCCCGCAGTGGAACTGCGCCTGCGCGCTGTGCGAGGCCGCCCGCGAGGGGACACTGCCCTCCCGGAGCCAGGAGTGCGCCGCCGTCACCGGAAACGGCCGGGACTGGTGGCTGCTCAACGCGTCGCCCGATCTGCGCACCCAGCTCACCGCCGCCCCAGCCCTGCGGCCCGGCCCCGGCCCCCGCGACACCCCGCTGCGCGGGGTACTGCTCACCGACGCTGAGGCGGACCACGTCACCGGTCTGGCCGAACTGCGCGGAGCTGCGGGCCTGAAGGTCTACGCGGCCCCGCCGGTCCGCGCCGTCCTCACACCCGCCCGCGCCGCCCTGGACCGCTACGCCGCCTGGGAGTGGGCCGACAGCCTGGCCGACGGCGGCTTCGTGCTGTCCGGTGGACTGGTCGTCACGGCCCATCCGGTGGGCACCAAGATCCCGAAGTACGTACCGGCACAGGCGCCCGAGACCGGCGGCCCGTGGGTGACGGCGTACCGCGTCGAGGACCTGGCCAGCGGGGGAGTGCTGGTGTACGCGCCCTGTGTCGGGGCCTGGAGCTCCGTGCTGGACGAGCTGTGCGCGTCGGCCGACTGCGTGCTGCTGGACGGCACCTTCTTCGCGGCCGACGAGATGGGCGGCGCGGTGCGGACCGGTGCCGGGCAGGCGGCCATGGGACACCTGCCGGTCACGGGCCCGGACGGCTCGCTGGAGGCCCTGGCCCGCCATCCGGGCGCACGCCGGATCTACACCCACCTCAACAACACCAACCCGCTGCTGGACCCCTCCTCACGGGCACGCGCGCGCGTGGCCGAACACGGGGTGGAGGTCCTGCCGGACGGGGCGGAGCTGACGCTCTAGCCGGCCCGCTCGGTCAGCATCCGCTCCAGCACCGCCCGCTGGAGCGGCAGTACCTCGGCGTACAGGGCGCGGCCCTTGGCCGTGAGCGCGACCCACACCCCGCGCCGGTCCTCCGCGCACACCGAGCGCTCCACCAGGCCCTCCTTCGCCAGACGGCCGATCAGCCGGGACAGCGCGCTCTGGCTGAGATGGACCCGTCCGACCAGGTTCTGCACCCGGCACTGGTCGCCCTCCCCGGGCGCCGCGGTGGCGAGGATGTCCAGCACCTCGAAGTCGCTCGCGCCCAGCCCGTGCGGGTGCAGGGCACGGTCGATCTCGCACATCGTGTGCGCGTGGAGCGTGAGGATGTCCCGCCACCGCTCCTCGAGCCGGCTGTCGGCCGTCGTGACTGCCATACCCGCACCGTAGCACCGATCCGGCCAATTGTTGAGTGTGCAACTAGTGCGGGCGCAAGCACTCGTACGGGCCTCAGGCGGACGGGTCCTGGAGCAGCCCCACCAGGTTGCCGTCGGGGTCCTTCACCGAGGCGATCAGCCTGCCGTTGCCGACGTCCCGCACGTCCTGGAGCAGTTCCGCGCCCGCCTCCAGCAGCGCGGCGAGCCGCTCCCGCAGATCGGCCACATGCCAGAACGGCACCGGCCCGGTCAGCCCCTGCGCGTGCCCGCTCGGGTCGAGGCCGACATCCTGTCCGGCGGCCTTGAAACCGACGTAGTAGGGCTCGTCGACGTACGGCTCGACGCCCAGCAGGGCGGTGAACAGGGCCTTGGACCGGTCCTTGTCCTTGACGGGGTAGATGATCGTCTGCAGGCCGGCGGTCATGGAACTCACTCCTTCGAGGTGCGTGGCCCGACGGGTTTCCGTCGGTGCTCTCACGCTAGGGCGGGGGAGCCCCGCGCCGCTTCTCCGATCCTGACCGGTTGCGGCGGCGGGCTCCCCGGGGCCGGCGTGGTCACTCGCTGCGCAGCACCTCCGCGACGGTCAGACGGGCCGCCCGCCGGGCCGGGACGAACGCGCCGAGGACCGCGATCACGAGCCCCGCCAGAGCCAGAACGGCCAGCGTCGGGGCGTGCCAGACGTCCGTCAGGTACGACGGGAGGGTGATGTCGATCGCCGCCGCCATCCGCGGCACCACCAGCTCGTAGCCGACGATCCCCAGCGGGATCCCGAGCAGGGAGCCCACCGCGCCGAGCATCGCCATGGATGTCACCGTCATCACCGTGACCTGGCGCGGGGTCATGCCGATCGACTTGAGCATGCCGAGGTCGCGGCGCCGGTCGTGGGTGTTGAGGACCGCCGTGTTGAACACGCCGAGCGAGGCGACCAGGGCGAGCATCAGGGTGAGCGCGGTCGCGGAGCCGACGATGGTGCGCGTGACGTTGTTCGGACCGCTCAGCTGGAGGGACAGACCCGGGTCGGCCGCCCGCACCGCGCGCGCGTACGCCTGCTGGTCGGCGCCCTCGCGGAGTCTGACGTGGTAGGCGATGGGCTTCGCGTCCGGGATCAGGGCCGTGACCGTCGGCCAGGCGCCGACGACCAGCCGGTCGTTGTCCAGCATGGTCTCGCCGACGATGGTCAGCCGCTCCTCGCGGCCGCCCTTGCGCAGCCGCAGACGATCGCCGACGTGTGTGCCGGTCCGGTGCAGGAACGCCGTGCCGGCCACGACCTCCCCGGTGCGGTGCGTCCAGCGGCCCCGGACCAGGACGCTGTCCAGCGGCACGTCCCCGCGCCGGCCCTCGAACATGACCACCTGGGTGGAGCCGACGAGGAGCGCTTCGTCGTCAGACCGCGCCGTGACCCGGGCCGCTCCCGGCAGCGACTCCAGCATCGCCTGGAGCTGCCGGTCGCCGTGCACCGGCCGCACCTCCTTGCCGTGCCGGAGGTTGCCGACGTACACGGTGACGTCGAACGCGTGCTGTCCCGCACCCCCGAAGCCGGTCAGCGTCGTCGTCAGACCCGTCGCGAACGTCACCGTCGTCACGCCGAGGGCCACGGCGGCCAGCGTGAGCGCGCTGCGCGCCGGACGGGCGAACGGCAGCCCCACACCGAGGCTCACCGACCGGGGCAACCGGGCACCCGCCAGGCGCCGCTGGAGGCCGAGCGCCCGTCCGGCACGCGGCGCGCTTCCGGCACTGATCGCCCGCGCCGCCGACATCCGCCGCGCCCGCATCGAGGGCCCCAGCGCGGCCAGCACGCACACGAGCGGCATGCCGAGCAGGGCGAGCGCGTTCACCCATGGCGCGATACCGACGCTGTCGTGCAGCACTCCCGCGTTCGGCCCGGTGAACACGAACCCGAAGAAGGGGTGCGCCAGCAGGTTGCCCGCGAGTGTGCCGAGCGCACAGCCGAGGACGGACGGTACGGAGATCATCACGAGGTAGACGCCCAGCACCTGACCCGGCGAGAACCCCAGCGCCTTGAGGATGCCGATGTGCCGGAACCCGGAGACCACCGCCCCGCCGACCACGTTGGCGACGATCAGCACGGCCACCAGGATGCCCAGGACACCGAAGGCCATCAGGTACGGCGCGTAGGCGCGCGCGACGCTGCCGACCCGGTGCTTCAGCGCCAGATACGTCTCCGACCCGGCGAGCGCGCTCTTCGGCAGCTCCTCGGTCACCTGGGCCATGCCCGCGCGCAACGCACGCTCCGACGACGCGTCCCGGAACCGGAACAGCATCTGGGTGCCCGTCGGGTGCAGGGCCGCGATCTGGTCCGGGGCGACCCAGGCGTCCGCGGTGTGGCTCAGGTCGAAGCCGAACCCGACGATCGTCAGCGTGCGCCCCGACGGCAGGCGGACCTTCTTGCCCAAGTCGTCGGCGGTCCAGTCGGACTGCCGGTTCAGGACGATCTCCCCGGGCCGGGTGGGCCACCGGCCCGCCCACACGTTCACCCGGTCCACCGGACCGCCGGGACCGGAACGCCCCACCACCGTGACCTCACCGCCGAGACCGAAGTTGCCGGCATCGCGCGGAAGGTCCAACGAGGCCTGCCGGAACGGTCCGGCCGCCGCTTCGACCGCGGGCCGCCGGGCCGCGTGGGCCAGTTGCGCGTCCGACACCCCGGCCGGGTCGAACGCGGCGATGACGTGCGGCCCGCGCTGCTTTCCGAAAGCGTGGTCGAAGGGCGCGGACGCCGCGTCCACCAGGCCCAGCGCGACCACGATCGACCCCGTCGACACGAGCGTGACCAGCCAGATGACCAGCGTCTGAAGTCTCCGCCGGCGTACGGCCGCCCGTGCGGCCTTCCACACCGCCCTCATGCGGACGGCTCCAGGGTGTGCTCGCCGGTCACCCGGCCGTCGGCGACCTCCACCAGCCGGCTCGCGCAGCGCCGCGCGAGATGCCGGTCGTGCGTCACGATGATCAGGGTCTGGCCGATCTGGTTCAGGTCCAGCAGCAGGTCCATCACCTGCTCCCCGGCCCTGCTGTCCAGCGCGCCGGTCGGCTCGTCGGCCAGCAGCAGCGCGGGCCGGTTCATCAACGCCCTTGCCACCGCGACCCGTTGCCGCTCACCTCCGCTGAGCACCGCCGGGTAGGCGTTGCGCCGGTCGGCGATGCCGAGTTCCCCGAACAGCTCCAGGGCCCGCCGCCGGGCCTGCCGGGCCGGTGTGCCGGTCAACTGGCCGGCCAGCGCCACATTGTCGAGGGCCGACAGGTCGTCGATGAGGTTGAAGAATTGGAAGATCATGCCGATCCGGCGCCGCCGGTACAGCGCGAGCCCCTTCTCGCTCAACTCCCCGACGTTCTCGCCGTGTACGACGACGGTGCCGGACGACGGCCGGTCGAGACCGGCGATCATGTTGAGCAGCGTGGACTTGCCGCATCCCGAGGGCCCCATCACCGCGACCGCCTCCCCGGCCCGGATCTCCAGCGAGACCCCGCCGAGGGCGACCGTCTCGCCGTACTCCTTGTGCACCCCGTCGAGCCGTACGACGGTGTCTCCCGTTCTCACCTCAGTGACCATGGACAGGACGCTAGAGGGCCGAAGGGGACCGGGGCATCCCTCCGTGGATGGCACCCGGCGGCGGGACTCATCCCAGGGATGCACGGCCCTGAATCCACAGGTCGATGCGGATGTCGGTGCCGTCTGCGAGAGTTGGGCCATGGGGGAGTACGACGTGTTGGCGGCGGCGCTCGCGCCGGCGTGCGCGGCCGTCCTGGTGCTGGCGGCCGCGCTGGTGCGCACCCGGCGCCGGTGGCAGACCGCGGTCGGGGAGCGGGGGTGGCTGCTGGAGCGGGAGCGGGAGAGTGCCGCCGAGGCCGCGATCGCGGCCGAACGCGACCGGATCGCACGTGAGTTGCACGACATCGTCAGCCACAACGTCAGCCTCATGGTCGTCCAGGCGAGCGCCGCCCGCGAGGTGCTCGGCACCATGCCCGACGAGGCCGCGACCGCCCTGCGCGCCGTCGAGGACGCCGGGCGGGGCGCGATGACCGACCTCAGACACCTGCTGGGGCTGCTGGCGCCTGCGCAGAACGGCGAGGACACCGACCCGGGCCCGGCCCGCGCCGACGACCCCGGCACGCCGCTCGCCCCCCAGCCCGGCCTCGACCGGCTCGGGCACCTGGTGGACCGGATATCGTTCGCCGGCCTCCCCGTCGAGGTCCGCATCTCGGGCGAGCCGCGCCCCCTGCCCCAGGGAGTCGACGTGACTGCCTACCGCATCATCCAGGAGGCCCTGACCAATGCGCTCCGGCACGGCGACGGCGGCAAGGCGGAGGTGTCCGTGCGCTACGCCGACCACGCCCTGCGCGTCGAGGTACTCAACACCGGCCTCAGCGTGCTGACCGGCACCGCACCGGCCGTGCCGAAGCCGCACGGTGCGGGCACCGGGCGCGGTCTGCTCGGACTGCGCGAGCGGGTCGCCGTCTACGGCGGGGACCTGGACGCCCGGCGCAGACTCGGCGGTGGCTACCGCGTCCGCGCCCGCATACCCCTGGACCGCCCGTGACGGAGCAGGCGCCCCAGGGCGCGCCCCGCGTCCTGATCGCCGACGACCAGACGCTCATCCGGACCGGCTTCCGGCTGATCCTCACCGCCCGGGGCATCGACGTGGTCGGCGAGGCCGCCGACGGCATCGAGGCGGTCGCCGCCGCCCGTGAACTCTCCCCGGACGTCGTGCTCATGGACATCCGGATGCCGGCCATGGACGGCCTGGAGGCCACCCGGCTCATCCTGGAGCAGACCCCGGACTGCCGGGTGCTGATGCTGACCACCTTCGACCTGGACCGGTACGTGTACACGGCACTGTCGCTCGGGGCCAGCGGCTTCCTGCTGAAGGACGTCACGCCGGAACACCTGGCGGCGGCCGTGCGACTCGTCGGCACCGGCGACGCCCTGCTGGCGCCGCAGATCACCCGGCGCCTGGTGGAGCGGTACGCGGCCGAGGCCGAGCGGACGGCCGAGACCGTCCCCGCCGACCTGGCCGCTCTCACACCCCGCGAGCGGGAGGTGCTGACCCTGATGGGACGCGGCCTGTCCAACACCGAACTGGCCGCCGAGCTGACCCTCAGCGAGGCCACGGTCAAGTCCCACGTGGCCCGGATCTTCGCCAAGCTGGGGCTGCGCGACCGCGCCCAGGCGGTCGTCCTCGCCTATGAGACGGGGCTGGTCAGACCGGGCCGGCGGTGACCGGCCCGGGCGTCCTCAGGTCGACTCGCGGCGCACCGGTTCCGTCGGGAGGATCACCGCGGCCGGATCCTCGCCGCCGATCTGGGCGAGCAGCACCCGCACCATCTCGGAGCTGATCCGGTCCCGCGGCCGGCGGATGGTGGTCAGTGCCGGAGTGACGGCGGTCGCCGCGGGGGAGTCGTACCGCCCACGGCGATGTCCTGCGGCACCCGCTTGCCCGCCCGCTGCAGCACCGCCGGCACGCCCTGGGCCATCAGGTCGGAGGCCACGAACACGGCGTCCAGGTCGGTGGCCTGCGCCGGCAGCCGCTCCGCGCCCGCCTCACCGCCGGCCCGGCTGTAGTCGCCGGAGACGATCAGCCGCTCGTCCACCTCGAAGCCCGCCTCGGCGAGCACCTCCTTGTACCCGGCGAGCCGCTCCCCCCGTTATGTTCTTCGCGGTCCTGCAAGAGGGCCGCTGGCCTCCGGACCCGGCATGGCTGGTCCCCCCTGTCGAACGTATGACCTGGGGGGTG
>NZ_VISR01000032.1 GCF_007827595.1 Streptomyces sp. BK340
AGCCGGTGGCCGTTCATCTATGCGGGCATCATCCCGACGCCGGAGCAAACCCCCGGATCAGGTCGAACCCGTACACCATCTCCATGGACGCAACCTTTGCCCTGAATGCGGCGCTTCGATCCGCGTGTACCCCACCAACTACGGCCGATGGGTAAGCCTCGCCATGGTGGAACTGCCCGCTAAGGACGTCCCAGAGGCCTTCAGGTGGCGTTTGACGAGGCTCCCGGCTCGATCCATCCCTGCCGATATCGTGGCCGTACGGGTCCGTGGAATCGATCCGTTGCCGAGCGAACCCGTGGTGCCGGCTCACAGCATGATGTGCGTCCCCGACTGGGGTGAGCCGTAGGTCACGCAGCAGCGAGCGGTGAGCATGCACCGTGTCTCCCGCGTGCCCGATCGGGCGGCGAGCGGCGGGGAGCAGCGGGGAACACCGGAGAGCGACCCGAGAAACCGCAGGTCAGTGATTTGCCAGCTCAGACCGAATCCGCATACGCGATCTTCCAAGCTAGTGATCAATCCTCGAACGCGAAGAAGTCTTCGCTGGCAGCATGAGGCCCATGGCGGACTCTCTACTTGTGGCGGTGTAAGCGTCTTGGGGACGCTTGCCGGCGGCGGACTGACTGCAGCAGTTACGTTCCGGTCGGAACGGCGCAAGGATGCAGCCCTCGCAGAGCAGCAACGGCTACAGCTCCTGTCCGCTGAACAGCAACAGACGCGGCTGTTGCAAGCCGAAGAGCGTCGACAGATACGAGAGCTCCAGATCGATCACCGTCGGCAGGTGTATCAGCAGTTCCTGGCCGACGCCCATACCGTCAGTCACGATGGCGGCAGGCTTGGCGACATGATCATGCGCTCCCGTTACGAGGCGGTCGGCGACACCGACGCCCTCGCTGCCGAGCTCGACGCAGCAGTCAGGGCGGCCGGAGGCTCCGTACACAAGGTGCAGCTGGAGGGGCCGGAGGCGGTTTCGCAACTGGCTGACGAGCTTATGTTGTGTCTGTCCCAGCTACCTCCCACGCTCCGAACACTGCGGCGCTGGCGGCAGGACGGAAGCCGTGGCGGGCCGGGCGAGGAGACGCCCGCTGATTCGTGGTTCCAAATCCACTCGCGCCTGGATGACTGCCTCGACGCCTTCGTGGCGGCAGCACGCAGCGCCATGGATGATCTGCTCCGGGTGAGTGGGCCGGAACGATAGACAGAGCAGCTCAGCCGGGTGCACCGCGCCGCCGGCTGGGCCGTCCCTGGGCCGTCCGACGCCGCTCAGTGACGACCGATGACGCCTACTAACGACAGTCGTAGCGAGCGACCGGCCCCAGGTCACCCAAGTGGATCTGCGACACTGATAGAGCCATGCCTAAGCCCGGAGAACTCACTTTCGTAGCCCCGCGCGGAGCCAAGAAGCCGCCGCGGCACCTTGCCGACCTCACGCCCGCCCAGCGCAAGGAGGCGGTGGCCGAGGTCGGGGAGAAGCCGTTTCGCGCCAAGCAGCTCTCGCAGCACTACTTCGCGCGGTACGCGCACGACCCCGAGCAGTGGACCGACATCCCGGCCGGTTCGCGGGACCGGCTGCGCGAGGCGCTGTTCCCGGACCTGATGACCGTCGTCCGGCATCTGTCCACCGACCAGGGGACGACCCGCAAGACGCTGTGGCGGCTGTTCGACGGCACGCTCGTGGAGTCGGTGCTGATGCGGTACCCGGACCGGGTGACCATGTGCATCAGCTCGCAGGCCGGATGCGGGATGAACTGCCCCTTCTGCGCCACCGGGCAGGCGGGGCTCGACCGGAATCTGTCGACCGCCGAGATCGTCCACCAGATCGTGGACGGCATGCGGGCGCTGCGGGACGGCGAAGTGCCCGGCGGGCCCGCGCGGCTCTCCAACATCGTCTTCATGGGCATGGGTGAGCCGCTCGCCAACTACAACCGGGTCGTGGGAGCCATCCGTGCGCTCACCGATCCCGCGCCGGACGGACTCGGGCTGTCGCAGCGCGGGATCACGGTCTCGACGGTCGGCCTCGTGCCCGCCATCCACCGGTTCGCCGACGAGGGCTTCAAGTGCCGGCTCGCGATCTCCCTGCACGCCCCCGACGACGAGCTGCGCGACACCCTCGTCCCCGTGAACACGCGGTGGAAGGTGCGCGAGGTGCTGGACGCCGGGTTCGATTACGTCGAGAAGTCCGGGCGCCGGCTGTCGATCGAGTACGCGCTCATCCGCGACATCAACGACCAGGCCTGGCGCGGTGACCGGCTCGGGCGGCTGCTCAGGGGCAAGCCCGTGCACGTCAACCTCATTCCGCTGAACCCGACGCCGGGGTCCAAGTGGACCGCCTCGCGGCCCGAGGACGAGAAGGCGTTCGTGGAGGCGATCGCCGCCCACGGCGTGCCGGTCACCGTCCGGGATACCCGCGGGCAGGAGATCGACGGGGCGTGTGGTCAGCTCGCGGCCACCGAGCGGTAATCTGGCTGCGTTCCATCGCGTCCCATCACATCTTCATATTCCGACAGGGGAGCGCCACAGCGCTGAGAGTGCGGCAAGCGGGCCGCAGACCCTCTGAACCTCGCCCAGGTCATTCTGGGTAGGAAGTTCGGTCACCACTCATGCTGTTGCGCCCTGCCCGGGTTCGTGCCCGGGCAGGGCCGCGTTCTTCCTGGCCAACCCCAGGAGGACAACTCACGTGAACACCAAGACCCTCGTGGCCGCGGCGGTCGGCCTCGGCCTGCTCACCTTGTCCGCGTGCGGATCGACGGACGGCAAGGGCTCGGCGGACTCCAAGACCGTCACTCTCGTCAGCCACGACTCGTGGGCCGTCTCGAAGAACGTGCTCAAGGACTTCGAGAAGCAGTCCGGCTACAAGGTCCGGGTACTGCCGGGCGGCGACGCCGGTCAGGCCGTCAACAAGGCGATCCTGACCAAGGACAACCCGCAGGGTGACGTCTTCTTCGGCGTCGACAACACCCTGCTGTCCCGGGCTCTCGACAACGGGCTGTTCCAGCCGTACGAGGCGAAGGGCCTCGGCACCGTCGGCGCCGCCTACCAGCTCGACAAGGACAAGCACCGGGTCACGCCCGTCGACTACGGCGACATCTGCGTCAACTACGACAAGGCCTACTTCAGCGAGCACAAGCTGACCCCGCCGCAGACCTTCGCCGACCTCGCCAAGCCCGCGTACAAGAACCTCCTCGTCACCGAGAACGCGGCCACCTCCTCGCCCGGCCTCGGTTTCCTGCTCGGCAGCGCCGCGCAGTACGGCGATGGGGGCACCTCCCGCTCGAGCGAAGCCGAGAGTGGGGGAGGGTGGCAGGGCTACTGGAAGAAGCTCAAGGCCAACGGGGTCAAGGTCGTCGACGGCTGGGAGCAGGCCTACCGCCAGGAGTTCTCCGGCTCGTCCGAGGGCAGGAAGGCGGGCGGTGACCGGCCGCTCGTCGTGTCGTACGCCTCCTCCCCGCCCGCCGAGGTGATCTACGCCAAGAAGCGGCCCAGCACCGCGCCGACCGGCGTCGCGACCGGCACCTGCTTCCGGCAGATCGAGTTCGCCGGGCTGCTGAGCAACGCGAAGAACACCAAGGGTGCCAAGGCGTTCATCGACTTCCTGCTCTCCAAGGAGTTCCAGCAGGACATGCCGCTGAACATGTTCGTGTACCCGGTGGTGCAGGGCGCCGCGGTGCCCGACGACTTCACCAAGTACGGGCCGGCCGCCAAGGACCCCGAGACGATGGCCCCGGGCAAGATCGCCGCCAACCGCGACCAGTGGGTCAAGTCGTGGACGTCTCTCGTACTGAAGTAGCCACGAGGCGGACGCGCGGGAGCGCGGCGCGGCTGGGGCTCATGGCCCTGCCCGTCGCGTTCTTCGCCGTCTTCTTCGCCTGGCCCGTCGCCGCGATCGTCGCGCGCGGGCTGAAGGTGGACGGCGTCTGGCAGTTCGGGCGGATGGCGGACGTCGTCGCCCAGCCGGACATCCGGCACGTGCTGTGGTTCACCACCTGGCAGGCGGTCGCCTCCACCGCGCTCACCCTGCTGCTCGCCCTGCCCGCCGCCTACGTCTTCGCCCGCCTGGACTTCCCGGGCAGACACCTGCTGCGGGCCGTCGTCACGGTCCCCTTCGTGCTGCCCACCGTCGTCGTCGGCACGGCGTTCCTCGCGCTCGTCGGCCGCGGCGGTCTGCTCGACGACCTGTGGGGCGTACGGCTCGACACCACCGTGTGGGCGATCCTGCTGGCGCACGTCTTCTTCAACTACGCGGTCGTCGTCCGCACGGTCGGCGGGCTGTGGGCCCAGCTCGACCCCAGGCAGGAACAGGCCGCCCGGATGCTCGGCGCGTCCCCGCTGCGGGCCTGGCGGAAGGTGACGCTGCCCGCCCTCGCACCCGCCGTGGCCGCCGCAGCGCTGATGGTGTTCCTGTTCACCTTCACCTCCTTCGGCGTGGTGCAGATCCTCGGCGGACCCACCTTCTCCACCCTCGAAGTGGAGATCTACCGCCAGACCTCAGAAGTCTTCGACCTGTCCACGGCAGCCGTCCTCACCCTCGTCCAGTTCGTCGCGGTGGGCGCGATCCTCGCCGTGCACGCCTGGACGGTACGGCGCCGGGAGACCGCCCTGCGGCTCGTCGACCCGAAGATGACCGCCCGCCGGCCGCGCGGCGCCGGGCAGTGGGCGCTGCTCGCCGGGGTCCTGGTCACCGTGGCCCTGCTGCTGGTGCTGCCGCTCGGCGTGCTCGTGCAGCGCTCCCTCGACGCGCCGGGCTTCGGCTACTACCGGGCGCTCACCGACGCCGACGGCGGCACCTTCCTCGTGGCACCCCTGCACGCCGTGTGGACCTCGCTCGAGTACGCCTTCGCCGCCACCGCCGTCGCCGTGCTGATCGGCGGACTCGCGGCCGCCGCGCTGGCCCGCAGGGACGCCGGACGGCTCGTGCGCGGCTTCGACGCGCTGCTCATGCTGCCCCTCGGCGTCTCCGCCGTGACCGTCGGCTTCGGCTTCCTCATCTCGTTGGACAGGCCCCCGCTGGATCTGCGGCAGTCCTGGATCCTCGTCCCGCTCGCGCAGGCGCTGGTGGGCGCCCCCTTCGTCGTACGGACCATGCTGCCCGTGCTGCGGGCGGTGGACGGACGGCTCAGGGAGGCGGCGGCCGTGCTCGGTGCCCCGCCCTGGCGGGTCTGGCGGGAGGTCGACCTGCCGCTGGTGCGGCGGGCGCTGCTGATCGCGGCCGGGTTCGCGTTCGCCGTGTCTCTCGGGGAGTTCGGGGCGACCGTGTTCATCGCGCGGCCCGACAACCCGACGCTCCCGGTCGCGGTGGCCCGGCTGCTGAGCCGGCCCGGTGACCTCAACTACGGGCAGGCGATGGCCCTGTCGACGATTCTGATGGTGGTGTGCGCTGCGGCCCTGCTGCTCCTGGAGCGGCTGCGCACCGACCGGACGGGGGAGTTCTGATGCTGCTGAGCCTTGCGGACGCGACCGTGCGCCTCGGCGGGCGGCCCGTGCTCGACGCGGTCGGCCTCGATGTCGCCGAGCACGAGGTGGTGTGCGTGCTCGGACCCAGCGGCAGTGGAAAGTCGACACTGCTCAGGGCGGTGGCCGGACTGCAGCCCCTGAACTCGGGCCGGGTGCTGCTCGACGGCCGGGACCAGGCGGGCGTGCCCGCGCACCGGCGGGGTGTCGGGCTGATGTTCCAGGACCACCAGCTCTTCCCGCAGCGGGACGTCGGCGGCAACGTGGCCTTCGGGCTGCGGATGCACGGTGTGCCGAGGGGCGGCCGGGAGGCCGAGGTCGGGCAGTTGCTGGAGCTGGTCGGGCTGCCGGGAGCCGCCGGGCGGGCCGTCGCCGGGCTGTCCGGCGGCGAGCAGCAGCGCGTGGCCCTGGCCCGGGCGCTCGCGCCCAGGCCCCGGCTGCTCATGCTGGACGAACCCCTGGGGCAGCTCGACCGCTCGCTGCGGGAGCGACTGGTGGTCGAACTCAAAGAGCTGTTCGGCCGGTTGGGTACCACCGTGCTCGCCGTCACCCACGACCAGGGCGAGGCCTTCGCGCTGGCCGACCGGGTGGTGGTGATGCGGGACGGGCGGATCGCCCAGTCCGGGACGCCGCTGGAGGTCTGGCAGCGGCCCGCGGACGAGTTCGTGGCCCGCTTCCTCGGCTTCGACAACGTGGTCCCGGCGACCGTCGGCGACACGGCGGCGACCACCCCGTGGGGCAAGCTGCCCGTGCCCGACGGCTCGCCCCGGGGCAACCGCTCGCTGCTGGTCCGGCCCGCCGGTGTACGGCTCGTCGCGGCCGACGAGGGTCTGCCGTGCACGGTGACCGCCCGCACCTTCAAGGGCACCCATGTGGCCGTTCACCTCCGGCCCCGGGACGGCGGCCCGCGCCTGGAGGCGGCCTGCGCACTCCGGGACGCGCCGGAGGCCGGGGCCGAGCTGGGGGTCGCGTTCGACGCGGCCGAAATCGTGGTGCTCGGCTGATCACCTCACCCCTAGGGTGAGGGACATGACTTTGCTCACCCATGACCGTTACTGCGACGAAATCGCTCACCAGGTGGGGCAGTTGAGGGCGGTGCTGACCTCCGGCACCGACCTCGCGGCCACCGTGCCGACCTGCCCGGACTGGTCGCTGGAGGACCTCGTACTCCATGTGGGCAGGGCCCTGCGCTGGGTGGACGCCCTGGTGCGCACCCGGGCGAAGGAGAACATCCCGCAGGAGCAGATCCCGTTCGGTGCCGGACCCGAGGAGCGGGGTGACGCGGCGGCCCTGGACAAATGGCTGGCGGAGACCGGCGAACTGGTCGTGGGCGCCCTGCGCGAGGCCGGACCGGACACCGCGGTGTGGTCCTGGATCGGCATGTCCGACGCGGCCTTCTGGGCCCGCAGGATGACCCACGAGATCACCGTCCACCGCGCGGACGCCACGCTCACCGCGGGGGTGCCCTACGAGGTGGCACCCGAGGTGGCCGCCGACGCGCTGGACGAGTGGCTGGACATCGCCCTCTTCGTCCAGCGGCATCGTGGCGCTGAGGGGGCGCTCAGGCTGGACGGTCCGCCGCGCACCATCCACCTCCACGCCACCGACAGCGACCCGGCGCTGCACGCCGAGTGGATCGTCGAGCTCGCGGCGGACGGCGTCAGCTGGCGCCGCGGCCACGAGAAGGCCACCGTCGCCCTGCGCGGCCCGCTCACCCCGCTCCTGCTCGCCTTCTACCGGCGGCTGCCGCTGGACGCCCCCGGCCTGGAGGTGCTGGGCGAGCGCGAGGTGCTGGAGTTCTGGCTGGAGCGGTCCGCGTTCTGACGAGGACGACCGCGGCCCGCCCCCCTGGGGATCGGGGACGGGCCGGGTGAGGTGCGAAGTGAGGCGTCAGCGGCCGCTGCTCGCCCCACGCCGGCGCATGCCGAAGTAGACAGCGCCACCGCCGACGACGACCAGGGCGCCCGCGACACCGGCGATCAGGCCGGTGTTGGAGCTGGCACCGGTCTCGGCGAGGTTCGAGTCGGCGGCCGCCGGGGACGGCGCGTTGCTCGGCGCGCCCGCCGGGGCGGAGCTGCTCTCGGAGGCCGACGGAGTCGGGGTGGAGGTGGGGGTGGACGCCGACGGCTTCGGCGTCGGGCTGGCCGGCGGCGTCGGAGTCTGGGACTCCTCCTTCTTGCAGGCCGTCGACGGGGTCACCAGGTCGGGCTTGATGTCCTCGTCGACCTGGTCGCCGGCCTTGACGTGGACGCGGTAGGTGGCGTTGGGCTTCCAGTTCTCCTGGAAGTTCACCGTGGTGCCCTTGGCGGAGCCCTTGATGTCCTGCGGCTCGCCGACCTGCTTCTCGACACCGGCGGCGTTCTTCGAGAAGACGGTGATCGTGGCCGGGGTACCGGAGGCGTCCTTGTCGGTGACGACGATGACGCCCTTGTTGCCGTCGCACTGGGCTTCGGCGGAGAACTCGGTGATGTTGCAGGCGAGGGCCTGGCCGGCGACACCGAGGGCCAGCGCGGCGGAGGCGGAGGCAACACCCAGGATGCGCACGGAACGGCGGGCGCTACGGCGAGTTATGGACAACGTCTGTCCTTTTCAGAGTGCAGAACTGCGGGGGGCTGAGGGGGAGATGGGACGAGGGACGAGGTGATGCCCCAGCACCCCCAGGAGGCTCACAGGTTTATAAGCGCTCCATAAGAGTGTCAATGCATATGCCCGTGGCCGCCCTTGGCTTTGCCTGCTTATTAACTGCAGAGACGTTTCAACGCCTCCGGAGCCTGCTCGATCCGGTCAACGAGGGCGATACGGGACTCCATGGACCGCCCCCGCGCCAGCGACTGCAGCAGCGGCCAGGCCGGCAGTTCGCGTGTCCAGTGCTCCTCGTTCACCAGGACCATGGGCGTGGGCTCGCCCCGCGACTCGTAGTAGTTCGGCGTCGCGTTGTCGAAGATCTCCTGCACGGTGCCGGCGGCGCCCGGCAGGAACACCACCCCGGCGGTGGAGCGGGCCAGCAGGCCGTCCTCGCGGGTGGCGTTGGCGAAGTACTTGGCTATGTGCGCGGCAAAGGCGTTCGGCGGTTCGTGGCCGTAGAACCAGGTGGGGATGCCCACCGACTCCCCGCCGCCGGGCCAGCGTTCGCGCACCTCGAAGGCGGCCCGCGCCCATTCGGTGACGGACGGCCGGAACGAGGGCGCCCCGGCGAGGAGCCGGAGCGCCCCCTCCAGCATGCCGTCGTCGAAGGGGGCGGCGTACGCGCCGAGGTTGGCCGCCTCCATCGCCCCGGGGCCGCCGCCGGTGGCGACCGTGAACCCGGCGCGTGCCAGCTCCCGGCCCAGCCGGGCGGCTCCGGCGTACGCGGCCGTGCCGCGGGCCATCGCATGGCCGCCCATGACGCCCACCACCCGGGCGCCGGCGAGGAGTTCGTCCAGGGCGTCGGAGACGGCGTCGTCGTGGATCGCGCGCAGCATGGAGGCGAAGACGTCACCGTCGGCCCTGGTGCGCTGGAACCAGGCGTAGGCCCGTGCGTCCGGCGTCGCCTCGTAGCCCTCCTTCAGCGACGCGAACAACTCCTCGGGTGCGTAGGCGAAGCCGCGGTACGGGTCGAAGGGGAGCCCCGGGACCGGCGGGAACACCAGGGCGCCGGACGACCGGACGTGGGCGGCCGCCTCGGGGTCCATGGGGCAGCCGAGGAAGACGGCGCCGGTGGTGTCGAGGGTGAGCAGAGTCTTCGTACGGTCCGTCAGATCGACTGCCTGGACACGATGGTGGGCCAGCGAGCCGCGCTCGGCGACCACCTCGTCGAACTCGGCCAGGGACTCGATCTCGCGGTCGTGGGAGCCGTCGAGCGGCTGGGCGGGTGTCGGATGCACCCGCCCATGCTAGGCACGTCCGTGCGAACGGACCGGGTCAGCCCTGAACCGCCGCCGGGTCCATCCACATGACCTCCCAGGTGTGGCCGTCGAGGTCGTCGAAGGCACGGCCGTACATGAAGCCGTGGTCCTGCGTCTCGCCGCTCGGCTTCCCGCCCGCCGCGATCGCCTTGTCCACCAGCTCGTCGACCTTCTCGCGGCTCTCGGCGCTCAGACACACCAGCACCTCGCTGGACGTCGTCGAGTCGACGATCGCCTTCTTCGTGAAGGTGGCGTAGTGCTCCTTGCTGAGCAGCATCGCGACGATCGTGTCGCTGATCACGACGCAGGTGCAGTCGTCGGAGCTGAACTGGGGGTTGATCGTGTAGCCGAGCGCGGTGAAGAACTTCTTGGACGCCTCGACGTCGGCGGTGGCCAGGTTCACGAAGATCATCTGCTGGTACATGGGTCTGTCTCCCTCGGTCCGTGCGCTTGCCGGCGTTCGCTGGGTTGGACCCCGGGCCGCCGCGAAACTCATCGGCGGCCGGAGATCTTTTCCGGAAGGTCCTCCGGGAGACCTTCTCGTTCGACGCTCAGTGGGCCATCGGCAGCGCCGCCAGGTCGGCGATCGCCAGGGTGAGCGGGCCGAACACGGCGAGCAGCGCGGCCGCGCGGAGGGCGGCGGCACTGCGCAGCATCGCGGCGGGGGCGCCGAGGCGCAGCAGCGCGGCCACGGTGTCGGCACGGCACTGGCGGGCCTCGGTGGCCGCCGTCAGCAGGGTCGCCACCGTGCTGCCGGTGACCACGAGCGCGCCGAGGGTCGTCAGCGGGCCGAAGGAGGGTTCGGGGCCGTTGTACAGGGCGGTCAGGGCGTAGGCGGCGGACGCCACCGCGCACACCACGCCGAGGGGGCGGCCGATCCGGGTGGCCTCCGCCATCAGGCCCCGGCCGGCCAGCAGCCTGAGCGCGCCCGGCCGGACGGACTGCAGGACGCGCCCGCACAGATGGGTGAGGCCGGGGGAGGCGAGGACGAGCCCGAGGGCGGTCAGCACCCAGCCGACCAGGACGGTGAAGGCCTCGACCGGCAGGTCGGTGAGGTCCGGGGCGGGGGTGGTGCGACCGGCGTAGGCCTGCACGGCGAGGCCGGCGGCGACGGTGGCGACGCCCCAGGGCAGGCCCACGGGGGCTTCACGGGGCGGCGGGAGGGCGGCGGGGATGTCGGGCTCGGCGGCGTCCTGTTCCGGTGCCTCGGAGTCGGTGACCCCGGCGTGAGCCGCCTCGGGCGGAGTCTGCCGGGCGCTCTCCGGCTCCCCGGCGGCGGCACGCGGCCCCGCGGGGGCGAACAACCGCGCCCCGAGCCTCCCGCGCACCCCGGACGTCTCTCGCTGTGCCGCGTGACCGTGCGCACCGGAGCGGCCGGAGGCGCGGGTTGTCCTGGCGGGCCGGCGCGGGTCCCTGGGGCGCAGGGCGACGGCCACCGCCGTCGAGGCGAACACCGGGACCAGGCCCAGCAGGGTCAGGGCCGCCGGCACCGGGAGGGGCTGGTCCACGGCCAGGAACTGGGCCGCCGCGCCGTCGAAGGGCATGCCCGTCAGATCGCCGCGCAGGTGCAGGAAGACCAGCAGCGCCAGCATCGAGCCCAGGGCGGTGGACAGGGCCGTCGTCAGCGCCGAGACCGCCATCAGGCGGGCCGGGCCCAGGCCCACGGCGGACAGGTTCTGCCGGGGTCTGGTACCGGGGTCCGTGCGGGCCACCGCGAGCGCGAAGTACACCGTGGCGGCGAGCGGGACCAGGCACCAGGCCAGCCGCAGCACGGCCGCGCCCGGGGTCTGCGGGTGGCCCAGCGCGTAGCCCAGGGTGCCGAGCAGCAGGAAGCCGGTGCCCCCCGAGGCGGCGGCGACCAGCAGACGGCGCAGCTGGACGGCGGGCCGGGCCGCGCGGGTCAGGCGGAGAGCGAGCACGCGGCCCGGCCTTCCGTCTCCGGGGCGTCCGGCAGGTGCACGGTCTTCACGCGGCGCCCGTCCAGCAGGGCGAGCGCACGGTCGGCGAGGGCCGCCGTGTCGGAGTCGTGCGTGGCGAGCACGACGGTGATCCCGTGCGAGCGGGCCGCCGTGGTGAGCGTGCGCAGCACATGGGCGCGGTCGGCGCGGTGCAGCGGGGCCGTCGGCTCGTCCGCGAAGAGGACCGTGGGCCCGGGGGCGAGCGCACGGGCGATGCAGACGCGCTGGCGCTCCGCCTGCTGCAGCTCGTGCGGGCGTCTGCGGGCCCGGTCGCCGACGTCCAGCCGCTCCAGCCACTCCAGCGCGGCCACCTTGGCCCGGCGGCGGCTGGTGCCGCGCAGCATCAGCGGGAGGGCGGCGTTCTCCCAGACGTTCAGCTCCGGTACGAGCGCGGGGGACGGGTCGATCCAGCCGAAGCGGTCGCGGCGCAGCCGCTCACGGGCCATCGTCCCCAGCGTGTGCATGGGCGTGCTGTTGAACCAGACCTCGCCCTGCTGCGCCCGCACCAGGCCGGACAGGCACCTGAGGAGCGTGGTCTTGCCGCTGCCGCGCGGGCCGCTGACGGCGAGGATCTCGCCCTGCCGCACCGCGAGCGAGACACCGGCCAGGCCTGGCGAGCCGTCGCGGTGCGTGAAGTGCAGGGAGCGTGCCCACAGCACGTCGTTGTCCGGCGGGGCCTCCATGGGCGTACACCTCGGTTCTGATCCGTTGTTCCCTTGCTGCGTCCCCCGTCCGGGGGAACGAAGGCTGGGCCGATCGGTCACTGGAACGCTAGGCAGCCGCTACCGGGAGGCCGGACAGCACACGGCCCCGGGCCGCCGTTCTCACTCGAACGGACGGCACCGGGGCCGGTGTCGGTCATCCAGTCGGATGATCAGAGCTTGGTCCACGCCTCCGTGAGGGTGGCCCGCAGGATCTGCTCGATCTCGTCGAAGGTCTCCTGGTTGGAGATCAGCGGCGGGGCGAGCTGGACGACCGGGTCACCACGGTCGTCGGCGCGGCAGTACAGGCCGTTCTCGAACAGGGCCTTGGAGAGGAAGCCGTACAGGACGCGCTCGGTCTCCTCCTCGTTGAAGGACTCCTTGGTGTGCTTGTCCTTCACCAGCTCGATGCCGTAGAAGAAGCCGTTGCCGCGGACGTCGCCGACGATCGGCAGGTCGTGCAGCTTCTGCAGCGTGGAGAGGAACGCGCCCTCGTTGTCCAGCACGTGCTGGTTGAGGCCCTCGCGCTCGAACAGGTCCAGGTTCGCCAGGCCCACCGCGGCCGACACGGGGTGGCCGCCGAAGGTGTAGCCGTGCAGGAAGGTGTTGTCGCCCTTGTAGAACGGCTCGGCGATCCGGTCGGAGACGATGCAGGCGCCGATCGGGGAGTAGCCCGAGGTCATGCCCTTGGCGCAGGTGATCATGTCCGGGACGTAGCCGAACTTGTCGCAGGCGAACATCGTGCCCAGGCGGCCGAAGGCGCAGATGACCTCGTCCGACACGAGCAGCACGTCGTACTTGTCGCAGATCTCGCGCACGCGCTGGAAGTAGCCGGGCGGGGGCGGGAAGCAGCCGCCGGCGTTCTGCACGGGTTCGAGGAAGACCGCGGCGACGGTGTCCGGGCCCTCGAAGAGGATCTCCTGCTCGATCTGGTCGGCGGCCCAGCGGCCGAAGGCCTCCGGGTCGTCGCCGAAGAGCGGGGCGCGGTAGATGTTGGTGTTCGGCACCTTGTGCGCGCCCGGCACCAGCGGCTCGAAGGGGGCCTTCAGGCCCGGCAGGCCGGTGATGGACAGGGCGCCCTGCGGGGTGCCGTGGTAGGCGACCGCACGCGAGATGACCTTGTACTTGGTCGGCTTGCCCTGCAGCTTGAAGTACTGCTTGGCGAGCTTCCAGGCGGTCTCGACCGCCTCACCGCCGCCCGTGGTGAAGAAGACCTTGTTCAGGTCGCCGGGGGCGTAGTCGGCGATGCGCTCGGCCAGCTCCACGGCCTTCGGGTGGGCGTAGGACCACACCGGGAAGAACGCCAGCTCCTGGGCCTGCTTGAAGGCGGTCTCGGCGAGTTCCGTGCGGCCGTGACCGGCCTGGACCACGAACAGACCGGCGAGACCGTCGAGGTAGCGCTTGCCCTTGTCGTCGTAGATGTAGGTGCCCTCGCCCCGCACGATGGTCGGGACGGGAGAGTTCTCGTACGAGGACATGCGGGTGAAGTGCATCCACAGGTGGTCGTACGCGGTGCGGCTGAGGTCCTTCTGGGTCACGGTTATCGGGTTCCCCACATGTAGGTCTGCTTCTTCAGCTTCAGATAGACGAAGCTTTCGGTGGAGCGCACCCCGGGCAGGGCCCGGATGCGTTTGTTGATGACGTCCAGCAGGTGGTCGTCGTCCTCGCAGACGATCTCGGCGAGGATGTCGAACGAGCCCGCGGCCATCACCACGTACTCGACTTCCGACATGCCGGTCAGCGCGTCCGCGATCGACTCGACATCGCCCTCGACGTTGATCCCGACCATCGCCTGCCTGCGGAAGCCCACGGTGAGCGGGTCCGTGACGGCGACGATCTGCATCACGCCCTGGTCCAGCAGCTTCTGGACGCGCTGGCGCACGGCCGCTTCGGAGAGGCCGACGGCCTTGCCGATCGCGGCGTACGGCCGGCGGCCGTCCTCCTGGAGCTGCTGAATGATGGCGAGGGAGACGGCGTCCAGCTGGGGACTGTTGCCGTTCCTGGACTCGCGGGACGAGTCCCTCTGGTCTGCGCTTCGACTGGCCACGAGCTCACTGTGCACGACGTCTCGACAGTTTCGCAAGGCCGTATCGATGAAATTCGTTGTTTGCGAGTCCCAGTCTTGCGGATTTCGCAGAAGAGGCCGGGATGGGGGTGTTGAAAACGTGGGGGCGGCGACTAGGGTGGGTGTCTCATTGATTGGACAGCTTGAACCAGACCAGGAGGCCGGCAGTGAGCACCGAGCTGCGTCGTCTGCGCAACTACATCGACGGTGAGTTCCGGGACGCCGCCGACGGACGGACCACCGAGGTGGTCAACCCCGCGACGGGCGAGGCGTACGCCACCGCTCCGCTGTCCGGACAGGCGGACGTGGACGCGGCCATGGCGGCCGCCGCCGCGGCCTTCCCGGCCTGGCGCGACACGACCCCGTCCGAGCGGCAGAAGGCCCTCCTGAAGATCGCGGACGCGTTCGAGGAGCGTGCCGAGGAGCTGATCGCGGCCGAGGTGGAGAACACGGGCAAGCCGACCGGGCTGACCCGCTCCGAGGAGATCCCGCCGATGGTCGACCAGATCCGCTTCTTCGCGGGTGCGGCCCGGCTGCTCGAGGGCCGCTCGGCCGGCGAGTACATGGACGGGATGACCTCGATCATCCGCCGCGAGCCGGTCGGCGTCTGCGCGCAGGTCGCGCCGTGGAACTACCCGATGATGATGGCCGTGTGGAAGTTCGCCCCGGCCATCGCCGCGGGCAACACGGTCGTCCTGAAGCCCTCGGACACCACCCCCGCCTCGACCGTCCTGATCGCCGAGATCATGGGCTCGGTCCTGCCCAAGGGCGTCTTCAACGTCATCTGCGGCGACCGTGAGACCGGCCGCGCGATGGTCGAGCACGACACCCCGGCGATGGCCTCCATCACCGGCTCCGTACGCGCCGGCATGTCCGTCGCCGAGTCCGCCTCCAAGGACCTCAAGCGGGTCCACCTGGAGCTGGGCGGCAAGGCCCCGGTCGTCGTCTTCGAGGACACCGACATCGCCAAGGCCGTCGAGGACATCTCGGTGGCGGGCTACTTCAACGCCGGCCAGGACTGTACGGCCGCGACCCGCGTCCTCGTCCAGGAGTCCATCCACGACGAGTTCGTCGCCGCGCTGGCGAAGGCCGCGTCCGAGACCAAGACCGGCCAGCCGGACGACGAGGACGTGCTCTTCGGCCCGCTGAACAACCCCAACCAGCTCAAGCAGGTCTCCGGCTTCATCGAGCGCCTGCCCGCCCACGCCAAGGTCGAGGCGGGCGGCCACCAGGTCGGCGACAAGGGCTACTTCTACGCCCCGACCGTCGTCTCCGGCCTGAAGCAGGACGACGAGATCGTCCAGAACGAGGTCTTCGGCCCGGTCATCACCGTCCAGTCCTTCACCGACGAGGACCAGGCCGTCGAGTGGGCCAACGGCGTCGAGTACGCCCTCGCCTCCTCGGTGTGGACCAAGGACCACGGCCGCGCGATGCGCATGTCCAAGAAGCTCGACTTCGGTTGCGTGTGGATCAACACCCACATCCCGCTGGTCGCCGAGATGCCCCACGGCGGCTTCAAGAAGTCCGGCTACGGCAAGGACCTGTCGGCGTACGGCTTCGAGGACTACACGCGGATCAAGCACGTGATGACGTCGCTCGACTCGTAGGAATCCGGGAACGGACATGCGCGGCCCCGGACGGGTTCACCTCCCCGTCCGGGGCCGCGCCCTTCTGCCGTACGGTGCCGGCCGTTCTCCCGGCTGTGATCGACAAGGTGTCGGGTCCCACCCGGTGGGATCGACGCAGCGTCGATTGTCCGCGCACGGGGCCCCACGGCATCCTGCCTTGGTGCCCCAGACATCCTCGGTTCCGCGTCCCGTCTCCCGCCGTTCCCTGCTGCGCGCGCTCGGCGGCACCGGCGCGCTCGGCGCCCTGGCCGGCTGCGGGGTGCCCGCCGCCTACGTCAAGCCCGGCGACCGTGCCGTGACCGACGTGTCCGCCACCGACAAGAAGCTGACCTGGGCGAACTGGCCGCTGTACATCGACACCGATGACGACAACCCCAACCGGCGGCCCACCCTCGAGGCCTTCGGGAAGCGCACCGGCATCTCCGTCGACTACGTCGAGGAGATCAACGACAACGACGAGTTCTTCGGCAAGATCAGCCCCGCGCTGATGAACCACCAGTCGACCGGCCGCGACCTGATCGTCATCAGCGACTGGATGTGCGCGCGCTTCGTCCGCCTGGGCTGGGTGCAGCGGATGGACCGCGCCCACCAGCCCAACGTGGCGAAGTACCTGGACCCGCTCCTGCGCTCACCGGGCTTCGACCCGGGCCGCATGTTCACGGTGCCCTGGCAGTCCGGCATCACCGGCATCGCGTACAACCGCCGCAAGCTCGGCCGCGAGATACGCCACGTCTCGGACCTCTGGGCGAGCGACCTCAAGGGCCGCGTGACCCTGCTCTCCGGCCTGGACGAGTCGTTCGCGCTGCTGATGCAGGGCAACGGCGTGGACGTCACCCGGTGGACCGCGGACGACTTCCACCGGGTCTGCGACCAGGTGGAGCGCGAGGTCCACGGCGGCCAGATCCGCCGCTTCACCGGCAACGACTACACCAAGGACCTGGTCAGCGGCGACGTCCTCGCCTGCCAGGCCTACTCGGGCGACGTCATCCAGCTCCAGGCGGACAACCCCGACATCCGCTTCGTCGTCCCCGAGGAGGGCGCCGAGCTGTGGTCGGACTCCCTGATGATCCCCAACCGGGCCCGCCACAAGACCAACGCGGAGCGCCTGGTCGACTACTACTACGACCCCGAGGTCGCCGCGCAGCTCGCCGCCTGGGTCAACTACGTCTGCCCGGTCCCGGCGGCCAGGGAGGTGCTGGCGGCGTCCAAGGACAAGGACACCGCGGCCCTGGCCGGCAACCCCCTGATCTTCCCGGACGACACCATGCGCAAGCGGCTGGCCATCGCCCGGGACATCACCTCCGAGGAGCGGGTGGAGTTCGCGAAGCGGTGGAACCGGATCGTGGGGCTGTAGGTCAGTCCTGGTCGCCGTGCTGCTCCAGGTGCGAGGCCAGGACCGCGGCCTGGACCCTGCGCTGTACGCCCAGCTTGGCCAGCAGGCGGGAGATGTGGTTCTTGACGGTCTTCTCGGACAGGTACAGCTTGCTGCCGATCTCGCGGTTGGTCAGGCCGTCGCCGATCAGGGCGAGGATGTCGCGTTCGCGCGGGGACAGACTCGCCAGCTCGGGGGGCAGTGCGGGAGTCTCGGCGGGCCCGGTCCGCAGGGACCGCATGAGGCGGGCGGTCGTCGCGGGGTCCAGCATCGACTGGCCCGAGGCGACCGTGCGGACCGCCGACACCAGGTCGGAGCCCTTGATCTGCTTCAGGACGTACCCGGACGCCCCGGCCATGATCGCGTCGAGCAGGGCGTCCTCGTCGTCGAAGGAGGTCAGCATCAGGCAGGCCAGTTCCGGCATCCGGCTGCGCAGCTCGCGGCAGACCGAGATGCCGTCCCCGTCGGGCAGGCGCACGTCGAGCACGGCGACGTGCGGGCGCAGCGCGGGGCCGCGGGTGAGGGCGTGCTCGGCGGTGTCCGCGTCGCCGACCACGGAGATGTCCGGTTCGGCGTCGAGCAGGTCGGCCAGGCCGCGCCGGACGACCTCGTGGTCGTCCAGCAGGAACACCCGGATCGGGTGCTGCTCGGTGAAGGTGTGTGCCTCGGTCATGACGACCCCTCGTTCCCCGGTCGGGGCAGCCTGAGGACCGCCCCGAAGCCGATCATCGTCCGTCGGAGCCGTGGACACCAGGGCCGAAAGGCCCTACTCGGTCAGCGGTCGCGGTCGTGGTCGCGGCTCCACTCCCGGTACGCGGCCACCGCCGTCGGCAGCGTCGGGAAGATGTGGCCGGCGCCGACGGACTCCGCGAGGCCGTACGACTCGAGGTCGTCCAGCAGGTCCTGTTTGACCCGGGCCAGGGCGAAGACGATGCCTCGGCCCGTGAGCTCCCGGCGCAGGTCCTCCACGGCGTCCAGGGCCGTGATGTCGACCTCCACGTTGGCCTCGGTGTTGAGGACGAACCACCGTACGGGTTCGGTCTGTTCGTCCACGGCGTCCAGCGCCCGGCGCCGGAAGTTCTCCGCGTTGGCGAAGAACAGGGGCGAGTCGTAGCGGTAGACGAGCAGACCGGGGACCGTGTGCGCCTGCGGGTAGTCGTCGACGTCGTGCATGCCGGCCATCCCGGGGACCAGGCCCTCGACCGCGTCGTGGGGCCGGGCCACCCGGGTCAGCAGTTCGGCGATCGACAGGCCGACGGCCACGACCACCCCGTACAGGATGCCCAGGGTGAGCACGCCCGCCAGACAGCCCAGGGCCAGGAACAGCTCGCGGCGCCGGAAGGAGGCGAGGCGGCGGAAGCCCGCGACGTCGATCATGCGGGCGGCGGCGTAGACGACGAGTGCGCCGAGCGCGGCGGAGGGCATGCGGGACAGCAGCGGGCTGAGGAACAGCAGGACGGCCAGTACCACCGCCCCCGCGACCAGCGAGTACAGCTGGCTGCGGGCGCCCGCGGAGGACGCGAGCGCCGTACGGCTGGCGCTGCTGCTGACCGGGAAGCCGTGCAGCACACCGGCGCCGAGGTTGGTGGCGCCCAGGGCGAGGAACTCCCGGTCGGCGTCCAGCGCGTTCTCGTCGCCGTGGTCCGCGAACGCCCGCGCGGTGAGGATCATGTCGGTGTACGCGACCAGCAGCACGCCGAGCGCGGGCAGCGCCAGGCCCGGCACCGCGGAGAGATCCGGCAGGGCGAGGTCCGGAAGGCCGGAGGGCACGGTGCCGATCACCGCGACGCCGTACCGGCCGTCCAGGTCGAGGACCACGACGGCCACCGTGGCGAGGACCACCGCGAGCAGCGGTCCGGGGAGCCTGGGGAAGAAGCGGGCGACGGCGAAGAGGAACACCAGTACGGCCGCGGAGAGGGCCACGGTCGCCGGGTGGGCGTCCGCGAGACGGGTGCAGAAGGACCACAGCTGGGGGAAGAACTCCGTGCCGCTCGTCCGCACTCCGGTGAGCCTGGTCAACTGGTCCACCGCCATGATCAGGGCCACGCCCGCCAGGTAGCCGATCAGGACCGGGCGGGAGAGCAGGTCCGCGAGGAAGCCCAGCCGGATCGCGCGGGCCGCCAGGCACAGCAGCCCG
The DNA here is from genome assembly GCF_007827595.1 of Streptomyces sp. BK340. Classification (GTDB taxonomy): domain Bacteria; phylum Actinomycetota; class Actinomycetes; order Streptomycetales; family Streptomycetaceae; genus Streptomyces. Next base: position 19,191 of record NZ_VISR01000032.1, read on the forward strand.
ACCGTGACGGCGAGGGCGGCCGCCAGCGCGGCGTAGCGGCCCGGGTCGCCGGCGGCCAGGGGGCCCACCACCGTGGCCGTCATCAGGGCCGTCGTGGACTCCGGGCCGACCGACAGCAGACGTGACGAGCCGAGCAGCGCGTAGAGGCCGAGCGCCGGGAGGATCGCCCAGAGTCCGGTGACCGGTGGCAGACCGGCCACGCCCGCGTACGCCATGCACTGCGGCACGAGGTACGCGGCCACCGTCACACCCGCCGGCAGGTCGCCCCGCAGCCGGCTCCACAGGCGCGCGAGAAGCGCACCGGGCCCGGGCACGGGACCCCACGGCCCCGGAACCCGCCCGGCCCGTCCTTTGGCCATGCGCCGACCTCCGCCGTCCGCCCCCAGGATCCACCGGGGCACCGGCCACCGCGAGGCGTGCGGGCCCCGCCGCGCGGCACCCGTCCCGCCGCCGGCCCGCTCAGGGCCGGTCGGTCCCGGCCGGGGACGAGTGGCCCCTGCTTCCCGCGGCTCCGGTCGCAGGATGGTGGCAGTGGTGGAACTGGTTCCTCGCCCCTGGAGGTGGAGAGCATGACCCGACCGGTCACGGCAGGTCTCGACGGCTCGCCCGAGAGCCGGGCCGCAGCGGAATGGGCGGCCCGTGAGGCAGCGTTGAGGGGCCTGCCTCTGAAGATCGTCCATGTCTGGGAGCCCACGCCCGGGCTGATCGGCGAGGCGCCGCTGCCCGCGGCGGAGACCCAGCCGTACTGGACCGAGCGGGTTCCGCGTGAGTTCGCCGAGGGCATCCGGCTGCGCCACCCCGGTCTCGACGTGACCGCCGAGCAGCGCACCGGGATACCGGCCGACGTGCTGTGCGAGGCGGCGCAGGCCGCCGAGCTGCTGGTGCTCGGCTCGCGGGGCCTCGGCGGGCTCGGCGGGTTCCTGGTCGGCTCGGTGAGCCTGTCCGTCATCGCGCGGGTCGTACGGCCCGTGGTGCTGGTCAGGGCGGGTGAACAGGCCGCCGACGAGCACCGGATGGACCCGGCGGGCGTGCCCTCGGCCTCGGCACCCTTCCGGCCCGTCGTCCTCGGCCTCGACACCCAGGACCCCGACGAGACACTGCTCGAGTTCGCCTTCGACGCCGCCGCGCGCCGCGACGCCCCGCTGCGCATCGTGCACGGCTGGACACCGCCGCCCGTCGACCCCCTGTCCGCCGTCTACGACCTGCGGGAATCGATCGCACGCAGCGAGGCCGACGTCCTGACCGAGGTGGTGCGCCCCTGGCTGCAGAAGTTCCCGGACGTGGACGTGACCGAGGTGAGCCGGACCGGCCATGCGGCCCCCGTCCTGGTCGACGCCTCCCGTGACGCCTCTCTGGTCGTCGTCGGCCGGCGCATCCGCACCAGCCGGCTCGGCGCCCACATCGGCCACGTCACCCACGCCGTCCTGCATCACGCCGACGCTCCCGTCGCCGTGGTCGCGCACGGCTGACTCGCCGGCCCGAGGAGGAGAAGCCATGATCATGAACGAGCAGACGAGAGCGGACACGGCGACGGAGGCGCCGCTGGGCGACCTGGGCCGCAGGCTCGCCGCCCGGCGCATCCAACTCGGCCTCACCCGGCGGGAGACGGCGGCGCGCGCCGGGATGGCGGCCGGCTATCTCAGGTACCTGGAGGAGCATCCCGGGGCCACGCCGGGCACCGGCGTGCTGATGGCCCTGGCCACGGCACTGGAGACCACCGTCACCGAACTCACCGGCGGTGCCGTCGACCTGCCGCCGGGTATCGGACACGCCGCGCCCGCACCGGAGTTCACCCGGCTGCGCACCGGGGAGTGCCGGGCCCTGCTGGCGACGCACGGGGTGGGGCGGCTCGCGCTCGGCACGGCCTCCGGTCCGGTGATCGTGCCCGTCAACTACAGCGTCGTGGACGGGGCGATCGTCTTCCGGACCGAGCGCGGCGCCACGCCGGCCCTGGCCATCGGCTGCCAGGTGGCCTTCGAGGTCGACCGAATCGACGACGCGTTCAGCCAGGGCTGGAGCGTCCTGGTCCGCGGACCCGCGCGCGCGGTCAGCGACCCGCAGGAGCGGCGCCGGCTCACGGAACGTGCCCACAGCGCGCCCTGGGCCGGAGGCTCCCGCAGCCTGTGGGTGCGCATCGATCCGTTCACCGTGACCGGACGCCGGATCACCGTGTGAGGAGGAGGGGGCGGTACGGCGGAAGGCGACGCGTGTACGACCGTACGCGCGTGGCCTTCCGCCGTGCTCCCGCGCGGTCGGCGCGGTCAGCCGTCCTCCGGCCCGTCGCCCCGCGAGGTCAGCATGATGCCCGTGACCAGATCGGGGTGGATCCGCACCGCGTGGTCCATCCCCGGCAGGGCCGCCCACGGCTTCAACAGCCCCCGGATACGGGTCAGTTCCTCCGCGTCGGTCACCACCTGCGCGTATCCCGTGACCACCACGCTCCAGCCGAGGTGGGTGTCCGGGTCGATGGCGTCGGCCTCGTAGGCCACGACGACTCCGGGGCCGTCGGCCTGCCGGGCCTGGGAGGTCAGGGCCGCGCCCTCATGGGTGCGGATGACGATGTCGCCGTCGTCCAGGACGTGGTTGACCGGGCGGACGGTGGGCAGGGCCTGACGGGTGAAGACGACCCTTCCCAGGGACACGCTGCCCAGCAGCCGCAGGGCCTCGGCACGGTCGAGATCGACGCGCCGGTGCGACGCAGGGCCCTTGTCAGTGATCATGGCGGGATTTCTTCGTGGGGTGCGTCGTTCGCTTCTCATCGGCCTCCGCCTACGCCTACGCCTCGGCATCGGCGTCGGGACGGGATGCGTGCGGAGCGACACCGCGGGGGATCGGTGCCGCTCCTGTGTCCACCGTCGCGCGTGCGGCGCCGCCGGGCCAGTGCCGATCGGTCCCCGTCCAGGGACCGTAGGTCCTTCGGCCAAGGTCGCCCGAAGGCACCCGCCGATGGCGGATACGGTGGTGGGGACCCGGAGGGTCCGGGTGTCCCCGCCCAGGTGACCTGGAGGAACGTGGTGGCAAGCCCCGAGGGGCCCCGTGTACGACTGCCGCAGCTGAAGCTCGACGAGCTGCTGGAGGAACTGCAGGCCCGGATCGACGCGGCCCGCGGCACCCGGGACCGGGTGCACAGCCTGCTGGAGGCGGTGCTCGCCGTCGGCCGGGAGCTGCACCTGGAGCAGGCCCTGCACTCCATCGTGGACGCGGCCGCGGTGCTCGTGGACGCGGAGTACGCCGCCCTCGGCGTCATCGGACCGGACGGCACACGGCTGTCCCGGTTCTACACGGTGGGCGTCACCGAGCGGCAGATCGCCGAGATCGGGCCGTATCCGGCGGGCCACGGCATCCTCGGCGAACTGATCCGGCACCCGGAGCCGCTCCGGCTCGCGAAACTGTCCGAGCACCCGGCCTCGTACGGTTTCCCGCCGAACCACCCGCCGATGAACAGCTTCCTCGGTGTCCCGATCCGGGTCCGCGACCAGGTGTTCGGCAACCTGTACCCCACCGAGAAGCGGGGCGGCGCGGAGTTCGACGAGGAGGACGAGTCGGTGCTGTCGACGCTGGCCGTGGCGGCCGGCGTGGCCATCGACAACGCGCGGCTGTACGAGGACTCGCGGCTGCGGGAGCGCTGGCTGCGGGCGAACGCGGAGATCACGCACAGCCTGCTGTCGGGCAGCGGACGCTCCGAGGCCCTGAACCTGATCGCCGAGCGCGCCCGGGAGATCACTGGCTCGGCCCTGGCGGCGGTCGCGCTGCCGATGGAGGACACCGAGTCGCTCGCCGTGGAGATCGCCGTCGGAGTGGACGCGCAGGAGCACCGGGGACTGGTGCTGCCGCTGTGCGACAGCCTGATGGGGCTGGCGTACTCCGCCCTCGCTCCGGTCGCGACCGACGACATCACCCAGGACGCGCGGCTCTCCCGGGAAGCCCCGCGGTTCACCGGACTCGGCCCTGCGGTCGCCGTCCCCATCGGCACAGGGGAGGGTGGCGCCCGGGGCGTGGTCCTGCTGGTGCGCGAGGCCGGCCGCCCGGTGTTCTCGGAGAACGAGACCGAGACGCTGCGGGGGTTCGCCGCGCAGGCCGCGATCGCCATGGAGCTGGCCGAACGGCGGCAGGACGCCGAGCAGATCGCGGTGCTGGAGGACCGCGACCGGATCGCCCGTGACCTGCACGACCTGGCCATCCAGCGACTGTTCGCCACCGGTATGACGCTGCAGAGCGCGGGCCGTTTCATCGAGCACCCGGAAGCCTCCGAGCGGGTTCTGCGGGCCGTCGACGACCTCGACGAGACCATCAAGATCATCCGCTCGACGATCTTCGGGCTGCGGGCACGCGAGGGCGGCGCCGGGAGCGGACTGCGGGCCAGGGTCGTCCGCGCGGCGGGGGAGGCGGCCCCGCTGCTCGGCTTCGCGCCGAGCGTGCGCATGGAGGGGCTGCTGGACACCGACGTGCCGCGCGAGGTGGCCGACCATGTGGTGGCCGTGCTCTCCGAGGCCCTCACCAACATCGCCCGGCACGCCCACGCCGACGGGGCCCAAGTCGTCCTGCGGACCGACGGCCACGACGTGTTCCTGACGGTCGCGGACAACGGCGTGGGCATCCCGTCCGGCGGCCGCCGCAGCGGGCTGCGCAACATGGCCGAGCGGGCGGAACAGCTGGGCGGACACCTCGCCGTGTCCGGCACCGAGGGCGGCGGCGCCACACTGGAGTGGCGGGTGCCGCTGCCGGTCCAGTAGGCGGCGGGCCGGTGGCCGGCTGAATCGGGCCCCGGGTGGGGCCACCCGGCCCATGCGGCAGCCGGGCCCGCGGCGGCACCCTTGAGGTGCCGCCGGACGGCATCCGAGCACCTTGGAGGACGCCATGAACGGCACTCCGACCGTCGTGAACGACGTGATGACCCGCACGGTCGTCGCCCTGCGCACGGGAGCCGCCTTCAAGGAGATCGCGCGGACCATGCGGGAGTGGCACGTGAGTGCCCTTCCCGTGCTGGACGGCGGTGGACGCGTCGTCGGCGTGGTCTCCGAGGCCGACCTGCTGCCGAAGGAGGAGTACCGCGAGGGCGCCCCCGGCCGGTACGGACAGCTGCCGTACCCCGCCGACCTGCGCAAGGCGGACGGGGTGACGGCGCAGGAGCTGATGACCACTCCGGCCGTGACCGTGGCGCCGGACGCGACCCTCGCCCACGCCGCGCGCGTCATGGCCCGCAGCAGGGTCAAGCGGCTGCCGGTGACCGACGACGCGGGCGCCCTCATGGGCATCGTCAGCCGCTCCGACCTGCTGACGGTGTTCCTGCGGAACGACGAGGACATCGCCGAGGACGTCGGCCGCGAGGTCGTCACCCGGCTCTTCGGCACACGGTCGGCGCCCGTACGGGTCGAGGTGCACGACGGTGTGGTCACGCTCACCGGCCGGGTCCAGGACACCGTCCTCGTACCGATCGCGACCCTGCTCGCGCGATCGGTGCCGGGTGTGGTCGACGTGCGCTGCGCGCTGACCGCCTTCAGCGACAGCAGCTTCAGCGACAGCAGGGGGTGAAGGCCGGGGCGACCGCCCCGGAGCCGGGAGTCACGCCAGGCCACCACTGCCGTACGGGGCGTAGAGGTCGAGCAGCCGGACCCGGGAAGCGGGCAGGCGCCGAGCCACCACCCGGCCCACCCAGACCGCGATGGCCCGCCCGAAGCCGGAGTCGGCGGCACACATCTCCCGGACCGTCTCGGCGTCGAACTCCCAGGCCCGCACCGGGCTCGTCGCCTCGGCGCCCAGATGCCACAGGAAGGGCGGGAAATGCCAGGACCAGCCGACCAGTTCGCCGTGCCCGACCGACTCGACGACGGCGGGACGGCGGCCGGGCACCCGCAGGTCGAGCGCGATGCTGCCGGTCCGCACGATCCAGAAGCGGTCGGCGCGCCGGCCCTCCTCGAACAGCCGCGTCCCGGCCCCGAAGGACACCTCACGGGCGACCCGCATCAGCCGTTCACGGTGTCCGGCGGGGAGGGCCGCGTTCATGGTGGTCGTGGCCGAGGTCATCGCACGAGCTCCCTTCGTGGCGTCTGACCCCACCCTCTGCCACCCCGGAGCCCCGCACCACGGGCCGCCCGGACCCGGCCCGGGGTCCTTCGGCCCACCCCGGCGGCCCCGGCGGACGGGGAGCGGACGCCATGAAGGACGGGAAGGGCTCCATCCACTTCTCGCGGATCCTGATTGCGCGGTGCACGGCCGCCAGCCGCTTCCCCGCGTCTCCAAGGGGTCCTTCCCGCCACTTCCAGCACACCACGGGAACGGCCGGTCCACCAGTGCCGCGACGTCCAGAAGCGGCAATTGCCCAGGGGGCGGTTTTGAACGTGTTCAAATGCAGGCGTACGCTCCTGGCATGAGCGACAGAGCCGCCCTGCTGAAGGGCATTCGCGTCTGGTTGGTCACCTTCGTCGTGTGTCTTGTGCTCAGCGGGGCCACCGCCTTTCCGCTGGTGCACGAACTCCGTTGGACGGAGAGCGGGTTGCGGGCGCTGTCCGTGCCCGAGCTGTTGCCGGGGCTCATGGAGTGGATCTCACGGGTGCGGGACGGGCTCGACGCCGTCGACGCCAAGTACCCGTTCGTGCTGTACGGCACGGACTGGCTGGCGTTCGCGCACCTCGTCATCGCGGTCGCCTTCTACGGGCCGTACCGCGACCCGGTCCGCAACATCTGGGTCGTGGAGTTCGGGATGATCGCCTGCGCCGGGATCATCCCGCTCGCCCTGATCTGCGGACCGATCCGGGGAATCCCCCTCTGGTGGTCGCTGATCGACATGTCGTTCGGGGTGGTCGGAGTCGTCCCGCTGTACGTCGTGCGGCGGAAGATCAGGCGACTGGAGGCGCTGAGCGCTCCGGCTGCTGCTTGAGGGTGGCCGCGACGATGCGCTGGGCGACCGCGTTCGCCGACTCGCCCTTGGAGTCCGTGGAGTCGACCGAGTAGACGAGGGTCCGGCTCAGATCCTGGGTGGCGGCGATCGCCGTGCTGTAGCCGTAGCGGGCGCCGGACTTGAGCCAGTACACCGTTCCCTTGTACTCGAACCGTGTCAGCCCGGCGCTGTAGGTGGCGCCGGGGATGTTCGCCGGCACCGTGAACATCTCCTGCAGCTGCGGCCCGGGCACGATCCGGCCCTGGAACAGTGCCGTGATCAGCCGCTCCAGGTCGGCGGTGGTGGAGATCATGTCGCCCGCCGCCCGGCGGTCCGCCTGGTTCCAGTCGGTGACGTCCACGAATCGCGTGGTCCCGTCGGCGTTCTTCACCAGCTGGTAGCCGTGGTTGTGCGGGCCATGGATCACCGGGTCGGAGCCGGGGAAGCTGGTGTGGCGCATGCCGGCCGGGCGGAGCACCAACCGGGTCGCCTCGTGCTCGTAGGAGTGCCCCGTCACCTTCTCGATCAGCATCCCGAGGATCGTGTAGTTGATGTTCAGGTAGTCCTGCCGGTCACCGGGGTCGAACTCCGGCCCCTTCGCCACCGCCGAGGCCACCACCTGTTCCGGGGTGATCGTGTCGAAACGGTGCGCGTACTGGTCCGCGAAGTCGTCTCCCCAGCCGTCGCCCGCCTGGATGCCGCTGGTGTGGTTCAGCAACTGCCTCACGGAGATGGGCTTGAACGCCGGGGTGAGCAAGCCGGGCAGGTAGTGCTGGACGGGCGTGTCCAGGTCGACCTCGCCCTCCGCCGCCAGCTTCAGCACGGTCGCCGCCGTCACGACCTTCGTCGTGGAGCCGGCCCGGAAGCGGGCATTCGGGTCCGCCGCCCGGCCGCTCGCCAGATCGTGCACGCCCGCGCTGCCCCGCCAGGTGCCGTCGGTGCCGCCGACCCGGACCAGCGCGGCGGTCGCGTCGGCATCGGGCAGCCCGGCGAGCGCGGCCTGCAGGGCCCCGGGATCCGGGACCGTGTTCGCCGTTCGCGCGGTCACCGCGGCCGGCGCGGCGAAGGCCGGTGCCACCAGCGGGCCGGCGGCGAGGGCCAGGGCGAGGGAGGCGGCGATGACGGTGCTGCGGCTGCGCAGACGCATGGAGGCTCCTGGGGAGGATGAGGTGGGCTTTCGTGATCATCCTCGGCCGGTGCGTCGGGATCGGGATCGTCGGCAGGGAGGGGCCCGCCCCTGACGCAACCCTCCCGTCAACCAGGAGCGGTACCAGGGGAGTTGTGCGGGATGACCCCTAGGCGAGGTGTTCGGACGCGACCGGAAAAGGGAAGGGGCCCGGTTGCCCGGGCCCCGACCTCAGTGTGGTGGTGGTCTCGTGAAGGGGGTCACCTCAGCTCCACCCGTGAGCCGGCCCGTACGCCCGGCCCGTGCCTCTGTCAGGAGGTGGAGCCGTACTTGCTGGGGATCCCGCAGACGTGGAGGTGGGTGGGGTTGTCGAACCCGACCCTGCTGACCGGCGCGTGGAGGTCCGCGTCCGACTTGATGCCGGTGGGGAAGTCAGGCGCGCCGTAGCTGTAGAAGTTGGAGCTCGACCCGCCCACGACGATGATCCCGCGGGCGGCGTACGGCCCGTTGATCGTGAAGTCGACCAGCTGAGCGGTGGAGGGGCCGTGAACGTCGAGGGTGATCGAACCGTTGTCGTTCGGGGGGTCGAAGGTGAAGGTCCCGTCGTTCACGGGCTGCTGCTCGAAGTCGAACGTGAACGCGCCCTCCCCCAGGATGTCTTCGCAGGTCGGGTGCCCGTCGTACTCGACGGGCTGCACGCCCTCGTTGCTCGGCGGCCCCGGCTCCCGAGCGGCCGACGCGGGACTGGCCGCGATGCAGAGAGCCACTGCCGTGGTCACACCGGCGCAGGCGAGCCGCGCTCCCCATACCTGTCTCTTCGAACGGGTAGTCACTCGCATGACGAGCACTCCTCCTTGTTAGGGCCCCAGATCTCGGGCGCCTGATCTCGCCCTCGCGAACTCCCAGGCATGTTCTGTCGGGAGCTCGAGTGCTGGACGTCTGTCCGCCGGGCGCCGTGAACATTTCCACGGCATGCTGGTCTGCACGCTTTACGACGCCTTTCCCTAGACCATTTGAGTCCTATAAAAGGACTGGAAAGGTGAAGTGAGTGTCGTAGGAGCAAGGGAAATTCGGCCGAACGAAGGACCTGATGCGCGGACATGTGGGCCATTGCGGCACGGGCTACCGGGATGCTGCCGACGGGTGACGCGGCGGCCGACGTCGGCCTGGGAACCGCCCCACGGATGTGTGCAATCCGTATAGTTTGCGGCGCATTCATCACACTCTCCCCTTTCGGCCACCCCTGTCTCACTTCCATCCCGGGATGTTCCATGCGTCTGAGGAAATGCACGACGAGGCTCGTCACCACGGCCTCGACCGTGGCCCTTCTCGCGGCCGCTCCGCCCGCGACCGCCCACGGTTCGTCTGCGCGCAACGAAAAGATCCTGACCGCCGCCCCTTTGGCGACATGGCAGACCGATGGCATTGTCTGGTCGGTCGCCTACGCACGCGGTGTCGTGTACGTAGGCGGAACCTTCGACAGCGTCCGCCCGCCGGGCGCGAAACCCGGTCAGAAGGAGGTCGCCCGGAAGAACTTCGCCGCGTTCGACGCCGTCACCGGCAGACTGCTGCCGTGCGCCCACACCTTCACGGGGGGCGAAGGAACCGTACGGGCGCTGAAGGCGTCGCCCGACGGCAAGGTGCTGTATGTCGGCGGATCGTTCGGCAAGGTCGACAAGACGGGCGTGGCCAGCGCGGTCGCGCTCAACACGGCCAGGTGCTCGCTTCGCGAGGACTTCCGCCCCGCGGTGGGAGCCACGGTTCGGGCCATCGACACCACCAAATCCACGGTGTACCTGGGCGGCGACTTCGAGGCCGTCGACGGGAAGACCAGAAACCACATCGCCGCGCTCAGTACAAAGGGCTCACTCCTGCCCTTCGCGGCGGACATCGACGAGCCGGTGCGGGCCGTCCTGGCCACGCCCACCTACGGCAAGGTTCTCGTCGGCGGTGACTTCCACAAGGTCAACGGCGCGCCGGAGGGGGCGCTGGTCGCGCTGAATTCCTCGACGGGTTCGACCGTGACCTCGTTCCGGCGATGGCTTCCGCCCCGCTCGTCGGTGAAGACACTGGTACGCGACAAGACCAACTTCTATGTGGGGGCCGAAGGCAGGGGAACGGGCGTCTTCGACGGTCGCATCGCCGGCCGTCTGTCCGACGGCAAGATGGTCTGGAAGGACTACTGCCAGGGCGCCACCCAGGCCCTCCTCGTGCACCACGGTGTTCTCTACAGCGCATCCCACGCGCACAACTGCGTCCGTACCCCCGGGGGCTTCCCCGACGGACGCCGTCGCCACTTCCTGGCCCAGTCCGTCAAGGACAGGCGCATCCTGCACTGGTTCCCCGACACGAACGACGGACTCGGGGAGTCCATCGGCCCCAGGGCGCTGGTGATGGCCAAAGGAATCCTCTGGGCGGGCGGCGAGTTCACCACGGTCAACGGCAAGGCCCAGCAGGGCCTGACACGCTTCTCGGCCGGTCCCGCGAACACCGCTCCCGAAGCGATCCCCGAGCTCTCGGCCAAGAGTTCACGGGCCGGGAAGGTCTCGCTCGCCTGGCAGACCACCTGGGACCGGGACGACGCGCAGCTGACGTACCTGATCTATCGCGACGGTGCCCGTGTGGCCTCGCTGAAGAAGCGGTCGGTCGACTGGCACCTTCCGGAGATGACGTACACGGACTCCGTCGCCCCTGGCTCTCGCCACCGGTACACGATCGCCGTCACCGACGGCAGGCACACCACACACCGGTCGAAGCCGCTCGCCGCGACCGCGGTCGCCCGGAAGTGATCGGTGGACGAACTGCGGTGGACCAGCCCCTTCTCCACCCGGTAGACCTGTTCCTCAGCGCTCGCGTACGTGGCCGCCGTCGCGCAGGGCGTGCAGGGCGTCGACGCGGTTCGTGGTGATGGAGTCGACGCCCAGGTCGAGGAGACGGCGCATGGAGCGGCGGGTGTCCGGGGTCCAGACGGACAGCAGATATCCGTCGCGGTGGACGCGGGCCGCGAGGTCCCGGTCGACCAGGGAGAAGCGGTAGTTGAGCCAGCGCGGGCGCACCACGTCCAGCAGTGCCGGCCGGGGCGGGGCCAGGGTCGTCCAGGTCAGGGCGATCTCGGCGGCCGGGTCGGCGGCACGGACGGCGAGCATGGCCTCGGCGTGCGCGCAGTAGTACACGCGGTCCCGCGCCCCGCTCTGCCGGACCACGTCCATCACCTGTCGTACGGTCCGGCGGTCGACCCGCCCGCACAGGTCCATCATCACCCGGCTGTCACCGGTCGCGGCCAGTGCTTCCGCCAGCGTCGGCACCCCGCCCGCCGTGAGCCCGCGCACCTCGTCCGCCGACAGCGAGCCCACGGGCCGGTCGTGCTCCCACAGCCGCTTCAGCGTCTCGTCGTGCAGCAGCACGGGGACGCCGTCGCGGGTGAGGCGTACGTCGATCTCGACCGCGTCCGCGCCCAGACCGAGCGCGGAACGCAGCGAGTCGAGGGTGTTCTCACGGAAGCGGTAGGGGGCGCCGCGGTGGGCCACGGCGGTCACGGTCTGCATGGCCCCCATTGTGACCATCGCGCGGTGGTCACCGCGCAGGGGTCAGGGGGCGAGCCAGGCGGCGGTGTACGTGTCGATCTCCGCCGCGATCCGGTCCTTGCCCGACGCGTCGAGGAAGGACGCCTCCACGGCGTTCTTGGCGAGGCCGGCGAGGCCCCGCTCGTCGAGGTCGAGGAGGCGGGCGGCCACCGCGTACTCGTTGTTGAGGTCGGTGCCGAACATCGGCGGGTCGTCGGAGTTGATCGTGACCAGCACGCCGGCCCGGGTGAACTCCTTGACCGGGTGTTCGTCCAGGGTGCGGACCGCGCGGGTGGCGATGTTGGAGGTCGGGCAGACCTCCAGCGCGATGCGATGCTCGGCGAGGTGGGCGAGCAGCTCGGGGTCCTGAGCCGAGCTGGTGCCGTGCCCGATCCGCTCGGCACGCAGCTCGGTGAGCGCGTCCCACACCGTCTCCGGGCCGGTCGTCTCCCCGGCGTGCGGGACGGAGTGCAGACCGGCGGCGATGGCCTGGTCGAAGTACGGCTTGAACTGCGGCCGGGGCACACCGATCTCGGGCCCGCCGAGCCCGAACGACACCAGGCCCTCCGGGCGGATCCGGTCGTCGGTGGCGAGGCGGACGGTCTCCTCGGCGGACTGCAGACCGGCCTCGCCCGGGATGTCGAAGCACCAGCGCAGCACGGTGCCGAACTCGGCCTCGGCCGCCTTGCGCGCGTCCTCGATGGCGGCCATGAAGGCCAGCTCGTCGATGCCGCGCCGGGTGGAGGAGAACGGGGTGATGGTCAGCTCTGCGTAGCGCACCTGCTGGCGGGCCAGGTCACGGGCCACCTCGAAGGTCAGCAGCCGCACGTCCTCAGGGGTGCGGATCAGGTCCACCACGGACAGGTACACGTCGATGAAGTGCGCGAAGTCCGTGAACGTGAAGTAGTCGGCCAGCGCCTCGGGGTCGGTGGGGACCTTGGAGTCGGGGTGGCGGGCGGCCAGTTCCGAGACGATACGGGGGGAGGCGGAGCCGACGTGGTGGACGTGCAGTTCGGCCTTGGGCAGTCCGGCGATGAAGGCGTGCAGATCGCGGTCGGTCAAGGGTTCCTCCCCGGGAACGGCGCCCGTGGAGCGAGGTCCGTCGTCCGGGCGCGGGTGATCGGCTGATCGATGAATCGGGATCATCGTAGGCCCGGGCCCGCGGCGGCCGGACCCGCGCCGTAGCATGATGGGACGACGATCACAGGGGGGCCTGAGCGATGTCCGACGAGGTGCCACAGCCGACGCCGCGGGAGCACGGCGCCGGGGACGAGGCCGAGCCGCCTCGGGTCTCCCTGGACAAGGGGAGCGGGGACGGGGAGGCGTCCGGGCGGCCCACGGAAGCGGAGCCGGCCGACGGACGGCCGGGAGCGGCGCAGTCCGTGAGTGCGGATCCGTGGACGTCTCCGGCCGGCGGGCAGGGAGCCGGTGACACGGTCTTGTCCGGCGCGCCGGGATCCCCGGCACAGCCGCCGCACCCGTCGGTCCACGACCAGCAGACGGTCGCCTCCCTGCCCACCCCGGACGCGCCTGCCGACGCGGTCCCCCCGGCGTGGGCCAGGCCGGCCGACCCGTACGCCCCTGCGGCCTCCGCGCCGCCCGCCGAAGCCCCGGCGAACCCCTTCGCACCCCCGTCCGCAGTGCCGCCCGGTGCGGCGCCGACGAACTCGTACGCACCCCCGGCGAATCCCTTCGCACCTCCGGCGAACCCTTTCGCTCCGCCCGCTGCCGGCAGTCCGGCGCCCCCCTACGCCCCTCCGGCCGCCTCCGGCAACCCGTACGGGCCGTCCATGGCATCCCCGCTCCAGCCCCAGGAGACGGCCCCCGTACCCCCGCCGCCCATGTCCCCCGACGGCCCCGGCCAGGTGCCCTACGGCTACCCGGCCCAGCAGCCGCAGCCGGGCTACGGCGGACCCGGCATCCCGTCCTACCCCGCGGCGGGCGGCTACGGCTGGCCGGGGCTGCAGCCGCAACCGAACAACGGCATGGGTACGGCGTCCCTGGTGCTGGGCATCCTGGCGACGGTCGGCTTCTGCGCCTGGCCGCTGGCCCTGGTGATGGGTGTCGTGGCGGTGATCCTCGGCGCCCTGGGCCGCGGCAAGGCCCGCCGGGGCGAGGCCACCAACCCGGGCGTGGCCCTGGCCGGGATCATCTGCGGCGCCGCATCCATCGTCCTGGTACTGGGCTTCTTCGCGTTCTTCATCGCGGTCTACAAGAGCTGACCGCCCGACGACCGCTCTGCCGCCCCGGCCCGCTCACCCCCCGCCGAAGCCCCGCGGGATCACGCCCCGGTCATCCGCTCCCGCGCCTCCATCAGCGCGAAACCCAGCAGGTTCGGTCCCTGCCAGCGCTCGGGGTCCGAGGCCGCCTCGTCGTCCGCGGCGAGGCCGATGCCCCATATGCGGTCGACGGGGCTCGCCTCCACCAGGACGCGGTCGCCGGTGTTCAGCAGGAACGTCCTGAGGGCTTCGTCCGACCCGAACTTGTGGACGCTGCCCTCGACCACGATCCGGAAGCGCTCCCGCTCCCACATCGCGTCGTCGAAGTCGCGCACCAGCCGTCCCGCCTTCTTGGCCTCGGCGGGATGACCCGCGGCCAGCACCCGGCGCTCCGCCTCCGCGTCGCCGAACAGCCGCGCCTTGCCTGCCATCATCCAGTGCTCGGCCGTCGCGTATTCCACACCGTCCACCACGAAGGGTGACGGCCACCACTGGCTGAGGCAGCTCGCCCCCAGCCGGCCGTCCGGCCGCGGACGGTGCCCCCAGAAGTGGAGGTACTTGATGCGGGCCCCTGTCTTCACTTCCCTGATCAGGGCTTCCACCCCGTCGATCTTTCCCATGCACGCGAGTGTGGCACGCACCACTGACACTCCGTCCGCCGTTTTCCACGCCGACTCGACACCTGGTCGACAGATTCCGTCGCGTAACCAAAAGGCAACAACGGAATCACTTGTTGGAGTCCTATTGCTCTGTCAGGATCGGCACTCAAATCGAGCTGGAGCTACGCCACCCACCCCCCGGGACGGGGCGAACGGCGGAGGAGAGCGACATGCACAACCCGGGCATTGCGACCCCGGAACGATTCCCCGCACAGGAGCGTTTCGCGGACGGAGCGCAGTTCATCGCGGGTCGTCTGACGAAGGGCACCTCGGGCCGTACCCACGCCGTGGTCGACCCGGCCACCGGCGAGGAGGTGTACACCTACGAGCTGGCCGGCACCGACGACGTCGACGCCGCCGTGGCCGCGGCGCGCGAGGCGTTCCCGGGCTGGGCCGCCACCACCCCGGGCGAGCGCTCGGACGCGCTGCACCGCTTCGCCGCCGTGCTCGCCGAACGTGCCGAGGATTTCGCCCGTGCCGAGTCCCTGCAGTGCGGCAAGCCGCTGAAGCTGACCCGCGAGTTCGACGTACCGGGGACCATCGACAACACCGCGTTCTTCGCGGGCGCCGCCCGGCATCTGCAGGGCCAGTCGGCCGGTGAGTACTCGGGCGACCACACGTCGTACATCCGGCGCGAGCCCATCGGTGTCGTCGGGTCGATCGCGCCCTGGAACTACCCCCTCCAGATGGCCGCCTGGAAGATCCTGCCGGCGATCGCCGCGGGCAACACCATCGTGCTCAAGCCCGCCGAGCTGACCCCGCTGACCTCGCTGATGTTCGCCCAGGCCGCCACCGACGCGGGCATCCCGGACGGTGTCATCAACATCGTCACGGGTGCCGGCAAGGAGGCGGGTGAGCACCTCGTCGGTCATCCCGACGTGGCGATGACCTCCTTCACCGGGTCCACCGCCGTCGGCAAGCGGGTCGCCGAGATCGCCACCGCCACCGTCAAGCGCCTCCACCTGGAGCTGGGCGGCAAGGCCCCCTTCGTGGTCTTCGACGACGCCGACCTGGAGGCCGCCGTCAACGGCGCGGTCGCCGGCTCGCTCATCAACACCGGGCAGGACTGCACGGCCGCCACGCGCGCGTACGTGCAGCGACCGCTCTACGAGGCCTTCGTGGAGCAGACGGCCGCGCTGATGGAGACCGTACGGCTCGGGGACCCGTTCGCTCCCGGCACCGACCTCGGCCCCCTCATCTCGCACACCCAGCGTGACCGGGTCGCCGGCTTCGTGGACCGGGCGCGTGCCTACGCGCGCGTGGTGGCCGGGGGCGAGGTGCCGCAGGGCGACCTCGAGGACGGCGCCTACTATCGGCCCACCCTCGTCGCCGACGCGGCCCAGGACAGCGAGATCGTCCAGTCCGAGATCTTCGGTCCGGTATTGGTCGTTCTGCCGTTCGACAGTGATGATGAGGGCATCCGGCTGGCCAACGACACCCCGTACGGCCTCGCCGCCTCCGCCTGGACCAGCAATGTCTACCGGGCCAACCGCGCCACCCGCGAGATCAAGGCGGGCTGTGTGTGGATCAACGACCACATTCCGATCATCAGTGAGATGCCGCACGGCGGCTACAAGGCGTCCGGCTTCGGCAAGGACATGTCGGCGTACTCGTTCGAGGAGTACACGCAGGTCAAGCACGTAATGTTCGACAATACGGCGGTGGCGCGGAAGGACTGGCACCGCACGATCTTCGGGGACCGATAGTCATACCTCCGGCCGCTCGGCGCGGCCGGCTTCCCGAAAGGGCATCTAGCGCATGAGGCAGTACGAGCCCGACCGCCCTACCCCGGTCGAATTGGCCGCCATCCGGCGCAGCCTCCGCTCCGGACGGGCCGCCCTGGCCCGCCGGTCGTTCCTGGGCGGCGCGCTCGCGGTGGGCGGCGTCGGGGCGCTGAGCGCCTGCGGCATCCCCGCGGCCGGCAAGTCCCAGGGCGGGGTCTCCGCCGACGACCACTCGGACCAGGAGAAGATCGTCAACTTCTCCAACTGGCCCGAGTACATCGACGTGGACGACAGCGGGAAGACCCACCCCACGCTGGACGAGTTCCGCAAGCGGACCGGCATCGCGGTCAAGTACACCGAGGACATCAACGACAACGACGAGTTCTTCGGCAAGATCCAGCCGCAGCTCGCCGCCGGCCAGGACACCGGCCGTGACCTGATCGTCCTCACCGACTGGCTGGCCGCCCGCATGATCCGGCTCGGCTACGTCCAGAAACTGGACACGGCCAACCTGCCGCACGCCTTCGCCAACCTGTCGGACCAGTTCCGCAGCCCCGACTGGGACCCGGGCCGTGCCTACTCGTACCCCTGGCAGGGCATCTCGACCGTCGTCGCCTTCAACAAGAAGGCCCTCAACGGTGTCGAGGTGAAGTCGGTCTCCGACCTGCTGGACAACCCCGCGCTCAAGGGCCGGGTCGGTCTGCTGACGGAGATGCGGGACACCGTCGGCATGACCATGCTCGACATGGGCATCGACCCGGCGAAGTTCACCGACGACGACTACGACGCGGTGATCGCCCGCCTCCAGAAGGCCGTCGACAAGGGGCAGATCCGCCGGTTCACCGGCAACGACTACACCTCGGACCTCAGCAAGGGCGACCTGGCCGCCTGTGTCGCCTGGGGTGGCGACGTCGTGCAGCTCCAGGCCGACAACCCGGACGTCGCCTACGTCATCCCGGACAGCGGCTACATGACGTCGACCGACAACATGCTGATCCCGAACAAGGCGCGCCACAAGACGAACGCCGAGCGGCTCATCGACTTCTACTACGAGCCCCAGCCGGCCGCGGAACTCTCCGCCTACGTCAACTACGTCAGTCCGGTCGCGGACGTGCAGCCTTACCTTGCCAAGATCGACAAGTCGGCGGCGAGCAATCCGCTGATCGTTCCCGACAAAGCCATGCAGGCCAAGTCCCATGCCTTCCGCGCCCTGAGCTCGAAGGAAGAGACGGCCTACCAGCAGAAGTTCGCGAAGCTCACAGGGGCGTGACGACACCATGACGACAGACAGCAGCGGCGACGTCCGCCTCACCGGCATCGGCAAGACCTACGACAACGGCTTCACCGCCGTACACCCGCTGGACCTGACCGTGCCGCAGGGCTCCTTCTTCGCCCTCCTCGGTGCCTCCGGCTGCGGCAAGACCACCACCCTGCGCATGATCGCGGGCCTGGAGGAGCCGACCAGCGGCACCGTGCACCTCGGCGACCAGGACGTCACCCACCTGCCGCCGTACAAGCGCCCCGTGAACACGGTCTTCCAGTCCTACGCCCTCTTCCCGCACCTCGACATCTTCGAGAACGTCGCCTTCGGTCTGCGCCGGCGCGGCATCAAGAGCGTCAAGAAGCAGGTGGAGGAGATGCTGGAGCTGGTCCAGCTCGGAGAGCAGGCGCGCAAGAAGCCGCACCAGCTCTCCGGCGGCCAGCAGCAGCGTGTCGCGGTCGCCCGGGCGCTCATCAACCACCCCAAGGTGCTGCTCCTCGACGAGCCGCTCGGCGCCCTCGACCTCAAGCTGCGCCGCCAGATGCAGCTGGAGCTCAAGCGCATCCAGACCGAGGTCGGCATCACCTTCGTCCATGTCACGCACGACCAGGAGGAGGCCATGACCATGGCCGACACGGTCGCCGTGATGAACGCGGGGCGCGTCGAGCAGCTCGGCTCGCCGGCCGATCTCTACGAGAACCCCCAGACCACCTTCGTCGCCAACTTCCTGGGCACCTCCAACCTGATCGAGGCCGAGGTCGACACGAAGAGCGGGGACGACATCGTCCTCAGGGCCGGTGGCGGGAAGCTGGTGCTGCCCGAGGCGCGATGTTCGGCCCCGACCACGGCCGGCGGCAAGGTGCTGGTCGGGGTCCGGCCCGAGAAGATCTCCCTCACCCACGCCGACGACGCCGGCTCCATCCCCGAGGGCCGCAACCGCATCACCGGCAAGATCGCCGACGCCAGCTTCATCGGCGTCTCCACGCAGTACGTGATCGACACCCCGGTCTGTGACGAGTTCGCGGTCTACGTCCAGAACGTCGAGCGCGACGGACGGCTCCTGCCCGGTGCCGACGTCGTCCTGCACTGGAGCCCGGCCCACACCTTCGGCCTCGACGCGGCCCAGGACATCGACGCCGGCGTGGAGTCCGTCGAGGAAGAGGCCGCGTAGACATGTCGACGCTCACCGAGGCACCCCCGCCTCTCGCTCCCGCCGAGACGGCGAAGCAGGCCCCGCGCAAGCGCGGCCGGTTCACGCCGTACTGGCTGCTGCTCCCCGGCATCCTGTGGCTGGTCGTCTTCTTCGCGCTGCCGATGATCTACCAGGCCTCCACGTCCGTGCAGACGGGCTCCCTGGAGGAGGGCTACAAGGTCACCTGGCACGTCGCGACCTACTGGGACGCCCTGGCCGAGTACTGGCCGCAGTTCCTGCGGTCCGTGTCCTACGCGGCCGCGGCGACCGTGCTGTGTCTGCTGCTCGGCTACCCGCTGGCGTATCTGATCGCCTTCCGCGCGGGCCGCTGGCGCAACCTGATCATGATCCTGGTGATCGCGCCGTTCTTCACCAGCTTCCTGATCCGGACCCTGGCCTGGAAGACGATCCTCGCGGACAACGGCCCGGTCGTGCACACCCTGAACTCGCTGCACATCCTGGACCTCACCAACTTCCTCGGCTGGACGGCCGGCGACCGCGTCCTCGCCACACCACTCGCGGTGGTGTGCGGTCTGACGTACAACTTCCTGCCGTTCATGATCCTTCCGCTCTACACCTCGCTGGAGCGGATCGACGGGCGGCTGCACGAGGCGGCCGGCGACCTGTACGCCAAGCCGTGGACCACCTTCCGCAAGGTGACCTTCCCGCTGTCGATGCCGGGCGTGGTCTCCGGCACGCTGCTGACCTTCATCCCGGCGGCCGGCGACTACGTCAACGCCGAACTCCTCGGCTCGACCGACACCCGCATGATCGGCAACGTCATCCAGACGCAGTTCCTGCGCATCCTGGACTATCCGACGGCGGCCGCCCTGTCCTTCATCCTCATGGCCGCGATCCTGCTCATGGTCACGGTCTACATCCGCCGGTCCGGGACGGAGGATCTGGTCTAAATGCCCTTCGTCACCTGGCTCAAGCGCCATCTCGTCGTCATCGCGGGACTGCTGACGCTCTCCTATCTGCTGCTGCCGAACATCATCGTGACGGTGTTCTCCTTCAACAAGCCGAAGGGGCGCTTCAACTACCAGTGGCAGCAGTTCTCCACGGACGCCTGGAAGGACCCGTGCGGCGTCGCCGACATGTGCGGCTCGCTGTCCATCAGCCTCCAGATCGCCGTCTGGGCGACCATCGGTGCCTCGGTCCTCGGCACGATGATCGCCTTCGCCCTGGTCCGCTACCGCTTCCGCGCCCGCGGCGCCGTCAACTCGCTGATCTTCCTGCCGATGGCGATGCCCGAGGTCGTCATGGCGGCCTCGCTGCTCACCCTGTTCCTCAACATGGGCGCCCAGCTCGGCTTCATGACGATCCTGATCGCGCACATCATGTTCTGCCTCAGCTTCGTCGTCACCGCGGTCAAGGCGCGCGTGATGTCGATGGACCCGCGTCTGGAGGAGGCCGCCCGGGACCTGTACGCCGGCCCGGCGCAGACCTTCCTGCGGGTCACCCTGCCGATCGCGGCACCCGGAATCGCCGCGGGCGCGCTGCTGTCCTTCGCGCTCTCCTTCGACGATTTCATCATCACCAATTTCAACGCGGGCTCGACCGTCACCTTCCCCATGTTCGTGTGGGGTTCGGCGCAGCGCGGAACCCCCGTTCAGATCAACGTCATCGGTACGGCCATGTTCCTGGTCGCCGTGCTGTTCGTCCTGGTCTCGATGCTCATCACCAACCGCCGTAAGCAAAAGGCGTAACGCTCTGTAGGGAGTTGAAATCATGGCCCCAAGCGCCATGAGTCGTGGTAAAGACAACTGGATCGCCTCTCTTTCCGAAGCCCAGCCGGTGCCGTACTGGCTGGAAGACCCCGGCAAGCCACCTGCCGAGCCCGCCCTCACCGGCACCGAGACCTGCGACCTGCTGGTCGTCGGCGGCGGCTACAGCGGACTGTGGACCGCGCTCAACGCCAAGGAGCGCGACCCGCAGCGCGAAGTGGTGCTGCTGGAAGGCCGCGAGGTGGGCTGGGCCGCCTCGGGCCGCAACGGCGGCTTCTGTGCCGCCTCCCTCACGCACGGCCTGCCCAATGGCCTTGCCCGCTGGCCGGACGAGATCGGCCGGCTGGAGGAGCTGGGCCGGCGCAACCTCGACGAGATCGAGGCGGCGGTCGCCCGGCACGGCATCGACTGCGACTTCGAGCGCACGGGTGAGATCGACGTGGCCACCGAGACCTACCAGGCCTGGGAGCTGCGCGACTGGCACCGGCAGCTGGAGGAGAAGGGCCTCGCCGACGGCATCGAGTTCCTCGACACGGACGCCGTGCGCGAGCAGGTGAACTCGCCCACCTTCGAGGCCGGCCTGTGGGACCGCCGGGGCGTGGCGATGCTGCACCCGGCCAAGCTGGTCTGGGGTCTGAAGGAGGCGTGCGTCAGGCTCGGGGTGCGCGTGTACGAGCACACGCCCGCCCTCTCCCTGAAGGCGTACGGCGCCGGTATGGCCGTACGCACGCCGTACGGCTCCGTCCGGGCCCGCCGGGTCGCGCTCGGCACGAACATCTTCCCGAGCCTGCTGCGGCGCGTGCGCTCGTACACCGTCCCGGTCTACGACTACGCGCTGATGACCGAGCCGCTGAGCGCGGACCAGCTGGCCTCGATCGGCTGGAAGAACCGCCAGGGCCTCGGGGACTCGGCGAACCAGTTCCACTACTTCCGGCTGTCCGCCGACAACCGGATCCTGTGGGGCGGCTACGACGCGATCCACCACTACGGTGGCCGGGTGCGCGCCGAGTACGACGACCGCCCGGAGACGTACGCCAAGCTCGCGGGGCACTTCTTCTCCTGCTTCCCGCAGCTGGAGGGCGTCCGCTTCACGCACGCCTGGGGCGGCGCGATCGACACCTGCTCGCGCTTCTCGGCGTTCTTCGGCACGGCCCACCAGGGGAAGGTGGCATACGCGGCGGGCTACACCGGCCTCGGTGTCGGCGCCACCCGCTTCGGTGCCGACGTGATGCTGGACCTGCTGGACGGGGAGCGCACCGAGCGGACCGAGCTGGAGATGGTCCGCAGGAAGCCGCTGCCGTTCCCGCCGGAGCCCTTCGCCTGGACCGGTATCGCCCTGACGAAGTGGTCGCTGGCCCGCGCGGACGCGCACGGCGGCCGCCGCAACCTGTGGCTGCGGGCGATGGACCGGCTGGGGCTGGGCTTCGACAGCTGAGCCCTTTCCGGCGCTCCTTCATGAGCAAAGGCCCAGGTCACAGACCTGGGCCTTTGTGCTGCTCCGCCTTTTACGCCCGATTTACTCCTCGGTCAAGTCCCGAATCCTCGGAGCATGACCCCGCCGGGCGGTTCCGGCCTACTGGACGTGCGCCGAGAAAGCGCCGAACCCCTTCCAGCAGGAGCAGGAGAGACATCATGACTCGCGTCACCCGCACGAACGACGATTTCCGTTCCAAGCGCCGTATGGGCCTCGCGGCGGCGATCGCCTCGGCCGCGGCCGTCGCCGGAGGTGCCGTCCTGCCCGTCGCGACCGCCACGGCGGCCCCGATGCCGCAGGCGCCGACGGTGAGCAAGGGTGTGCAGGAGCACGGCGGGCACAAGATCTACTGCTGGGACAAGCACCACAGGTCCCACTGGAAGAAGCACCACAAGTTCTACTGCTGGGTCGACAACTACAAGTACTACTGGGACGACCACCACAACTGCTTCTTCGTGCTGGTCGACCATCACCGGTACTACCTCTGGGACTCCTACGACAACTTCCACTACTTCTGGCACCACCACCACGACCACCACTGGGACGTGCACGACCACGACCACTGGAAGAAGGAGCCCGCCAAGTCGGACTGGGACAAGGCCGAGTCGCACAACAAGGACGAGCGGAAGGGCGAGACGAAGGACCGCAAGCAGGACACCGACAAGACCGACCCGGCGCAGCAGGACCAGGCGAAGCAGGACCAGCCGCAGCAGGACCAGCAGCCCCCTCAGGCCGAGCAGGACCAGGCTGCGCAGGACCAGCCGCAGCAGGACCAGCAGCCCGGCCGGACCGAGCAGGACCAGGCGAAGCAGGACCAGGCTCCGGACGAGCAACCGCAGCAGGATCAGCAGCCGGGGCAGGCGCAGGAGGGCCGGGCGCAGCAGGACCAGACCCCGCAGGACCAGCCGCAGCAGGACCAGGCCCCGCAGGACCACCCGCAGCAGGACCCCGGTGCCGGTGACGTCGCCCCGGCCGGCGGGTGATGCCCTGCTGAGAACGTGACCCAGGTCACTCGAAAGTGGAGCCGGAATCCGCGTAATGACCGCCGCAAGGCCTCCCTCTCTCTCGTGACGCGACCGCGTCCACGAGAGAGAGGGAGGCCTTCTCATGACAGGGGCGAAGACGGCGGTCGACTGGCTGGTGTCCGTCGCACCGGACCCCGGGGCCTGCCGCTGGGAGTGGGAGCGCAATCCTCTCGGGATCGCGCTGCTGCCCGCGGGCAAGGCCTGGGACGTGCTGATCCTGCCGGGTGAACTCGGCGGTCCCACGCTCGATGTGCTCACCCGGGTGCTCGATCGGCCCGGGCCGGTTCTGGTCGACTTCGACGGCAACCGGGTCGGTTTCTTCGTGCCGCCGGGAACCGCGGCCCGCTGGCTGGGTACCGGCATCCGTACCGCCGGAGCCGGCACCTGGATCGTCGTGCCGTACCCGGGCCGGGAGTCGCGGGGCGTGCGCTGGCTGGTGCCGCCGGACGGCTCCGGTCTGCTGACCGACCCGGCGCTGCTGGAGCTGGTGATGCACGAGGCGGCGGCCGGGCTGGCCGGGAAGAAGGGGAGGTGACGCCCCGGACACCTTGACAAGACGATTGGTCTGGACCAAGTTGAGTGCGCTCCACCCCCTCCAACTCCCCCTTCGCCGGAGGCCCCTGTGGACCGCGCCCGACGCACCGGACGACCCGGACACCCCAGATCCGTCCTCGCCCTGCTCACGGCCGTACTGCTGGCCGTAGCAGGCATCACCGTGCTCTCGTCGGCCGCCCGTGCGGCCGACGCGGACCTCGCGAGGAACGGCGGCTTCGAGTCCGGCCTCGACGGCTGGACCTGCACGGCCGGAGCGGCGGTCAACTCTCCAGTGCACAGCGGGAGTTCCGCGCTGCAGGCGACCCCGGCCGGCAGCGACAACGCCCAGTGCGCGCAGACCGTGACCGTCCAGCCCAACTCCCAGTACACGCTGTCCGGTTACGTCCGCGGCTCCTACGTCTACCTCGGCGCGAACGGCACCGGCACCACCGACGTCTCCACCTGGACCCAGTCCGCCCCCGACTGGCAGAAGCTGACGACCACCTTCACCACCGGCGCCGCCACGACGAAGGTCACCCTCTACACACACGGCTGGTACGGCACCGGCGCCTACTACGCCGACGACATCTCCCTGGTCGGCCCGGGCGGGAGCACCGGACAGCCGCCCGCCGCGCCGGCCGGCCTCAGAACCGGCACGGTCACCTCCTCCTCCGTCGCCCTGTCCTGGTCGGCGGCGACCGGCGCCACGAGTTACGCGGTCTACCGGGACGGGGCCAAGGTCCAGACGGTGAGCGGCACTTCGGCCACCGTCTCCGGGCTCGCGCCCTCGACGGCGTACAGCTTCCAGGTCACCGCGAGCAACGACGCCGGCGAGTCCGCCAGGTCGGCCGCGGTGACCGCGACGACCACGGCAGGCACCGGCGGCGGCTCGACCGACCTGCCCGCCCACGCCCTGGTCGGCTACCTGCACGCCAGTTTCGCCAACGGCTCCGGTTACACCCGTATGGCCGACGTACCCGACAGCTGGGACGTCATCGACCTGGCCTTCGGCGAGCCCACCTCGGCCACCTCCGGTGACATCCGCTTCAACCGCTGCCCGGTCACCGAGTGCCCGAACGTGGAGAGCGACGCCGACTTCAAGGCGGCCATCAAGGCCAAGCAGGCGGCCGGCAAGAAGGTGCTGATCTCCATCGGCGGTCAGAACGGCCAGGTCCAGCTGACGACCACGGCGGCCCGCGACACCTTCGTCTCCTCGGTCTCGAACATCATCGACACCTACGGCCTCGACGGCCTGGACATCGACTTCGAGGGCCACTCGCTGTCCCTGAACGCGAACGACACGGACTTCAGGAACCCGACCACGCCCGTGATCGTCAACCTCATCTCGGCCCTGAAGACCCTGAAGGCCAGGTACGGTTCGAAATTCGTGCTGACGATGGCGCCGGAGACCTTCTTCGTCCAGATGGGACACCAGTACTACGGCACCGGCAAGTGGGGCGGCCAGGACCCGCGCTGCGGGGCGTACCTCCCGGTCATCCACGCCCTGCGCGACGCCCTCACCCTGCTGCACGTCCAGGACTACAACTCGGGCCCGATCATGGGCCTCGACAACCAGTACCACTCCATGGGCGGCGCCGACTTCCACATCGCCATGACCGACATGCTGCTCACCGGCTTCCCGGTCGCGGGCGACGCGGACAACGTCTTCCCGCCGCTGCGCCCGGACCAGGTGGCGATCGGCATGCCGGCGTCGACGAACGCGGGCAACGGGTACGTGGCCCCGTCCGAGGTCACCAAGACCCTGGACTGCCTGACGAAGAAGACGAACTGCGGCTCGTATCCGACCCACGGGACCTGGCCCGCTCTTCGCGGTCTGATGACGTGGTCGGTGAACTGGGACCGCTACTCCAGCTGGGAGTTCCAGAAGAACTTCGACGCCCACTTCGGCTGACCACCAGGGACAGGGTGGTCAGCAGCACCGTGCCCAGGCACCAGCTGGCCACCACGTCCAGCGGCCAGTGCCAGCCCCGGCGGACCAGGCCGTAGGAGACGCCGAGCACGAGGGCGGCGCAGACGCCGACGAGTGCTCTGCGGGCGGCGGCCGAGCGCAGCCAGGGGAACACGAGCAGGGTCGCCGAACCGTACGCGATCGCCGCGGTCGCCGTATGACCGGAGGGGAAGTAGCCGACCCCCGGGGGCATCAGCGGGGTCCCCGGCCGGGCGGTCCAGTCCTTCAGCGGGACGACGAACGCAGGGACCAGCGCCATCAGTACGGCCGCCGCGGCGGGTGGCAGCCACCAGCCGTCCGTGCCCGCCGCGCGGCCGCGCCAGGCGGAGTACCCGAGGGCGAGGACGAGCACCGGGACGGCGACCTGGACATCGCCGAGGTCGGAGAGGAGCTCGGAGAACCGGTCCGGACGGACGAGCTGCCGGCTCAACCGCGCGTCGAGGCGCAGGAGCGGTCCGTGGGTGACGACCTGCCAGGTGATCAGGGCGAGCAGGAGCGTGGGCAGGGCCAGGAGCGCGTACTTCGGGCGCGGATCCGGTGACATCGGCACGCGGCACAGCTTCTCAGACCCTGCGGGGGAGGAAGGAGGTCGGCCGCCCCGGAACAGGGGGGGTGGTTCCGAGGCGGCCGTCCGGATCGGGACGTCGCGCGCCCCGGGGGGTTTGGGGCGGCGACCGTCCGATCGGTGAGGAGATCCCGGAGCGGTCAGGCTCCGGTTGTGTGCGCGAAGGCACGACCAGGTCGAAGCTGGGGAGGCCCCGGCCTGAAATCACCCACAGTCCCCTGTGGGCGGGGTGTATCTCTCATCTGGGTAGAACCTACGGCAGCCCGGGGCGCTTGGGCAGACGGAATCGCGTCCCGCCATCCACCTCGCACACCTTCTTCACACGGCCTGCCGCAGGCCACCCTTCAGAGGGGCGAACCAGCCGCTCAGATGCGTGCGAACGCCTGCTCGATGATGTCGAGACCCTCGTTCAGGAGGTCCTCGCCGATCACCAGCGGGGGCAGGAAACGCAGCACGTTGCCGTAGGTGCCACAGGTCAGGACGAGCAGGCCCTCCTGGTGGCAGGCCTTGGCGAGGGCGGCGGTGGCCTCCGCGTTCGGCTCCTTGGTGGCGCGGTCCTTGACCAGCTCGATGGCGATCATGCCGCCACGGCCACGGATGTCGCCGATGATGTCGAACTTCTCGGCCATGGCGGTGAGGCGCGCCTTCATGATCGCCTCGATGTTCTTCGCCTTGGCGTTGAGGTCCAGCTCCTTCATCGTCTCGATGGCGCCGAGCGCACCGGCGCAGGCCACCGGGTTGCCGCCGTAGGTGCCGCCGAGGCCGCCCGCGTGCGCGGCGTCCATGATCTCGGCGCGGCCGGTGACGGCGGCCAGCGGCAGACCGCCGGCGATGCCCTTGGCCGTGGTGATCAGGTCGGGGACGATGCCCTCGTCCTCGCAGGCGAACCACTGGCCGGTGCGGCAGAAGCCGGACTGGATCTCGTCCGCGACGAAGACGATGCCGTTGTCCTTGGCGAACTCGCTGATCGCGGGCAGGAAGCCCTTGGCCGGCTCGATGAAGCCGCCCTCACCGAGCACGGGCTCGATGATGATCGCGGCGACGTTGTCGGCGCCGATCTGCTTGGTGATCTGGTCGATGGCCTGCTTCGTGGCCTCCGGGCCGCAGTTCTCCGGGCCGGTCAGCCAGCGGTAGCCGTACGCGACGGGGACGCGGTAGACCTCGGGCGCGAACGGGCCGAAGCCGTGCTTGTACGGCATGTTCTTGGCCGTCAGCGCCATCGTCAGGTTGGTACGGCCGTGGTAGCCGTGGTCGAAGACGACGACGGCCTGGCGCTTGGTGTACGCGCGGGCGATCTTGACGGCGTTCTCGACGGCCTCGGCGCCCGAGTTGAACAGCGCGGACTTCTTGGCGTGGTCACCCGGCGTGAGCTCGGCCAGCGCCTCGGCGACGGCCACGTAGCCCTCGTACGGCGTGACCATGAAACAGGTGTGGGTGAAGTCGGCCAGCTGGGCGCTCGCGCGGCGTACGACGGCCTCGGCGGAGCCGCCGACCGAGGTCACGGCGATGCCGGAACCGAAGTCGATCAGACGGTTGCCGTCGACGTCCTCGATGATGCCGCCGTCCACGCGCGTCGTGAACACGGGCAGCACGGAGCCCACGCCCTGCGCGACCGCGGCGAGGCGGCGGGCCTGCAGCTCCTGCGACTTCGGGCCGGGGATGGCGGTGACGACGCGGCGCTCCTGCGGAAGTGCGGTCATGAGGGCTCCCTGATGATCTTGCGTACCGGGTGTTCCCGGGCGGTACCGGACGGTGCGTTTTACTGACGCTTGTCTCTTTCTTCGCAGGCTAGGGCCGGAGGTGGAGGGTGGGCATGCTCCATGTGGGCGTTGTCGGGAAGATTGGTTGTCCGTCGTGGACATAGCACTGGGGGAGGGGCGCGCCCGGCCGGTTGCGTCCTCTCGGCCGCGTAAACGGTGAACTCCCTTTGTCGGGGCGTTAGATTGGCTCGCTGATGGTGGACGGAACGGCTGGTCAGGGGGCAGGGGCGATGGAGAGCGACGGGACGCGGGACGTGCGCGGTACGCATGCGAATCCTGTGCCGCGCCCGGCGGTGCCCCGGGAGGGTTCCGCCGTGCCGCCCCTGCCCGCCGGGCCGCCCGGGGTTCCGCCCAGGCCGGACGGCTCGGCCTTCCTGGCCTGGCTGCGGGCGTCCCGGCCGGAGGCGGCACCGGGCGTGTGGCGGTTCGGCTACCGGCCCCGGCCCGAACAGGAGCCCGAGCGGATCCCGACCCGGCAGCTGCTGAGCGGCGCACTGATCGCCTTCCTCGTGGGCTGGCTGGTGTGGTCCCTGCTGTGGAACGGCTACCTCGGGGGCTGGTGGGTGCTGCCCCTGGAACTGTTCACCCCGGACTCCTGGCGCCAGAGCAACGACCAGGTCGGCAACGCGTTCCTCTGGTACTCGTACTACACCCTCATCGCGGTGGGCATCATGCTCGTCGTCGGCCGCCTCGGCCGCTGGGGCGAGGTCTGGCGCCGTTTCGGGCCGCCCGCCTGGCGGGCGACCGTGCCCGCCGCCGAGCCCGCGCCCGCTCCCGAGCAGGACCCCGCCGAATGGCCCCAGCTGCGGCACGCCGGAGCCCATGAGGCCGCCGAGCGGCTGGCCGCCGAGGCGAGGGCCGGGCTCATGCGGGACGTCGACCACGCCCGGATCAGCCGGGCCTGGCAGGGCGTGCGGTCCGGCACGCACACGCTCGCCTCCTTCACGGGCGCCGTGCTGCAGGACGGCTCGGCCGCCTGTCTGCACCCCTCCGGCGAGCGCGACCTGCCCGCCCGCCAGGCCCGGCACGACCTGCTCACCGGGCAGGTGCGGCTCGGCACCACCGCGGACGACCCCCGCAACCCGTACCACTACCGCGGTTCCGGACTCGCCCTCGGCCCCGAGCTGCTCGGCACCTCGCTGCTCGCCGTCGGCCCGGCCGGCTCCGGCAAGACCGGCGCGGTCATCCGGCCGCTCGCCGAGTCGCTGTGCCTGCACTCCCTCGCCGGACGGGCCGCCGTCGTGGCCGTCGGAGCGGCGGGCGCGGGACTCGGCCCGGCCGAGGCGTACGACGTCGTCGTCCGGATCGGGCACCCCGAGTCCGTCTACGACCTCGACCTGTACGGCGGCACCACCGACCCGGACGAGGCCGCCGCCATACTCGCCGAGGCCCTCGTCGGCGATCTCGCCGACCCGCACCCCGGTGGCGACAGCCGCCGCTCCACCACCGTCCTCGCCCAGCTGCTCGGCCCCTTCCGCGCCGTCCACGACCGCTTCCCCTCCGTCCCCGAGCTGCGCCAGCTCCTCGACGGCACGCCCGGACCGCTCGCCGCGCTCCGCAAGGCGCTGACCGACACCGGGCAGGAGTCGCTGCTCAGGGAACTGGACGCGCGGGAGCGGCAGATGGCCCACCCGGGCGATGTCGGCGCGGTGCTCGCCGACCGGATCGCGCTGCTGGACCGGCCCGCCTTCGCCCCCTTCTTCGACACGTCCGGGCAGTCCCGGCCGTTCTCGCTCAAGGCCCTCGACCACCCGGTCCGGGTCCGTATCGACCTGCCCCAGCGCGGGCACGCCGACGCCTCCCGGATCCTCGCCCGGCTGGTCCTGGCCCAGTTCACGGCCAGCGTGACGGTACGGGAGGACCGCTCGCTGTTCGCCTGCCTGCTGCTGGACGACGCCTCCGGTGTGATCACACCGGAGTCCGTGCGCGGCATCCAGCGGCTGCGCTCCGCCCACGCGGGCACCGTGCTCACGCTGCGCACCCTGGACGACGTACCCCGGCCGCTGCGCGGACCGCTGCTCGGTGCCACCGGCTGCCGGATGGCGCTGTCCGGGCTCACCCCCTGGGACGGGCAGGACTTCGCCGAGGTGTGGGGCAAGGAGTGGACCGAGACCCGGGACGTCACCGACCGGCAGATCATCGCCGAGACCCCGGCAGGCAAGGCCGTGCACATGCTGCGCCGGGTCATCACCGGGCAGGCACCCACCGCCCGGGCCGTCACCGTCCGCCAGGTGGAGCGCGAGCGCTGGTCGGCCTCCGAGCTGGCGCACGGGGTGCCGCCGGGGCATGCGGTGCTGTCGCTGACCACCGTGCAGGGGGAGCACGCTCCGCCGTTGCTGGTGGATCTGCGGGGCTGAGGGAAGGGGCCACCCGGGACCGTACGGTACGGCAGAATCGGCATAGGCTGTTCATACGCGGCGGCCAATTGATCGCACTGATCACCGAATCTCCCCACCCGCTGTCCGTCCCGGTTCTCCCCTCCCTGAAGGCCTCATGCCCCCGACGCTCGCCTCGCTCGTCCACCACTCCGCGCTCAAGCTGACCGTCCGCGCGGGCGAGGACCGGCTCGACGTGCCCGTCCGCTGGGCGCACGTGAGCGAGCTGGCCGACCCCGTGCCCTACATGGAGGGCGGCGAGCTGCTGCTGATCACCGCGCTCAAGCTGGACGCGGAGGATCCGGAGGCGATGCGGCGGTATGTGAAGCGGCTGGCCGGCGCGGGTGTCGTGGGGCTCGGCTTCGCGGTCGGGGTGAACTACGACGAGATCCCCAAGGCCCTCGTCGACGCCGCCGAGGAGGAGGGGCTGCCGCTGCTGGAGGTGCCCCGCCGCACCCCCTTCCTCGCCATCAGCAAGGCCGTCTCGGCCGCGATCGCCGCCGACCAGTACCGGGCCGTCACGGCGGGCTTCGCCGCCCAGCGGGAGCTGACCAAGCAGGCCCTGAACGCCGGCCCCGAGGGGGTGCTCGGCGCGCTCGCCACGCAGGTCGACGGGTGGGCGGCGCTGTACGACGCCTCGGGCGCCGTCGTCGCCACCGCACCCGAGTGGGCCGGTCGCCGGGCCGCCCGGCTCACCGCGGAGGTCGAGCGGCTGCGCGAGCGGTCCGCCCCGGCCTCCTCGGTGGTCGGCGGTCCCGACAACGAGGACCGGGTGGAGCTGCACTCCCTGGGCACGGGCCGGCGCCCGCGCGCCGCGCTCGCCGTGGGCACGGCCGCCGCCCTCGGCACCGCCGAGCGGTACGCCGTCCACTCCGCGATCGCCCTGCTCACCCTGACCACCGAACGGTCCCGCTCGCTGCACGCGGCCGAGCAGCGGGTCGGCGCGGCCGTGCTGCGCATGCTGCTGGCCGGGGAGCCGGACCATGCCCGGGCCGTCGCCGGTGACCTGTACGGCGGGCTCCTCGACGCACCCTTCCGGGTGATCGTCGCCGAGTCGGCGTCCGGCACGGCCGCGCGGTCCCACCCGGAGGCGGACGCCGACGCGCTGGGCGGGATCGTGGAGGCCGTGGAGTCGGCGGCCGCGCGCGCCGGGGAGGCCGTGCTGGTCGTGCCCGAGGGGGAGCGGCTGGTGGTGCTGGCCGCGGACGGGGGTGCGGCGGTGGCCGCCTGTGCGGCGTACGCGGCGGCGCTGGAGGCCGGGCGGGCGGTGCCCGAGCAGGCGGCCGGGGACGAGGTGGAGCTGGTCGTCGGGCTGTCGGCCCCGGTCGGGCCGATCGCGGCCGCGGCGGCCTACAAGCAGGCCGAGCAGGCGCTGTCCGTCGCGCGGCGGCGGGGGCGGGTGCTGGTGGAGCACGAGCAGCTGGCTGCGGGGTCGGTCCTGCCACTGCTGGCCGACGACGCCGTGAAGGCGTTCGCCGACGGGTTGCTGCGGGCGCTGCACGAGCACGATGCGACGGGGCGGGGGGATCTGGTCGCCTCCCTGCGGGCGTGGCTGTCCCGGCACGGCCAGTGGGACGCGGCGGCCGCGGATCTCGGGGTGCACCGGCATACGCTGCGGTACCGGATGCGCAGGGTCGAGGAGATCCTGGGGCGCTCTCTGGACGACCCGGACGTCCGGATGGAGCTGTGGCTCGCTCTGAAGGCGACGTCACCGGAGTAGCCGTACCAGGGGCTCCGCCCCCTGGCAGGGACGAAAGAGCGGGGAGTCTCGGCACCCACCACGCCAAACCGGAGCATCGCTCGTCCACATCAGTACGACTCGGACAAGCGACCCCCGCCCGCCTCCGCCCTACCGTGGACCACGAAAGCACACGCACACCCCCAACGCGGAAGGGCCGGGACTCTGATGACTTCCACCCACGCCTTCTGGCTCGCCGGCCGCCAGGTCACCGGCGAGGACACCTTCGACGTCACCTCCCCGTGGGACGGCCGTCTCGTCGGCAAGGTCAGCGTGCCGACCGACGCCCAGGTCGAGGAGGCCGTGGCCGCCGCGTACGCCGTGCGGGACGAGTTCGCCGCCACCCCGGCGCACGTCCGGGCCGCCGCTCTCGACCACGTCAGCAAGCGTCTGGTCGAGCGCACCGAGGAGATCGCCCAGCTGATCTCCGCCGAGAACGGCAAGCCGATCAAGTGGGCGCGCGGCGAGGTCGGCCGTGCCGTGTCCGTGTTCCGCTTCGCGGCCGAGGAGGCCCGGCGGTTCAACGGCGGCGAGGCCCAGCGGCTCGACACCGACCTCGGCGGCCAGGGCCGTCTGGCGCTCACCCGCCGCTTCCCGAAGGGCGTCGTCCTCGGTATCGCGCCGTTCAACTTCCCGCTGAACCTGTGCGCGCACAAGGTCGCCCCGGCGATCGCCGCCGGCGCCCCGATCATCCTCAAGCCGGCCCCGGCCACGCCGCTCTCCGGCCTGATCATCGGTGACCTGCTCGCCGAGACCGAGCTGCCCGCCGGCTCCTGGTCGATCCTCCCGGTCGCCAACGAGAAGATGCCCGCGCTGGTTCAGGACGAGCGCCTGCCGGTCATCTCCTTCACCGGTTCCGAGAAGGTCGGCTACGCGATCATGGACTCGGTGCCGCGCAAGCACTGCACCCTGGAGCTGGGCGGCAACGGTGCCGCGGTCGTCCTCGGTGACTTCGCCTCCGACGCCGACCTCGACTGGGCCGCGACCCGCATCGCGACCTTCTCGAACTACCAGGGCGGCCAGTCCTGCATCTCCGTGCAGCGTGTGATCGCGGACGCCTCCGTCTACGACCGTCTGCTGCCGCGCATCGTCGCCGCCGTCGAGGCCCAGGTCACCGGTGACCCGACCGACGACAAGACCGACGTCGGCCCGCTGGTCAGCGAGGACGCGGCCAAGCGCGTGGAGTCCTGGGTGAAGGAGGCCGTCGAGGCCGGTGCCACCCTTCTCGCGGGCGGCGACCGCGACGGCGCCTCCTACGCGCCGACCGTCCTCACCGACGTACCGGCGGACACCACGATCGCGTGCGAGGAGGTCTTCGGACCCGTCCTCACCGTGCAGAAGGTGGACGGCGAGGCCGCGGCCTTCGCCGCCGTCAACTCCTCCAAGTACGGCCTCCAGGCGGGCGTGTTCACCCGTGACCTCCAGGCCGCCTTCCGCGCCCACCGGGCGCTGGAGGTCGGCGGCGTGGTCATCGGCGACGTCCCGTCCTACCGCGCCGACCAGATGCCCTACGGCGGTGCCAAGCAGTCGGGTGTGGGTCGCGAGGGCGTGAAGTTCGCGATGGAGGACTACACATACGAGCGCGTTCTGGTTCTCACCGGTCTCGCGCTCTGACCTGCCACGGACAGGTCGGACGGAACGGCCGCAGCCCACTGTGCGGGGGCTGCGGCCGTTCCTTTTGCCGTTCCTATAGCCGGGTAAAGGATTCGGCATCGTCCGTTCAAT
Source organism: Streptomyces sp. BK340 (assembly GCF_007827595.1). Taxonomy (GTDB): domain Bacteria; phylum Actinomycetota; class Actinomycetes; order Streptomycetales; family Streptomycetaceae; genus Streptomyces. Next base: position 52,704 of record NZ_VISR01000032.1, read on the forward strand.
AGTCTTGTTCTGTGCATGACTCACTAGATGGGATGCGAGTCGACCACTTCGTCCGACTCACGGACCACTCAGGGGAATTCATGCACATAGCCCGTACCGGGCGCGGCGTCGCGACTTCCGCGGCCGCCACCGCTGCCCTCGTCGCCGCCGCGCTGGCGACCACCTCGCAGGCCGGCGTCACCACCGCCGCGCCCGCCGCCGTACCGCACACCAAGGCGGTTCCGGCCATCGCAGGGCACACCCTGGTCCATGGCGTGGCCAGCCCGCTCCCGAGCGCGCAGTGCCAGGCCAAGTGGCACATCAACTGCTACAACCCGCTGCAGTACCGCACCGCGTACAACCTCAACCCGCTGTACCGCCAGGGCATCACGGGCAAGGGGCGCACCATCGTCATCGTGGACTCGTTCGGCTCGCCGACGGTCCAGCACGACCTGGACGTCTACAGCAGGCAGTTCGGTCTGCCGAGCACCAAGGTCAAGGTCGTCAAGTGGGGTCACGTGCCCGCCTTCGACCCCAAGAACTCCGACATGACCGGGTGGGCCGGCGAGACCACCCTGGACGTCGAGATGGCCCACGCGGTGGCGCCCGGCGCCAAGATCGTGCTGGTGGAGACGGCCGTCTCCGAGACCGAGGGCACCACCGGTCTGCCGGAGATGATGTCCGCCGAGAAGCACCTGATCGACCAGGGCGTCGGCGACGTCATCACCCAGAGCTTCGGTGCCACGGAGAACACGTTCCCCGGCTTCGCCCGGGGCGACTTCACGAGCATCAAGAAGCTGCGCTACGCCTTCCAGGACGCGAACCGCAAGCACGTGACCGTCCTCGCCTCGTCCGGTGACGGCGGTGCCACCGACATGAAGGCGGACGGCAAGCACTACTACAACAAGCGGGTCAACTCCTGGCCCTCCTCGGACCCGCTGGTCACCTCCATCGGCGGCACCCAGCTCCACCTGAACGACAAGGGTGACCGCGTCAAGCCGGACAGCGTCTACAACGACTACGGCGCGGGCGGCGGCGGCCAGTCGCACGTCTTCGGCCGCCCGGGCTTCCAGGACGGCGTGAAGGGCATCGTCGGCACCCGCCGCGGCACGCCGGACGTGTCGATGGCCGCCGCGGTCAACGGCGGCGCCTGGATCTACTCCGGCTACGACCCGACCGCCACCGGCTGGGACGTCACCGGCGGCACCAGCGAGGCCAGCCCGCTCTTCTCGGGCATCGTCGCGCTCGCCGACCAGGCGGCGGGCCACCGGCTCGGCAACATCAACGCGGCGCTGTACAAGCTGGCCAAGCTCCGGAACACCGGCGTCGTCGACGTCAACGACGGCACCGACAACAGCTACGAGGGTGTCACCGGCTACAAGGCCGTCAAGGGCTACGACATGGCCACCGGCGTGGGCACCGTGAACGCCCTCCGCTTCGTGACCGCCCTCGCCGAGGCGGGCCACCACAGCTGACGCACCACGGGGCATCTGCTGCCCCTGCGAACGGCCCGGGTTCTCCACCCGGGCCGTTCGTCCGTCCCCGGGCCACGGATCGCCGACTGGCCCGCGACCCGGCAACGGCGCGTCTGAGAGACTGCGCCTCCAGTGCCGTACTGCGAGGAGACGCCATGCAGGTAGCCGTGGTCACCTTTGACGGATTCAACGAGCTCGACAGCTTCATCGCCTCCGCGCTGATCAACCGGTGCCGCAAGGACGGCCTGGAAGCCTTCATCACGACACCGACACCGGTGGTGACGTCCATGAACGGCGTCGAGGTGACCGGGCAGCGCCCGATGGAGTTCGTCACCGAGGCCGACGTCGTGCTGATCGGCAGCGGCGTGAAGACGCGGGACGTGGTCGCCGACGACCGGCTGATCTCCAGGCTGCCGCTCGACCCCGCGCGACAGCTGATCGGTGCGCAGTGCTCCGGCGCGCTGGTGCTCGCCCGGCTCGGCCTGCTGGCCGGCATGCCCGCCTGCACCGACCGCACGAGCCGGCCCTTCGTCGAGGCCTGCGACGTCACCGTGCTGGACGCGCCGTTCCATGCCGAGGGGAACATCGCCACGGCGGGCGGCTGCCTGGCGTCGCAGTACCTCGCCACGTGGGTGATCGCCAAGACGCTCGGCGAGGACGCGGCGCGTGACGTCGTCGACTACGTGGCGCCGGTCGGCGAGAACCGGGCGACCGTCGAGCGCGCCCTGCGCGCCGTCCGGGCGGGCGAGGCCGCACTGCGCTGACGGCCCCGCGCGCCGGCGTCGGCCCCCAGTCGCACCCGAACGACATCACCGCAGGTCAGAACAGCTCCAGGCATGTGGCGTGCCCTGGGCTCGGATCTCGTCGTTGACATTATGCAGGCAGATACCTGCATAATCGAAGGGTGAGCCACGAAGCGAGAGCCATGGATTCGGTCTTCAGGGCACTGGCCGATCCCACCCGACGACTCCTGCTCGACCGGCTGCGCGAGCAGAACGGTCAGACACTGCGTGAACTGTGCGAGCGCCTCGACATGACACGGCAGTCGGCGACGCAGCATCTCGACCTGCTCCAGCAGGCCGGTCTCGTGACCGTCGTACGGCGCGGGCGGGAACGGCTCCACTACCTCAATCCGGCCCCCATCCACGAGATCGAGGAGCGCTGGATCTCGGAGTTCGACAAGCCCCGCCTGCAAGCGATCAGTGCCATCAAGAACCAGGCAGAGGAGTACGCCATGACCGACGCAGCCACATCCGTACCGACCTACGTCTACGTCACCTACATCCGGGCCGGCGCGGAGCAGGTGTGGCAGGCCCTGACGGACGCGGACCTGACGGCGCGCTACTGGGACCACGCCAACGTCTCGGACTGGCAGCCGGGCTCGACCTGGGAGCACCGGCGCGTCGACGGATCGGGCAAGGTCGACGTCGTCGGCCGGGTGCTCAAGGCCGAACCCCCGACGAGCCTGGTCATCACGTTCGAGGACGCCCCCGACACCGTGCCGCCCAGGGAACCGTCGGTGGTCACCTTCCTCGTCGAGCCGCACGAGGACATCGTCCGCCTCACCGTGACCCACGAGAACCTCGCCAACGAGGCGATGCTCAAGGGGATTTCACGGGGATGGCCGGCCGTGCTGGCGAACCTCAAGTCGCTGCTGGAGACCGGCGACATCCTCCCGCAGGCCCCCTGGGAGATGTTCGGCGCGCACAGCTGAGACGGCACGTCGGCACAAGCGAGAGGATTCCCAATGACGTTGTCAACCGGAGGCAGTGACGCCTCGTGACGGTGTCATGCCGCTGCTGTTGCTGGGGCCGGGACGATCGCGTCGAACGTCCTGTGGTCGCGTATGAGGGCCCACAGGACGTTGAGTCGGCGCCTGGCCAGGGCAAGGACGGCCTGCCTGTGGGACTTTCCCTCAGCGCGTTTGCGTGCGTAGAACGCCTTGGAGACAGGGCAGTGCACGGCGGCAGACTGAGCGGACAGGTAGAACATCCGCAGGAGCCGTCGGCTGTAGCGCCGTGGCCTGCGCAGATTGCCGCTGACCTTGCCCGAGTCGCGGGGGACGGGGGCGAGCCCGGCGACGCCGGCGAGGCGGTCGGGGCTGCCGAAGGCAGCCATGTCGCCGCCGGTGGCGGCGACGAACTCAGCGCCGAGCATGTCGCCGATGCCGGGCATGCTGGTGATCACCTCGGCGTCGGGATGCTCGCGAAACCGCCCCTCGATGAGGACACTGACCTGGGCGATCTCCTCATCGAGGGCCATCACCTCCCTGGCCAGGGTGTGAACCATCTTCGCGGCCGTCTTCTCCCCGGGCACGGTGGTGAACTGGGCCTCGGCGGCAGTAATCGCGGCATCGGCAGCGCTCTTGGCAAGGGTGTCGGTGCGAACGCCACGGTTCTTGAGCCAGGTGGCAAGCCGGGCCCGACCGATCCGCCGCAGGGCGGCGGGAGTCTGGTACCCGGTCAGCACAACGAGCGCGGTCTTGGAGGTGCTGTAGTCGAAGGCTCGCTCCAGCGCGGGGAAGTACTCCAGCATCTGAGCACGGAGCCGGTTGATCGCCCTGGTGCGGTCCGCGGACAGGTCCAGGCGTCGTGCCGTGAGGATCTTCAGGTCGACCGCGATTTCGCCCCACTTCTGAAGAGGTTGCAGGTCGCGGCGCATCCGGGCCTGGTCGGCGATGACGTAGGCGTCCTTCGCGTCGGTCTTGCCGTCGCCGCGGTAGGAGCCGGAGGCGTGGTGAACGGACCGGCCGGGGATGTAGAACAGGCGCTGCTCGTGGTTGACCAAGAGCGCGATCGACAGCGCGGCACCGCCGGCGTTCAGGTCCACCGCCCAGGTGACCGGGCTGCCGTCGGCCAGCTCCAAGACGTCACCGAGCAGTTGGAGCAGCTCGGTCTCGTTGTTCGGCACCCGGCGCGACAGCACCTTGGCACCGTCCGTATCGATCACGGTGCAGTGATGCTCGGCCTTGCCGGCGTCCGTTCCCGCCCACAGTTCGGGCAACGGAACCCCCTTCGTCGGTCTCTGGTGTTGTCCCAGCAGACGACCTCGCCGGCGTGTCCATACGAGCGATTCGGTTCGCGCATCCCAATCAGCGGTCGAGTCGTCGCGGGATGCCGGGCGGCCAATCCTCTCAAGCCTCAACAGCGGCGAAACCATGGCAGCCACACCCGGCATCCCTGGGTGTCCCGATCTTACGAGTGACCCGGATCAGCCCAAGAAGAAAGGTATGGACATCATGGACACCACCCCGCTCCGGGACGCCTACCGAACCCTGCTGGACGCCGCCGCCACGGTGGCCGACTCCGGCGACGCGGTCCCGCCGGCCGGCGAATGGAACGCCGACCAGATCCTGGCGCACGTCGCCCTCGTCGGCGCCGCCACCGTCACCGCCGTCTCCTCGGTCGCTTCGGGAGCGGTGACGACGTACGACAACCGGCTCGCGCAGGACGCCTGGACCCTCGACCGCCTCGTCGCGCTCGCCGGCGGCAACGCCGGACTTCGGGACCGCATCCGCATCCAGGCGGACGCCCTGTGCGCACTCGGCGGACCGATGCTGAGCGAGGCCGAACTCGACACACCGGTGCCCACCCTGCTCCTGTCCAACGGCACACTCCTGGTCGATGAGCCCGTGCCGCTCAGGGGCCTCCTCGCAGGCCTCGCGGAGGTGGAGCTGCCCGGCCACGCGAAGCAGCTCCTGGCTCTCCTGCCGGACGGAGCCGGGCAGGACGGGTCCTAGGCCGCACGGCCCCCGGGCGACGACGCCCGGCGCGCGAGACCCTCCAGCGGCCCGACCGGAAGGGGCCCGGCACCGCTGCCTTCCGGCGCCGGGCCCCTTTCCGGTGCCGGACTTCTCCGGACCCTCGACCGGTGAACCCGACCTGCGCGAGCCGCAGCGCGCCGCGCAGCCCGAGGTGGACGTCGTGCACGCCCGCGGTGACGATTCCGGCGCCCAGGGTGGTCGCATCCCCTCCAGCGAGGAGGGCGCGGGTCGGTGCCATGCTGAACCTGGACGACTTCACCCAGGCACTCGTTCGGCGCAATCTGCTCAGCAACGACAAGTACGTCTCCGGGATCGAGGCCGGAACCGAGGTGTTCAAGGGCTCCGGGCGGCTGGAACCGAGGTCGTACTCGGCCGACATCGGCTGAACCCGTCCGCCGGCGGCGGCCGAACGGCGCGCGAGGACTGGTGGGGTCGGCCGGATTCGGGTACCAACGATCCAGTAGCACTGGTCGGTAAGGATCGGTCCTCAACATCCCTATTGCGGCGAGGTGAGCCTCATGTCCGCCCCCACCACCCAACGCAAAACCGTCACTGAGCGCGAGGCGCGCCAGGTGGCGGAGGCCGCCCGGGAACAGGACTGGCGAAAGCCCAGCTTCGCCAAGGAACTGTTCCTCGGGCGCTTCCGGCTCGACCTCATCCATCCTCATCCGCTCCCGGAGCCCGAGAGCGTGCGCCGCGGCGAGGACTTCCTCGCCAAGCTGCGCGCCTTCTGCGAGACGACCATCGACTCGGCCCGCATCGAGCGCGAGGCACGCATCCCCGACGAGGTCGTCGCGGGCCTCAAGGAACTCGGCGCGCTCGGCATGAAGATCGACCCCAAGTACGGCGGTCTCGGTCTCACCCAGCTGTACTACAACAAGGCCCTCGCCCTGGTCGGCTCCGCGAGCCCCGCGGTCGGCGCCCTGCTCTCCGCCCACCAGTCGATCGGCGTACCCCAGCCGCTGAAGCTCTTCGGCACCCAGGAGCAGAAGGACGCCTTCCTGCCCCGCTGCGCCCGCACCGACATCTCCGCCTTCCTGCTCACCGAGCCGGACGTCGGCTCCGACCCGGCCCGCCTCGCGACGACGGCCGTGCCGGACGGGGACGACTACGTCCTCGACGGGGTGAAGCTGTGGACCACCAACGGAGTGGTCGCCGACCTGCTGGTCGTCATGGCGCGGGTGCCGAAGTCCGAGGGGCACAAGGGCGGCATCACCGCCTTCGTGGTGGAGGCCACCGCCGAGGGCATCACCGTGGAGAACCGCAACGCCTTCATGGGGTTGCGCGGCATCGAGAACGGCGTCACCCGCTTCCACCAGGTCCGGGTCCCGGCCGCCAGCCGCATCGGCCCCGAGGGCGCGGGCCTGAAGATCGCGCTCACCACCCTCAACACCGGCCGGCTGTCGCTGCCCGCGATGTGCGCCGGCGCCGGCAAGTGGTGCCTGAAGATCGCGCGGGAGTGGGCCGCCGAGCGCGAGCAGTGGGGCAAGCCGGTCGCGCTGCACGAGGCCGTAGGCTCCAAGATCAGCTTCATCGCGGCCACGACCTTCGCCCTGGAGGCCGTCCTCGACCTGTCGTCGCAGATGGCCGACGAGGACCGCAACGACATCCGCATCGAGGCCGCCCTGGCCAAGCTCTACGGCTCCGAGATGGCCTGGCTGATGGCCGACGAACTGGTCCAGATCCGCGGCGGCCGGGGCTACGAGACGGCCGAGTCCCTCAAGGAGCGCGGCGAACGCTCCGTCCCGGCCGAGCAGATCCTGCGCGACCTGCGCATCAACCGGATCTTCGAGGGCTCGACGGAGATCATGCACCTGCTCATCGCCCGCGAGGCCGTGGACGCCCACCTCTCGGTGGCCGGCGACCTCATCGACCCCGACAAGTCCCTGCCGGACAAGGCGAGGGCGGGCGTGGGCGCGGGCGTCTTCTATGCCAAGTGGCTGCCGAAGCTGGTCGCCGGCCCCGGCCAACTGCCCTCCTCGTACCACGAGTTCAAGCGCGAGACGGACCTCTCCGGCCATCTGCGCTACGTCGAGCGGCACGCCCGCAAGCTGGCCCGGTCCACCTTCTACGCCATGTCCCGCTGGCAGGGCCGGATGGAGACCAAGCAGGGCTTCCTCGGCAGGATCGTGGACATCGGCGCGGAACTGTTCGCGATGAGCGCGGCCTGTGTGCGCGCCGAGCGGCTGCGCGGCGAGGGCGAGCACGGCCGCGAGGCCTACCAGCTCGCCGACGCCTTCTGCCGCCAGTCCCGCCTCCGTGTCGAGGAACTCTTCAACCGGCTGTGGGCCAACACCGACGACCTCGACCGCAAGGTGGTCAAGGGCGTGCTCGGCGGGGCCTACGAGTGGCTGGAGGAAGGGATCGTCGACCCCTCGGGCGAGGGCCCGTGGATCGCCGACGCGACCCCCGGACCGTCCACCCGTGAGAACGAACGCCGCCCGTACGGCGGGTAGCCGCCCGTAGGCAGCTCAGCAGTACTTGTCGCTCGGATCCCGCGTCGTCCAGGAGCAGGAGTCGACCTTGGTGCCGCTCGCCTTGGTCAGCGTGGCCGTGTCCCTGTCGTTGTTCCAGACGTAGGCACGGCGGCCCTGGTACTTGTTCGACGCGGTGTCCGAGCCGCTGCCGGTGTGGATCTTCATGTACTTCCCGGCGCCGATCCTGACGTCCGGGAAGACGTACTTGTGGTTGGAGGCGTCCTTCAGGACCCAGCCCTTGAGCGAGACCGCCGAGCCGCCGCTGTTCTTGATCTGCACCCACTCGGCGTTCAGGCTCGTGTTGGACCGGTCGTCCCGGCCCGGGCTGTCGAACCAGACATGGTGGATGTGCACGCCGCCGGCCGCCTGGGCCGGGGTGCTGAGCAGAGTTCCGGTGAGCAGGGCCGCGCCCGCGAGGGCGGGCAGAGCGGCGCGTATGCGCACAGTACGCATGAAGAGATCCCCCCAAGGATGTCGTCCGCGAAGTCGTACCCGGACCGGCTGACGACCGGCCCGACTGAAGTGTTATCACATGATCTTCACTCCGAGTTCACAAACGGAAAACCGCCTCGTCCGGCAATGAAAACTGCTGACGCACCCGCCCGGGGGATGCCCTGTCCGACCACCCGCGGTCAGCGGCCACAATGGGGGGATGACCGACAGTCCCGCCAGTCCCGCACCCCTCGCCGACCCGCACCTCGTGTACGACCCCCTCGCGGGAGACGGCCCGAAGGACGTGGTGATCCTCGGCTCCACCGGGTCCATCGGAACCCAGGCCATCGACCTCGTGCTGCGCCACCCCCACCGCTTCCGGGTCACCGCCCTCTCCGCGAACGGCGCCCGCACGGCCCTGCTCGCCGAGCAGGCGCACCGGCTGCGGGTGCGGACCGTGGCGGTCGCCCGCGAGGACGCCGTACCGGCTCTGCGCGAGGCGCTGACCGAGCGGTACGGCGCCGGGGAGCCGCTCCCCGAGATCCTCGCCGGTCCGGACGCGGCCACCCAGGTCGCCGCCTCCGACTGCCACACGGTGCTCAACGGCATCACCGGGTCCATCGGCCTCGCGCCCACCCTGGCCGCCCTGGAGGCGGGCCGCACCCTCGCGCTCGCCAACAAGGAGTCGCTGATCGTCGGCGGCCCGCTGGTCAAGGCGCTCGCCAAGCCCGGACAGATCATCCCGGTCGACTCCGAGCACGCCGCGCTCTTCCAGGCGCTCGCCTCCGGCACCCGCGCCGACGTGCGCAAGCTGGTCGTCACCGCCTCCGGCGGTCCCTTCCGCGGCCGCACCAAGGCCGAGCTGGCGAACGTCACCGTCGAGGACGCCCTCGCACACCCCACCTGGGCCATGGGCCCGGTGATCACGATCAACTCCGCGACCCTCGTCAACAAGGGCCTGGAGGTCATCGAGGCGCACCTGCTCTACGACATTCCCTTCGACCGCATTGAGGTCGTCGTGCATCCCCAGTCGTATGTTCACTCGATGGTCGAGTTCACCGACGGATCCACGATCGCCCAGGCGACGCCCCCCGACATGCGAGGGCCGATCGCCATCGGTCTGGGCTGGCCCGAACGCGTTCCCGACGCGGCGCCCGCCTTCGACTGGAGCAAGGCCTCCACCTGGGAGTTCTTCCCGCTGGACAACGAGGCCTTCCCCTCGGTGAACCTCGCCCGGCACGTGGGGCAGCTCGCGGGGACGGCCCCGGCGGTGTTCAATGCGGCCAACGAGGAGTGCGTCGAGGCGTTCCGCACCGGCGCACTGCCCTTCAACGGCATCATGGAGACCGTCACCAGGGTGGTCGAGGAGCACGGCACCCCGGTCACGGGAACCTCACTCACCGTGTCGGACGTCCTCGAAGCGGAGACCTGGGCGCGGGCCCGGGCGCGCGAACTGACAGACCGGACCGCGGAGGCGCGTGCATGACGACCTTGATGTTCATCCTCGGCATAGTGGTCTTCGCGGTCGGCCTGCTCGTCTCGATCGCCTGGCACGAGCTGGGGCACCTGTCCACGGCCAAGCTGTTCGGCATCCGCGTCCCGCAGTACATGGTCGGCTTCGGCCCGACCATCTGGTCGCGGACGAAGGGCGACACCGAGTACGGCATCAAGGCCATCCCGCTCGGCGGCTACATCCGCATGATCGGCATGTTCCCGCCCGACGAGGCCGGCCGGGTCTCCGCCCGCTCCACCTCCCCGTGGCGCGGCATGATCGAGGACGCCCGTTCGGCGGCCTTCGAGGAGCTCAAGCCGGGTGACGAGACGCGCATGTTCTACACGCGCAAGCCGTGGAAGCGCGTCATCGTCATGTTCGCCGGCCCGTTCATGAACCTGATCCTCGCGGTCGCCCTGTTCCTGACCGTGCTGATGGGCTTCGGCATCCAGCAGGAGACCACCAGCGTCGAGTCCGTCTCGCCCTGTGTCATCGCGCAGAGCCAGCACCGCGACACCTGCAAGAAGTCCGACCCGGCCTCCCCGGCCGCGGACGCCGGCATGAAGGCGGGCGACAAGATCGTCTCGTTCGGCGGCGTACCGACCAAGGACTGGAACACCCTCTCGGACCTGATCCGGGAGAGCGCGGGCGAGAACGTCGCGATCGTCGTCGACCGCAAGGGCCAGGAGCTGACCCTGCACGCGAAGATCGCCACCAACCAGGTCGCCAAGAAGGACTCCAGCGGCACCTACGTGCAGGGCAAGTACGTGAAGGCGGGCTTCCTCGGCTTCAGTGCGGCCCACGGTGTCGTCAAGCAGGACTTCGGCCAGTCCGTGACCTGGATGACCGACCGGGTCGGCGACGCCGTCGACTCCCTCGTCGCCCTGCCCGGCAAGATCCCGGCCCTGTGGGACGCCGCCTTCGGCAACGGCCCGCGCGAGCCGGACTCCCCGATGGGCATCGTCGGCGCGGCCCGGGTCACCGGCGAGATCGCCACCCTGGACATCCCGGCCTCGCAGCAGCTGGCCATGGCCCTCTTCGTGGTCGCCGGGTTCAACCTCTCCCTGTTCCTGTTCAACATGCTCCCGCTGCTCCCGCTCGACGGCGGGCACATCGCCGGCGCCCTGTGGGAGTCGCTCCGCAGGAACGTGGCCCGGGTGCTGCGCCGGCCGGACCCCGGTCCGTTCGACGTGGCCACGCTGATGCCGGTGGCGTACGTCGTGGCCGGGATCTTCGTCTGCTTCACCATCCTGGTGCTGATCGCGGACGTGGTTAACCCCGTGAAAATCTCGTAGCCATCCGACGTTCGAGGCGGCCCGGGGCCTGGTGCTCCGGGCCGCCTTCCATTGAGTGGGTTTGCCGGGTGGGATGTGCCCGGCCCGGGGGCGGTGCCGTAATCTCGAAGCCTGGAGCCCGCCGTTCACGGGACCGGATCTTGATCCACGACTTGGGGTTGCACAGCAGATGACTGCGATTTCTCTCGGCATGCCGTCCGTTCCGACCAAGCTCGCAGAGCGCCGGAAGAGCCGGCAGATCCAGGTCGGATCCGTGGCGGTCGGCGGGGACGCGCCCGTCTCGGTCCAGTCGATGACCACGACCCGTACGTCCGACATCGGCGCGACGCTCCAGCAGATCGCCGAGCTGACCGCGTCCGGCTGTCAGATCGTCCGCGTCGCCTGCCCCACGCAGGACGATGCCGACGCCCTCGCGACCATCGCCCGCAAGTCGCAGATCCCGGTCATCGCCGACATCCACTTCCAGCCGAAGTACGTGTTCGCGGCCATCGAGGCCGGCTGCGCCGCCGTCCGCGTCAACCCTGGCAACATCAAGCAGTTCGACGACAAGGTCAAGGAGATCGCCAAGGCCGCCAAGGAGCACGGCACCCCGATCCGGATCGGCGTCAACGCCGGCTCCCTGGACCGCCGCCTGCTCCAGAAGTACGGCAAGGCGACCCCCGAGGCCCTGGTCGAGAGCGCCCTGTGGGAGGCCTCCCTCTTCGAGGAGCACGACTTCCGCGACATCAAGATCTCGGTCAAGCACAACGACCCGGTCGTGATGATCGAGGCCTACCGCCAGCTCGCCGAGCAGTGCGACTACCCGCTCCACCTGGGCGTCACCGAGGCCGGCCCCGCCTTCCAGGGCACGATCAAGTCCGCGGTCGCCTTCGGCGCGCTGCTCAGCCAGGGCATCGGCGACACCATCCGGGTGTCCCTGTCGGCGCCTCCGGCCGAGGAGGTCAAGGTCGGCCTCCAGATCCTGGAGTCCCTGAACCTCAAGCAGCGCGGTCTGGAGATCGTCTCCTGCCCGTCCTGCGGCCGCGCCCAGGTCGACGTCTACAAGCTCGCCGAAGAGGTCACCGCCGGCCTGACCGGCATGGAGGTCCCGCTGCGCGTCGCCGTCATGGGCTGTGTCGTCAACGGCCCCGGCGAGGCCCGCGAAGCCGACCTCGGCGTCGCCTCCGGCAACGGCAAGGGCCAGATCTTCGTCAAGGGCGAGGTCATCAAGACCGTCCCCGAGTCCAAGATCGTGGAGACCCTCATCGAGGAGGCCATGAAGCTCGCCGAGAAGATGGAGGCCGAGGGCATCGCCTCCGGCGAGCCGTCCGTCTCGGTCGCGGGCTGACGCGTTACCGCTTCGGGGCGGCCGGCCTCCTCCGCGAGGCCGGCCGCCCCGTCGGCTTCTCGGCGGCGGCGGATCCGGCGTTCGGCTCCCGGTCGGCATGCGGCAGGTTCGGCCCGTCCGGGAGCACGGGCGCACCGCGCTCCGGGAGGGCGGGGCCCGTCCGGCCCTCCCACGCGGCGACCGCGCCGGTCGGCGTCCATGTCTCCGGCGCCGCCTGTCGGCCTGGCGCTGCCTTCCGGTCTGTTGCTGCCTTCCGGCCTGGCGCTGCTTCCCGCCCCGGCCCAGCTTCCCGCCCCGGCCCAGTTTCCCGACCCGGCCCCGCCTCTCGACCCGGCCCCGCCTCCCACAGCGCGGCCGGTGTCCCGACCGCCGACCCGCGCTCCTCTCGGTGGCGGGGTGACGACGGCCCGCAGATCACCGGGATGTCCGGATCGACGTCCCGCTTCCGCCGCTCCGCGGCCCGTACCAGCGGGTCCGCGCATCCCGCGGGAAGCTCGTCCATCCACCCGTCCCAACTGCGGAAATCCCGCACCGGACGGCTCCGCAAACTGCTCCTCGGGGCGGCTGCGGGAGTCCGCACGCCCGCTTGCCAAGATCATGCGCCGTTCGCGGCACAGAGCCCCGTCCGACGAGGCAGCGCGGCACAAATTCGGCAGGTACAGTGCGGAGATCAGCAGACCCCAGTGTGAGGCCCCGCCCGTGTTGACCCAGACGACCTCCCGGGTCCTCGAACCGAGCGACCTGGATGCCGCGCTCGCCGTCCTCGACCGCGAGCCGGTCGCGAACGCCTTCGTGACGTCCCGGGTGCAGATCGCCGGGCTCGACCCCTGGCGCCTCGGCGGCGAGATGTGGGGCTGGTACGAGGACGGCATGCTCACGTCCCTCTGCTACGCGGGCGCCAACCTGGTCCCGATCTGCGCCTCTCCGCGCGCCGTCCGCGCCTTCGCCGACCGCGCCCGCAGGGCCGGCCGCCGCTGCTCCTCCATCGTCGGGCCCGCCGAGCCCACCGCCCAGCTGTGGCGCCTGCTCGAACCGCACTGGGGCGCGGCCCGCGAGGTCCGCGCCCACCAGCCCCTGATGGTCACCGACCGCATGCCCGCGGACATCGCCCCGGATCCCTATGTCCGCCGCATCCGCAAGGACGAGCTGGAGACGATCATGCCGGCGTGCGTGGCGATGTTCACCGAGGAGGTCGGCGTCTCGCCGCTGGCCGGCGACGGCGGCCTGCTCTACCAGGCCCGGGTCGCCGAACTGGTCGGCTCCGGCCGCTCCTTCGCCCGCCTCGACCAACACGGCAAGGTCGTCTTCAAGGCGGAGATCGGCGCGGCGACGTCCCAGGCCTGCCAGATCCAGGGCGTGTGGATGGCACCGGAGTACCGCGGCAGGGGCCTGGCGGCGCCCGGCATGGCAGCCGTCCTGCGCTACGCGCTGGCCGACGTGGCCCCGGTGGTGAGCCTCTACGTCAACGACTTCAACACGGCGGCGAGGCGGACCTACCGGCGCGTGGGCTTCCAGGAGGTCGGCGCCTTCATGAGCGTTCTCTTCTGAGACGTCCGAGAGGCGGCCGCCCCACGGGCAGGGGGCTGAATCGATGTGCGGCTGCGCCGCGTGCGCGTGGGCAGCCACAGATCACCCGCACCCCGCACCCCGCACACAGCGCGAGCCCCCCTGTACGCTCCCCGCATGGACCTCGTGATCGGCCCCCTGGACCTCTCAGCCCACGTCGACGAGGCCCTCGCCGTCCAAGCCGTCGCCTTCGGGCTCGGCCCGGACGAGGTGGCCGTACGCCGTCAGATCGTCCAGCGCCACATGCAGTACCCGGGTGCCAGGGCCCTCGGGGCGACCGCCGGCGGGCTGCTCGTCGGATTCGTCTACGGCATGCCCAACTCCCGCACCCACTGGTGGTCCACGGTCGTGGAGCCCTACCTCCGCGCCCAGCGCAACGACCTCTGGCTGGACGACTCCTTCGTCATCACCGAGCTGCACGTCCACCCCGACCACCAGAACCGCGGCATCGGCCGCCGTCTGATCACCACCATCACCGACGGCGCCACCGAGCCCCGCTCGATCCTCTCCGCGATCGACACCGACAGCCCGGCCCGCGGCCTCTACCACTCCCTCGGCTACGTCGACCTCGCCCGGCAGGTCCACTTCCCGAGCGCCCCCCGGCCGTACGCCGTCATGGGCGCCCCTCTGCCACTGCGTCGGCGCTAACCGATTTCCACCGGAACCGCCAGCCCGGCTAACCTCCTATGCCATCACCCTCCCCCACTCTCGGCTGCGCTCGAGCGGGGGGACCCCCATCGGCAGGAGTACGAGAACCATGGCGAACGCACCGGTCCAGCGCATGTCCCAGTTGATGGTGAAGACGCTGCGCGACGACCCGGCGGACGCCGAGGTCCTCAGCCACAAGCTCCTCGTCCGGGCCGGTTACGTCCGTCGCACCGCCGCCGGCGTCTGGAGCTGGCTGCCCCTGGGCAGGAAGGTCTTCTCCAACGTGGAGCGGATCGTCCGCGAGGAGATGGACGCGATCGGCGCCCAGGAGGTGCTGCTGCCCGCGCTCCTGCCCCGGGAGCCGTACGAGGCGACCGGCCGCTGGGACGAGTACGGCCAGGAGCTGTTCCGGCTCAAGGACCGCAAGGGCGGCGACTACCTCCTCGGCCCCACCCACGAGGAGATCTTCACCCTCCTGGTCAAGGACCAGTGCACGTCCTACAAGGACCTGCCGGTGATCCTGTACCAGATCCAGACCAAGTTCCGTGACGAGGCCCGCCCCCGCGCCGGCATCCTGCGCGGCCGCGAGTTCCAGATGAAGGACTCCTACTCCTTCGACCTGGACGACGAGGGCCTCGGCAAGTCCTACGCCCTGCACCGCGAGGCCTACCGGCGCACCTTCGAGCGCCTCGGCCTCGACTACCGCATCGTCGCCGCCACCGCCGGCGCGATGGGCGGCTCCAAGTCCGAGGAGTTCCTGGCCCCGGCCGAGGCCGGCGAGGACACCTTCGCGGACTGCCCGAACTGCGACTTCGCGGCGAACACCGAGGCGGTCTCCTACGAGCTCAAGCCGGTGGACGGCTCGGCCGTGCCCGCGCTCGAGGAGATCCCCACCCCCGACACCCCGACCATCGAGACGCTGGCCGCCTCCCTCGGCGTCCCGGCCTCCGCCACGCTGAAGAACCTGCTGGTCAAGGTGGACGGCGAGATCGTCGCCGTCGGCGTGCCCGGCGACCGCGAGGTCGACCTGGGCAAGGTCGAGGCGCACTTCGCCCCGGCGGCCGTCGAGATGGTCACCGAGGCGGACTTCTCGGGCCGCCCGGACCTGGTCCGCGGCTACGTCGGCCCGCAGGGCCTGGGCGAGAAGTTCAAGTACATCGCCGACCCGCGCGTGGCCCCCGGCACCGCCTGGATCACCGGCGCCAACAAGGAGCACACGCACGCCAGGAACGTCGTCGCCGGCCGTGACTTCGAGGTCGACGAGTACGTGGACGTCGTCGTGGTCCAGGAGGGCGACCCCTGCCCGAAGTGCGGCACCGGCCTGAAGCTGGACCGCGCCATCGAGATCGGCCACATCTTCCAGCTGGGCCGCAAGTACGCCGACGCCCTCAAGCTCGACGTCCTCGGCCAGAACGGCAAGCCGGTCCGCGTCACCATGGGCTCCTACGGCATCGGCGTCTCCCGCGCCGTCGCCGCGCTCGCCGAGCAGACCGCCGACGAGCAGGGCCTGTGCTGGCCCAAGGAGGTCGCCCCGGCCGACGTGCACGTCGTCGCCGCCGGCAAGGCCCTGCAGACCGAGCTGGCGCTCGACGTGGCCGACAAGCTGGCCGCCGCGGGCGTCCGCGTCCTGGTGGACGACCGGGCGGGCGTCTCCCCGGGCGTGAAGTTCACCGACGCCGAACTGATCGGCGTACCGCAGATCCTGGTGGCCGGCCGCCGCTCCGGCGAGGGCGTGCTGGAGCTGAAGGACCGCAAGACGGGTGAGCGCGAGGAGCTGTCCGTCGAGGACGCGATCGCCCGCCTGACCGCGCAGTAAGGCGAACCCGGCCGTTCCCCGACCGTGGGACGTGACACGGCGTCACGATCACCACGGGAGGGGAGCGGCCGCGTCAACGCTGTCGGCGCCCCTAGGTCCTGTCGTCAAATTCCCGTCGTCGCCCGAAGGGCGGCCTCGCGGCGTCTGGTGCGTGCTCTCGGCGTGCCGGGCGGAAGTCCTCGTACTGGACGTACTTGGGCTTTCGCCCGGTGCGGCGAGAGTGCGTGCCAGGCGTCGTGGGGCAGACGGGAATTTGACGACAGGGCCTAGAGCCAGCCGGCGAACTCCAGCAACAGCTCGGCGTCCTTCGGCCGTCCGACCCGGAGCGCGCGGACCCCCGACTCCACGGCCCGGAACAGGGTCCACCCCCGCAGCCGCTCCAGATCCACGTCCAGCGACTCGGCGAGCCGTTTGATACGCCGCCGAGTGGTCGCCGCCCCCGACGGCGTCGCGATCAGGTCCTCCACCCGATCCCGCACCAGCCGGGCCAGATCGAACGCACACTCACCGACGACCGGATCCGGCCCCACCGCCAGCCACGGCATCCGCTCCCCGGCGAGCACCTTGCTCTGCCGGAACGTGCCGTGCAGCAGCCGATGCTCGGGCGCGGAGGCCGCCAACTCCTCGCGCGCGCCCACAGCGGCGTCGACCAGCGTCGCCACTTCGGCGAACGCGGTCGCGGTCGCCCGCATCGCCTCCGCCTGCCGCCCCGTCCGCTCGGCCACCGTCTCGAACGCGTGGTCGCCCGGCGGCTCCACCCACAGCCGACGCAGCGTCCCCGCAGCCTCCAGCAGCGCCTTCGCCTCGGGCAGCGACCGCACCGACACGTCCGGGTGCAGCCGCTCCAGCAGCAGCACCCCCTCGGCGGCGTCCCCGGTGTCCGTCTCCAGGAGCTGTACGGCGCCCAGGCCGGCCCAGTGCGCCAGCGCCGCCCGTTCGCTCTCGGGGCGGGCCCGGGGCGGGGCCAGCTTCAGTACCGCCGGGCTGTCGTCCGCCCGCCGGACCAGCACCACCAGGCTGCTGCGCCCGCCGGGCACCTGGACCCGCTCCACGGTCAACTCGCGCCGGGCGACCGCCCGCTCGGCCGTCCCGGGCAGCCGCGCCAGCCAGTCGTCCCCGGCCGGTGCCGTTTCACCGAGTGCCCGCACCAGCCGCTGGGGCGGTTCGAAAGCCATGCGCGAGTTGTTCCCTTCCTCCTGGGCCTGCCGCGGGGGCGGCTACACGATCACGTCGTCGGGGACGCCGAGGTACGGGGTCCCGCCGCACCTGCATCGTCACCGGCCCGCTCGGCGAGCCCAGGGAAGGCTACGCTCTTCCCGCTCCAGCGCGCCGCCCGCACCGCTGCCTCGCGCAGCGCCGCGGCCGCCGAGGCACGCCGCGCGCCGGTCGCCGCCCGCACCAGGTCCGAGTACACCCCGGCCACCCGCTGCTCCAACTCGGCGGCCAGCCGCACCGCCGAGGCCGCGTCCGCCACCTGGAAGGGCAGCGCGTACGCGGCGCTCGCGGCGACCGGCTGAGCACCCAGGTCGCGCACCTCGCGCACCAGCGCGTCCCGGCGGGCCCGGTGGGCGTCGTACGCCGCGCGCGCGTCGGCCCGTTGCCGCTCGTCGATCCGGCCGCCGACGACGCCGTAGCCGTACACCGCCGCGTGCTCCGCGGCCAGTGCCGCCTGCAGGGCGGTCAGTTCGGCCTTCCGGTTCTCGTCGCTCACCTGGCCCCCTCGGTCAGCAGGTACGCGTGGGCCGCCCCGGCCGCCGCCACCGACGCCATCAGCCGGGCCAGTTCGCCCGGCACGTCCAGCAGGGCCTTGGTCCGCCGGTCGGCGAGGGCGCGCTCGGCGGCGGCGAGATCGGCGAGGGCGCCCTTCTCGGTGGCCGGCACGGCCTGTGGCGTCGCCGTGGAGGCCGCCGGGGAAGGGGATCCGGTGGCCGTGGGGGAGGGGGACCCGGTGGCCGCGGCGCCGCCGAACGCCCTCACGTGCGCCGCCACTTCGGCGCGCAGCGGGCGCAGCCGCTCGGTCAGCGTCGGATGGGCGGTGAGCACCGCGTCGTAGCGCGCGAGCAGGCCCGCACTGTCCTCGGCCGCACGCGCGCGTGCCCGTTCGGTCGCCGACGGGGAGTCACCGCTGTCACCGGAGCCCGGATCGGCCGAACAGCCCACCAGCAGGGCGGCTCCGGCGGCCGAGGCGAAAAGGGTTCTTCTGCGCGGCCCCGAGGGGGTGCGCGGCGGCGGATACGGCACTGCTGACGTCCTCGGGGAACTCGTACGAAAGGAACAACTTCGAAAGAAAGACAGCCAAAGGTCGGCACGCCCGTGATCACGGTACCCGCGCACCCCGTGGACACCACTCACCGGCACCGCGCGTACACAGGTGGACGGCAACACTCCCCTCGACCGGATACCCTTTGACCAGACACGCGACCCATCCCACAACAGCACACGCGGCCGAGGAGTCACCCGGATGAGCACCACCCAGAGCGAGAGGCTGCGAGAGCTTCTGGAACCGCTCGTCACCTCCCAGGGGCTGGATCTCGAGGAGATCGCCGTGGACTCCGTCGGACGCAAGCGGGTGCTGCGCGTGGTCGTCGACTCCGACACCGGAGCGGATCTGGACGCCATCGCCGATGTGAGCCGCGCGCTCTCGGCGAAGCTCGACGAGACCAACGCGATGGGCGACGACGCGTACGACCTGGAGGTCGGAACGCCCGGCGCGGAGCGCCTGCTCACCGAGTACCGGCACTACGTGCGTGCCACCGACCGGCTCGTGAAGTTCCAGCTGGCCGAGGGCGACGAGCTGGTCGCCCGGATCCTGAAGGCCGACGAGGACGGTCTCGACGTCGAGGTGCCCGGGGTGAAGGGCCGCAAGGCGACCGCCCGCCGGCTCGGCTTCCCCGAGATCGCCAAGGCGCGCGTCCAGGTCGAGTTCAACCGCAAGGACAAGAAGGACATGAAGGAAGAGGAGGAGGCGTAGCCGTGGACATCGACATGAGCGCCCTGCGGGGCTTGGTTCGGGAGAAGGAGATCTCCTTCGACCTGCTGGTCGAGGCGATCGAGTCGGCCCTCCTCATCGCCTACCACCGCACCGAGGGAAGCCGCCGGCACGCGCGCGTGGAGCTCAACCGGGAGACCGGGCATGTGACCGTGTGGGCGAAGGAGGATCCCGAGGACCTGGAGGAGGGGCAGGAGCCGCGCGAGTTCGACGACACCCCGTCGGGCTTCGGGCGGATCGCCGCCACCACCGCCAAGCAGGTGATCCTGCAGCGGCTGCGTGACGCCGAGGACGACGCCACGCTCGGCGAGTACGCGGGGCGCGAGGGCGACATCGTCACCGGCGTGGTCCAGCAGGGCCGCGACCCGAAGAACGTGCTCGTGGACATCGGCAAGCTGGAGGCCATCCTGCCGGTGCAGGAGCAGGTGCCGGGTGAGACGTACCCGCACGGCATGCGGCTGCGCTCGTACGTCGTCCGGGTGGCCAAGGGTGTGCGCGGCCCGTCCGTGACGCTCTCCCGTACGCACCCCAACCTGGTGAAGAAGCTCTTCGCCCTGGAGGTGCCGGAGATCGCCGACGGGTCCGTCGAGATCGCGGCCATCGCCCGTGAGGCCGGTCACCGCACCAAGATCGCCGTACGGTCCACCCGTTCGGGCCTGAACGCCAAGGGCGCCTGCATCGGCCCCATGGGCGGCCGGGTGCGCAACGTGATGGGCGAGCTGAACGGCGAGAAGATCGACATCGTCGACTGGTCGGACGACCCGGCCGAGATGGTGGCGAACGCGCTGTCACCCGCTCGGGTGAGCAAGGTGGAGGTCGTCGACATGGCCTCCCGCTCCGCCCGGGTGACCGTGCCGGACTACCAGCTGTCGCTGGCGATCGGCAAGGAAGGGCAGAACGCCCGGCTCGCGGCCCGGCTCACCGGCTGGCGGATCGACATCCGTCCGGACACGGAGCAGGCCGGGGAGCGTCCCGGGGAATAGATCTCGGCCGTGTGGCGCTGAGATCACGTCAGCCTGTAGCAAGCAGCTGTTCGACTTTTCCCCCGAAGGGGTGAGGTCGTCGCGGGGAGGTAGACTTAGCGGTGTCTGGCCGGACGCGTGCCCGCGCATGCCCTGAGCGCACCTGTGTGGGGTGCAGGCAGCGAGCGGCCAAGGACGATCTGCTGCGGACCGTGGCGGAAGAGGAACAGTGCGTTCCCGATCCGCGCGGTACGCTGCCCGGCCGGGGTGCGTATCTGCACCCCGACCCGGTCTGTCTCGACCAGGCGGTGCGCCGCCGGGCGTTCCCTAGGGCGCTACGCGTCCCCGGGCCGCTCGACATAAAGGCGTTGCGCCGGTACGTCGGGCAGACAGACAGTTGCTGAGCAGGCAACACAGTAGGAAAGCGAGCCGTGCGGAACCCCCCGTGCGGCCCGGTACCTCGCGAGTTCGAAAGCAGGTCGAGATTGCGATGAGCACTCGATGAGTACGCGATGAGTACGCCCATGAACTAACGACGGTCCGGCTTCAACCCGGACCTCAAAGGAGCGAAGTGGCTAAGGTCCGGGTCTACGAACTCGCCAAGGAGTTCGGCGTTGAGAGCAAGGTCGTCATGGCCAAGCTCCAGGAACTCGGTGAATTCGTCCGTTCGGCGTCTTCCACCATCGAAGCGCCCGTTGTACGTAAGCTGACCGACGCCTTCCAGGGCGGCTCCGGCAAGTCCGCCGGCAAGCCCGCCCCGCGCAAGGCCGCCCCCAAGCCCGCCGCGCCCTCTCCGGCGCAGGCGGCCCGTCCGGCTGCTCCGAGGCCGGCGGCCCCCAAGCCTCCGACGGCTCCGCAGCCCGCTGCCCCGGCGGCGGCCTCGACTCCGTCGGCCCCGTTGTCGCCCGCGCACACGCCCGGCCCGCGTCCGGTTCCGGGCCCGAAGCCCGCGCCGCGCCCGGCCCCGGCCGCCCCGGAGTTCACCGCTCCGCCGGCCGCTCCGGCCGCGCAGGCCCCGCAGGCTCCGGCCGCGCAGGGTCCGGCTGCACAGGGTCCGCGTCCCGGCGCCCGTCCCGGTGCCCCGAAGCCCGGCGGTCGTCCGGCCGGTCCCGGCCAGGGCCAGGCCCGTCCGGGTCAGGGTGCCCCGCGTGCCGGTGGCCAGGCCCCGCGTCCCGGTGCCCGTCCGGCCGGTCCGCGCCCGGGTAACAATCCCTTCACCTCCGGTGGCTCCACCGGCATGGCCCGTCCGCAGGCCCCGCGCCCGCAGGGCGGCCCGCGTCCGGGTGGTCCCGGTGCTCCCGGCGGCGGTCCCCGTCCGCAGGGTCCCAGCGCTCAGGGCGGCGGTCCGCGTCCGCAGGCTCCGGGCGGTTCCCGTCCGTCGCCGTCCGGTATGCCCCGTCCGCAGGGTGGTCCGCGTCCCGGTCCGGCCGGTCCGCGCCCGAACCCCGGCATGATGCCGCAGCGTCCTGCTGCCGGCCCGCGTCCCGGTGGCGGTGGCCCCGGCGGTCGCGGTCCCGGTGGCGGCGGTCGTCCCGGTGGCGGTGGCGGTCGTCCGGGTGGCGGCGGCTTCGCCGGTCGTCCCGGTGGCGGTGGCGGCGGCTTCGCCGGTCGTCCCGGTGCTCCCGGTGGCGGTGGCGGCGGCTTCGCCGGTCGTCCCGGCGGTCCCGGTGGTCCCGGCGGTGGCGGCGGTGGCCGTCCCGGCTTCGGTGGCCGTCCCGGCGGTCCCGGTGGCCGTGGTGGCACGCAGGGCGCCTTCGGCCGTCCCGGTGGTCCGGCGCGTCGTGGTCGCAAGTCGAAGCGGCAGCGTCGCCAGGAGTACGAGGCCATGCAGGCCCCGAGCGTCGGCGGCGTGATGCTGCCGCGCGGCAACGGCGAGACCATCCGTCTCTCCCGCGGCGCGTCGCTCACCGACTTCGCGGAGAAGATCAACGCCAACCCGGCGTCCCTCGTCGCGGTCATGATGAACCTCGGCGAGATGGTCACGGCCACGCAGTCCGTCTCCGACGAGACGCTGCAGCTCCTCGCCGGCGAGATGAACTACGCGGTTCAGATCGTCAGCCCCGAGGAGGAGGACCGCGAGCTGCTCGAGTCCTTCGACATCGAGTTCGGCGAGGACGAGGGCGACGAGGAGGACCTGGTGGTCCGTCCGCCGGTCGTCACCGTCATGGGTCACGTCGACCACGGTAAGACCCGACTGCTCGACGCCATCCGCAAGACGAACGTCATCGCGGGCGAGGCCGGCGGCATCACCCAGCACATCGGTGCCTACCAGGTCTCGACCGAGGTCAACGACGAAGAGCGCAAGATCACCTTCATCGACACCCCGGGTCACGAGGCGTTCACCGCCATGCGTGCCCGTGGTGCGAAGTCGACCGACATCGCGATCCTGGTCGTCGCGGCCAACGACGGCGTCATGCCGCAGACGGTCGAGGCGCTCAACCACGCGAAGGCGGCCGACGTCCCGATCGTCGTCGCGGTCAACAAGATCGACGTCGAGGGTGCCGACCCGACCAAGGTGCGCGGTCAGCTGACCGAGTACGGCCTGGTGGCCGAGGAGTACGGCGGCGACACGATGTTCGTCGACATCTCCGCCAAGCAGGGTCTGCACATCGACTCGCTGCTGGAGGCCGTGGTCCTCACCGCGGACGCCTCGCTCGACCTGCGGGCCAACCCGAACCAGGACGCGCAGGGCATCTCGATCGAGTCCCGTCTCGACCGCGGCCGTGGTGCCGTGGCGACGGTCCTCGTCCAGCGAGGCACGCTGCGGGTCGGCGACACGATGGTCGTGGGCGACGCCTACGGCCGAGTCCGCGCCATGCTCGACGACAACGGCAACAACGTCGCCGAGGCGGGCCCGTCGACGCCGGTCCAGGTCCTGGGTCTGACCAACGTCCCGGGTGCCGGCGACAACTTCCTCGTGGTCGAGGAGGACCGTACGGCCCGCCAGATCGCGGAGAAGCGCGCCGCCCGTGAGCGCAACGCGGCCTTCGCGAAGCGCACGCGCCGCGTGTCGCTCGAGGACCTGGACAAGGTGCTCAAGGCCGGCGAGATCCAGCAGCTGAACCTGATCATCAAGGGTGACGCTTCCGGTTCCGTCGAGGCCCTCGAGTCCTCCCTGCTCCAGCTGGACGTCGGCGAAGAGGTCGACATCCGCGTGCTGCACCGCGGTGTCGGTGCGGTCACGGAGTCCGACATCGACCTGGCGATGGGCTCCGACGCCATCGTGATCGGCTTCAACGTCCGTGCCGCCGGCCGCGCGGCGCAGATGGCCGAGCGCGAGGGTGTGGACGTCCGGTACTACTCGGTCATCTACCAGGCGATCGAGGAGATCGAGGCGGCCCTCAAGGGCATGCTCAAGCCGGAGTACGAAGAGGTCGAGCTCGGTACGGCGGAGATCCGCGAGGTCTTCAAGTCGTCCAAGCTGGGCAACATCGCCGGTGTCCTCATCCGCTCGGGCGAGGTCAAGCGCAACACCAAGGCGCGCCTCATCCGCGACGGCAAGGTGGTCGCGGAGAACCTCAACATCGAGGGCCTGCGTCGCTTCAAGGACGACGTCACCGAGATCCGCGAAGGCTACGAGGGTGGTATCAACCTCGGCAACTTCAACGACATCAAGGTCGACGACGTCATCGCGACGTACGAGATGCGGGAGAAGCCGCGGGCGTAACGCCTCCGGTTCGTGCTGGCCGACGGGACTCCGGTCCCGTCGGCCAGCGCGCCGTTCCCGGGCTCCGAGCGCAGTCCAGGGTGCGGTAAAACCCCGTCGAGCCACCGGCAGGAACGGGGTACCGTTCTTGATGTCCCCGGCCACACGGACCCGGGGCCATCGATCCCGTACCGGCGGGTGAACCGGCTACACACATGTACGTGGGGACTCTGTCCTTCGACCTCCTCCTAGGCGACGTCCACTCGCTGAAGGAGAAGCGCTCCGTCGTCCGCCCGATCGTCGCCGAACTGCAGCGGAAGTACGCCGTGAGCGCGGCCGAGGTGGACCACATGGACCTCCACCGGCGAACGATCATCGGCCTGGCCATGGTCTCCGGCGACGCGGCGCACCTCACCGACGTACTGGACCGGTGCGAACGGCTGGTCGCCGGCCGCCCCGAAGTGGAGCTGCTGTCCGTGCGGCGGCGCTTCCACGGCGACGACGACTGACCACAGAACGCAAGAAGAAGAAAGAACGGGAGACGGACCAGTGGCCGACAACGCGCGGGCGAAAAGGCTGGCGGACCTCATCCGGGAGGTGGTGGCCCAGAAGCTGCAGCGCGGGATCAAGGACCCGCGGCTCGGCTCGCACGTCACCATCACGGACACCCGGGTCACGGGTGACCTGCGGGAGGCGACCGTCTTCTACACGGTCTACGGGGACGACGAGGAGCGGCAGGCCGCGGCCGCCGGACTGGAGAGCGCCAAGGGCATCCTGCGCTCCGAGGTCGGCCGCGCGGCCGGTGTGAAGTTCACGCCGACCCTCACCTTCGTCGCGGACGCCCTCCCGGACACCGCCCGGACCATCGAGGACCTCCTCGACAAGGCACGGCAGTCCGACGCGAAGGTCCGTGAGGCCTCCGCGGGCGCGGCGTACGCGGGCGGCGCCGACCCGTACCGCAAGCCGGCCGAGGACGAGGGCGCCGAGACGGACGGCGACGCCGCGGAATGACCCAGAAGCACACCACGCCCGACGGCCTTGTCATCGTCGACAAGCCGTCGGGCTTCACTTCGCACGACGTGGTCGCCAAGATGCGCGGCATCGCACGCACCCGCCGCGTCGGCCACGCCGGCACCCTCGACCCGATGGCCACCGGCGTCCTCGTCCTCGGTGTGGAGCGCGCCACCAAGCTCCTCGGGCACCTCGCCCTCACCGAGAAGGAGTACCTGGGCACCATCCGCCTGGGCCAGAACACCGTCACCGACGACGCCGAGGGGGACATCACGTCCTCCACCGACGCGTCCAAGGTGACCCGGGACGCCATCGACGCCGGCATCGCCAAGCTGACCGGCGACATCATGCAGGTGCCGTCCAAGGTCAGCGCCATCAAGATCGACGGCGTACGGTCGTACAAGCGGGCCCGCGAGGGCGAGGACTTCGAGATCCCCGCCCGGCCGGTGACCGTCTCCTCCTTCGCGGTGTACGACGTGCGGGACGCCGTCGCCGAGGACGGCACCGCCGTGCTCGACCTGGTCGTCTCGGTGGTCTGCTCCTCCGGCACCTACATCCGCGCCCTCGCCCGGGACCTGGGTGCCGACCTGGGCGTCGGCGGCCACCTCACCGCGCTGCGCCGCACCCGTGTCGGGCCGTACAAGCTCGACTCCGCGAAGACACTGGACCAGCTCCAGCAGGAACTGACCGTGATGCCGATCGCCGAGGCCGCCGCAGCCGCGTTCCCGCGCTGGGACGTGGACGCCAAGCGCGCCCGGCTGCTCCTGAACGGCGTCCGGCTGGAGATGCCCGAGGTGTACGCGGGCGCCGGCACCGTCGCCGTCTTCGACCTCGAGGGCCGCTTCCTCGCGCTGGTCGAGGAGCACAAGGGCAAGGCGAAGAGCCTGGCCGTCTTCGGCTGACCGGCCCTTGGACCACGCCGCTCCACGGAGTCCAGCCGTGGAGCGGCGGCCACGGGATACTGCCCTTTGCCGCCGCTCCACGGTCCCCCCTCGGTTCCCCCACCCCTAGGGTGTATCCAGCCGTCCCCGCCTATTCACCCGACCGGGCAGGCGCTCGGAGTGAAGCGGGGGAGCGGAAGGGGGCGCTTTCACTTCGCGTGCTGTTCCGCTGATCACCACGCCCCTACCGTCGATCACGAGGGTGCGTGTACGGGCGGGGAGGTACGGCCATGGCAGGTCGGGGTGGCGATGCGGACCGTACCGGCGGCTTCGGCCGGTCCCGGGACGACTTCGGCCGGGCACGGGACGAGGGCTACAGGGACCACGACGGGAGCCACGGGGACGGCACGGACTGTGCCGGCGACCCGGCTCGCACGGACGCCACACATGTTCTCGTCCGGATCCGCGACCTGGCCGGCCGCCCCCGCGGGGTCGGCTTCCTGGCAGACCATCAGGGCACCCTCCTCACCAGCCACGAGGCCGTCGACGGACTCGCCCCGCTGGTCCTGCACACCGCCACGGACCGCACCTGCGTGGTCGGCGCCGACGCCGTCACCCCGCTGCCCGCGCTCGGCCTGGCCCTGGTCCGCACCGAGGGACTGGGGACGGACCCCCTCCCGCTGACCGTCCGGGAACACGTCGAGGCCGGCACCTACGTCCGGGTCGCCGCGGGCTGCTGGCGCGAGGCACGCGTGCTCGCGGCCACCCAGGTGACGTACACCGCCACCGACCGCTTCCACCTCATCGAGGACGCCCTGGAGCTGGCCATCGGCACGGCCGGCCGGGACGCGCTCCGGCTCGGCGGCGGCGCCTCCGGGGGCCCGGTGCTGGACGCGGAGACCGGCGCGGTCGTGGGCGTTCTCGGCACCGCCCTCCACTCCGACCGGCGGGACGCCGGCTTCGCGGTGCCGCTGCGGCCGGCCGACGGCCCGCTGGCCGAGCTGCTCGCCCGCAACGCGGCCACCGTGCCCGCCTACGGCGCCGACCTCAACCTGGCCGGCGTCCTGGAGCTGACCGCCACCTCGGTGGGCCAGGACGGCCCGCCGGGCGCCCTCGCCGGGCACGTCGGCACCGCCGGTCCCGGCTGCGTGCAGCCGGTCGAACGCGACGACGCGGTACGGGAGTTGTCCGCCTTCGCCGACGGCGGGAGCGCCGCCGTGCTCGGCCTGGTCGGCGCCCCGGGCAGCGGCCGTACGACAGAACTAGCGGCCCTCGCCGCCCGCCGGGGCCGCACCGAGCGGCCCGCACCCACGCTGTGGCTGCGCGGCGCCGACCTGAGGGACGCCGACGACTCCGTGGCCGACGCGGCCCACCGCTCCCTGCGGCGCGCCGCCCGGATCGTCGCCGCCGCACGCTCGGTGCACCCCGCCGGCCTCGGCGACCTCACCCCCGAGCGGCTGGCCCGCCTCGCCGGGCAGGCCGGCCGCCCGCTGCTGCTCCTGCTCGACGGCCCCGAGGAGATGCCCCCCGTCCTCGCCCACCGGCTGCCCGACTGGACCGGAGGGACGGCCGCGTGGCTGCGCGGGACCGGGGCGCGCCTGGTGGTGGCCTGCCGGGAGGAGTATTGGGAGTGCGCCGGGGCCGGGTTCCCCGCGGACCTGCGCCACGGGCCGGCGTGTGTGCGGCTCGCCGACCTCACCCAGGACGAGGCCCGCCGGGCCCGGGCCCGCTACGGCGTCCCCGACGGCGCCCTCGTCGACCGCGACGCCCGGCACCCGCTCACCCTGCGCCTCCTCTCCGAGGTCCGCGCCGCCCTCCCGGACGCCCCGCCCGCCGGGCCGCTGGACCGGCACGAGGTCTTCGCCGCACATCTCGACCTCATGTGCCTGCGCATCGCGGTGCGCCTCGCCGCCGAGAACGGGCTGCGCGGCACCGCCGTACGGCGGCTCGCGGCCCGGGTGGCCGGGCAGGTGCACGAGGCAGCCCGGCGCAGTCTCGGCCCCGGCCAGGGGGAGCTGGACCGGGCCTCCTTCGAGGCGGTGTTCCCGTGGGGCCCCGCCCCGGCCCGGCTCGGCGGCGGCTCCGGCTGGGCCTCCGCCGTCCTCACCGAAGGCCTTCTGGTCCCGGCCGGCGGCGGGTACCGCTTCGCCGACGAGGAGCTGGCCGACTGGATCCAGGGCATGCACCTCGACCTGGACGAGGCCCTGAACGCCCTGGTCCACCGCCCCCGCACCCCGCAGGGAGAGCACCCGCTCCCCGTCCCGCACCACCGCGTCGGCCCGGTCGTCCAGGCCCTGCTCCTCCTCGGCCGCCAGCAGGGACCACGCCGGCTCTCCGTTCACCTCAGGGAGTTGGTGGACGCCCTGGACCTGGACCCCACCTCCTGGTGGGCCGCCCGGCTGCTCGCCCGTACCCTCCTCCAGGTCCCGGATGCGACGCCGTACACGGAGGTGCTCGGCCTCCTGGCCGACCGCGTCATCGCCTGGAGCCTGGGCGGGCGGCCCGTACCGTCGGAGTTCGGCCCCGCCTTCTGGACCGTCCTGCCCCTCCCGGAACCGGAGCGCTTCGCGCTGCTGCGGGAGCTGGTCCTCGCGGACCGGGAACCGACGGAGCCGGGGTGCGCCGCCCCGGACGAGCGCTACCTGGACGCCGTGGCCCGGCTGCTCGCCGCCGCACCCGTTGCCGTACAGCCGCAGCTCATCCGCTGGTTCGACGACGAGCGGCCGCTGCCCGCGACCCCGCACGCCACCGTGGCGACCGCCGCGCAGGCCCTGCTGCACACGCACCGGCACCGGGCTCTGGACAACCTCACCGAGGTGCTCGTGGAGAGCGCGCACCCCAGGGCCGACGAGCTGCTCGCCGGTCTCGCCGAGGACGAGCCGTCGGCGGTCTGCCGGGCCGTCGACCGCTGGGCCCACGACGAGCGCCCCGCCCGCCGGGAGGCCGCGGTGGTGTACGGGCTGCGAGCCGCCGCCCACGTCCGCTCGGCGGCCGACCGCGAACTGCTGCGCTTCGCCGCCCTCGCCCTGCTAGCCCGCCCCGCCGACCGCACCGTGCACGGTGGCGCCCTCGCCGTCCTGGTGCGCGACCCGGACACCCGCGACCGTCATCTCGCCGAGGCCCTGCGCCACTTCGCCGACGGCGACCCGCAGTTCCCGCCCGGTGCCCTGGTCCCGGCCCTGACCAGCCACCCCGAGCCCGTCCTCGAGGCCTTCCGGGCCCGTCTGCGCGGCGGCCCGGACGCGGGGGAGACGCTCCGCACGCTCGCCGACGTCGCCACCCCGGCCCTGGCCCGCCGGGTCGCCGTGCTCGTCCGGGAGGCGGTGGGGCTGCGGCCGGAGACCGCCGGACACGTGGCCGCGTACGTCGACCGATGCCTCGACCAGGGCCCCGCCGCCCGCCCCGTCCTGCTGCCCCTGGTCACCGGCCTTCTCGACGGCGGCCCCGAAGGGATCCGGGCGGCCCTCGCCACCGTGCTCGCCGCCCCGGGCGCCCCCGCCTCCCGCCCGCTGCGCCGCGAACTGCTGGACTTCCTGCTCGCCCACGAGGACGCCCCGGACGTCCTGGACGCCGTCCTGCAGGCGGCGGCCCCGCACGGCGAGGGCCGGGACGCGGAGCTGCGCGCCCTGGTCCACCGCACCGGCCTCCTCCTGGTCCGCACCCCCGAGGGCGCGACCCGATTCGACTGGGGCCTGGTCGTCCTGTCCCGGCACGTGCCCGGCTTCGCCGCACGGATGGCCCGCTGGCTGGGCGAGACCCCGCAGGACTGGGCCGCGGTGGTGGGCCCCAGCGCCCGCCGCATGATCGAGAACCTGGCGGGCGTGCGCGTACCGGCCTGAGCACCGGTCGCGAACGTGCGCCCCGTCACAGCCTCCATGCCGATGCGGGGCCCGGGCACCCGGCATGGCACCCTTAGACCTGCACAAGAGGTCAACGGTAGACACGGACACGGGTTCGAGGAGCGGTCACAGTGCAGCGCTGGCGTGGCTTGGAGGACATCCCCCAGGACTGGGGGCGCAGCGTCGTCACCATCGGTTCCTACGACGGCGTTCACCGCGGCCACCAGCTGATCATCAAGCATGCCGTGGACCGCGCCCGTGAGCTGGGCGTCCCGGCCGTCGTCGTCACCTTCGACCCGCACCCCAGCGAGGTCGTCCGCCCCGGCAGCCACCCGCCCCTGCTCGCCCCGCACCACCGCCGTGCCGAGCTGATGGCGGAGCTGGGCGTCGACGCCTGCCTCATCCTCCCCTTCACCACCGAGTTCTCGAAGCTGTCTCCGGCCGACTTCGTCGTCAAGGTGCTGGTCGACAAGCTGCACGCCAAGGCGGTCGTCGAGGGCCCGAACTTCCGCTTCGGCCACAAGGCGGCCGGCGACGTGGAGTTCCTCACCGAGCAGGGCAAGGTCTACGACTTCGAGGTCGAGGTCGTGGACCTGTACGTCAGCGGTTCGGCGGGCGGCGGCGAGCCGTTCTCCTCGACCCTGACCCGGCGCCTGGTCGCCGAGGGCGACGTGGCCGGCGCCCGCGAGATCCTGGGCCGCCCGCACCGGGTCGAGGGCGTGGTCGTCCGCGGCGCCCAGCGCGGCCGCGAGCTGGGCTTCCCCACGGCCAACGTGGAGACGCTCCCGCACACCGCGATCCCCGCCGACGGCGTGTACGCCGGCTATCTGCACGCGCAGGGCGAGATCATGCCCGCCGCGATCTCCGTCGGCACGAACCCGCAGTTCGACGGCACCGAGCGCACGGTGGAGGCCTACGCCATCGACCGCGTCGGCCTCGACCTGTACGGCCTGCACGTGGCCGTCGACTTCCTGGCGTACGTGCGTGGCCAGGCGAAGTTCGAGTCGCTGGAGGCCCTGCTGGAGCAGATGGCCGAGGACGTGAAGCGGTGCCGGGAGATCGTCGCCGAGGAGGCGCAGGCCTGAGGTCCCCCGCGGCTCTTCTACGAAACGAAAGGGCGGCCGGTGCACATCGCACCGGCCGCCCTTCGTCGTGCCGACCTACTGCTGCGGCGGCGGGGCCTGCGGAGGCTGCCCACCCTGCGGTGGCTGCGGGTATCCGTAGAGCTCGGGCTGCGGCGGCTGTTCCTGCGGCGGCTGGCCCTGCTGGGGCGGGTACGGCTGGCCCGGGGCGGCCTGCGGGTAGGGCTGGCCCGGCTGCTGGGGCGGGTAGGGCTGCGGCTGGCCCTGCTGCGGCGGGTACGGCTGGCCGGGGTAGGGCTGGCCGGGGTACTGCTGACCCGGCATGGGCTGGCCAGGCATCGGCTGACCAGGGACCGACGCACCCGGCATGGGCTGACCCGGCATGGGCTGACCCGGCATGGGCTGACCCGGCATCGCCTGGCCCGGCATCGGCGGGGCGGCCATCGGCGGCGGGTTGCCGTCGCTGGTCCACAGCCCGTGCGACTGCTGGTGGCGTACGAAGTCCTCGGCCACCATGGCGGCGAGGTTGAAGTACGCCTCCCGCACCTTGGGCCGCATCATGTCGAGGTCGACCTCGGCACCGGCGGACAGGTGCTCGTCGAACGGCACCACGACCACACCGCGGCAGCGCGTCTCGAAGTGCCCCACGATGTCCTCGACCTTGATCATCTTGCCGGTCTCGCGGACCCCGGAGATCACGGTGATGGAACGGGAGACCAGGTCGGCGTAGCCGTGCGCGGACAGCCAGTCCAGGGTCGTACTGGCGCTGCTCGCACCGTCGACGGACGGCGTCGAGATGATGATGAGCTGGTCGGCGAGGTCGAGCACCCCACGCATCGCGCTGTACAGCAGACCGGTACCCGAGTCGGTCAGGATGACCGGGTACTGCCGGCCGAGCACGTCTATCGCGCGCCGGTAGTCCTCGTCGTTGAACGTGGTCGACACGGCCGGGTCGACGTCGTTGGCGATGATCTCCAGACCGGAGGGCGCCTGCGACGTGAAGCGGCGGATGTCCATGTACGAGTTGAGGTACGGGATCGCCTGGACCAGGTCGCGGATGGTCGCACCGGTCTCCCGGCGCACCCGTCGGCCGAGCGTGCCGGCGTCCGGGTTCGCGTCGATGGCGAGGATCTTGTCCTGCCGCTCGATGGCGAGGGTGGAGCCGAGCGCGGTGGTGGTGGTCGTCTTGCCGACACCGCCCTTGAGGCTGATGACCGCGATCCGGTAGCAGGACAGCACCGGCGTGCGGATCAGCTCCAGCTTGCGCTGCCGCTCGGCCTCCTCCTTCTTGCCGCCCAGCTTGAAGCGGGACGAGGCGGCAGTGGGCCGGCCGCTCTTCGCCTTCTGCCTCTTGGAGTTGAGCAGCCGGTCCGAGGACAGCTCCACGGCCGCGGTGTAACCCAGCGGCGCCGCACCCGGGTTGGTCATCTGCCGCTGGTCGTGCTGCACGGGCTGCGGCCAGGCGGCACCGGCACGGGGGTCGACGGCCGGCTGCGGGGCACCCTGGGCGGCCTCGGGCTGCTGTGGAGGCTGGGGCTGCTGTCCGGGCTGGGGGAAGCCGTAGCCGCCGGGCTGGGCCGGGGGGTTGGGGGTGCCGGGCTGGGGGAAGCCGTAGCCGGACTGCGGGGCGGGGCCGCTGGGGGGCGGCTGCTGTCCCGGCTGGGGGAAGCCGTAACCACCGGGCTGGGCCGGCGGGGTGGGGGTGCCGGGCTCCGGAGCGCCTTGGGCGGCCTCGGGCTGCTGTGGAGGCTGGGGCTGCTGTCCGGGCTGGGGGAAGCCGTAGCCGCCGGGCTGGGCCGGGGGGTTGGGGGTGCCGGGCTGGGGGAAGCCGTAGCCGGACTGCGGGGCGGGGCCGCTGGGGGCCGGCTGCTGTCCCGGCTGCGGGAAGCCGTAACCGCCCGGCGGTGTCTGCTGCGGTGCCGGTGCGGGTGCCGCCGGCTGTGCTGCAGTGGGGGCGGGGACGCCGGGGGCACCAGGAGTGCCCTGGGCGTAGGGCTGGCCGGGCTGCGCCGCAGCCGGCGGAGTGGGCATGCCGGGCTGGTTCCAGGCGGCGGGCGCGGGCTGCGGTGCCTGTGGCTGGAACGGCGGCTGCTGGGGCGGCACGGCCGGGTATCCAGGAGCGGCGTGCGGCGGCACCTGGGCAGCGTTCGGCTGCGGCATCGACGGGTCGGCCGGCTGCGGCTGCGCGGGCCACTGTGCGGCCGGGGCCGGGGCGGCGGGCTGGTAGGAGGGCGGCAGTGGGGGCACGTTGCCCTGCGGCGCCGGCGGGGGTGCCCAGCCGGGCTGGGCGCCCGGTACGGCCTCCGGGCCCGTAGGGGCGGAGTCGGCGGCCGCGGAGCCCGCGGGTACGGATCCGGCAGCCTGTGCGGCCTCGGGACCCACGGGGGGCGAGGCGGCGCCCTGTGCGGCCTCGGGGCCTGCGGGGGCCGGCGCGGTGTCCTGTGCGGCTTCCGGGCCCGCTGCGGCGGGTCCGGCGTCCTGCGTGTCCGCCCTCGTGGCGGGAGCCTCGCCCGACCGGGCGTCGCTGTTCTCCGCGCCGTCCGTCTGCGCCTGGGCGCTCGGGGTGGAGGCCGCCTCCGGGGAAACGCCGTCACCCTGGGCCGTGTCGGCGCCGGCCGTGTCTTCTTCGCCGTGCTCCTGCTCGTCGGCGGGCGCGGACTCGTCACCGGTGTCCGGGAGGTCGGTCACCGCGGAGTCCTTGTGGGCGTCCGGCTCCGTCCCCTCGGACGGGGCGTCGACGCCGTCCGGCTCCTCGGCCGTGTGCGCAGTGGCGGCAGCGGAGGGTTTGTCCTCGGTGTTCGTGTCCGCGCCGGACTCCGGAAGGCCGTCGCCGTCGCCGTCGACCTCATCGCTCGGCGTCGACTCGGCGGCACCGACCGGCTGTTCGGCGGACGGCTCGCTGCCGTACGCGTGGCTGCCGGTGTCGGCATTCGTCCCGGACTGCTCGGCAGCGGCCGCCGCGGCCTCCCGCTCCGCGAACTCCCGCTTCAGCGCGGAGGAGGAGATCCGCATGGTCGCGCCGCTGACGAGGTCTCCGCCGGCTCCCTCGGCCGGAACCAGGGGCGCGACGACAGGGGCGACCGGGGCCTCGGGCGCGGCAACAGGCGTGGCCGGGGCCGCAGGCGGGGCGACGGGAGTGGCCGGAGGCGCGGGCGGGGCGGCAGGGGCGGACCCCGCCGTCCAGGCCGGCTGGAAGCCGCTGCCGGGCGGCACGTCCGGAACCCCGAACGGCTGCCCGACCGGCGGCGGAGGCGCGGCGGGAGTGGCCGCCGGGGGCGGCACCGGAGCCGACGAGGGCGCACCGGTCGCACCGGTCGCACCACCCGACGCGTTCTGCGTGTACCAGGCGGGCGGCGCGTAGTCGATCGTGAACTCGCCCGTCATCTCGATGCCGGACTCCGCGTCGGTCTGGTCGTCGTCGGGTGTGTCCCAACCCCCGCGGATCCCGTCCCGATCGCTGTTCACAGTTCCTCCTGGTGTGGTCGAACACCCTTGTGCCGGGCTTGGGGGCGACCGTTCCTGTCGTACGATTCGCCGGGCTTCCCCCTGGGGCCGGTTGACCCCTTTTGTCGCGGAGCGCGCATCGCCCGCTCACGGAAACTCGCGACGTGCCCGGCACCAGCCTAATCACCTGAAGCGCGGGCCCGGCAGGCCCGGCCGCCCCTTCGTGCCCGTCCGACGCGTCACACCGGCCCCGACACCTCCGAGGCACATGGGGACGTACACCAAAACGTGACGAAGGCGCGACGCGCTCAACCGCCGATAGCGCGCGAATTCACGTGATAGCGCGCCAGCCACCGTGAAAACGGACCAAGTTGGACGTCCGTCAGTCCATCCGGCGTGCCACGCCCAGCAGTCCGGTCTCGGCGTCCGTCGCCCGCGTCACCACATACTGCCGGTCCCGCTCCGTGCACCACAGCGTCACGCCGTCCGGCAGCGTGGGCAGCGAATCCAGCTCCGGACGCGGCAGCCCGAGCACCCGCCCGATCTCCGCCGCCTCGTCCGGGGACACCCGCTGCACGCCCACCAGACGTGCCTGACGCATCAACCGCGGCGCCACCGGGCTGAGATACGGCAGCAGCGTCAGCACCGACTGCCACGGCGCCGACACCACACGCCCGCGCGGAGGCCGCATGCCGCAGTCCCGCACCACGAGCACGGGCGTACCGGCCGAGGCGCCCTGCGGGGGCACACGGCCGACGTCGTACACCGCGAGGCCGTTCTGTCCGCCGCCCATGGCGTGCACCATCGGCATCCAGGCCTGCGCCCGGCCCGTCTCCACGGCCACGCGCGCGCCCGTCGCGGCCGCGCGCAGCGCCATGACCTGAGCGGTCCACAGACCGCCGATGAGCACGATGTCGTACGGGGTCGGGCGGTTGACCCCGAGCACGGCTGGATGGCCCTCGGCGTTGTCGCCGACCACCACGCCGTCGTCGCCTATCGGCAGGGACAGAGTGTCCGCCTGTTCCAGGGGCAGCGCGTGCCGCGGGTGGCGGGGACCCAGCAGGCCGAAGCCGGTGCGCAGCCGCTCGCCGAGGCCCGGCGCCGGCCGGTCCGTCTCCGACGGGGCGGGCGAAGTGGTCACGGCCATCAGCGGGCACCTCCGAGCGGCAGGGTGGCGAGAACGCCGGGGAGTTGTTCACGGTCCAGGCGTGCGAGCCCGGTCCGCGTCTGCCGCGCCGTCTGCTCCAGATCGCGCCGCGCGTCGGTCAGCTCCTGGTTGCTGCGGCCGGTGATCCGCAGATGGCCGGTGATGGCCACGTTCTGCTGCGCGCCCTTGGCCAGCGTCAGGCTGAACGTCGTCGCCAGCGCGGGAACCGCCGTCAGCTGTGCCACCAACTGCGCCAGCGAGCCGCCGGATCCGCCCAACTGGGGCCAGCGGCGCACCCAGTAGGTGGTGTGCCGGCGGTTGTCGCAGCGCCAGCTGCGGCTGGACTCCTCGGTTCGGCGCTGCGGCGCCTCACCCCGTCCGGCCTGGGCCGCCTGGGCCGTCACCATCGGGTTGGCGCACGCGGAGGTGGCGATGGCGGCCGTCAGCTCTTCCTCGGTGAGCACGTTCGCCTGGAACCCGGCGCCGGTCAGCCGGCTCGCCAGGTGCTCGGCCGAGCGGGTCAGGCACTTCTGCGCGCCCACAAGACCGCCACCGCGCGCGGCCACCGCCTCCGGGCACAGCTCGGGATCGAGCTTCAGCGCGATCCACGTGATGCGCACCGCGGGGGAGCCGGTCTGGGCCTGCAGCGGCGCGTAGTTGCTGACCACGACCGACTGCTGGGGCAGATGCAGCGCGGGTGCGGGCTGCGTGTGCACCACGATCTGCGCCGACTCCAGCCGGATCCCGTCGACTTCGAGGACGTCGCGCACCAGGGCCAGCGGCAGCGGTCTGCGGCTGCGCTCCGCGCGCAGCGCGTCGGCGCCCGACTCCACCTGGAGCACCGCGGTCAGGAAGCCGCCGTCGCCCACCATGCCGATGGGCCGCTGGTCGCGGTCGTCGCCGCGGCTGTAGCTGTACGTGCGCAGGGTCGGGTCGCACTCCACGGCGGGCGCGAGACCGGAGTCGGTGCCCAGCGGCACCGGCGTGCTCGCAGCCCGCCGCCTGCGGGCCCGCAGCGCCAGCAGGGTGCCGAGCCATTCCGGCAGGGAGCGCCCCCGCCGTCGTACGACGGCGAGCACCACGAACACGGCGGCGACGACAGAGGCGGAGATCAGCGCGACCGTACCCAGAAGCCACCCGCACACCACGAGCGCGCCCGCGATCTCCAGCAGCACCAGCCGCTGCACCGCGAACGAACCGCCGCGCCCCGAACGGGACTCCAGATGTGGCGCGAAAGCGCCCTGATACGGCGTGGGTGCCTGCTCGGCGCCCGACCGGGAGGAAGAAGTGCCGCGACCACGCGACCGGCGCGCACCACCCGACCGTGACCCCGATTGCGATCGCGACCGGTTCCGCGTTGCGGAAGCCATCACTCCAAAACCCCCGAACTCTCCCGAAAACCCTTGCGCTCCGGTCCCTTCAAGCCCTGAGCACCCTACCCGTGCCACACGCACGTCCTAGCAACAGGCATAGTAGGGGCCGGGTCTGACACTTGAGACACCAGAGCAACCGAGGGCGGGGGACGGATCTTCACAGGTCCCCCACGGCTCCGCAACGGGGAGAGAGCGGACACAGATGGCATCACGGCGGGACGAACTCAACGCCTACACCTTCGCGAAGCGCCGCACGCTCGCATCATTCCTGCAGCCTTCCCCCTCCGGCTCGGAGGAGGGCGCCCCCAAGCCACTGGGCGCGCTGGTGCCCGGCGCCGTCGTCGGCGTCGTGATCCTCGCGGTGTTCGGCGCGATCGGCATGTTCAGCCCTACCGCGCCCAAGGGTTGGGACAAGCCGGAAGAACACGTCATCGTCGCCAGCGAGTCGACCACGCGGTACGTCGTACTGAAGACGGGCACGCAGAGCCAGCTGCACCCGGTCCTCAACATGGCCTCGGCCAAGCTCCTTCTGGACCCCAGCCACGACAGCGTCATCACCGTCGACGAGAAGATCCTGGACAGCGGCAAGCCCCCGCACGGCGCCACCATCGGCATTCCCTACGCCCCCGACCGCCTGCCCACCTCGGACGAGGCCGAGGCCGCCAAGCGCTGGGTGGTCTGCGAACGCCCCGGCGACGGCGGCCGCGCCATCCAGAAGGCGGCGTTCGTCCTCGCGAAGAAGGAATGGCCGAAGACGGACGGGCCGAACAAGCTCACCCACGGCGACCTGATGTACGTCGTCGCCCCGGACGGCAAGACCCAGTACGTCGTCGACGCGCGGGGCACGGCGTACCAGATCGCCGACCCGACGAACAAGGAATTGCTCAAGGCCCTCGACACCCAGGGCCGCGCCCCACAGCGGGTCTCCCAGCAATGGCTCGACACCCTCCACAAGGGCGACCGAATCGCGATCCCGCCGATCCAGGGCACGCCCGGCGCGAAGGCCAACGCCTCGGCCCTGCTACGGCAGTACGACAAGATCGGCGAGGTCATCAAGGCCTACGACGGCCAGTCGATGCAGTACTACGTCGTGCTGCAGGGAAAGGTCGCCCGGATATCCGAGTTCACGGCCACGCTCCTGCTCAACAGCGGGGACCTCATCGGCACGGACCAGGCCGGTGAGGCGCAGCAGGTCAGCCCCGGCGCGGTCGCCGACAGCACCACGTTCTACGGGAACAAGAACTGGCCGACGTACAAGCCGAAGACGGTGAACGACGGCTCCAGCACCACCAGCGGTCGCAACACGGTCTGCAACGTGATGCGCTCGGTCGCCGGCGACGGCAAGACCACGCTGTCGACCTGGGCGGGCACCGACTTCCCCGCCCAGCTGCCCACCGGCTCCTCCAGCGGCTACGTCACCGCGGGCTCCGGCCAGCTCTACCGCCAGTTCCAGGGCACGGCGACCAACGACGGCGGTGTCTTCCTGGTCACCGACACGGGCCTGCGCTACGCCCTGCAGTCCAACAGCGACAGCGCCACCGACGACCAGGGCATCGGCTCCTCCGCCAAGCGGCGCAAGGAGGAGCTGAGCCAGGCAAAGATCGCCCAGACCCGCCTCGGCTACGAGAACCTGAAGCCCACGCCCGTCCCCCTGGAGTGGTCCAGGTTCCTGCCGACGGGCCCGCGCCTGTCGGAGGCGGCGGCACGGCAGCCGCAGGGTTCGTAGCGGAGCGGGCGGAGGAGAAGCGAACTCATGCTGAAGCCAAGGACACCGGGCACCGCGGCCCGGGCAGCGGGGACGGCCGCCGCGGTGGTCCTCACCGCGACGACCACGGTGGTCGCCCTCCCGGCCTCCCCGGCCCGGGCGGACGACGGCCAGTGCACGTTCCCGTCGAAGAACTACGCGGGCCGGCCGTGGGCGCTGCAGCGCGTCAACCTGGACGCGCTGTGGGCGCAGTCGACGGGCAAAGGCGTCCGGGTGGCGGTGATCGACACCGGTGTGGACATCAAGAACTCGCAGCTCACCGAGGCCGTTGACGGGTCGAGGGGCAAGAATCTGCTGCCGCCCAAGAACGCCAAGGGCGAGAAGATCGACCGCGGCAACAACTCGGGCACCACGGACACGGTCGGCCACGGCACGCGCGTGGCCGGCATCATCGCGGCCCGCCCCGGCAGGGGAACGGGCTTCGTGGGCCTGGCCCCGGAGGCGACGATCATCCCGATCAAGCAGAACGACGCCGAGGGCGACGGCACGGCGGTCACCCTGGCCTCGGCGATCCGCTACGCGGTGCAGGCGGGCGCGAAAGTCATCAACATCTCCCAGGACACGGCCAACGCGGTCGAGCCGGACTCGCGTCTGAAGGAGGCCGTCGACTTCGCCCTGATCCACAAGGTCGTGGTCGTGGCGTCGGCCGGCAACGACGGTCTGGGCGGCAACGTCAAGCGGACCTACCCGGCGTCGTACAAGGGCGTCCTGGCGGTGGGGGCGTCCGACCGCAACAACGAACGGGCCGCCTTCTCACAGTCGGGAGATTTCGTGGGGGTCTCGGCTCCCGGTGTCGACATGATCTCCACGGTTCCGGGCGGCGGCCACTGCTCGGACAACGGCACGAGCTTCTCGGCGCCGTATGTGGCGGGCGTGGCGGCCCTGTTGAAGGCCAAGTACCCCGACTGGACGGCCCAGGAGGTCGCCGCCCAGATCGAGCAGACCGCGGAACGCTCGATCCCGGGGCAGGACCGGCTGGTGGGCTGGGGGGTGGTGGACCCGGTGAAGGCGTTGACCGAGGTGGATCCGGCACACCCCGTCGAGTCACCGAAACCCGAGGACGGCGTCGCCAAGGGCGAGGCCCCCTCGGTCACGCCCCTGCACTTCGGCGAGACCGCGGACGAACGCAACTCCCGTATGGCGACGTACGTGGTGGTGGCGGGCCTGGTCGTGGTGGCGGGGCTGAGCGGTACGGCCGTGGCGGTACGGGACGGACGCCGCAGGCGCGTGGGGCAGCGGCCGGGCGGCCGGTGACGCGTAGCGAGGGGGTGCTGCGGCTCACAGCTTGCCGAAGACCACTCCCCGCCAGGTCC
The DNA here is from genome assembly GCF_007827595.1 of Streptomyces sp. BK340. Classification (GTDB taxonomy): domain Bacteria; phylum Actinomycetota; class Actinomycetes; order Streptomycetales; family Streptomycetaceae; genus Streptomyces. The sequence goes on from NZ_VISR01000032.1 coordinate 92,426, forward strand.
AGCCCGACCTGAGGACGGTGTCGCGCAGCGGCTCGCGCAGCTGCGCGCTGTCGAAGCTGAAGGTCTGCGTCGTCTCGAGTCGGCCGCTTTCCCCGCGTCCGACGGTCCACCGGCGGCTGACGGTCCGGCTCGGCCCGCGCGTGTACTCCGACGTCCTCTGGAGCGTCGTCGACGTCCCGACCCGGCCGACCTCCCACTGCTCCTCGAGAGCGCGCACCTCGTGCTCCTTGTGGTCCAGCCGCATCCGGATCCGCACCGCGTGACTGACCTGGGACTGGACGAAGATGTGCTGCCAGGCGGGCTCCGTCAGCCGCCACTCCGCCAGCAGGTCGCACTGTTCACCGCCGCCGTAACGGATGACGTACGCGACATCGGGCTGATTGAGTCCGAGCAGCGCCGTCCGCAGTTCCTCTCCCGGGACCGGTGAAACTCCCTCCGGGGGATGCCGGGTGCCGGTGAGTTTGTCGAAGAGTCCCATGGGGCCAACCTACGAAGGCCGGGTCCGCCGGCACAACCTTCGCCGGCTCCGCGCAGGCCGCTACGGCGTCGGACCCTCGCCCGGCCGGACGGTGCGCACCAGTTCCCGGAAGTCCTCCAGCAGGGCGGGGTGCTGCGACGCGGTGGTGGTGAGCATCAGCCGGATCACCACCCGCCGGTGCGGATCGTCGACGTCGAGCACGGACAGGTACACCTGGGACTGCACGAGGTCCCGGCTCCTCCCGCCGGCGACGACCGAGAAGGCCAGGGTCTGGGTGAGGCCCGGCGCGTCCACGGAGCCGGTCTCACGGCGGTCGGTGACCATGACCGAGGCGACGGCCTCGTCCATGTGCCCCACCGATTCGTCGGCGATCTCGGACAGCGTCGCGGCGTCGGGGCGGTACGCGCCGTCGACGGTGATGTTCGCGGTGAAGCCGGCGTCCGACGGCAGACGGACCGCGACGAACGCCGCGCCGGGCGCGCCGACCTCGTCCGGCGGCGCGGATCGCCAGCCGTGCGGCAGATCGAAGTGGAGCGGGATCGGCAGGGTCGTCGACATCGAGGTTTCCTTCCTACGACGGCACTCCCGTGACGGTGGGCCTCGGGAGTGCCGGTTCAGAGCCGGTTGGCGAGGGGGTCAGAACACACTGGTGATCGCGTTCCCCAACGAACTCACGCCATCCCCGACGGCATCGGCCAGGTCCCCCGCGGTGTGGGCGACCTTGCCCGGGTCGACGCTGAAGTTGACGCCCACCTCACCGCCGAGGGCGGGGGAGAGGCCCACCTTGGTGCTGAACTCCCAGGCGCCTTGCTGGTTCTTGCCGAAGTCCAGGCTCGCCTCGGCACCGGGGCCGGCCCAGCCCTCGGCGGAGAAGCCCGCCGAGACGCCTCCGACGTCCGCGCCGATCTCGCCTCCGCCCTTGGCGCCCGCGAAGGCCTCGCCACCCACGTGCACGCCTTCCTTGCTCACTCCGGCGTCGACGCCTGCCTCGGCACCCACCATGCCCTCGGCCTTCGCGGAGACGCCGGCCGGGCCGAGGCTGACGCCGCCCTCGGCCGAGCCCTCACCTCCCGCGAAGGCGCTCGCGTTCCCCTCGACGCCGTCCTGGGAGACGCCGCCCTCGACGGAGGCCTTGGCGCCCGAGTAGGCCTCGGCCTTTCCGTCGAGCTTCCACGGCCCTCTGGTGAGCGAGCCCTCGGCGCTCGCGCTGCCGAGGTCGGCGTGCGCCTCCGCCTCGCCGAGTTTGCCGGATCCGAAGTCGGGTCCCTCGGCACTCGCCCCGGCACCGGGGCCGGACGTCTCGGTCTTGCCCTCGGACTTCCACCCGTCGGGCTTGGTCCGGGCGGCCTCGCGCCTGGCCTCGTCCTCGTACGTCTTGAGGTCGCCGTGGGCTCGGCTGTTGAAGCCCGTGAGCGTGCCGTCACTGAGGTCGGAGTCGATCACCACCCGGGTGAGGGCGTTCTCGACCTCGCTGTCGGTGTCGCACATCTCCTTCACGAGCCGGTTGATCTCCGCCTGCCAGGAGGCCTTGGCCTTGCCCACGGACTCCTGGTAGTCGGGGTCATGGTGCAGGGCGGTGCGTTCGCCCTCGCTCAACTTCGTGGTGTCGTAGGAGACCACGCCTCCCTCCGACACCGCCATGCCGGCCTTGACGGCGTCCGCGCGGGCTGACTCCAGCTTCTTGCGGATGTTCGTGAAGTCCGTGTGCGCCTCGCGCAGCAGTGAGGCCACCGCCTTGGCCTCGACCTGGGCGGCCTGGAACTGCTTGAGCGTGACGTTGAAGCGTCCATTGGCGGCGTCCGCGCTCTGCCCGGACCAGCCCGGTCCCAGGGTGATGCCGCATACGTCCCGCTGGTACGCGAGCTCCTGCTTGTGGAACTCCTTCGCCATCCCGTCCCAGCGGTCTGCGGCCGTCGTGAGCGCGGACAGGTCGGTCGTCATGATCTCGTGATAAGTCGGCATGGGATCCCCGTTGTCATTCCCGTAGCGGACTGCTGGTTGAGAGGTGGCTCAGGACTGAGCCCGTGGTGCGGCCCGGTCAGTAGCCGTTGATCACCGACACCGAGTTCGAGTTCGACCCCACCTGGAAGTCCGTGGTCTGCAAAGTGGTGTTGGCGTTGCGCAGGGCCGTCTTGTCCGAGGAGAGCATGTTCATCAGGCTCTTCACCTGCTCGCCCCAGGAGGCATGCGCCTTCTTCAGTGCCCCGGACGTGTGCCATCCGTCACGGAAGGCCGTGACTGCCGTGCTGGTCTCCGTGTCCGCGTAGTCGCCGGCCTTACGGGTGTCGGGCTCGATGTGCTGCTCGATGGCGTTGGCCGCGGTCTGCTTCTGGGCCGGTGTGGAGACCAGCTTCTGACCCCCGATCAGCCCCGGTGCGGCGGGGGAACCCCCGGCGTCGCCCGGCACTTGGTTCAGCCGCATACCGACAGGCTGTGCAGCGCCGTCGCTTCCCGACTGCGCCTGTTCCGCCCCTGACATGAGTTCTGCCCTCCCTGTCTGCCGCCGTACGGTGCCGGCGGCGCGGGTACCCCCGTTGCAGCGAACGGGTCGTACCGTAGCGCCTTCATGCCTTCGGCTACGTAAAATCCTCCTCAAACGGCCCTGGACGCCGGTCAGTTCGGAGCAGGAGAAGCCTTGTCGTCGGCCTTGAAGTCGTAGTGGATCCGGTTTCCACTGACGGAGGTGACCTTGACCGTCACACCCAAGGTGCTGCCGTCGTTCGCGGTCAGCTTGCAGCGCGTGGTGGTGCCGACCTTGCCGACGAGGTCCTCGGGGCAGGAAACACGCGGCTTGGGCTGATTTGTGGCGGCGGCGAGCTTTTCGGAGAGCGTGCTGGAAAGCTTGTCCGCGGACAGCTTCGGCGGGGTGGACTTCTTGACCTCGACAGATGCCGAGCAGCCCAGCAGCAGCGCGCCGGCCGCTGTGGCCGCGAGGATCGAAACAGCGGTGGTCATCCGGGTTTTGAGCATTGTGTACTCCGGGTCGGCTGGTTATGGCAAGAAGACCCGGACAGCGTACTTGGCAGGGTGCTGCGGGCATGACGAAGGGTGCCAGGCCATTAACGGGCCGTGTGGAACCCGGAATGCGCGCACTCTCCATGTCTCCTTCACCGCAGCCACGGAAATCTTCATTTCCTCCATGAGGTGAGGTCGGTCGCCTTCCCGTCGTGCCGACCGGAAGGCGAGGCCCGGGTGATGTGCTCGACGGCAGGAGTCGTGTGGGCGCGGTGACCCCGACATTTATGGCTTGATATTGGTGCTAACGTGAGCGCCCCGACCGCCAAGGCGCTTGTGTGCAGCTGGGGTTGAAAGAAGAGGGATGGGATTTCGTGACGGCCGATCTGGGAGTGGAGCCGGGGGTCCTCAAGAAGGGCGCTTCGGACATTCTGGAATGTCTGACGCCCGTTCAGAAGGTGGACCTGAAGAGTTTGGCCGAACAGGGTTCCGCGATCGGAGACGACTCGGCGGCCGAGGCGCTGGTCACGTTCTGCGGCACCTGGGAGCTGGGGGCCGAGTTCCTCGCCGACTGCGCGGCCTCCCTGGCGGAGGGCCTGAACTCGGCCAACAACAACTTCACGGAGACGGACCAGGCCATCCGTGACGCGGTGAATTCGGTCAAGTCGGACTTGAATGAGAAAAACTGAATCAGAGACGGGGAATCCGAATCCATGGCAACCGAGCTGGGGTCGACGACCGACCCCAAGGAGCTCATCCCGGGTGACGCCGGAAAGCTGACCGAGCTCGCCTCCACCCTCACCGGCTGGTCCAAGAAATTCGACAAGATCGGCGACGGCCTGCGCGATCTGAAGATCACGGGCTGGAAGGGCGAGGCCAGCGACGTCTTCTGGCCCACGCTGTCCACGGAGAAGTCCAACTGGTACCTCGCGGCCGACGCGATGTCCGGCGCGGCCGACGCCGTCACCTCGTACTCCTCCACGCTGGGATGGGCCCAGAAGCAGGCCTCGACGGCGATCGAGCAGTGGAAGTCCGGGGACCACGACGCGGCACAGACGACGCTGAGCGCCGCGCGCAAGCAACTCAAGCCCGAGCTCGAGAAGCTGACGAAGAAGCTCGACGACCTCGCCGGCGGTGCGGCACACAGTCCCGGCTGGCTGGCGAATGCCAGGCAGCGGGTCGACGACTGGAAGTGGATCCAGGACCACAGCGTGGGCAAGACGACCCAGAACCGGTGGAAGCTGGAGACCGAGCGCTGGCTCCCGAAGGGCGACGGCCACTACCGCGCCGACAAGGTCTGGGGCAAGGACGAGGACGGCAACTGGTTCATCCGGGACAAGCCCGCGCCGACCGCGGACGAGGAGGACGGGACCACCCCCGGCAAGAAGACCAACCTGACCGTCAAGCTCGCCGAGTGGCAGGGCGGTGCCAACGTCTGGTCGGCGGGCGCGAACGGTGAGACGTCCTTCGCGGGTGACGGCAAGCTGAAGGGTTCGGCCGGCATATCCGCGCTCGGTGTCGACGGGTCCGCCGCCGCGAGCATCACCAACGGAAGGCTCCAGGCGGGCCTGTCGGGAAGCGCGTACCTCGCCCAGGCCTCCGTCGGCGGCAGTGCCGAGTACGGCTACGCGGCGGCCCAGGCCGAGGGCAAGGCCTACGCGGGTGCCGAGGCATCCGCGAACGTGGGCGTCGGCAAGGACGGCGTACATGCCGGCGCCGAGGCGTTCGCCGGCGCCAAGGCCACCGGCTCGGTCTCCGGCGACGTCGCCGGCGTCGGTGCCGGTGTCGGCGGCGAGGCGTGGGCGGGGGCCGGCGCGTCCGCCGGCGCCGACCTGGGCATGAAGGACGGCAAGTTCACCATCGGCGGCGAGGTCGGAGTCGGCCTCGGCATCGGCGGCAAGGTCTCCTTCGACGTCACCGTCGATCCGCACAAGGTCGTCGACTCGCTCGGTGACGCCGCCGACGCGATCGGTGACTGGTTCTAAGCTGAACCGACGCTCATCAAGGAAGGGAGCATCATGGCGGCCACGCTGCCGGTCAAGATCTCGTTCTCGTTGCCGGAGGGCTGGCAGGCGGCACCGCCGGACGAGGTGGGAGCACCCGGCGCCGCTTTCGTCGCGCTCCATCCCGCCTCCATCGACGGAGGGTTCACGGCGAACATCACCATCGCCGGACGGATGCGCAACGACAGCGCCACCATGTGGCAGATCGCCGACGAGTCGGTGCACCGGCTCGAACCGGCGGGAACCGTGGAGGTCGTCAAGAAGGCCGAAGTGGGGACCCCGGACATCCCGGGTCTGACGGACGCCCCCGGAGTGATCCAGAACCTCCGCCTCCACACCACCCTGAGGGGTGAGCCGCTGGAGCTGCTCCAGAGCCAGGTGTACCTCGGCATGGAGGACGTCGGCAACTCGGCGAAGCGCGCGGTGATCGAACTCGTCCTCACCGCGACGGAGAACCAGTTGGCCGAGGTGCTGGACGACTTCAAGGCCTTCCTGCGGACGGTGCGCCCGGCCGGGGAAGACTCCGACTGAACGGCAGAGTGCCCGTTCTCCCGCGAACCTGCGGCTCTCGGTGGAACGGGCACTCCGACTGTTTCTCCGACCTGTGCTGACCTTTGCTCAGACGGCGCTCCAAGCCTGTTCCGGAATCCGGTCCAGGACGTCACACAGGTAGTTGAGCTTCTCGTCGACGGCCTGTGGAGTCAGAGGACCCCGGTACCACGTGAACAGTTCGTTCTCGCGCAGCTGGAGCGAGCCCTTCTCCTTGGGGTCGGTCACCAGATACGGCACCACCGTCTGGCTCAGAGCGCTGCGGACGAAATTCTCGTCCCGGGTGATGACCCGGAAGTTCTGATCGAATTCCGGCACGCCGAGCTGCATCTTCGGCCTCCGGTCGAACAGCGTGTCCAGCACACTCGGGCGCAGTATCTGCACGAACGGTCCGGAACCGGGCGCCGCGACGATGAAGACCGACTCGATGTTGGGCTGCTTGTGCTCACCGGTGTCCGCGCCCGACTGGAGGTTCATGGAGCGGTACTCGAAGTACTTGAAGGAGCGGCCGCGGAACTCTCCCGTGGTGTAGTGCCAGGCTCGCAGATTGCTCCCTCGGCCAGGAAGGGGCCGCACACCACAATACTGATCGATCTGCCCCTGCACGCGCTTCTGGTATGTCCACCCACGTTCCGGTGCGATCCGGGCAAGCTGCTCATAGCCCTCTCTGATCCGCGCGTCCTTCTTGCGCCCACGCGCCGACACCGTGAACACGAGGATGAACATTCCCGCGACGAAGGCGAACAACGACCACTTGATCAGTTCCCCGGCCCAATGCTCCATGACTCCGATTATGTCGGACGGGAGTGAGGGGGGTGAACGGAGGCTTCCGTTTGATGCCGGGCACCTGGAGGCACGAGGTCGTGGGCGGCGGCGGCCTTCGCCACGGAATCCCGGTGCTCGTAACTGACCTCCGACAAGCCGTACTTGGCCTGCTCGGCAAAGTGGCGCTGCCGTCGGGGTCGTGCGGAAGTCGGTTGAGAAGCCAGGGCAGTTGCCGCGGTGTCGCCACCGGGGTCGTGTAGAAGTTTGATGAAGATCGCAAACGGTGCAACGGCGTCGGCGCCAACCGCGTCCAACATTGGGCCGGGTGCGGCGAGGTGCAACGGGGTGTGCTGCACGGTCGTTAACAGCGAAGCGGCAAATGGGGCAAACCATGGCGCCGGATGCGGTCTCGTAACTGAGTTAACACACACCTCGGTTGGACCCGATGTGCAGGTTGACTACAGTGGTAAACGCGTTGTGAGACGCGGCTCGCTTTGCGATCGTACGGCGAGTGGGTGGTCGGCCTCGACTGGGTCGGGACCGATGTATGTACGGGGAAACGGGGAGGAGCGTCGTGCTTCCGGCAGACATGGTGGGGGGCGTGTCGGCGACCAGGGCGGCGAACCTGGAGGCCAGTGGTGACGCGCTGAAGAAGTTCGTGGGGCAGGTGGACGCCGTGCTTCGCGACCTCGAGGAGTCCGCAGGCAACTCGACGAAGGTCGGCGCCCAGACGATCAGGTCCACGTCTCTGACCTCGGGGTCGGGTGGCGTCTTCCCTGAGGCGCACGGTCTGTACGAGCAGTACAACCGGGTCCACCAAGAGCTCACGTCGTTGTCCAAGAGTCTGCATCTGCAGATCGAGGCGACCGGTATCGCAGTGCAGGGTGCGCGCGTCGGCTTCGACAACCTCGAGGAGGAGCAGCGCCGGCGGTTCTGGGCGATCCAGACACAGATCGAGGATGCCCAGGCCGCCACGCAGGACAAGCGGCACGCCAGCAACAACGCCAAGAGCGGGGCGGACCTGTAGCGATGACTGACAAGCATGACGCCGATCTGCAGCGAGTCGGCGATCAGAACAAGACCACTGACTGGGTTCGAGGTTACGAGAACACTCCGCACGTCGGATTCATCGACGGCATCGTTGACACGGCGATCAGAGTCACCCCCGTCGGGCGCGCGGTCGCCACTCGGACGGACTTCGGCAAGCATGACCTGTCTCTCAACGCGATGATCGACCTGGTCGAGCAGACCGACCCGGAGGACCTCGAATCCTCCGGCAAGGCCCTGTGGGATGCGCGCGACGCCATCAAGAAGGCCGCCGACGACCTCCATGCCTACGTCGAAAAGGTGCCCTGGGTCGGTCAGTCGGGTACCGACTTCAGGGACTGGGGCAGGGACCTCGTCAAGAACACGCACCACTTGAGCGAGTTCGCCGGAGATGCGGGCGATCAGATCACGGCTGCCGCCGTGGGCCTCGCGGCCGTGCGCGGTGCCATGCCGCCTCGCGACACGGAACCGAACCGGAAGCGGCCCGACAAGTTCACGGCGGCTGAGAAGACGGCGGACAAAGAGGGGTACGCCGCTGCCGTGAAGGTGGAGAAGGACCGCCAAGAGGCGATCAACCAGATGAACCGGTTGTCGTCTTACTATGCGGTGTCCGAAGAGGTGTTGGCGTCCTTGCCTGCGACGCAGCCGACGTTCGCGGCCATGCCCAGCAACGTGGGTGTGCCGCGGCCCAGAAAGTGGGACAACGCTGGTGGTTCGACGCCCGCCACGGGTTCCGGCGCGGTCTCGCACCGGGGCGCTGGATCGGTATCCGGTGTCGATCACCACGTGACGGCGCCGAGCCCTGACGTCACCAGGCACGTCACAAACGACAGCCCCACGCCCACGCAGCACATCCCCGACAAGACCCCGCACATCCCCGACAGGAGCCCGCATCCCGAACCTCCCGTCGGGACACACATCGACACGACCGGCACGCTGCCGCCGCCCACGACCACCACGCCTGGGCCCAGCCATACTCCGCCGGTGACGGGCACGCCTCCCACAACTGGCGGCCAGCCCAACGTGTTCGACGGTGGCGGTGGATTCAGGCTTCCCGTGCCCAACGGCACGTCGGGCCGAGGCTTGAGTGGCGCCGGCGGTTATCGCAACCCTCCGTCAGCGCAGGGGCGCACGGGTACCTCCGAGCTCACCAACCCGCGCTCCGGACGCACCGTGGGGCAGGGCCCGATGGACCAGATGGGGCGTGCCACGTCGACTGGTCAGTCCGCTGTCAAGGGCACCGGTTCCGGACCGGGTTCGTCCCCCATGGGGCGTGCGGTCACGGGTGGCACTCCGCGGCCCGGAGGTGCGGCGGCACAGCGTGCGACCAGCGGGCCGGCCACCGGCGCCGGGCGGTCCAACGGAGTCGTCGGAGGCCGGCCCTCCACCACGAATCCGGCGTCGAAGAACGGGTCGAGGATCCCTCGCGGCACCGTCATCGGCGGCCAGGAGGAGGCAGCCAACTCCCGGTCCACGACCGGCCGGCTCGGTCAGCGTGGTGTCTTCGGAGCGTCGGAGTCTCCGGCGCGGCCGGGTTCGAGCACGACGGGTTCCCGTGCTGTCGGGGGAACGCCCGAGGCCGTCACGGGCAGGCCGACCGCGCGCAACTCCGCGGCTGGGGCTGAGCGCAATGGCATGACCCGCGGTGGTGCCGGTCTTTCGCGTGGTGTCGGCCACAACGGCAAGCCCGGTGAAGAGCGGAAGGCGGACGGAACGCCGCGGCCCGACTACCTGGTCGAGGACGAAGAGACACACCTGCCCGACAAGCCCCGGCGTGATGTGCCGCCGGTGATCAACTGAGCGCGAGCGAGGACAGAAAGACGATGAAGTCAGGGATCAGCCGACGAGCCGAGCAGGCCACGGTCCACAGGGCGCGCTGGGGCAGGCGAGCGCGTGCTGCGGCAGCGGTCGTCGGCGCCCTGGCCGCCACGACTGTCGGCTTGGCTCCGAGTGCCGCCGCGGACGACGTTCAGTCGAAGCAGTGGTACCTCGGGCCGATGCAGGCCGAGAAGATGTGGAAGGTCAGCACGGGGAAGGGCGTGAAGGTCGCTGTCATCGACAGCGGAGTGAACGCGAACACCTCGTCGCTCAAGGGACAGGTCCTGACTGGCGAAGTTCCGAAATCTGTTGCGTACCGGTCCACCGACGATAACGCTGGCCACGGCACAACCATGGCTGAGCTGATCGCGGGGACGGGAGCAGGTGGCGGCCTGAAAGGGCTGGCACCCGGAGCCAAGATCATTCCGATCCATATCAAGCTTGAGGACCGGAAGGACGACCCGGAGAATCGGAAGATGCCCGATTCCACCACCGCGATCAGGGCGGCAGCCGACACTGATGCGAAGATCATCAGCATGTCCTTCGGTGCAGAGGGGCCTGACTCCTATGAGCAGGCAGCTATCAATTACGCTGCCTCAAAAGGGAAGTTGCTGATCGCCTCAGTCGGTAACGACGGTCAGAAATCGGGTGACACCATTGGTTATCCGGCGGCCGACGATTACGTAGTCGGCGTGGCATCGATCGACGCGTCCGGCACGGCCTCGAAGTTCTCCTCGCACGGCGGCTACGTCGACCTCGCGGCTCCGGGGCAGAACTTCCCCGGCTGGTGCGACGCGAAATTCCGCTCGTACTGCGACAACATGAACGGTACGAGTTCCGCGACGGCGATCACCTCGGGCTCTGCCGCACTGATCTGGTCCGCCCACCCCGACTGGACGGTGAACCAGGTCACCCGGGCGTTGATCGACACGGCCGGCCGCAGCTGGCCGAAGAACAAGCCGAGCACTTACCTCGGTTATGGTGCCATTCGCCCCCGCACGGTGCTGGCGAACCCCAACTACAACCCCGGCCCGCCGAACGTCGATCCGCTCCGCAAGGAGAACGGCGGGGACGTGCTGGCCAAGTCGGCAAGCGGCTCCTCGTCTTCCCGCTCGACATCGCCCTCCGCTTCTGCATCAACCCCGTCACAAGCCCCGGGAAAGGGTTCTGGCGGCGCTACTTCAGCGGCAGGATCAAGCACCGAATCGTCGAGCGACAGCAGCAGCAACACCCTCTGGATCGCGCTCGGCGCCATCGCCGCGGTCGTCGTGATCGGCGGCGGAGGCCTGGCCGTCGTGCGGGCGCGACGCACCGAGTGACGTGATCAGTCGTCACCAGCCGTAGTAGCCCTGTGCTGTTCGGGCAGGACAGGGACTTCGTGCTCACCCTGCCGTGCAATGAGCACAGCGGTGAGCCGAAACCATCAGATCAACAACGGACACACGAAAGGCAGGGCCGATCATGGCCGGCGGAAAGCAGAAGCTCGAAGATGCCGCAGTAGTCCACCTGCAGAAGCAGATGGCGGAGAAGTACGAGGGCATCCAGAAGCGGGTGCACGGGCTTCAGGGCGTCATCGACGGCCTCGAGGGCCAGTGGCAGGGTATCGGCCGTGCCGCCTTCGACAAGAAGCAGTTCGAGATCAACGAGTCGCTGCGGAACATCGGCACCATCCTCGGTGACGTCATCGAGGCGATGACCTCGACGCGCAACATCAAGGACAGCAAGGAAGACGAAGTCCGCGCGGCCGTCAACAAGATCGACCTGCAGGACGGCGCTCCCACGGTTCCGACGTCTTCCCTCAGCTCCTACTGAGCCGAGCGGCACTCAGGACAACCGCCGGGCAGCCGGCGCACCCACCAGCTACACACCAGCGAGACGAGGGAACAGGCATGGCCAACAACGCTGAGGGGCTGTCAGTCACTTATGACGGGCTCGACGTCGCGGCAACCAAGATCGGTAACGAGGCGAGCACGCTCGAGCAGGACCTGCAGGAGCTCCGCAAGATGGTCGTGAGCAGCCTGCAGTACTGGGAGGGCGAGGCGCAGGGCACCTTCAACGAGAAGCTGCACCGCTGGGACAAGGAGGCGAACGACATCCACCAGGCCCTGACCGGCATCGGCCACGTCGTCGCCCAGTCCGGCGGTACGTACATGGAAGGTGACAAGAAGGCGGCCTCCTACTTCCGGTAGGCAGAGCCTCGCAGAAGCAACTCCAGGGTGGGCGCGCGCGGGAGGCGCCCACCCTGTCGTTGGTCCGCGGCCCGACATCGCACCGGTCGCCCGATTCCGGGTCGCGGCCGAGGCGTCGGGAAGCGCACAGACAAGGACTGGGAATCAGGTGCACGCGACAACCGCAGGATCAGGCGAAACGCAGCAGGGCGTCTCGGCCTCCCGGCGGATCGGCCCCTACGTCCTGATCACCGCGCTGGACGACCCCCGCGGCCGTATCCCGGTGCCCGAGCGGCGCCACATCGCCCGCAGCGCCGACGGTGAGCACACCGTCCTGCTCAGCACCCCGCTCGCAGGCACCGACGCACAACGCTTCATGGCGGAGGCCGAGGCCTCTCGTTACCTCCTCGGCCAGTTCATGACGCCCGCCGTCACCTACGCCGCCTCCGGGGAAGCCGCCTGGCACGCCCGCCCCTATCTCCCGGCACTGCCTCTTCCCACCGCACTCGCCGTGCACGGCGGCCCACTTCCCGAGCGCACCGTGCGTGCCCTGGGCGCCGCTCTCGCCGAAGCTCTGGTCATCGCTCACGGGCAGGGACTGACGTACGCCGGTGTCTCCCCGGCGGCCGTGCTGCTCGCCGCCGACGGGCCACGCCTGACCTGCTTCGGAGCCGTTCGGGCCGCGGCCCCGGACGGCACGGCCCGGTCCGGTCTGCCGGGTCTGGAGCAGGGCAGCCTGCCACCCGAGCAGGCGTCCGGCGGGCGGCCACGGCCACTCGGTGATGTGTACGCTCTGGGCGCGACGCTCGCCTATGCCGCCACCGGCCACACCACGCCCGAACGCGACGAGCTTCCCTCCGCACTGCGCACGATCGTCGGCCGCTGCCTGGCCCGTGACCCCGGAGAGCGGCCGCAACTGGCCGAACTGCTCGACCTGTTCGCCCCGACCGCAGCGACTGCCTACGCCATGGCCCAGGTGCCGGCCGACGCCGGGCTCGCGACCAGAACCGCCGCGCTGCTCGGTCCGGGCTGGCTGCCGAGCCGCGTGATCGCCGCCATCGCCCACCAGTCGGCCGCCGTACTCAGCGCCGAGATCCCGCGTTCCACCGTGCCCACCTCACGCCAGGACTGACGACCGCCGCCATGCCCACTCCGCTGACTCACGACGATCCGCAAGCGTTCGGACCGTACCGCCCGGTCGCCCGCCTCGGCAGCGGCGGCATGGGCACGGTCTACCTGGCGCGCTCGGGCGGTGGACGGACCGTCGCGGTCAAGACGATGCACGCCGGCATCGCCTCGGACCCCGGCGCCCGGACCCGGTTCCGGCTGGAGGCCGACGCCGCGCGCGTCATCGGGGGGCGGCACGGCGCCCAGGTCGTGGAGGCGGACACGCAGGCCGAGACACCCTGGATCGCCACCGAGTACGTACTCGGTCCGCCGCTCGACGAGGCGGTCGAACTGGCCGGTCCGCTCCCCGAGGCCACCGTGCGTGCCCTCGGTGCGGCTCTGTGCGGGGCGCTCGGTCAGCTGCACAGCACCGAAGTGGTCCACCGCGACCTCAAGCCGTCCAACATCCTGGTCACGGCCTACGGGCCGAAGGTCATCGACTTCGGTATCGCGCGCGCGATCGGCGACGACCGTCTCACCAGGGTCGGGGCGGCCGTGGGCACTCCGGCCTTCATGTCACCGGAGCAGGCGAGCGGGGAGGAACACACCGCGGCGGGCGACGTGTTCGCGCTGGCCGGCGTGCTCGTCCACGCCGCCACCGGCCGTGCTCCGTTCGGCCACGGGCAGACCGCCGACCTTCTCTACCGGGTCCGGTACGGCGATCCGGACCTGAGCGACGTACCCGCCGCCCTGGTCCCGATTCTCGGCCCGTGCCTGGACAAGAACCCGTTCCGCCGGCCGACCACCTCGGCACTCGCCGCTCGACTCCACGACGGATCCGGCGAGTTCGCGGAGCACCTGCCGGACGCGCTGCTCGCGGAGATCGCCCGCCGTGCCACCGAGGTCTGGCAGATCACCCCTCGGCGACTTGCCGCACCGTCGGTGCCGTACGCACCGCCGTCGGCCGCACCGGCCGCACCGGCCGCGCCGATGTCCCGTCGTCGCCTGCTGCTGACGGGCGGCGCGGTGGCGCTCGGCGGTGCTGCCGCCGGTGCGGGAGCCTGGGCCTGGAGCCGACGGTCCGGTGCGCACGAGAAGCAGCCGGTCGCGAGTCCCAGCAACAGCCTGCTGCCGAAGAAGAAGCTCGACTCGATCTGGCAGATCCAGGTCGCCGATCCGCCGTACGGCACGGTCCCGCCCGCGCAGCCGCTCGTCGTCGGGGACCTCGTCACGCTGGTGGCCGGTACCGGTCTCGGCGGAATCGATGCCGGCTCGGGACAGGTCCGGTGGACGTCCGAGCAGATGGAGATCCACTGGCAGATCGCCACGGACGGCGAGCGCCTCGTGCGCATGGTGGCCCCGCCGGGATCCGACGGAAACGCGGGCAAGCCCGGCGGCTTTCCGCTCATCCTGGCGTCCGTCGACATGAGCACGGGTACGGCGGCCAAGCCGTTCGCCCAGCTCACGGACTTCAACGGGGTCATCTCCCAGAACCAGGTGCTGTGCACGGCCGATGGCGTCGTGTACGCGGCGGGAGGCAGGGGGAAGTACGACACGTACTTCGTGGCGTCCCAGTCCTGGTCCGTCTTCGCCGTCGACATCAGCACGGGGAAGAAGCTGTGGACCGGGCCGCTGCCCTCACGACCGGACCGAACCGACCGCCTGCACTTCCTCACGGCCCGAGTCGTCGGCCACAACCTGGTGGCGCTGCAGGAGACGAACGACGGCAAGGTCCGCATCGTCGTGCGGGACACTCGTACCGGTGCCGTCCGCTGGGACAAGCCGTTCGAGGGCGTCGCACCGGACCGCGTACGGGGGCCGCTGGCGACGGACGCCCAGAACCTGTACCTGGGCAACGGGCGGTTGCGGGCTCTGCGGCTGAGCGACGGTGCTCAGGTGTGGGACTCGCAGACCGAACGCCCCGGGCGCACCTACGGACCGCCGGCGGTCAAGGACGGCGTGGTCCACGCCGTCGAGAAGGGCCTCGGCCTCGTCGCCCTCGGCTCCGCCGACGGGCGGGTGCGGTGGGAGGAGAAGGGCGGCGCGGGAACGAAGGCGGACGTGTCCGCCGCGCCGGTGATCGGCACGGACTACGCGTACAGCAAGCGTTCCTCGGAACTCTGGGCGATCGACCTGTCGTCGCACACGCCCACGGCCTCCTACAAGACCACCGGAAACCGATTCATCGCCCACGAGAAGGCCCGGGTGACCATCGCCCTGGGCGGCAAGTTCCTTGCGGCGTTCCCCCTCAAGTGAGCGTCGGCCTCCGGTGAACGGAAGAGAGAGCAGTCAGCGATGAAACCCCTGGGTACCGGCGACCCGATCCGTCTCGGGCCGTACCGTCTGCTCGGCGTGCTGGGTGAGGGCGGCATGGGGAAGGTGTACACCGGCCAGGACGGCGCCGGGACCCTCGCCGCCATCAAGGTGCTCCGGCCGGAACTCGCGCACGACGCGAACCTCGCCCAGCGCTTCGTACGTGAGGCGCTCGCGGCGCAGGCGGTGCGAAGCCGCGGCGTGGCGGCGGTCCTGGGCGCGCAGACCGAGGGCGGGCGGCCCTGGATCGCCACCGAGTTCCTCACCGGCCCGACCCTGGACCAGGCGGTCGACAAGCACGGACCGCTCGACGAGGCGAGCGTGCGCGCCCTGGCGGCGTCGGTCGCGCAGACCCTGGCGGACATCCACGCGGTGGGATTCATCCATCGCGACCTCAAACCCCAGAACATCGTGCTGACGTCGACCGGACCACGGGTCATCGACTTCGGCATCGCGCGCCCGGAGCACGGCCTGACGCTCACCACGACCGGCCAGATCCCGGTCACGCCGGGGTACGGCGCCCCCGAGCAGGTCCTGGGGCGGCGAGTGACACCCGCCGCGGACGTGTTCTCCCTGGGCGCCGTTCTCGTCTACGCGGCCACCGGCCGGCGCGCGTTCGAGGGGGGCCACGTGGCCGCCGTACAGTACGAGGTCGTCCACGGCGAACCGCGCTGGGACGGCCTGCCCCCTCAGCTGCACACGCTCGTCGCCCCCTGTCTGGCCAAGGACGGTGCGTCACGGCCGGCCCCGGGACAGATCGCCACGGCATTCGCCCCGCCGAAGAACAGCGGCCGCGTGTGGCAGCGCGGCCCGGTAGGGGACGAGATCAAGGAGCGGGAACGCCAGGTACGCCGGCTCACCGCGCCGCCCGCGACGGGCTCCTCGACGGCCGCGACGACCGTGACGAGGCGCCGTCTGCTCACCGGCGTCGCCGCCGGCGGCACGGTGCTCGCCGCGGGGGGAGGCACGACGGGATGGTGGCTGCTCCGGCAGCCGTCGGGCCGGGACAAGAAGGACGGCCCGTTCGACATCCCTCCCGCCGTGACGACACCGAAGGCCAGGCTGCTCGTGGCGGACGACGGTGACTACATCGTCGAGGGGTCACCCAAAGCGCTGTGGAGCCGTCACGACGTCATCGACCAGGACTCCGCCGCTCCACTGCCGGTGCGGGACGTCGTCGTGGTCGGGGACTACGGCGACGGAGAACGCGGCATCGCGGCCTACAACGTCGTGGACGGAAAGCGGCGCTGGGCGGCACGGGACGTACGGCCGGATCACTACCTCTCGCTGTCCGACCGCCTGGTCGTCGCCGTCGACGCCGAAGGAACCCTGCACACGTTCGTGCCGTCCACCGGCGAGCGCAAGTGGACCGCCGCCGCCGACGCCGCGGCTGTCGTGGCAGCGGACGACGAGGCCGTCTACGTCATGACGAAGGACCACCGGCTGCGCAGCGTCGGCCGATCGGATGCCAAGGTCCGCTGGACGGCCCGGATCCCGCCGGAACACCGCGGAAAGATCTCCGCGAGCGTGGCTGTCGGCCGCGGACGTCTGGTCCTCCCGACGGTCGACGGCGACGTACTGGCCATGGCGACGGATGACGGCCGTCTGGTGTGGCAGCGACGCAACCAGGCGAAGGAGATCTCGATCGATCCCGTCGTGCGGGACGGGGTGGTGTACCTCAACGGCAGGACACTGGCGGCACTGAGGCTCGCCGACGGCCACGAGATCTGGAAACACACGACCAGGGACATGTACCGGGCCCTCGCGGAATGGGGCCCGGTGAGCGTGCACGGGGACTCCCTCTACGCGGTCGGCGGGATGTTCCCCGAGCGCCGCGCCCTCACCGACGGCAGCAACACCTGGACCTCCCGGAGCGACGGCAGCAGCGACAGCCCCGTCCTCGTCCAGGGCACCGGCGTGTGGACGGTCGACCACGCCTACAAGACCGAGATCAACGCCGTGAACGTGGCGAACGGCTTTCCTGGCTGGAGCTACGCACTGCCCGAGGCCGAGCACCATGGGCTCGCGGCCGCCGGCAACAGGGCGTTCATCAGGAACGACGGCTCGCTCTACGCGTTGCCGGTGTTCTGAGCCCATACGGAGGGGCAGTGGCCGACCGGCGACCACTGCCCCGAGTTCTCCGTACGTCAGCCGGCCGTGAACGCGGGCCCGTCCGGGACCAGACCGACCTGCACCATCGGCTTCCCCCTCTTCCGGGAAACGAACACCCCACGCCCCGCGGGCATCGGCCGCGGCCGGACCCCGCCGAGCAGGTCGCCCTCCGCCGGGTCGCCCGCGAGGACCACGCCCTGGGCGCCGAGTTCCTTGATGCGCTGCATGAAGGACTCGTAGCCGGCACGGGACGCGCCCGCCGTGGAGCGGGCGATGATGAAGCGGACGCCGACGTCACGGGCGAACGGCAGGAGTTCCGTCAGGCCCGACAGCGGGTTGCCGCTGGACGTGGACACGAGGTCGTAGTCGTCGATGACGACGTAGACCGTGGGGCCCCGCCACCAGCTGCGCTCGCGCAGCTGCTCCGGGGTGACGTCGGCCGTCGGTGTGCGGCGCTGCATCAGGTCGGCCAGTGCGTCCATGTGGTGCTGCATCTGGTTGGACATGGGGATGTACTCCGCGAGGTGGGACGGCGGTGTCACCCCGAGCAGCGAGCGGCGGTTGTCGACGACGAACAGTTTGCAGGAGTTGCCGTCGTAGCGCTCGGTGAGGCCCTTGATCAGCAGCTTCAGCAGGTTCGACTTCCCGGACTCGCTCTCGCCGAACACCAGGAAGAACGGGTCCTGTTCGAAGTCCACGAACACCGGCTCGAGGTTGTCCTCGTCCAGGGCGAAGGAGATTCCGCGGTTCGGGAAACGGTTGCCCGGCGGAAGCTGGGTCGCGGCGAACTCGCGGGGCAGCAGGCGTACCTCCGGCGCGCCGGGCTCCTGCCAGTGACGGCTGACCTCGGCCGCGAGGGCGGTCGACGCCTCCGCGAGGTCCGTGTCGGAGGAGAGGCCGTCGATGCGCGGGACCGCCGCCATGAAGTGCTGCTTCTGCGGGGTCTGACCGCGACCCGGCACTCCGGTGGGGACGTTGGCCGCGACCTTGCGGTCGATCTCGGAGTCCATCGGGTCGCCCAGCCGCAGCTCCAGGCGGTTCATCAGGTGGTCCTTGAGGTTCGCGCGGACCTCCATCGTGCGCGAGGCGGTGAGGACGAGGTGGATGCCGTAGCCCAGACCGCGCGCGGCGATGTCCAGGACCAGCGGCTCCAGGGCCTCGTAGTCCGAGCGGAAGTTGCCCCAGCCGTCGATGACCAGGAAGACGTCGCCCCAGGGCTGGTCGGTCACCGAGATGTCGCCGCGCGCGCGGCGGGAGCGGAACTCCGCGATGGAGGAGATGCCGGCGGAGCGGAAGTACTCCTCGCGGCGGGTCATGACGCCGTACACCTCGGCCGCCGTACGCCTGACCTTCTCGGGGTCCAGACGCGAGGCGAAACCGCCCATGTGCGGCAGGCCGGCCACCGCGGCCATACCGCCACCGCCGAAGTCCAGTCCGTAGAACTGCACTTCCCGCGGGGTGTGGGTGAGGGCGAACGACGCGATGATCGAGCGCAGCAGCGTCGACTTGCCGGACTGCGGGCCGCCGACGATCTGCATGTGGCCGGCCGCGCCGCCGAAGTCGAGCCACAGCGGGTCGCGGCGCTGCTCGTAGGGCTTGTCGATGAGGCCGACGGGGACGACGAGCCGTCCCGCGCCCTCGTAGCCCGGCTGCGTCATGCCACGGCCGGGCACCGGGGCGAGCCCCGGCAGCAGCGTGTCGAGCGACGGCGGGCTGTCCAGCGGGGGCAGCCACACCTGGTGGGCGGCCGGCCCCTGCGCCTCCAGGCGCCGCACGATCACGTCGAGGACGGTGTCGGCGAGCGCGTCGTCCTTCTGCTGTTCGGGCGCCTCCTGACGCTGCTTCGGGACCGGCACGTACTGCACCGGGACCTCGGCCGCCGTGAAGAGGACCGGCCTGCGGTCGACGGGCAGCGGGCCGCCGAGCACCGCGGCCTGCTGCGAGCTGGTGCGGTACACGCCGGAGACGTACGCCGCCTTGAAGCGCACCATCTCGTCCGTACCGAACTTCAGGAAACCCGAGCCCGGGACGTTCGGCAGTTCGTAGGCGTCCGGGACGCCGAGCGCGGCGCGTGACTCGGCCGCGGAGAACGTCCGCAGACCGATGCGGTAGGAGAGGTAGGTCTCCAGGCCGCGCAGCCGGCCCTCCTCCAGACGCTGGGAGGCGAGCAGCAGATGCACGCCCAGCGAACGGCCGATACGGCCGATCTGCACGAACATCTCGATGAAGTCCGGCTTCGCGGTCAGCAGTTCGCTGAACTCGTCGATCACCAGGACCAGGGACGGGATCGGCTGCAGCGGCGCACCGGCCGCGCGGGCCTTCTCGTAGTCGTGGATGTTCGCGTAGTTGCCCGCGTCGCGGAGCATCTCCTGGCGGCGGTTGAGCTCACCGCGGATCGAGTCGCCCATGCGGTCGACGAGGGTCAGATCGTCCGCGAGGTTGGTGATCACGGCCGCCACGTGCGGCATCTGGGCCATGCCCGCGAACGTGGCACCACCCTTGAAGTCGGCGAGGACGAAGTTCAGCGTCTCGGAGGAGTGGGTCACGGCGAGACCGAGAACGAGCGTGCGCAGCAGCTCCGACTTGCCGGAACCGGTCGCACCGACACACAGGCCGTGCGGGCCCATGCCCTCCTGGGCGGCCTCCTTGAGGTCCAGCATCACGGGCCGGCCGTCCTCGCCGAGACCGATCGCCACGCGCAGCCGCTCCGACTGCGAGCGCGGCCGCCAGGTCCGCTTCGTGTCGACCGAGGCCGCGTCGCCCAGGTTCAGCAGATCCGTGAACTCCAGGTTGGCGAGCAGCGGTTGGTCGTCGTCGCCGCCCGACGCCATGCGCAGCGGCGCCAGTTGGCGGGAGAGGGCCTCCGCGGCCTCGTACGACAGGACGTCCGGCGTCCCGTCGTAGACCATGCCGTGCGCCGACTCCAGGCGCAGTTCGTGGGGTTGCACGATCACGGAGAGGTCGCCGCGGCCGATGGTGAGGTCGCCGGGCACGACCTCCAGGACCGTCACGCCCTGCATGCCTTCGGGGCTCGCCAGCAACGACGTCGGCGGCAGGGAGATGCCGTCGAGCACGACCACCACGTGCGGCTGCTCGGGAACCGGCGGTCCGCCGGGGTGGAAGCGCGGGCGGCCCTGCAGGCGCGCGGCGAGCCGGTCCTCCAGCTCCACCGGGTCGGTGGTGATCAGGCGCACGCTGCCGGCACCGTCGGCGACGCCCGGGGCCTGCACGTGGGGCAGCCACTTGGCCCACTCCCACTCGGGCGCCGACGCGCGTCCGGTGACGACGGCGATGACCAGGTCCTCGGGGGAGTGCAGCGAGGCGAGGGAGGCGGTGACGGCGCGGGCGGTGCCGCGCACGGTGCCCGGTTCGCCGCTGATCGTCACGTGGTAGAAGGCGCGCAGCGACACCGCCATCGGCAGGTCGTCGAGGGCGCTGTGCGTGGCCAGGAAGCGCTGCATGGCACCCGCGGTCAGCGGCTCCAGCTCGTCGACCGGGGCGGTCTGAGGCGGGATCAGGGGAGTGGCCAGGGCCTGTGGGCCGAGGCCCACCCGCACCTGCCCGAAGTCCTCGTCGCCGGTGCGCCGTTCCCACACCCGGCTGCCCTCGGCGACCAGCGCCCACAGTTGCTCCGGCGAAGGGTGCAGGTAGTACTGGGCGTCGCGCTGGGACTTCGCGGTCCCCAGGGCGGCACGCCGGGTCTGCGACAGGTAGCGGAGGTAGTCACGGCGCATGTCGGCCATCTGCCCCTGGCTGCCGCGGCGGTAGCGGATCAGCATCGAGATGCCCATGCCGATCGTCGAGGCCACCATCACCATGCCCATGATCTTCATGAAGGGCTGGGCCTGGGGGTTGAAGAAGAACACCACGGACCCGCCCATGCCGAGCATGGGCAGGAGCTGCATCAGAGCGCCTTCCTGCTGACCGCGCGGAAGCTCCGGCGGCGCTTGCAGTACGACCTCGTCCGTGGGCACTTCCTTCGGCAGTGCCCGCGGTGGGCGCTTGACGACGATGTGGCTCACTACGCACCAATTCCCTTGCCGGACCGAGATGTTTCGTCCGCCGCCCCGTGTCAGGCGGACGTCGACCGCGAAGCGCGATCCTACTGACAACCACGGACAACAGCGGGCGGTAGGGTGCCGGTGAGACGCGTGAGCAGTTGCGAATCATGCCGGGAAAACCCGGGCAATCCGCAACGGTTCGAAGCAAGCGCCACCTCGCAACCCCCGGATGCGACCGCTCGGTTGGCCGGCGGTGCGAAGTGCGCGGCACAACCTACACAGGATCTTTACGGGCGGAAGAGTGCGCGGCGGCACCACGGGCCGCCCCACCGCCGACGAGGGGGAACAGCAGGTGAGCATGACGGCCTCCGCGCCTGCCGGCGCGACCGGTGGACCGGGCACCGGAGCCCCTTCCGGGGCAGGCATGGGATTCGGCTTCTGCCGGGTCACCATCGTGGCGCCCGACAGCCGCATCGACGTGGCACTGCCCGACGACGTACCGGTCGCCGACCTGTACCCGGAGATTCTGCGCCTGTCCCAGCAGAGCCCCGCCGAGGGCGCGCCGGTCGGCTACCACCTCGTACGGCGGGACGGCGCCGTCCTCGACGGCGCCCGGTCCTTCACGGCGCAGCGCATCCTCGACGGGGAACTGCTCACCCTGCGCCCGTTCGCGGAGTCGCTGCCGCCCGCGGTCCTCGACGACGTCTCCGAGGCGGTGGCCTCCGCCGTCACCCGCGACCGCACCCTGTGGAGCGGGGACCTCACCCGTGCGGCCGGTCTCGTCGCGGGCGGCATCCTGCCCGCGCTGCTCGCGTTCGTGGCCTGGAGTTCCCAGATCCGCCACGACATGTACAGCCTGCAGGGCATCATCGCGGGCGTCACCGGCGTCCTGCTGGTCACCATCGCCTGCGTACGCGCGCGTGTGTACGGCGACCGGGGTTCCGCGATCGCCCTGGGTCTCGGAGCCCTGCCGAACGTAGCCGTGGCCGGTTCGGGGCTGCTGTCGCTCTCCGCCGGGCAGGGCATCGGACGGCTCCAGTTCCTGCTCGCCTGCGCGGCGGTCCTGGTCGCCTCCGTGGTGCTCACCCTGGTGTCGCCGGGCGGTGACGGACCCTTCGTGGCGTTCGTCTTCGCCTCGGCCATCGGTCTGATCACCAGCTTCATCGCCATCCTCACCGAGCTGGAGCCCATCGAGACGGCCGCCGTCTGCGCCCCGCTGTCGGTCGTGGCACTGGCCTTCCTGCCCGGCCTGTCCATGCGCTTCGCACGGCTGCCCATCGGCTTCGAGCCGCCCAACCCGTCCCGCGGCGGCTACGACAGTGGTGAGCCCGTCCCGCAGGAGCCCGTGGACCTCGAGCGGGTGGCCGCCCAGGCCCGGCGCGGCCACGAACTCCTCGTCGGCTTCGTCGGCGGCTGCGCCCTCGTCGCGGTGGGCGCGTCGATCGTCCTCGGCTTCTCCAGCAACATCTGGGCCCAGCTCCTGGCCCTCGCGACCGGAGTGGCGATGCTGATGCGGGCGCATCTGTTCCGCTACACCGCGCAGGTCGGCGCCACCCTGGCCGCGGGCCTCGCCGCGATCGTCTTCCTCGGCCTCGGCCTCGCGCTGAACCCGCCCCGGAGCTACCTCATCGACGCCCTCCAGGGCCACACCAACGCCCTCGACATCCGCAGCGTCTGGCTCGCCGCGGCGGTCGGCGCGGCCACCGCCCTGGTCACCGCGATCGCTCTGATCACCCCGCGGCGCGGCGTCACCCCCTTCTGGGGCCGCTTCCTGGAGATCGCCGAGAGCTTCGTCCTGCTCACGCTGATCCCGCTGGCGCTGGCCGTGTTCGACGTGTACGAGCGGGCGCGGGCGATGACCAGTTAGCCCTCGCCGGCTCACCGGACGCAGAGGAAGCAGTAATGGGCGGCACGCGCGCGTGCCGCCCATTACTGCGTTCCGCTCACTCCGCCGCGAGTCCGCCCTCCTGCGGCATCGGCTTCAGATCGAACTCCCCGTCCCGGGCACCCAGGACGAAGGCCCGCCACTCCGCCTCCGTGTACCGCAGCACGGTGCCGTGGTCGAGGGAGGACCGCATCGCCACCGCCCCGTCCGGGAGGTACGCGATCTCGACCCGCTCCTCGTGCTCCTCCGTACCCGGGGCGCAGTGCCACTCGGCGTCCGAGATGTCGAGCGCGTACAGCTCGTCGCGCTCCCGCTCCTTGCGCGCCCTGATCTCCGCTTCCGTCTCCGCCATCCCGGAGCGACCCCTTCCCGACGTACGTACGATCAGCACGCTCACCCTAGTGGCCGCCTCCCGTCGGCCCGGGGCGTTCCGAAAGGCGGGAGAGAGTTCCCGCCACCGGCTGGTACGCTGTGTGACGGCCGTTCGTGTACGCACCCCCGGAGCCCTCTCAGAAGGCTCTGGAGGCCGCGCCCAACGGATCCCCGCCTTCCGAGTCACGGAAGCTCTCCCGAGAAGCAGACCGGGGGCGCTCGGTGGGCACTCACAGACTATCGAGGAGTACGCGTGTCGCTCGACGCCGCTACGAAGAAGCAGATCATCAGCGAGTTCGGTACCAAGGAGGGCGACACCGGCTCCCCCGAGGTCCAGGTCGCCATGCTCTCGCGTCGGATCTCCGACCTGACGGAGCACCTCAAGACCCACAAGCACGACCACCACTCCCGTCGTGGTCTGCTGATCCTGGTCGGTCAGCGCCGTCGCCTGCTGCAGTACCTGGCGAAGAAGGACATCCAGCGCTTCCGTGCGCTGGTCGACCGCCTGGGCATCCGCCGCGGTGCTGCGGGCGCCAAGTAAGACGCCGTGAGGGGAGCGGTTCCCGGTAGGACTCGGGAACCGCTCCTTTTGCCGTATACGGGGAAGTCCTGTCATATGCAGGCAAGACCCCGTCGTACGTGCGGAAACGTGCGGAGTGTCACTCACGCTTTGTAGTGTGGTAGCACAACGCAGTACGTACGAAACAGAACGAGGAGAAGCGCACCCAAGCCGCCGCCGGTCCTCGGTAGTGGCCCCCGGGGGGAAGCGAGCCCCGGGTGCTTCGATCGAAGACCGGCCCGCACAGCACGGCGCGCTTCTCCGTAACCGTCCCCCTGCCACACGGGCAGCCCAGGGACGAAGACGAGGAGAAAACGCTAGTGGAGAACGAGACCCACTACGCCGAGGCCGTCATCGACAATGGCGCCTTCGGCACCCGTACGATCCGTTTCGAGACGGGCCGACTGGCCAAGCAGGCCGCCGGTTCCGCCGTGGCGTACCTGGACGACGACACCATGGTGCTGTCGGCCACCACCGCCTCCAAGAACCCCAAGGACCAGCTCGACTTCTTCCCGCTGACGGTGGACGTCGAGGAGCGGATGTACGCCGCCGGCAAGATCCCCGGCAGCTTCTTCCGCCGTGAGGGCCGTCCCTCCGAGGACGCGATCCTCACCTGCCGTCTGATCGACCGCCCGCTGCGCCCGTCCTTCAAGAAGGGCCTGCGCAACGAGATCCAGGTCGTCGCCACGATCATGGCGCTCAACCCCGACCACCTGTACGACGTCGTCGCGATCAACGCCGCGTCCGCGTCCACGCAGCTGGCCGGTCTGCCCTTCTCCGGCCCGATCGGCGGCGTCCGCGTCGCGCTGATCCGCGGCCAGTGGGTCGCGTTCCCGACGCACACCGAGCTCGAGGACGCCGTCTTCGACATGGTGGTCGCCGGCCGCGTCCTGGAGGACGGCGACGTCGCGATCATGATGGTCGAGGCCGAGGCCACCGAGGGGACCATCAAGCTCGTCGAGGGCGGCGCCGAGGCGCCGACCGAGGAGGTCGTCGCCGCCGGTCTGGAAGCCGCGAAGCCCTTCATCAAGGTGCTCTGCAAGGCCCAGGCCGACCTCGCCTCCAAGGCCGCCAAGCCGACCGGCGAGTTCCCGATCTTCCTCGACTACCAGGACGACGTCCTGGAGGCGCTCGCCGCCGCCGTCCGCCCGGAGCTCGCCTCCGCGCTGACCATCGCGGGCAAGCAGGAGCGCGAGTCCGAGCTGGACCGCGTCAAGGCGCTCGCCGCCGAGAAGCTCCTGCCGGAGTTCGAGGGCCGCGAGAAGGAGATCTCCGCCGCGTACCGCTCGCTCACCAAGCAGCTGGTCCGCGAGCGCGTGATCAAGGAGAAGAAGCGCATCGACGGCCGCGGCGTCACGGACATCCGTACGCTCGCCGCCGAGGTCGAGGCCATCCCGCGGGTGCACGGTTCCGCGGTGTTCGAGCGTGGCGAGACCCAGATCCTGGGCGTCACCACCCTCAACATGCTCCGCATGGAGCAGCAGCTGGACACCCTCTCCCCGGTGACCCGCAAGCGCTACATGCACAACTACAACTTCCCGCCGTACTCCACCGGCGAGACCGGCCGCGTCGGCTCCCCGAAGCGCCGTGAGATCGGCCACGGTGCCCTCGCCGAGCGCGCCCTCGTGCCGGTCCTGCCGACGCGCGAGGAGTTCCCCTACGCGATCCGCCAGGTCTCCGAGGCGCTGAGCTCCAACGGCTCGACGTCCATGGGCTCGGTCTGCGCCTCCACCATGTCGCTGCTGAACGCCGGTGTGCCGCTGAAGGCCCCGGTCGCCGGTATCGCCATGGGCCTGATCTCCCAGGAGATCGAGGGCGAGACGCACTACGTCACCCTCACCGACATCCTCGGTGCGGAGGACGCCTTCGGTGACATGGACTTCAAGGTCGCCGGCACCAAGGAGTTCGTGACCGCCCTCCAGCTCGACACCAAGCTGGACGGCATCCCGGCCTCCGTCCTGGCCGCGGCCCTCAAGCAGGCCCGCGACGCCCGCCTCCACATCCTCGACGTGATGATGGAAGCGATCGACACGCCGGACGAGATGTCCCCGAACGCGCCGCGGATCATCACCGTGAAGATCCCGGTCGACAAGATCGGCGAGGTCATCGGCCCGAAGGGCAAGATGATCAACCAGATCCAGGAGGACACCGGCGCCGAGATCACGATCGAGGACGACGGCACCATCTACATCGGTGCCGCCGACGGCCCGGCCGCCGAGGCCGCGCGTGCCACGATCAACGGCATCGCCAACCCGACCATGCCGGAGGTCGGCGAGCGCTACCTGGGTACGGTCGTGAAGACGACGACCTTCGGTGCGTTCGTGTCGCTGCTCCCGGGCAAGGACGGTCTGCTGCACATCTCGCAGATCCGCAAGCTCGCCGGCGGCAAGCGCGTGGAGAACGTCGAGGACGTCCTCGGTGTGGGCCAGAAGGTCCAGGTCGAGATCGCCGAGATCGACTCCCGCGGCAAGCTGTCCCTCGTTCCGGTGATCGAGGGCGAAGAAGGCGACGAGACGCAGAAGGACGACGCCGAGCAGTGACGTCCCGTAGCTCCAAGGCGACGGCCCGCACCTCTTCGGAGGCGCGGGCCGTCGCCCGTACCCAAACCCTGATCAAGGGCAGCAACGGCATCGGCACGGTCCGCAAGACCACCCTCCCGGGCGGCCTGCGCATCGTCACCGAGACCCTGCCCTCGGTCCGCTCCGCGACCTTCGGCATCTGGGCGCACGTCGGCTCCCGCGACGAGACGCCGTCCCTGAACGGCGCCACGCACTACCTGGAGCACCTGCTCTTCAAGGGCACCAGTCGCAGGTCGGCCCTGGACATCTCCTCCGCCGTCGACGCGGTCGGCGGCGAGATGAACGCGTTCACGGCCAAGGAGTACACGTGCTACTACGCGCGCGTGCTCGACACCGACCTGCCGCTCGCCATCGACGTCGTCTGCGACATGCTGACCGGCTCGCTCATCGTCGAGGAGGACGTCAACGTCGAGCGCGGCGCGATCCTCGAAGAGATCGCGATGACCGAGGACGACCCGGGCGACTGCGTGCACGACCTGTTCGCGCACACGATGTTCGGCGACAACGCCCTCGGCCGCCCCGTCCTCGGCACGGTCGACACGGTCAACGCCCTCAGCGCCGACCGCATCCGCCGCTTCTACAAGAAGCACTACGACCCGACCCACCTCGTGGTCGCCTGCGCCGGCAACGTCGACCACAACAAGGTCGTACGCCAGGTCCGCGCGGCCTTCGAGAAGGCGGGCGCCTTCAAGAACCTGGACGCGCAGCCCATCGCCCCGCGCGACGGCCGCCGCACGATCCGCACGGCCGGCAAGGTCGAACTGCTCGCCCGCAAGACCGAGCAGGCGCACGTCGTCCTCGGCATGCCCGGCCTGGCCCGCACGGACGACCGCCGCTGGGCCATGGGCGTGCTCAACACCGCGCTCGGCGGCGGCATGTCCTCCCGCCTCTTCCAGGAGGTCCGGGAGAAGCGCGGCCTCGCCTACAGCGTGTACTCGTACACCTCCGGCTTCGCCGACTGCGGCCTGTTCGGCGTGTACGCGGGCTGCCGCCCGAGCCAGGTGCACGACGTGCTGAAGATCTGCCGCGACGAACTCGACCACGTCGCCGCGGGCGGCCTCTCCGACGACGAGATCAGCCGCGCCATAGGCCAGCTCCAGGGCTCCACCGTCCTGGGCCTGGAGGACACCGGCGCGCTGATGAACCGTATCGGCAAGAGCGAGCTGTGCTGGGGCGAGCAGATGTCGGTCGACGACATGCTGGCCCGGATCTCCGCGGTCACCCCGGACGAGATCCGCTCGGTCGCCCGCGACATCCTGGGACAGCGCCCGTCGCTGTCGGTCATCGGCCCGCTGAAGGACAAGCAGGCCTCCCGTCTGCACGACGCCGTCGCCTGAAACACCACCGGTTAGGAAGCAGGAAACATGAGCAAGCTGCGCGTGGCGATCCTCGGTGCCAAGGGCAGGATCGGATCCGAGGCGGTACGGGCGGTCGAGGCCGCCGAGGACATGGAGCTGGTGGCCGCCCTCGGCCGGGGCGACAAGCTGGAGACGCTGGCGGAGACCGGCGCCCAGGTCGCCGTCGAGCTGACCACTCCCGCCTCCGTCATGGGCAACCTCGACTTCTGCGTGCGCCACGGCATCCACGCGGTCGTCGGTACGACGGGCTGGACCGACGAGCGCCTCGCGCAGCTGAAGGGCTGGCTCGCCCAGTCCCCGGAGACCGGCGTGCTCATCGCCCCGAACTTCTCCATCGGGGCCGTCCTGACCATGAAGTTCGCGCAGATCGCCGCGCCGTACTTCGAGTCGGTCGAGGTCGTCGAGCTGCACCACCCGAACAAGGTGGACGCACCCTCGGGGACCGCCACGCGCACCGCCCAGCTCATCGCCGAGGCCCGCCGCGCCGCCGGCACGGCCCCGGCGCCGGACGCCACGGTGACGGCCCTGGACGGCGCGCGGGGCGCCGACGTCGACGGCGTCCCGGTGCACGCCGTGCGTCTGCGCGGCCTCCTGGCCCACCAGGAGGTACTGCTCGGCGGCGAGGGCGAGACCCTCACGATCCGCCACGACTCCCTGCACCACACCAGCTTCATGCCGGGCATCCTGCTCGGTGCCCGCCGCGTGGTGTCGACTCCGGGCCTGACTTTCGGCCTTGAGCACTTCCTGGACCTGAGCTGAGCCCGAAGACGTCATGCGCGCGAAGATCACTTACCTCGTCACGGCCGCCGTCCTGCTCTTCTACTTCGTGCTGGTCGGCAGCCGTGGCGTCATGCTCATCCAGTCCGGCACGGTGCTCACCGTCACCTTCGGGGTCGCGGTGCTCATCCTGCCGGTCATCGGCCTGTGGTTCCTGTGGAAGAACACCCAGTTCGTCCGCAAGGCCAACCAGCTGGCCGCCGAACTCGACGCCGAGGGCGGGCTGCCCGTCGACGAGCTGAGGCGTACCCCGGGCGGCCGGATCGACCGCGACTCGGCCGACGAGGTGTTCGCCAGGCGCAAGGCCGAGACGGAGGCGGCTCCGGACGACTGGCGCAGCTGGTTCCGGCTCGCCGTCGCCTACCACGACGCGCGGGACACCCCGCGCGCCCGCAAGGCGATGCTGCGTGCCATCGCCCTGCACGACGGCAGGCCCGTCCAGGCCTGAGTACCACCGGCGGCCGTCCGGAGAAGAGGCTCGTACGACAAAGGGGCCGGTCCGCGGCACAGCGGACCGGCCCCTCCGGCTTGTCTGCTCAGGTCAGTGGCGCCCGTACTCCGCGGCCCACGCCTCCACCGTGTCCGCCGCCCGGTCGAAGGCCGCGGGGCGGTTCAGGAAGTCCAGGCCGTGCGAGGTCAGCAGGGGCGGCGTGTCCTCGGTGGGCCGGTCCTTGCGTACGAGCGTCAGGGCCTGCCCCTGCACCGTGCGGGGCAGCCCCAGCCAGCGCACCGGCTGCTGGGCCGTCCGCACCGAGACCACCCGCTGCCAGGGCACCGTACGCGTCAGCAGGAAGCCGACGCGGCGCAGTCCGCGCGCGCTCACCCACACGCCCATGCGCAGCATCCGCAGCGCGCTGCCGATGACCGCCAGCGCCACGCCGAAGACCACACCGGCCGAGGACACCGAGCCGGTCAGGGCGATCAGGACCGCCGCGAACAGCACGAACGAGGACAGCAGCAGACCCAGGGCCGCCCCGCCCACGCGTCCGGGGCCGGGCCGGTAGGGGCGCCGCCAGCGCTCGCGGTCGTCGAAGGGCAGCGGGCTCTCGGAAGCCGCCTCGAAGGTGCGGTCGGCCGTCAGGAAGGGCAGGGGCACGGCTGGTCCTCACTCAATCCTTGCTGGGGCTGTGCCCGGTGAGGCTATCCGGCCGGGTTCCCGCCCACCACTCCTGGGCGGCCGTAAGGGTCAGCGCCCCTGTGCGGCCTGGGACTGCTGGGTCGGCGTACTGGACGGCGTGGACAGGGCCGGCGTACCGACGATCACCGCGCCGACGAGCCCGGCGACGACGGTGAGGCCCAGCAGCCAGCTCCCGGCCATCCGGCCGACGGACGCCCGCTGACGGGGCGGGGGAGCGACATTGCTGCGGAACCGGTCAGCCTCGGCCACAAAGGCGAAGGGCACGGGCTCACGCCGACGAAACATGGGAGTACGTCTCCTTCAGGGATGAAACGGATGAGTCTCACCCACACAGACGAACAAGCGTCGCAATCGGTGCCCGGTTTCACCAATTTCATTCAGGCACGACGACGAACGCCCCGTTTGGCGGGCC
Source organism: Streptomyces sp. BK340 (assembly GCF_007827595.1). Classification (GTDB taxonomy): domain Bacteria; phylum Actinomycetota; class Actinomycetes; order Streptomycetales; family Streptomycetaceae; genus Streptomyces. Next base: position 122,822 of record NZ_VISR01000032.1, read on the forward strand.
GTAGAGTGGCGTCCGCAAGAGACCAGATGGGAAGGACCCGCCGAATCGTGACCCCCACCCCCGACGACGAACTCAAGATCGATCTGCGTAGTGATGTCACCGTCGAACTGGTCAAACACAGCGCAGCGGACTCGGACGTTCTCTTCGCGGCCCGTGTGTCGACTGTCGGGGAGCAGTCCCTGGACGAGCTGAACAAGGACCCGGAGCGTTCCAAGGGCCTGATCAACTACCTGATGCGCGACCGGCACGGCAGCCCGTTCGAGCACAACTCGATGACCTTCTTCATCAGCGCCCCGATCTTCGTGTTCCGCGAGTTCATGCGGCACCGGGTCGGCTGGTCGTACAACGAGGAGTCGGGCCGCTACCGGGAGCTGCAGCCGGTCTTCTACGTCCCGGACGAGTCCCGCAAGCTGGTCCAGGAGGGCCGCCCCGGCAAGTACGTCTTCGTCGAGGGCACCCAGGCCCAGCAGGAGCTGGTCGGCCGCATCATGGAGGACTCGTACCTGCAGGCCTACACGGCCTACCAGGAGATGCTGGACGCCGGCGTCGCCCGCGAGGTCGCCCGCTCGGTCCTCCCGGTCGGCCTCTTCTCCTCGATGTACGCCACCTGCAACGCCCGCTCGCTGATGCACTTCCTCGGCCTGCGCACCCAGCACGAGCTGGCGAAGGTGCCGTCCTTCCCGCAGCGGGAGATCGAGATGGTCGGCGAGAAGATGGAGGCGGAGTGGGCCAGGCTCATGCCGCTCACCTACGCGGCCTTCAACGCGAACGGCCGTGTGGCCCCGTAACGAAGCCCTGTTCCCCCACGCGGAACGGATGTACGGATCAGCCGCGCGAAGTGTCCGTATTGCGGCATTTAGAGAAGTTCATCTAGCCTGATCAAACGGACCCGGCACTGCTTGAACCCCCGAGCAGGCAGTGCCGGGCTCCGCATTTGTCCGGACTTTCCAGGCACCCCAAGGGCAGACCACGCATGGAGCACCGAGTAGCGTGTTACCCATGGCTCCGACCTCGACTCCGCAGACCCCCTTCGGGCGGGTCCTCACCGCCATGGTCACGCCCTTCACGGCGGACGGCGCACTCGACCTCGACGGCGCGCAGCGGCTCGCCACCCACCTGGTGGACGCAGGCAACGACGGCCTGATCATCAACGGCACCACCGGCGAGTCCCCCACCACCAGTGACGCGGAGAAATCGGACCTCGTACGAGCCGTACTGGAGGCGGTCGGCGACCGCGCCCACATCGTCGCCGGCGTCGGCACCAACGACACCCACCACAGCCTGGAGTTGGCGCGCGAAGCCGAGCGCGTCGGCGCACACGGCCTGCTGGTCGTCACGCCGTACTACAACAAGCCCCCGCAGGAGGGCCTGTACCGGCACTTCACGGCCGTCGCGGACGCCACCGGGCTGCCGGTCATGCTCTACGACATCCCCGGCCGCAGCGGCGTCCCGATCAACACCGAGACGCTCGTCCGCCTCGCCGAGCACCCCCGGATCGTCGCCAACAAGGACGCCAAGGGCGACCTCGGCCGCGCCAGCTGGGCCATCGCCCAGTCCGGTCTCGCCTGGTACTCCGGCGACGACATGCTGAACCTGCCGCTGCTCTCCGTGGGCGCGGTCGGCTTCGTCTCGGTCGTCGGCCACCTCGTCACCCCCGACCTGCGCGCCCTCGTCGACGCGTACACCTCGGGCGACGTCGTCAAGGCCACCGAGATCCACCAGAAGCTGCTCCCGGTCTACACGGGCATGTTCCGCACCCAGGGCGTGATGACCACCAAGGCCGCGCTCGCCCTGCAGGGACTCCCCGCCGGACCCCTGCGCGCCCCCATGGTCGAGTGCTCGGCCGAGGAGATCGCCCAGCTCAAGATCGATCTTGCCGCCGGCGGGGTACAGCTCTGACAACAGACTTGGCACCACCCGAGCTTCACAACTGAATCCACAACCGCATAAGCGGGCCACCGGTGCCCGCACCCGACAACGACAACTGCTTCTGCACGAACGTCATGCGCGCCACGTGCCCGACCGGTACGTGGCGTGCGTGGTGAGGAGAGTCTTTTGAGTCATCCGCATCCTGAACTCGGCCCGCCCCCGCCGCTCCCCGAGGGCGGCCTGCGAGTCACCCCGCTCGGCGGCCTCGGTGAGATCGGCCGAAACATGACGGTCTTCGAGTACGGGGGCCGTCTCCTGATCGTCGACTGCGGAGTGCTTTTCCCCGAGGAGGAGCAGCCCGGAATCGACCTGATCCTTCCGGACTTCTCGTCCATCCGGGACCGCCTCGACGACATCGAGGGCATCGTCCTCACGCACGGTCACGAGGACCACATCGGTGGCGTCCCCTTCCTCCTCCGCGAGAAGCCGGACATCCCGCTCATCGGCTCCAAGCTGACCCTCGCCCTCATCGAGGCCAAGCTCCAGGAGCACCGGATCCGCCCGTACACCCTGGAGGTGGCGGAGGGGAACCGCGAGCGCATCGGCCCCTTCGACTGCGAGTTCATCGCGGTCAACCACTCCATCCCGGACGCCCTGGCCGTCGCCATCCGCACCCCCGCCGGCATGGTGGTGCACACCGGCGACTTCAAGATGGACCAGCTCCCGCTGGACAACCGCCTCACCGACCTGCACGCGTTCGCGCGGCTGAGCGACGAGGGCATCGACCTCCTGCTCACCGACTCCACGAACGCCGAGGTGCCGGGCTTCACCCCGCACGAGCGGGACATCTCCAACGTCCTGCGCCAGGTCTTCGCCGGCGCCCGCAAGCGGATCATCGTGGCCAGCTTCGCCAGCCACGTCCACCGCATCCAGCAGATCCTGGACGCGGCGCACGAGTACGGCCGCCGGGTCGCCTTCGTCGGCCGCTCCATGGTCCGCAACATGGGCATCGCCCGCGACCTCGGCTATCTGAAGGTCCCGCCGGGTCTGGTCGTCGACGTCAAGACGCTGGACGACCTGCCGGACCACGAGGTGGTCCTGGTCTGCACGGGTTCCCAGGGCGAGCCGATGGCGGCCCTGTCCCGGATGGCCAACCGCGACCACCAGATCCGCATCGTCGACGGTGACACGGTCATCCTGGCCTCGTCCCTCATCCCCGGAAACGAGAACGCGGTCTACCGCGTGATCAACGGCCTGACCCGGTGGGGCGCCAACGTCGTGCACAAGGGCAACGCCAAGGTGCATGTTTCCGGCCATGCCTCCGCAGGCGAGCTGCTGTACTTCTACAACATCTGCCGCCCGAGGAACCTGATGCCGGTCCACGGCGAATGGCGGCATCTGCGCGCCAACGCCGAGCTGGGCGCGATGACGGGCGTTCCGCACGACCGGATCGTCATCGCCGAGGACGGCGTGGTGGTCGACCTGATCGAGGGCAAGGCCAAGATCTCGGGCAAGGTCCAGGCGGGTTACGTCTATGTCGACGGCCTCTCCGTCGGTGACGTCGGCGAGCCGGCCCTGAAGGACCGCAAGATCCTCGGCGACGAGGGCATCATCTCGGTCTTCGTGGTGGTGGACTCCTCCACGGGCAAGATCACCGGTGGCCCGCACGTCCAGGCCCGCGGTTCCGGCATCGAGGACTCCGCCTTCGCCGACGTCATCCCGAAGATCACGGAGGTCCTGGAGCGCTCGGCCCAGGACGGCGTGGTGGAGCCCCACCAGCTGCAGCAACTCATTCGGCGCACCCTCGGCAAGTGGGTCTCCGACACGTATCGCCGCAGGCCGATGATCCTGCCGGTCGTGGTGGAGGTCTGACACCTCGTCCGCACGAACTTGGAGCGGGGCCCCTCGATTTGCATCGGGGCGCCCCGCTCCAGTACGTTTACGGCTCCGCCCAACCGGGAACCCCCCAGTACCTCGTGTGCTGGACGACGGTGCCCCGGAGCGGGTGGGAAATCCGGCTCAGAACTTCTGATAAAGTCGGAACCGCCGGAAAGGGAAACGCGAAAGCGAGAACCTGGAAAGCACCGAGGAAATCGGATCGAGAAAAGATCTGATAGA
>NZ_VISR01000033.1 GCF_007827595.1 Streptomyces sp. BK340
TGGGTGTTGCTGACCTCCGGCGAGCGCTTGAGGGTGCAGTTGATCACCATGGCCCGCAGGTCGTCGTAGCGGGCCGGCGGTGTGTCGGCGGCGGGTGAGGAAACGGTCACACGGTCCTCCCAGAGGTCTGTCGCCGCCCTGTGCAGGGCGAAGCGTTCACTTCGCACAGCCTGCGGGCCGCCCGCGGCGGCTGCCACCACAAGGCCTCCGAACCGGCCCGGTGTTCCACACCCCCCCGCTCGGCGGCCGACGGGTGGCCGGGGCCGGCGGGCATGCCTACGTTCGTCGCATGGGCAACGAGGGCAGGGCCGAGCCGCAGAACGCGGTGGCAGCGGAGGACGTCGCGCACCTTCTGGTGCGCTGCCTGCGGGCCGAGGGAGTGGAGTACGTCTTCGGGATTCCGGGTGAGGAGAACATCCGCTTCGTCGACGCTCTGAACGACTCTGGGATCCGTTATGTCCTGGTTCGCCACGAGCAGGCCGCCTCGTTCATGGCGGAGATCTACGGGCGGCTGACCGGGCGGGCAGGGGTGTGTTCGGCCACGCTGGGGCCCGGCGCGATCAATCTACTGCTCGGCACCGCGGACGCCATGACCAACAGCTCGCCGATGGTGGCCCTGGCCGCCCAGGGCTCGCTGCGCCGCATCCACAAGGAGTCGCACCAGGTCATCGACCTGGTGTCGATGTTCGCTCCCGTCACCCAGTGGTCAGCCCGCATCGAGTGTCCGGACGCGGTGCCGGAGATGACGCGCAAGGCGTTCAAGACAGCACAGGGGGAGCGGCCCGGCGCCGTTTTCCTTGCGGTACCGGAGGACATCGAGGCGGAGCGTACCGCCGGACCTCTCGAGCCCCTGCAGATCGACGCCGTTCGTGCCGATGCGCCGTCGCCCTCCCAGATCGCACGGGCCGCCGAGGTGCTCGCGGCCGCACGGCGCCCGGTCGTGCTGGCGGGTCATGGTGCCGCGAGAGCCGGGAGCTCGGCAGCCCTGGTGCGGTTCGCCGAGCGGCTGAACATCCCGGTCGCGACCACGTTCCACGGCAAGGGGGTCTTCCCCGACGACCATCCAAACGCCCTCGGCGCGGTCGGCTTCATGCGCCACGACTACGGCAACTTCGGCTTCGACGCGGCCGATGTGCTGATCTGCGTGGGCTACGAGATCCAGGAGTTCGATCCCGTCAAGATCAACCCGAACGGCGACAAGCGGATCTTGCACATTCACCGCTTCCCCGCCGAGGTGGATGCCCACTACCCGGTCACCGTGGGCGTCGTGAGTGACCCTTCTCAGGCTCTGGACGCACTCGCGGCAGCGCTGCCCGAGGGACTCACCTACGACTCGGGAAGCAGCGAGAAGATCCGCACACTGCTCGACGAAGAACTGCAGTACGGACGCGACAACGACGCGTTCCCCCTGGTGCCGCAGCGCGTCGTGAGCGATGTGCGCGCCGCGTTGGACCGGCACGACATCGTGCTCGCCGATACCGGCGCCGGAAAGATGTGGATGTCCCGCCTCTACCCCACCTTCGAGCCGGACACCTGCCTGGTCTCGAACGGCCTGTCCACGATGGGGTTCGCCCTGCCTGGTGCCATCGCCGCCAAGCTGGCCCGGCCGGACCGGCGCGTCCTGGCGATGATGGGCGACGGCTCGTTCCTGATGAACTCCCAGGAACTGGAGACGGCCGCCCGTGAGCGCGTCCCCCTGGTCGTCCTGGTCCTGGTGGACGAGGAATACGGCCTCATCACCTGGAAGATGGAACTTGAACTGGGCCGCCACAGCCACACCCGCTTCACCAACCCCGATCTGGTCGCCTACGCCGAGAGCTTCGGGGCACGCGGCCATCGGATCGAGGCTGCCGACCAGCTCCTGCCTGTGCTGCGCAGGGCTCTCGACGACGACGGGGTCACCGTGATCGCCTGCCCCGTGGACTACTCCGAGAACCTTCGCCTGACCGACAGACTGGGCAGTCTCCACGGCCCGTTCTGACCTCACGGGCTCAGAACACCATGTGCGGTGTTCTGAGCCGCGCGTTTTGCACAGGCCGGGGCGATGGCGGGCACCCATCGCTCCGGCCGGCCCGCGTGAACGGCCGGTGAAGAGATCGACACCGATAATTCTTGGCCGATCCTTGGTGATTCAACCAGCGTAAAGCGCTGCACGTTTGCATTCGGGTTGCTCCCAACCTGCGTAAGCCCTGTGAAGATCGGCCGCCGGAGGGCCTCGGGGCTGCGACCAGGGGATTGATCTGATCGCGTCAAGTCGGCACGCTCGCAGGGCGCGAGCGGAACTCTGCCGCGTGAACGCAAATCCCCCCACATGCAAACGAGGAGACCCCTCTTGACGGCGCATCACAAACGCATAGGCAAGGCCAGGACCGTCACCGCGATCGCGGCCGTTGCGACAGTCGTGGGCACGGCTCTGTACGTCTCGCCCGCCGCCCAGGCCGGACAGCCCGCGGAAGGCAAGGTCTACGGCCTGCACGCCGAAGGAGCCGTGGCCGGCAGCTTCGTCGTCCTTCTGGACCAGAAGGCCTCCGCTGCCGAGAAGAAGGACCTGGCCGCGGAGTACGGCGGCAAGATCAGCCGCACCTTCGGCTCGGCGGTGAACGGTTTCTCCGCCGGCAGCCTCACCGAGACGGAGGCCAGGCGCCTCGCCGCCGACCCCGCGGTCGCCACGGTGGTGCAGAACAAGAAGTTCCACATCGACGCCACCCAGGACAACCCGCCGTCCTGGGGCCTGGACCGCATCGATCAGACGGACACGGCCGGCGACCACAAGTACACCTACCCGGACAAGGCCGGGGAGGGGGTGACCGCGTACGTCATCGACACGGGTGTGCGCATCAGCCACAAGGACTTCGGCGGACGCGCGAGTTACGGGTTCGACGCCGTCGACAACGACAACACCGCCGACGACGGCAACGGGCACGGCACCCACGTGGCCGGAACCATCGCCGGAACCGCCCACGGTGTCGCCAAGAAGGCCAAGATCGTCGCGGTCAGAGTCCTCGACAACAACGGCTCCGGCACCACCGAGCAGGTCGTGGCCGGCATCGACTGGGTGACCAAGAACCACCAGGGGCCCTCGGTGGCCAACATGAGCCTCGGCGGAGGCGCCGACCCCGCCCTCGACGAGGCCGTCAAGAAGGCCATCGCCTCGGGCGTCACGTTCGCCGTCGCCGCCGGCAACGAGTCGGCGGACGCCGGGCAGGGTTCACCGGCGCGGGTCCCCGAGGCCATCACGGTCGCTTCCAGCACGAAGGACGACGCCCAGTCGGACTTCTCCAACTTCGGCAAGACCGTGGACCTGTACGCGCCGGGCTCGGACATCACCTCCGACTGGAACGACAGCGACGAGGGGACCAAGACGATCTCCGGCACCTCCATGGCCACCCCGCACGTCACCGGAGCCGCCGCCGTCTATTTGGCCGGACACCCGGACGCCACGCCCGCCCAGGTCTCCTCCGCACTGGTCGGCGCGGCGACCAGTGACAAGATCACCAACCCGAGCAGCGGAACGCCCAACAAGCTGCTGAAGGTGACCGAGTAGGAACTGCGGTGCCGCGTCCTCGTGGACGACACGAGGACGCGGCCGCCCGACGGTGCCACCGGCTCGTACGGCGGCGGCACCGCCGGGCGCCGGTCTCACTCGCCCGAGCCGTCGTCAGCCGCTGTGCACGCCGACCTCGTAGAGCGAGTACCCCCACTTGGTCCCACGTTCCGTGCCCACGATGCGGACGTAGCGGGCCGGCGTTCCGGTGAAGCGTGCGGTGTCGAGGCCGCCGTCACCGGTGGTGGTCGACCAGGCGGTCTTCCAGTTCACGCCGTCCGTCGAGAGCTCGATGCGGTACGACTTCCCGTACGCGCGCTCCCAGTCGAGCGTGACCCGCCCGACCAGGTGGGTCGAGCCCAGATCGATCCGCAGCCACTGGTCGTCGCTCCAGTCGCTGGCCCAGCGGGTGTCCCGGGTGCCGTCCACGGTGCGGCTCGACGCATAGCTGACGAACGGGTTCCACTCGGTCGAACTGGCCGTGGTCGAGGCTCCGCTCGCGAGGTTGACTCCCGCCTGGTGCTGCTCGGTCGCGCCCCAGGTGCGGAGGTAGGACTCGGCGCCCCGGAAGAGGTCGTTCACCACGTCCTGACCGCCGACGAGCCTGATGTCCTCGATCCAGTCCGGGACCAGGCCGTAGTGCGCGGCACCGTCGGTGTTCAGGTCCCAGGTGCGCTGACCGGTGGTCTGCCGGTCGATGAGGGAGCCGCCGTCGACGCTGCGGAAGGGGTACGTGACCTTGTTGGGCGCGTCGGCGCCCCGCGGTCCGGGCCAGCCGCCGACACCGTTCATGTCGGTGCCGTAGCCGTAGCCGACGCCGTACTTGTCCCGCAGTGCCTTGGTGCGGTTCGCCTCGGCCACGAATCCCTCGGAGCCGTGCATGTACTGGGCGATGAAGCCGCCGAGGCCGTAGACCCGGTCGGTCCAGTTCAGGTCCATCCAGCTGTGCGAGGAGATCACGCCGGGGTAGGACTCGGACTCGAAGATGTCGAGCGCACGACCGACGGCCTTGACGCTCATGTGGTCGATCTCCAGCATCATCTTGCGCTTCATCATGCCGCGTACGGCGTACTCACCGAGGTCGGTGAGCCCGCGGGTGTTGCACTGCGCGTCGGAGGAGTACGAGGGAACGCTCACGCCCGCCGGGAGTTTCGCCTCGGCCTCGGGCGCCGCGGCCGAGCCGATGGGGTTGTCGTGCTGCGGCCCCGTGCACTTCTCCGTCTTCCAGAAGGTGCCGGTCGACAGGAACTGCCCTACGTTGATGGCCGTTCCGAGCCCGCCCGAGTCGAAGCGGACTCCGCACAGCGCGTTGTCGAACTTGTGGCACAGGAACATGCTGCGCACGCCCAGCGAGTACAGCTCGTCCAGGCCGGCGTCGATGTCCTTCTTGTCGCACTGCGGGACGTCCAGGATCTGCTTGCAGCCGAAGGGCTCGGAGGTCTCCACGCCCAGGATGACCGCCAACTTGCCCTGCTCGATGACGTCACGGGCCTGCGCGCTGTCGGTGACGATCCGGAACCAGCCCCTGCCCGGACCGCCGTACATCTTGTCGATGTACGCCTGCAGGTCGTACGTCATCTTCGCCTGCAGCCGGATCGACGTCATCTCGTCGCAGCTGCGGTCCTTGAAGAAGTAGACCGAGCAGATCACGCCGTTGGTGACGAGGTCGTTGACCAGCACCCGCTGGCCGCCGCGCCAGGCCCGTTCCACCCACGCGTAGTAGTTCTGCTGGTGGGTCAGCGAGTCGTGGGCGGGCCAGTCCTTGAACGTGGGCCAGCCGACCGGGTCGTGTCTGCCGTCACCGCCCTTGGTGATGAAGTCGAAGACGGCCAGCGAGCCGTCGGGGTAGTGCTCGGGGCAGTCCTTCAGCGCGTCGGCGATCCCGGCCTCGGAGAACGTCTTGCCGCAGATCAGGCGCCCGCCGAAGCCCTCGTTGGCGAACAGGTGGTCGTGGGCGTCGACGAAGCCGCGCACCTCGCCCTTGGCGTTGGTGCCGGTGAAGGGCTCACCGGTGACGTTGATCTGGGAGTCCGGCGAGGGCCGTGCCGTCGGGACCCACCACTCGTTCCCGGCCGCCGAACTGGGGGTGGGGCCGAGGAGGACGGCCAGTACGAGGAGGAGCAGGGACGCCATGGTGATGTTCTTGCGTCCGTAGTACCGGCGTCTGGATATGGCCACGGCCCACGTCCCTCGGTAGGCGGGATGCGCGGTCGACGGACGAGGACGCCCGGGGTCCGGAGACCCTTGCGCACACCGATTGTCATGTCCTTTGTAAAGTGCCGCCCAAGAGGATCGCCAGCGCCGCCTGTGGAGTCAATACTCAACTACTGATGAGTATTGTTCGGCTTTCAATGGCCGGCCGATGCGGAACCGACCGCGTTGGGACTGCGGCCCCGGGACGGAGCGGGGTTCAGAGTCCGACTATGACCAGAGCGATGTCGTCGCGAGCACCATGACTGACGCCGAGACGCCCGAGCAGGGTGTCGGCCAGACGCTCGGGGCCGAGCCCCAGGCACTGGGCCAGGGAGTCGGTCAGGCGCTGCAGCCCGACGTCGATATCTTCGTCGCGACGTTCGATGAGGCCGTCGGTGTAGAGGACGAGAACGTCGCCGGGGTGATAGGCGGTACCGGCCTGGGGGCGCGGGACATGCTCCGGCCGGGCCCCGAGAGGCGGATCCGTCGCACGGTTCAGCAGTTCGCAGGTGCCGTCACGGTGCATCAGCACGGGAGGCGGATGGCCCGCGCTGGAGTAGACGATCAAATGGGAGCGCGAGTCCACCAGGGCTGTCACAGCGGTGGCCGCCAGGGCACCGTCCACGGAGCGGGCGTACAGACCCAGGATCTCCAGCGCCTGAGCGGGACCGGCGACGGCCCGGCTCGCCGCGGACAGCGCGCTGCGCAGCATCCCCATCACGGTGGCGGCCTCCAGGCCGTGGCCGACCACGTCGCCCACGGCGACGGCGAAACGCCCGTCGGACAGATCGGCGGTGTCGTACCAGTCGCCGCACACGTTGAGTGAGCCGATGGCCGGCAGGTAGCGCACCGCCACGTTGGAGTGCCGGGCCAGGTCCGGGGAATGCAGCATGGCCTCCTGCAGCGTGATCGCCACCTGGCGCTCGCGCGCGTGCGCCCGCCGCAGTTCCCCGTTCAGACGCTCCAGCTCCTTGGCCCGGGCGTACAACTCGGCCTCCATGCCCTCCTCCCGTTGACTCGGAGCCGCTGTGTTGTCCCGCTGCCGCTGCCGACGGGCACGGACGAAGGCGCTCACGTCCTCGACGCGGTGAATGATCCAGCAGACCCGTCCGTTCCGCCCGATGACCGGGGTGTTGACCGGGGACCACCAGCGTTCCTCGAAGCCCCCCGGTTCCCCGGGGACGGCGATGTCGTACCGCTGAACGGCCATCGTGTCCGGATCCCCGGTGGCCAACACCCGCTCCAGCGACGCGGAGAGATTACGGACCCCATTGGCCTGCGGGTCGGCGGGGTTGTCGGGAAAGGCATCGAAGATGTACTGCCCGAGCAGGTCCTGACTGGTGCGGCTGGTCGCCCGGCAGTAGGCCTGATTGACGCCGACGATCATCAGAGCGGGGCTGAGCACCAGATATGGGCTGGGGGTGGCGGCGAACAGCGCGGCATAGTCGACCTGATCCACGGCCGGCTGCCCGCTGACGGCAGTGACGCCCATTTCTCCAATGTACGAGGCCACCGCCGCTGCCGCCGCCCCTCGGGCGACCGCGGGTCCGTAACGCACCGGCGGCCGTCAGCGGGTGCGAAGACCGGCCGCCGGCCGGGCCCCGCGATTCCGGCATGATCCGCCGGACCGGCCCTGGGTGCCGGGCGTCGCGTGGTGCGTGATGCTGTAGGGATGTGTGGTGTGTCAGCCGGTCGTATCCCGGCGGCCTACGCCGCCTCGGGCCGCCGTGCGCTGCGTGTGACCGTGGTCGCCGCGGCCGGTTTCTACCTCTTCCGGTACGGCCTGGACAGCCCGGTCGCAGCCACTTACGCCCTCTTCGGCACCGTGGCGCTGGGCGGACTCTCCAAGATCCCCGGTACCGGGCGCCAGCGAGCCGTCGTGGTGCTCCATGTGCTGCCGGTGTGCTGGCTGCTGGTGGTGATCGGCACCTATCTCTCGGTACGGACCTGGAGCGCCGTCACCGGCATGTTCGTGATCGGCTTCGCGCTGGCCTTCTCCGCCGTGGGTGGACCGCGCCCGGCGGGAGCGGCGCCCGGCCTGCAACTCCTGTACATCCTGCCGTCCTTCCCACCCTACGATCCCGGCTCGCTCGGCGAGCGGCTGATCGGAACGACGACAGGGCTGGCCCTGTTCATCGCCGCCGAGGCGCTGATCCTCCCCGGGCCCGCTCCGCCGTCCTACCAGGAGCGGGCGGCCCGGGCGGCGCACACCGCCGCCCGCTGCGCGACCCTCCTCGCGGCTCCTCCCCATGCCCTGACCGGCGCGGACGTCCGAGCCGGTCACGAGGCCGGCCATGCACTGCGGTCCCTGACCGTCCCGGAAGCGGAGCGCCCGGCCGGACCGGGCAGACGCGACCGCGCCCTCAGCCACACCGGCCTGGCCACCCGCACCCTGCTCAACCGGCTGACGCAACCGCCCGCGACGCCGGGCGACCCTCCGGGCCCTGCCGTGACCGCCGTGCTCCAGGCGGTGGCGCGGCTGGCCACGGCGACCGAGAGCTGCCTGGCAGCGGGCACGTCGCCCGTGGCGTCGTACCAGGAGCTGGTCACCGCCCGCGCGCACCTGGCGGCCTTGTCCGCGGCTCCCGGCGCCACCGACGGGACCGGTCCCGCGGTGGACTTCCCGCCCGCCGAACTGCGCTGGCACGCCGCCGTGCTGGAGATCGCCGACGCCGCCCTGGCCATGGCCACGGCGGCCGATCTCGCCGTACGAGGCAGGCATACCTCGGTGGAGGTGGCGCCTGAGCGCTTCTGGTACGCCAGGGCCCGGGCCCCGTCCCTGTGGTGGCACCGGATCCGAGGCCACGCCGAGCGACGGTCGGTGTTCTTCCAGAACGCGGTGCGCATCGCCATGGCTCTGACGGCGGCCCGGCTGGTGGCCGGGGTGGACACGCTGCCCCACGGGTTCTGGGCCATGCTGGCGACGCTCACCCTCACCCGGACCACCATGGACGAGACCTGGAGCACCATCCGCCGGGCACTCGCCGGCACGCTGGCCGGCGCCCTGGTGACCGCCGGGACGCTGATCCTGGTGGGGGCCGACACCGCCGTGTACGCGATCGTCCTGCCCCTGTGGATGCTGGTCGCCTTCACGGTCGGACCGGTCAAGGGCGTCGGTTGGGCGCAGGGGATGTTCACCGTGCTCGTGGCCCTCGTCTTCGCCCAGCTGGCCGCGCCGACGTGGCAGCTGGCGGAGGTCCGGATGCTGGATGTGCTGGTGGGCAGCGCCATCGGCGCGGTCTTCGGTCTGCTGGCCTGGCCCCGTGGTGCCCACGACGAGCTGCGTCGTGCGGTGGCCGGGCTGCTGCGCAGGGCAGCCGAGATCGTGGTGGCGACCAGCGCCTCGGTGGCCGGAGGCGGGGCGGCGGCCGCACCGCCCGCGGCGACCGGCCACCGGTCGCTCCAGCACGCGGTCATCCTCGCGGAGTCCGCGTACGCACAGTTCCAGAGCGAGCCGACACCCTTCGGGGGACGGCGGCGGGTGGCATTGCCCGAAGTGGACTGGCAGGCCACGCTGATGGCCGGTCACCACACCCTGTGGGGCTCGGAGCGGCTCCTGGAACCGCCGCTCACGGGCCTTGGGCCGGCGGCTGCCGAGTCCGCCGGCGGGCTGGGCGACCGGGTGGCCGGACGGATGCTGCTCGTCTCGGCGGCGCTGGACCCCGGCGGTGACACCCCGACCGCGTCGGTGCCGTCGCTGGACCCGACGCAGGCCGGATCCGCCGCGGAGCCGCCCGGTGCGCCGCGGCTGTACTACGCCACCGTGTCGTGGCTGGGCTCGCTGATGACGGATCTGTCGCGTATCGCACGCGGTGGGCCGGGCCCGTAGTACGGCGAGGACGTCACCGCTGTCGGCAGCTGACGGCAGAGCCGGGGCGGGAAGCACGCGGGCTGCGCTGCGAGCGGCGACAACGGCGTGCCCCGATCAGCCGCGTCGCCCCCAGGCCAGCACCATGCCGGGTCCGAGCTCGGCGAGTCGGGGTGAGGCCAGATAGTCGAGTGCCTCATCGATGACGGAGGCGTCCACCCGGCCGGTCTCTTCCAGGGCGGGTCGCATCCGGTTCCACGTCTCGGACCAGAAGCGAGCCAGCGGGCTGCCCGCGACCAGTGGCGGGCAGACCAGCTCCGCGGCGACGTTCCGGAGTCCTTCCTCCCTGAGGAAGTGCGGATATGCCGGGACGGAGGATGTGTCGGTGCCGATCGTCGTTCTCAGCGCCTGCCACATGGCGTCCATGACCCGCCGGTAGGCAGACGCGACGTCCAGGGCGTCCGGCACCTCCAGGGCGTCGCCGAGCACCAGCCAGCCTCCCGGGTTCAGCCACTGCGCGAGCCGTGCGACGAGCCGGCGGCGCTCGGGCAGGTGCATGAGGACGAACCTGGCATGGATCAGGTCGAAGCTGCCGAGCCGCAGGCTCTCGTCCGTGAGGTCGGCTGTGACCACGCGCAGCCGAGGCTCCGCGAGCGCGGACAGGCCCGCGGTGTCCCGGTCGAGGGCGACCACCTCTGCCGCACCTGCCTCCTCCAGCAGCCAGCGCGCCACCGTCCCGGTCCCGGCTCCCACTTCCAGACAGCGGCTTCCCGGCCCTGTGCCCAGCGCCCGCAGGCGGCGCGTGGTGACGGGGTCGTAGACCAGCGCGCCGGCGTCGATCCGCTCGGCTTCCTCGGGGTGTCCGGGTTCGAACAGGTCCTCTCCGTAGCGGCCGTCGGTCATGACCGGACCTCACTCTCGCGGCACGGTCCTGCTGCAGTTCTCGACGCCATGGGAACTCCCTGATGACCTGCTGGTCCGCTGCAGCCACGGTGACAGCTGCCGGGCGCAACCGGTCCTGGACGAGGACCGGTTGGCGGGTCCGTGGACCCCATCGAATGAACGGCCCTTGAGCCGGTTTCGCTGCGACCCGCGCGGCGGGTGGGTGAGGATTGCCGTCATGGGACTGGCGACGGCGTTCACGGATCTGTTCGGTGTGGAGCATCCGATTGCCCTGGCCCCGATGGGCGGGTCGGCCGGTGGCGCCCTGACCGCGGCGGTCTCCCGCGGCGGCGGGCTCGGCCTGCTGGGCAGCGGGAACGGGGACCGGGAATGGCTGGCCCGCGAGCTGCCCGTCCTGGTCGCCGAGAGCGCCGGGAAACCCTGGGGCATCGGCTTCCAGGCGTGGGCGGTCGACGACGGCGTGGTGGCGCGGGCGCTGGAGCACGAGCCCGCGGCGGTGATGTTGTCCTTCGGTGACCCCAGTGCGTTCGCGGAGCGCGTCCGTGGCGCGGGCACACCGCTGATCCTCCAGGTCACCGACCTCGAAGAGGCCCGCAGGGCGGTGGATCTGGGCGCCGACGTGATCGTGGCGCAGGGCACCGAAGCGGGCGGGCACGGAGCCCGGCGCAGGCGGTCCACCCTGCCGTTCGTGCCCGTCGTGGTCGACCTGGCGGCACCGGTGCCGGTGCTGGCGGCCGGCGGGATCGCGGACGGCCGCGGCGTCGCGGCCGCCCTGGCGCTGGGGGCTGCCGGGGCACTGCTCGGCACCCGTTTCCAAGCCACGGCCGAGGCCCTCGTCGCTCCCGCGACGGCCAAGGCGCTCGTCGAGGCGCACGGGGAGGACACCGAGCGGAACAGGGTGCTGGACATCGCCCGCGGCTCGCGGTGGCCGGACCGGTACACCGCGCGCACCCTCTGCCATCCCTTCCTCGACGAATGGCGGGGCCGGGAGGACGCGCTCGCGGCTGCCCCGCAAGCCCGGCAGGCGTACCGGGACGCCGTGGCAGCAGGGGAGATCCCCGCGCTGCCGCAGTGGGCCGGCGAGGCCGTCGGCCTCATCAACGATCTGCCGTCCGCGGCCGATCTGGTCGCCACCCTGGCCGTCGAGGCCGAGGAGGCGCTGGCCCGGGCCGGCAGACGCCGACCCGGATCGCGAGGATGACCGCAGGACAGCAGCGATCACCGCCGGACTGCCGTCGCCCCATCGGTCGTGCCCCCAGCCGGCCGCTGTCGCAGAACCGGCACTCGATCAAGGTTTCGATGAACGAGCCAGTAAGCTGGACGAACGTGAGAACCGGCACGTCAACGAGCGTGCCGGACCGCGGCTCGACACGAGGGAGCGACCGATGACAGTGGGAACCGAGCGAGCCGTACTGGCGGGCGGTTGTTTCTGGGGCATGCAGGACCTGGTGCGCAAGCAGCCGGGCGTGAAGTCCACCCGCGTCGGATACAGCGGAGGTGACACGCCGAACGCCACGTACCGTAACCACGGCGACCACGCCGAGGCGATCGAGATCATCTTCGATCCCACGGCCACCAGCTACCGCGACATCCTGGAGTTCTTCTTCCAGATCCACGATCCGACCACGAGGGACCGCCAGGGCAACGACATCGGGCGCAGCTACCGGTCCGCCATCTACTACACCGACGAGGAACAGCACCGCGTCGCCGTGGACACGATCGCGGACGTCGAGGCGAGCGGGCTGTGGCCGGGCAAGGTGGTCACGGAGGTCGAGCCCGTGGGCGACTTCTGGGAGGCCGAGCCGGAGCACCAGGACTACCTGGAGCGCTACCCGAACGGCTACACCTGCCACTTCCCGCGACCGAACTGGAAGCTGCCGCGCCGCTCCTCGTCCACGACGAGCTGAGGCGCACACCGCGCCGAGCCTCCGGGGGGCGCGGGCCGGGGAGGGGACTTGGGGTTCGGCAGACAGAAGGCACAGGAGCCGCCGGTGGAGCCGGTCGCGTGGGCCGGCGTCCAGAAGTTCGTCGTCTCCGCTGTCGAGCGTCCGGAAACGGTCGCGCGGAAGCGAGCCGTGTGGGGCAGGAAGGCCGTACGCGTGGCCCGGGGCTCCAAGGACTGGCGGGTCCTGGCCCCTTGCGCCTATCTGGGGTCCGCCGAGGTTCATCCGCCCGGTCTGCCGTCCCGCCCCGAGCAGACCCTGTTCGAGGATCCGGGCGCGCGGCACCTGCTGTGCTACGTGGAGCCGGCCGTGGAAGCAGGCGGAGAGCGGCGGCACGTCGTGCGCGACGGTGCGGGACAGGCCGTCGGCACCCTTGTGCGCGTACCGCCGAAGCGCCGTCCCTTCAAGCACTCCTGGCGCGTCGAACAGCCCGGCCGCCCGGAGATCGTGGGCCGCAGCGAGTGGGCGGGCGGGGATGCCAAGGAGATCACCGGGCGTCTGGTCGGGAAGCTCATCGGGGGAGTCCTGGACGCGGTCGGGGACCTGGGAGCCGACGGCGGTGATCAGCGTTCCAGGGCACGGGCGCTGGAGTGGCGGGCCGAGGACAGGATCGTCATGGTCTCGGAGGGCAGCGAGCAGGTGACCGTGCGGGCGGGCTGGGTCGACCGCCGTCTCGCGTTCGCGTTCGCGCTCGTCGGCGACGACTGAGACACGACACGTCAGGCTGACGTCGTCGGCACCCACGCACGTTCACCGGGTGCCGCGGAAGCGGAGTCCAGCCTGCCGTACGCCCTGCTGCGGCAGGGTCGCCCCATGACGTACGACCCCATACCGACCGTGGACGCGCTCATGGCCCTGCTGGCCGACTGCGCGGACGTCTGGGACACCCCGGACCGTTCCGGTGACCCCGTGGACATCCTCGACCACGGCCGCCAGGTCGCCGCCGTGCTGGCCGAGCGACACCCGGAAGACGAGGAACTCCAGGTGGCCGGGCTGGTCCACGACATCGGCCACCACCTCGTGCCCGGCGACGAAGCGGGACACGGCGCGCACGCCGCGACGGCGGTGGAGGGCCTGCTGGGACCCCGAGTCGCCCGGCTCGTCGCGCTGCACATCCCGGCCAAGCGCTATCTCGCCGCCGCCGACCCGCACCTTGCACCCCGGCCCGGCTACGAGACCGAGGAGGACGTCCTCGGCGAGGCCCGTCAGCTGATGGCACAGACCGGCGGTTCCGTCACGCTCACCACCGAGCCGATCGAGGCGGTCGGCGCCGCGCAGGCCGTCTACGCCGAAGTGTGGGTCCCCATGGACAGACACCGCGAACGTGCCGAACGGACCGCACAGCTGGCCGCCTACCGGGTCGACGACACCTCGCTCTCCCATGCGCCCCGCGATGCCGTGGCCATGCACTGCCTGCCCGCCGTCCTCGGGCACGAGATCGCCTCGGAGGTGCTCGCCGGCCCCCGGTCCCTGGTCCGGCGCCAGGCGGCCAACCGGCTTCCCACGGCCCAGGCGGTGCTGCACACCCTCGTCGGCACCGCCCGCCGGCGCAGGCGTACCACCTGACAGAGCAGGTCCACCGGGCTCCTGACGAGTGGAGGGGCTGCTCACCGAACCGGTCAGTGATCCCCGGGACCGAGTTCCCGCAGGACGGCCTGACCCGCGGCACGGTGTTCGGCCGCCCCGGCCGGATCGGTCCCGTCGAGCACGATCGCGATCCCTTCGTGCGCCAGCGCCTCCTCGTACCGACTGCCCAGCCGCGGAGCCAGCTCCAACGCCTGCCGGTGCAGCCGTAGGGCCTCTTCCGGGAGGCCCGCCAGCCGGCAGGTCTCGCCGTAGCCGTTGAGGAAACGCATCTTCCAGTGTTCCTCGAACAACTCGTCGAGCAGCGCGAACGCCTCCCGGTGACTGGCCAGTGCCTCCTCGTACCGGCCCATCTGCCGCAGCGCGACACCCAGGCAGTTGAGGCACCACGCCTGGTTGTGCAGGTGCCCGTCCTCGCGGGCCAGCGCCAGCGCCCGGTGCAGGTGCTCGGCCGCCTCGTCCGGTGCATCGTGGGCGATGGCCACGCCGAGCGTGATCCGGGCCGTCAGAGCGGGCGGCCACGCCGGGTCGGTGTGCGGAACGCCCAGCACCTCCCGGGCCCGCCGCGCCGCCTCCTCGCGGTGCCCCAGCTGCAGCATGGCCCAGGCCTCCGAGGCCGCCGCGTGGGCCGCGCCCGCCGGACTTCCGGCCTGCTCGTACAACTTTCCCGCCAGCCCGAAGAGTTCGAGCGGCTCCTCGACGTGTCCCGCATCCCAGCTCAGATAGCCGCGGCGCATGGCCAGTTCGGCCTCCACCTGGGTGTCCCGCACCTGGGACAGGCGGAGTTCGGCGGCCTCGTAGGCGGCCGCAGCCTCCGCCGTCCGGCCCGCGTTGTAGCGCGCGAAGCCCAGATCGCTGTGCGCCTCTGCCAGTTGCAGCGGATCGCCCAGGCGCTCGGCGGCGGCCAGCGACCGCTCGAAGAGGACGTTGAGATGCGTCGTACCGCAGCGCCGCGCGAAGTACGCCCGCAGGAAACGCGGCAGTTCGGACACGTGCACGTCGGAGCCGACGGCGGCCGCCGTCTCGAAGGCCGCGACGAGGTTTCCGTACTCCGTGACGAACCAGGCGAAGGCCGCGTTCTTGTCCGGGAACCCGGGCAGCTCCGCCGGAGGCCGGCCTGCCGAGGCCGTACGGCTGGGGGAGAGGAACGGCATCGCGGCGTCGGCGGCGGCCGCCGCGTGCACGTAGTAGTCGAGGACCCGTACCAGGGCCCGCTCCTGCTCGGCCGCCGAGTCCTGTTCCGCCGCGGCCCGGCGTGCGTGCTGGTGCACGAGGTCGTGCAGCCGGTAGCGGCCCGCCGTCGGCTGCTGCACGAGGTGCGCGTCCACCAGGTCCTCCAGCGTCGCCCGGGCGCCGCGCAGCGGCACGTCCGCCAGCGCCGCCACCACGTACTCGTCGAAGGACTCCCCGGGCAGCAGGCCCAGCATCCGGAACAGGCGGGCCTGGGACCGGTCCAGCTGCCGTACCGACATGGCGAACGCGGTGTCGAACTCGCTCGCACCCTCGGCCAGTCGCTCGACGAGGATGCCCACGGTCCAGCCCGGCCGGTGCCGCAGCCGCGCCGCGGCCAGCCGCAGGGCGAGCGGCAGATGGCCGCACAGCCGCAGCACCTCGGCGGCGGACTCCGGATCACGGGCCAGCCTGCCGTCCGGGCCGCCGGAGTCGCCACTGGCCCGGGCCAGCAGCTCCGCGCTCTCCTGCGGGCTCAGCACGTCGAGTGAGACCGGGGGCACCTCGTCCAGGCCGAGAAGCCGGTTGCGGCTGGTGATCAGGGCGACGGAGTCGCCCGCACCGGGCAGCAGCGGGCGCACCTGGTCGGCGTCGGCGGCGTTGTCGAGGACCACCACGACCCGCCGACGGGCCAACTCCGAGCGCCAGCAGGCGGCCAGTTGCTCGACTCCCTCCCGCGGGACCCTCTCGGAGGGGACGTCGAGCGCGCCGAGCAGCATCCGCAGCACGGACTCCGGATCCATCGGCTGACGGCCCTCGGTGAACCCGTGCAGATCCACGTAGAGCAGGCCGTCCCGGAAGCGGGCGGCGAGCCGGTGCGCGGCATGCACCGCGAGACAGGTCTTGCCGACGCCCGCCATGCCGTCGACGGACACCGCCCGGTGGCTGTCCACCGCGGCGAGTACGGCGGCGAGCTGGGCCTCGCGTCCGGTGAAGTCGGCTGCGTCGCGCGGCAGATCGTTACGGGGCAGCGACCGGACCTGGCGGCTGCTCTTCGGGGGCGCCGGCAAGGGGTTCGACGTCCGCTCCCACAGGGGACGCAGGGGGCGTGGGTCGCGCTTGACGAGGCGGCAGAGGGCGACCACCGCGGGCCAGGGCGGCACGGTCTGCCCGCCCAGGTAGCGCGACAGCGACGAGGAACTGAGTCCGGCGTCCCGAGCCAGGGCCCGTACGCCCAGCCCGGACAGTTCCTGCAGCAGGCGCAGCCGGGCCGCCAGCTCGTCCTGCGCCGTCCGTTCGTGCACGCCCACCGGTTCCCCCGCCTCGTCGTCCCGCTCCGGCTGAAGTCTCGCGAGTCAAGTCGCCGCTGGTCAAGGCTGTTTCAGCTGTCCCACGCTGTCCCACCGCCGTGGTCCCGGAACGCGGGCTCGGCTGTCATGGAGTCACGCCCCGACGGAACGGGGCACCGACCCGGAGGAGGAGCGGACCGAGATGCACTCCCGCATGCGGAACCCCGCCGTCGTACTGCCCGACGCGATGAAGCCCATCCAAGCGATCCTCAAGACCGCGCACTCCGCCGGAGTCGACGGCCGGCTGCTGGAGCTGGTGCATCTGCGGGTCAGTCAGATCAACGGCTGCAGCGCCTGTGTCGACGGCGGCGCCAGGACGGCCCGCAGGGCCGGAGTGAGCGACGAACGCCTGGCCACGGTCGCCGCCTGGCGGGAAGCGCCGTACTTCACCGCGGCGGAGCGGGCGGCCCTCGCGCTGGCCGAGGCCGCGACGCGGCTGGCCGACCGTTCCGACGCGGTGAGCGACGAGGTCTGGGACACGGCCGCCACGCATTTCGACGAGCAGCAGCTGGCGGCGATCATCCTGATGATCGGCGTCACCAACCTGTTCAACCGGCTCAACGCCACCACCCGCCAGATCGCCGGCGCCCGAGGCTGACGCGCCCAGCCGCGACTTCACGGGGTGAACCCTGTGATCAGCACCTTCGGAGAAGCCGCCCGTGCGGCACCCCTCAAGCATGAAGATGTACCCGTCAATCCGTAGACCAGGAGGAACCCGCTGTGAAGGACGTACAGAAGCCCGCCGAGAGCACCGCCGCGCCCGACACGACGTCCGAGGGGTTCACCGACGAGGAGCGCGCCGCGATGAAGGAGCGCGCCCGGGAGGTGAAGGCGTCCGCCCGCCGCGGATCGCGCGCCGACAAGGCGGCCGAGGACGAGGCAGCCGTACTCGCGAAGATCGCCGAGATGCAGGAGCCGGACCGTGTCATGGCCGAACGGCTCCACGCCGTGATCAAGGCCTGCGCGCCGGAGCTGGCGCCGAAGCTCTGGTACGGCATGCCCGCGTACGCCAAGGACGGCAAGGTCGTCTGCTTCTTCCAGAGCGCGCAGAAGTTCAACTCCCGGTACGCGACGCTCGGCTTCAGCGACAAGGCCAACCTCGACGAGGGCACCATGTGGCCGGCCGCCTACGCCCTGAAGGAGCTGACCGCCGCCGACGAGGCGAGGGTCGCCGAGCTGGTGAAGCGAGCGGTGAACTGACCCCCTCAGAACACGGCCCGTACCTCTCCCACCTCCCGCCCTCCGCCCAGCAACGGCGATCGGCCGACGCGGTCGATCACGGGCGCGGTCAGGCCGGTCAGGCGAAGAGCGCGGGCCAGGACCGGCCCCAGGGCCCGAGCGCCACCGTCCTCTATCTTGAGGGCCAGCGCGCGGCCGTCGGGCAGGGCCATGGCCTGGACGGCCTCGGCGCCCACCTTCGACAGGGCGCCCGGTATCCCCTGCATGAGCCAGGTGTCGTGGCGGCGGGTTCCGGCGACGTACTCGGGGTGGGCGCGCATGGCGTCTGCGACCCGCTGCTCGGGCGTGCCCGGTGCGGCCAGGACGAAGGAGCGGAAGGCACGGGCGAGCCCGGACAGACTGATCGCCATCAGCGGCGCCCCGCAGCCGTCCGTGCCGACGGCGGCCACCGGCTCGCCGGCCGCCTCCTCCACCACCGTGCGGATGAGCCGCTGGAGCGGGTGGTCGGCGTCGAGGTACGACTCCAGCGGCCAGTTCCGCAGTGCGGCTGCCGCCAGCATCGCCGTGTGCTTGCCGGAGCAGTTCATGGCCACCCGGTCGCGGGGTGCGCCCGCTGCCAGGTAGGTCTCCTGCTCCTCCTGGTCCAGGGGCAGGGACGGCGGGCACCGCAGGTGTTCAGGGCTCAGTCCGTGTTCGTCGAGCATCGTGCGTACCAGGTCGCGGTGGAAGGCCTCACCGGAGTGGCTCGCGGCCGCCAGCGCCAGCCGCTCGCCCGCGAGGTCCAGGCCGGCCCGCAGCACACCCGCCGCCTGCATGGGCTTGTTGGAGGAGCGCGGGAAGACGGGCGACGTCACGTCGCCGAGCGCCAGTTCCACCGAGCCGTCCGCGGCGAGCAGCACCAGGCTGCCCCGGTGCCGCCCCTCGACGAATCCCGAACGGACGACCTCGGCGAGGACCGGGGTGGCGACGGTGACGGCTGCAGTGGCCGTGGCGGGCTGGGACATCGGCGGCGACCTTCCGTACGCGGATGGGGCCGACCTGCCCGACCGGTCCCCGGGATCGCCGGAGCAGCCGGTCGTATGAGCAGGTGGTCCACCTGGGTTTTGCACGTCACAGTACCGCCGGGCCAACTCGTTGCCTCGGCCGCGTCCTGCATGTCGACGCGCATCACTACGGCCATGTGCCCCGGAGCGACGAGTGGTCACCTCTCCGCGGACGCCGCCCGCACGCGCCGCACCGACTCCCGACGACCTCAGGGCGATGCTCGAGCACAACCTGCTCGCCGAGCGGATCGTGATCTCCGGCTACCAGGAGATCGTCCGCGGGCTCGGGGGCAACGACCCCACCACGCGCCGCATGATGGAGGCGATCCTGGCCGGGGCCGCTGCTGCGTCACTGCGTCCGGTAGGGCCGCCCACGCTCGGAGTTGAAACTCAGCCCGAGTCCCACTGGTCCCTCGCCGCCCGGGGTGATGACTCCGCCGCTGGGATCGAGTGCGCCGTCGAAGAGGAGGCGTTCGATGCGGACGTGGTCGTGGAACCACTCCAGGTGCCGCAGGTTGGGAACGGCGGCCGCGGCATGGGCGTGGGCGTGCGGGGCGCAGTGTCCGGAGATGTCCAGACCGTGTGCCTGGGCGAGGGCCGCGACACGGAGCCATACGGTGATGCCGCCGCAGCGGGTGACGTCGGCCTGGAGACAGTCGACGGCGTCGGCGGCCAGCATGTGCTGAAAGTAGGGCAAGGTGTAGCCGTACTCCCCGGCGGTGACGTCGGCGGTGATCTGGCCGCGGATCGCGGCGAGCGTGCGCAGGTGGTCGGAGGATACGGGCTCCTCGAACCACGTCACGCCGTGGTCGGCGAGCCCGGCGGCCACCCGGACGGCCTGGTGGGCGCCGTAGCCGCCGTTGGCGTCCACGTACAGCTCGGTGGCCTCGCCGATGCTGGCGCGGGCCTGTGCCACGCGGTGGCGGTCACGGGCCTCGCACTGCCCCCAGGACTCTCCGATCTTGATCTTGACTCGGGGAAGGCCTTCCTTCTCGACCCAGCCCCGCAGCTGTGCGTCCTGCTGTCGGTCGTCGTAGGTGGTGAAGCCACCGCTGCCATAGACGGGCACGTCGTCGCGTGCGGCGCCCAGGAGCCGGACCAGGGGGAGGCCGAGCAGACGGGCCTTGGCGTCCCACAGGGCGATGTCCACGGCGGAGATGGCCTGTGCGCACACCCCGGGCAGGCCGGCGTTTCGCACCCCGCGTTGCATGGCCTCGTTCAGACGCGGCACGTCGAATACCGTGGTGCCGGTGATCACATCGGCCAGGAGATCGTCGATGACGCGCGCCGCGGCCGCGGGGGCGTAGGTGTACCCGAGCCCGGTGACGCCGCCGCAGCGGACGGTCGCCAGGACCAGCGTGGTGCTGTTCCAGGCGATGGTGCCGTCCGCTTCGGGCGCGTCGGTCGGAACGGTGTAGACGGCGCTGTCCACCCGCTCCACGAGCCCCTCGTCGGTCACTGACGCTCCGTGTGATGCCGGTGGCCGGGCAGGAACTCCTGAACCTTGGCCTTGAAGCCCTGCCGGACCATGGCGACGCGGTCGCTGTCCCCCTTGAGGACACTCGCCGCGGCCGCCTCGATCTGGTCGAGGGTGGCGTGCGGCGGGATGGGGGGCACCGCCGGGTCGGTGAGGAAGTCGAGCACACAGGGCCGGTCTGCCGAGAGAGCGGCCTTCCAGGCGCCTTCCACCTCGCCGGGCTTCTCGATCCGCATGCCGTGCAGACCGAGTGAGCGGGCGAAGTCGGCGTAGGCGACGTCGGGGATCGACTGGGAGGGCAGGAACTGCGGCGCGCCCTCCATGGCCCGCATCTCCCAGGTGACCTGGTTGAGGTCCTGGTTGTTGAAGACGGCGACGACCAGTCGCGGGTCCTCCCAGTCCTGCCAGTACTTGGCGACGGTGATCAGCTCGGCCATGCCGTTCATCTGCATCGCCCCGTCGCCGACGAGGGCGATGGCCGGCCGGTCGCCGTGGGCGAACTTGGCGCCGATGGCATACGGGACGCCGGGCCCCATGGTGGCGAGCGTGCCCGACAGCGAGCCGCGCATCGCGCCGCGCAACTTCAGGTGGCGCGCATACCAGTTGGCCGCCGACCCGGAGTCCGAGCTGAGGATCACGTTCTCGGGCAGCAGGTCGTTGAGCGCGTGGGTGACGTACTCCGGATTGATCGGGTCGGCCTCGACGGTGGCGCGTCGTTGCATGACCTCCCACCAGCGGGCGACGTTGTCCTCGATCGTCTCGCGCCAGCTGCGGTCGGTTGTCGGCTCCAGCAGCGGCAGCAGCCGGCGCAGTGTGCGGGTGGCGTCGCCGACCAGGTTGACCTCGAACGGATAGCGCAGGCCGACCATGTGCGGGTCGATGTCGATCTGCACGGCCCGCGCCTTGCCGAACTCCGGCAGGAACTGCGTGTAGGGGAAGGACGACCCGACGACGAGGAGGGTGTCGCAGTCGCGCATCATCTCGTACGACGGCCGGGTGCCCAGCAGCCCGATGGCGCCGGTGACATAGGGCAGGTCGTCGTCGAAGGCGTCCTTGCCCAGCAGCGCCTTGGCCACCCCGGCCCCCAGCCGGTCGGCGGTCTCCATGACCTCCGTGCGGGCCTGCCGAGCGCCCTGACCGATGAGCAGGGCGACCTTGTCCCCGGCGTTCAGGACCTCGGCAGCGCGGGTGAGGTCCTCGTCGTCCGGCACCGGAGCGTAGTGCGGCATGCCCAGGCTGGAGGGCACCATCTTGAAGGCGTGTTCGGGCGGGGAGTAGTCCAGTTCCTGGACGTCCGCGGGGATGATCACGGCAGTGACGGAACGCCGTGCCATGGCGGTGCGCAGGGCCCGGTCGAGCACGTTCGGGAGCTGCTCGGGGACGGTGACCATCTCGCAGAAGTCGGAGGCGACGTCTTTGTAGAGGCTGACCAGGTCCACCTCTTGTTGGTAGGAGCCGCCCATGGCACTGCGGTTGGTCTGTCCCACGATCGCGACCACCGGCACGTGGTCGAGCTTGGCGTCGTACAGCCCGTTCAGGAGGTGGATCGCGCCGGGGCCGGAGGTGGCGGCACAGACGCCGACCCGGCCCGAGAACTTGGCGTAGCCGACCGCTTCGAAGGCGGACATCTCCTCATGGCGTGACTGGATGAACCGAGGATCGTTCTCCGCACGGCCCCACGCGGCGAGCAGCCCGTTGATGCCGTCGCCCGGGTAGGCGAAGACGCGCTCCACCCCCCACTCGCGCAGCCGCTGGAGCACGTAGTCGGAGACCTTCGTCGACATGTCTTGGATCCTTTCCGGGGTGGCTGTCCGCCGGCGCCTGGTCAGGGCCGGCGCAGGTGCCGTACGACCCCCAGGCCGGTGGCGGCCGTGAGGGCGGTGGTGCCCGCGGTGGCCGCCCATCGGGCCGTGCGGGACGGAGCGGCAGGCCGCTGGGCCAGGCGCTCGGGATGTTCGCTCGGCAGGGGGCCGTCGAGTCCGAGGGCCAGGACTTCGGCCAGGTGCAGGGCGCGTCGCCCGGTGCCGCCCTGCTCGATCTGGGTGCGGCAGCTGAAGCCGTCGGCGAGCAGCAGGCTGTCGGGAGCGGCCGCGCGGACGGCGGGCAGGACTCCCAGCTCGGCCACGGCCATGGAGACCTCGTGGTGACCGCGCTCGAAGCCGAAGTTGCCCGCGAGTCCGCAGCAGCCCTCGTCGAGGACGTCCGCGGTCAGGCGAGCGCGGCGCATGAGCTCGCGGTCCGCGTCGAACTTCATGATCGCGTGCTGGTGGCAGTGGGTCTGTACCGTCGCCTGCCGTGCCAGCTGGGGCGGCCGCCACTCGTCGGGGGCGTGGTGGACGAGTTGTTCGGCGAAGGTGCGCACCTGGCCGGCGAGCCGCCGCACATCCTCGTCCTTCGGTATCAGCTCGGGAGCGTCGGCGCGGAAGACGGCGGTGCAGGAGGGTTCCAGGCCGACCACGGGCGTGCCCGCGTCCAGGTAGGGGCGCAGCACACCGAGCGTACGGCGCAGGACCCGCTCTGCGACGGCCAACTGGCCGGTGGAGATCCACGTCAGACCGCAGCAGACGGCCGCGTCGGGTACGGCGACCTTGAAGCCCGCGTCCTCCAGGACCCGTACCGCGGAAGCGGCCACCGACGGGTGGAGGAAGGTGCTGAACGTGTCCGGCCACAGCACCACCGTGGCCGGATCCGCCGGGTCCGGCCGGGGGCTCCCGCGAGCGCGCCACCACTGGAGAAAGGACTCCCGGGCGAACAGCGGCGCCGACCGGGCGTCGTCCACGCCGGCCAGCCGTTTTCCCGCCCGGGCGAGGCCCGGTGCGTGCAGCACGCTGTTGACGAGCCCCGGCGCCGCACGCGACAGCCGCGCCCACACCGGCAGCCAGCCCATCGAGTAGTGGGCCGCCGGACGTATCCGCCCCTCGTAGTGGTGGGCGAGGAACTCGGCCTTGTACGTGGCCATGTCCACGCCAGTCGGACAGTCCGACTTACAGCCCTTGCAGGCCAGACACAGGTCGAGCGCGTCGCGTACCTCGGTCGACCGCCAGCCGTCGGCGATCGCCGAGTCGGGGTGGCCGTCGAGCATCTCGAAGAGCAGCCGGGCACGCCCGCGGGTGGAGTGCTCTTCCTCATGGGTGGCCCGGTACGAGGGACACATCACGCCGCCCTGGTGGGTGCGGCAGTTGCCGATGCCCACGCAGCGCAGCACCGCCTGCCGGAAGGAGTGGTCGTCCTCCGGGTAGCCGAAGTGCGTGTCGGACGTGGTCGGCCGCCAGGTGGGGCCGAGCCGGAGTTGCCCGTCGACCGGATTCGGGGCGACGACCTTGCCGGGGTTCATCCGGTTGCCCGGGTCGAACACCGCCTTCAGCTCGCCGAAGGCGGACACGAGCCGCTCCCCGAACATGCGGGTCAGCAACTCGCCCCGGGACTGGCCGTCCCCGTGCTCACCCGACAGCGAACCGCCATAGGAGGCGACGAGGTCCGCGGCCTGCTCAACGAAGCGGCGGAAGTCCGCGACACCCTGCGCGGTCTTCATCCCGAACGGGATGCGCGTGTGCACACAGCCCTGACCGAAATGGCCGTACAACGAAGGGTGGTCGTAGTCGAACTTCTCGAACAGCCGCTTGAGGTCGCGGAGATAGTCGCCGAGCCGCTCGGGCGGTACGGCGGAGTCCTCCCAGCCCTCCCAGGTCTCCCGGTCGTCCGGCGGACGCGCGGTCACCCCCAGCCCGGCCTCCCGGGCCCTGAGCATCGTCTGCTCCCGCTCGGGATCGTCGGAGAAGGCGACCGTCGCGTCCTTCTCACCACGGCCGATCGACTTCAGCAGCGCGTGTGCCTGCTCGTCGACGTCGTCCTGGCTGTCGCCGGTGAACTGGACCAGCAGCCAGCTGTCGCCCTCGGGAAGGCTGTCGAGGGACTCGAGGTAGGCGTGCTCCTCGCGCATCAGCTGGGCCATCCGCCCGTCCAGGGCCTCCAACTGGCCGGGGGAGCAGTGCTCCAGCAGCCGGGGCACGTCGTCGGCGGCGCGGCAGATGTCGTCGTAGCCGAGGACGAGCAGTGACTGGCTGGCGGGCACCGGAACGAGGTCGAGTTCGGCGCGCAGGACGGTCACCAGGGTGCCTTCGCTGCCGACCAGGGCCTTGGCGACGTCGAGGCCGTTCTCCGGCAGCAGGGAATCGAGGTTGTAGCCGGACACCCTGCGCGGGATCTTGGGGTAGCCGCGCCGGATGTCCGCCAGGTACTCGGTGACGATGCGGTCCAGGCCGTCGTAGATCTCAGCCCGGCGTCCGCCCTCGGCGGCGATCCGGGCGCGCTCGGCCCGGGACGTCGGCCCCACCCACATACGCAGGCCGTCGTAGGTGAGGACCTCCAGCCGGCGCACGTTGTCCACCGTCTTGCCGTACGACTGCGCCGAGGCCCCGCAGGAGTTGTTGCCGATCATGCCGCCGAGGGCGCAGTGGCTGTGGGTCGAGGGCTTCGGCCCGAACATGAGGTGATGGTCCGACAGCCGCCGGTTGAGGACGTCCAGGACGATGCCCGGCTCCACCACGCACGTGCGGGCCTCGGGGTCGACGGTGACCAGGGTGTCGCAGTACTTGCTCCAGTCGACCACTACGGCCGTGTTCGTCGTCTGACCGGCCAGGCTCGTGCCGCCTCCCCGGGACAGGACAGGGGCCTGGAACCGTGCGCACACCTCCAGCGCGTGGGCACCGGCCTCGACGTTGCGCGGAACCACGACGCCGATCGGCACCTGCCGGTAGTTGGAGCCGTCCGTGGAGTAGGCGCCCCTGCTGCCCGCGTCGAAGCGGACCTCGGCATCGGTCTCGTCCCGCAGAGCCGTGGCGAGCCCGGCCACGTCCACGGTGACCGCAGGTCGTACGGGCGCGGCAGTCATCGACGGGACCAGCCCGTCACTCCGGCCGGGTCCTTCCGGCCGAGTCGTCGGCCCGGTATCGCGGCGAGGAGAGAGGCCGTGCATCCCGAGCCGGCACGTTTTCTCATGATCGGTCTCCCGTCAGCTGCTCGCTTCCGTCCGCTGCCTCGGTCACCGGGTACCCCGAGATCCCGGAGGCACCAGCGATGATTTCGGCCACCTGGGCGCGCCGGTGAGGAGAGTCCTCAGCCGTTCGCAGGTCTGTGTTCCGAGACGGCCGGATACTCGGTCGCGCATGCCTTCGAACCTTCTCCGTGATGTTCTTCCGGAGTTGGAGGTCTTCGCGCATGCCGTGCAGGCGCGGCGGCCCGATGACGGAGCCTGGTGCGAGGCCTGGACGGTTCGCGACATCCTGATGCACCAGACCGGCGATGCCGAGGAGCTGGTCCGGGTGCTCGCCGCTCACCTGGCCGGCGAGCCCGTCGAAACTCGTGGTTCCGACCGCGAGAACCCCTATCGGGCGCTCACCCATGCCGAGCTCCGGTCCGCGTTCCTCGCGCGGTACGCGCGCTCACCGAGCCGTGGATGACCGAGCACAGCGTGAACGAGGTCGGTCAGCCGCTGTTCCACCGCGGCGGCGCCCGTTCGGACTGGGCCGGAGGCGACCGCATCGAAGCATCCGGGGACGCCGCCCCGCCGATCCCGCACGCTGGCACAGCGATGCGGGTCCGGAGGCGCTGCGTGCGCTGCGCACGCTCCTCAGCGGTTACTGATCCTGGCAGTGGTCACCGATCCTGCGCACATCAGCGGGCACCGACCTGCGCAAGGACAGGCAGGCGAAGAGCGGGATCCCCGTGGCACGGGAGAGGGGATCCCGCTCTTGGAAAGGGAGTCGTGTCCCCTTCCGCGCTCGGCGGGTCAGGACTTGAAAATGTCCTTCGTCTTCTCCTTCGCCTGACGGGCGTTCCCCTTGGCCTTCTCGGCATGTCCCTCGGCCGTCAGCGACTCATTGCCGACCGCGCGACCGGCCGTCTCCTTGGCCTTGCCCTTGGCCTGCTCCATCTTGCCCTTGGACTTCTGGTGTCCTGACATTGCCGCTCACTCTCCTCACTGAATGCGGCGTCGTCGTCCACCCGGGCGGGTACCCATGCGCGGCGGGAAAACGCGCCACGCCCAAGAAGCGGTCCGCACGCCGCCGAGCGGCGGCCGATGCCTCGATGCGGTTTCCTCGGGAATCGGCTGGCAACTCGATATGCATGGTGCGATTCGGATACACGATGATGACCGAACAGGCCGGTCCGCAAGATCTGGTGAAGCATGTCGTCCGGGCCGAGGAGGCCGGATTTGATTTCTCTGTGACATCCGACCACTACTCTCCGTGGTTGGACGAGCAGGGGCACTCACCGTACGCCTGGAGCGTGCTGGGTGCGGCCGCGCAGGCCAGCTCACGGATCCCCCTGATGACGTACGTGACATGCCCGACCATGCGTTATCACCCGGCGGTCGTCGCCCAGAAGGCGGCGACGATGCAGCTGCTGTCCGGCGGCCGCTTCCGGCTGGGTCTGGGTTCCGGTGAGAACCTCAACGAACATGTCGTGGGGGGTGGTTGGCCCCCCGTAGACGTACGTCAGGAGATGCTCGCCGAGGCGATCGAGATCATTCGGGAACTGTTCGGCGGCGGGTACGTCAACCACCACGGCACCCACTTCGACGTGGAGTCGGCCAGGCTCTGGGACCTGCCCGAGACCCCGCCGCCCATCGGTGTCGCGGTGTCCGGGGAGCAGTCCTGCCGGCTGGCGGGCCGTCTCGCCGACCTGATGATCGCAGTCGAACCCGACGCCGACCTCGTCACTGCCTTCGACGAGAACGGCGGTGTGGGAAAACCGCGCGTGGGCCAGCTGCCGATCTGTCACGATCCGGATCGCGATGAAGCCGTGCGGCGGGCGCATGACCAGTTTCGCTGGTTCGGCGGCGGTTGGAAGGTGAACGCCGAGCTCCCCGGGACTTCGGGCTTCGCCTCCGCGAGTGCGTACGTACGCGAGGAGGATGTGGCGGAATCGATCCCGTGCGGAGACGACCCGGAGGTGTTCACGGCGGCCGTGCGCCCGTACGTCGATGCGGGCTTCACCGAAATCGCCCTCGTCCAGGTCGGTGGTGCCTCACAGCTGTCCTACCTGGAATGGGCGGAGAAGACGCTGCTGCCCGCACTGCGCGAGCTCTGAGTGCACCATGTGTGCGGCGGCGTTTCTCCGGCACACGCGTGGGCAGTCGCCGGGTTGTCCTGCTGAGGTACCACCGCCACCTGCCCGCAGCGGCCACCGGGAGGAGCCGGCCGAGGGCGCTCTCGCTTTTCACCCGATGACGGTGTGTGACCAGCTACCGGAACAGGTGATGAGCGTGACCCTTGCTCGGCACCCCCATGACGACGCCCCCGACACCATGGCGGAGTTCCGCCTGCTGAGAACCCTTCCGCAGGGAGCCCGGCGGGACGGGCTGCGGAACGAGGTCGTGAGGGCCTGGCTGCCGATGGCCCACCGCATCGCCACGCGCTACCGCGACCGGGGCGAATCCCTCGAGGACCTGCGCCAGGTCGCCGCGCTCGCCCTGGTGAAGGCGGTGGACGGGTTCGACCCGGATCGCGGAGGGGCGTTCGCGAGCTACGCGGTACCGACGATCACGGGTGAGTTGCGCAAGCACTTCAGGGACCACACGTGGGTACTGCGGGTACCGCGCCGCACCCAGGAGCTGCGCCGGCAGGTCACCCTGGTCTGTCAGGAGCTCGCCCGGTCGGGCGGTGAGTTCTCGGCCGCCGACATCGCCGCGCGTACCCACCTGGGGACGGACGAGGTACGCGAGGGGCTGTCGGCCCGGAACGCGTACGCCGTGCTGTCACTGGACGTCGAGCTGGCAGCGCGCGGAGCCGGCGGTGGAAAGACACTTGCGGACACGCTCGGAGGACCGGACCCCGGCCTCCAGACCGTGGTGGACCGGGAGTCGGTGCGACCGTTGCTCGGAGCGCTGTCCGAGCGGGACCGGCGCATCCTGTACCTGCGGTTCTTCCGAGGCATGACGCAGCAGCGCATCGCCGCGGAGTACGGGGTCTCGCAGATGCACATCTCCCGCGTCCTGAACCGCATCTGCTCACAGCTGCGGGAGCAGGCCATGGCCGACGCGGCCTGACCACCCAGGTGGGCCGCCGTCTTGGGGACTACGGAGGGAACGTGGTGGAGCACCGCACGGATTCCGTCGCACGGGGTCGCCATGAGACCGAGGAGGAGCGGGCGGACCGGCGCTGGAGCGAGTTGCTGCAGGAACTGCGAGTGGCTCAGACCGGCGTCCAGATTCTCTTCGGCTTCCTGCTCACCGTGGTCTTCCAAGTCCGCTTCACGACTCTTTCGGACGCCGACCGGATCATCTATCTGGTGACGGTGGTGTTCGGAGCGGCCGCGACCGGCGCTCTCATCGGGCCGGTCGCGGTGCATCGCAGCCTGGCCGGACAGCATCTCAAGCCGCAGACCGTGGACTGGGCCGCACGGCTGGCCATGACGGGGCTGATCCTGCTCTTGTGCACGATGGCGAGCGCCCTGTTGCTGATCCTTCGGGTGGCCCGCCTCGGCGAGGTGGCGGGCTGGATCGTCACCGCGATGTTCCTCTGGTTCGTGGCGTGCTGGTTCGGCATCCCCCTATGGGCCCGGGCTCGCGCCACCGCCGCCAAGGACGCGAGAGAGCCGGCCGCCCACGACAGGGGCGGCGGCGACAGCCGATGAGGGTCTGCCCTCGCCGGGGCCGGGCGCCTCGGTGATGTCCAGGAACACATGCTCGGCCTGGGGCCACTCGCCGCTGATCCGCCTCTTGATCCGGACACAGACCAGCTCGACCTCCTCGCTGTCGAGCCCCGGCGCGAGATCGACGCGTGCGGCGACGAGGACGGAGTCCAGCCCCAGCCGCATCGTCAGCAGTGCCGCGACCCTGTCGATCTCGTCCTGCGACCCGAGGAAGTCGGCGATCCGGTCGCGCAGTTCCGTGTCGACCGCCTCGCCGATCAGCTGGTCCCGTGCCTCCCGGGCCAACCGATAGGCCACGCACACCAGGAGAAGGCCGATCCCCATGGATGCGCCCGCCTCCCAGACCACCTGGCCGGTCGCCAGGTGGAGCGAGATACCGCCCGCCGCGACAAGCACACCGGCCACGGCGGTCGCGTCCTCGGCGATCACCGTGCGCAGAGCCGGGTCGGCCGCGCCCTCCCGGTGCCGACGCGCCTGGTACAGGGCGCGGACCAGGGAACCACCCTCGGCGAGCAGTGCCACGCCGAGCACCGCGAGCCCCGCAAGGTAGCCCTGCAACGACTCCTGTCGGTCCATTCGCAGCGCCTGGACGCCCTGGTACACCGAGAAGCAGCCACCCATGACGAAGATCCCCACCGCGGCCAGCAACGCCCAGAAGTAGCGCTCCTTGCCGTAGCCGAACGGATGCCGGTCGTCGGGGGGGCGCCTGCTGCGGCGTACCGCGATGAGCAGGAACACCTCGTTCAAGCTGTCCGCGACCGAGTGCGCCGCCTCCGAGAGCAGCGCGGGGGATCCGGCGAAGAGCCCGGCGGCCGCTTTGGCCGCGGCGATCACGAGGTTGGCTGCGAGAGCGACCAGGACGGTGACCCGAGTGCGTACGTCCCGGGCCGTGGAACCCCTATCGCGGTGCCCTTCCGTGCGCGTCACCAGCGCTGCCCTCCAGCCTGCCGTGCGGTCCGTTCCGCGTCGCTCCGGGGACGCGACGGTGAGCGTGCGCAGGGCCGCCCTGCGCTCCGCCGAGGATCCGGCACCGCCACCGGGCCCCGGTGGCGGCCTCTCACCGGCGACTGCCCCGGTGACCGCCGTTCATGCGGGGCGGCGGAAGGCCTCGATCCCAGGCCGGGCGAGTAAAATTCGGAAAGGTACGAGCGCCTTGTCCGGGACGCCCGCCTGACGGCGGAACGGAGGTCGCCTTGACCATTTCTGCGGGGCCGGCCGGAGCGTCCCCGGACTGGGCCGATTCCGGCTTCACCGGCCTGGCCGCGGAGATCGAGCGGCTCCGGGCCGACCACGCGCTCCGCCATCTGACCGATCTGGCCACCGGCGTTCTCGCCGCCCAGCTCGGTGTCTCCATCGCTGACGCGGCCGCGCACCTCGACGCTCTGGCCCGGGCGACCGGACTCTCGCCGGGGGATCTCGCCGCGGACGTCGTGAACTCGGTCGCGGCGCCGGGCGACCAGCCGTACGCCCCGAATCCGGTCACGCCGCTCCAGGCCCGGCAGCAGCGCCGTACCGCCGCGGCCGCCGAGGCGACGGACAGCGTCGGGGACGCGGCCCGGACGCTGCTGGAGGGCGCCCTCGACCCGCTCGGGGCGGACAGTCTGTGGCTGTGGAGATCAGCCGCCTCCGGCAGCCTGAGCCTCGCCGGACACGCCGGGGCCGGGGCCTCGGAGGCCGCGGCCTGGTGCTGGATCCCGCCGGCCTGTCCCGAGCCGTTTCGCACTGCCCTCGACAGCAGCGCTCCTCTGTGGATGGAGAGCGGTCCGGCCGCAGGCTGCCCGCTGCCCGGAGTACGGTCGGACGCTGCGCGGGCGCTGCTGCCGCTGCGGCGTCAGGGGGAGATGGTCGGTCTGGCGCTGGTCGGCTGGCCGGGTCCCACACCGCTCGACGCCTCGCTACGGCGCGCTGTCACGGACTTGATGGGCATGGCGATCACCGTTCTGGACCGCCCGGACAGCCCCGTGCCGGACGTGCCCGTACTGGTCGACATCCTCGACGCGCTCACCGGGCCGGCGGCCCTGCTGCAGACGAGCGACGTGACCGGGGCCGTGATCGTCGACCACCTCAACGGAGAGGCCGTCGCCGCCCTCGGGGGTGTGCTCTCGGCAGGCGACAGGCATCTGTCGCGTGTCTTCCCGCTGACCCATCAGGCCCTCGGCCGGCTGGTGCGGCGGACCCGGCGCAGCCGCCGTCCACAGCGGGCCGTCCGGCTGCCGGCGACCGCCCGCACGGAGCCGCACGGATCGCCCGCACCGCTGCTGGATGTCCGGGTCCTGCCCGCCGGGGACGGTCGGTACGTACTCCTGTGGAACACCGCGAGCGACTCCCGCCTCGCGACCGGCCGTGCCGTTTCCCGGCTGCAGAGCGTCGCCACCTTCCAGGACAGCCTGACCGGCGGCGAGACCGTGTGGTCCGAGCAGGCCTACGACATGTTCGGGATGGACTGGCAGGACGCCCCGGTGCCCCTGCTGGCGCTGCGGGGACGGATCCACCCGGAGGACGACGGCGTCCTCACGGAACTGCTGCGATCACTCATGAAGGGCAGGACAGGCGCGCAGGCCGTGCTGCGCATCGTGCGCCCGGACGGATCCGTGCGGCATGTGCGGGTGGCGGCGGAGCCGCTGCTCGACGGCGAGACGGTCACCGGTTTCGTCGGGGTGTACCAGGACGAGTCGGTGATCCATCGCACGGAGCTCGCCCTCAGCGCGACGTTCGACAGCCTGACCGTGGTCCGCGACCAGGCGGAGCTGCGGCACCGACTGGCTCTCCAGCTGCAGCAGGCCATCGTCCCCGAGACCCCCGCCCTCCAGGAGCTGCCCGGGGGCCTGGTGGTCGCCGCCCGATACCGTCCGGCGGCGGAGGAGTACCAGGTCGGCGGCGACTGGTACGACGTGCTGCCGCTGCCGGACGGCAAGCTGCTGGTGGCCGTCGGTGACATCGCCGGGCACGGAATCGACTCCGTCACCGGCATGGTCGCGCTGCGCAACGCCCAGCGGGCGCTCGCCTTCACCGGCGGGCCGCCCGGGCAGCTGATGGGATGGCTCAACGAGGTCACGCTGCGCACCGGCGACGGGACCACGGCGACAGCGGTGTGCGCCCTGTACGACCCGGACGAGCGGCACCTCGTCTGGTCGAGCGCCGGGCACCTCCCCCTCCTGCTGCTCCGGGACGGTCATGCGCGGCTGTTGGAGACCCCTGAGGACATCCTGCTCGGAGCGGTCACGTCGTTCCGCTACCAGGAGCGCCGCACCGCGCTGCGGCCGGGAGACACGCTGCTGCTGTACACGGACGGGCTGATCGAGCGGCGGCACGACGGGCTGGGCCTGGGCTTCGCCCGCCTTGTCGCCGCGGTGGACGAACTCGCGACCGGCGGGCAGCTGGGGCCGCTGGTCGACGGACTTCTCGGTCTGGCCATGGGGGACACCGACGACGACACGTGCATCGTCGCCGTCGGGGTGCGGTGATCCACGCACCGGAGGGAGGATGTGCCCCGTCCCGCTGGTGAGCTGTGAGGGCCAGGGCCGGGCCCGGGAACCGTCACTTCGTCAGTCGGTGATGGATCATGGTGAGCAGCTCCGTCTCGTCGATGGGCTTGGCCAGATAGCCGTCGGCGCCGGCCGCCAGGGCGCTGGCCCGATCGCCGGGCATCGCCTTCGCGGTGACCACGATGATCGGGAGGTGCGCGCGGTCCGGGAGCCTGCGGATCCTCTCGATCGCCTCGTACCCGTCCATCCCGGCCATCATGACGTCCATCAGCACGAGCTCGATGTCGTTGCGTTCGGTCAGCAGCTCCATGGCCCGGCGTCCGCCGTCGGCCGTCACCACCCGCAGCCCGTCGGACTTCAGGACCTCCGTGAGAGCGAAGACGTTGCGGTGGTCGTCGTCCACGACCAGCACGGCCGCACCGGACCCTGCCGCGGAGACGTCAGGAGCGGAAGGCCCCGGGAGCGCGTGCTCCCGGGGCTGAGCGTCCTCGCCCGTGGCAGGCGCGGCAGGGGCGGGTGACTCCGTGCGCACGGGGAGGTACAACGTGAAGCGGCTGCCTCGACCCGGTGTGCTCTCGACCTCGATGACGCCGCCGATGAGCGTGGCGACCTCCCGGCTGATGGACAGACCGAGTCCGGTACCGCCGTAGCGGCGCGCCGTGGTGCCGTCGCCCTGCTGGAAGGCCTCGAAGATGTGCCGGAGGCGTTCGGGTGCGATGCCGATCCCGGTGTCGGTGACGCGGAAGGCGAGTACCGGTGCGGCACCGCCCAGACCGGCCGGCGTCTCGGCGGCGTCGGCGGCTTCGACGCTCAGCGTGACGCTTCCTTCGTCGGTGAACTTCAGCGCGTTGGAGAGCAGGTTGCTCAGCACCTGACGCAGTCGCGCCTCGTCCGTGGTGAGGGACTCGGGCACCTCGCGCGCCACGGAGACGGTGAAATCGAGCCCACGTTCGCTCGCGACAGGACCGAACGCCGCCGTCAGGTGCTCCAGAAGATGCGACAGGAGGAAGGGCTCGTGCCGGACGTCCATCTTGCCCGCTTCCACCTTGGACAGATCCAGGATGTCGTTGATCAGCTGGAGCAGGTCGGAACCGGCCGAGTGAATGACCTCGGCGTAGTTGACCTGTTTCTTCGTCAGGTTGCCGTCGGGGTTCTGGGCGAGGAGACGGGCCAGGGTGAGCAGACTGTTCAGCGGTGTCCGCAGTTCGTGACTCATGTTGGCGAGGAACTCGGACTTGTACATCGAGGTACGGGACAACTGCTGGGCGCGCTCCTCCAGTTCCTGCCGGGCCTGCTCGATGACCCGGTTCTTCGACTCGATGTCCTCGTTGCGTTCGGCGAGCAGGGCCGCCTGCTCCTGCAGTTCCGTGTTGGACCGTTGGAGCTCCTGCTGCCGGGCCTGCAACTCCTCCGTCTTGGAACGGAGTTCGTCGGCGAGACTCCTCGACTGGGCGAGCAGCGCGTCGGTGCGCAGGTTGGCCACCAGCGAGCTGAGCACGGCTCCGGCGCTCACGACGAACCGGTCGAGGAAGTCGCGGTGCAGGTCGGTGAAGCGGTGCAGGGCGGCGAGTTCGACGGCGCCGAGCACCAGGTCCTCGACCACGATGGGCAGCACGACGAGCTCCGTGGGTTCCGCCGATCCGACGGCGGAGGAGATGGTGGCGTACCCCGGGGGCACCGTGGCGACGAAGAGGGCCCGTCGGTCGCGGGCGGCCTGGCCCACCAGGCCCTGTCCGACGCGGAAGCGACGGGACGTACCCGACTCGGGCGGCTCGGCGAGCCCGTACGCGGCAGCCATGACCAGCTCGGGTCCGTGCTCGCCCTCTTCGACGACGAAGAAGGCGCCGTACTGGGCCGAGACCAGCGGCGGCACTTCCGTCATGATCAGCTGGGCCATCTCGGGCACGCTGCGGGTGCCCTGGAGCAGCCCGGTGATGCGGGCCAGGTTCGTCTGCAGCCAGTCCTGCTCCTTGTTGGCCCGCGTCGTCGCGCGCAGCGACTCGACCATGGCGTTGATGTTGTCGCGCAGTTCGCCCACCTCGCCGGGTGCGTCGGCGGTGATGGAGCGGGTGAGATCCCCCTCGGCCACGGCACTCGTGACCTCCGCGATGGCCCGGACCTGACGGGTCAGGTTGCCGGCGAGTTCGTTGACGTTGTCGGTGAGGTCCTTCCAGGTTCCGGACACCCCGTGGACCGTGGCCTGGCCGCCGAGCTTTCCCTCCGTCCCCACTTCGCGTGCCACGCGGGTGACCTCGGCGGCGAACGACGACAGCCGGTCCACCATGGTGTTGATCGTGGTCTTGAGTTCGAGGATCTCGCCGCGTGCGGCGACGTCGATGCGGCTGGTCAGGTCGCCCTGTGCGACGGACGTGGTGACCTGGGCGATGTTGCGAACCTGGTTGGTCAGGTTGTCGGCCATGAAGTTGACGTTGTCGGTGAGGTCCTTCCAGGTTCCGGACACCCCGCGGACCGTGGCCTGACCGCCCAGCTTGCCGTCCGTACCGACCTCACGCGACACGCGGGTGACCTCCTCGGCGAACGACGACAGCCGGTCGACCATGGTGTTGATCGTCTCCTTGAGCTCCAGGATCTCGCCGCGCGCGCCCACCCGGATCTTCTGGGTGAGATCGCCGCGGGCGACCGCGGTCGCCACATGCGCGATGGAACGCACCTGCAGAGTGAGGTTGTCCGCCATCGCGTTGACGCCGGTGGTGAGCTCGTGCCAGGCCCCGCTCGTCCGCGGTTCGTGCACGCGGCTGCCGAGCACCCCCTCGTCGCCCACTTGCCCGGCGACGCGGGTGACCTCGGAAGTGAGCAGGGAGAGCCGGCCGACCATGTCGTTGTAGACCACGGCGATGTCGCCGAGGGTTCCGGCGGCGTCCTCGGGGAGCCGGACGGAGAGATCCCCGTCCCGTACCGCGGTGAGACCGGCGAGCAGTCGACGCAGGCCGCCCTCGTCCGAGCCTGCGGCGGCTGGGGCCGCGCCGAGGCGTGCTGCTCTGCGCTTCGCCATGAGAGCACCTCGTACGAGCGGGCGTCGCGTGGACGGACAGGCCTGGCTCCGCGGTGCCCACGCACCGCGTTTCCACTCTAGGACCGGTCCGGAGCTGCGGCTTCCGGGACGATGTCCACCTCGAACCAGACGGTCTTGCCGCCGTGAGAGCCGGGCACGCAGCCCCAGCACGCCGCGAGCCGCTGGACGAGATACAGCCCGTGCCCCGAGGTGCGGGAGGCGCTGTGCCGGCCGTGCGGATGAGGAACCACCGGGCTGGTGTCGCTGACCTGCACCCACAGTGCCCGATCGGTCGCCGTGAGCTGCAGTTCGGACGGGGCGCCCCCGTGTGTGCAGGCGTTCGTGACCACCTCCGAAACCAGCAGCACGGCGTCGTCGGCGGCTTTCCGGCCGGGCCGGCCGGCGGATCCGAACCACTTGACCAGCGCCCGCTGGGTCA
This sequence comes from Streptomyces sp. BK340, assembly GCF_007827595.1. GTDB lineage: Bacteria > Actinomycetota > Actinomycetes > Streptomycetales > Streptomycetaceae > Streptomyces. The sequence goes on from NZ_VISR01000033.1 coordinate 35,786, forward strand.
GGGCACGGCAATGAGCGACCACTCCGGGTTCCGCAGGGAGTTCGTAGCGCAACGAGCGGTCGCCGGTCCGCTGCTCCGTGGACCTGGCCATGCGCTGCGCCTTTCCGGCGCATACCGCATCAAACCATCCCCTGGGGGAAGAATGACTGTAGGACGCTCGATCGACGGACCCCGCCGCGTTCGCCGCGGTGCAGGCCCGCCGCCACCGTCGAAGGAGCCTCATGTCCACCGTCCAGACTTCCGCAACCTCCGCCCATGACGCGGGTGCCGTCATACGTCGCGAGGCCCTTGCCGGACTGCCGGATATCACGCGGCCCACCGAGGTTTCGACGGATGAGGCGCGGTCCCTCTCCGTGGCCCTGTTCGTGCGCCTGCGCGCACTGGAGGAGGGCACGCCCGAGTACTCCTACGTGCGCAACACCCTCGTCGAACTGAACCTCAGTCTCGTCAAGTTCGCCGCCCGGCGGTTCAGGGACCACGTCGACTCGGCCGAGGACATCATGCAGGTCGGCACGATCGGCCTGATCAAGGCGATCAACCGTTTCGATGTCGACCGTGACGTCGAGTTCTCGGCGTTCGCGCTGCCGACGATCGTCGGCGAGATGAAGCGGTTCTTCCGTGACACGACCTGGGCCGTGCGGGTTCCCCGACGGCTCCAGGAAATGCGGATCGAGCTGGCGAAGTCCGCCGACCGACTGGAGCAGAGGCTCGGGCACCGGCCCAGCCGCGGCGAACTCGCCGCCCAGATGCAGGTGACCGAGGAGTGTGTGGCCGAGGGTGAACGCGCTGCCAACGGCTATGCCGCCCGCTCCCTGGACGCACCGGTCGAGGAGGACGACGCAGACGCGTTGCGTCTCGTGACGCGCCATCTGGCCACGTCGGAGGCGTCGTACGAACTCGTCGAGGACTTCGAGTCGCTGAAGCCGCTGATCGCGCGGCTGGGGGAGCGGGATCGCCTCGTGCTGTCGTTGCGCTTCGGCGAGGAGCTCACCCAGGCGGAGATCGGGGAGCGTCTCGGTCTGTCGCAGATGCACATCTCGCGCCTGCTCAAGCGGATCCTGGGTGAACTCAAAGCGGGCTTGATCGACGACGAGCCGACCGCGCCCGATCAGACTTCTGCTCGGACGGGCGGGTGACCTCCACCCATACGACCTTTCCGCGTGCGCGATCAGGCCTGGCCTCGGACCCCCACGAGCGGGCCAGCCGGTCGAAGATCATCAGGCCGTGCCCGCCGGGAAGCGCGGGTGATCGCGGGGCCTGAGCATGCGGATGCTCGGGGCTCGCGTCGGACACCTCGATGCGCAGCCGTTCGCCGCCGTGCCGGAGGACCAGTTCCTCCGGGCCCCCGGCGTGCAGACACGCGTTGGTGACCACCTCGGACACCAGCAGCAGTACATCCTCGACCTGTTCGCGGGCCTCCGGCGTGGCGGCCGGCAGCCAGCCCCAGTCGGCCAACGCCACAGTGGTGAAGTCACGACAGCGAGTCACCGCGCCGCCCGTGCCGCGCAGGGCGAGTCGTCTGACCTGCTCGTGGCCGGCGCCTGTCGTCGTCATGATCCCTCCCTCGGCTCCGACCGCGGCGGCGTCACGTGCCTGCCTGGCTGTCCGTGAGTGCCGTCTCGACATCCTGGAACACCCGGAAGACGTTGTGAGCGCCGGTGATCTCGAACATGCGGTCGACCGGCGGGCGCAGCCCCGCGATGTCCAGGCGTCCTCCGTGGTTCTGCATGCGCAGCCGGGCCTTGAGCAGGACGTTGAGTCCGGTCGAGTCGCAGAACAGCAGCCCGGAGCAGTCGGCGATGATCCGCTGTGCCCCGATTCCCTCTTCCAGGGCCTGTTTCAGGGGTCCTGCCGAGTCGTGGTCCACCTCTCCGGTCAGGACCAGTACGACCGTGTCCGTCCGGGCCTCGGGCCGTATCTCCACGACGAGCCGACGGTCCCGGCCCACGCCCCTCGCGGGATGGTTCGTTGCCCGCCCTTCAGCGTCCACGGCAACGCACGCCTCCTCCCGGCATTCAGGAACGGACAGGATTCCCTGCAGCAGAACGCCCCTGCATGGGGTCTATGCCCACATTGTCACGTGATATCCACCTTGCCTCACGCCCATCAGCCGCGCAGCGACGGCAGGACGTCGGTGCGGTCCCGGGCGTTCGCGGTGAGGCGTGCGGTGTGGGGTACCCGGCAGCCGAGCGCGCGGTGACCGCGCCCTGCCGGAGCGCGGAAGGGGGCCGAAATGGCCAGGAGAGTGCGCGACATCATGACCGATGCCCTGACGGCCTTGGACGCACGGGCGTCCGTGACATCGGTGGCTCAAGTGATGCGCGACCAAGGCGTGGGTCTCGTGCTGGTGACGGATGACGGTGACCTGATGGGGCTGGCCGGCGATCGAGACCTGGTGGTCGGCGCGGTCGCGGACGGAGCCGACCACCGCCGGATGCCCGTCGGCCGAGCGGTGCGCCGGGATCTGGTCACGGTCCGCGCGGACGACGACATCGAAGATGCCGCAAGGGCGATGCGTGAGCGGTCGGCTCGACACGTCGCGGTGGTCGACGGCGGTGGACCCGAGGGTCTCGTCCGCCTCGACGCCCCGGCCATCGAGGCGACCTCGGCGCCCATCGTGGCACCGACGCCGGATCTCGACAGCGGCACCGCGTCCGCCCGATGACGGGAATCGACGACAACGGGGAAGGAGAGTCGACCGGTCATGCGTATCGCGTTTCTGACAGCGCCCGAGGGCGTAGAACAGGTGGAGCTCAACGAGCCCTGGCAGGCGACATGGGAGGCCGGGCACGAACCGGTGCTGGTGTCGACCGAATCCGGTGAGGTCCAGGCCTTCCACCACCTCGACAAGGCGGACAGGTTCACGGTGGACGAGGTCGTCGGTGATGTGTCCGCCGACTCCTTCGGCGGCCTGGTCCTGCCCGGTGGGGTCGCCAATCCGGACTTCCTGCGGACGGACGACGAGGCCGTCGCTTTCGTGAAGGGGTTCTTCGAGCTGGGGCGCCCGGTCGCCGCGATCTGTCACGCGCCCTGGATCCTCGTCGAGGCGGACGTGGTGCGGGGGCGTGAACTGACCTCGTGGCCGAGCCTGCGCACGGACATCCGCAACGCGGGCGGCACCTGGGTCGACAAGCAGGTGAAAATCTGCGACCACGGGCCCAACAAGCTGGTCACCAGCCGCAAGCCGGACGATCTGAAGGCCTTCTGCGCAGCGATTCTGGACGTGTTCGCCGAGGAGATGACGGCACGCTGAGCACGGGCCGACGCTGATACCGTGCGGGGCCTTCGCAGCGATCGCACCTCCTGCCGTACGGATTTCACCCGATTGCCCTGGTGGGCTGCCCCGTCACCACGGACGGGTGAAGCTGAATGCCGTACAGCCCTACGGAAGGTGCGAGCAGTATGAGTGCGGTCCATGGCATACGACGCCACACGTGGCGTATCCACGGCGTGGCGGCCGGATTCGCCGCCGTCGCGCTGTGTGCGTTCCCGGCGGCACCGGCTTCCGCGGTTGGTGGCGAGGGCGGCGCGAAACCAACCGTCGTGCTGGTGCACGGCGCCTTCGCCGACGGCTCGAGCTGGAACGGAGTGGTGAGCCGCCTGCAGCAGGCGGGGTTTCCGGTCATCGCTCCCGCCAACCCGCTGCGCGGACTGGCCAGCGACGCCGAGTACATCCACAGCGTCCTGAAGAGCGTGCGGGGACCGGTCGTGCTCGTCGGTCACTCCTACGGCGGCGCCGTGATCAGCGAAGCGGCCGTCGGCGACGCCCAGGTCAAGGCGCTGGTCTACATCGCCGCTTTCGCCCCCGCGGCGGGAGAAAGCTCCCTGGAACTGTCCGGCAAGTTTCCCGGGAGCACTCTCGGCCCCGCCCTCGACAACGTTCCCTTTCCCCTTCCCGGCGGTGGCACCGGCATCGATCAGTACATCAAGGCCGGCAAATTCCATGACCAGTTCGCCGCCGACGTGCCCAGGTCCGTCACGGACCTGATGGCCGCCACCCAGCGTCCCGTGGCCGCCTCGGCCCTGGTGGAGAAGGCCACCAGGGCCGCCTGGAAGACCATCCCGTCCTGGACTCTGATCACCACCGAGGACCGCAACATCCCGCCGGCCGTACAGCGCTTCATGGCCCAGCGCGCCCACGCGCACACCGTCGAGGTCAATGCGTCCCACGCCGTCTCCGTCTCCCAGCCGGGCGCGGTCGCCCGCCTGATCGAACAGGCGGCCCAGGCCACCGCCACCACGGCGACGACCGCCACCGAACCTGCGGGCCCGACGCTCGCGCAGACCGGTTCCGGGCGGCCGATCGCACAGGCCGTCACCCTCGGAGGCACGGCCGCCGCGTCGGTGGCCGCCGGCTCTGCCGTCGTACTCCTCGTCCGCCGCCGGCGAGCGGCATCGAAGCACGGTCGCTGAGCCTCGACCCTGTCCGGCGGCAGCAGAGTCGCTCCCCACGGTGCCGCGAGCACCCCGCCTCGAGGGGTACTCGGACGGAGAGTCCGCAGCCCCGCCCGGTGACGAGCGCGGGAGGGCGCGCCCCGAGAGGTGAGAGCCGATGACCTTCCTGCATCCCGCTGACCGGGGCGGCGACCGGCGCCGGTGGTTCGAACGGTTCGCGGAGGGCGCATCGCTGTTCACCAGCTCCCCGCTGTTCTTCCTGCTGTGCCTGGCGCTGGTCGCATGGGTGCTGATCGTCCATGCTCTCGGGATGGGCACGGAGTGGCAGGTGCTCGCCGGGGACTCGATGACGGCCGTGACGCTGCTCCTGCTCGCCCTGCTGAAGAACTCGGAGCTACGGGCCGAGCGCGCCATCCAGCGCAAGCTGGACGCCATCGCCGCCGCCCTGCTCGAAGCGCAGGAGGGCTCACCGGGAAAGGCGTACGAGGACCTCAGGGCCGCCATCCGTATGGAGGAGGAGATCTGACGAGAGGATCCGCGGGCAGGCATGCCGGAGCAGCCCGCCGCCGAGGGCCTCGACGTACTGATCCTTTCGCCGAGCCGCTCAAGCCAGGGTGCGCTGTACGCACTCGGTGACGACGCCCTGAAGGCTGCCCGTGCGTTCCATGAGCACCCGCTGTTCGCGGGCGCCGGTGCCGTGGCTCAGCAATTCGCCGACGGACTTTTCGACGCGGGCCGCGTCGCCGCTCTCGATCAGTGCGTCCCCGGTGTGTTCCAGCAGCGAGCGCACCACGTCCGCGGCGGGCCGGGGCCGCATGGTCGCGGGATCGAGGAGATCCTGCCTCAGGCCCGTCCGGGCGGCTTGCCAGGCGGCCAGCCGCAGCAGACTGACGCCGTGGTCGAGCGGTGGCCGGCCCGCCCGCCAGTCGCGCGCGGCGGTCTCCACCAAGGCCCGGACCAGAGTGGCGACGAGCACGGCGGTTTCCGCGCCCAGGCACACATCCGCCACCCGGATCTCCACCGTGGGAAAGCGCGCGCTCAGACGGGCGTCGAAGTAGGCCATCGCCTCGTCCAGGATGACGCCGGTGGCCACCATGTCCGCAACCAGCCGGTGGTACCGCTCGGCGGACCCGAACAGCTCGGCCGGCCCGGCCGACGGCCAGCGCGCCCAGACCCGGGAGCGGTAGCTGTCGTAGCCGGTGTCGAGGCCCTGCCAGAACGGAGAGTTGGCGCTGACCGCACAGAGCACGGGCAGCCAAGGCCGGATCCGGTCGAGAACGGCGACGCCCTCCTCGTCGGACTCCACCGACACATGCACATGACAGCCGCAGGCCAGTTGCCCACGGGTGCCGATGCCGTACCGGTCGGCCATCCACTGGTAGCGCTCGTTCACGGTGATCGTCGGGTTGAGCGGCAGCGGGGAGGTGGCGAGTGCGGCGACCGCGCACCCGATCTCGCCGGCGCGCCGTGCCGCCTCCTTGCGGCAGTGCATGATTTCGGCAGCGAGGTCCGCCATCTCCGACTGGGGCCGCGTGGCGAACTCCAGCATCTGCCCGAACAGCTCCTTCTCGAAGACGTCCTGTGCGGGATCGTCCTCGGCGGCACGGGCAAGGACGGCGGCCGACACGGCCCTCGGCTCCCCGCTGTCGGGGTCGACCAGGAGGAGTTCCTCCTCCACTCCCACGGTACGCACCTGACGCCGCCCTCCTGCTGTGCGGGGCCGTCCGGGGACCGGAGCAGCCGCCGCAGCCGGGTGTGCCTTGCTCACGCCACTTCAAGCTTGCCGCGTCGGGGGACCGCGGGCGAGTCGTCGACCGGCGGGGTGGGCTCGGCTGCGTCGGGTTCCGCGTCTGTCAGTGCGCTGTCCAGTGCCTGACGGAGGTCGTCGGACAGCCGACCGGTCGCCACCCAGTCGACGAGGAGACCGGCGATCGTGGGCAGACCGATGCCGGTGCGCCGGGAGACCGCCGTGAGGACTTCGATGCCCTGGTCGGGACGGAGCCCGCCGACGGCCATGACCACGCCGATCGCCTGATCGATCACAGCGTGTGACACGACGGCTTCTTGCAGCTGGTGGATCTCCCGACGCAAACAGCTGATCTTGACGTGGAGATCTTTGCAGGTCAGGAGGGTTCCCACTGTGGTGCGCTCCGTGTGGCCCTGGTGCGAGTAGCCCATCGTGATCACGTCCTAGAACTGGCTCTCCGCCCCGGACTGCCGCCGCCGACGTGCCCGATGACGAGGAGGACAACCCGCTAGTACCCAAAAGAACGCGTGTACGTGCATCACGGGCCCGACTCCGAGGGTCGTCGTCGGCGCGTGTTCGTACCGGGCTTCCCCCCGGTCACCGGCGTGGCCGCCGCCCGCCCCTCACGCCCCCTTGCGCACGACCCGAGTCACCTCGCGCCCGATCTCTGGTGTGACGCGGCCGTCCGGGACGGGGATGCCGAGCGAGGTGGCGAGGCTCGCTCCGTGGAGGTCGACCGCGGACTCCATCAGTTGAGCCAGGTTCGCGATGGCCGACCGGCCTCGGACAACGGCCGTGAGGAGCGTTGCGAGCCCAGCCGGCCCGAGTGGCCACCAGACGGCTCCGGCGAGGGCGTAGAGAACTCCCCAACCAGCCACCGCAGCCGCCCTGTTGAACGCGTCCCTGCTCTCGTCCAGTACCTTCCGGGCCTCCTCGGGCAGCCCCAACCACAGCCGTGGCCAGCCGTGTTCGAGGTCGAGGCCGTACTCGATCCCGACGCGGGTGCTCAGTGCCGCGACACTGTCACCCATGTACGTAGGCCTCGTCGGAGGTGCCAGCGCGATGCGATTGCGCCGGTACGCCAGTTGGGCCAGCGTCTTGTCCGACTGCCCTTGGCGGTAAGCCTGTTCATACTGCTCCTGGGCGCGATCCCAGCGGTGACGGCGCCGGCTGGTCAGTGCCTCGCCGGTACGTCCGGGCCACTGCCCGAGCCACAGCCAGTGAACGGCCCTCCCCGTGCCCTGCGCCAGCAGCCCCGCCCAGGCGGCCAGCAGTACGGTGCCCACAGCAGCGGCGGCGAGCCGGCCGGCCGAGGCCCTGCCCTGCTGGACCGCCGTCACGAAGTGTTCGTCGCCGGGCCACGATCCGGAGTGCATGCGCCAGCCCACCACGACGGAGGCGACGAAGAGGGCCCCGGGTACGACGAGAAGGGAGACCCACTTGCCGGCCAACTGCTTGGCGAGCTCGTTGAGGAAGGAGTTCACCGAATGCGCCGCTCCGGCGCCGCCCGTGCCAACGGCTCCTCGAACAGGTGGCATTCGGGCGTCGCCACCCCCGGCGCCCGTACCCAGTCCCGGTCGCACCGCCCGGCGGGACAGACGAACAGCCCGTCGACCGGCACCCCCGGGTCCACCCCGGGCACCCCGACCACCGATCTGGCGCCGAGCGCCGGGATTCCGAACTCCCGCCCCAGCTCGTTGAGTTGCACCACCACGTCGCTCTCGGTCCGCATGCGATGCGCCAGCTCCGTGACCTCGTCCGCGCGGCCCTGAGCCGCGGCGAGACGACGCAGAAGAGGGAGGGCCTCACACCATGCCGCGACATCCCCCCGACGTTCCATGCTGCCCCTTGTCACTCCTGGAGAAGACGCGTCAGCGTCGCTGCATGATGGTACGGGCGCAACACGCCGAACAGCCACCGCGGGGGGAGCGACGGAGCAGATGGAGAACTCGCCACTCACCACAGTGCAGGCACTGCTCGGACGCTTCGCGTCCACAGCCGATCCCCAGCAGATGCTCGGACCCGAGGCCGACACGGCGGCCGGACTCCTCGCCGCGTCCCTGCACACGTCATGGAGCGACGAGGGTGCCCACGCCCTGGGCTGGTTCCACTGGTTCCGCTGCCTGGCCCGACAGACTTACGACGGAGCGGACTTCCACCGCGCCCTGGAGCTCTTCCGGCCGCTGTGGGGGCGGATGCCGGAGGCGGTGCCGGACGCGATCGGCGCCGTACTCGCGCGGGAGTCGGCCGCACCGCGACGACTCGAAGAAGCCCTGCGGCTCGGCAACGAGGCAGCCGACCGCGCGGCCGCCTACCGAACCACCGGAGACCCGGCCGAGGCGGCCGAGGCGATCGCTCTGCTCCGACGCGCCATCGGCATCCTGCGGGAGACCGAAGCCCTGCCCGAGATGCTGCAGATCAACCTGGTGGAGGTCCTTCTGCAGCGGCATGCGAGAGGCGATGATCCCGGCTCGCTGGACGAGGCCATCGGCTGGGCCTCGCGCACGATCGACTCCCTCGCGTCCATACCCGACGAACAGGCCGTAGCGCTGCTCGGACCGCTGGGGGGAAACCTGCTGCACGCCTACCGCGACGGCGTGGCCGGCCCCACGAGCCGCGATCCGCGACTGCTCTCCCTGGCCGCGGCGGCGTGGGACCGTGTCCAGGAGAAGGCCACGGACCAGGAGACGCGGGTACAGGTCCGGATCCGACTGGCCGGGGCCCTCATCGAGGGTCACCTGCGCACCCCGTCCGCCGAATGGGCCCGACAGGCCGGCGCCTGCATCGAGCGCGTGCCCGAGGAATACGGCCCGGCCGATCCCCGCGCGCGTCCCGTCCTCGACGCCCTCACCACCGTCGTACCGTTGCACGTCGCGCAGGGAGAGCCCGCCCTGCTCCGCGCACGAGCCCTTGTGCTGCGCCGGCTCGTCGCGCATCCGGGGGTGAGCGACGATCGGCGGCGCGCGTACCAGGCGGACCTCGGTATGTGTCTGCGGATGACGCACTCCGCCACGGGCGAGGTCGCCGCGCTGGACGAGGCGGTGGAGGTTCTGGAGGCCGCGCTCTCCGGGGCGGACGGGTCCGGGCCGGACACAGTGAGCCGGATGGTCAGTCTCGCCAACGCCCTCAAGTCGCGCGCGCACGAAGGGCGGAGAGAGGACGCCGACGCCAGGACCGGCGAGGGGGCGCGGCACGACATCTCGGCGGCGGAACAGTGGGCGCGCCGTGCCCGTGAGGCGGCACCGCAGGAAGCCGGAACGCTGTCCTGTCTCGGCAATGTGCTGCGGGTGAAGGCGCTCCGGCTGCACGACATGGAGGCCATGCGGGAGTCGGCGCGCCTGAACCACGCGGCCGCACGAGCGCTGGACCCGGCCGATCCGGCCTACGTGGCACAGCTGATGAACGCCGGGCTGTCCCATCAGGAGTCGGCCGCAGCCACCGGCGACCTCTCCGACGCCGACAACGCGGTGACCGTGCTGCGGGCGGCGGCCGCGCACCTCGGGGCCCGGCACCCCCAAAGGGTCCCCGTGTACGTCGAGTTGGGCCACTCACTGACTCTGCTGGGCGAACTGGGCAAGGACAGGAAGACCGTTGCGGAGGGCAGACGTCTCCTCGAATCGGTCGTCGGCGAACTCCCCGCCGACCACGTCGAGGTGCGCCGCGCGAAGTCCGGCCTCATCGACTCCTACCGGGTGGAATTCCAGCTCACCCGGGAGGAAGCTGCGCTCGACAAGGCCCTCGGGCTGGCCCGGAGCCACCTGGAAGACCCCACGCTGAACGAAGACGAGCGCGGCCTCCTCCTCGGCAGATGTGCGAGTGCCCTCACCGCCGCCTACGACAGCACGCGGGACAGAAGACTCCTCGACGAGCTGGTTCCCGTCTGCCGGGCCGCCGTGCGGATCGCCCGGCAGGGCTCCTTCGACCGGGCCCACTCCCTCCTGGAGCTGGGCGTCTCCCTGGTCTCGCTCTACGAGGTCTCACGGGACAGCTCGGCGCTGCTGGAGGCCATGGACGTACTCGGAGAGGCGGCGGCGGGCCCCGAAGCCTGGCGTACGACGCCGGAGGCCATGGCGAGGCTGGCGGAAGCGAGACTGCTCCACACGCGGCAGTTCGCCCCCTTCGTGGACATGGCCCGCAGGGCCCGGGAGAGCAGTCCCCGCACCTTCACGGACCTCTTCGCCCAGCCCTTCACCGCGTACGAACGCGAACTCGACGCGGTCGTCGACCTCTGCCGGAAGTCCCTGGCACTACACGCCCAGGGCGGTCCGGAGCGCTCGGTTTCACTGTCCTACCTGGCCGTGGTGCTTCTGGGCCGCGCGCGGGACCGTACGTCGGCGCAGGACGCCCGGGAGGCCGTGGACCTGCTGCGTGAGGCGATCCGGACAGGTCCTGCCGACCACCCGGACCGGCCGCTCTGGGGCACCAACCTGGCCAACGCGCTGCTGGACCTCCACCGGTACGAAGCGGATGGGTCGCTGCTGGACGAGGCCGAAGTCGTGACGCGCGAAGCCATGGCCGTCACGAGCCCGGACGAGGTAGGGCACGTGCGAGCGCTGCTGGTGCTGTCCCATGTCCTGGCACGACGCGACGGCGAGACAGGAGACTCGGCCGCGGAGGTGCTCGAACTGAGACGCCAGGTCTACCGAACCCCCCACTTCACTCTCCCGGATCGCATCGAGGCCGCCAGGGCGGCCGGTGGCCTGGCCGCCGGTCTCGGCGACTGGGAAGTTGCGGCCGCCCACTATGAATCCGCGGTGGACCTGCTGCCGCTGCTGGTCGGGCACCGGCTCGCACGCTCCGACCGTGAGCTGCTGCTCGCGGACGAGCTCCTGCTCGCTTCCCAGGCCGCGGCCTGCGCCCTGCAACTGGGCGATCCCGAGAAGGCACTGGACCTGCTCGAACGCGGGCGGGGCATCCTGCTCGGACAGCTCACCGAGACTCGCCGTGACCTGACGGACCTTCGTCGTCAAGCGCCTGAACTGGCCGCTGAGTTCAGCCGACTCGGCGAGGCCATGACGTCCCTCGGTGCGAGCACCGACCGCGCTTCGGACCATGCGCCCGGTACCACCAGGGACGAGCACCGGCTGACGGTCCGCGCCTGGGAGCGGGCCCGCGACAACATCCGTGGCCTGCCCGGATTCGAGAGCTTCCTGCGACCTGGAGCACCTGACCTCGGCGCACTGACCGAGTCCGGCCCGGTGGTGGTCGTGAACCTCGCAACTCTGCGCAGTGACGCGATCGTCCTTGCCGAGGGCACGGCGAGGTGTGTGCCGTTGCCCCGGGCCGACCTGAGGTCCGTGGCGGACCGGTTCATGGCCTTCAGCTCGGCGGTCCGCGCGCTGCACGACCCGCACGAGCCTGCCGAGCACCGCTGGGAGGCAGGCACCGTCGTCCTCGACACACTCGCCTGGCTGTGGGAGGCGATCGCCGAACCAGTCGTCGAGCACCTTGGTCTCGGAGGCGGCGGTGACCACCTTCCGCGGCTGTGGTGGTGCCCGACCGGCATCCTGAGCTTCCTGCCCCTGCACGCTGCCGGGCGGTACACCGGTGATGCGCCCCGGGGAATCGCCGACTACGTGATGTCGTCGTACACGACAACACTCAACGCGCTGCGCCCGAAGACCGCCGAGCACCTCAGCTCCAGCCGCTCCCGCGCAGGCCGTGATCCCCGCCTGCTGGTGGTCGCCACTCCGGAAGCACCCGGAGCAGCACCTCTGCGGCACGCCGCCGCGGATGCGCAGGCACTGGCCGAGCTGTTTCCCCGGACCACTGTCCTGACCGGCGACGCCGCTGCGAAGCAGGCCGTGCTCCGCGAGCTCACGCGGCACTCCTGGGCCCACTTCGCCTGCCACACGCAGGCCGACATTCTCGGCCGGAGCGCCCACAGGCTCGTGCTGCAGGACGGTTCACTGTCGCTGCCGGACATCACGGCGCTCTCCCTCGACGCCGAGCTGGTCTTCCTCGCCTCGTGCGGAACCGCTGCCGGTTCCTACCACCTCGCCGACGAAGCCCAGCATGTCGCCTCGTCCTTCCAGCTGGCGGGCTTCACCCATGTGATCGCCACCCTGTGGGAGGTCGCCGACGGCGATGCCACCGAGTTCACCACGACCCTGTACGCCCTCCTGGCGGAGGGCGTCCGGCCGGCCGAGGCGATGCACCGAGTGACGCGCGACCTGCGCGAGCGCTATCCACGCAGTCCATGGCTATGGGCTCCCTATGTACACATGGGGCCCTGACCGGGCAAGAAGTTCACGCGCATACGCGACCCCGACCGGAGCGACAAGCGCATGCGCAGATGCGCCCCGTCCGGGCCGTACGACGGCCGGCCGAACCGTCCGACCGGAGTCAGTCGGTTTCCCGTTCCAGCACACGCCGGGCGGCCTCGGCTTCCGCCGCCGGCGGGGAGAGCTCGTCGAGAGTGTCGAGCTCGTCGTCCGACTCGAGTTCCCGTTCCCAGGCCGCCGCGAGCTGTTCCTGCTCCTCTCGCGGCTTGGCGCCGACGGCCTCCCGGTGCTCCGGGTCCAGGGCCGCCAGGAATCGTTCGACCGAGTCCGTCGGCATACCGTGCTCCTTGTCGCCGGGAAGGGGATGCACACCCCGTCCAGCATGACCAGCCGGACTCACCCCGGCCGCCCGACACGGCCTGGGACCACCCTGATGGCCCCGCCGTACTCGACGGACGAGATCAGCAAGCCGAACACATGGGCAGTGCCGCTCCCCGCCCCACACACAGGGCTTGCGCGCCGATCCAGGTGCCGAGGCAGGCGAGCTGTGATTTCCTGTTGCTCGCGCGGCGTCAGGGGGGGTGCACGCTCACCGAGAGGCCGCCATGTCGCACCACCTCAGCGGGCCCAATCTGCGTTCGCCCAAGGACGACGCCCGAAGTGATCCCTTCTTCGCCGACCTGGACGGCATCGTCGACAACTTCCGGTGGACCGGCAACGACTTCGGAATCGACAGGAACGTCTTCGGGATCGTGCTGGAGGTACCCGACGGCGAACTCGGCGACGGACCGATCGGCGTGTGGGCACGGGTCAGTCTGCGGCAGAACGGCCGGCTCGTCTCCGTCGACCGTGGGGCCCACCCCTCCCTGACCGCGTCCTTCAACGCCGAGGAGGGTCTCCGGCGGCAAGATCACGGACGACCGCATAGGCCCGCACGCCGACCTGCTGCCGGAGTTCTCCTACCTCGGCCACCCGCATCCGGTCCCCTGACCATGTCGGTGGGGGAGGAGTGTGTCTGCAGGGGGCTCAACTCCCCTGCGACACCGGAGAAGCGGGTTCCCGCAGCGCGCGTTCGGCAGCGCTCGGAGCCGTCAGGGCGAGCCGGCGGTGGATGCGGCGGAGCATCATCCGGGCCATGAAGGGGTGGACGCGTCCGACCACCGCCCAGTACAGCCTGCCGCGCCAGTTGTGGATCCGTACGACCGTACTGAGCGTGACCTCACGGTCGTCGACGTGGATCGAGGCGCGGAAGTCGAGGTGTCCGGCGTCCTCGCCCAGCAGTACTTCGCCGCCCTGGCGGCCCACCACCGGGAAGGAGGCGCCGCGCAGCACGTCCCGCCAGGGCTCGGGGTCCAGCGGCATGCCGGGACGCATCGTCATGCGCCAGGCATCGGCGTAGTCGGTCTGCTCGAAGGCGGCACGGACCAGCCGGGCGTCGGCCGGGAGCGGGCCGCCGGCTGCCCTTTCCCATGTCAACCGGTGGAGCAGCCTGACCCACGGCGTCCAGCGGACGGGGTCGGGCACTGCCCCGGTGGCGGACCGCTCGATGTTGTCGAAGAGTTCTTCGACCACCGTGTCATGCATCCAGCGCACCGCAAGGGCCCAGCCCAGCACCATCGGGCCACGGCGTTGCAGCTCCAGGGTGTGCCGCACGCGGCAGCGGTCCCGCCCCATCGGCTCGATGACGAACTCGTGGTAGCCGCTCGTGGGCGGGTTGAAGTCGAAGCGGGCGCGGCGGCCGGGCTCGTACGCGCGGACGCGGTAGCGGACGAAGCCGTGGCCGCCGTCCGCGCCGACGCCCAAGGGGCGGTCGAAGCGCATCGGGGGCCAGGCCGGTGCGGGCCAGAGCGGGTCGTGGAGCGAGGAGAGCCGTTCGAGGAGGGTCCCGACCGTCTGGGCGGGTGCCTCGATGGTGCGCTCATGGACATTGCTGATCGTGCGGAACCTGCGCATATCGCGCCTCCATACGCTGCCGTATGTTGCTGACCATACGGTAGCGTATGGACATGGTGCAGCAGCATGCGGAGGGGCCCCGTGCGGGCGGACGGAAGCGACTGACCGCGCAGGACTGGGCGGACGCGGCCCTTTCGGCGATGGGCGAAGGCGGTCTCGCGGCGGTCGCCGTCGAACCGCTCGCCGCGCGCCTCGGCACCACCAAGGGCAGTTTCTACTGGCACTTCGCCAACCGTGAGGCGCTGATCGAGGCCGCCCTCGACCGCTGGGAGCAGAAGTCCACCGAGGATGTCATCGCCGGGCTGGCGTCCGAGCCGGATCCGGCTGTGCGGCTGCGCAGGCTGTTCGTGGAGGCGTCCGAACTCGCCGCCGAAGACCCGCTGGAGGTGTCGCTGCCGGCCTCGGCCGGGCATCCGCGAGTCGCCGCCGTACTGCGCCGGGTGACGGAGCGCCGGGTGGGCTACCTGGCAGAGCTCTTCACCGAGCTGGGCTTCCCGCCGGACGATGCGCGCCGTCGCGCACTGCTGGCGTACACCGGCTACCTCGGGCACACACAGCTGGCGCACGCGGTGCCGGAGACGCTTCCGGCCGGTGTGGAGGGCGAGCGCTACATGGACTCGGTGCTCGACACGCTGATGGTGGCCGCTCCGGAGTCCTGAAGCGTGTCGTAGGGATCAGGCGCCGGTGACGACCCGCATGAAGACGACCGGTTCGGTGCCGTCGTTGCGGTAGGCGTACTCCTGGTCGCCGGCCGCCCAGGAACAGCGACTCCAGCTCCGAGCACGTCAGATGCCAGGCCGGACGCGGCCGACCCGGTCGGCGAGTCGCGGCTGTCGACCGACGTGACCTCACACCACCGCAACGGCGTCACGGCCGGGCAGGCACGCCGGACGGCGCACGCTGTGGGCCGACCTTCCGCCATATGAGCAAGCGCTTAGTAGTATGGCGAGGGGGAGAACGCTCGACACGAGGGGACCGATATGCCGACGTCGCAAGCCGAGGCCTTCTACGAACGGGAGGCCCCCGACCGGTTCCTCCCCACCGCGTACACACGGGGGCCCTGGGACGTCGACTCCCAGCACGCCGGTCCGCCGGCCGCGCTGCTCGGTCTGGCCGTCGAGCAACGACCGGATGGCCGGCCCGACATGCGGGTCGCCAGACTCACGTACGACATCATGCGGCCGGTCCCGATACGGCCGCTGACCGTGACCACGCGCGTGCTGCGCGCCGGGCGCAGCGTCGAGCTCGTGGAGGTCGGTCTCACACCCGACGGCGGCCAGGAAGTGATGAAAGCGACGGCCTTGCTGATGAAGACGGCACCGGACTCGGTCCCGGACGTGTCGCCGGGACGGCAGGTGCCCGGGCCTGAGGCCGTGCCCTCGAAGGCCTTCTTCCCCGTCCCCTGGGACCAGGGCTATCACACCGCCATGGAAGTGCGCTTCGCCGCCGGTTCGTTCCTCGAGTCCGGCCCGGCCACGGCGTGGATGCGTATGCGGGTCCCCCTGGTCGCGGGAGAGGAGATCACCCCGCTCGGCCGGGTGCTGACGGCAGCCGACTCGGGCAACGGCGTCAGCTCCGAGCTGGACTTCCGCCGCTACGTCTTCATCAACGCCGACCTCACCGTCAGCCTGCACCGCCACCCCGAGGGCGAGTGGGTCTGCCTGGACGCCCGAACCATGGTGGACGGCGCCGGCGTCGGCCTCGCCGAGTCCGCCCTGCACGACGAGAAGGGCCCGATCGGCCGCAGCACCCAGACCCTGTACGTGGCCGCGCGCGGCTGAGGAACCCGTCCTGGAGCAGCGCTCACGGTGCCGTGCGGCACTCGGGATGCGTTCAGGCGTCCGGTGGCACGGTCGCTGTCCACGACCTACGAAACGTCTGAGACTTCCGCCCTCCCCGCGGCCGACGGGACCGCCGCTTCTCCTCCGCGTCGGCTGCGCTGGAACAAAGTGCCCGAGGTCACCCTCTACTTCTGGTTCATCGAGGTGCTGTGCACGACGGTCGGCGAGACCGCGGCCGATCTGCTGAACGAGAAGGCGGGCCTCGGTCTGACGGGCGTGTCGGTGCTGATGAGCGCCCTGCTGGCCGTGGTGCTGGTGGTGCAGTTCCGCACGAGCGCGTACCGGGCCGGCGTGTACTGGCTGGCCGTAGCCCTGATCAGTGTCGTCGGCACCCTGATCAGCGACAACCTCACCGACAACATGGGTGTGCCGCAGGAGCTGAGCACCACGGTGTTCGGCCTCGTTCTGGCGGTTGTCTTCGTCGTCCGGTAACGCCGGGAGCCGTGACCCGAAAGGACGTCACCGACCCGGAGCGGGACCCCCGTTACGCGGCCTGACCTGCAATCTGACCGCGTTCGGAGTGCGTTCAGGATGCGTTCAGGATCTCTGTGCCACGGTCGTTGATCACGGCCGCCGCCGGCGGCCGGCTGATCTCACAGGGCGCTCGTCCCGAATTCGGGGGCGAGCGCCCTGTCGTTGAACCTGACATGGAGAAGCTGAGTTGGAAAAGAGTGAGGTCCTCACCGACCTCGACGTGGCGGGCACGTCGAGCACGACCAAGTCGGTGATGAAGAAGCTGCCCGAGGTCACGCTGGCCTTCTGGATCATGAAGACCGCAGCGACGACCCTGGGCGAGACGGCGGGCGACCTCTTCGCGCAGACCCTGAAGCTGGGCTACTTCCTCACCACGATCGCGCTGTTCGCGATCTTCGTGGTGACACTGGTGATCCAGCTGCGGTCCAGCCGCTACAACCCGTTCTTCTACTGGACCGTGATCCTGTCGACCTCCATGGCCGGCACCACGATGTCCGACTTCATGAACCGTGACGCCAGCGCCAAGTTCCTCTCGAACGGAGCGACCAAGCTGGGCTGGGGCCCGCAGGGCCTCGGCCTCGGCTACCCCACCGGAGCGGCGATCCTGATCTCGATCCTCCTCGCGATCTTCCTCGCCTGGAAGCTGAGCGGGATGACCTTCCAGATCCGAGACATCGTCACCTTCAAGGGTGAGGCCCTGTTCTGGTCGGCGATCCTCGTGTCGAACACCCTCGGTACCTCGATGGGCGACTTCCTGTCCGACAGCTCCGGCCTCGGTTACGCGGGTGGCGCGCTGCTGGTGACCGGGGTGCTCGCGGTACTCGTGGCGCTGATGAAGGTGCCGGCCGTGTCGAACGTCCTGCTGTTCTGGATCGCCTTCGTCCTCACCCGCCCGCTGGGCGCCACCGCGGGCGACTTCCTCACCAAGCCGGTCGCCAAGGGCGGCCTGGACCTCGGAACGGCGGGCTCGTCCGCCGTCCTGCTCATCGTGCTGTTCGGCCTGATGGCGTACGCCCAGGTGCAGGAGCGCCGGACCGCTGCCCCGGCGGCGGGCGAGGACCGGGAGCCGGTCACCCCGCGGGGAGACTGACCGTGAATCTGGCCCCGGGCGCGTGTCCGGGGTCGTAGGAGACATCACCACCGACAGCGCGGGCCAGGCGCCGTGCGAGCGGCAGCCCGAGGCCCGCGCCGTCGTGTCCGTCGCCGGTGTCGGCGCGGCGGCCCGGCTGGAACAGGTCGTCCACGAACGTCTCAGGCACGCCGGGGCCGTCGTCGACGACGGCGATCCGCACGGAACCGGGCAGGCGCTGCGCGGACACGATCACGCTGGAGCGGGCGTAGCGGACGGCGTTGGCGATCAGCGGGCTGAGGATCCGTTCGAGGAGAGCGGGCGCGACCCCCGCCTCCACCCCTTGCGCGCCGGTTTCCACCGTGGCTTTCAGCCGATCCGGTGGGCCGACGTGCTGGAGCAGGCGGTCAAGGACGGGCCCGACGTCCGTCGTCGCGGGGGCCGTCGCCGGGTTCAGGGCGTTCTCGCGGGCGTCGTCGAGGAGCGTGTCGCAGATCGTGCGCATGGACTGCGCGGCCTCGGCGATCACCTCATGGGCGGCGCGGGTCTGGGCGTCCGTCCGCGGTCGGGTCCGCCACCAATCGAGTTCCATGATGATGCGGGTGAGCGGCGTGCGCAGTTCGTGGGACAGCTCTCCCGTCAGCTGCTGTTCGTGGCGCAGTACGGTGCGTATGCGATCGAGCAGGGCATCCAACGAGCCACCCAGGCGGGCAAGTTCGGCCGGATGATCGTCCGTTCCGAAGCGGTCGTCGGAGCCCACGGCGCTCCACTGCGTGGCCTGGTCGGTCATCGTCCGGACCGGGCGCAGTGCCCGGCCGACGGACAGGCGCGTGAGTGCGTACGTGCAGGCGAGCATCACGGTGTCCAGGACGAGCGACCCCAGCAGCACGGTCTCGGCCGAGCTGCGATACGGAGCCAGGTCCAGCGCGGTGACGACAGTGGCTACGGCGTTGCGGCCGTGGACCGGCTGGGAGCACATCCGGACGGGCCGGTGACCGTCGACCGTCTCGCAGACATGCTTCGGCTCTGCGGCCAGCCGGCCGGCGGCCCGGGTCAGCGGGCTCCCGGTGGTGGCCGACGGCGGCTTCTCCAGCAGACGCGTGCCGGCGTAGATCCACACGTTCGCGTCGAGAAGGCGGTCGTTGACGGTTTCCAGAACGTGCACCCGATGTCCGCTGGTGTCGACCGTCGTGGTCACCGCTGCCGCTCTGGTGCGCAGTTCGTCGTCCGCCTGGCGTTGCAGGTGCTCGTCCATCACGGCGTTGAACGCCACCGTCAGGACCGTCATCAGCAGGGCGGCGGTGGCCAGTGCGACGAGGGAGAGCCGGCCTCGCAGGGTGCGCGGAACGAAGCGGCGAAAGCGGCGGGCGACACGGTTCATGACAGCCGGTGTCCGACCCCGCGCGCCGTGTCGATCGTCAGCCGGCTGTTCGCCTCGCGCAGTTTGCGGCGCAAGCGGCTCAGGTACTGGTCCAAGGTGTTGTCGCTGACCTGCGCGCCTTCGGGCCAGCCGGCCCGCACCAGGTCCCGACGTCGCACGAGGCTCCCGTCCGCGGCGACGAGCGTGGCCAGCAGCCGGAACTCCGTGGGGGAGAGGTCGACACGCGTACCGTGCACGATCGCACTGTGATCCACCGCGTCCAGGACCAGATCACCGGTCGCGGCGGAGGCCCGCGGGACGGCCCGCCGGACCCCCGCACGCAGCCTGGCGGCGAGCTCGGCGAGATGGAAGGGCTTGGGCAGGTAGTCGTCGCCCCCGGCGGAGAAGCCGGACAGGCGGTCGGTGAGCTGGTGGCGGGCGGTCAGGAAGATCACGGGAGCCAGGAAGCCGTTGGCACGCATCGCCTGGCACACGTCACGCCCGTCCGAGTCGGGCAGGCCGACGTCCAGTACGGCCGCCGCTATGTCCGCGGTCGCCAACCGCAGGGCGGTGGCGCCGTCGGCGGCGAGGACCGGCTCGAACTCCTCTTCCTGCAGGCCTCGCCGCAGCACGTCCCGCAGGGCGTGATCGTCCTCGACAACCAGGATCCTGGGTCGCATGATCCCCATACGGGACGAGCCCTTTCCGAGCGGCCCAGCCGGCGTGAGCACATGGATGGTGGCAGGTGACTACAGCAGCGTAGACGGTCTACGTAACTGTAGACGAACCTCGGCCGAGGAAGGTTCCCGAGTGACGGGCGCCACGCGAAGGCCATCCGTGGTCACGCAGTCGGCGCCCCGGGAACGGTCGCCGCGACCGCCTTCGGTGGTCTCACCCCGTACCTCGCCCAGACCCTGACCGCTCGGCCTTCGGGGCCCCATCCCGTGCCCGTGCCCTAACCGGTCAGGCGTGGAACGCCTCGAACTTCACGTCGGGCCCGCACACGTTGAACGTGGCTGCCGAGCCGTTGCCGCTGACGACCTTGACCGTGCGGCCGACATCCTTGGGCAGTGCGATCTCCACCTTCGAGGCCTGGACCCCGCACACCTCGCGGGCCGACTGGCTGCCCTCGAAGTTCAGGTCGGCGTAGAGCACGTCGGCGGTGGCCGTGGCACCCGGCGCCAGGTCGACGGCGTCGGTTCCGGCCGCGGAGTTGTCGGTCTCGATCGGGTCGCTCTTGCCCTGGTCGTCCTTGGCGACCAGGCTCGAGGCGCCGACGATCGTGCACGGCTTGCCGGACGTGTTGGTGATCTTCACCGTGGCGGCCGCGGGCTCGGACTCGGTCGCGTGCCTGGCGGCCGCCACGAAGGTCACGCCGGTCGTCTTCGCGGTGCACGCGACGATCGTGCCGCCCTTGCCGCCCGGTGTGCCCTTGCCTCCAGAAGTGCTGGAACCGGCCGTGCCGCCCGGCGTGCTCCTGCCGCCGGTGCCGGCACTCGCGGTGTCGCCCTGGGACTTGCCCGGCGTGCTTGTGGCCGTGGCCGTGCCGGCGCCGGACGGGCTGCCGGCGGCCTTGCCGTCGTCTCCCTGGCAGGCCGTGAGGGCCAGCCCGGCGACGAGCAGGGTGGCGGCGGCGACTGTGGTACGAACTCGCATGGAGATCACTCCTGAATGACCGTTCAGTAGATGCATGCCAGGAGACGCGATCGACGTCGTACGCCGTTCCGCTCCGGTACATGACAAGGATCACAGGCCTGGAAGCGTTCGGCGCGGCAACCGGCCGGCAGGTCTTCCCGTCGTGCGCCGTCCGGCCCGCAGCCACCGCCGAGGGGACACATGGCCGACTCCGTGCAGGTCAGGTGCGCGGGATGTGCCCAAGTCCCCGGTGCCGCCTTGCGTATGACCAGGTCACCGCGGTCATGAGGGCCGGGACGGCGAACAGTGGGGCGTAGACGATGCCCCAGACGGTCTGTGCCGCACCGCCGGACATGTACGTCCGGCTCTCGACCGTGCAGGCGACCACGAGTTGCCACAATGCCACCAGGACCAGGGCGGCCGAGGCGGTCCAGGCCAGTGCGGAGAGGGTCCGGGGCCGCAGCGGTCGCCACCGGTCGCTCACGAGGAGCAGCGGGAACAGGGCGACCAGCTCGGTGAGTACGGAGAGGCCGACGACGTACGCGATACCCCAACCCGGGATGTCGAAGACGTCCCGCAGGACTTGGTCGCTGTATCCGACATGGATGCCGGATGCCATGGCGATGCGCCACAGACCTGACGGGACGGCGCACAGGGCGACGGCGTGCGCGGCACGACGGGCCCAGACAGGCGCGGGGGCGGGGAGGGGAGCGGACTCTGTCGTCATGACGACATGCTGGCCGCGGACACGGCAGCCGCGCCTCGTCCGCTGTGGCGGACCGTCTCCCCTGTGCGGGGGAGGGCACACCCGCTGGGGGAGGACCTGAGTACGGATTCGCGTGCGACCAACCGGTGACCGTTCGTTCCCGGTCCCTGTGAACCCTCTCGGTCACAACACCGGTCGGTGTCAGCCCAGTACAGGGTCCGCATCCTGCCGTATGCCTCCACATGTGTCGGTCCGCCAAATGACGTGCGCCGAGCCGGGGTTGGTGGGCTAGTGTTCTGGTTCTCACCGATCCTTCGGAGGAGAGTCATGTCCTTTCCCGGGCTTCCCCGACCGGCGCCTGGTGAAGTGCTGTTGATCTCCACGTGCTACGAGGACGGCAAGGCCCTGTGGGGCGGATTGCTCAACGAGATCGGGGGTCACCGGGAAGGCGACGTACTCGTCCTCGGGGGCAGTGGGGCCCGGCTCCGCCCGGTCGAGGACCGCGGATGGGACGACCTGCACGGCGGCAACGTACCGGCGCTCGTCAGCGGCGGCGGCCTCGTGCCGCCGGTCGTGGTCCTGGCGGACATCCCTGTGGTGTACGGCGGGGGCGGGCCGTTGCTGGTGGACCTGGCGGCGATACCCGGGCGCGGTGTCCGGGCCCCGTCGGCCCGGCTCGGCGAGATCCTGGCCGCTCTGCTGGGCGGCGTGCTCGCGTTCGACGACCTGGTGCGCGACATGGACAAGTACGGTGTGTACCAAGGCGACGGTGGCCGGCCGGCCTTCCCCGCGCCGACGCTGCCGACGGGCCGGTCCTTCCCCGCACTGCCCTCCACCGCCGCGGCCCTGCTGGTCCGGACCTCCTTCGACGACGAGCACGGCTGGCGGTCCCTGCTCGACGAGTTGGGCGGGGCCGACGAAGACGGCTGGGTCGGCACGGATCCGGACCCGGACGAGACCGACGTGGAGCACTACCCGTTGGGGGCGCTGGTCGTCGACGACCGGGCCTTCGCGGACCTCCTGCCCGGCCAGGTACCGGCGCTGATCCCGCCCGGGGAGCACACCACACTGGTCGCGCTCGCCGACGCCAGGACCTTTGCCGAGCCCGGCCGACCGCTGACCGTCGTCGATCTGTACGACACCCCGGGGCAGACCGCCGTACTGCCGTGCAGCATCGTCGGATCGATGGCTTGCAACCTGGAGATCGGCAACATGGATTTCCACGAGTTCGTCGCCGAGGAGCGCATGGAGCCGTGGTGGGAGGGATGATCGCGGATCGGGTGGTCGGATCATGTGACCACTGGGCTGCGACGATGGAACGGATGACCGACGTGCCCGACAGTCCCGCCCACTCTGCGGATCCGGCCCGGGCGAACGACTACGACAGCTTTGCCGAGGCGTACTCGGCGGAGACCGAGAACAACCTCGTGAACGCGTACTACGCGCGACCCGCGATGCTGGCCCTCGCCGGAGACGTGGCGGGCCGTCGGATCCTGGACGCCGGTTGCGGCTCGGGCCCGCTGTCCGCCGCGCTGCGCGACGGCGGTGCGGTCGTCACCGGCGTCGACGCCAGCGCCGGGATGCTGGCTCTGGCCAGACGGCGGCTCGGTGACGACGCGGACCTGCACGTGGTCGACCTCCGCGACCCCCTGCCGTTTGCCGACGGCGCGTTCGACGACGTGGTCGCGTCGCTGGTGCTGCACTACCTGGAGGACTGGGGGCCGACGCTGGCCGAGTTGCGCCGCGTACTCAGGCCCGGCGGCCGGCTCATCGCGTCGGTGGACCACCCCTTCGTGGCCTACACGATCCAGGATCCCCGGCCGGACTACTTCGCGACCACCAGCTATGCCTTCGACTGGACGTTCAACGGGCAGTCCGTGCCGATGAGGTTCTGGCGCAAGCCGCTGCACGCGATGACCGACGCCTTCACCGCCGCCGGTTTCCGTATTGCCGTCATCAGCGAGCCGCAGCCCGAGCCGACCGCCCGTGAGCTGTTCCCCGACGGCTTCCATGACCTTTCCACCAAAACCTGCTTCCTGTTCTTCGTGGTCGAGGTGCCGCCGTCGGCCGCGGGCCCGGACGACTAGGTTCCGTACGGCCGGGCGTCCCTCCTGTTCAGGCCGTCCGGTCAGGGCGTGGGCGAAGCCTGGGTGAGAGACATCCAGTCCCGGACCGTGCCCTGGTGGGAACCGGTCGCCGTCCCCGCGGCCACCGTCTCCGCGTCCGCGTCGGAGCACGGTGCCCCCGCGCGGGTCAGCAGGACGAGCGGCCACTCGGGGCCCGGGCCGGCACCGGCTCCGTCGAAGGCGGTCCAGTCCCATGGCCCGTCGAATCGCCACGCCCGTCCTTCGGCGTCGGCGACCTCGTCACCCGGCCGGAGAAACGCGTACGGCCGCATCAACAGCTCGAAGGAGAAGGGGATCCCGTCGCCCGGGTGAAGCATGTAGCCCGAGCCGTTGAGATGGCTGTCGTCCGGAAACTCCCGGTAGGAAAGGCCGCGGCGCAGCACGGTGACGGTGAGCCGGGGACGTGGCAGCCAGCCCGTCTCCAGCGGAGGGTCGTGGTGGTCGACAGCCGTCACGTGGACAACGGTCGGCGGCACTCCGACCCGGCAGGTGTCTCCCGCCTTCAGGTGCTCGGGCGGCGGGTCGGTCCGAAACAGCTCCGACTCCACCTCAGGCGCGACGCGCCCGCTCTCGTCCACGCCCAGGGCGACGATCCCGTTCCAGTGGATGAAGTCGCTGTCCGTGTCGATACACCACCACGGCCACCGCACCGAGACGTAATCCCATGTCACGCCTCGCTCGACTCGGGCCGGCGTGAAGGGGCACGCGACCGACAGCACGTCACCGACCCGGAAGTCGCCCGCATACGTCATCGGGCCAGGCTAGAACGGGCGTCGTCCGCGCGCCCCACGCGGGTCCGGAGACACTTCGGACCGTTCGACGGATCAGCGCCGCGTCACGCGAGTACGCGAGCAGCACTCAGCTGTCGCCGGGAATCGCTCTCAGGATGGTGCGCGTCCAGTCGGCAGGGGTCGGGGTGGTCAGACAGGCGGCCAGGCGGTCGGTATGGCGGCGACGCTGCTCGGGGCTCATCGTGAGGGCCTGGCGGAGGGTGTCGACCAGGTTCTGCGGTGTGCCCGGGTCGGTGAGAAGGGCGGCCCTGCCCAGGTGTTCGGCGGCGCCGGCGCGTCGGGACAGCACAAGGACGCCGGTGCGTCCTGCCGCCGCCTGGCATGCGATGTATTCCTGCGCGGTGAGGTTCATTCCGTCGGCCAGGGACGTCACCCAGAACACGTCCGCCGCAAGGTAGTTGTCCACGATGTGCGGGAAGGGCAGTGACCGGGGCACGTATTCAACGGGTTGCCAGACAGAGGAGCCCCAACGGGAGTTCAGGCCGCTGATCGCCTCCTCCAGTTCGATCCGGGTCCTCTCGTAGACCTGGATGCCCGGCTCGGGGGGTGGGCAGATGAGCCGGAAGCGCACGTGACCGTGAAGCGCCGGCACCTGATCCAGCAGAGCCGCCAGGGCCTGAATCTTGAGCACGGGCGCCTTCGCGTAGTCCAGCCGCTCGACGGAGAGGACCAGTTGCCCGCCGCTTCGCGGAGGACACCGCTCCGACCGTGTGCGGGCTTGGGCTTCCACAGCCTGGCGGTCGATGCCGAGCGGATGCACCCCGGTTCGTGGCGGGCACGGGGCGTCCTTCATCAACTGCTCGAAGTTGTAGGCACAGGCGGCGGTGTGGAAGCCGGCCCAGTCCAGCTGCGCCAGCGAGGCGCGCAGTTGATCGGCCGTGGGCAGCCGGCCGAAGGTGTCCGGGTCGGGGAAGGGAGTGTGGTGGAAGATGCCGATGTTCACGTCGGGGCGGCGGGGCTTGAGCAGGCCGGGGACGAGCCACAGGTTGTAGTCGTGCAGCCAGACGGTCGCCCCGCGCGCGGCGTGGGCGTCGATGTGCTCGGCGAAGGCGGCGTTGACCTCCTCGAAGTCGGTCCAGTGACGCGCATCGTGACGGATCAGCCGGGGTTCGGAGACCAGGGCCGGCCACAGCGTCTCCTTGCACGCGCCGTGGAAGTATCCCGCCCAGGTCTCGGACCTCACGGGAAGCAGAGCCAGGGGGAGCGGGGTCGGCGGTGCCGGACAGGCACAGTGGGTGTGGCGGGTGCTGGGGCCGGCGGCCGGGGCGGTGTCCTGTTCGGTGACGAGGGCGGCTGCCCACACGGCCTCCTGGTCGCGGCAGCGGGGGTCCAGGGCGGAGGTGAGCGTGGGAAGGATCCCGTTGGGGCTGGCCGGGGCCTGCCATCTGCCGTCGCTCCAACGCATGGGCGGCCGGTGGTAGCCGACCACCACTCGCGAGGTCCGGTCGATCCAGCCGAGGCGTTCCATGGCCGACAGGATGGCCGCCGCACCGTCCAGTGCCGGGCGGTGCACGCGTGCCTCGAGTGGCACGCGTGCACCCAGCCCGCGTTCGGCGTTGCCCATGATCACACCGTGTGCGCCGAGGCCGAACAGCGAGAGGTCGTTCAGGGAGTCGCCGGCGACGAGCAGGGCGGAGGCGGGCCAGCCGAGCATACGGCCGAGTTCCCGCACGGCTGCTCCCTTGCTCGCGTTCGCGGGCAGGACATCGAAGTAGCGCTCCGCGGAGTACGTCCACGAACAGCCCAGCTCCGCCACCGCCGCCTTGAGGTCTGCGGTGAGATGCTCAGGGGCCAGGTAGAAGGAGCATCGTCCCTCCTGGACGACTCCGTCCTGGTGGACCAGCCCGTCGAAGCTCCGTAACGCGGACAGCACACGGTGCGCACCGGGCCATCCGGCTCGCAGCCGAGCCTCCAGAGCGTCGACGTGCCTCAGGTCGGCGGCGTCGATGACGCTGGACCCGACGTCGGCGACGATCCATCGTGGCGCCGGCACGAGCGGATCGCTCGCCAGCCTCGAGCGGACTGAATGCAGCGAGCGGCCGGTGGCGAAGACGACGGTGATGCACGGGTGCAGCCCCAGGAGGTGACGCAGTCTTCGGCGTGCGCGGTCATCACCTCCGAGGAGGGTTCCGTCGAGGTCGGTCACCAGCACACGGTCGGTGCGACGATGCGTGTTGTGCGGCCGGTGCGGGACGTTGTCCATCACTTCTCCTGGGGGGTGACGCAGAGTGCGTGATCAACAACACATAGTGTTACCTTCTGTCGGAAACCGCCCGTCGGTGACGCCCTGCCGAGGGCCAGATGACACGAGGTTCGCGCCTCCGGCACCTCGATGCGGCGAAAGCCACCCGGCCGAACAGCCCCGGAGGTGCCATGGACGAAACCGATCCCGCAGTCGCCGAGCTGGTGTCCTCCGCGCGCGACGTGCGCGCGGAGCTGGTCACCCATCTGCTCCACAGCGACGATGCGCACGCGGCCCGACTCGGACGAGCCATCCGGGAAATCCAGAGGGGCAGCCCCGGCTCCTCGCCGACGAATCCGTCCGACGCGGGCTGCGTCATCGACCCGATCACCCACGACCCGGCCTGGTGAAGACCGCCCGATCGGGCGGAGGCCCCGGTCCGACAGGCCAGAGGCGAGAGGCCAGAGGTCAGAGGTCAGAGCAGTATCTGCCGACGCGGCGGTCTCAAGCGGAAGCCTTGTCCTCAGCCACGCTGAACCACCCGGGCCGCACTTCGGCCAACAGAGGCCTCAGCAACTCCACCGCGGACCACAGATCATGCTCCGTGAGGTCAAGAGGCGCAGGCAGACTCCGCCCATAGCGGCGCAGCCGCCAGAGGTCGAAGATCGCTGCGCCGTCGGCCGTGAAGTCCACATCGATCTCGGAGCCTTCCCGGGTGATGAAGCGGCAGCCGGCTCCGTGGACCTTGTAGGAGCAGGTGCCGAGCTCACCGCTCCGGCCGATCTTGCGCGAACGGACCAGGCCGAGCACGTCCGCAAGCCGCTCGAGCGAGGGGAATGCCGCCCTCATCGCCGCGTCGGCCGAGCTGAGGGCCTGGACGTAACCAACCACCAGGTCACGCGCCGTCGTCGCGTGCGCCCCTCCCATACCGCGCCCCCTGCGTCCGTGTACCAGGGGATTGTTCCACGTGGACTTCAGGCGTCGGAGGCGGCGGCATTCCGGGACGGTCAGTCGTCGACGGCGCCGGGGGCCAGAGCCGGGGCGGGGAACGCGTGGCGGACTTCGCTGCCGGACCACCACACGCCGACGGCGAAGACCGCCGCAGCCTCCAGCAGCGCTGCCCGCTCCAGACCGCCGCACGGCAGCGGGATGCAGCCCATCGACGTGATCAACTCCCTCGTCAGAGCCTCGGCGGCCGGGGCGTCCCTGCAGAAGGGCACCGCCAGCGGAGCACCCTCGAAAGCCGGTTGCGGCAGGGTCCAGATGCTCTCGTGGCAGATGCCGAACGCCTTGGCGACATGGGAGTGGGGCGCGGCCGCGGCGACGCGCAGGGCGGCCGAGTCCGAACCCCCGGCAGTGCACAGGACCGGGCCGCCGTTGCTGGAGGGCCGCGTCGGCACCGTGCAGTCGAGGACGGTCCGTCCGGCGAGGTCCGCTGCCAGTTCCCTGGCGACCTGCGGTGCGGCGGCGGGGACGGCGAGCAGTACCGCCTCGCCGTACCGCGCCGTTTCGGCGGGGCCACCGTGCGCGGCCGCCCCGATGCGGGCGGCCGTGGCGGCGGCGGAAGGGGCGGTGCGGCCGCCCACGACAGGCCGGCCGGCGCCTGGTCACGGTGGCGGGCGGACTTCATCCAGGCGGGCAGCCGGGCGAACATCGCCATGGTCGGGGATGCGTGACGCTCGCGCAGCCGGGCACCCGCCTAGGCTGCGAGAGCGTCGACGTGCGTCTCGTCGTAGGCCCACAGGATCCGTCCCGCACAGTGCGTCCGAAGCCAGAGCGGCGTTTCTCGCGAACGTCACGGACCTCAGGATCTGCGCTCATCGACAGGATCCCAAAAAAAATCC
The DNA here is from genome assembly GCF_007827595.1 of Streptomyces sp. BK340. Taxonomy (GTDB): domain Bacteria; phylum Actinomycetota; class Actinomycetes; order Streptomycetales; family Streptomycetaceae; genus Streptomyces. The sequence continues at coordinate 64,133 of NZ_VISR01000033.1, forward strand.
GGACCGCGATGTCGAGAACCCGTGCCTGGCTCCGTCCCCGTGGTGAACGCGACCACAATGGGTCGTACGAGCACCGAGGAGAGACACACCATGGCCAAGTACCTGCTGCTCAAGCACTACCGGGGCGCCCCGACCGCGGTCAACGACGTGCCCATGGACCAGTGGACGCCGGACGAGATCTCGGCGCACATGCGGTACATGCAGGACTTCGCGGCCCGGCTGGAGAAGACCGGCGAGTTCGTCGATGGTCAGGCACTCGCCCCCGAGGGCACCTGGGTCCGGTACGACGGTGAGGGGCGGCCGCCGGTCACCGACGGCCCCTTCGCCGAGACCAAGGACCTCATCGCCGGCTGGATGGTGATCGACGTCGACAGCCACGAGCGCGCCGTCGAGCTGGCCGGGGAACTGTCGGCCGCCCCCGGGGCGGGCGGGAAGCCGATCCACGAGTGGCTCGAGGTACGCCCGTTCCTGGCCGCGCCCCCCACCATCACGGAGTGACCTCTCCGATGAACGAGGCCCTGCTCAGGAGCCTCACGCCGAGCGTGATCGGAATCCTCGTCCGCCGCGGAGCCGACTTCGCGGCGGCCGAGGACGCCGTACAGGACGCGCTGGTCGAGGCGCTCCGCGTCTGGCCGGCCGACCCGCCGCGGGACCCGAAGGGCTGGCTGGTCACCGCTGCCTGGCGCAAGTTCCTCGACGCGACCCGGTCGGACGCCGCCCGGCGCCGGCGTGAGGACCTCGTCGACGAGGAACCGGCGCCAGGGCCCGCGCCCGCGGTGGACGACACGCTCCACCTCTACTTCCTGTGCGCACACCCGTCGCTGACTCCGGCGTCCGCGGTCGCGCTGACGCTGCGCGCCGTCGGCGGGCTGACCACCCGCCAGATCGCCCAGGCCTACCTGGTGCCCGAGGCGACCATGGCGCAGCGCATCAGCCGGGCCAAGCGCACCGTCTCCGGCGTCCGCTTCGACCAGCCCGGCGACGTCGCCACCGTGCTGCGCGTCCTCTACCTGGTCTTCAACGAGGGCTACTCCGGCGACGTCGACCTCGCCGCCGAGTCCATCCGGCTCACCCGGCAGCTCGCAGCCACGATCGACCACCCCGAGGTGGCCGGGCTGCTCGCCCTCATGCTGCTCCACCACGCCAGGCGCGCCGCCCGCACCGCGCCCGACGGCAGCCTGGTACCGCTGGCGGAGCAGGACCGCGGCCGGTGGGACACCCGGCAGATCGCCGAAGGCATCGGGATCCTGCAGGCCGCCCTCGCCCGCGACCGGCTGGGCGAGTACCAGGCCCAGGCCGCCATCGCCGCCCTCCACGCCGACGCGCCCGCCGCCGTGGAGACCGACTGGGTGCAGATCGTCGAGTGGTACGACGAACTCGCCCGCCTGACCGACAGCCCCGTCGTCCGGCTCAACCGTGCCGTCGCCGTCGGCGAGGCCGACGGACCGCGGGCGGGTCTGGCCGCCCTCGCGGCGCTGGACGCGTCACTGCCCCGCTACGCGGCGGTGGCGGCCTACCTCCATGAGCGCGACGGCGACCTGACGACGGCGGCACGCCTGTACGTCGAGGCGGCCCGGAGGGCCCCCAACCTCGCCGAACGCGACCACCTGACGCGCCAGGCCGCCCGGCTCAACTCCCACCGGTCACACTGACAGCCGGTGCCGGGACTCACACAGCGCTGGGCCGCGGCCTGCCCCCTGGCCAGACCGGTCGCCCCACATGAGTGCGCCCCGTCCAGCAAGAGCCGGACACGGTCAGAAGCCGGGCGCGGAGCCGACGAAGAACCACAGGGCGGCTGTGTACCACAGCAGTGCGATGGCCGTGACCAAGGCGCCGCCGGCGGCCGGAAGTGCCCAACCGGGCAGTCGGCGGCTGCGCACCACCAGCACCTTGGCGACGAACATCCCGTACAGGAGGCAGCCCGCGATGGAGTGCACCGCCACACGGCTGCTCGTGAAGTCAACTCCGTAGGCGGTGATGCACTGGTAGGCAACGGGCAGCGACAGCAGAAAGGCAAGAAGGCCGATGAGCCGGTGTGTGGGCTGCACCCGGTGCGGCGCGGCGCCCGCTCCCGGTAGGCGCCGGTACATCCACAGCCCGAGCAGCAGTTGGACGACCGCGAGTGCCATCAGAGCACAGCCCAGGCGCGACTTGAGATCGATGACGCCGCGGCCGTGCTGCCCGAACAGGCCCTTGGTGTAGTCGGGTGTGTGCGTGCGGCCGAACGCATACACCCCCACCGTGACCGCGACCGGCAGCAAAGCAAGCAAAAAGCCCCCCACCGTTCGTGCGGGGCGCCGCTTCTGCGCGCCCGTGTGCCCGGTCATCAGTCCCCAATCGCATGGTGTCGGACGGCGCATCCGTGTAACCGCGGGAAACGACCCCGGCGGACCTCTTCTCCCAGTTGGGCCCGGGTCCTCGGGGCCTGTCCACTCCAATTGCTCTGCCCGGGCAGTCGCTGCTCCATCGGAGAGATCCGCGTTCGGGTCAGTACACGCGAAAGGGGGTCAGCGTCGCCCCCCGAACTCCCAGGCGTGGACCTCTATGGCCGCGTACCGGTCCGCGGCCAAGGCGGCACGCGCCGTCTCCGGGTCCGGGGACCGGACCAGCGCCGCCGTACCCAGCCAGACGGTGGCGTCGTCGGACAGCAGCGGCCCGAACGCGATCAGGTCGTCCCGGTCGGGCGGCACGGCGAGGTCAACGGCCTGCTCCGGACCGAGACCGAGCACCAGGTACCGATTGCCACCGGTCCGGCCGCCGGGGAAATCCCACATGGTGCGGCCCAGCATGTTGCGTCAGCGTCGCAGGAGCACGTCCCGGTACGCGCCCGCCTGGTAGTTGGGCTCGTCGAAGGCGAACGCGCGGGCAGCGGCGGGATCGGGCAGGTCGATGATGTGCACGCTACCGGTGGGCGTCTCGCCGTCGTCGGCGAAGGTCGGGCCGCGAGCGATCACCTCCGTCGCGTACCGGTCCATGTAGGACCAGTGCTCCTCCAGCAACTCCTCGCGCAACGCCCCGGAACCGACCCGATCACGGTGGTAGCAGAAGAACTCCATGACCACAGACCCTTCCCCAACCCAGGGCAGCATCTCAACCGGCTTGCGGCCACCTGGTCACCGGTCACGCCGTCCCGGCACGGGACACCACTCCCCGGTTCGACCCGGCCTGCCCCTCGTCCCATGGGATAGTCGTGCGGGAGCCGGGGCTCGACCCTGAGTGTCGCGAAGCTGCGGAGGCTGACCATGCATTCCTTGACCTTTGTCATCGGTACGGGTCGCAGCGGCTCGACCGCGCTGTCACGCATCCTCAACAGCCACCCGGACGTACTGAGCCTCAACGAGTTCATGGCCTCTGTGGGCGATGCCGCCTTCCCCGAAGGGAGGCTGACCGGTGAGGAGTTCTGGCAGTCGCTCTGCCGGCCCGCCCCGCACTTCGACCGGATGATCCGTAGCGGGCTGCCGCTCCCCGAATTCCTCTACACGCGCCGCCCCGGGAAGTACGCGGCGGAGACCACCGGTATTCCCGCGCTCTCACTCATGGTGTTGCCGCACCTCACCGAAGATCCGGACGGGCTCCTCGACGAGCTCGACGCAGCTGTGGTCCAGTGGCCCGAGGGTACCGCCGCCGAACATCATCGCGCTCTGTTCGGCCTGCTCTGCGCACGGTTCGGACGAACCGCCGTGGTGGAGCGCTCCGGTTACTCGACGGGCTGGGCAGCGGGGCTACGGGCCACGTTCCCGGACGCGAGGTTCGTGCACATGTTCAGAGACGGACCGGATTGCGCCCTGTCCATGAGCCGTCATCCCGGATTCCGCACGATCTCCCTGCTCCGCGAGATCAAGACACGAGCAGGCGTCGGGAGTCTCGCCGACCTGAGGGACGAGGACGTGCGCGCGCTGCCAGCGGACCTGTCGCCGCTGCTCAGCGAGCGCTTCGATCCTGCTCTCGTACGCGACCGGGACATCCCCCTGCGGACGTTCGGCACCCTGTGGTCCGAACTCGTCGTCGAGGGAACGGAGTTCCTCAGCCGCCTCCCTGCCGACCAGCGCACCACACTTGCCTACGAGGACCTCCTCGACAACCCCGCCGCAGAGCTGACCCGACTGGCCGGGTTCGTCGGTGTCGACCCCCTCCCGCAGTGGCTGCTCACCGGATCCGAACTCCTCGACCACAGCCGACGCGGCTCCGCCCGCAGACTGCCGGCCGCTGAACTCGACGAACTCAGGGAGGGCTGCGCTCCGGGGACCCGCGTTCTGGCGGGGTGACCGAGCCGGTGACCCACCTGGCATGATCAACGGGTGATCACCGAACCCGTGCAGCCCAGCCCCCCGAAGTACGTCCTGTTCGATGTCGACGGCACGTTGATCGACGCGGTGAGCAACCAGCGCCGGGTGTGGGCAACTTGGGCGGGACGGTACGGGCTGGATGCGGACGAGGTCTACCGGGTGGCCCTGCGTACACGGCCGTTGGAGACGTTCGCCCAGGTCGCTGCGGACCAGGATCCGTACGAGTGCCTGGCCGCACTCCACGAGCTGGAGGACGAGGACGTCCGCTCCGGCGTCTACACGGCGTTCGACGGCGCGTCGGAGCTGCTGCACGGCCTGCCACCGGGGTCCTGGGCGCTGGTGACCTCGAACTACGAGCACCGCGTGCGCGGCCGTTTCCTGCGGACGGGCCTGCCGCTGCCGGGCCTGATCGTGGACGCGGCCGCTGTCGAGGAGGGCAAGCCCTCTCCGGTGCCGTACCTGCGTGCCGCAGAGCAGCTCGGCGCCGAGCCGGGAGACTGCCTGGTCATCGAGGACGCCCCGTCCGGCGTGCGGTCCGGGCTGTGCGCCGGGATGACGGTGTGGGACGTGAACGCAGCAACCGCGGTGGAAGGCGTGCACCGCCACTTCGTCAGTCTGAGCGAGGCAGCCCCGCACATCCTTGCCTTCGTGTCCGGCGCGCAGGGGAATGCCGCAGCCTGAGTCCGTCCGTCGATACCGAGCAGATCACGCCACGGGTGTGCCCACGGGGCCGCCCGTGGACTCCCGCACCACAAGGCGTGGCAGCAGCACCCCGGACTCGTGTCCTCACCGGCGAGGCGGCGCGCCAACAGGTTCACCGCCCGGCGTCCCTGTTCGGCCATGGGGGAGTGGACGCTGGTCAGCGGCACAGTGAGTGGGCCTCTCGTTCGGCTGCCTCCTGACCCTGGGGATGCTGCGGGTCGTCAAGGGTTCGGCTGGTGCGACGTCGCGGGTGCAGGGTCGGGGCGGGAGTGTTCCGCCAGGCTCAGCAGAAGGTGAGCCGACTCCAGGTGGTAGAAGGCGGAATGCGCTCCCACCGGGTTGAGCCGAGTGCTGCGGTAGCGCCAGCTCGCGTCGACGTTCACGAAAGTGTGGTCCAGGGACTCACGCGGATAGGGGGTGTCGGCCCGCAGCAGTCTGGTCGACCACACGTCGTTGGGGGCCAGCCCGGCCGGCGGAGTGGACGACAGCAGCATTCCCGAGTGCCCGATGCCGGAGACCTTCTCGCCGAGCAGGTGCCAGAAACCGGTGGCTCGGTCGTACCGGGAATGGGTGAACACCAGCGGCCCGCCTACCGGCGATTCATGGCCGAGGGGTCCCGGCCGCAGGCGGTGGAAGGTGTTGTCGAACGCGGTGCGCGGGGCCGCCATCTGAAACACCGTCAGTGAGTCCACGGTGAACGGCAGCGAGGGATGTGTGGTGGTGCTCCAGCCGAGTGTGCCTCCCCGCCGGGCTCCCTCCTCAGCGGCCCAGGTCACCGCCTCGCACAGGAACCGTCCGCCGAAGGAGTGCCCGACCAGGTGAAGGTACTGCCCGCTCCGGGTACGCAGTGTGCCCTCCGTCGGGTCACCGCGTTCGGCGTGAAGGTATCCCAGCAGTTGGCCGAGCACGTACGGGGCGTGGCCGTTGTGGCCCGTGCTCATGGCGTGTGCCCGTTCCCGGATCAGCTCGTATCCGTTCTTGCTGAGCCGCGAGGAGGACGGCCAGCGTACGACGACCGTCCAGGGCGCGAATCCCTCGCGCAGCCGTGGGTAGAGCGCCGTACGAGCCGAACGCTGCCGTTCCATGAGGGTGACCAGCCGGTGGGCGCCCCGTACCGCGGCGGCCGGGCCGGTCTGCCAGCCGTGTACATACACGAGGATGTCGGTGGCCCATGTCGGCGGGGCCAGTCGGCGCGCCAGGTAGCGTTCCAGCCTGTCGGCCCGTACCGGTTCCCCGGTCTCGCTGTGCAGCAGCCAGCCATCGGTGTCCAGGTCGACGGTGACGATGTCGTCGGGCAGCGGGTCCGCGGGTCTGCGGAACGGGCGGCGGCGCTTCGGAGGCGGGCTCATCGGTCGGCAGTTCCTTCCTGCGATGTGGTGATGCGGCTGTCCAGCCCGCAGACCATGCCGTAGGTCAGTCCCAGCGGGTTGCGGTAGTTCTTGGCGAACCAGCGCACGGTCGTCTGCAGGGCGTGGCCCGCGGTCATCCTTTTGTCGAGGTAACAGGTGAAGAACCGGTAGGCGAACTCGGTGCCGAACACCTGTGGCATCGCGATCTGCGGGGCCAGGACACCGAGCGCACCATGTCTGACGAAGGCGGCGGACAGGCCGGACAGACCAGTGGTCGCCGGTGAGCCCTGCTGTACGGCTTGCGGAAGCTGTTCACCAACTCCTCGTCGATGGGCATGTCGTCGCTCAGCCGCAGCGCGTGCCAGGTGTGGCCGCCTTGTTCCTCGTAGGCGCCGTGGCAGAAGAAGTACATCAAGTCCTCGTCGAGGACCGGCCGAGCCAGTTCGGGCAGCAGGTCGTGGCTGAAGCGGCGCTCCGTGAGCTTCAGGCGGTTCCTGAGAAGTCCGAGCACGTCCTCTGCGAGCGGCACGTTCTTCAGATCGTCGTCCAGGTTCGCGCTGCCCACGGCGTGACCGCGGTTGGCCACCCACCAGAAGTCGGGGTGCGCTCCCGCGGTCGCCTCGATCTGGTGTCGGTAGCCGAGGAACAGCCGGAACGGGTCGTCGGTCAGCCGGCCGTCCGCCAGAAGTGATTCGGATCCGACGGCCAGCATGGGCCAGGGCACGCCCACATCGGGGGAGTCGAACCGGATGCGCAGGTTCTGATACTTGAGGGCCTGGAGCAGGTGGCTGCGAAAGCGCGGCAGCCCGCCGTCCTCGTCCTCGCCGGCGAGCAGTTCCGTCAGTAGGTAGCCCCCTTCACGGACCAGATCGGTGACCTGCGCCAGCACCTCGGACTTGGGGCGGCCGCTGAGGTCGGCGTGTCGCTTGTACGGGTCTTTCTCGCGCGGACGGTTCGTCTCGGACATCGGCGTGAACTGGACGAATCTCTGCCAGCGGGATATGAGCCGGGCCGAGAGCTTGTCGAGCCGGTCTGCGTCGATGGTCAGCAGTGCGTGGTGGGATCCACCGCGGGGTTGTGGCATCAGCCCGGTCTCGCTCCACATGGAGATCTGAAGGCTGTCCCTGGGGGCTTTTCGCAGTGTCACGGTCAGTTCTCGGGGAGCGCACGCGGGTGGCGCCGGGAGCAGTCGGTAGCTGCGGCTCGGGTCCTGGTCGGCGACCAGATCGATCGGGTGGTCCAAGGGGTCAGCTCTCCGGTCCTTGCTGTGGTGCGGCGCCGATGAGAGCGGGTTCCGTGGCGACCAATGTGGCGCTCAGTTCTTGGAGGACGATCCCGTAGGCCCGGTCGTACACGGTGAGGCAGAGTCGGTGGCGCCCGGGCGTGTGGGCGGTGAAGGTGAATGCTGTGGGGCCGGAGGCGGGGTCCTGGATGCGGTAGCTGCTCGACGGAGGAGTCACGGTGGCCTCGCCCGACTGTATGGAGGCCACCAGCATCAGCTCGGCCGGGGGACGATCGTCACCGGCTGTCCGGGTCCAAGGGTGCCCGGTGGGAACGGTGAGGCTGAATTCGAGCAGGGTTGGCATGCCCACTCGGGCGGGCCCGTCCCGCAGGAGCAGGTGGGGAGTGCACGCGGGCGCGTCCAGCGACGGTTGAGGGGCGGCAGTGGAAGCGGGGGTGCCGTAGGGGCTTGCCGAGCCGGAGGAGGGGGCGTTTGCGGAAGTGGCGCCCGCGCCGTCGGAACCGGCCGCCACCGGCTGAGGGTCCGCTGTCGGGTGTCGCCCGCGGAGCCGGCCCCGTGGCAGCAGGGCCAGGCAATACCAGGCGATCTTGACCACGATCAGGACCGAGCCGGAGGCCAGGCCGAGAATGAGCGAGGAGAGCAGTGCCGATCGGGCGTCCGGTGCGGGGGCCCGGTCGACCAGGTGCAGGCCGAAGTAGGTGACCAGTACGCCGGTGAGGAACGCGGTCACCACCCTGCTGGTGACGTTGGTGGACAGTTGGATCACGGCTGCCCGCAAGGTCTCCCATTGACTGCGGGGTGGCCGGTTGGGCACGGCCCAGTGCCCTCCCGCCATTGGTTCGTGACGGCCCGCGATGCGACGAAGAGATCGCACGGCGGGGCTCGCCGAGGTGCGGACGGTCGGGTGCGGAGACAGGAGCATTTCCAGCAGAAGATTGAGCTCGTGCTCACCGCGGATGCGTGGCGGCCGGGCGTCGTGCACCTTGCGTACAGCGCGGAAGCGGCGCAACGGACCGTAGAGCAGTCCAGTGCCCTGCACGATCCGGTGCAAGATCATGCCCATGGCCCACAAGTCCCCGGAAGGGGTGGGCACCGGCGGTGAACTGCCCCTGCCCAGGGACAACTCCGGCGGAGTGTAGCGGGAGTCCGGTTGCCAGGGCCGCACCCACGGGCCCCGGTCCTGGTCTGGTCCTGGGACCAGGCCATATCCGGCCACGGCAAGTGAGCGGTCGGCGCGGAAGAACACGTTATGAGGGTCCACGTGGCCGTGCGCGATTCCGGCGGCGTGCAACTCCTCCAGGGCTTCGGCCAGTTCCACCCCGAGGTAGCCGGCGTAACCCCGCTCCAGTCGACCCTGCTGTCTCAGCAACCCGTGCAGCGAGAGCGGCTGCACGGGGTCCATGACCACCCACAGCGAGCCCTGTTGCTCGAAGACGTCGTGCACGGGCAGCACATGGAGGCTTTCAGGCGATTCCAGCCGCTTCACCTGCCGGACCAGGTCTCCGGGGACGCTCGTCGCCTCCTTGCCGACGGCGGTTCTGCCGGCCTTGCGGCCAGTACGTAACGGTCGCGAGCGTGGGTTCAGTTGCTGAATGAACACTGCGGAGTCGGTCTGGGAGTCGAATGCCTCCCAGTAGACCGAGCCCCCGTATTCGTCCCAGGCCCTCTCCAGCCAGTACCGGTCCTGGAGTACCTGCTGGTCCTCGGCTGCCACGGCTCTCCCCCCCCGCCTGGCGAAGCAGTGCCTCAGCTCGCCGTGTCGAGATTAGCGGTCGTCGGTCACCCGGCGCTGTGGTTCGATCACGGAACCGGGGGCACCGGAGAGAATTTTCCGCTGATCGGTGAACATCTCCTCCACTGGATACCGGTGTTCATGACGAACAAGATCCCGCACAGGCCTGCCGATCCGGCACCCGCGGCCTGCTCTCGACCCAGCCTCGGACCCGGCATGGGCAGCAACGGCTCGATCAGCAAACACTAAGTTGACTCCGTGACAGAAACGACGGGGGATCTGCAGGATGCCGAGGCGGAGTTCGACGGTCCGGGGCTGTGGCGGCAGCGGGATTTCATGCTGCTGTGGAGTGGCCAGACGGTCAGTGAGATGGGATCGGCGGTCACCCAGGTCGCGTTGCCGCTGCTCGCGGTCGTCGCGCTCGGAGCGAGCACCTTCCAGGTCGGGCTGCTGACCGCCGCCACCACGGCAGCGTTCGCGCTGATCGCGCTGCCCGCGGGCGCGCTGGTGGACCGGCGCTCCAAACGGTCCATCATGATCGTCTGCAATGTCCTTCGCCTGCTGATCATCGGCTCGGTACCGCTGGCGGCCGCCCTCGGCACCGTGACGATGGCGCAGCTCTACGTCGTCGCCGTGGCAGCCGGCGCGTGCACGGTCTTCTTCGACGTCTCGTACCAGAGTTATGTGCCGTCGCTGATCCGCGCAGATCTCCAGATGGACGCCAACGGCAAGCTGGGGACGACCCAGGCGTTCGCCGAGCTCGGGGGACCCAGCCTCGGCGGGGGACTGGTCGCCGCCTTCGGCGCCGCGGGGGCGATGACGGCCGACGCGATCTCCTACGCGGTCTCGGTCCTCTCGATGTCCGCGATCAGGACGCGCGAGGAGCCACCGCCCGCACGGCGCGAGGGCCGGACGTTGCGGAGCCAGATCGCCGAGGGACTCGGTTTCGTCGTCCGGCACAAGATATTGCGGAGGGTCGTGGCCTGCACGGGCACCGCGAACCTGTTCTCCGGCATGACGTCGGCGCTGGCGATGGTCTTCCTCATCCGGGTGCTGCACATGCGTCCCGCACTGACCGGACTGATCATGGCGGGCTCGGCCATCGGCGGGATCGCCGGGGGAGTGTTCGCCGGCCGGCTCGCCAAGAAGATCGGCTCGGCGCGGATCATCTGGGTGTCGATGCTGGTGTTCAGCGCGCCCCAGGTCGTCGCGGCGGCTGCCGAGCGAGGCTGGGGGGTGTTGCTGTTCCCGCTCGGCTGGGGCATCTCGGGCTTCGCCGCGATGGTGTACAACGTCGCGCAGCTCAGCTACCGGCAATCGGTGACACCGCCGGAGCTGATGGGCCGGATGAACGCGGCCGTGCGCTGGGTCGTGTGGGGCACGCTGCCGTTCGGCGGCATTCTCGGCGGGGTGCTCGGCACGCTGATCGGGGTACGGCCCGCACTCTGGCTGGCCCTCGTCGGTACGTGGGCGGCCGGCTGGTTCGTCTTCTTCTCCCCGCTCCGCCACATGCGCGACGTTCCCGCCCGCAGTGTTACGCGTTGACGGTGAGCGCGGCGGCCGCGGAGGTTCCGAACCGACCTCCAGGGCCATGCCCGGACACTCCGACGTGCTGGAATGCCCACAGTCGGTCCAGAGGCAGAGGCAGAGGCCGTTGGCCGGGAGGACTTTCCATGCGGATCACCGTGCTGGCCGTGCCCGGCTGCCCCCATGCGCCGGTGGTCGCCGAACGCCTCAGCCAGGCGCTCGGCGACCGCGACGCGGAGGTGGAACGGATCGAGGTCGAGGACCTGGAGCAGGCCACGCGTCTGGGGATGACCGGATCACCGACCGTGCTGATGGACGGCGTGGACCCCTTCGCCGTGCCGGGCGCTCCCGCGTCGCTGTCCTGCCGCCTCTACCGTGGGCCGGACGGCCGCATCGATGGGGCCCCGAGCCTCGCTGAACTGCGTCGGGTACTCGGCGACAGGGTGCCGTGGACGACTGCACCTCTGGGGTGAGCGCCGCCCCACCGGCCGCAGGCTTCTCACGCGGCGGCGCTCGATGCGGTCGGCCGGCTCTTGACCAGGCTCGATCGCGAGAGGAGCCGTCGCTGGCCCTCCAGCGGGGTGACGGAGACGATCCGGATGTCCCAGCAGCCACCTTGCCGGGTGAGTGAGACCGCGGACAGGGGCGGCACGGCGAGATGCCAGAAGGACCTCGCCGGTGCGGCGAGAGCATGAACGAGTGCGGCCCTGATCACGGCTGCTTCGGTGATGGCCACTGTGTGGCCGGTGTCGGGCGCAACGGTGCTCAGCCAGTGCGCGGTCCGGCGGCAGAGCTGGCGTACGGACTCGCCGTCGTGCGGCACGGCATCCGGGTCGGTGAGCCAGGAGGTGAATCCGTCGGGCTCGGTCGCGGCGATGTCGTCGACGGTGCGACCGCACCACCTGCCGACGTCGAGGTCGCGCAGCGCAGGTTCGGACACCGCCACCAGGCCGAGGGTGTCTGCGATCTGCGAGCAACGGATCGAGGGTGCCCGGACGGCCGGCCCGAAGGGAGGGAGAGCTGGTTCCGCGGCAGCTGCCATACGCAGGCTGCGCTCACTCAGGGGACCGTCGCCGAGGAGCGGATCCCGGGTGGCGTCGCCGCCGGGCGCGCACAGAAACGTCAGGCGGATCGTCATATGACCGACCTCCTTCAGGCCCGGCAACTCCGGATGCTGTGAGACCAGGCGGCGGTTGGTTGAACGGTTGGGCCGACAACCCGGCCGGCTGAGCCAACGGGGCAGCGAAGCGGCCCCGAGCCACCTCCATCACCCAGCCCCAAGGGGCACCCACCGGTGACTCGGGACCGACAGGGGCCTCCGGCATGACCAGGATCGCCGGGCCGTGTGCCAGGTCGACACGGTCCAGCCGCCCTGCCGAAGGCGAACACGAGGCGGAGCAACCGGCCCGGCAGCGGAGTGCACTGCCGATGCCACGTCGTGCCTCATGTGCTCAAGAGTCGGCGAACGCCTCCCGCCGCACCATCCGCCAGGTGTCCGGAAGCACCCCGCCGACCGGCCGGCGCCGCCCCGCCATCCGGCCGGACCCGGCAACGGTCACCCGTGGCACGTTGTTCGACGTCGTGGAGATCGTTCGAACGAGTATTCACTCGAGTGGCTCGACGGGAAGTTCGAGGCAGAGCTCGTAGCCCCCTTGGGCCGTGGGGCCGGATGTGACGGTGCCGCCGAGGAGCTCGGCTCGTTGGGCCAGGCCGACCAGGCCGTGGTGGGCACTCGGCAGGGCGAACGCGCGTCGGGTGGGGGCGGTGTTGGTGACGGTGGCGTGGAGGGTGCCGTCCTTGTGGCGGATGCGGACGGTTGCCGTTGCGCCCGGGGCGTGCTTGCGGACGTTGGTCAGCGCTTCCTGGACGGTGCGGTAGACGGCGCGCTGCACCGGGGGCGCAAGCTCCTGGGGCAGGTCGGTCTCCAGCTTCGCTTCGATGCCACTGGCGTCGAGCAGGCGCTGCAGGTCGGCGAGGGAAGGCTGGGGGGTGAGCTCCGTGGGACGGCTGCCCGAGGCTCGCAGGACACTGACCATGTGGCGCAGCTCGTCCAGGGTCTGCACGCTGAGGCGGCGGATCGTGGCAGCGGCCTCTCTCGTTTCGGCGTCCTGGCTGCCCACCTGGAGCGCTCCGGCCTGTACGGCGATGAGGCTGACCTGGTGGGAGACCACGTCGTGCATCTCCCTGGCGAGCTGGGCTCGCTCCTTCGCCAGAACACTCTGGGCGGTCAGCAGCCGTTCCTGCTCACGGGCCTCCGAGATGTCGGCGAGCCGCAGCGAGAGTTCGCGTCGGGCCTGGACGAGCTGGCCCAGGAAGACGGGAGCCGCAGCGGTGGCGAGCGTGTAGCTGAGGTGGAACAGGTTGTTCGTCTGGCCCAGCTCCGCGGCGTCCATGGACGACCACGGCCAGGGCAGGAAGTCGATGAACGCGTACGTCAGCGCACAGCCGGCCAACAGGACACGGTGGCGGCTGAGCGAGGACAGCGTGTACAGCGCGGCCATGGGGGCGACCACCGCGTCGGTGACCAGCGCGGTGGGGAGTGTGAGCACGAAGGTCGTCAGGGGCAGACGGCGGCGCAGGGCGAGGGCGAGAGCGCCGACCACTGCGCAGGCTGTCGCGGGTGGATCCCCGGCGCCGACGTTGACCCAGGCGTCCGCCAGCGCGAACCCGACGAGGGCGATGTCGAACAGCAGAGCCGGCGGCCGTACGGGGCTCATGGAGCGCCCTCGTCCCGCTCCGCGGTGAGCAGTCCGGCGCGCTCGGCGATCAGGACCGCCTGGACGCGGCTGCTGACCTCCAGTTTGCCGAGCACGTTGGTGACATGGCCCTTGACGGTGCCCGTGCTCAGGTGCAGCCTCTCTCCGATGTCCGTGTTGGCGAGTCCTTCGGCCATCAGGACGAGCACGGCACGCTCGCGCTCGGTCAGCCGGCCGGTGAGGCGGACGGCGGCGGGCTCGCGCACGCCGCGGTCGAGGTAGCCGTCCACGACCCTTCGGGTGACCTGGGACGACAGGACGGTCCCGCCCCCCGCCAGCGTGCGCACGAAGCGTGGAAGCTCCTCCGGGTCGGTGTCCTTGAGCAGGAATCCGGCGGCGCCCGAGCGCAGCGCCGTGGCCACGTACTCGTCGGCGTCGAAGGTGGTGAGCATGGCGACCACCGGGGCGTGCGGCATGCGGCTGACCTCGGCCAGGATGGTGAGCCCGTCCACGTCCGGCATCCGGATGTCGAGCAGGACGACGTCGGGCTGCAGCTCCCGCACCGTGCGCACGGCTTCGCCACCGGGTACCGCCGCGACGACCTCGATGTCGTTCGTGGTGTTGAGAATGTGCGTGAAACCCGTACGGATCAAGGCTTCGTCATCGACCACCAGTACCCGGATCACGTGCGCTCCGCTCGTCGCATGCCACCGTTCGATGCGTACCCCCGGGGGAGCCGGGTCCAGCGACGGACACTGAATACCCGCCGGTTGGCGGCATGGTCCCAGCCGGTCGGCCGGGGGCGCCCAGGCCGGTCGGCAGGGGTGGTTCCGGCCGGGCGACAGGGTGCCTTCGGAAGGCCGCCGGGGTGGTTCTGGCGGCTCACCGGGAACCCATCAGGCATGGCGCCGAAAGCACTCTCGGCCGAGCCCGCCGACGAGTCACCGCCGCTGGGGCTCGACCGGTTCCACGTCCTCGCCGACAGGCCCTCGACGGGGCGGCTGATCGGTATCGACCTGGCTCGCGGACTCGCGGTCTTCGGCATGTACGCCGTCCACGTCGGACCCGATGTGACGGTCGGCGGCCCGGTGGGATTCCTGCTGGAGACAGCGCGTGGCCGCTCCTCGGCCCTCTTCGCGCTGCTCGCCGGTTTCTCGCTCGTCATCATCACCGGCCGCCCGCACCCCGCGACCGGGCGTGCGGGCCGTCAGGCAGTGGCCAGGGTCGTGATCCGTGCCGTGGTCCTGCTGGTGCTCGGCTACGCGCTGACCGCCCTGGACACCGACGTCGACGTGATCCTCAGCTTCTACGGGCTGCTCTTCCTGGCGGTCCTCCCGCTGCACCGGCTGCGGGCAGGGGCGCTCGCCCTCATCGCTGCCGCGAGTGCGCTGATCATGCCCCAGGTCCTGTACGTGATCAGAACATCCATCGAGGACGGGAACTGGGCGGACACCGTCACGGCCCACGACCCCCTCGCCCGGGTCACCGGCACGGACGGCATCATCGAACTCCTGTTCACTGGTGCGTATCCGGTGCTCACCTGGATCCCTTTCCTGATCGCGGGCATGGCAGCAGCCCGGCTGGACCTCGCGCGCCCCGGCGTCAGGTCCCGGCTCGCAGTCGTCGGCGGGGCACTGGCCGTGCTGGGTTACGGCGGATCCTGGCTCGCCCTGCGCCTGGTTCCCGGCGCCCTGACCGCCGTCGCCTCCGCCACGGGCGGCGGCTCGGCTTCGTCCGCCTGGTGGTCCGACACCGTCGGCGAGCCCGAGGGGCACACCCCGCTCGCCTGGCTGCTGGTGGCCGCACCGCACAGCCAGACGACCTTCTCCGTCCTCGGCAACACCGGAGTCGCCCTCGCCGTGGTCGCCGCGTGCCTGACCGCCGCCGACCGGATGCCGCGCCTCACGCGTCTGGCCGCACCCGTTGCCGCGGTCGGCATGACAGCGCTGACCCTGTACGTCCTGCACATCGTCGCGCTGTGGTTCTTCGACGACATCTGGTACGTGCCGGCGGTCGACGGCGACACCCTGTCCGCCCTGCCCGTGCTGCTCGGCTTCATCGCAACCGCCATGCTCCTGGCGACCGTGTGGACCCGACTGTTGCGGCGCGGCCCCCTGGAACAGCTCCTCCATGTCGTCACTCGGGCGGCGCAAGCCGTCAGATAGAGCCGGTCGCGAGAGCGGGCCTGCGGTGCTTCATGCCTGCTGGGAGTGGAGCGCGGCGGCTCGGCGCAGGGCGTCCCGGCATGCCCGGATGGCGGGGTGCCGGGTCCGGCCCCGGCGTACGACGGTGAGGACGCGGCGTGTGCGCTGGCCGCGGGGCAGGTGTCGGAGCGGGACGGTCGGGGCTCGGCCGCTCCAGACCAGGCCGGGGAGGAAGGCGGCGGCGTGGTGCTGCTCGACGAGGCGGACGTGGAGGAGGAGGTCGGTGGTCTCGAACCGTACGTCGGGTTCGAAGCCGGCATCGCGGCACAGGGACACGGCCCAGTGCCGTGCGGCCGTGCCTTCGGGTTCCATCACCCACGGGTGGTCCGCCAGGGAGCGCAGCGCCGCCATCGGGCCGTCGGACTCCGGGCTGTCGGCCGGGCTCGGCAGTGCGAGGTGCAGGCTGTCGTCGAGCAGGTCTTCCTGCTGGAGTTCGGCCGGCCGCGGGTTGGGGTTGCCGGGGTACTCCTCGGCGATGATCAGGTCGAAGTCGCGGGCCCGCAGGGCGGGCAGGGCCTTTTCCGGCTCCATGTGGGTGACGTGGACGCGCAGGCGGGGGTGGTGTTCGCGAAGCAGGCCGAGTGCGGTCGGGACCAGGGTGAGCGCCGCGGTCTGGAACGAGGCGATGCGCAGGGTGCCGTTCAGATCGGTCAGGGAGGCGGCGATGTCCGCCTCCGCCCGCTCGAGGCGCTGGAGGAGCGCTTCGGTGTGGGCGACGAGGATCTCGGCCTGTTCGGTCAGCCGTACCCGCCGCCCGACCGGCTCCAGCAGCGGTACGCCGACTTCGGCTTCCAGTTGCGAGAGTTGCTGGGAGACGGAGGAGGGGGCGTAGGAGAGGGCCTGCGCGACGGCTGCCAGGGTGCCGCGGTGCTTGAGTTCGCGCAGCAGACGCAGCCGGTGCAGATCGAACATGAGCAGCCGCTCTCCTCGCCGTCGCGGGCCCGATGGCTGAATGGTCGGTTTCTCCGACGAGTATAGGTCGAAAACATTCGCTGGACCGACCGTAGGAGAACAGTGGACCCTGGTCGTGTGTTTGAGAACGATCCCCCCTCCCGTACGTTGCCGTGGTCTGTCCGGCCCGGTGCCCGGGCCTGGCGGTGTGCACCCGCGCCGGCCGAGGTCCGGAGCTTCCACTTCTCGCTGCCCGACTACGCAACCACCCCGCTGACCGAAATCCCTTCGCTGGCGGTGGAGTTGGAAGTCGGCCGGGTCTTCGTCAAGGACGAGTCGGCCCGACTGGGGCTGCCCGCTTTCAAGGCGCTGGGCGCGTCCTGGGCGATCCACCGCACCCTTGCCGAGCGGGTCGCGAGCGGGGAACCGGGCCCGGTCACCCTGGTGACCGCCACCGACGGCAATCACGGCCGCGCCGTGGCCCGCACGGCACGCCGCCTGGGGCAGCACGCCCACGTCTTCGTACCGCAGGGTGTGCATCCGCAGGCCGTGGCGGCCATCGTCGCCGAGCAGGCGAAGGTCACCGAGGTCCCGGGGCCGTACGACGAGGCCGTACGCCTGGCGGCCGAGGAGGCTGCCGCCCCGGACGCGGTCCTGGTCCAGGACACCGCCTGGCCGGGCTACGAGCAGATCCCCGGGTGGATCGTCGAGGGCTACTCCACCCTCTGCGCCGAGCTGGACGAGCAGCTGGCGGCCGAAGGGGTCACCGAGGGGCCCGACCTGGTCTCCGTACCGGTGGGCGTGGGGTCTTTGGCCCAGGCCGTGATCACGCACTACCGCAGCCGCCCGTCCGAGCGCGCCTCGGCGCTGCTGTCGGTGGAACCCGAGTCGGCGGCCTGCGTCCTGGAGAGCCTCGCCCTCGGCGAACCCGTCAGCGTGACGACGGGGGACACCACCATGGCCGGGCTGAACTGCGGCACCCCGTCCAGCATCGCCTGGCCCTACCTGCGCGGCGGCCTGGACGCGGCCGTCGCCGTCGCCGATGCCGACAGCGCCCGCGCGGCCGGTGATCTCGCCGCTCTGGGCGTCTCCTCGGGGCCCTGCGGGGCCGCTTCGCTCGCCGGTCTGCGTGCGGCGCTCACCGGCGCGGACGCCGAGGAACGCCGTACGGCACTGGGGCTCGGGCCGTCCTCGGTGGTCGTGCTGCTGAGTACCGAGGGCGACGCTGCCAACCCGCACTCCACCGCCGGCCACTGAACGCCCAACGCCCGAAAGAGGACGTTCCGCGGCGCGCAGGCGCGACGGCAAGGTTGCCACACCACCCTCTCCCGGCTGGGCAGCTGCGTGCTCCTGCTGCCCAAGGCCGCCGTCCCGCCACCCCACCCCGTCTCACTGAACGCGACACCCTCCGGGAGACAGGTCATGACGAACCCCGCCCCCCACACGATCTCCGTCGACGCCGGTCGCCTGTGGCAGTCCCTGATGGACCTCGCCGAGATCGGCGCCTACGACGACGAACGCACCGGCCTGCGCGGCGTCAACCGCCTTGCCCTCACCGACGCGGACGCGGTCGGCCGCCGCCAGGTCATCACCTGGATGGAACAGGCCGGACTGGCCGTCCGTGTCGACCGGATGGGCAACATCTACGGCCGTCGCGAGGGCACCGACCCCGCCGCGGCCCCGGTCCTGACGGGTTCGCACATCGACAGCGTCGCCACCGCCGGCGCCTTCGACGGCTGCCTCGGCGTCCTGGGCGGCATCGAGGTCGTCCGCACCCTGAACGAACGCGGCATCACCACCCGCCGCCCGATCGAGGTCGGCGTCTTCACCGAGGAGGAAGGCGTCCGCTTCGGCACCGACATGCTCGGCAGCGCGGTCGCCGCCGGCCGCCTCACCCTGGAGTACGCCCACGCCCTGACCGACCGGGACGGCCGCACCCTCGGTGGAGAACTCGCCCGCACCGGCTTCGACGGTCCCACCGGCGTACGCCTCGCGCCGCCGCACGCCTATGTCGAGTGCCACATCGAACAGGGCCCCGTCCTCGCCGAGAACGACGTCGAGATCGGCGTCGTCACCGGCGTACAGGGCATCTCCTGGCAGGAGATCACCATCCACGGCCGCGCCGCCCACGCCGGCACCACCCCCACCCACCTGCGCGTCGACGCCGGTCTCGCCGCGGCCCAGATCGTCGTGCACCTGCGGTCCATGGTCGACTCCGGCTCCTACGGCGACCTGCGGGCCACCGTAGGCCACCTGGTCGTCCACCCCGACCTGACCAACATCGTCCCGGCCCGCGCCGAGCTGACCGTCGACCTGCGCAACCCCGACGACGCCCGGATGGCCCGTGCCGAGAAGGCCCTCGCCGCGTTCCTGCGCGAACTCGAGAACAGCCTGCCGGGCCTCTCGCTGACCACCCGGCGGATGGCCAGGACCGCCCATGTCCCCTTCGACGAAGGTGTGCAGAAGGTCATCGCGCAGGCCGCCGACGACCACGGCCTGGAGCACATCTCCCTGCTCTCCGGCGCCGGCCACGACGCTCAGGAGATCGCGGCGCTCTGCCCCACCGCCATGATCTTCGTACCCGGAGAGTACGACGGCATCAGCCACAACCCGCGCGAGTACTCCACCCCGGAGGCGTGCGCCCACGGCATCGACGTACTGGCGACCACCCTCCTGCGCCTGGCCGGCCAGGACTGACCCCCGGCGGCAGCTCACAACAGCGATCGTTCGGGAGTGGGCAGGCGCCTCGCCGAGGGGCCGGGCCACCCGCTCCTGGGTACCGGCACCGTGCACGCCTCCGTCATCCACGGCGGCGAGGAGCCCTCCACCTACCCGGCGAACTGCCGTATCACCCTGGAGCGCCGCACGGTTCCGGGCGAGAGCGCCGACACCGTCCAGGCGGAGCTGACCGCCGTGCTCGACCGTCCGGCCACCGCGGTCCCCGACTTCCGCTACCGGCTGACCCGCGGCCTGCACCGCGAACCCTTCGAGGCCGACCCCGACGCCCCGATCGTGCGCACCCTCACCCACCACGCCGAGCAAGCACTGGGCCACCGGCCCGCGGTGCGCGCCGAACCCCACTGGACAGACTGCGCCCTCCTGGACCGGGCGGGCATCCCCTGCCTGCTCTTCGATGTCGACGGCGCGGGCGCCCACGTGGCCACCGAATACGTCGACCTCGCCTCGCTGGACCGCCTCACCGACATCCTCACCGCCACCATCGCCGACTTCTGACGTTCAGGGCCGGGGCCGGGAGGAGCCGTAGGCCCCCGCACCGGCGTTCACGTCGACGCCGAGCGGGAGATCGGGAGTGCCGCCGCAGATTCTGGCGTCGGACGTGTGTCACCGCGGGAATGATCGCCCACGTACGGCTGTTCTGGTCTCCCGACGGTGGATGATCAACGACGGGGGCAGGTCATGGCGCACGACGACGGCAGGGTGCACGGAACCGTGGCGGCGGGGTTCGAGGCCGTACGGGAGGAGTTCGCCGCGGTGCTCGGCGAGATGCGCGACGCGCCCGAGGCACAGCTCGTGGTGCACGTCGACGGCCGCCGGGTGGCCGACCTGTGGGCCGGTCCGGGCACGACGGCGGACACGCTGACCGGCCTCTACTCCATCACCAAGGGTGCCGCCCACCTCGTGGTCGCGCTCCTGGTCCAGGACGGCGTCCTCGACCTGGACCGCGAAGTGGCCTCGTACTGGCCGGAGTTCGGGGCGGAGGGCAAGGAACGGCTCACCTTGCGCGAGCTGCTCGCACACCGTTCCGGCGTCGTCGGCGTCGACGGCGGTTTCACCGTCGGTGAGTTGGCCGACGACCGGCAGATGGCCGCGCGACTCGCCGGCCAACGGCCGTTCTGGGAGCCCGGAACGGCTTACGGCTACCACGGTTTCGTGATCGGCGCCCTGACCGGCGAGGTGGTGCGGCGGGCGACGGGCCGCTCGATTCAGGAGATCTACGAGACGCGGATCCGGGCGCCGTACGGGCTCGACTTCCACCTGGGCCTGCCGGAGGCGCTCGAATCGCGCTATGCCGAGGTGCTGCCGCTGCTGCCGACACCGGAAGAGGCAGAGCGACTCGCGGCCAACGCCGCGGCCCCGGACAGCGTCAGGGCCATCGCGTTCAACCAGAACGGGAGCGCGCCGACCGACCTGGTGGCCTTCGCGAACTCCCGAGCCGTGCGGGCGCTCGGGCCCAGCTCGTCCGGCGGGGTCGGCACCGCACGGGGTGTGGCGGGGATGTACGCCGCGGCGATCACCGAGGTGGACGGCCGGGTGCCGCTGCTGAAGCCGGAGACCATCACCGAGTTCGCCCGGGTCCGCTATCGCGGAACCGATCTGGTCACGGGGAACGAGGACGTCTTCGGCCTGGGCTTCGAGGAGCTGAGTGGCCGCTATCGCGTCCTCGGCCCCGACGCGTTCGGACACAGCGGGGCGACAGGGTCACTCGCCCTCGCCGACCCGGACAGCGGCGTGGCCTACGCGTACACACGCCGCCGCTTCGGTATGCCGTCAGGGTTCGGCGCGGGCCTGGAGAACTACCGGCTCGTCGAGGCTGCGGTACGGGCGGCCGACGGGCTCTAGTTCCGCCGGCCACCCCACCGCCGCGCTCGCGGATCAGCCCACGGCGTTGCTCACCGGGTCCAGAACGGCGCGAGCGCTCCCTGCCGGAACGGCGCCGGACTCACACTGAGGTCGCCGGCGAAGGGGCGGTCGAGGACGAATACCAGGAGCAGACTGAACCCGATGAGTGCGGCGACGGAGGCGACGAAGAGGATCTGGATCCGCAGCTTGCGCATGCCGTACAAGAAGGTCAGCGGGAGCAGGACGACGGCGCCGCCGAACGCCAGGACCTGCAGCAGCGGGGGCAGTTGCTGTTCGGCCATGGTCAGCCGGGCGCGGCGCTGGGAGGCGACGTCGTTGACGTGGTTCACGGCCTGCTCGTAGAAGACCTCTTCGCGAGTGGCTTTCGGTTCGTACGTCTGCAGCACGTCGTACACGGACTGGAGCTTGCCGGCGGTGCCTCGTAACTCGGTTTCCCCGCGCGCATCCGAGGCCACTGCTGCTCCACCACCGCGTGGACGTAGCCGCCGAGCGCGGCGTCGAGGCGGGTGCGGACCGGGGGCGGGAAAGCAGCGGCATCGCGGGCGACGAGCGAGACGTCGGTGGCCTCGGTGGCGACGATGGTCTCCGTGCTCTCCAGCTGCGTCCAGAGGGTGACGATCACAAAGGCCAGGATGATTCCGTAGATCGCGCCGAACATCCCCAGCGTCACTCCGACCATGTCGTTGTGCTCGCCCTTGGCCAGTGACGGGTACCTGCGACGGAGCAGCACACTGCCGGCGACGGCCAGGACCACGGTCCCGCCGACGGTGACCACGGCCAGGGTGAAGGTGCTGAAATGATTGAGCAGCCAGAGCAACATGTGCGCGGAGTCTAAGGACATGAGGCTCCGCCTCCTCCCTCCCGGCGCCTCCAGCCCACGGGCACGAACACGGCCCGAGAACGGCACGTCCGCGCTCTGCCAAGCCCACGATCCGGTTCAGGCCGCGCGTCCGAGGGCCCCCGGAATCCACACGATCGAGCGTAGGGGAGATCGCCCTGTCAACGTCCCGGGCGGCCCAACTGTTCTGCGGTGATCGTCACTTCGCTGCCCGGGGCGGCCAGGATCCACGCCTTGCCCCTGGTCCTGCGCAGCGTGACCGCATCGCCGTCGGTGGTGACGCGCCAGGGGCCCGGGGGCAGGGACAGTTCTGTCAGCCGGGAGCCGTGGCGAGCCGCGGTGTAGGTCAGCCGGTACACGGCATCGGCGGAGCTGTACGACGAGGAGCGGATCGTGCCTGCCACCGCCTCCGCGTACGGCTCGGCAGTCAGCTCCTTGTTGGCGCGGAAGGCGCCCGACTCGTCCACGGCGCAGTACCCGCCGCCGTAGCACCAGACATAGCCCGCCCAGCCGGAACCGTAGCGGCGGAGCGAGTCCATCGCGTCGTGGTAGAAGCGCTTCATGTTCGGCAGGGAGCTGTTGAGCGGACCCCATTCCCCGACGACGATCGGGACCTTGTACTGCTTGGGGTACTCGGTGACGGCCTGCTCGTAGGACTCGATCCAGCCTGCGCCGGGGTCGTAGTCGCCGCCCGCCTCCATGGCGGCGTTGTAGAAGTGCGGCGCGTACACCACCTTGGGATCGTCGATGCGTCCGAGGCCGGTCGGTACGCCCTCGCCCACGATCGGGGTGGGTTCGACGAAGACCCAGGAGCCCTTGTCGGCCGAACGCACCGAGTCGGCCAGGCGGTTGTACATGGGGGTGAGCTGATCGTGCTCGATCCGGCGGGCTGCCGTCGGCAGGTCTTCCCCCTGGCGCAGCTCTCCCATGGGTTCGTTGATGAGGTCGTAGCCGAGGAGCGCCGGGTGGTGGGCGAAGCGTTCTGCGAGGACCCGCCACGCCCGGGCCTGGGCGCGTTGGAGGTCCTGGTCCTGGTAGAGGTGGGTGAAGGCGCGCTGGACGGCGGGTTCGAAGTACTCGGCGAACCAGTCGTCCGGGTGGGCGGTGAAGGGAAGCCCGTCGGTCCTGGTGGCCCACTCGGGGATGCCGCGGTGGCCGAATGCGGGCCCGAAGACGTCCTGGTGGGCGTCGATCACGACCTTCATGTCATGCCGGGCGGCCCAGTCCAGGATGCGCTCGATCTTCCGCAGATACGTCTCGCTGTAGTGGCCGCGCCGTGGTTCCAGGTCGTCCCAGAAGACCAGCAGCCGGGCGAGGTCGAAGCCCTTGGCCCGCATGTCACGGAAGTGGTTCTCGGTGATGGCGGACAGGGCTCTTTCGCCCCGGTTCGTCTTGTCCTCGACGTTCCAGCCGCGCAGGCTGAGGACACGTCCGTGCCGGTCGGTGAGTGCGGGTATGCCGTCAGCGGCCTGCCGGGGATGGTCGCTTGTGGGGGCGAGCAGCGCGGCGACAACCGCGCCCGCCGTCAGGGTCGTTCGCAGCACCACGGGAGACCTCCGGGCCGTCGGGTTCGAGGTGCCGCGCATCCCATCAGCAGGCGTGAAATGTTTCAAGTGCCGTACAGGACGGCCCGTGAAGTGGTCGCCGTCCGCGCCGAGCGTGACACCGGACCCGACTCAGACGAAGTCGAGCAGGTCGGCCACGGGTCGCCGTGGGCTCGCCGGGCCTTCGGGGCCGTAGCCGAGCCGGAGCGCCATCTGCACGTGGGCCATGGCCGAGACGGGGTCGCGGACCATCCACCGGAGTTCCGGCCATTCCAAGGGCTGGGTGGTCATCGAGCCGACCAGCCCGTCCGCGGTGGCCTGGAGCAGGACACGCTCCAGTGCCTGGCCATGACGGCGGGAGACAGGCGGGTACAGCCGGGCGAGCTTCTCATCGGGTGTCGTGGAGCCGCCCAGACTCACTTTGATTGTCCAGTCACGGTGGCTTCCCTTATCTGCGGCAGGGGCCGACCTCGCCCTCAGGCCGACACGCCCTCAGGCCGGCCTCGGCGGAACGACGATGACGGGGCAGCCGGCGTGGTGCAGCACCCCCTGGCTGACCGAGCCGAGCAGCATGCCGGTGAAACCGCCGTGACCCCGGTTACGTCATGCGCGCCGAACTTCCGGGCGTGCGCTTCCCGTGCCTCCCACAGGGAGGCCCGCACCCGCCCCGCGGGAGGCGGAGCAGCAGGGGCGTTTCACTTCCTCCTGTGCGGTCTCCTCCAACCCCGGGTACAGGGAAACCAGTTCGCGCCGCAGCCGGGGGCGTCCGGACCAGGGCCGCAGACGGCCTCGACGTCGACGCGCGATCGGTCGGCGCGCGGCGCCCACCGCACACTCACCGATGGCGCCTACCGCACACTCACCCCCCGGGTGAGTTCGAACTCCACGTCCACCACTCCTTCGACGGCGCGCACCAGACGCGCGGCCACGGGGACCAGCGCGGTGTCGCGGACCTGGCCCGCCAGTGTGGCGACCCCGTCGTGCACGTCGACCTGAATGGCGGAGGACGTCAGCGGGAAGAGGTGCGACACGATCTCGTGCCGGATCTCCTCGGCGATGTCCTGGTCGTCGCGCAGGAAGACCTTGAGCAGGTCGGCGCGGCTGACTATGCCCTTCAGCAGCCCGCCCTCGTCGACCACGGGCAGCCGCTTGACCTTCTCGCGAGCCATGATCCGCGCGGCCTCGGCCAGGGGCGCGTTCGCGCGGACGGTGATCGCGGGAGAGGACATCAGGTCCCCCGCGGTGACCGCACCGGCCTTCGCCAGGTCGGCGGGCCGGCGCAGCAGCGCGTACCCCTCCTCGGGGCTGTCCCGGAGTTCCTCCGTGGGCAGCAGGTCGGCTTCCGAGACCACGCCGACGACCCTGCCCTCGCCCTCGAGCACGGGCAGGGCGCTGACCCCCCGGTCCTGCATGATCCCGACGATCACTTTGAACGAGGCCCACCTGTCGACGGAGGCCACCGTGTGGGTCATGACTTCGCTGACGATGTGCGGGGTGCCGTACATGGTGACCCCCTGAGGTCGTCGGTAGGTGGTCCCTGCTGCTTCCAGGGTGTGCCGATACGGAACGGTGGGGAAGGGGCCCCTCGTTCCTCGGACGGGCCGTTGGGCCTCCCACCAGGGACCTACGGTCCCTGATCCCGGCCCGGCCGTGTCACCACGCTGGAATCGAGCCCTCAACCGGAGGTGGAGACCATGTCCCGGACCGTCACGGTAGGCCTCGACGGATCGCCCGAGAGCCGGGCCGCCGCCGAGTGGGCGGCACGTGAAGCGGTACTGCGCGGCGCGCCGTTGAAGATCGTTCATGTCCGGGCGCACAAGCCCGCGCATGTGGCTCGGGCGCCGTTGCTCGGCCCGGAGACCGACCAGCACTGGATCGAGCGGATGCCACGCGACGCCGCCGAGGGCATCCGGCTGGTCCACCCCGGTCTTGAGGTGAACAGCGAGCAGCCGGCGGGGAACGTGGTCGACATCCTGTGCGAGGCGGCGGGCTCCGCCGAACTGCTGGTGCTCGGCTCGCGGGGCTTCGGCGCGATCGGCGGGTTCGTGGTCGGCTCGGTGAGTCTGTCCGTCGTCGCACGCGCCGAGGGACCGGTGGCCCTCGTGCGGGCGGGTGAGCAGGCCGCGGACGAGCACAGGACGGACCTGGCGGACGTGCCCTCCGCCGCGGCGCCCTTCCGGCCCGTGGTGCTCGCCCTCGACACCGACGATCCGGACGACACGGTGCTGGAGTTCGCCTTCGACGCCGCGGCACGCCGGGAAGCGCCCCTGCGCGTCGTGCACGGCTGGCCGGAGCCGCCCACCGCCTTCTACCGCTTCCCGGGCGACGCCGAACTCTACGACTCTCTCGAACGCCGGCAGGCCGCCGCCCTCACCGAGGTCCTGCGTCCCTGGCGGCAGAAGTTCCCCGACGTCGAGGTGGTCGAGGTGAGCCGGTGCGGCAGCGCCGCGCAGATCCTCGTCAACGCCGCGCGCGACGCCTCACTGGCTGTCGTCGGCCGACGCATCCGCACCAACCGGCTCGGTGCTCACATCGGCCACGTCACCCATGCCGCCCTGCACCACATCAACGCCCCCGTCGCCGTCGTGGCGCACGGCTGATCCGGCACTTCAGGGAGGAGAACCCATGGAGGCAGCACTCGTACCGGCCCTCGCCCGGTCGGCGCCACCCGCTGCCACGGCGGTCGACGTCACTCGGCCGAATGGCCCCTCGACCACGGCTTCCACCCGGGCCGCGGTCAGCGGACCTCACCCCTGCCCGGGACGGTGAAAGGATGGACCTTCCGATCGTCGTCGGCGTCGATGGTTCCGAGCCGAGCCTGCGGGCCGTGGACTGGGCGGCGGACGAAGCCGCCCTGCGCGGCGCGGCACTCAGGCTGGTGTACGCATCGCTGTGGGAGCGCAACGAAGGCGCCTCTCTCGCGCACGACCTCGGCAGGCCGTCGCAGGCGGTGATGGCGGAAGACATCGTGGACACCGCCGAGCGGCGGGCCCACCACCGGCAGCCGGGCATCGAGGTGACCACCGACGTGCTCGCCGAGGAGCCGGAGTACGTGCTCGTGCGGGAGAGCCGAACAGCCCTCGCGGTGGTCATGGGCTGCCGTGGCCGCAGCAGCATGACCGAAGCACTCCTGGGCTCCGTCGGCGTCATGGTCGCGGGCCACGCGCACTGCCCGGTGATCGTGCTGCGCGGCAGCCACGACGACCGGGCCCGCTCCGGGGCGCGCGGTCGCATCGTCCTGGGCGTCGGCGAGAAGCCGACCGGATCGGCCGCCGCCGTGCGGTTCGCCGCGGAAGAAGCCCTGCTGCGCCGCGTGCCGCTGGAGGCCGTACTGGCCTGGCGCCGGCCCGCGCACCAGACCACGGGCCATCCGCTGGTCGTCGGCGAACCGGCACACCAGCACGAGCAGGAAGCCGGGGAAGCACTGGCGGAGGCGCTGCGCGAGGTGCCGGCCGACCTGCGGGTACAACGCCGTACGGTCGAGGCCCACGCCCGCGACGCGCTGCTGGCCGCCTCCCGCGAGGCCGACCTGTTGGTGGTCGGTGCCCGGCAACGCCACGGCCACTTCGGCCTCCAGCTCGGCCGCGTCGCCCACGGGGTGCTGCATCACGCCGCATGCCCGGTGGCCGTCGTACCGGAATGTGACTGACCACGGCAAGCGCCGCTTTGTCACTGCCGGCAGCAGGTCCACGGCATCTTCGCCCGCAGAGCGAGGACCGCCCGGGGCGCTGCCGCCGCACGCCTCCGGCCGGGACGGGCACCCTTCGGACCACGGCGAGGACCGGACGGCCCGAGCGCACACCTCGCCCACCGCCCAGACTGGATGTGCGGGGCAGTCCCGGCATCGCGCCGGCACCCGGCCCGCGCCCTTCGTCGTAGGCGCCGGGACCCGGGTCCCGCGGCAGACCGACGAGGGTGAGGAGCGTCATGAAAGGCTTCGTCTTCCAAGGTCCCGGTGAGGCTTCCTGGCAGGACGTCCCGGACCCCGCAGTCAAGGAACCCACCGACGCGATCGTGAAGGTCGGTGTCGCGACCATCTGCGGGACGGACCTGCACATCCTCAAGGGAGATGTGCCCGAGGTGCGTCCCGGAACGGTGCTCGGGCACGAAGCCGTCGGTGAGATCGTCGAGGTCGGCGGCGACGTACGCACCGTCCGGCCCGGAGACCGGGTGCTGATGTCCTGCATCACCTCCTGCGGCCGGTGCCGGTTCTGCCGTGACGGCAGCTACGGCCAGTGCCGGGGCGGCGGGGGCTGGATCCTGGGTCATCTGATCGACGGCACCCAGGCCGAGTACGTCCGCGTGCCCTTCGCCGACCTGTCCGTCCACCCGCTGCCCGGTGCCCTCCGCAGCGAGGACGCCGTGCTGCTCGCGGACATCTTCCCGACCTCCTACGAGGTGGGCGTGCGCAACGGGCACGTACGCCCCGGCGACACCGTGACCATCGTCGGAGCAGGCCCCATCGGGCTCGCAGCGATCGCCACGGCCCGGCTGTTCTCGCCCGAGCGGATCATCGCCGTGGACCTGACCCCGGCCCGGCTGGAGGCGGCCCACCGGCTCGGCGCGGACGCGGTGGCGGACGTCCACGAGGCTCCGGCCCAGCTGGTCGCCGACCTGACCGACGGGCTCGGCGCGGACGTGGTCATCGAGGCGGTCGGTGTCCCGGAGAGCTTCGAGCTGTGCACCCGCATGGTCCGCCCCGGTGGGCACGTGGCGAACGTGGGTGTGCACGGCAGGCCGGCCACGCTGCACCTGGAAGACCTGTGGATCAAGAACGTGACGATCACGACCGGTTTGGTGGACACCTCCTCCACTCCCATGCTGCTGCGGATGGCCGCCGCCGGGCGCCTTCCCACTGGGCAGCTGGTCACCCACACCTTCCCGCTCGAGCAGATGGAGGAGGCGTACGAGGTCTTCTCCAGGGCCGGCGAGACCGGCGCGCTCAAGGTGGTGCTCGGCGGGGAGCAGCACGCAGTAGTAGCAGTGCCCGCGGCCTGACGAGAAGAGGGCGAGACGACCACTCGGGCGAGAGGACTGCTCAGCGGCCCCGGTGAGTCAGAACTACTCGGCGGCGCCGGTGAGTCGGCAGTCCACGCCCACCACGCCCTCGACGCCCCGCACGAGACGGACGGCGAGCGGAATCCGGCTGGCGTCCGGCACTCGTCCGGTCAGCGTGGCGACGCCCTCGGTGACCATGATGTGCACGGGCTCGACCGGATCCGGGAAGAGGATGTCGACCACGTCGCGCCGGATGTCGTCGGCGAGGTCCTTGTCCGGGCGCAGGAACACCTTGAGCAGGTCGCCGCGGCTGACAACGCCTTCGAGCAGCCCCTCGGCGTTCACCACGGGAAGCCGCTTGACGTTGCGCAGGGCCATGATGCGGGCCGCCTCGGCGAGCGTGGCGTCGGCGTGGACCGTGACGGCCGGGGCGCTCATCAGTTCCTCGGCCCGGACCCCGCCGGCCTTGGCCATGTCGGACAGCCGACGCAGCTGCGTGAAGCGGTCCGGATCGCTGTCCCGGAACTCCTCCTTGGGCAGCAGATCGGCCTCGGACACGACCCCGATCACCCGGCCGTCCCCTTCCAGCACGGGAAGGGCACTGACCTTCCACTGATCCATGCGCTCGACGATCTCCTTGAACGGAGCCTCGCGGCCCACGGCGACGACGGCATGCGTCATCACGTCACTCACTCGGTGCGGGCTGCTGCGCATGCTGTCCTCCTCGCGGGGCCGGGCGGTCATACCAGGCCGCCGCTGCCGTAGGGGGCGTAGAGGTCGAGCAGCCGGACGCGGGAGGCATGCAGCCGCTGGGCCACCACGCGTCCGATCCAGACCGCGATCGCCCGCCCGAACTCGGGATCGGCGGCGCACATGTCCCGGACCGCCTCGGCGTCGAACTCCCATGCCCGCACCGGGCTCGTCGCCTGCGCGCCCAAGTGCCAGACGTACGGCGGGAAGTGCCAGGACCAGCCGACCAGTTCGCCGTGCCCGAGCGACTCGATGACGGCGGGACGACGGCCGGGCACACGCAGGTCGAGCGCGACGGTCCCGGTCCGCACGATCCAGAAGCGGTCCGCGCGCCGGCCCTCCTCGAACAGGTGGGTGCCGGCCTCGAAGGAGACCTCGCGGGCGAGGCACATCAGCCGTTCGCGGTGCTCGGGCTCCAGAGCCGTGGTCAAGGTGGTGGCGGAGGTCATCGCACGGGCTCCCTTCATGCTCCCTGCTTCCAGGGTGGGCGCGTCCGTGCCCGTCCGCCACGGGCCGCTCGGATCCGACGAGGGCCTTTCGGCCCATGGGGCCCGGCATCCGGGATGAGCGGCCCGCGCAGGATCAGGAGCCGTCCTTCGCGCCTGTCGCCGTCTTCGAGTAGGCGTCGTGCCAGGCGGCCTTCGCGCCGGAGTCGCCGATCCGGTAGACGTCCACGACCGCCCCCGCTGCGACGGCGAGCGAGAGCACGCCCACGACGATGCGAACAGGGAGAGCGGACCAGCGCCTGCCGCCGCTCTGCCCAGGCTCCGCAGGAGCGTGCCGCCCCGCCCACCAGACTGCCGCTGCCAGCACGAACAGGCCCAGGGCCCAGGGCAGCAGCCCGTCGCCCAGCTCGGTGTGCCGGCGTACCAGCGCGTCGTCGTCCACGTGCCGTTCGAGCCACTCACCGGCGTGCGTGGTCAGCGGCACACTGATCAGAGCGAGCAGAGCCAGGAGTGGCAGCAGCGGGCCCAGCCGCCGGGCGGCGCGCGGCCACAGCGCGGCTGTGACCAGGGCCAGTGCGGTCAGGGGTATCAACACGACGACCACATGCACCAGCAGGACGTGGGCGGGCAGACCGTTGACCAGATTCATCGAGGCGCTCCTGAGGGGTGGGGCCCGTCACCCTGGCACAGCAAACTCTCAGTCACCTCTGAGACAGGGCGTCGTCGAGAGTGATCCAGTAGCGGCGCTTGACCCCGGTTTCGGTGCTGCGTACATCTTCCAGAACGCCGCCGTTGCTTTCGATGGTGCGTGCCGAGCCGACGTTGCCGTCGTCACAGGTGAGCAGGACCCGGTCCAGACCGAGCCCCGGTGCCTTGAGCAGAACCGCTCCCAGCGCCCACGAGGCCAGTCCGCGTCTCCTGGCAGAAGGCCGGACGCTGTAGCCGATGTGTCCGCCGCCTTCCAGCAGAAAGGCGTTCAGATAGTGCCGAAGGTCGATGGCCCCGAGGTACGTCTCGTCGTCGACGATCCACCAGTGGGTGGCGTGGACGCGTCCTTCCCCCATGGGCAGCGACCGGTCCGACTGCTGTCGCAGTCGCTCGACCCATGAGGCGAACCCTGCCGGGCTGCCGAGGTCATCGTCACCGACCAGACGCAGACCGGCCCCGTCCTGATGAGCACCAGGCTGCCACTCGTCACGCGCCGTGAGCCAAGAGGAATGCAGCCGTTCCGTGGGAGTGATCAGTTCAGCCATGCGAGGGACGGTACACCCGGACCCCCTGTGTGATCAGGCATTTTCTCCCCCGCACGCGCGGCCTGCCTGGGCCGCAGCCTCGCCGCGAGGCGGGGGAGCACGGGATCGTGTTTCCGTAGAGGGGACGAGTGGCCCGGTTCCTGGACTACGCCAGGCCGTGGCACGGAACGGTTGGGCTCAGGTGTGAGCCGCGTATCCAGGAAGGAAGGCTGACGTCATGGTCTGGGCATCGTGGACCACCCCCGGGGTCTTCAGCGGCCGGGGCGGCGCATGTACCGACGAGGCGGGGGTCGTGACCGGCGACCTGACCGTCCACACCACCTGGGACGGCAACGAAGCCGACGTGACCGTCCAGTACACCGGCACCTCCGAATGGTTCACTCTCACGGGAAGCCCCGCGCCCTGTCATTCGGAGCGGGAGAGCCGGAATCTGCATCAGGCGGTGGTGGCGGCCGTCAGAGCAGGTGGCGGAGTCACCATTGAACAAGGTCACGTCAGGGAGACAGCCTGACACGGGGGCGAGGGACCCGGCTCGGTCACCCGGGAGCCGACGTGTTGCCGAGCGCGGGTGCCGGGTCCGGGTCGTTGGCATTGAAGGTGCGGCGATAAGCGGCGGGTGAGACCCCGAAGGCCGTTCTCATGTGCGCGCGCAGGGAGTTGGCCGTGCCGAAGCCGGCCCGGTGCGCGACCAGGTCGATCGGCAGGTCGGTGGTTTCCAGCAGTTGTCTGGCCAGTTCCAGGCGCTGCGCGGTGAGCCATTGCACCGGGGTCATGCCGACCTCGTCGCGGAACCGGCGCGTGAAGGTGCGCAGGCTCATCCGGGCGTGTTCGGCGAGCTGGCCGAGAGTCAGCGGTTCGTCGAGGTGTTCCAGGGCCCAGGCGCGGGTGGTGGTCGTACTGGCGGTGGTGGGTTCGGGCACCGGGCGGTCGACGTACTGAGCCTGTCCGCCGTCCCGCCAGGGAGGTACGACACACATGCGGGCGGCCCGGTTGGCGGCCGCTGTGCCGTGGTCGCGGCGGATCATGTGCAGGCACAGGTCGACGCCGGCGGCGACTCCGGCGGAGGTGAGAACGTCGCCGTCGTCGACGAAGAGGACGTCTTCGTCGACTTTGACGTTCGGGTAGGCGCGGCGGAACTCGGGGGCCAGGTTCCAGTGGGTCGTGGCGGGCCGGCCGTCGAGCAGCCCGGCTGCGGCGAGCACGTAGGACCCGGTGCAGATGGAGACGAGTCGGGTGCCGGGGCGGATGCCGGCGATGGCGGCGGTGACGTCGGGGGGCAGGGGGCCGCCCCGGCCCAGTTCGGGCATCGCGTGGGTGGGCGGCAGGATCACGGTGTCCGCGGCGGCCAGGGCCTCGGGTCCGGCGGCGGGCTGCACGGTGAAGCCCGCGTCGCTGAGCACGGGGGCGCCGTCGGCGGTGCAGACGGTGACGTCGTAGAGCGGCCGGCCCTCGGCGTCCTCCACGCTGCCGAAGACACGGGAGGGGATGCCGAGCTCGAAGGGCGGGACGCCGGGCAGGGCCAGGACGGCGATCCGGTGCCGCCGGGGCGTCTCCTTCGCCCGCTTCCGCTCGTTCTCCATGATCGGGCCCTGCATCTCGCTCATGGCCAGATCCTGTCACATAGTGGCCAGGCGGCCAACGCCATGGCGGGCCGGGGTGCCGGATCGTGGACTGCGTCGCGCCGGGGACGTCCCGGCGACGAGCTGATCGAGACGAAAGAGCGAGGCGGACAGCATGCGTGCGGTGGTCGTGGAGCAGTGGGGCGGAGCCGAGAACCTGGTCGAGCGCGAGGTCGAGCGCCCCGAGCCGGGACTGGGTGAGGTTCTGGTCCGGGTGCACGCGGCCGGGGTGAACCCGGTGGACTGGAAGACCCGTGCCAGCGGGGCCCTGATCGAGTGGGGTGCCGTGCCGGTGGTGGGCTGGGACGTGTCCGGCACGGTCGAGGCCGTCGGCCCCGGCGTCGGGGTGTTCCAGGTCGGTGACGACGTCTTCGGGATGCCGCTGTTCCCGCGCCAGGCGGGCGGCTACGCCGAGTACGTGGTGGCGCCGGCCCGGCATCTCGCCCCGAAGCCGGCGGGCCTGTCCCACGTGGAGGCGGCGGCGCTGCCGCTCGCCGCGCTGACTGCCTGGCAGGCCCTCGTCGACGCGGCCCACGTGCGTCCCGGCGAGCGGGTGCTGGTGCACGCCGCGGCCGGCGGGGTGGGCCACCTCGCGGTGCAGATCGCCAAGGCCCGAGGCGCGTACGTGATCGGCACGGCCAGCGCCGCGAAGCATGACGTGGTGCGACAGCTGGGCGCGGACGAGGTGGTCGACTACCGGTCGGTCCGGTTCGAGGACGTCGTCGGCGACATCGACGTAGTGCTGGACGGGCTCGGCGGTGAGACGGCCGAGCGCTCCCTGAAGGTGCTCAGGGCCGGCGGCCGGCTGATCACCCTGCCCGGCCCGGACGACGTGCCCGCCGTCCATGACGGGGTGCGGGCGACGTGGGTCCTGGTCGAACCGGACCACCTGGGCCTGCGCGAGATCGCCGCTCTGGTGGAGCGGGGTGCGCTGAGGCCGGTGGTCGAGACGGTCCTGCCGCTGGAGGAGGCCGCGAAGGCCCACGAGATCGGCGAGCAGGGCCGTACGACCGGCAAGATCGTCCTGACGGTCGCCTGATCCGGTCGGATCTGGTCCGGTCGGATCTGGTCCGGTCCGGCGGGGGTCGTGGGCGCGCGGCACACCAGCGGCCGCGGGGGGGGGGGGGGGGCGCGGCGCGGGCGCCCGGCGGCGGCGCCAGCGCCCCGCCCCGTGCGGGACACCCGGGCGGGGGGGCGGGAGGAGCGGGGGGGGTGGGGGTTGGGGGGGGGGTGGGGGGGGGGGGGGGGGCCCCCCCCCCCCCCCCCCCCCCCCCCCCACGACGCTGCGCCTCCCCGGCCCCGACGCCGCGTCCCACGGCAGTTTGTGACAACCGCTGACTGGGCAATGCACCGGCCGCCCTCTACCCTCTGTGCCCGACCTCGGCCTCTTCCCCCAAGGAGGGCGTACGAAGATGAGACGTGGAACGGACGGCACGGGCTTACGGCGTTCGGCGGCCGGTCTGGTCGCTCTGGTACTCGCCGTCGCGGCCCTGGTGACCGGCGGCGGCCCTGCACAGGCGGCCCCGGCCGGCCGGGCCTCGGCCGCGACGGTGGACCTGTCGCGATGGATGGGCGACATGCACGACTATCTCGACAACCGGCCGCTCAACCGGATCGCGATGCCCGGCAGCCACGACTCCGGCAGCTGGAGCATCCCCGCCGACCCCGCCCTGTGCACCAGCGGCTGGTCGTACAACGTCGCCAAGCTCGACGCGCGGCTGGCCGCCAGCATCTCGCGGGCCCAGAGCGACAGCCTCACCGGCCAGCTCGACGAGGGCGCCCGCTACCTCGACCTGCGGCTGTGCTTCGAGGGAGGACAGTGGAGGACCTTCCACGGCGCTCCGATGGGCGGACCGTTCTTCGACGATGCCTCGGGTGAGGCGGCCTCCCTCAAGCGCTGGATCGACGAGCACCCTTCGGAAGTCGTCGTCATCAGTGTGTCGGCTGCCGTTCCTGCGGGCACCGACGCCGCGGAGCCCGTGTCCAGGTTGCGGGACCTGTTCGGTTCCCGTGCCGCCCTGCGGACCGAGCTTTCCCCGACCTCCACCTACGGTGACTTCATGAGGGCCAAGAAGAACGTCGTGCTCGTCGACTCCTCCGCGGGGGTCGACCAGCCCTGGGCCTGGCACGCGGACAGCGTCTCCGACCGCGGCAGCTACCCGGCGGGAGACCCGTCCTGGTGGGAGATCCTCAAGGCCTTCTTCAACGGAAGCCCGCCGCAGCAGATCTACGACCAGACGCTGTCCCTCAACCAGGCGGCCCTCGCCCGCGACCCCGGAACGGACGCCGGCCGGTTCTTCGTGCTGTCGAGCATCGTCCAGCCGGATCTGCAGATACCCCAGCTGTTCCTGATCCGGTTGCTCTCGCCGTTCTTTCCGGCGTCCGTCCGGGACAACTACCTCATGTACCTCGCCAGTGGTCTGAACCCCCAGCTGGTCACCAAGCTGAGGACGGACTGGCGGGCGCCCGAACTGGCCCGCAACATGAACATCGTGTCGATCGACGACCTGGGCCACCGGCCGCAGGGCGACCTCCAGCGCGCCGTCATCGACATCAACACGCTTCCGGGCCGGACTGCTGCCATGCCCACCGGATAGTCCGTGCTCTCACCCGCAGCCCGCTGGGGCAGCCGCGGATCGTCTCCGGAAACGACGCGTGCATCGGCACCTGCGCCTTCGTACGGCCCTGGCATTCGCAGCGGCTTCCTCGCCGGTTCCGGGCTCGGGGGCGGCTTTGCCGACATCGCCCGGAAGGCCGAAGGCCGGAGCCCGAGTGGCGGTACGGCGGCTGCTTTCGGACAGTAGGAACCATGAACCGTCACCGACGCCCACGCCGTCGGGCCCCGTGGATCGCGGGCGGTGCCGCCGTGCTCGTCCTCGGCGGCGTCGGCGTCTGGGCGTTGGTGACGCAGGAGCACGGGACGCACCGCCCGCCGCCGACGGGCATGACACAGCCCACGCCGACGCGTACGGCGGCACCGACGCAGACGCCGACCCGCACGCCTACGCCCACGCCTACGCCCACGGCGACCCCCCGGCCCCGGCAGTCGGCGACGTCGCCCAGCCGGCCCCCGCCGACGCTGGGCACGACGACAGCCGCCCCGCCGCCCCCACCGAAGCCGGAGGTGACACGGAGGCAGCCCTCGGCCCCCAGGCCATCGGCGACGACGGCACCGAAGTCCACACCGGCGTCACCGCCGTCATCGCCGCCGCCCCCCTCAGTACCGCCATCACCTCCCTCACGGCCATCGTCCTCAGCACCGCCGTCCCCCTCGTCGTCCTCGTCGCCTCCGTCACGGCTGACAGCGCAGTCGACACGGTGGTACACGAGTCCGCTGGCGACGGCTGCTGCTCAGCGCATGGCCGCCGCCCATGTGGTCGGCGACCCCGCCTGCTCACTGTCGGCCGTAGGCCAGCCAGATCCGGCGTTGCTCCCAGCGGGCCTCACAGCGGTGGGCACCGGGCAGGCCGGCATCTACTGGTGCCTGATCTGGTAGCCCCGGGGACTGGGGCTGGGGGGGACCGCGCCGGCCATCGCGACAGTGGCTACCAGGAGCGTCTGATCGCCACAGATGGGCCGACGGCCGTGTCCGCGAGGCGTCTCTCCCTGACAGCCGCTCAGCTCCTTGCGTACTTGCCCGCTGCCGAATGGGCGACGATAAATCAGATAATCATCATCCGAATCTGTTTCGGCGTAACTCCCCTTCTCTGCATGGAATTTGAAGCGCATTCATCGGTGCGGGCGGGTGCCGCCTGATCCCTCATTCGGCCCCCTGGGGCCATTTTTCCGGTATGTGCGATAGGGCGGCCATGGAGATAGTGAGTGCGTTGAGTCCGTGCCGACTGCCCCGGCCGACCCTTCTCAGACGGGAGAAGTTGCATGCGCAAGACCCGGTCCACCGCTGTCACCGCGGCCGCCGTGGCCCTGGCCGCGGGCGGCATCACCTACGCCTCGGCCTACTCCGGGCCGACAACCCATGCGCCGGCGGCCCACACGCCCGCGGCTCATGCGCCGGCCGCCCAGCAGTCGGATACCCCCACCGATTCTTTCCGCGGCACCGGCACTGGCACCGGCGCGGGTACCGACACCGACACCGACACGGGTGCCGGCGGAGTGCCCGGCCCTGACACCGGTACTGGCGGCGCTCCCGGCGCCGTCGCCGGCGGTGGCACCGGCACCGGCTCCGGAAACGTCGGCGGCAACGGCGTCATCGGTGGCTCCGGCGTCATCGGCGGCTCTGGTGTCATCGGTGGCTCTGGTGTCATTGGTGGCACCGGTGTCGTCGGCGGTACCAGCGCCGGAAAGGGCAATGAGGGTGTCATCGGCGTCGGGGGAGTTGCCGGCAATGTGGGCAACTTCGGCCACAAGAACGAGGGCAACCGGGGTCATGAGGAGGAGGAAGAAGGCCGGATCCAGATCAACGAGCGGACGTACAGCAGCCACCCGGGTGACTGCATCACCGTGGCTCTCCTGAACGCCGCGTCCTTGAACATCCGCAACGACAGCCGTCGTGCCATCGACGTGTTCGACGGACCCGTCTGCGACAGCGGTGCTCCCCTCGCCACGGTAGGCCCCCATGACGACGCCTTCGGCGTGACACCCACCGGCAACGGCAACTTGGCCAGCTTCTGGGTGATCGACGAGCGTCGGCGCGATCGTGATCACGATCGGGACGACTGGTGAGCCGGCAGCGGGGACCGAACGAGGCTCAGGAAGCCTGCGGGGCGGAGTAGGTCCACCCGGGCGGCCGTTGCTCGAACGTGGTGCACCGTCCGCCGCCCCTGCTCGTCCCGATCGCCGGGTGCAGGCGCTGCGCTCGGTGACTGACGGCGATCACGTCACCCAGGCGGCGCAGGCTCAGGTCCGCGATGCCGTGTGCTGCGACGTGAACGACGGCCGCATGCACCAACCGTGCGCGCCGGTCGCCGGCTGTGCGTTGCACGGCTTCGTCCCCGGGATGCGAGGCGCCCGTATTCACCACGCCACAGCCCCAGCCGCGGCGCACCTACGCCTGGGTGCGCGCCCTTCTCGCGACCGACCGCTCAGTCGAGACAGAACTCGTTGCCCTCGACGTCCTGCATCAGGATGCACGAATCGTTGCCGTCGTACAGAAGTCGCACGCGTACCGCGCCGATCGCGAGCAGTCGTGTGCACTCGGCTTCGAGCGTGGCGAGGCGCTCCTCACCCACGAGCCCCGTGCCGACCCGCACATCGAGATGCACGCGATTCTTGACCACTTTCCCCTCGGGAACGCGCTGGAAGAACAGCCGCGGGCCCACACCTGAGGGGTCACTGCAGGCGAACCATGAACCCCGATCCTCAGGAGGCCGGGAGCGGTCGAAATCGTCCCAAGTGTCGAACCCCTTCGGCGGCGAGACGACGTACCCCAACACCTCGCACCAAAAGCGAGCGACGCGCTCAGGTTCTGCGCAGTCGAAGGTGACTTGGAACTGCTTGATCGATGACACGGGTGCACCATAACAGGGGGACTCTGACGCTCATCTCCCGGCAGGGATCTGCATGTTGACGGCAGGATGGTCCTCGCGAGCCGCCGCGTCTGCTTCGCATACTGGGCGGCATGGCTACCTATGGAGCACCAGGTCGCGCTCGTACCACGTGCCGTCCTTACCACCGAGGTCAATCGGGTCGGCCGGGCCAACCGGAGCGAAACCCGCCTTGGCGAGCACCCTCTGGGACGCGGTGTTGCCGTGGGAGGTGGCCGCCCGCAGTGTGCGCAGCCCGTGCCGCGCCGCCGCCAGCCGGCACAGCTCCCGGACGGTCGCGGTCGCCACACCGCGGCCGGTGACATGCTGCGCGACCCTGTAGCCGAGCTCGGCCGTGCCGTCCTCGAAGTCGTACAGGTTGAACCGGCCCAGTACCGAGCCATCCTCGGCGACGAGCACGTAGAAGGCGCTGATGCCGGCCTCTTGCTCAGTCAGCAAGGCGCTGTACCGGTCGGTGAACTGGTCGAAGAACTCGTCACCGCGGTCGGAGACCGAGGCGGCGAAGTAGGCGCGGTTCGCAAGCTCGAAGGCCAGGACCGCGGCGGCATCGCCGGCTTGCAGTCGCTTCAGCTCAGGCACCGCCCGACTGTACCCGGACGGCGCGCCGAGGCCACCCGGGTTTCCGCCACCGGCAGTCGGTCCCAAGAGCAGGGCACACAACGCTCCACGGCTGAAGTGCTAACCGGCTTCAGGCGCGTTGCCGGAGAGTCTGTACCCGGTGAAGTAGGTGACCGGGAGGTATCCGATGCGCTGGTAGAGGGCGTTGCTGGTGGTGTTGGCCGGGTTCGTGAACAGGACCACGTCCGTCGCGCCGGCGGCCAGTGCGGCCCGGCTCACCTCGACCGTCACGGCGCCCGCGTAGCCGAGACCCCGGAGGTGAGCCGGAGTGTAGACGGGGTCGACCCGGATCATGCCGCCGACCATCGAAGTCGAGCCTGCCATGGAGACGGGAGTGCCGGCCGGGGCCTCCCAGAACGTGAAGTGCTTGTCGGCGAAGCGTGACTTGGCCCAGGATTCGGCGTCCAGGGTGGGGGCTTCTCCGACGTCGGCGGCGAACTCGTTGCACCAGTGGATGAGTTGCTCATGGTCCTGCGCGCCCAGGACGCGACCCCGGCCGTCCGGGCGCGGCTCCGGCGGGGTGAGCGTGCCGAGCCGGTAGAGACGTCCCCGCCAGTCGCGTACCGGCGCTGTGCCGGTGTGCCGCTGCCATGCCTCGGCGAACGCCGTGGCGGTGTCGTGGTCCGCGGTGACGCCGGAGAAGGAGTGACCGAGGTCGGCCAGATGGGCGGCGAGGGCGTCGGCCTGCTCGGGGGAGAGGGGGGTGAGGGTCAGGCGCTGGGTCGCAAGGCGGTAGAAGATGGCGCGCACCTCGCCCGACTGCTCGAGGTGGCCGAAGACCGCGGCCCCGGCGCCGTATGCGTCCGCCCCATGCCTCCGCAGTCTTTCGATCACCGTCAGCGGCGTGTTGTGCAGGGCGGGGCGCGAACGCAGGAACTCTCCGGCCCGGGCGAGAAAGTCGTCGATGTCTTCGGTGAGGTGCCAGTCATCCAGACGCATGCTTCATGATCCCTGATGCACTCGGCTCGGGGAAGCGCGTTCCCGGAGACGAGCCGACGCCACGACGGCGGCCCCTGACGTGCCGCCGCTGCGGGGCCCGGACGTCTGCCGGCACCAACCCCGCCCGTGACATCGCCGGCACCTCCGAACGCTGCTCAGGAGGAAACAGAAAATCGGTTGCCTGTTGGCGAAGGTGGTGGATGCAATGTCCGGCATGGTCACCCAGGTGCGCCCGCCACGGCGAGATGAGACGAACGCGTGCCACCGGGCCCTGCCACTCCGCGATTTGGGCCAACTCCATCCGAATCGCCAGTGGGGAGGACCCCACGTATGAATACGCCACCCCCGCCACCTGGGGCGGAGCGGACTGACGGCTCACCCGTCCGGATCGGCGCTCTCGTTCCGCTGACCCGGCCTGGCTGGGTCGAGGCAGGCCGACACCTGCTCGCCGGACTCGAGCTGGCCGTTGACGAAGTCAACGACGCCGGCGGGATCGCCGGAAGGCCACTCGAACTGGTGGTACGAGACACCGCGGCTGATCCGCAGAGGGCCGCTGCGGCCGTGGACGAACTGGCTCGCCTGGGCGTGGCCGCCTTGGCGGGGGAGTACCACAGCGTCGTCGCTCGCGCCGCTGCCGCCAGGGCCGACGCCCTCGGTCTGCCCTTCCTCTGCTCGTCAGCGGTTCTCGACGCGCTCACCGAACGGCCGACGGAATGGGTCGCGCGCCTCGCCCCGGCGCAGTCCCACGGCTGGCAGATCTACGCGGACTTCCTCCTCGGGGCGGGCCACAGCCGAATCGCCGTAGCAGCCCAGCCGAGTGTCTACTGGGCCTCCGGAACCCGCATCCTGCGGGACCACCTCACTCCACGCGGCGGCACCGTCATCGAACTCGACGTGCCCGCGCCAGACCCCACGGCCTTGTGCGACGAACTCGTCGAGAATCGCGCAACAGCACTCCTGCTGCTGGTCGGGCACCCGGAGCCGGCCGTGCCGATCGTCAAGGCCGTCCGCCACGACGAGCGTCTTGCCGAGATCATGATCGGCGCTCCGGCCGGGCAACCGGAGTTCGCCGAATGGCCGACGTTGCTGGGCGGCGACGGCGCCGCGATCCCGTTCTTGCGCTACCTCCCCGAGCGCCTCAGCCCACTCGGTGTACGAGTCGGGACGGCCCTGCGCGAGCGGCTGGCCGAAGCGCCCTCCTTCGTCGCCTTCGAGGGCTACGACACGGTCGCCCTCCTCGCCGACGTGCTGCGTTCTCACGGCACGGACCGGGCGCGCACTGCGGAATCCTGGTCGCGCGTCGCATTCGAGGGCACCCGCGGGAAGATCCGGTTCTCCCGCACCCCAGGCATCAGTGTCTCGCAATGGGCTTGGCCGCCGGTCCAGGTCGTCGACCGAGATCCGGCGGAACCCGATCGCTTCCGAATCCTTCACACCGGCTGAGACGGCGCGGAGGCCGGACCGGGAGCGCGTCCGTGCACTCGTCAGCCCCACGGGCCCGTGCCCGCCAGGCCGAGTGCGCCCCCTGCCGCGATGAGTTCCGGCCGGGCCACGAGTCTCTTGTGGTGACCGTCGTAGGACGGCGTACGACGCTGCCCTGCACCAGACACCACGGAGGACACCATGACGACCACGCCGAGTGACCAGACCCCCGCGCTGCCCGGACGCCCGCCCGTCGTCGACCTGGCCACCTGGCAGGCCGCCCGTGACGAGCTCCTGGTCCGCGAGAAGGCTTACACCCACGAGGGCGACGCCCTCGCCGCGGCCCGCCGCCGGCTGCCGATGGTGGAGTTCGACGGAAGGGCCGAAGTCGTCGGACCCGACGGCCCGGTCCCGTTCCTGGACCTGTTCCAGGGCCGCGACGAGCTCGTGGTCTACAAGCACATGTGGTACGACGGCGCGCCGCCCCAGGGGCAGTGCGAGGGCTGCACCACCACGGCCTGGCACCTGAAGGACGCCGTCTACCTCAACGCCCGCGGCGTCTCGTTCGCCGTCCTGACCACGGGCCAGTGGGACGAGGTCGCCTCCTACGTCGAGTTCATGGGCTACACCCAGCCCTGGTACTCGGTACGCGACGTGGAGGGACCGGTCGGCGGCGACATGGGTTACCTCACCTGCTTCCTGCGCGTCGGCGACCGCGTGTTCCTCACGTACTCCACGACGGGCCGTGGCAACGAGCGGGTCAACGGGTCCCTGGGTCTGCTCGACATGACGCCCTACGGCCGCGGCGAGGCGTGGGAGGACAACCCCGAGGGCCGGCCCGAAGGCGGCAGCCCGTGCTGGTCCTGGCGCTCGGACGCGGACGGGAACGCCACCTGGGGCCCCACCAGCCGACCCGTACCGCAGTGGACCCGCCCCGGCGCGACCCCCGTGGAGACCCTCGGCCGCCACGGCCACCACCACTGACGAGCCTCGCCGGCGGCGTCGGCGGAGGTGTCGGCGGCGTGCACTACTGGTCGGACGGTACCAGGATCAATGTCAGTGCAGCCGTGCAGCCGTGCCGTGCCTCCTACGGGTGTTCGCGGAGCTGGAGGAGGCCGCCGAGTGAGAAGCACAGGGCGCCAGTGAGGGTGCCCCAGTTGGCGATGCCGGCACTGACCAGACTTCCGGTGGCGGGGCGGGTGAACGCGGCGACCGCTGAGACCATGAACAGGACGGACCCGAACTGGTTCACAGCGACGATCCACCAGCCGAGGCTGTGTGGGCGGACGCAGGGCCGACCGTGGCAGATCTCGACGAAGCCCAGGTGCCCGGAGACCAGGAAGAACACACAGCCGACCAGGTCGGGCGCCCAGATCAGCCGGTTGACCTGCTGGACGCTCAGACCCCGCAGGAACGAGTCCAGCAGCGAGACGGCGAAGACGAGGGTGCCCACGAAGAGGACGAACGCGCTCAGCCAGTCCACCCGCATCGGCTCGTAGCTCCACCACCGCCATCGGCGGGTGATCAGTCGGCCTTCGCCGCCGGCGACGTGGCGGGGCGAGTTGATCACCTGAAGCAGTGAGACGTACCCGCCGGTGTTGAAGAACAAGCCGCCCACGAAGTAGATGGAGGCGCACGTGGTGGCGTCGCCCGAGCCGAACTGGGCAACAGCGGCGCCGGCGGCGAAGAGGGCTCCGCCGACGACGAAGGCGAGCGCCGCGATGACATTGAGTCTGCGCAGTCGACCGATGGCAACGGCATCCGCACTGGTGGGCCGGCTGTCCGCCGCACCGGGCGGACGGACGGCGAGCGTTCCACGCCGACGCGCGCTCCGCGAGTCCCACACTGCGGTGCCGCCACCGGGAGGATGCCAAGTAAGCCTGGTGGTGAACGGTCCCGCGCCCTCGGCGCGCTGCTGCGGCTGCCCCACGGGCCGAGCCTAGACCGGAGACAGCGCTGGAAGGTGCGGGAAACGCCGTGCTGCCGGGGCGTGGGAAGGCCTGCGGGGGCAGGTCGGATCGGGTTCGAGGTTGCCGCCGCGGTCAGGGCGCGTTCCTGTCCGTGCGCGGGTGCGCGCCCTCGAACCAGGTCACTCGAACCTGACCGAAGCTACCGTTCACCTGAAGTCGCGCCTCCTCCGACCTTCGACGCCTTGACTCATCGCCCCCGGAAAACGTGTGTGCGAACGGGATCTCGGCCGTGCCAGGATGGCGACAGGAAGCGAGGTCTCGTGGACGAGTTGAGGCGATTCCGTCTGGCGCTGACGGCGTGGGCGGCCGGCGGAGCGGAGGCGGATGCGGCCGCCGCGGCGGCACGGGAACTGGCCGACGGCGGCCGTGTGCGGACGATCGTACTCGTCGAGGGGACCAGTGATCAGGCCGCGCTCGAAGCGCTGGCCACCCGCTACGGCCGCGATCTCGGCACAGAGGGCGTCGCGGTGGTTTCGCTCGGCGGTGCGACGAACATCGG
Organism: Streptomyces sp. BK340; assembly: GCF_007827595.1. Lineage (GTDB taxonomy): Bacteria > Actinomycetota > Actinomycetes > Streptomycetales > Streptomycetaceae > Streptomyces. Next base: position 107,765 of record NZ_VISR01000033.1, read on the forward strand.
GCGTTTCCTGGACGTGTGTGGTCCTCCGGGGCTGGGCCTCCCACTGGCCGGTCTCTACGACATAGGCGAGGAGCGGCACTTCCGGCGTCATCTCGAGCGGGTCGGGCTCGGATCCGAGCTCCCGCACGCCGAACTGGAGACAGCAGGGTTCCATGTGTGCGTCGCCGATCTGGAGGACGAGCTGATCCGGGCTGTCGGGGCCGATGACGTGCAGCAGGTGATCGAGGCCCAGGGCGAGATGCGGCCCTTCCGCACCTTCCAGAGCCAGCCGGCCCAGCGGGAACGGCCCGTGGAACACCAACTGCGGCGCTTCATGGGTACGCACAGCGGCCGCAAGGCACTCTACGCGCAGGCGCTCGTCACGCACTTGCACCTCGACTGCGTTCCCCGGCCGCTGGAGCGTCTCCTCACGCACGTCTGAGAGAACATTTCGATCAGGTGCAGGTGTGTTTGACAATGGCGTCATCGCAGGCCCCGGCTGGACGGTTGGTCCCAGGCGGCGTCAAACCGGCTGACGATCCGCCGTAGTTCGCGAGCGTTTCCAGGTGACATGGCCTGCAACACGGTGTCCAGGAGAGCACGTGCCTCGAAGGGATCGCCGCAGCAGTACCAGTGCACGCTGCCCCACTCGTACTCACGCCACAGCTGGCGCTCAGGGCGGTGGACGTAGTCCTTCCACAGGCGTACGGCCGCGCTGACATCTCCTGGCTGCAGATAGTTACGGCTGCGTTCGAGGCGGAGGATCTCGGCGAGTGCACGCGAGGACAGGCCGTCGATGTCCGGCCTTGCTTCTTGTGTCCGGTGGCGGGGAACGCCGGCCCGGATGCGACCTGGCCGTCTACGCGGCATGGACCTTTCGGTTCGTCGTCATGCCGCACATCGTGCCACGATCTCGAAGACGTCGAACGGGTTTATTCCGCTGGGCTGATCTCCTCGATCAGGCCGCGGATGCGCTTTTCGATCTCGTCACGGATCGGGCGAACGGCTTCGACGCCCTGTCCGGCCGGGTCGGGGAGCTCCCAGTCGAGGTAGTGCTTTCCGGGGAAGACGGGGCACGTGTCGCCGCACCCCATCGTGATCACGACGTCGGACGCCTGAACGGCCTCGACCGTAAGCACCTTGGGCACTTCGGCCGAGATGTCGATGCCCGCTTCGGCCATGGCCTCGACGACGGCCGGGTTGACGGTGCCGGCGGGAGCGGAACCGGCCGAGCGGACCTGGACGCGGTCGCCGGCAAGGTGGGTCAGATAGGCGGCGGCCATCTGTGAGCGTCCGGCGTTGTGGACGCAGACGAACAGCACGGACGGACGTTCGGCGGGAGTGCTCATGGCGGATTTCTTTCTGGGGGCGGCAGTTCAGGGGTGGGAGGGCGCGGCGAGTTCGGGTTCGGGTTCGGGTTCGACCACGGTGGGCAGGGGAGCGGTGCGCACCGGTTCCGTACGCCCGAACAGCGCGACGACCAGCCCCAGCCCGAGAGCGGCACCGGCAGTCTGTGCGGCGAGGAATGGGCCGACCGAGGCGGGAGCGATGCCGGCGAACGTGTCGGTGAAGGCGCGGCCGATGGTGACAGCCGGGTTGGCGAACGAGGTGGACGACGTGAACCAGTACGCCGCTCCGATGTAGGACGCCACGGCCATGGGGGCGAAGTGGGCACGGCCGGTGCGGCCGAGTCCGAAGATCAGCAGGATGAGTCCGGCCGTCGCCACCAGCTCGCCCAGCCACAGGTGGCCGGCGGAGCGGTCGTGTGTGGACCAGCGCATCAGCGGCTCGGCGAACATGGCATCAGCAAGGACTGCGCCGCCGACCGCTCCGACCGTCTGAGCCGGTAGATACACCGCGACGTCACGGCCGTTCAGCCCTTCGCCGGTGCCTCGGTCGGTGAACCAGGCCACGAGCGTGACGACGGGGTTGAAGTGCGCACCGGAGACGGGCCCGAGGAGCGCGATCAGCACGCCGAGTCCAAAGACGGTGGCCAGCGAGTTGGCCAGCAGTTGCACGCCGATGTCCTGGGTCAGCTCGGTGGCCTGTATCCCGGAGCCGACCACCACCGCGACCAGGGCGGCCGAACCGACAGCCTCAGCGAGGGCCCGCCGTGCCAGGGAGGCGCTCACGCGTTGGCCTCCGCCGCCCGTGTGGTGGTCAGGAACGCGGAGAGCCGCTCGAGCGTGGCTGGCAGCACCCAGTAATAGACCCACGTGCCGCGACGCTCGCAGTCGATCAGGCCTGCCTGTCGAAGCAGCTTGAGGTGGTGGGAGATCGTCGGCTGGGAGAGGTCGAAGGCCGGGGTCAGGTCGCACACGCAGACCTCACCGCCCGCCCGCGAGGCGATCATGGACAGCAGCCGCAGGCGAACCGGGTCGCCCAGGGCCTTGAACATCTTCGCCAGCCCGGCCGCCTGGTCCTCATCGAGGGGCGCGGTCAGCAGCCCCGGGCAGCAGGCGGCGGACTCGTCGTTCTGCCCGAGCACCACAAGCTCTTGTTTCGACATGCCTCTATGTTGACGTTTTTCGATCCAGCGCGCAAGCTTGCATTGAAAGAAGTCAATGCAAGCAGATGGGGTCCATGCCATGTCCCGTGCTCAGCTCGCCCTGCGTGTCAGCGACCTGGAAGCGTCGATCACCTTCTACTCGAAGCTCTTCGGAGTCGAACCGGCCAAGCGGCGCAAGGGCTACGCCAACTTCGCCATCGCCGAGCCCCCGCTCAAGCTCGTACTCATCGAGGGTGAGCCCGCAGAGGAGACCCGCCTCGACCACCTCGGCGTGGAGGTGGATTCCACAGAGCAGGTGAGCGCGGCCACCACCAGGCTCAAGGACGCCGGTCTGGCCACCTTCGAGGAGAACGACACGTCCTGCTGCTACGCCCTCCAGGACAAGGTCTGGGTGCACGGCCCCGGCCAGGAACCGTGGGAGATCTACGTGGTGAAGGCCGATGCGGACACCCTTGGCAAGAGCACCGCCCCCAACGCCGCCGGCGACGACTGCTGCACCAGCCGGACCGACGAGGCGGCCCCGGCCGCGACCGGTTGCAGCTGCCGCTAGGTCCTGTCGTCAAATTCCCGTCGTCGCCCGAAGGGCGGCCTCGCGGCGTCTGGTGCGTGCTCTCGGCGTGCCGGGCGGAAGTCCTCGTACTGGACGTAGTTGGGCTTTCGCCCGGTGCGGCGAGAGTGCGTGCCAGGCGTCGTGGGGCAGACGGGAATTTGACGACAGGGCCTAGTCCGACCGGGCGAGACGCGGCGGTCGGCCACGGTCGACGAGGACGCCCTGCGGTCGATTCTGCATCGCCTCGGGTGAATCCCCGGGTGATCGGCCGGCATCGCCGACGCTCACCGGCGGCGTTCTGGCATCACTTCTCGGCCCGCTGGGTGATCGCCGCCTCGGTACGGTCCCCCAGGAACTCGTACCAACGGCGTTCCAGGCAGACGTAGCGCACGTCCGCTTCGACGAGGCTGAGGAAACCCGACACGGTCTCGGTGAGACGCTGCTGCAACCCTGGGTCGGAGAGCGTTCCGTCCTCGGCGAAGGCCTGGTAGCTGTTGGCCACGCTGAACATGTCCGGGTAGACGCGGGTGCCCAGATGCTCCAGGGGAATCCGCAGGGCCCACAACCCGCGGTTGCCGCCGACCAGCGACGGCGAGGCTGAGACGAGCAGGGCGTGCTTGGTCTTGAACGGCTGCGGCCGGACGCGCGAGACCCAGTCGATCGCGTTCTTCAGCACTCCCGGCACGGAGGCGTTGTACTCCGGCGAGGAAATGACGAAGGCGTCGCTCTGCTCAAGCCGGTCGCGTAGGGCGAGTGCACCTTGCGGCAGCCCTTCGTCGGCCTCGATGTCGCCGTCGTACAAGGGCATGTCGAAGTCGTGCATACTGGCGAGGTCGACGGCGGCACCGGTGTCGGAGATGAGCCGGGCCACGAGGGCGGCAAGGCGGGCGTTGGCCGAATCGGTCCGCAGCGCCGCGCCGAAGATGAGGAATCGCAGCGGGCCGGGAAGCGTGTCCGCGGGCATGGGTCCGTCCTTCCGTCGCTGGCAAGCGCCTCCGAGAGGGCGCCCCACCGACCAGTGTGGTTCCCCGGGGGACGCCACGCGACAGGGCCGAGAACCGACAAGCCCGAGCGGGTCAGGACGATGGCCGGGGCCCGCGCCACCGCCTTCCCGGCAGGACCATTCCCAGGGGCGGTACCGGCACTGCAGTCGCTACGATCAGCCCATGACGGGAGGCAGATGCCACGTAGACCCCCGCGCGAGCTGAGGACCACCGTGCCCGACAAGCAGGGCGACGGCGCGATGAGCACACTGCTCATCGGCGCGTGTCCTGGGCCATCAGTGTGTGCTGCCGTGCACACGTACCTCTGCCGCGCAGCGTGACGCCCTCACCTGGGTGGCTTACCCGAAGGGCGGAAAGCTCGGAACAGATCTGAACCGCGACACTCTGGCCGCCGCGCTTTCGGAGCGGGGCGTGCGGCCCGTACGGCAGATCGCCATCGACGACATCTGGTCGGCGCTCCGGTTCCGACCCGGCGACTGATTGCGTTCCCGGCCCGGGCCAATGGGGCCGCAGGAGGCGCCTTCTGCGACTGCTTACGCTGTGACGCTATGGAGAACAAGGTCACCCACGAGGGGCGCGCCTTCATCAATTTTCGGAACTACTCGTTCCAGGATCCGTGGTCGCACGGCTTCAGGTGGGTCGATGTCAAGCGTCTGACGTTCCCTGCGGAGTCCGTCGGCGACAGGGAACTGCTTGCGGCACTCATCGGACATGAACAGTTCCGGGACGACTACGCGGGCGGTGGGGTGCTGCCGGAGGGAACCAGGCACGGCCCGTATTGGCTGAGGATGGTGACTCCCGACGTCTACGAACCCCTCAGCGGGGAGAAGAGCGCACACATCCTCCGGCAGTGGGCGAACCAGTTCGGGAGAGTGCCCGCCGAGCTGGAGGCGGATCTGCAGCAGGAGGTTTTCGACCACTTGTCCGCAGCCGATCACATCTATTACCTGAGCGGGCTGGGGGACGATGCCTTCCATGACTGGGGCGGTGTGCACGACTGCTTCCACGAATTCGTGCTCATCGACCGTTCGGCTGGGCAGATCTCAGTCCTCGTCGCGGCTGACGACTGAGCCGATCACCGAAGCCATCCGGAGACGGTCGCCTTCGCCGGCCACCACGGCTTCGACGTGCTGGCTGCCTGCCGGCCCCAGGGCAACCCCCGCCTCACCGCCATCGACGGCGAGTCCGACGTCGGCTGACGGATCCGGCAGTCACTACTCGCTTCGCGCATTGTCGAGTTCGCCCGCCAGCACGGCCATCCCGTGCAGGTGAGTGAAGTACTTGGTTGCGTACTCGTCGTCACCAATGGACGGCAGGATCTCTCCAAGGACGGCAGTGCGTGTCCGAAGTATGTCTCGGCGCTGGTCATCCAAGGGGCCGTTCATGACTGAGGAGACACAGCCGGAGAGCATCGTGTCCATCATCACCATGCATTCACCATCGGGCTCTCGCTGGTAGAAGCCCGAAGGGAAGGGCAAGGTCCTGAATTCGTCCCACAACCGCGCCAGCTGATCCGGTCTTGACTCCGCCATGCCCGTGATCATGCCTTACGGCCAGGCGCCGATGGAACGCGTCCCCCAACACGCCCTGCCCACAAGCAGGACCTATGCTGTGACCTGCGACCACTGCCTGACCGTGCGTCTTCACACACCGGTGATCACCGGTCGCTGCACCGTTCCTGGACCAGCCTGGACCGGCAAGATCAGGATCTGGGCCCGAGCACGAGCTCTGGAGTCGAATCGGCCGATGGACATGTCCTCCCGAGAGATCCGCATGCCCCTCGACGAGGTCGTCGCAGTTCTGCAGGACCTGAACGAGTTCGTTGTCTCCCTCGACCGACTCGGATCCCGCCAGGCATCCGGAACAGCCGACGAGCACACCGTGGGCAGATTCATCGCCGACTGGGATGTCGCTCGGCGCCTGGCGAACGCCCGACGCGTCATCAGCGTCGCACTGGACGAGCAACTGAGCGAGGAGGACAACGCCGAGATCGATGCCCTGTGCGACCAGGGTCGCTTCTACGGCGCGGACACCTCCATGAGCCGCTCCATTGACCAATCGAGCTGAGTGAGTAGACGCATCGGACCGGACCGCTCCCTGTTGACACGGGCTCTCACGTTGGAGTCCGGGCGAGCCCGGCAGCTCCTCGCCGCAGGCGAGTGGCGCCTCTCCCCGGCGGACGCCGAGGCGGCGGTGGCTGTCCTTGCCCGCCTCACCACCCCGCTCCCGTCCCGGCGCGGGACCACGGCGCGGACCCGAGCGACAGACCGGGACCGACGGCTTCAACGCGTACTGCGGACCACCGCGCACCACCTCGACGCCGGTGCTGTCAGCCCGCCTGCAGCCGCGCTCCTGGCCGCAGTCGCCCGCGCCTTGCTGCCCTGGCACGCTGTCCCGAACCCACCCCTCGCGGCCGCGGCCCCGAGGTACGCAGCCCTGCCGGGGACAACGGAAGGCGCGGTACCGCCGACCGAAGCGGGCGAAGCCCTGCTCCCCGATCTGACCGAACTGTTCGCCGCCCTTGCCGTGACGTGCGTGCCCGGCACTGTTCCGCTCACACCGTCGGTCGAGCCCTGGCAGGCCCGATACATGGGCAGATTCCGTCACCACACCAGACCTGCGACGGGCGTGTGGGCAGCCAAAACCTTCGAGTGCCCGGAGTGCGGGGGCAAGGACGGCCCGTGGACCGTGACCTGCGATTGGCTTCGGACCACACTGCGCTGCCCATGCGGGATGGTGAGTCGAGAGCACGGCCTCTCCCTCTCCGAGATTTGGCTCGTGCTGCCGGAGCCCGACTGACCATTCGGGCAGCGGGTGTTGGTGTGGTGCCAGCCGCCCCGATCACGGTCCTGGCAAGATACCGGTATGGAACGTGTGCTTGGAATCGGTGGTTACTTCCTGCGGGCCTCCGACCCGGCGGCCCTGAACGCGTGGTATCGCGATTGTCTGGGCCTGGACGCCGATGCGAACGGCCTGTGGCACCAGGGAACCGGACCGACTGTGTTCGCGACGTTCGAATCCGAGACCGACTACTTCGGGACCCGCACCCAGCAGACCATGCTCAACTTCCGGGTCCGTGACCTGGATGCGATGCTCGCCCAACTACGTGCCAAGGGTGCGGACGTGGCCGAAGACACGCAGGACATGGACGGTGTCGGCCGGTTCGGCTGGGTCACCGATCCCGAAGGCAATCGGATCGAGCTGTGGCAGCCCGCCTGACCGGGTCTTCGGGCAGTGGGCCGGCCCGCAGAACGAAGAGGCTCTGAACGTCGGCGGGAGTGCCGCGCTCGGGGCTGTCGGCGCCAGACAGGGGAGTCGCTGACGTAGGCCCAGGCTGCCGCACTGAGGCGGCGCAGGGCAAGGACGTCCGACTGCTCGATGCGGTCGAGTCGGAACCGCTTCTTATAACCTCGGCCCTTATGAGTTGGCTGCCTGACGACTTCGTCCACCCCGTGTCCGTGCCCGTCCCCGACACAGCGCTTCACCTGCGGCCGATCCGGGAGGCGGACACCGCGCTCGACTACCCCGCTGTGATGGGCTCCCGAGAGCGCTTGTGGGAGATCTTCGGCCCGGCCTGGGCTTGGCCCAAGGAGACGATGACCTATGAAGAGGACCGTCTCGACCTGCTGCGGCACGAGAAGGAGATAGCCGCGCACCAGTCGTTCAACTACGTGCTGCTGGACGAGGAGGAGACGGCGATCCTCGGCTGCGTCTACATCGATCCGCCCGAGCGCATCGGCTCCGACGGAGAGGTCTCCTGGTGGGTGGTGGACGATCTCGTCGGTGGTGAGGTGGAGCGCGCGCTCGACGCGCTGGTGCCGCAGTGGATCGCTGCCGACTGGCCCTTCCAGCAGCCCCGTTATCTGGGCCGCGACATCTCCTGGCAGGACTGGCTCGCGCTGCCGCGCGCCTCGTGACACGTTCGCGGCAGCGCTTGGACCGTGCCTCTTGAAGATCGCCTGATCGTTGTGCGGGCGGACGACGCCGCGGGCCGACAACCACTGCACGACCCTGAACCCGTTCGGGGCGGTGAGCCATTACCCGGGGGGTAATCGCGCGGTCCGGGTGGGGCGCGGCATGGTGGGGTCATCCGGTTTCGGGCCGGCGCACTCCGGCCCGAAGCCTGAGTCGACTGCCTTGACTGGCACACCACTTCACCGGAACGGGAGTCCCGTCATGTCGATCTACGTTGCTGCTGTCACCCGTTACTTCGAGGCGTGGAACGCCACCGACGCCGACGCTCTGGCCAAGGCGGTTGCCGTGGCGTGGTCCGAGGAGGGCACGTACACCGACCCGCTGGCCGATGCGCGCGGTCATGACGAGATCGCCGCGGTGATCCGGGGCGCGCAGGAGCAGTTCCCGGGCTTCGAGTTCAGGCCGGCCGGTGACGTGGACGGCAACCATCACATCGCTCGCTTCAGCTGGGAGCTGGTGTCCACCGCCGACGGGTCCGCTCCGGTCGCCGGCTCGGACGTGGTGACCCTGGCCGAGGACGGCCGGATCACCTCCGTCCTCGGCTTCCTCGACCGGCTCCCTCAGGCATAAGCCTTCGCTGGAGGGACGATCGATGGCCGCCTGCCTGATCTACACGCTAGGTGTGACGGTGATCGTGCACAGTCGCTTGGTGGCCCTGGTCAGGGCGACGTACAGGTCGCGCTCGCCGCCAGGGCGGGCGGCGGTGATCTCATCAGGGTCGACCACGACGGTAGCGTCGAACTCCAAGCCGCGCGCCTGAGAAGCCGGCACCAGTCGGGCATGCTGTTCGATCCCCGCATCCGTGAGCTGCTCCGTCCTGCCATCGGCGCAGATCACCCCGACCAACTCGCCCGGGTACGTGGCGCCCTGCTCCCGTAGCTCCCGTACGAGGGCGGCAATCAGCGACTCCGGGGCCGCGGCGAGGGTTCGAGGCACCTCGCCGCGCCGGATCGATCGCACCGGCGGCCGGCCCGGGGCGATCCGGGCGAGCAAGTCCCCTGTGGCTGCGAGGATCTCCTGGGTGGTCCGGTAGCTGACGGTCAGGGTTCGAAGATCGAAGCGCCGCCCGAGGTCCGGGCCGAGGGCCTCCTTCCAGTCCCGGGCCACCGTCGCCGGTCCTGCCTGGGCGAAATCTCCGACCAACGTCATCGACCTGCCAGGGCAACGGCGTTCGATCATCCGCCACTGCATGACGGTGAGCTCTTGCGCCTCGTCGACGACGACGTGTCCGAAGGCGTGCTCGGGCGGGCCGTCGACCAGGCTCGCCGCCTCGTCGAGAAGCGGCACATCGGCGTCCGTCCAGGGCGCGTCGGGCGTTCGCCGCAGCAGGGCCCGCTGGTCGTCGGTGAACTGCCCCAGGTGCGCGGCCAGCAGGTCGGCATCCGTCAGCAGGGCGCGGACCACGTCGCCGGGCGTGAGCCGCGGCCACAGGTCCTCGACGGCCTGATCGAGCAGTGCGTCGTCCAGAAGGTCGGCGCGCACGGCTTCGGCGTCGAACTCGTCGGCACCTGTGGCGGGAGTGTCGTCGACACCGAGGCGGCGCAGGTCCGCTGCCGCAGCCCGGTCAAGGTCGAGGCCGGTCAGTTCCGCCACCTCGGCGTCGATACGTTCGAGCGCCTCGGCGCCACTGCGGGCAAGCTCACGGACGAGGGCGTCGACCAGCAGCTCCTTGAACAGCCGACGCGCCCGGTTGTGCGCGAGACCACTGGTCTGGGCCGACTCCCGTGCTTGTGTGACATCACTGTCCCGCAGATGAATCCATTCCTGCCCGACCCGGACGTCGAAGTCGCCGCCCGGAGCCTGCCGCGAGCGGACCACGGCGGCCAGCCCGGCGGCCAGTGCGGCACGACCCTTCAGGCGCGCCACCTCGAAGGTGTCCGCGGCACCCGGCACGACGCCGGCCAGTTCCTCGCACGTCGCCAAGACGACGTCGCTCTCCCCGAGCGAGGGCAGGACCTGGCAGATGTAGTCGAGGAACCGCGCGTTCGGCCCCAGTACGAGCACGCCGCGCTCAGATGCCTTGGGGAACGCGTACAGCACATACGCGGCGCGGTGCAGCGCCACCACCGTCTTTCCGGTGCCCGGTCCGCCCTGCACCACCGTCACCCCACGGTGCGGCGACCGGACGATCGCGTCCTGCTCGGCCTGGAGCGTGGCAACCGCCGTCCTCATACGTCCCGTGCGCCTCTCCTGGAGCGCCGCCGTCAACGGGCCGTCGCCGACGACGTCCTGTCCGGTGGGTGCGGAGCCGTCAAGCAGCTCATCGCTCACCCCCACCACCGTGCGTCCCGCCAGACGCAGATGGCGGCGCCGCCGCAACCCCATGGGGTGAACCGGTGTCGCCTCATAGAAAGGCCGAGCGGCCTCGGCCCGCCAATCGACCAGCAGTGGCAGCTCGTCCGAGTCCCTGTGCAGCCCCAGCCGACCGATCCGCAGGACGGTCCCGTCCGCAAGGTCGATCCGGCCGAAGACCAACCCGTCCTCTGCTCCCTCCAGCCGACGAACCTCCCTCACCAGCCGGCCGGCCGTCACCTCCCGCTCGTACGTCTCGCCCGCACTTCCAGGCGGCGACGCCAGCACGCGCGCCAGTTGCGCCCGCGCCCCGGCCAGCCGCTCGTCCAACAGCTCGCCTACGACGGACACCTGGACTCGCTCAAGCTCCACCTCACGCGCGGCACCATCGTTGATCTGCGACAAGAAAAGGCCTCCCCGTTCAGCCCGCCACCAGTTCGAGGCGCCACTATGCAGATGAATTCCGGAAAAGTAAATCTTGACCGAACGAGGTGGAATGTGGCCTCTGATGCGACACCAAGCCAGTCTGTGGCTCCGGCATGGAGTTCCGTTTGATCGCGCCGCACCGCCGACTGTGACGGGAGGAAACCCCGACCTTGCCGCACGCCACCCTGCGCGCCGCCACGAGAGAGCCCGGCTTGCACTGCCCGCAGCGAATAGTGCGTCCGCCGCTTTCAGTGGCCGGATCGAAGCTTTGGCTCAATTTCCGTGCAGGTGCCGCTGTGAGAGACGACTGGTCGTCCCAGGACAGCTCTCGAAGTCGCCTGCAAATGAGCCGACTTAAGAGGTTGTCTCACAGGTGTTTTTGGCGAGCTTCTACTGAGGTTGAACTCGGGTTGTCGTGGTCGTGATGGATAGTCCGGTCCCGGCGAGGCATCCGTCGATCAGGTCGGGGCGGTACTGGATCGTTCT
>NZ_VISR01000034.1 GCF_007827595.1 Streptomyces sp. BK340
ATCTCCAGACTCGAACGAGGCCTCAGCCGAGACGACGACCTCGCCCGTGCCTACCGTGACTGGATCCAGACCGCTTGACGGCAATAGGAGCTTCAACGGCCGGGCACGGCGAAGGCCCCCGGGGCGGACACCAACCGGGGGCCTTCGGCTCAGGGACTGCTCACACCGCTTCGATCACGGGCGCAGGCACCGCGTCCTCGCCGCCCTCCGCAGGAGCCGGCTTCTGCGGACCGCCGCGGAGCGGCACCTCCTTCACGAACAGGGAGGCGATCAGCACGACCACGGCGATCACCGCGCCCAGCAGGAACGCCGAGTGCGTACCGGCGGACACCGCGTGCTGGTACGCCTCCCGCGCCGCCGCCGGCAGCTTCGCGAGGCTCGCCGCGTCCAGCTGGGCCGACTGCTCGGTGATCTTCGAGCCCAGCGCGCCGGCCCGCTCGGCCATGACGTCCTGGACCCGGTGGTTGAACAGGGCGCCCATGATGGCGACGCCGAAGGAGGAGCCGAGCGTACGGAACAGGGTGGTGGACGAGGACGCCACGCCCATGTCCTTCATCTCCACGCTGTTCTGCGCGACCAGCATGGTGACCTGCATCAGGCAGCCCATGCCGAGACCGAGCACGGCCATGTAGAGGCCGGAGGTCAGCCGGGTCGTGTCCGTGTCCATCAGCGACAGCAGGTACAGACCGACGATCATCAGTGCGCCGCCGACGATCGGGAAGATCTTGTAGCGGCCGCTGCCGGTGGTGACCCGGCCGGCCACCATCGAGGTCACCAGCATCGCGCCGAGCATCGGCAGGAGCAGCAGACCCGAGTTGGTCGCGGAGGCGCCCTGCACCGACTGCTGGTACAGCGGCAGGAAGAGCGTGGCGCCGAACATCACGAAGCCGGTGATGAAGCCGATGAGGGACATCAGGGTGAAGTTGCGGCTGCGGAAGATGTGCAGCGGCACGACCGGCTCGGCGGCCTTGGTCTGCCAGAACACGAACCCGATCAGCGCGGCGACGCCGATGCCGATCAGCTCCATGATCCGCGCGGACGTCCAGGAGTACTCGGTGCCGCCCCAGGTGGTGACCAGCACGATCGAGGTGATGCCGACGGTCAGCAGGACGACGCCGAGGTAGTCGATGCCGGCCTTGGACCGCTTCTTCGGCAGGTGCAGCACGGCGCTGACCAGCGCCAGCGCGACCACGCCGAGGGGCAGGTTGATGTAGAAGGACCAGCGCCAGCCCCAGTTGTCGGTGATGGTGCCGCCGACCAGCGGGCCGCCGATCATCGCGAGCGCCATGACGCCGGCCATCATGCCCTGGTACTTGCCGCGCTCCCGCGGCGGGATCAGGTCGCCGATGATGGCCATCACGCCGACCATCAGGCCGCCGGCGCCGAGGCCCTGGATGGCGCGGAAGCCGATGAGCTGCCCCATGTTCTGGGCCATGCCGCTGAGCGCGGAGCCAATCAGGAAGATCACGATCGAGCTCAGGAAGGTGGCCTTGCGGCCGTACATGTCGCCGAGCTTGCCCCAGATCGGGGTGGCCGCCGCGGTCGCGAGGGTGTAGCCGGTCACGACCCACGAGAGGTGTTCCAGCCCGCCCAGCTCGCCGACGATGGTCGGCATCGCCGTGCCCACGATCATGTTGTCCAGCATCGCGAGCATCATCGCGATCATGAGCGCGAGCAGGACCACGCGCACGCTCTTCGGCTTTTTCTCCTGCGGATCGGGTATCCCCTGGGCCGTCACGGCCGCCTGTGTGTCCGCCATCTCCCCTACTCCCCCTGACGACTACTTACTTGCCGCCCGGCTAGTTCACTACACTGGGGAAGGTAGACCTGTCACTAGCCGGTCGTCAAGTAAGTTTTCGCCGGGGGGCGAGGAGTACGAGGATGGGCGTCACCATGGACGGCACCAAGCAGCAGCGCCGCGGCAACACCCGCCAGCGCATCCAGGACGTCGCGCTCGAACTCTTCGCCGAGCAGGGCTATGAGAAGACCTCGCTGCGCGAGATCGCCGAGCATCTCGACGTCACGAAGGCGGCCCTGTACTACCACTTCAAGACGAAGGAAGAGATCATCGTCAGCCTCTTCGAGGACCTGACGCAACCGATCCAGGACCTCATCGCGTGGGGTCGCGACCAGCCGCACACACTGGAGACCAAGCACGAGATCCTGCGGCGCTACAGCCAGGCGCTGGTCGGCGCGGAACCGCTCTTCCGGTTCATGCAGGAGAACCAGGCGACGGTACGGGAACTGCGCATCGGCGACACCTTCAAGGACCGGATGCGCGACCTCAGGGGGATCTTCATCGACCCCGAGGCACCCCTGGTGGAGCAGGTCCGCTGCGTCAGCGCGATGTTCACGCTGCACGCGGGGATGTTCGTGATGCAGGACATGGAAGGCGACTCCGAGAAGAAGCACGAAGCCGTTCTCGAAGTCGCCATGGATCTCGTCACTCAGGCACACCGGGGCGCCCACAAGGAGATCTAGGGGTTTCGTTCGGATCAGGTCGGATCAGGCCGCGGCGTCCGGTGCGGTGCATCGCAAGGCGGAGGATCACCCGCGTACTGGGCGTACCCGGGTGGTCCGACAACGCGGCGAGGTGCCGTGCCGGGCGTCGCGGACCCGGGCTGATCCAAACGAAACCCCCTGGTCCAGCGGCCCGAAGGGCCGGCTCAGACGGTCACGCCCTTGGCGTGCAGGAAGGCGACCGGGTCGACCGCGGAGCCGTAGTTCGGGGTCGTACGGATCTCGAAGTGCAGGTGCGGGCCGGTGGAGTTGCCGGTGCTGCCCGAGAGGGCTATGTGCTGGCCGGTCTTGACGATCTGACCGACCTTGATGTCGATCCGGGACAGGTGGGCGTACTGCGAGTACGTGCCGTTGCCGTGCTTGATGACGACGGCGTTGCCGTACGCGGGGCCGTCACCGGCACCGTTGGGGCCGGCCTTGACGACGGTGCCGCCGTGCGCGGCGACGACCTCGGTGCCGGTCGGGACGGCGAAGTCCTGGCCGCTGTGCTTGGCGACCCAGTGGCTGCCGGCCTGGTCGAAGCCGGCGGAGAGCGTGTACTTCTGCACCGGGTCGACCCAGGCGGTCGCCGACGGTGCGGCGGCGCTCGCGATCCCGGTCCCCAGCACGGCCGTGGCGCCTACTGCGGCGGCCAGGACGGTCACACGGCTGCGGAGCGAGGACGTACGGGAGGAACGGGACGTGAAGCGCTGGATCATCGATACCTCGTGAGTTCGGGGACATGACCGGCACCCGGCGCTCAGGTGTTCGCCGGGCGGACCACACATTGGTAACCCGTCACCCCATCCCAGCTCAAAGCCCCCTATCTACGGCGCAAGCTAGTAGAAGAGCCAAAAAAGGCCCACTTCTTGACAGGTCACCCACCCCCGAGGCCAGCCCGACGACGTCGGTATCTCTTGAGCGATTCCGGGGGTAAAGCACCTTTTTGTCCGTACTAAAATTCCCACTATGGGGTTTAGTAACGGACATTTCGCCTGTGCCGCTTATCACCGGCACCGCAAACCGCCGACCCGAGAAATGTGACGCACACCTCTAGTCACCTACCAGCCGGTAACCCTACGGTTCCCCTCGCGCCACCCTCACCACAGATCATGCCCCTGACAGACAACCGTTCAGGCCGTGCAGCGTACGGACGTGAGAGGACCCCCACCGATGACCAATCGCCCCTGGGCGCGCCGGATTTCCGCCACCGCCGTCTCCGTGGCCGCGCTCACCGCGCTGGCCGCCCCGGCCGAGGCTGCGGACGCGACCACGAGCAGCGCCTCCGCCGCGACCGCCAAGGTCGACTACGCCACCTGGCAGAAGGACTGCCAGTCGGTCATGGACCAGGCCCTGCCGTACCTGAAGGACCGGATCGCCGCCGCCAAGCCCGGCGAGAAGCAGGCGGTCGTCTTCGACATCGACAACACCACGCTGGAGACCGACTTCGGCTTCAGCTACCCGCAGCCGGCCAACAAGCCGGTGCTGAACGTCGCCAAGTACGCACAGGAGCACGGCGTCTCGCTGTTCTTCGTCACGGCTCGCCCGGGCATCATCTACTGGCCCACCGAGTACAACCTGGAGCACGACGGCTACGACGTCTCCGGTCTCTACGTCCGCGGCCTGTTCGACCTCTTCAAGGACGTCGCGGCCTACAAGACCGCCCAGCGCGTCGACATCGAGAACCAGGGCTACACGATCATCGCGAACGTCGGCAACAGCGCCACCGACCTGTCGGGCGGCCACGCCGAGAAGACGTTCAAACTGCCCGACTACAACGGACAGTTGTCGTAACCCCTCCGGAATTCGCCCTTCCGGAATTCGGCCCTCCCCCACGGGAGTCCTTGCATGCGAAAAGGGGCCGGTGCTCGAAAGCACCGGCCCCTTTTCGTCGACCGTGACGCTTACGCGTCCTTGCTCAGGTTCGGCCCGGCACCGCCGGCCGCCTGCTCGATCGGCGGGACGTCGGGCAGAGCCGACTTCTCCTCACCCCGGAAGGTGAAGGTGGCGGCTTCGCCCTCGCCCTCGGTGTCCACGACCACGATGTGACCGGGGCGCAGCTCGCCGAAGAGGATCTTCTCCGAGAGCGAGTCCTCGATCTCGCGCTGGATGGTGCGGCGCAGCGGCCGGGCGCCCAGCACGGGGTCGTAACCCTTCTTGGACAGCAGCTCCTTGGCGGACTGGGAGAGCTCGATGCCCATGTCCCGGTCCTTCAGGCGCTCGTCCACCTTGCCGATCATCAGGTCGACGATCCGCAGGATGTCCTCCTGCGTCAGCTGCGGGAAGACGACGACGTCGTCGACGCGGTTGAGGAACTCGGGGCGGAAGTGCTGCTTGAGCTCGTCCGAGACCTTGTTCTTCATGCGCTCGTAGTTCGACTTCGTGTCACCCGTGGCCGCGAAGCCCAGGTTGAAGCCCTTCGAGATGTCCCGGGTGCCGAGGTTGGTCGTCATGATGATGACCGTGTTCTTGAAGTCCACGACCCGGCCCTGGGAGTCGGTCAGGCGACCGTCCTCCAGGATCTGCAGCAGCGAGTTGAAGATGTCCGGGTGGGCCTTCTCGACCTCGTCGAAGAGGACGACGGAGAACGGCTTGCGGCGGACCTTCTCGGTCAGCTGGCCGCCCTCTTCGTAGCCCACGTAGCCGGGGGGCGAACCGAAGAGACGCGAGACCGTGTGCTTCTCGCTGAACTCCGACATGTCGAGGGAGATCAGCGCGTCCTCGTCACCGAAGAGGAACTCGGCGAGCGCCTTGGAGAGTTCGGTCTTACCGACACCGGACGGGCCGGCGAAGATGAACGAACCACCCGGACGCTTCGGGTCCTTCAGGCCCGCACGCGTACGACGGATCGCCTTCGACAGCGCCTTGACGGCGTCGTTCTGGCCGATGACCCGCTTGTGCAGCTCCTCCTCCATGCGGAGCAGGCGGCTGGACTCCTCCTCGGTCAGCTTGAAGACCGGGATGCCGGTGGCCGTGGCGAGGACCTCGGCGATCAGCTCGCCGTCGACCTCGGCGACGACGTCCATGTCGCCGGCCTTCCACTCCTTCTCCCGCTTGGCCTTGGCGGCCAGGAGCTGCTTCTCCTTGTCACGCAGGGAGGCGGCCTTCTCGAAGTCCTGCGAGTCGATCGCGGACTCCTTGTCCCGGCGGACGGCGGCGATCTTCTCGTCGAACTCGCGCAGGTCCGGCGGCGCGGTCATCCGGCGGATGCGCATCCGGGAACCGGCCTCGTCGATCAGGTCGATCGCCTTGTCCGGCAGGAAGCGGTCCGAGATGTAGCGGTCGGCCAGGGTGGCGGCCTGGACCAGTGCCTCGTCGGTGATGGAGACGCGGTGGTGGGCCTCGTACCGGTCGCGCAGACCCTTGAGGATCTCGATCGTGTGCGGCAGGGACGGCTCGGCGACCTGGATGGGCTGGAAGCGGCGCTCGAGGGCCGCGTCCTTCTCCAGGTGCTTGCGGTACTCGTCCAGCGTGGTCGCACCGATGGTCTGCAGCTCACCGCGGGCCAGCATCGGCTTCAGGATCGAGGCGGCGTCGATGGCGCCCTCGGCGGCCCCCGCACCGACCAGCGTGTGCAGCTCGTCGATGAACAGGATGATGTCGCCGCGGGTGCGGATCTCCTTGAGCACCTTCTTCAGGCGCTCCTCGAAGTCACCGCGGTAGCGGGAGCCGGCGACCAGGGCGCCGAGGTCCAGCGTGTAGAGGTGCTTGTCCTTGAGCGTCTCGGGCACCTCGCCCTTGACGATGGCCTGGGCGAGGCCTTCGACGACGGCGGTCTTGCCGACACCGGGCTCACCGATCAGGACCGGGTTGTTCTTCGTACGGCGGGACAGCACCTGCATGACCCGCTCGATCTCCTTCTCGCGCCCGATGACCGGGTCGAGCTTGGACTCACGAGCGGCCTGGGTGAGGTTCCGGCCGAACTGGTCCAGGACGAGGGAGGTCGAGGGCGTGCCCTCGGCCGGGCCGCCGGCGGTGGCGGTCTCCTTGCCCTGGTAACCGGAGAGCAGCTGGATGACCTGCTGCCGGACCCGGTTGAGGTCTGCGCCCAGCTTGACCAGGACCTGGGCTGCGACGCCCTCGCCCTCACGGATCAGGCCGAGCAGGATGTGCTCCGTGCCGATGTAGTTGTGGCCCAGCTGAAGGGCCTCGCGGAGCGACAGCTCCAGGACCTTCTTGGCACGGGGAGTGAAGGGGATGTGGCCGGACGGGGCCTGCTGGCCCTGGCCGATGATCTCCTCCACCTGCTGGCGGACCGCCTCAAGCGAAATGCCGAGGCTCTCCAGGGCCTTAGCGGCGACACCTTCGCCCTCGTGGATGAGACCCAGGAGGATGTGCTCGGTGCCGATGTAGTTGTGGTTGAGCATCCGGGCTTCTTCCTGAGCCAGGACGACAACCCGCCGCGCGCGGTCGGTGAACCTCTCGAACATCGTTAATCGCTCCTCAGAGCGGTCAGGCAGTGGGGGGAACTTCCCCTCCCTGTCCTTCCGCAGCTTAGTCCCGCAAGCGGGGACCGCTCATTCCAACTGCCGACACCGTCCTTGGCCTCCTGACCCCGAACGCCGACATATGCTCCAACCCGATGGTGCGAGACGATGTTCCCGCAGGCCAGGCAGTTACCCCACTCGCCACTACGCCGATGGCGAACGTGAGACGGCCCGTTCTGCGCGTCGCCCCCTCCCACTAGGCATGTCTTACCCGCAGGGACAGACACTCCATGCCGCGCGCACCGGTTCCCTCCGCTATGGGCGAACAACCTTGCGCCTCCGCGGACCCCCACACGCTGCCCTGTTGAGCACTCTGCGCAACGATCAGGGCACCCAGCGTAACCTGTGGCCCGCTTCGGCTGTTGCACTTGGCATGGCTGGCTCGGTCTCCATGACCTCCACTGTCCCCCTTCCTCGCCGACCGCTCGACCGGAAGCTCTCCGATCTTCCGGAGAGCCCGGAAGTACGGGCCCGGCACTGGTACGAGAACGACCTGGGCTGGCCGACCGTGCCCGGGCGGCCGCTGCGGTTGGTCACGGGGCTGCGGTTCGACGTCCTGGACGTGCCGGCCGGGGCGGGAGCGGCGGCGCTCAGGCATCTCGCGCCGGGCTCTGCGGTGGCTCTGTGGGGCGACCGGATGCGGCTGCTGCTGGCCGTCGGCAGCGCGGAGGAACTGCCCGGACTGCTGGAGTGGCTGCAATGGGGGGCGCTGGCACTGGACCTTCGGGTCCTGGGCGCGGGCGGCCTGATGGAGGCGCCGCTACCGCCCGAGCGGGCCCGGAGCGGGGCTCAGCCGCTTCTCGACGGGCCCCGTGCCGACGGCTGCCTGCAGGGGGCCGCCGTATGGCTGCGGCCCCCCGGGCCGGGGGGCGAGGCCGAGGCCTCGCTGCCGGCGTTGCCGGCCATGGGGAGCCCGAAAGGCGCCCCCGATCTCGTACGACTGGTGGACACGGTGGCAGCGCAGTGCCACCGGATCCGGCTGGGGCGCCCGAGCGCCCGGCCGCCCGCCTGCCGGCGGAATCAGCCGTTGGCCTTCTCGTAGGCCTCACGAATGGACGCGGGAACACGGCCGCGGTCGTTGACCTCGAAACCGTTGTCCTTCGCCCAGGCGCGGATCTGCGCGGTGTCCTGGCTGCCGCCGGAAGCGGCACGCGTCTTTCCACGCCCGCCCGAAGCACGGCCACCGGTACGCCGACCACCCTTCACATAGGGGTCGAGAAGGCCACGCAGCTTGTCCGCATTGGCGGTCGTGAGATCGATCTCGTACGTCTTGCCGTCCAGCGCGAACGTCACGGTCTCGTCCGCCTCGCCGCCGTCGAGGTCGTCGACAAGAAGGACCTGAACCTTCTGTGCCACCGGATTTCCTTTCATCGATAACGTGAGGGCCAGGGGGTGTGTGGCGCCCGCCGTTTCGCCGCCCCTGTTATATGCAGTACTGCAGTACGTCGGAAAGCAAACCGCTTTTGCCGGAAAAACACAAACCCCTGGGAGAGGCCCGGGGGCCCGCTCCGGCCCGGAAACATGCGCGTTTCGGACATAGGGCAC
The DNA here is from genome assembly GCF_007827595.1 of Streptomyces sp. BK340. Taxonomy (GTDB): domain Bacteria; phylum Actinomycetota; class Actinomycetes; order Streptomycetales; family Streptomycetaceae; genus Streptomyces. The sequence continues at coordinate 8,532 of NZ_VISR01000034.1, forward strand.
CGGGGCAAAGACGATCACAGATGCAGAAGCATCCGGCTGTTGCCCAAGGTGTTCGGTTTCACTCGTTCGAGACCGAGGAACTCGGCGACGCCCTCGTCATAGGAACGCAACAGCTCCGCGTACACATCGGTGTCGACCGGCGTCTCCCCGATCTCCACGAAGCCGTGCTTCCCGAAGAAGTCCACTTCGAAGGTGAGACAGAAAACGCGCCGAACGCCGAGCCAGCGCGCCGTCTCCACCAACTTCCCCAGCAACCGATGACCGACACCGGCGCCCTTGAGGCCGGGCTTCACCGCGAGAGTGCGGACTTCCGCCAGGTCTTCCCACATGACGTGCAGCGCCCCGCAGCCGACCACCTCGGCGTTGTCGTCGCGTTCCGCCACCCAGAACTCCTGGATGTCCTCGTAAAGCGTCACCGTGGCTTTGTCGAGCAGGATGCGGTCGCGGACGTAGGCGTCGAGGAGGCGGCGCACGGCCGGGACATCGCTGGTCCGGGCCCGCCGGACGGTGATGGCTTTTGCGGTGACTTCGGGACGCTCTGCTGACATGAGCGGACGCTATCGCCCGGCGGCCTCCCCCGCCGCGCCGGGGTTCTCCGCTTGGGGGGCTCGGGGGGCTTCCTGGGTTTCCGGCCCCTGGACGATGCGTACGGCGTCCCTGAGAGCCTGGCGCTGTTCCTCGCTCATCATCCCGAAGAAGGCGACGAGAGCGGCGGCGGGGTTGTCGCTCTGCGACCAGGCGTCGTTCATCAGAGCGGCGGCGTAGGCGGCCCGGGTGGAGACGGCCTCATATCGATAGGCGCGCCCTTCCGCCTCACGGCGCACCCAGCCCTTCTGATGAAGATTGTCCAAAACCGTCATCACGGTGGTGTACGCGATGGACCGTTCCTGCTGCAGGTCTTCCAGGACTTCTCGAACGGTCACCGGGCGGTTCCACTTCCACACCCGCGTCATGACCGCGTCTTCGAGTTCTCCCAATGGGCGAGGCACAGCTCAGAACAATAGTGGGAGATCCCGGCAATGGCGTGCCGGACGTGCACTTAGGCTACAAACGCGAACAAAAAGGGCGCATGACTCGGAGAGCACCGGGGTGCGGGGAGTCGTGCGCCCAGAGCCTTGCGGTTCAGGCGTCGCCGGCGGCGGAGGCCTGACGGGTGCCTTCCGCGCGCGCGAGGGCGGCGTCCACGGCCGCGTCCTCCTTGGCCTTGGCGGCCCCGCCCTGGGTCTTCACGATCACCCTGACCACACCGATGAAGAACACGGCCATGACGACCGGGGGCACGAGCGCGGAGACGTAGTCCATGGCTCCAGGGTAGCCACGCGGGCAGGGGCGAAAGGGGCGGGGTGGGCGAAGGGATGCTCAGCCGGCGGCGAGCTGCGGCGACCCGGCGGTCTCGGCCGCGCCGGCGGGCGGCGTCGGCGGCTTGCGGCGGGGGAAGACCTCGCCCGGCGTGGGGATGGGGCGCTTCGGGGCGGCCGGTTCGGAGGCCGGGCGCTCGGCGGGACGTGCGGGAGGGGTCTTGCCGGGCTTCGGAGCGGGCTTCTGGGCGGGCTTCTCCGGGTCGTCGGCCTCTGCGGCCAAGCTCTCGCCCGAGCCGCCGGGAAGGGCCGTCAGGCGCGTCCTGGAGGGCGGTACGGCGGGGGCCGGGACCTTGCGGGCCCCCTGGGCGAAGCGTGCCCGTACGTCCTGCTCGGCGAGCGCCTGGCAGCGGTCCAGCAGGGTGGCCGCCGCGGGGTTGCCGCGCAGCGCCCGGAGCGCGGCGAGATCGTCCGGCGTCGGCCGGTGTCCGGCGCCCAGCGCCTCCTCGAGCAGGGTGAGGTAGCCGGGGGCGGTGCCCGGCAGGGCGGCGCGGTACCGGCCCAGGTCGGCCACCAGGAAGGCGCGCAGCCTGGCCCCCTCGGACACCGCCTCGTCGAGGGACTCGGCGAGGCGGAAGCAGTCCTTGACGTCCTCGGCGGACGCTCGGCCGGAGTGAAGGGCGAGGGCGAGAGCACGGCGGAGCACACGCAGCTCCTCCGCGCCGAACGCCATGCCGCCGCGGGATCCGTATGGCGTGGGCATGCGGCGACGCTACCGCTAATCGGACAAAAGTGACGAATCGGAATGCTGTGTCGTCGCGTGTCGCCGGCAGGTTTCCCCCGGCCGGGGCCACCCGCGCGCGTACGGCACGGAGACCGGGCGCGCGGTGCCCGCGAAGACCGGCGGCCGCCACGGGCGCCGGCGCCTCACATCCGCGACACGTTCCGTTCGTACACCAGGCGCAGGCCGATCAGGGTCAGCCACGGCTGGTGCTCGTCGATCACCGAGGACTCGCCCAGCACCACCGGCGCGAGGCCGCCCGTGGCGATCACCGTGACGTCGTCGGGGTCGTCGGCCAGCTCCCGGGCCATCCGGCCCACCACGCCGTCGACCTGCCCGGCGAAGCCGTACACGACGCCCGACTGCATGGCCTCGACGGTGTTCTTGCCGATCACGTTCCTGGGCCGGGCCACCTCGATCTTCCGCAGCTGCGCGGCCCTGATCCCGAGGGCCTCCACCGAGATCTCGATGCCGGGGGCGATGACCCCGCCGACGTACTCCCCGCGCGCGGAGATCGCGTCGAAGGTGGTCGCCGTGCCGAAGTCGACGACGATCGCCGGGCCGCCGTACAACTCGTTCGCCGCGACCGCGTTGATGATGCGGTCGGCGCCGACCTCCTTGGGGTTGTCGAACTGGATCGGCACGCCCGTCTTCACACCCGGCTCGACCAGCACCGCGGGCACGTCGCCGTAGTAGCGCCGGGTGACCTCGCGCAGCTCGTGCAGCACCGACGGCACGGTCGCGCAGATCGCGATGCCGTCGATGCCGTCGCCCAGCTCCTCACCGAGCAGCGGGTGCATGCCCATCAGGCCCTGCAGCAGCACCGCCAGCTCGTCCGCCGTGCGGCGCGCGTCCGTGGAGATGCGCCAGTGCTCGACGATGTCCTCGCCGTCGAACAGGCCGAGCACGGTGTGCGTGTTACCGACGTCGATCGTGAGCAGCATGGCCGTTACTCCGCCTCGCGCAGGTCCAGGCCGATGTCGAGGATCGGCGAGGAGTGGGTGAGGGCGCCGACGGCCAGGAAGTCCACGCCGGTGTCGGCGTACATGCGCGCGGTGTCGAGGGTGAGCCGCCCGGAGGCCTCCAGCAGGGCCCGCCCGCCCACGATCCCGACGGCCTCCGCGCACTCGTCGGGCGTGAAGTTGTCCAGCAGGATCAGGTCGGCGCCAGCCTCCACGACCTCGCGCAGCTGGTGCAGGGTGTCGACCTCGACCTCGATCGGCACCTCCGGGAAGGCCTCCCGCACGGCCTTGAAGGCCTGTGCGACGCCCCCGGCGGCCACCACGTGGTTGTCCTTCACCAGGGCGGCGTCGGAGAGCGACATGCGGTGGTTGACGCCCCCGCCGCAGCGCACCGCGAACTTCTCCAGCGAGCGCAGCCCCGGCGTGGTCTTGCGGGTGTCACGCACGCGCGCCCCGGTGCCTTCCAGCAGGTCCGCCCACGCGCGCGTGGCGGTCGCGATGCCGGAGAGGCTGCACATGAGGTTGAGGGCGCTGCGCTCGGCGGTGAGCAGGTCACGCGTGCGCGTGGTGACCGACAGCAGCTTCTGCCCGGCCTCGACGCGGTCGCCGTCCTCGACGTGCCGCTCGACCTCGAACTCGTCCGTGCAGACCACCGAGAGCACGGCCTCGGCGACCCGCAGGCCCGCCGCCACGCCGGCCTCACGCGCGGTGAAGTCGCCGGTGGCCACGGCGTCCTCGGGGATCGTCGCGACGGTCGTCACGTCCACGCCGCCGGCCAGGTCCTCCTGGATGGCGACGTTCGCGATGTCCTCGACCTCGACGGGGTCGAGCCCGGCAGCGGCCAGCAGCTCGGCGAGCGCGGGGTCGAGCCCGCACTCCAGGTACTCCTCGTCGCCCTCCGCGCCGCAGGCGCAGCCGTCACCGCAGCCGCCGGTCGGGGCGAGGGGAAGGTCGTCGGTGCTCACTTGTTCTGCTCCTGAGGGCGCTGGTGTTGCCGGGTCGGGGGGAAGTCTGCGGTGTCCGTGGTGCGTACGGCCAGCGACCGGTCGGGATTGAGCCGTACGACGATGTGGCGTCGCCAGCCCGTGTCGTCGCGCTCGGCGCGGTCCTCGCGCCAGTGGCAGCCGCGGGTCTCCTCGCGCAGCCGCGCGGCGGCGACCAGGACGCGGGCCACGCACAGGAGGTTGGTCGCCTCCCAGGTGTCGACGCCCGGCTCGGCGGTCTTGCCGTTCTCCGCCAGGGCGTCGCGGGCCTCGGTGTGCAGCCGCTGGAGCTGGTCCGCGGCCTTGTCCAGCGATTCCGCGGAGCGGAGCACGGCCGCGCCTTCGGTCATGATCCGCTGGATGGCGAAACGGGCCTCGGAGGCGAGCAGCGGGTACGCCGGCTTCTCCGGGTGCGGGACCGGTTCGGGCACGCGTGCGTGGAGGCCGTCCGCGGCGTGGGCCGCCGTGATGTCTGCGGCGATGCGCTCGGCGTAGACGAGGCCTTCGAGGAGGGAGTTGGAGGCGAGCCGGTTGGCGCCGTGCACGCCGGTGCAGGCGACCTCGCCGCACGCGTACAGGCCCGGGACGGTCGTACGCCCCCGCGCGTCGGTGCGGACCCCGCCGGAGGCGTAGTGGGCGGCCGGGGCGATCGGGATGGGCTCGGTGACCGGGTCGATGCCGTTGGCACGGCACGCGGCCAGGATCGTCGGGAAGCGGTGCTCCCACATGTCGGCGCCGAAGTGCCGGGCGTCGAGGAACATGTGCTCGGCATCCTGCTCCTGCATCCGCCGCATGATGCCCTTGGCGACGATGTCCCGGGGCGCCAGCTCGGCCAGCTCGTGCTGTCCGACCATGAAGCGCACCCCGTCCCCGTCGACCAGGTGGGCGCCCTCGCCGCGCACCGCCTCGGAGACGAGCGGCTGCTGGCCCTCGGCGTCGGGGCCGAGGAAGAGCACGGTCGGGTGGAACTGGACGAACTCCAGGTCGCTGACCTCCGCGCCCGCGCGCAGCGCCAGCGCGACGCCGTCGCCGGTCGACACGGACGGGTTGGTGGTCGCGGAGAACACCTGCCCCATGCCGCCGGTCGCGAGGACGACCGCGGGCGCGTGCACGGCGCCCACGCCGTCGTGCTGGCCCTCGCCCATCACGTGCAGGGTGACGCCCGCCGTGCGGCCGTCGGTGTCCGTCAGCAGGTCCAGGACCAGCGCGTTCTCGATCATGCGCACCCCGCGCGCGCGTGCGGCCTCCACGAGCGCCCGGGAGACCTCCGCACCGGTCGCGTCCCCACCGGCGTGCACGATACGGCGGCGGTGGTGTCCGCCCTCGCGGGTGAGCTCGATGTCACCCTCGTCGTCGGTGTCGAAGTGGGCACCGGTGGAGATCAGCCGGCGTACCGCGTCGGGCCCTTCGGTGACGAGGATCCGTACGGCGTCCTCGTCGCACAGGCCGGCGCCGGCCACCAGGGTGTCCTCGAGGTGCTGCTCCGGGGTGTCGCCCTCGCCCAGGGCGGCGGCGATGCCGCCCTGCGCCCAGCGCGTGGAGCCGTCGTCCAGGCTGGCCTTGGTGACGACGACCGTCGTCAGGCCGGCGGCCTCGCAGCGCAGGGCGGCGGTCAGGCCGGCCACTCCCGAGCCGACGACGACCACGTCCGCGGGGATGGACCACCCGGGTGCGGGTGCGTGCAGTCGTATGCCTGTGCTGGTCACGAGGCGGCTCCGAGGGATCCGAAGGTGAGAGGGAGGTTGTCGATCAGCCGGGTGGTGCCCACCCGGGCGGCCACCGCGAGGACGGCCTCGCCGGTGAAGCCGTCACCGATCTCGGTGAAGTCGGACGGGTCCACGAGGGCGAGGTAGTCCAGCTGGAGCGGCGGGTCGAGGCGGACGCCCTCGTCCAGGACCTGGCGGGCGGCCGCGCGGACGGCCGCCGGGCCGGACGCGGCGGTGGCCACGGCGTGCGCGTCGGCCGCCGCGCGGGACTCCCCTATGGCGCTCAGCGCCTCGGCACGCGCGTGCGTGGAGGGCACTTCGCGGGCCCGCGCGCGCAGCGCCTCCTGCGCGGCGTGCCGGTCGCGGCCGGCGAACAGCGCGCGGGACAGGGTGAGGGCCGTAAGGCGCTCGTCGGGCGAGAGGTAGCGGTTGCGGCTGGACAGGGCGAGCCCGTCCTCCTCGCGCACGGTCGGTACGCCGACGATCTCGATGCCGAAGTTCAGGTCCCGCACCATGCGCCGGATCAGGGCCAGTTGCTGGGCGTCCTTCTGCCCGAACAGGGCCACGTCGGGACGGCTGAGGTGCAGCAGCTTGGCGACGACGGTGAGCACGCCGTCGAAGTGCCCGGGCCGCGAGGCGCCCTCCAGACGCTCACCCATCGGACCCGCGGAGACCCGGACCTGGGGTTCGCCGCCCGGGTACACCTCGTCGGCGGAGGGTGCGAACACGGCATCGGCGCCCGCCTGCTCGGCGAGCTTCAGGTCGGCCTCGAGGGTGCGCGGGTAGCGGTCCAGGTCCTCGCCGGCGCCGAACTGCAGCGGGTTGACGAAGACGGTGACGACGACCTCACCGCCCGGGCCTGCCATCTCGCGCGCGGCGCGGATCAGCGTGGCGTGGCCCTCGTGCAGGGCGCCCATGGTCATCACGACGGCACGGCGGCCGCGGCGCACACGCGCGTGCAGCTCTTCGGCGGTGCTCAACAGGGCGGCGGTCATCAGGCGTTCCCCTCGGTGCTGTTCGTGCCGTCGGCGCCGTTCCCGCCGTCGGCCAGCACGCCGAGCAGGTCCTCGGCGAGTTCCGGCTTCAGCAGGCCGTGGGCGAGGGCACGGTCGGCGGTCGCGCGGGCCATCGCCAGATAGCCCGCGACGGTCTGCGGGGCGTGTCTGCGCAACTCGGTGACGTGCGCGGCGACCGTGCCGGCGTCCCCGCGCGCGACCGGTCCGGTGAGCGCCGCGTCGCCGGAGCGCAGCGCGTTGTCCAGGGCGGCGCCGAGGAGCGGGCCGAGCATCCGGTCGGGAGCCTCGACACCGGCCGTGCGCAGCAGCTCCATGGACTGGGCGACCAGGGTCACCAGGTGGTTGGCGCCGAGGGCGAGGGCCGCGTGGTAGAGCGGGCGGTTCTCCTCGCTGATCCACTCGGGCTCACCGCCCATCTCGATGACCAGGGCCTCGGCGGCCAGGCGCAGTTCCTCGGGCGCGGTGACGCCGAAGGAGCAGCCCGCCAGGCGCTGGACGTCCACCGGGGTGCCGGTGAAGGTCATCGCCGGGTGCAGCGCCAGGGGCAGCGCGCCCGCGCGCAGGGCGGGGTCGAGGACCTTCGCGCCGTACCGCCCGGAGGTGTGCACGAGCAGCTGTCCCGGCCGTACGGCGCCGGTCTCGGCGAGGCCGGCGACCAGGCCGGGCAGGGCGTCGTCGGGGACGGTGAGCAGGACGAGGTCGGCGCGCCGGAGAACCTCGGCGGGCGGCACCAGCGGCACGTCGGGGAGCATCGTCTCGGCGCGCCTGCGGGAGACGTCGGAGACTCCGGACACGGCCACCGGGCGATGCCCGGCGAGCTGGAGGGACGCGGCCAGGGCGGGGCCCACCCGGCCGGCGCCGACGACGCCGACGGTGAGCCGCGCGGGGCGGTCCTTGAGGTCTGGCTGGTGGACTGTACTCACGCGACGGAGGCCTTCCCGTTCCAGTCCGCTCTGGGTACCGGACGATTTCTCGTCATGTTAACGCTATCGGGTCGGCTCACGGCCGGTTGTCCACAGGCTGTGGGTTACCCCACGCCCGCGCCGCCGGAAAACCCCGCTGCCCCGCAAGGGCGCGCAGGGCATGATCCCGGGCATGACTGATACGGCTGAGCAGGGCGAGGAGCGGACCGCGCGGGAGCGGTCGGGGGAACGGCGCGCGGCGGCCCAGCGCGGGGCCCGGCGCGTCCTGTCACGCGCGGGCTGGCGGGGCACGATCCGGGAGCGGCTCGCGCTGCTCCAGGAGGCGGCGCCCGAGGTGTACGACCTGGACGAGCCGGCGGACGTCTACGGCAACCGGATCGTGGCGGCCCTGGAGGAGCGGGTCGCGGCCCTGCTCGGCACGGAGGCCGCCGTGTTCTTCCCGACGGGCACGATGGCCCAGCAGGTCGCCCTGCGCTGCTGGGCGGCCCGCACCGGCAACCCCGCCGTGGCCCTGCACGCCCTGGCCCACCCCGAGGTGCACGAACGGCATGCGCTCAGCCAGGTCAGCGGTCTGCGCCCGGTGCGCGTGACCGACGAGCCCCGGCTGCCCACGGCCGACGAGATACGCGACTTCCCGGAGCACTTCGGGGCGCTGATGCTGGAACTGCCCCTGAGGGACGCCGGTTTCGTGCTGCCCACCTGGGAGGAGCTGACCGAGGTCGTCGAGGCCGCGCGGGAGCGCGACGCGGTGGTGCACTTCGACGGCGCGCGCCTGTGGGAGTGCACCGTCCACTTCGAGCGTCCCCTGGACGAGATCGCGGGCCTCGCGGACAGCGTCTACGTGTCGTTCTACAAGTCCCTCGACGGCTTCGGCGGTGCCGTGCTGGCCGGTCCGCGGACCCTGGCCGAGGAGGCGAGGACCTGGCGGCACCGGTACGGCGGCATGGTCTTCCAGCAGTTCCCGACCGTGCTGTCGGCGCTCGTCGGCCTGGAGCGGGAGCTGCCCCGGCTGCCCGACTACGTGCGGCACGCGCGCGTGGTGGCCGCGGCCCTGCGCGAGGGATTCGCGGAGGCGGGCCTGCCGTGGGCGCGCGTGCACCCCGGGGTGCCGCACACCCAGGAGTTCCAGGTCTGGCTGCCGTACGAGCCCGAGGTGCTGGCGGAGGCGGCGGTCCGGCAGGCCGAGGAGACCTCGGTGATGCTCTTCGCGAACGGCTGGTACGGCGCCGCGCCCGGCCTGGCGTACACGGAGGTCACCGTGCGCTCGGCGGGCCTGGAGTGGACGGCCGCCGACGTCCGTGCGGCCGTCCGGGAGTTCGTGAGCCGGCTGCCCGGGAAGGCGTAGCGGGCTCGGAGGCCGTGGCGGCCCTGCAGGGCACGGGCCCCGGAGGACGGGGGCCCTGCAGGGCACCGGCCCTACAGGGCGCGCGGGCGCAGCCAGCGGGTCAGGGCCTGGCGGAGCCGTCCGTGCGCCGGGCGCTCGGCGAGGACCGCGCGGAAGCGCCGGTAGTCGCGCAGCTCGCGCATCAGGTCGCGGTCGTGGCGGCCCGGCGCGGGCGGTGCGGACTCTCCGTGCAGGCGGGCTCGGTAGGTGTCGAGGAGGTACTGCTGCGTGATGCTCATGGCGGATCGCCTTCTCGGGACGTGGCTGATCGATGACTGATCGGGCTCCGCGGTTGCCCCGGTGTCCTCAGATTGCTCCTGCTCAGAGCGGATGTCCCGTGGATTGACGGCAGCCGTCAATCCACGGGGCCACGGTCGGTGGCCGGGTGCACCATGGGGGCATGAGCGTGACCATCGACATCGCCGGACTGCCGCCGGAGCGCATCTCCGTCGTGCCCTCCCCGCTGGCGGAGCTGGGGATGGCGCTGCACGCGCTCAGCGAGCCGGGCCACCACCCGCAACTGCAGGGCTGGGTGACCGCCGTGTCGACCCGGCTGGACCCGGGTCTGGCCGACCGGCTGTGCGAGGCGGACTTCCTGTGGCGCACGACGTTCTCCGACGTCTTCGCCCCGTTCGCGGGGATACCCGGCGGGCGTGCGCAACCGGGCGCCACACTCGCCGAGGAGCTGGACCAGCTGGACCAGCTGACGGACGAACAGTTCGTGCACGCGGCCCTGGAGTTCACCTGCCAGCTGCGCTACGACATCGCCGAGCCCGGCCCGCTCGACGATCCCGGGCTGCGCCGGCGCTCCCTGGAACTGGCCGCCGCGCGCGGTGCCGTCCAGGAGCGGGTCACCCGTCGGCTGCTGGAGGACCCGCCGGCCGTCCGTGCCTGGTTCCGGCAGCTCGTGCTCGACTGCGACGAGGCCTTCTTCGCCGACACCTGGGCCCGGCTCCAGCCCCAGCTCGCGGCGGACGCCCGGCACAAGACCGAACTGCTGCGCCACAAGGGTCTGGGCGAGGCCCTCGCCTCGCTCTCCGGTGCCGTCTCACTGGACGAGGAGGCCGGGCTCATCACGGTCGACAAGCTCCTGGTGGGTCGGACGGCCATCGGCGACGGCGGCCTCGTCCTGGTGCCGACCAGCCTCGGCTGGCCCCATGTGATGGTTCTGCACCGGTACGGCTGGCAGCCCACGATCACCTATCCCGTCAGCGGCTGCCACCCGCAGGCGCCGTCCGTCGAGCAGCTCACGCTCCGTCTGGAGGCGCTGGCCCACCCGGTGCGGATGCGGCTGTGCCGCCACCTGGCCCGCGCCCAGCACACCACGAGCGAACTGGCGGACGCGCACGGCATGTCCGCCCCCGAGATATCCCGCCACCTGGCCGTGCTGAAGAAGGCCGGCCTGATCACGAGCGGCCGCCGCGGCCGCTACGTCCAGCACCAGCTGGACCTCTCCGCGGTGGCCCGCCTGGGCAGCGACTTCATCGAGGGCGTCCTGCGCTAGGCGCTCCGCCGGACATGCCGTCCTGTGCCGTCGATCGCCTGCCGCACCGTCGTGGCTGCGCCGAGGGGGCGTCAGCCCTGCCCGCCCGCCCGCACCAGTCCGGTCTCGTACGCCAGCACGACCACCTGCACCCGGTCGCGCAGGCCGAGCTTGGTCAGGATGCGGCCCACATGGGTCTTCACCGTCGCCTCGGACAGCACCAGCCGGGCCGCGATCTCGCCGTTGGACAGGCCCTGCGCGACCAGCACCATGACCTCGCGCTCCCGGTCGGTGAGCCGCTCCAGCTCCTTGTGCTGGGGCTCCCGGCCGGCGGAGGGCAGCATCGGCGCGAACCGGTCAAGCAGGCGCCGGGTGGTGGACGGGGCCACCACCGCGTCGCCGCTGTGCACGGAGCGGATGGCCGCGAGCAGCTCGCCGGGCGGCACGTCCTTGAGCATGAAGCCGGAGGCGCCCGCCTTCAGCCCGGAGAAGGCGTACTCGTCCAGGTCGAAGGTGGTCAGGATGAGCACCTTCGGCGGGTTCGGCTCCTGGCAGATGCGGCGCGTGGCCTCGACGCCGTCCAGCTTCGGCATGCGGACGTCCATCAGGACGACGTCGACGGCGGTGGAACGCACCACCTGAAGGGCCTCGACGCCGTCACCCGCCTCCGCGACGACCTCCATGTCCGGCTGGGCGGCGAGCACCATCCGGAACCCGGTGCGCAGCAGCACCTGGTCGTCGACGAGCATCACGCGGATCGTCATCGGGGTCCTCTTCCGTTTGCTCTGGGGGTTGTTCTGGGGTGCTCGGGGGGCGTGACAGGTGTCAACAGGGGGCGTGCGGCGGCGTCAGTGCGCCGGTTTGAGCGGGAGCAGCACGCTGATGCGGAATCCTCCGCCCGGGCGCGGGCCGGCGTCCAGGGTGCCGCCGACCATGCCGACCCGCTCGCGCATGCCGATCAGGCCGTGCCCCTGGCCGTCGGCGCCGCCCTCCTCGTACAGCTCATGCGGGGCACCCTTGCCGTCGTCCTCGACGAGCAGGCCGAGCCCGTCGTCGAAGTAGACCAGCCGCACGCTCGCGCCCGCGTTGGGCCCGCCGTGCTTGCGGGTGTTGGTGAGCGCCTCCTGCACGATGCGGTACGCGGTCAGCTCCACGCCGCTGGGCAGCGGGCGCGGGGTTCCCTCGACCTTGAAGTCGACGGGCAGACCGGAACTGCGGCACTGCTCGATGAGGTCGTCGATCTGCTCGACGTCCGGCTGCGGGACGTACTCCCCGGTCTCCTGGTGCTCGCCGGTGCGCAGCACGCCCAGCAGGCGGCGCATCTCGGCGAGGGCCTGGCGGCCGGTGGAGGAGATCGTCTCCAGAGCCTTCTTCGCCTGGTCGGGCGCGGCGTCGAGGACGTAGGCGGCGCCGTCGGCCTGGACCACCATCACCGACACGTTGTGCGCGACGACGTCGTGCAGCTCGCGCGCGATCCGGGCGCGCTCGGCCGCGACCGCCACCTTCGCCTGTGCCTCGCGTTCCTTCTCCAGCCGGGCTGCGCGCTCCTCCAGCTGGGCGAAGTAGGCCCGGCGGGTGCGCATGGAGTCACCGAGCACCCAGGCCAGGGCGAACGGCACCGTCTGGAACACCGCGATCGCCAGCTGGCCCAGCCCGCCGGAGTGCTGGTCGGGCCAGCGGATCTGCGCCAAGGTGGCTGCGAACAGGCTGGTGAAGAGCGCCAGCCGGGAGGCCCAGCGCGCACCGACCGCCGCGACCGTGTAGGTGATCACCAGCATCGCGAAGTCGGCGGCGGTCATCTCGATGTCCAGGACCAGCTGGGCCAGCCCGGTCGCGAGGGCCAGCAGCAGCATCGCCTCCGGGAAGCGGCGGCGCAGCGCCACGACGACGCACAGGACGGCGGACACCGCCAGCCCGCCGCCGACCGACATGTGGCGGTCCGGCACGCCGTTCTGACTCACCACGCTCACGCCGGAAAGCCCGAACAGGACGACGGCCCAGAAGCTGTCGACCCATGTCGGGTGCCTGCGGAGGAAGTCATAAAGGCGCTGCACGTAACCCAGAGTAGGGAAGCCGGATGCGTGCAGGGGTCAACCGGAGGGCCGATCCGCAGGAGCGACGCGTACTCCGCAAGGTGGATGCCGTGATCACCTGTGCGCCTAGTCTGTCCCGGTGACGGATGAGGCGACGGCGCAGAGCGTCCCCGCGGGACGCGGCTGGCGGGAGGCGACCCAGGAGGCGCTCTACGGGCCGGGCGGCTTCTACCGGCGGCCCGAGGGCCCGGCCGGTCACTTCCGTACGTCCGTGCACGCGTCCGCGTTGTTCGCGGGCGCCGTGGCGCGGCTGCTGTGCCGGGTCGACGCAGCGCTCGGGCGGCCGCGGACGCTGGACTTCGTCGACATGGGCGCCGGGCGCGGGGAGCTGGTGACCGGCGTGCTCGCCGCCCTGCCGGCCGACGTGGCGGCCCGCGCGCGCGGGTACGCCGTCGAGATCGCGGACCGTCCGGCGGGCCTGGACGACCGGATCGTCTGGCTGAGCGAACCCCCGGCGACGATCACCGGGCTGCTGTTCGCCAACGAATGGCTGGACAACGTGCCCGTGGACGTCGCCGAGGCGGACCCGGCGGGCGTGCCCCGGTTGGTGCTCGTCGCGGCTGACGGCACCGAACGGCTCGGGGAGCCGGTGTCGGGCGCGGACGCGGACTGGCTGGCGCGGTGGTGGCCGCTGCCGGGCGAGGAGGGGCTGCGCGCGGAGATCGGGCTGCCCAGGGACCTGGCGTGGGCGGCGGTGGTGGACCGGGTGGCGCGGGGACTCGCGGTGGCCGTGGACTATGCGCACACCGCGGACTCGCGGCCCCCGTTCGGGACGCTCGCCGGCTTCCGGGAGGGACGCGAGACGGCGCCCGTGCCGGACGGCTCGTGCGACATCACGGCGCATGTCGCGCTGGACGCGTGCGCGGCGGCGAGCGCGTCAGCACGTGCGACGGCTCGCACGGCGCACACGCCTCACGAAACGGCGCACACATCATCCGGCACAGCGCACGCACGTCCCGCCGCACGCCTGCTCACGCAACGCGCCGCCCTGCGCGCCTTGGACCTCACCGGCGCACGCCCCCCGCTCGCGCTGGCCTCGACGGATCCCGCCGCCTACGTCCGCGCCCTGGCGGGCGCGGGCGAGGCCGCCGAGCTCACCGCCCCTGGTGGCCTCGGCGACTTCGGCTGGCTGCTCCAGCCGGTCGGTATCCCGGACCCACTCGTCCAGGGCCTCTAGCGCCCGGCCGGCGGCTCACTTGTCGATGTCGCCGACCACGAAGAACAACGACCCCAGGATCGCCACCATGTCCGCCACCAGCGTCCCCGGCAGCAGCTCGGTCAGCGCCTGGATGTTGTTGTAGGACGCGGAGCGCAGCTTCAGCCGGTACGGGGTCTTCTCGCCCTTGCTGACCAGGTAGTAGCCGTTGATTCCGAGCGGGTTCTCGGTCCACGCGTACGTGTGCCCCTCCGGCGCCTTCAGCACCTTGGGCAGCCGCTGGTTGATCGGCCCGGGCGCCAGCTCGGCGAACCGGTCCAGACAGGCGTCGGCGAGGTCCAGGGCGTTGTGGGTCTGCTCCAGGAGCACCTCGAAACGGGCGAGGCAGTCGCCCTCGCTCCGGGTGACGACCTTCAGCGTGTCCTGGAGGTCGCCGTAGGCCAGATACGGCTCGTCGCGGCGCAGGTCGAAGTCGACGCCCGAGGCGCGCGCGATGGGCCCGCTCACGCCGTAGGCGTGCACGGTCTCCGGCGCCAGCGCCCCCACCCCCCGCGTACGCCCCCGGAAGATCTCGTTGCCGAGCACCAGGTCGTCGAAGACGTCCATCCGCGAGCGCACGGCGGCGACGGCGGCACGCGCGCGTGCCGTCCACCCGGCCGGCAGGTCCTCCTTGAGGCCGCCGACGCGGTTGAACATGTAGTGCATGCGCCCGCCGGAGACCTCCTCCATGACGTTCTGGAGCACCTCGCGCTCGCGGAACGCGTAGAAGACCGGCGTGATCCCGCCCAGCTCCAGCGGGTACGACCCGAGGAACATCAGGTGGTTCAGCACCCGGTTCAGCTCGGCGAGCAGCGTGCGCGTCCACACCGCGCGCTCGGGGACCTCCATGCCGAGCATCCGCTCCACGGCGAGGACCACGCCCAGCTCGTTCGAGAACGCCGACAGCCAGTCGTGGCGGTTGGCGAGCATGATGATCTGCCGGTAGTCGCGCGCCTCGAAGAGCTTCTCGGCGCCCCGGTGCATGTAGCCGATCACCGGCTCCGCGTGCAGGATGCGCTCCCCGTCCAGCACCAGCCTGAGCCGCAGCACGCCGTGCGTGGACGGGTGCTGGGGGCCGATGTTGAGCACCATGTCGGTGCTCTCGGCGGCACCGCCGATGCCGACCGTGGTCTCCGTCGCAGTCATGGACCCAGTTTCCCCTACGTACGCTGGCTCCATGGAAACGGGGATCCCCGAGGAGACCGGGGTGTCGGGGCAGGAGCCGGTGTGGCGGGGGCTGCCGCCCGGCCTGCTGCGCATGCGCCGGCTGCTGCTGGCGGTGTGGACGGGCGTGCTCGCCCTCGTGGCGGGGCTGCTGCCCGGCCTGCTCGCCGGCTGGACGTGGGCCGCCCTCGCGCTGCTCCCGCTGGCCCTGGGCGCGTGGGGCTGGCTGCTGCTGGGCCGCAACTGGCGCTCCTGGCGGTACGCCGAGCGCGCCGACGACCTGCTGATCAGCCGCGGTGTCCTGTGGCGCGAGGAGACCGTGGTGCCGTACGGGCGGATGCAGCTGGTGGAGGTCACCTCGGGGCCCGTGGAGCGGTCCTTCGGGCTGGCCAGCGTGCAGCTGCACACCGCCGCCGCGGCGACCGACGCGACCATCCCGGGTCTGGACCCGGCCGAGGCGGAGAGGCTGCGCGACCGGCTCACCGAACTCGGTGAGGCCCGATCGGCGGGCCTGTGACCGCGCCCGGCCTCGACGACGTGGCGGCGCACCCGCCCCTGGCCGAGCGGCGGCTGCACCCCGTCACGCCCTTCAGGCGGGCCTGGGCGCCGGTCGCCGTACTCGCGGGCTGGGCCGGGCACGACCCGAGCGGCGCACAGGAGCAGCTGCAGCGGCTGACCTCCACGATGCTGCTCATCGGGCTCGCCGTGCTGGTCCCGGCGGCGGGCCTCTACGGCTTCCTGTCCTGGTGGTTCACGCACTTCGCGGTCACCGACGGCGAACTGCGCATCCGTACCGGGCTGCTGTTCCGGCGCACCGCGCACATCCGGCTGGAGCGCATCCAGGCGATCGACGTCACGCGCCCGCTCCTCGCGCGCGTGGCGGGTGTGGCCAAGCTGCGCATCGACGTCGTCGGGGCCGACAAGAAGGACGAACTCGCCTTCCTGGGCGAGCAGGAGGCGCGCGCCCTGCGCGCGGAGCTGCTCGCGCGCGCCGCCGGTTTCGCGCCCGAGACGGCGCGCGAAGTGGGCGAGGCACCGGCGCACGAGCTGCTGCGGGTGCCTCCGCGCGAGCTGGCGCTCTCCCTCCTGCTGACGGGGGCCGCCTGGGGCTCGCTGACCGCCGCCCTCGTCGTACCGCCCGTGTTGTGGCTCGCCACCCACAGCGTGTGGACGGTCCTCGCCGCCGCCCTGCCGCTGCTCGGCACGGCGGGCGCGAGCAGCGCGGGGCGGTTCGTCGCCGAGTACGACTGGACGGTGGGCGAGTCCCCGGACGGGCTGCGCATCGACCGCGGGCTGCTCGACCGCGCGCACGAGACCGTGCCGCCGGGACGGGTGCAGACCGTGCGGATCGTGGAACCGCTGCTGTGGCGACGGCGGGGCTGGGTGCGGGTGGAGCTGGACGTGGCCGGGTCCGACAACTCCGTGCTGGTGCCGGTCGCCCCGCGCGCGGTGGCCGAGTCGGTCATAGCGCGCATACTGCCCGGCGTGACCGTGCCGGAGTCCCTGTCCCGCCCGCCCCGGCGGGCCGGCCGGTGCGTGCCGGTGTGGTGGCGCGGGCACGGCCTCGCGGTCACCGAAGCGGTGTTCGCCGCCCGGCACGGCCTGCTGCGCCGCCGTCTGTCACTGGTCCCGCACGCCAAGGTGCAGAGCGTACGACTCACCCAGGGGCCCTGGGAGCGGCTGTGGCGGCTCGCCGGTGTCCACGTGGACACCGGCGCCGACCAGACCGTCACGGCCCGTCTGCGGGACGCCGAGGAGGCCGCGCTGCTGCTGCGGGCCCAGGCGGAGCGATCCCGCACCGGCCGCAGGGACGCCCGCCCCGACCGCTGGATGGCGTGAGCCCGGCCCACCCCTCGCGGGCGGACCGGGCTCGGTGCCTGGTGGGTACCTGGCGGAGTCTCAGGAAGCGGCGGTGCGCAGCCCCTGGAGGTCGATCTGCTCCGTCTCGTCGTGCGCGGTCAGGTCGATGACCTGGCCCACGCCGCGCGACTCCGCGTCGGCGGGCTTGAACTCGGCCTCCGCCTCGGCCTTGTGCAGCGCGAGAGCCTCCTGGCCGACGACGTCGGCGAGGTCCTCGTTCTGCACCGACTCCAGCGCGGCGGACGCCGACTCCTTCTGGGTGCCGAAGAAGTCGAACCCGCCCTCGACCGCCGGGCGCCGCACGGGCGCGGCCGGTACGACGGCCACCGCGGTCGGCACCGTGAAGTGACCGGCGGGCTGCCGCCCCGCGGGCTTGGCGGGCTGGTCCGGTGCGGTCGGGAGGGCGGCCGCCGGCTCGTGTCCGTCGGCCGCCTCGGGCTTCCCCTGCGCCTCGCCCTCCGTGACGGCCTCCTGCGCGGGCTCCTTGCGCACACCGTCACCGGAGGCCTCGGCGGACCCGGCCGACTTCGGCTCGGCGGTGACGGGCTCGGGCCTGACCGGCTCGGGTCCGGCGGACTCGGGCGCCACGGACTCGGCCCGGGCGACCACGACCTCGGCGGACTCGACCTCGGCGGACTCGGCCTCAGGGGACTCGACCTCAGCGGAGTCGGCCGCAGCGGGCTCGGCCTCAGCCTTGGCCGACTCCCCGTCACGGTCCAGCCGGGACAGCGCCACCGCGGCCTTCAGGAACAGCTGAGCACCCTCGGCGGAGAACACCGGGCCGGCCTTCAGCTTCTCCTCGGCGGCCTCGACCGTCGCGGCCTCGGGCTCGGGCTCGGCGGCCTCGGGCTCGGCGCTGCGCGCGGGCGGCAGCGCGGGCGGGCCGGACGGCTCGGCCGCCTCGATCTCCAGCAGTCGGCGCCCCTCCAGGGCGGTCGCGCGCTCGGTCTCCGCCGTGGCGTAGCGGCGCAGCAGGGCCGCGTGCTCGTTGCGCAGCCCGGCCAGCTCCGCGCGCTTGGCGCGCAGCCGCTGCTCGAGCTTGGTGCGCAGCTCGCGCGACTCCTCCAGGTCGGTCTCCAGTTCGGCGACCCGTTCGTCGAAGCGCCACTCGTCGCTGACACGCGCGCGCGTGAGGTCGGCGACCTGCTTGCCCGCGTGGGAGTCCCAGCGGCGCATCACGACGGCGCCCACGACAGCGGTCGCCGCGGCGGCCGCGGCCAGCGTGCGCAACACGGTGACCTCGGAGAACACCCAGGGACCCAGCGCGCAGACGACGGACACGCCGGCCATCGCCGACGGAGGCAACAGCCGGTGCAGAGGCGGTGAATGGCGGTGGCGTCCACGTGGCATGGCCAGAAACTTACCGCGCGTAGGCGATTCGTGGACCCCCGCCCCGTAAAAACACCGCCGCACCAAGAGCTTTCCCGGACATCGGGCGCCCGGCGGCTCAGCGGTCGCTCAACCGCCCGCTGAGCCACTGCAGCGTCGGCGGGATCTCCCGGCGCCAGGTGTTGAAGTTGTGCCCGCCGCTGTCCAGGATGATCGAGGAGATCCGGGTCAGGTTCGTGGCCTGCACATCCCCTATGAACTTGAGGGTGTCCTTGTAGTTGTGTTCACCGATTTTGCTGCTGGTGACGAGCAGCGAGGTGTCGGGCGCGGGCTGGTGCTTGAGGAGCCACCACAGGTCGGCACGATTCTGCAGGTTCGTGTCGCCGTGGAAGAGGTCACCGGTCGTGGGGTCGATCGGCGCCTTGTAGTAGGGCGAGAGGCCGGCGGCGGCCGCGTAGACGCCCGGGTGGTGCATGGCGAGCTTCAGCGCGCAGTAGCCGCCGGTGGAGTCGCCGACGACGCCCCAGCTGCCCGGCCGCTTGCCCACCCGGTAGTGCGCGAGTACGGCCTCGGGCAGGTCCTTGGCGAAGAAGGTCTCGCTCTGCGGGCCGCCCGGGATGTCCACGCACTCGGTGTCGCGCGGCGGCGCCACGGTCGGCCGCAGCATCACCAGGATCATCGGCTGCATCCGCCCGTCCTTGGCCAGCTCCTGCGCCGTACGCGGGTAGTGGAGTTTGTCCACCAGCGCCTGCGCCGTACCGGGGTAGCCGGTCAGTACGACAGCCGCAGGGAACGTACGCGTGCGGTACTGCGGTTGGAAGTACTCGGGCGGCAGGTAGACGTACGCCGGTGTGGCGATGTGGGTCTTGCGCCCCACGATGTCCACCTTCTGGATCTGCCCGGTCGCCTGCGGCCGTGATCCGTTGACCCCTTTGACCAGGGACGTGGAGACCACCTGCAGCGGACCGCCGGTACCCGTGTTGGCCGAGTGGTCGATGACTATGCCCTGGTCGGTCTCCTGGCCGAACAGGTCCGCCCAGCTGGCGTAGAACCCGAAGGCCTGGTTGGCGGCGATCCCGAGGGAGCCGACGAGGACCAGTTGTGTGGCCAGGAGCAGGCCGACGCGCCCGGTGACGGCCCGCCAGTTCTGCCGGGCGAGCCGCGGCCACAACCACACCGTGGCGATGAACAGCACCGCGGCGAGCATGACCGCAAGCGCCAGCACCTTGTTGCTCGTGAGACCCATGGGCTCTTCCTGCCTGCGCTTTCCGCCCGTGGCCCACCCAGCTTCGTTGCAAGGGCTTGCCCGGGGCTTTCCTTGGCCTTTGACCCGACTTTCCGGAGGGGAGTGAACCTCTCTCCCCGAGACACCGTCCTAGAGGGCGCAATGTCGCCGGATGCCCCGATCGGCACCGGGTTCAAGGTCTCTCGCAGAACTACGGGATGCGATGTCTGTCAGGATAGATGGGGAAATGTCGGGCGGGGTTCCGAGCCGATCAAGCCGGGCGCGGCGCATACTGCGCGGCCCGCGCCCCGAGGCCGTTCCCGCTCTGGTCTCCAGGGCGTGTGCCCTCGTGGGCGTGGTGGACATCGCCGCGGGCGTGTTCCCGCGCTTCCGTCACAGCCGTATGCACGCCCTGGCCGAGGTGCTGCCCGGCTCCTTCGGGCCCTTCGCGGCGGCACTCTCGCTCAGCGCGGGCGTGCTGTTGCTCCTGCTCGCGCACGGACTCAAGCGACGCAAGCGCCGTGCGTGGCGCGCCGCGGTCGCGCTCCTGCCCGCCGGTGCGGCAGCCGAGTTCGTGTACCGGCACTCGGTCATCGGCATGCTCATCTCGATGGCGATCCTGATTCCGCTGCTGCGCCACCGCGACGAGTTCGCCGCCCTGCCCGACCCGCGCAGCCGCTGGCGCGCACTCGCCAACTTCGTCCTGATGGCCGCCGGTTCCCTCGCCCTCGGCCTGGTCATCGTCAGCGTCCATCCGAACCGGATGGTCGGCGACCCGAGCCTCGCCGACCGCCTCACCCACGTCGTCTACGGCCTGTTCGGCTTCGAGGGCCCGCTGGACTACGACGGCAGCACCTCCTGGACGGTGGCCTTCTCCCTCGGCGCCCTCGGCTGGCTGACCGCGGTCACCACCATCTACTTCGCCTTCCGCCCCGAACACCCGGCCGCCCGCCTCACCGAGGAGGACGAGGCCCGGCTGCGCGCGCTGCTGGACAAGCACGGCGGCCGCGACTCCCTCGGCCACTTCGCGCTGCGCCGCGACAAGGCGGTCGTCTTCTCGCCCAGCGGCAAGGCGGCGGTCACCTACCGCGTCGTCTCCGGCGTGATGCTCGCCAGCGGCGACCCGATCGGCGACGTCGAGGCCTGGCCCGGCGCCATCGAACGCTTCATGGACGAGGCCAAGGCGCACTCCTGGACCCCGGCCGTCATGGGCTGTTCGGAGACGGGCGGCGAGGTGTGGACCCGCGAGACCGGCCTGGACGCCTTGGAGCTGGGCGACGAGGCGGTGGTCGACGTGGCGGATTTCTCGCTCGCCGGTCGCGCGATGCGCAACGTGCGCCAGATGGTCAAGCGCATCGAGCGGGCCGGCTACGAAACCCGGGTACGGCGTATCCGTGACCTCGGCCAGGCAGAGCTGGAGCGCATCCGCCTGGCGGCGGAGGACTGGCGCGGCACCGACACCGAGCGCGGGTTCTCCATGGCGCTCGGCCGCATCGGCGACCCCACCGACGGCGACTGTCTGATCGCCACGGCCCACAAGGCCGACGACGAGCCCGGCGAGTACGGCGACCTGAAGGCGATCCTGCACTTCGTGCCCTGGGGAACCGACGGCGTGTCCCTGGACCTGATGCGCCGCGACCGCACCGCCGACCCCGGCATGAACGAGCTGCTGATCGTCGCCGCCCTGCAGGCCGCCCCCAAGTTCGGCATCACCCGGGTCTCGTTGAACTTCGCGATGTTCCGCTCCGCCCTCGCGCGCGGCGAGAAGATCGGCGCGGGCCCGGTGCTGCGCGCCTGGCGCGGACTGCTGGTGTTCCTCTCCCGCTGGTTCCAGATCGAGTCGCTGTACAAGTTCAACGCCAAGTTCCAGCCGCGCTGGGAGCCGCGCTTCGTCGTCTACCGCGCCTCCGCCGACCTGCCCCGCATCGGCTTCGCCGCCATGCAGGCGGAGGGCTTCGTCAACCTCGCCCTGCCGCTCCCGCGCTTCCTGCGCCGGCGCCGGGCGGCCGCCGCGCGCCCCTGCGCGCACACCGTGGCGGAACGCGACGTCCGAGCCGCCTGACCCCGCCCTGCCGCGCGCAGAGCCCGGCCCGGCCCCTGACCGGCCCGGGCGGAAGCCCCACCCCCTCCAGCACGGGGGCTTCCGCCCGGGCCGCGGCGCGTGGGCGGCACCGCCCTGGGCCTACGCTGAACGTATGAACAACCTCAGCGGGCGCGGCCGAGTGGCAGGTCTTCCGGCATGGGACCGGTGCGCGGTCATGGGGGTCGTGAACGTGACCCCCGATTCCTTCTCCGACGGCGGCCGCTGGTTCGACACGACCGTCGCCGTCAAGCACGGCCTGGACCTGGTGGCCGAGGGTGCGGACCTGGTCGACGTCGGCGGCGAGTCCACCCGCCCCGGCGCCACCCGCGTCGACGAGGCCGAGGAACTCAGGCGCGTCATCCCCGTCGTCCGCGGCCTCGCCTCCGAAGGCGTGGCCGTCTCCGTCGACACCATGCGCGCCTCCGTCGCCGAACAGGCCCTCGCCGCCGGCGCCGCCCTCGTCAACGACGTCAGCGGCGGCCTCGCCGACCCCGCGATGATCCCCGTGGTCGCCGCCACGGGCGCCCCCTTCGTCGTCATGCACTGGCGCGGCTTCCTGCAGGGCGGCAACGTGCGGGGCGCGTACGAGGACGTCGTCGCCGAAGTCGTGGACGAGCTGCGGGCGCGCGTGGAGGCCGTTCTGGAGGGCGGCATCGCCCCCGACCGCATCGTCGTCGACCCCGGTCTCGGCTTCTCCAAGCAGGCCGAGCACGACCTCAGCCTGCTCGCCCACCTCGACCGCCTGCACGCCCTGGGTCACCCCCTGCTCGTCGCCGCCTCCCGCAAGCGGTTCCTCGGCCGCGTCCTCGCCGGACCGGAGGGCGCACCCCCGCCGGCCCGCGAGCGGGACGCCGCCACGGCCGCCGTCTCGGCGCTCGCGGCGCACGCCGGCGCATGGGCGGTGCGCGTGCACGAGGTGCGCGCCACCGCGGACGCGGTGCGGGTCGCGCGCGCCGTTGAAGGAGCCCGGTGAGCGCCCCCCACACCGACGTCGAACAGGTGGAGGCCGCCAACACCGCCTTCTACGAGGCGATGGAGCGCGGTGACTTCGAGGAAGTGTCCTCGCTCTGGCTCACGCCCTCCGACCTGGGCGTCGACGAGGAGTACCACGACCCGGCGGACACCGGTGTGATCTCCTGCGTCCACCCCGGCTGGCCGGTGCTCACCGGCCGCTCCGAGGTCCTCAGGTCGTACGCGCTGATCATGGCGAACACCGACTACATCCAGTTCTTCCTGACCGACGTGCACGTCTCCGTCACCGGCAACACCGCCCTCGTTACCTGCACCGAGAACATCCTCAGCGGCGGTCCCGCCCCCGAGGACGGCGCGGAGCTCGGCCCCCTGGTCGGCCAGCTCGTCGTCGCCACGAACGTGTTCCGGCGCACCCCCACCGGCTGGAAGCTCTGGTCGCACCACGCCTCCCCCGTCCTGGCCGAATCCGACGAGGAAGAGGAGAACGGCCAGAACGGAGCGAACGGCGAGAATTCGGGTGACGACCCCCTCGCATAACCGGGTACGAGCCCCACAAGGACCAAGAAGTGGTTGGAATCACCTACCCGGGGGTATGTGCGGCTACCAGCCCATGACGCGTCCGGGTTCCCCAAGGGAAACACACGGTGAAGCCTCCGGGTCCCCGCCGGGGCACGCGCCCCCGTCACCCGGATGTGTCGGCGCCCGCAGGTAGATTCGTCAGAGGCCGGTGTGCCGCCCGCATGCGACACCGCCCGGCCGTTCCCGACGATTGCAGGAGTGATTCGCGTGGATCGTGTCGCGCTGCGCGGCCTGAAGGCCCGCGGGCACCACGGTGTGTTCCCCAAGGAGCGCGAGGAGGGCCAGACCTTCATCGTGGACCTCGTCCTCGGCCTGGACACGCGGCCGGCCGCCGCCGACGACGACCTGGCGAAGACCGTCCACTACGGCATCGTGGCCGAGGAGGTCGTGGCCGTGGTCGAGGGCGAACCGGTGAACCTCATCGAGACCCTCGCCGAGCGGATCGCCCAGACCTGCCTGAAGCACGAAGGGGTCCAGGAGGTCGAGGTCCGCGTCCACAAGCCGGACGCCCCGATCACCGTCCCCTTCGACGACGTGACCGTCACCATCACCCGGAGCCGAGTATGACCCGACCTTTCGCCCAGGGTCACAGCGACCCGACCGTCCAGCCGGTGCCCGCCTCGGTCGTCGAGCAGGTGGACGCCGCCGACACGACACTGAGCAACCCGAAATGGGCCGTGATCTCCATCGGCTCCAACCTCGGCAACCGTCTGGAGACCCTCCAGGGAGCCGTCGACGCCCTGGAGGACACCCCCGGCGTCCGCGTGAAGGCCGTGTCGCCGGTCTACGAGACGGAGCCCTGGGGCGTCGAGCCCGGCAGCCAGCCCACCTACTACAACGCCGTCGTCGTCCTGAAGACCACCCTGCCGCCGTCCTCCCTGCTGGAGCGGGCGCACGCCGTCGAGGAGGCCTTCAACCGGGTCCGCGACGAGCACTGGGGACCGCGCACCCTGGACGTCGACATCGTCGCCTACGCGAACGTCACCTCCGACGACCCGCAGCTCACCCTCCCGCACCCGCGCGCCCACGAACGCGCCTTCGTGCTCGCCCCCTGGCACGACATCGACCCCCAGGCGCTGCTGCCCGGCCGGGGCACGGTGGCCGAACTCCTGACGGCCGTCACCCGCGACGGCGTCGAGGCGCGCACCGACCTGGAACTCCGACTGCCCGAGTAGTCGTTAAGGTCAAGACGACCACAGTCCGGGATCGGTCCGGGGGAGCTGAAGGGACACCGTGAGAGAGCTGCGCATCAGGGTGCTGGCCGGCGTGTTCGTCGTGGCCGGCGTCCTGTCCTGGGCGGGTGCCCGCCTCTGGAACTCGGTCGGGACACTCCCCAGCGTCCCCCTGGCCGCCCCCATCGTCCTCGCGCTGATCGCGGTGGTCCTGCTCGCCACGGCGCTCTCGCTGCGCGCCCGCCTCAAGGCCCAGCGCGAGCGCCGCCCCGGCGCCAAGGGCGTCGACCCCCTGATGGCCGCCCGAGCGGTGGTCTTCGGCCAGGCAAGCGCCCTGGTGGCCGCCCTGGTCGCCGGCATGTACGGCGGCACGGGTGTCTTCCTCCTGGAGCTCCTCGACATCCCCGCCCGCCGCGACCAGGCCATCTATGCCGGCCTCTCGGTGCTGGCCGGCATCGGCGTGATAGCGGCGGCCGTGTTCCTGGAGCGGGTCTGCAAGCTCCCCGAGGACGAGGACCACAATCACGCGGGCGCGGAGCCGGCGGCCTGACCACCGGCTCCGGCCGTTCGCCGAAGGCCGCTCAGCGCGCCATGATGAGGCTCATCGCCTCGTTCCGCGTCGCCGCGTCCCGCAGCTGACCACGCACCGCCGAGGTGATCGTCTTCGCGCCGGGCTTGCGGATGCCCCGCATCGACATGCACATGTGCTCGCACTCGACGACCACGATCACGCCCCGCGGCTCCAGGATCTCCATCAGGGAGTCCGCTATCTGCGTGGTGAGCCGTTCCTGCACCTGCGGGCGCCGGGCGTAGACGTCCACGAGCCGGGCCAGCTTGGACAGACCGGTGATCTTCCCGGTCACGGACGGGATGTAGCCGACGTGGGCGACGCCCCGGAACGGCACCAGATGGTGCTCGCAGGTGCTGTAGACCTCGATGTCCTTCACGAGCACCATCTCGTCGTGCCCCAGGTCGAACGTCGTGGTCAGGACGTCCTCGGGCTTCTGCCACAGGCCCGCGAAGATCTCCTTGTACGCCCGGGCCACGCGCGTCGGCGTCTCCCTGAGGCCCTCACGATCCGGATCCTCACCGACCGCGATCAGCAGTTCCCGTACGGCGTTCTCGGCGCGCTTCTCGTCGAACTCGCCGATGGTGCCCTCACCGTCCAGGGTCACGGGGTCGGTCATCTGGTTCCTCGTTCCTGTGCTGTCACGCGTGCGTCCACGCGCTCTGTCTGCGGACATACGAAATGCCGCGCCCCCCAGGCTAGAACCTGGGGGCCGCGGCATTCATTCCGGCCTGGTGGCTGAAACTGTTCAGCTCTCGGGGCGGTCTTCCGGAGTCTTGTCCGTCACGGGGGCGGACTCCGACGCCGTCGACTTGACCGTGCTGATCGCCGCTGTCGCGCCGTTCGCCCCGTTGGTCAGTGCCAGCTCCTTCGGGGAGAGCACCGGCGGGCGGGTGGACGGGGTGCGACGGGACGAGCCGGTCCACGCGGGCCGCGGCGGGCGCTTGTGGATCGGGGCGAAGATCTCGGCGATCTCCTCCTTGCCCAGGGTCTCCTTCTCCAGCAGGTGAAGGACGAGCTGGTCGAGCACGTCGCGGTTCTCGACCAGGATCTCCCAGGCCTCGTTGTGCGCGGTCTCGATGAGCTTCTTGACCTCTTCGTCGACCAGCGCGGCGACCTCTTCCGAGTAGTCGCGCTGGTGGGCCATCTCACGCCCCAGGAACGGCTCGCTGTTGTCGCCGCCGAACTTGATCGCGCCGAGCCGCTCGGTCATGCCGTACTGCGTGACCATCGCGCGGGCCAGGTTGGTGGCCTTCTCGATGTCGTTGGCGGCGCCGGTGGTCGGGTCGTGGAAGACCAGTTCCTCGGCCGCGCGTCCGCCCAGCATGTAGGCGAGCTGGTCGAGCATCTCGTTGCGGGTGGTCGAGTACTTGTCCTCGTCCGGGAGCACCATCGTGTAGCCGAGGGCGCGGCCGCGGGAGAGGATCGTGATCTTGTGGACCGGGTCGGAGTTCGGCGAGGCCGCCGCGACCAGGGCATGACCGCCCTCGTGGTACGCGGTGATCTTCTTCTCCTTGTCCGACATGATCCGGGTCCGCTTCTGCGGGCCCGCGACCACACGGTCGATCGCCTCGTCCAGCGCCTTGTTGTCGATCAGCTTCTGATCGCTGCGGGCGGTGAGCAGCGCGGCCTCGTTCAGCACGTTGGCGAGGTCGGCGCCGGTCATGCCGGGGGTGCGGCGGGCGACGGCGGCCAGGTCGACGTCGGGCGCGACCGGCTTGCCCTTCTGGTGAACCTTGAGGATCTCCATGCGGCCCTGCAGGTCCGGCGGGTCGACCGCGATCTGGCGGTCGAAGCGGCCGGGGCGGAGCAGAGCCGGGTCGAGGATGTCGGGCCGGTTCGTCGCGGCGATGAGGATCACGCCGCCCTTGACGTCGAAGCCGTCCATCTCGACGAGCAGCTGGTTCAGGGTCTGCTCGCGCTCGTCGTGACCACCGCCGAGGCCGGCGCCGCGGTGGCGGCCGACCGCGTCGATCTCGTCGACGAAGACGATCGCCGGGGCGTTCGCCTTGGCCTGCTCGAAGAGGTCACGGACTCGGGAGGCACCGACACCGACGAACATCTCGACGAAGTCGGAACCGGAGATCGAGTAGAAGGGCACTCCGGCCTCGCCGGCCACGGCGCGCGCGAGGAGCGTCTTGCCGGTACCGGGACGGCCGTAGAGGAGCACGCCCTTGGGGATCTTGGCGCCGACGGCCTGGAACTTGGCCGGCTCCTGGAGGAACTCCTTGATCTCGTGGAGCTCCTCGACGGCCTCGTCGCAGCCCGCGACGTCGGCGAAGGTCGTCTTCGGGGTGTCCTTGGTGATGAGCTTGGCCTTGGACTTGCCGAAGTTCATGACCCGGGAGCCGCCGCCCTGCATCTGATTCATCAGGAACAGGAAGACGACCACGATCAGGACGAAGGGCAGCAGGGAGAGCAGGACGCCGACGAACGGGTTCTGCTTGGACGGCGAGACCGTGTAGCCGTCCGGAATCTGCTTGTCCTGGTACTTGGTCTGCAGTGTGGCGGCAATGGTCACGCCCTGGTCGCCGATGTAGCTCGCCTGGATCTTCGAGCTGCCCTCGACCTTCTGGCCGTCCTTGAGGGTGACCTTGATGGTCTGCTCGTCACCGGTGGTGAGCTTGGCCGACTCGACCTTGTTCTCGTTGATCGCCGCCACGACCTGGCCGGTGTCCACCGTCTTGTAGCCGCCGGACGAGCCGACGACCTGCATCAACACGACCACGGCAAGGACGGCCAGCACGATCCACATGACCGGCCCACGGAAGTATCGCTTCACGTCCATCCATACGGAGCGGTGTCGCCCCGTCCCTCCTGCCATAGTGAGTTTGATAAGACAGTTCTTCTGACGGTACCCCAGCATTGTTGTCCGAAGCCGCACGGAGTGGCACGGACGGCTGGCATTCCCGTCTCTGCATGCTCCAACGGCGCGAAACCCGCTGGGGTTCCCGATCGTCTTACAGGGGCTGGCCCGATTGGCTCAGCCGCCGTAGACGTGAGGCGCGAGCGTACCGACGAACGGCAGGTTGCGGTACTTCTCGGCGTAGTCGAGGCCGTAGCCGACGACGAACTCGTTCGGGATGTCGAAGCCGGCCCATTCCACGTCGATGGCGACCTTGGCGGCGTCCGGCTTGCGCAGCAGCGTGCACACCTTGAGGGACTCCGGCTCGCGGGAGCCGAGGTTGGACAGCAGCCAGGACAGGGTCAGTCCGGAGTCGATGATGTCCTCGACGATCAGGACGTGCTTGCCCTTGATGTCGGTGTCCAGGTCCTTGAGGATCCGCACGACACCGGAGGACTGGGTGCCCGCGCCGTAGGACGACACGGCCATCCAGTCCATGGTGACGGGGGTGGACAGCGCCCGGGCCAGGTCGGCCATGACCATGACGGCGCCCTTGAGCACGCCGACGATGAGCAGGTCCTTGCCCGCGTACTCCGCGTCGATCTTCGCGGCCAGCTCGGCCAGCTTCGCGTCGATCTCTTCCTTGGTGATGAGTACCTGCTTGAGGTCGGCACCCATGTCTTTCGCGTCCACCCGCATCACTTTCGGTCGTCCCGCACTTACGGCCGCTCTTACGGCCACCGGCTGTCCGGCCCGTCGGAGGGTCGCTCCGGGGGTCCCGATTCAGCCTTGCCGAATCACCAGTCTGCCACCCTGACGCTGGGCGACGACTTTGCCGGGGAGATTGATGGCTCCCTGGCCCCGCCAGCCGGTGATCAGCCGGTCGACCTCCTCGATGTGGCGGGCGAAGAGGGAGCCGGCCGGGGCGCCTGCCTGGATGGCGGCGCGGCGCAGGATGCGGCGGCGTACGGCGGGCGGGAGGGCGTAGAGCTTGGCGCACTCCAGGAGGCCCGTGGCGTCGCGTACGGAGGCCTCGGCCTGGGAGGCCCAGGAGTCGAGGGCGTCGGCGTCGTCGCGGGAGAGCTGGGCGGTGCGGGCGAGGGCTTCCACGACGCCTTTGCCGAGGGCCTTCTCCAGGGCGGGCAGACCTTCGTGCCGGAGCCGGGAGCGGGTGTAGGCGGGGTCGGCGTTGTGCGGGTCGTCCCAGACGGGCAGGGACTGCACCATGCAGGCCTTGCGGGCGGTCTGGCGGTCGATGTGCAGGAAGGGGCGCCGGTAACGGCCGTCGGCCCCCGAGACCGCGGCCATTCCGGACAGGGAGCGGATGCCGGAGCCGCGGGCGAGGCCGAGCAGGACGGTTTCGGCCTGGTCGTCGCGGGTGTGGCCGAGCAGGACCGCGGCGGCGCCGTGCCGTTCGGCCGCGGCGTCGAGGGCGGCGTAGCGGGCGTCCCGGGCGGCGGCCTCGGGGCCGCCCTCGCGGCCGACGGACACGGCGATGGACTCGGCGGGGTCGAGGCCGAGCTCACGCAGCCTGAGGACGACCTCGTCGGCCCTGAGGTCGGAGCCGGGCTGGAGGCCGTGGTCCACGGTGATGCCGCCGGCGCGGATGCCGAGCTTGGGGGCCTCGAAGGCGAGGGCCGAGGCGAGCGCCATGGAGTCGGCGCCGCCGGAGCACGCGACCAGCACGAGCGGGGAGGGGGTGCGCTCGTTCCGGCTCGGTCCGCGGGCTTCCACGGTGGCAGCCGTCGCGGCTGTCATCGCTGCTTCGGTGATGCGGCTGTGGTCGATGAGGAGGTCGTGGAGGGCGCGGCGGACCGCCAGGCGTATCGCCGCGACCGCAGGATGGGGACCCATGTCCGGTTCCCTTCATGAAGTTTTCGGGGGGTGAGCCCGAGATCGGTCACTCAGAGTGTGTAGATGGTGACAGAAGCGGGCCGTTCCCCGAGCATTGCACGCCTACCCATCGCTCACGGTCCCTCGGACGGGTGATTGGAGGGGCGTTCGCCTGCCGTAGGCCGGATTCGGTTCACGACTTCCCCACGCGCTTCACGACTCGGCCTTGCGGTGCACCCGTGCGACCCAGTCCGCCGGTTTGGCGATCTCCGCCTTGGTGGGCAGGGTGTTGGGGGAGGTCCACACCCGGTTGAAGCCGTCCATGCCGACCTGTTCGACGACGGCGCGCACGAAGCGTTCGCCGTCCCGGTACTGCCTGAGCTTGGCGTCGAGGCCGAGCAGTTTGCGCAGGGCGAGGTCGAGGCGGGAGGCCCCCTTGGCACGGCGCTGCTGGAACTTCTCGCGGATCTCGGAGACGGTCGGCACGACGCTCGGGCCCACCCCGTCCATGACGAAGTCGGCGTGCCCCTCCAGCAGGGACATGACCGCGGTGAGGCGGCCGAGGATCTCGCGCTGGACCGGGGTCTGCACCAGCTCCACGAAGGAGCGTCCCTCGTCGTCCTCCTCGCCCTCGGGGCGGCCGCCGGCGAGGGACTGGGCGGCTTCCCGGATGCGCTCCAGGACGGTCATCGGATCGACGTCGGTCTCCGCCAAGAACGACTGGATTTCACCCTCGAGGTGGTCACGCAGCCAGGGCACGGCGGTGAACTGCGTGCGGTGGGTCTCCTCGTGCAGGCACACCCAGAGCCTGAAGTCGTGCGGCTCGACGTCGAGTTCGCGCTCCACGTGGACGATGTTGGGGGCGACGAGGAGGAGGCGGCCGCCGCCGCTCGGTGCGTCGGGGGGGCCGCCGGCCGGGAGGTCGCGGGAGGCGGGGGCGAAGGTCTCGTACTGGCCGAGGACGCGGGAGGAGAGGAACGACAGCAGCATGCCGAGTTCGACGCCGGTCACCTTGCCGCCGACCGCGCCGAGGACCGCGTTGCCGGGGCTGCTGCCACGGCGTTCCTGCATCTTGTCCAGCAGGGGCTTGAGGATCTCCCGGAAGCCGGCGACGTTGGCCCGGACCCAGCCCGGCCGGTCGACGACCAGGACGGGGGTGTCGTGGGTCTCCTCGGTGCCCAGCCGGGTGAAGCCCCGGACGTGTCCCTCCGAGGCCTTCGCGTGCCGGCGCAGCTCCGCCACGACGGCCCTGGCCTCGTCGCGGCTGACTTCGGGTCCCGGTCGTACGAGCCGTGTCGCGGTCGCCACCGCGAGGTTCCAGTCGACCATCCCGGGAGATGCGGTGCCACCGAAGCTCGTCATGCGTCAACGGTACGTGAGCGCTCCCGCTTGGGGCAGGCCATGGGCGTCGGGTGAGGTGCGGTTTCCCGTGCGGTGACGGGTGTTGGCGTTACCGGCAGCCGCAGCCCGCCAGCGCCGTCGCCGTCCTGTCCAAAGCCGCCTGGGCCTCGTCGCGGTTGGTCGTGCCGGAGGCCAGGAAGGCGAAGGCCAGGAGGTGGCCGTCCTGGTCCACGACCGTGCCCGCCAGGGTGTTCACGCCCGTGAGGGTGCCCGTCTTCGCGCGTACGACGCCTGCGGCGCCGTCGGTGTAGCGGGCGGCCAGGGTGCCGGTGAAGCCGGCCACGGGGAGGCCGGTCAGGACCGGGCGGAGGCCGGGGCGGGCGGGGTCGGCGGCCTTGACCAGCAGGGCGGTGAGGAGGTTCGCCGTGACCCGGTCGTCGCGGTTGAGGCCGCTGCCGTCGTGGAATGCGGCGCCGGACATGGGCAGGCCGAGCTTGGTGAGCCGGGTGGCGACGGCCTTGGCGCCGCCGTCGAAGCTGCCCGCCCGGCCACTGGCCAGGGCGGTCTGGCGGGCCAGGGCCTCGGCGATGTCGTTGTCGCTGTACGTCAGCATGCGCTCGACCAGGGCGGACAGCGGCGGCGAGGAGACGGTGGCGAGGGTCTCGGCGCGGCTGGTGGCCTTGGAGGGGCCGGGGGGCGTGGACTTGATGCCGGCCTGCCGCAGGTAGTCCGCGAACTTGCGGGCCGCGTCGGCCGCCGGGTCGCTCACACGGGTCGCCGGGCCGCTGCTGGAGTTGCCGATGCGGCCCTCGTCCGCGGTCAGGGCGCTGACGGGGGCGAGGTTCTCGTCGACGCCGACGGGATGCAGCGCGGGGCCGGAGAAGAGCGTGGTGTCGTAGGAGAGCGTGATCCGGTCGATGCCGCGCTTCTCGAGGGCGGCCGCCGCGTCGGCGGCGAGTGCGCGCAGGCTCGCCCAGCCCTCGGCCTTCGGGCGGGCGGTGAGGGTGGGGTCGCCGCCGCCGACCAGGATCAGTTCCTTGGTGTCGGGTTCGAGTGCGGCGCGGGTGGTGAGGCGGTGGTCGGGGCCGAGCGCGGAGAGGGCGGCGACGGCGGTGGCGATCTTGGTGGTGGAGGCGGGGGTGAAGGCCCGGTCGGCGGCGGTGCCGTACAGCTGCTTGCCGGTGCCGACGTCGACGACGGCCGCCGCGTGGCCGCCGCCGAGCTCGGGGGCGGCCAGGAGCGGCCCCAGGACGTCCGAGAGGGCCTGCCGGCCCGGCGGGGCCTTCTTGGTGCTGACGGCACCCGTGGAGCTGCCCAGGCCCGTCAGGACGGCCGGGGCGCTCGGTGCGGGCCTGGGTCCCCGCGCGCTGGTGCCGGAGTCGCCGTGATCTGCGCCACCTGACCGCTCCAGGGCGGCGACCCGGTCCCGCTCGGCCGTACGCTGACCGTTGGCGTCCCAGGGACCGGCGACGGTCACCACACCGGCGGCCAGCGCCAGCCCGGCGGTGGCGGCGCCCGCGGTGTACTGCCAGGTCCTGACGGCTCGCGGCCGGGGGAGGTGTGCAAGCCCGGGGCGCACTGCCTTCGTCAGCCGCGCGACCCCTGGTTTCGCGGCCGTCACGGCGCGCGCCAGTCGCGGTCGTACGGCGTTCGCGAGCCGCACCATCTGCGGTCTCGCGGCTCGCCAAGGCCTCAGCTCTGGCACGACCACCAGCCCCTTTCGCGATCACACACCTGCGTGAGGGACACTTAACCACCAGAACTATGTGCTGATCATGGAGGAGCCACCGGTGGAGTTCGACGTCACGATCGAGATCCCGAAGGGTTCGCGGAACAAGTACGAGGTGGACCACGAGACCGGTCGGATCCGCCTGGACCGTCGCCTCTTCACCTCGACCGCCTACCCGACCGACTACGGCTTCGTCGAGAACACCCTCGGCGAGGACGGCGACCCGCTGGACGCGCTGGTCATCCTGGACGAGCCGACCTTCCCGGGCTGCCTGATCAAGTGCCGTGCGATCGGCATGTTCCGGATGACGGACGAGGCGGGCGGCGACGACAAGCTGCTGTGCGTTCCGGCCACCGACCCGCGTGTCGAGCACCTGCGCGACATCCACCACGTGTCGGAGTTCGACCGCCTGGAGATCCAGCACTTCTTCGAGGTGTACAAGGACCTGGAGCCCGGCAAGTCGGTCGAGGGTGCCAACTGGGTGGGCCGCACGGACGCCGAGGTGGAGATCGAGCGGTCGTACAAGCGCTTCAAGGAGCAGGGCGGTCACTGACCACCCCGCGCCCGCGAACGGGCCGTACGCGCACGCGTGCGGCCCGTTCGCGTACCCATGCGCATACTGAGGCTTACGGAAGGTCGCGTTCAGGGAGCAGTGCCAGGTGACGGAGGCGGAGGACCGCAAGCCCCGGTCGGACGAGGCGCGGTACGACCCGGAGATCACGTCCGAGTTCGCCGTTCCCGAGGGCATCGAGGCGCCCGAGGGCGCGGTCGAGCCGGAGACCACCTCCGAGTTCGCCCTGCCGGAGGGGCTGGCGGTGCCGCAACCGCCGAGTGCCGAGCCGGAGGGGTCGGCGTTCAGCCTGCCGCGCACCTACAGCGCCAAGGACGCCCCGCCCGCGTTCACCCCGGCGACCGGGATGCCGGCGGTCAGCCTGATCAAGGACGCGCCCTGGCAGGACCGGATGCGCACGATGCTGCGCATGCCGGTGGCCGAGCGGCCGGCGCCGGAGCCGGCGCAGAAGGCCGATGAGGGCGGGCCCGCCGTCCCGCGCGTGCTCGACCTGACGCTGCGTATCGGTGAGCTGCTGCTGGCGGGCGGCGAGGGCGCGGAGGACGTGGAGGCCGCGATGTTCGCGGTGTGCCGGTCCTACGGGCTGGACCGCTGCGAGCCGACCGTCACCTTCACGCTGCTGTCGATCTCCCATCAGCCGTCCCTGGTGGAGGACCCGGTCACCGCGTCCCGGACCGTACGCCGGCGGGGCACGGACTACACACGGCTCGCGGCCGTGTTCCAGCTGGTGGACGACCTGACCGACCCGGAGACCCATGTCTCCCTGGAGGAGGCCTACCGACGGCTGGCGGAGATCCGCCGCAACCGGCACCCCTACCCCGGCTGGGCCCTGACCCTGGCGAGCGGGCTGCTCGCGGGTGCGGCCTCCGTGCTGGTCGGCGGTGACCTGATCGTCTTCGTGGCGGCGGCGGTCGGCGCGATGCTCGGCGACCGGCTGGCGTGGCTGTGCGCGGGCCGGGGGCTGCCGGAGTTCTACCAGTTCACGATCGCCGCGATGCCCCCGGCGGCGATCGGGGTGGCGTTCTCGCTGGCGCACGTCGACGTGGCGGCGTCCGCGGTCGTCACCGGTGGGCTGTTCGCGCTGCTGCCCGGGCGGGCGCTGGTGGCGGGCGTGCAGGACGGGCTGACGGGCTTCTACATCACCGCGGCGGCCCGCCTGCTGGAGGTCATGTACTTCTTCGTCGGCATCGTCATCGGCGTGCTGACCGTCCTGTACTTCGGCGTGAAGGTGGGCGGCGAGCTCAACCCGGACGCGGCGATGAACATCTCCGACCGGCCGCTGATCCAGATCGCCGCGTCCATGCTGCTGTCGCTGACGTTCGCCGTACTGCTGCAGCAGGAACGATCCACCGTGCTGGCGGTGACCCTCAACGGCGGTGTGGCGTGGTCGGTGTACGGCGCCATGCACTACGTGGGCGGCATCTCCCCCGTCGCCTCCACAGCGGTGGCTGCGGGGCTGGTGGGGCTGTTCGGGCAGCTGCTGTCGCGGTACCGGTTCGCGTCCGCGCTGCCCTACACGACGGCGGCGATCGGGCCGCTGCTGCCCGGTTCGGCCACGTACTTCGGGCTGCTGTCCATGGCGCAGAACGAGATCGACAAGGGACTGGTGTCCCTGGCGAAGGCCGCCTCGCTGGCCATGGCGATCGCCATCGGGGTCAACCTGGGATCGGAGATCTCCAGGCTGACCCTGCGGGTCGGCTCCGCCGGCAAGCGGAGGGCTGCCAAGCGGACCAGGGGCTTCTGAGCCGCCTAGTAGTTCCGGGGGTACCCGTTCTGGTCGTACTGCTGCTGCGGGTACTGCTGCTGGTCGTAGTACTGGTCGTCGTACCCCTGGTGGCCCTGGTGGCCCTGGTGGCCCTGGTGGCCCTGGTGGGCATAACCCTGCTGGCCGTGGTGATCGTAGCCCTGGTTCCAGTACTGCTGGTCCTGCTGCGGCTGCTGCGGCTGCTGGTCCTGCTGGGGCTGCTGCTGGTACGGCTGCTGCTGGTACTGCGGCTGGTACGGCTCCTCCGGCTCGATGCGGCGGAGCTGGGTGGTGGCGGCGTCCGTGACCGGGGAGGGCTGCTGCTGGTACTGGGGCTGCTGGGCAGGCCGAGGCGTCTCCTGCGGGGCCTTCTTGGCCTTGCCGCGCGCGCGGAGGAACTCGATCGCGATCGGGATCACCGAGACGAGGACGATCAGGATGAGGATCGCCTCGATGTTCTTGTTGACGAAGTCGATGTTGCCGAGCCAGGAGCCGAGCAGGGTGACGCCCGCGCCCCACAGGACACCGCCGATGACGTTGAAGACCAGGAACGAGCGGTACTTCATGCCGCTGACGCCGGCGATGATCGGCGTGAACGTGCGCACGATGGGCACGAAGCGGGCCAGGACCAGGGACTTCGGGCCGTACTTCTCGAAGAACTCGTGCGCCTTGGTGACGTTCTCCTGCTTGAAGAGGCGGGAGTCCGGACGGTTGAAGAGGGACGGGCCGACCTTCTTGCCGAACATGTAGCCCGCCTGGTCGCCGAGGACCGCGGCGAGGCAGATCAGGGCTATCGCGCCCCACAGCGGGAAGTCCAGCTGGTGGGACGTGATCAGCAGACCGCAGGTGAACAGCAGCGAGTCACCCGGCAGGAAGAACCCGATGAGCAGACCGGACTCGGCGAAGACGATGAGCAGCAGGCCCCAGATGCTGTACGTGTTGAGCAGGTAGTCGGGATCGAGCCAGCTCGGGCCGAGGGCAAGTGTCATCACGGGTCCGGGCTCCTGAGGGGGATGAGGGCGGCTACGGCGGCTGAAGGGCGGTGGGCCGCCGCACAAAGCTACCAACGCGATGTGACCGCCCCAGGTTCCACCGGTGACTCCAGGATGCACTGTGGCGCAACTGGGGCAAAGCTGTGAGCCATGGGACTCGATGACTACGGCGGCGGCCAGGGGCCCCAGCCCGACGTGCTGGTCGTCACGACCAACGACGTGCCCGGATACCGGGTGCAGCAGGTGCTCGGCGAGGTCTTCGGGCTCACCGTGCGCTCACGGCACCTGGGCAGCCAGATCGGCGCCGGACTGAAGTCGATGATCGGCGGCGAGCTGAAGGGCCTCACCAAGACGCTGGTGCAGACCCGCAACCAGGCCATGGAGCGGCTGGTCGAGCAGGCACGCGCGCGCGGCGCCAACGGGGTGCTGGCGTTCCGCTTCGACGTGACGGAGGCCGCCGACGTGGGCACGGAGGTGTGCGCGTACGGGACCGCGGTGGTCCTGGCCCGGGAGTAGGCCCCCGGGCCAGAGGTCACGCGGTGTGCCGGTCGGCGTTCGCGGTGATCGCCTCGCTCAGGTGATCGGCCAGCCCGGGCCGCATGGCGTCGTAGAACGCCTTGAAGCGCTCGTCGGCGACGTACATCGCGCCCAGGCAGCGGTGCATGGGGTGCGGGCACTCGTAGAACCACTTGCCGATGTGCCGGCGGTGCTCCTCGGCCAGGTCCATGGCCGCCTCCCCCGACGGCTGCCCGCCGGCGGTCATCAGGGCGACGTAGCGCTCGGTCCAGTCGTCGACCTCCGCCTGGAGGCGCTTCCAGTCCTCCTTGGTGTAGCGGGCGGCGCGGCGCTGCGACTCCGCGTACGCCTCGGTGCCGCCCCAGCGCTGCTCCGCCTCCTCGGCGTACTGCTCGGGGTCCTTGTCCCCGAAGACCTCGAACCGCTCCTCGGGCGTGAGGTTGATGCCCATCGTGCGTGCCTCCATCGCGTGCTCCACGGCCGCGACCATCTTCTGCAGCTTCTCGATCCGGGCGGTCAGCAGCTCGTGCTGGCGGCGCAGGTGCACGCGCGGGTCCGCCTCCGGATCGTCGAGAAGGGCCGCGACCTCGTCGAGCGGGAAGCCGAGTTCCCGGTGGAACAGGATCTGCTGGAGCCGGTCGAGGTCGGCGTCGCCGTAACGCCGGTGGCCGGCGTGGGTGCGCTCGCTGGGCACGAGCAGGCCGATCTCGTCGTAGTGGTGCAGGGTGCGCACCGTGACCCCGGCGAACCCCGCGACCTGTCCCACGGAGTAGCTCACTTTTCCGCTCCTTGTCGTCGGTACGTCCTCCACGCTGAGGCCTCACGCCACGTGAGGTGCAACCCCCTTTCATTCGGGATGTTCGACATCTTTTGTCCGCTTATGGTGATCTCGTGGCCCAGGACAGCGCGCAGCAGGCGCCCACCACCGCTCCCGCGGCCCCCGCGCGCGCCCTGTTGCCCCTGATCCTGCCCGCTCTGCTGGTGGGCGTGGTGTGCAGCCTGCTCTACGTCGGAGTGAGCGTCGCCGCCGAGCAGTTCGAAGACGTGCTGTGGCAGAACCTGCCCGCCGCCCTGGGGATCGGCGGCTACTCCACGCTGTGGATCTTCGTCATGCTCACCGCGACCGGCATCGCGGTCGGTCTGGTGGTGTGGAAGGTGCCGGGACACGCGGGTCCGGACCCGGCGACCATGGGGCTGAACGCGCCCGCGCTACCGCCCGTCGTACTGCCCGGCCTGCTGCTGGCGGCGGCCCTGATGCTCGCGGGCGGCCCGAGCCTGGGCCCCGAGAACCCGATCATCGCCACGAACGTCGGGCTGGCGGTGTGGCTGGGCCACCGGTTCATGCCCAGGCTGCCGAACCCGCTGTGGATGGCACTGGCGGAGGCGGGGACGCTCGGCGCGCTGTTCGGCACCCCGGTGGCCGCCGCCCTGGTGATCTCGGAGGCACTGGCCGGGCAGCGGATCAGAGGGCTGCTGTGGGACAACCTCTTCGCCCCGCTGGCCGCCGCCGCGGCGGGCGCCCTGACGACCGACCTCCTCCACCACCCGAGCTTCGACCTCCACCTGCCCCCGGTCGGCCGGCCGGACGCGGGCAACATCCTGGCGGCGATCGTCGTCGCGTCGGTCGCCGCGGCGCTCGGCATGTGTGCGGTCTACGCCTTTCCGCACCTCCACCGCGCCTTCCAGCGGCTGCGGCACCCGATGCTGATGCTTCCGGCGGGCGGACTCGTCCTGGGGGCGCTGGGAGCCCTGGGGGGCCCGCTGACGCTCTTCAAGGGGCTGGACCAGATCTCCGAGCTGGCGGCCGACCCCGAGGGCTGGACGGCCGGACAGTTCGCCACCATGGCGGTGGTGAAACTGGCCGCCCTGACGGTCGCCGCGACCTGCGGCTTCCGCGGCGGGCGGATCTTCCCCGGCGTGTTCATCGGAACCGCCCTCGGTCTGAGCGCCCACGCCCTGGTGCCCGGCGTCCCGCCCGCCGTGGGGGTGGCGGCGGGCGTGCTGGGCATGCTCCTGGCCATCACCCGGCAAGGCTGGGTGAGCCTGTTCACCGCGGCGGTCCTGGTCGCCTCGCCCGTCATCCTCGCCCTGCTCTGCATCGCCTCGCTGCCGGCCTGGCTGCTGGTGACGGGGCGGCCGCAGATGCAGCTGCGGGCGGACGGCACACAGATCCGCTGACCAACTCCCGTTACTGGAGGCACGTACATGGCCCTGCACAGAGGTCCCGAGAAGCACGACGAGCGGCCGATGTCGGTCAACCCGTTCTTCGGGGATGCGAACCCGGTTGTCGAAATGGCCGAGGCCCCGCCCAAGCACCGGCTGCCCGACACCCCCCTGCCTCCCACCACGGCGGCGCAGATCGTGCACGACGAGCTGATGCTGGACGGCAACTCCCGCCTGAACCTGGCCACGTTCGTCACCACGTGGATGGAGCCGCAGGCCGGGATGCTGATGGCGGAGTGCACGGACAAGAACATGATCGACAAGGACGAGTACCCGCGCACGGCCGAGCTGGAGCGGCGCTGTGTGGCGATGCTCGCCGACCTGTGGAACGCGCCGGACCCGTCGGCCGCCGTGGGCTGTTCGACCACGGGATCCAGCGAGGCGTGCATGCTCGCCGGGATGGCGCTGAAGCGGCGCTGGGCGAAGCGCAACGCCGACCGCTACCCGGGGGCGCGCCCGAACCTGGTCATGGGCGTCAACGTCCAGGTCTGCTGGGACAAGTTCTGCAACTTCTGGGAGGTGGAGCCCCGGCTGGTCCCGATGGAGGGCGAGCGGTACCACCTCGATCCGCAGGCGGCGGCCGAGCTGTGCGACGAGAACACCATCGGGGTCGTCGGCATCCTCGGCTCCACCTTCGACGGGTCCTACGAGCCGATCGCGGACCTGTGCACGGCCCTGGACGACCTCCAGGAGCGCACCGGTCTCGACATCCCGGTGCACGTGGACGGCGCGTCCGGGGCCATGGTGGCGCCCTTCCTCGACGAGGACCTGGTGTGGGACTTCCGCCTCCCGCGCGTGGCCTCGATCAACACCTCGGGCCACAAGTACGGCCTGGTCTACCCGGGCGTCGGCTGGGCCCTGTGGCGGGACAAGGAGGCTCTGCCCGACGAACTGGTCTTCCGGGTGAACTACCTGGGCGGCGACATGCCGACCTTCGCGCTCAACTTCTCCCGGCCCGGCGCCCAGGTGGTCGCGCAGTACTACACGTTCCTGCGGCTGGGCCGGGAGGGCTACCGGGCGGTGCAGCAGTCGACCCGGGACGTGGCGCGCTACGTCGCCGGCAGGATCGAGGCGCTGGACGACTTCCGGTTGCTCACACACGGTGACGAACTGCCGGTGTTCGCCTTCACCACCGCCGAGGGCGTGACGTCGTACGACGTCTTCGACGTCGCCCGGCGGCTGCGCGAGGGCGGCTGGCTGGTGCCCGCGTACACCTTCCCGCCCAACCGGGAGGATCTCGCCGTGATCCGGATCGTGTGCCGCAACGGCTTCTCCCACGACCTCGCCGACCTGTTCGTGGACGACCTGAACCGCCTGGTGCCGGAGCTGCGCCGGCAGCCGCATCCACTGACCCGGGACAAGGAGGCGGCCACCGGCTTCCACCACTAGGGGGTTTCGTTCGGATCAGCCCGGGTCCGCGGCGTCCGGCCTGATCCGAACGAAACCCCCTAGCGGCCCAGGCGCGCGAACTTCCGTACCGCCAGCGGGAAGAACACGGCCAGCAGGCCGAGCGGCCAGACCACGGCCGCCCCCACGTGGCCCGGATCGACGCCCTGGCCGCCGAGCAGGTCGCGCACCGCCGTCGCCGTCCGGGACAGCGGGTTCCACCTGACGGCCGTGCCCAGCCAGTGGGGCATGGCGTCCGGCGTGGCGAGAGCGTTGGAGAAGAAGCCGACCGGCCAGACGAGGATCTGCACGGCCTGGACCATCTCGGGCCGGCCGGCGACCAGGGCGAGGTGGATGCCGACCCAGAGCATCGCGAAGCGGAGCAGCAGGAGCAGACCCACGGCGCCCAGGAAGGCGCCCGGGCCGCCGTGCGCCCGCCAGCCGAGCGCGTACGCCACCGCCGTCATCAGGGCGAGCGCGACGGCCGACTGGAGCATGTCGGCCGCCGAACGGCCCACCAGGACCGCCCCGTTGGTCATGGGCAGGGAGCGGAAGCGGTCGATGACGCCCTTGTCGAGGTCCTGGGTGACGTTGAGCATCGTGCCCTCCAGGCCGAAGGCCATGGTGAGCGCGAGCATGCCGGGCACCAGGTAGTCGACGTAGTCGCCGGTGACGCCCCGGCCGCCGCCGACCAGGTAGCCGAACATCAGCAGCAGCATCACCGGGAAGACCAGGGCCACCAGCACCTGCCCGGGCTGCCGTGCCCAGTGGGCGAGTTCGCGCCGGGTCATGGTCCAGGAGTCGGTCAGGACGTAAGGGGCCACCGCCATCACACGGCCTCCTTCACTCGGTTCCCGTCACCGGTCAGGTGCAGGAACACCTCGTCCAGCGTGGGTCGGCGCAGGGCGACGTCCGCCGCCTCGATGCCGGCCGCCTCCAAGGCGCGTACGACCCCGGAGAGCGCGCTCATGCGGTCGGTGACCGCGGCGCTGAGCAGCCGGCGGTCGGTGTCCACCGAGACGCCGGTGACGGGCAGCAGGGCGGCGGCCTCGCCGAGCCGGCCCGCGTCGCGCAGGACGACGTCGATGCGGTCGCCGCCGGTGAGGGTCTTCAGCTCGTCGGGGGTGCCGTCGGCGACGACCCGGCCGTGGTCCACGAAGGCGATGCGATGGGCCAGCTGGTCGGCCTCCTCCAGGTACTGGGTGGTGAGCAGGACCGTCGTGCCGCCGCCGACCAGGGAGCGGAC
Organism: Streptomyces sp. BK340; assembly: GCF_007827595.1. Lineage (GTDB taxonomy): Bacteria > Actinomycetota > Actinomycetes > Streptomycetales > Streptomycetaceae > Streptomyces. The sequence continues at coordinate 49,734 of NZ_VISR01000034.1, forward strand.
GGCGGACCAGACCTCCGCGCGGCCGCGCGGGTCGAGGCCGGTCGTCGGCTCGTCCAGGAACAGCACCTCGGGGTCGGTGATCAGAGAGGCCGCGAGATCGAGGCGGCGGCGCATGCCGCCGCTGTAGCGGGCCACCGGGGTGCGGCCGGTGTCGCCGAGGCCGAAGCGGTCCAGGAGTTCGGCGGCGCGCACGCGCGCGCGGCGGGCGCCGAGGTGGTGCAGGCGGGCGAACATCTCCAGGTTCTGCCGGCCGTCCAGCTGCTCGTCCAGGGCCGCGTACTGGCCCAGCAGACCGATGCGCCGCCGCAGCGCGCGAGCCTCGGTGAGGACGTCGTGCCCGGCGACCTCGACGCGGCCGCCGTCCGGCCTGAGCAGGGTGGACAGGATCCGCACCAGGGTGGTCTTGCCCGCCCCGTTGGGGCCGAGCACCGCGTGCACGGTGCCGCGGGTGATGCGCAGGTCGAGCCCGTCCAGGGCGTGTCTGGTGCCGTAGGTCTTTCGTGCGTCCTCGACGGTGATCGCCGTGTCGGCCACGTGCCAGCTCCCTTGTTAGTCAAACTTGACTACTTCCTCGAAAGTAACGCGGGCCGACCCGTTGGTCAAACTTGATTAGTGGTCATCCTCCGGATGCCGCTCCCCCGTCGCGTACGGGTTCTCCTGCCCCTCGGTGAGCACGCCCACGAAGCGCTCGCCCTCGCCGGCGAACGTGTAGGCGCCCGCCTCCAGGCGGGCGATCAGCCCCTGGGTCCAGGCCTCGTCGGAGTCGGCCGTGTGGACCCAGAGGTTCATGATCTCGCCGATGTGGCCGAGCTGTTCGGGACCGTCCTCGGGGATGTAGTGCCCGGTGACTGCGGCCCGCCACTGCCCGATCCGCCGGATCCGCTCCCGGAGCAGATCCAGCGCCTCGGCCCGCGCCAGCTCGACCAGGAAACCGATGGCCGCCGACTGGATGTCCATCTTCTGGTCGTAGGAGACCAGGGACTCCCTCAGCAGCCGGAAGAACTCCCCCTCGCCCCGGTCCGTGATCTCGTACTCGGTGCGCGGCGGCCCGCCGGCCGTGGAGGGCGCGATCTCGTGCGCGTGCAGCAGCCCCTGCTTCTCCATCTGCTTCAGGGCGTGGTAGATCGAGCCCGGCTTGGCGTTGGACCACTCGTGCGCGCCCCAGTACTCCAGGTCGTTGCGCACCTGGTAGCCATGGGCCCGCCCGTGCTGGCGCACCGCGCCCAGCACGAGAAGACGGATCGCTGACATGCGGTCCAGGTTATTGCGCGGAGCTAGCCCGCCTGCTCCAGGGCCACCAGCTCGAACGCGGTCTTCCCGTCCAGGGACTCGCGGACGATGTCGGCGTGTCCGGCGTGCCGGGCCGTCTCGCGGATCAGGTGCAGGCACAGCCAGCGCAGGGAGACGCGGCCCTCCGGCGGGAACCACGGGTCGGGCGGCAGCGGGAAGCTGTCGTCCAGGCTGGGCGCGGAGCGGATGAACTTCTCCGTCTCGGCGGCGACCTCCGCCCAGAACGCGAGCTGCGAGGCGACCGTCTCGTCGCCCACGAGCTGGAAGCTCTCGTGCCAGTTCGACTCGTCGCGCGGGATCGCCGGCGGTTCCTGCTTGGCCCGGGCCACCCAGCCCTGCTCGACCTCGGCGACATGCTTGAGCAGTCCGCCCAGGGACAGCTCGCTGGCGCTCGGGCGGGATCGGGCCTGCTCCTCGGTCAGCCCCAGCAGCGCCCGGCGGATCCCGCCGCGCTGTTCCTCGATGAACGCCAGCAGCGCTCCCCGCTCGTCGCCCTGCGTCTCCGCCGCCACGTGAGTGACCATGACCGACCGCCTTCCATCGGGTCCGTTTCCCTGACACCGACGAAGCTACGGGCCCTTGCGGTCAGGTTCTGTCCGCAAGAGCCCGCCGATCGGAAGGTTCCGGAACCCGGCCCAGAACCGGAAACCCGGCCTAGAAGGGGAAGCCGCTGCGACCGTGCTGCACCGAGATCCACTTGATCGTGGTGAAGGCCTCCAGGGTCGTCTCGCCGTTCAGACGGCCGAGGCCGGAGTGCTTCTCGCCGCCGAAGGGCACCAGCGGCTCGTCGTGCACGGTGCCGTCGTTCACGTGGAACATGCCCGTGTCGATCTGCTTGGCGAACGCCACACCGCGCTCGATGTCGCCCGTGTGGACAGCGCCGCTGAGGCCGTACGGGGTGTCGTTGACGATCCGGACCGCCTCCTCCTCGCCGTCGAAGGGGACGAGGAAGACGACCGGCCCGAAGACCTCCTGCTGGAGCAGCGCGGAGTCGGCGGGGACGTCGGTGAGCACGCTGGGCTCGACCAGGTTGCCGGTGGTGGTGCCGTGCACCAGGGCCGTGGCGCCCTCGGCGAGCGCCTGCTCGACGGCGCCCGAAATGGCGTTGGCCTGCGCGGAGTTGATCACCGGGCCGATGACGGTCTGCGGGTCGCGCGGGTCGCCGACCTTGAGCGTCCTGACCTTGGCGACGAACTTCTCGGTGAACTCGTCGGCGATCGAGCGGTCCACGAGCACCCGGTTCGCGGCCATGCAGACCTGGCCCTGGTGGACGTACCGGCTGAAGACCGCCGCGTCGACCGCGTAGTCGAGGTCGGCGTCGTCCAGGACCACCAGCGCGCTGTTGCCGCCCAGTTCGAGCACCGAGCGCTTGAAGTGCGAGGCGCAGACGGTGGCCACGTGCCGGCCGACCTTGTCGGAGCCGGTGAAGGAGATGACCTTGGGGACCGGGTGCTCGATGAAGGCGTCGCCGATCTCGGCGATGTCGGTGACGACGACGTTGAGCAGGCCGCCGGGCAGTCCGGCCTCCTCGAAGATCTTCGCGACCAGGGTGCCGCCGGCGATCGGGGTGTTCTGGTGCGGCTTGAGCACCACGCCGTTGCCGAGGGCGAGGGCCGGGGCCACCGACTTGATCGACAGCAGGAACGGGAAGTTGAACGGGCTGATCACGCCCACCACGCCGACCGGCACCCGGTAGACGCGGTTCTCCTTGCCGTCCGCCGGCGAGGGCAGGATCTTCCCCTCGGGACGCAGCGCCAGGTGGACCGACTCGCGCAGGAACTCCTTGGCGAGGTGCAGCTCGAAGCCCGCCTTCACGCGCGTGCCGCCGAGCTCCGCGATGATCAGGTCGGCTATCTCCTGCTCGCGGTCCTCTATCAGCCTCAGGGCCCGCTCGAAGACCGCGCGACGGGTGTACGGGTTGGTCGCGGCCCACTGCTTCTGGGCACGGGCCGCGGCCCGGTAGGCCTGGTCGACCTCTTCGACGGTGGCCACCGTGATCGAGGCCAGCTTCTCGTCGTCGTAGGGGTTGAAGTCGATGACGTCCCAGGAACCGGTGCCCGGGCGCCATTCCCCGTCGATGTACTGCTGGGCCAGCTCGGTGAAGTAGGACGACATGTGATCCCTCAATCACTAGCGATGCCAGATCCTGGTCACGGTCTGATCATCCGTCATCGTACTTGTAATTCAAGAGAGTTGGAGGTAAGCGCTCAAGACAGTTGAAGCAGACCCCGCAACAGGTCCCGGCTCTCGTCCGGGCCCGGGCTGTCCTGCTGCAGCTCCTTCAGCGCCTGCTCGTACTGGGCGACGTCCTCGCGCTTGTCCAGGTAGAGGGCACTGGTCAGCTGCTCCACGTACACCACGTCGGACAGGTCCGACTCGGGGAAGCTGAGGATGGTGAAGGCGCCACTCTCGCCGGAGTGGCCGCCGAAGCCGAACGGCATGACCTGGAGCCGCACATTGGGCCGCTGGGAGATCTCGATCAGGTGCTGGAGCTGGCCGCGCATCACGTCGCGGTCACCGTAGGGACGGCGCAGGGCGGCTTCGTCCAGGACGATGTGGAACTCGGGGGCGTTGTCGTCGAGCAGGTGCTTCTGCCGCTCCAGGCGCAGCGCCACCCGCCGCTCCACGTCGGCCGCGCTGGCGCCCTTCATCCCGCGCCGGACCACCGCGCGGGCGTACTCCTCGGTCTGCAGCAGGCCGTGCACGAACTGCACCTCGTACACCCGGACCAGGGAGGCGGCGCCCTCCAGACCCACATAGGTGGGGAACCAGCTGGGCAGCACGTCGGTGTAACTGTGCCACCAGCCCGCGACGTTGGCCTCCCGGGCGAGGGAGAGCAGGGACTCGCGCTCCGCCTCGTCGGTGATGCCGTACAGCGTCAACAGGTCTTCCACGTCCCTGGTCTTGAAGCTCACCCGGCCCAGCTCCATCCGGCTGATCTTCGACTCGGACGCACGGATCGAGTACCCCGCCGCCTCGCGCGTGATCCCCCGTGCTTCACGCAGTCGCCTGAGTTGCGAGCCGAGCAGCATGCGCCGCACCACCGATCCGGGCTCTCCCGCGCTCACGTTCGCCAGCCTCCCCAACCGTCTTTGGGGCCGAAGTCTGCCACTAAAACACTTCGAGCAGTACTCGTCCGGTTACGGAAACGGAAAGAGGTCAGCCGTTTTCAGCAGGAAGAGGTCAGGACCTCTGACAGACTTGCGATCCGAGTTGGCGGAAAAAATGGCCAAGAAGCGGTACGGGCAGGTTCAATTCGGTCGCGTGCACGTGCATCTGCCCTTGCATCTGCCCTTCCCATCCGAAACCATGGTGCAGCGCCACCGCTGCATCGCAACGACCGCGAATTCCCGGGAGTGCCTCGCATGGGAACGAATGGATCGACCATGCTCAAGCCGTTACGGCAGGGCCTTCCGCCGCTGGATCCCGCGGCCGTGTCCGATGCCGCTTCCTGCGCACTGCCCGCCCGCTACGAAGCGGTGCGCGAGGCCCGCCGCTTCACCCGGGCCACTCTGGACCAGTGGGACGTGGGCGACCGCTTCGACGACATATGTCTCGTCGTCTCCGAACTCGTCACCAACGCCCTGCGTCACGGACTGCCGCTTTCCCACCACCCTTCCGGCGAGGCCTTGCGGGCCGCATCCTCCGAGCCGGCCGACGCGGCGTGCTCCGAGCGCGCGCCGTCGGTACGACTGCATCTGATGCGCTGGACCGAGCGGCTCGTGTGCGCGGTGCGCGACCCCAGTCACGAGACGCCCGTCCCGCGCGACTCGGACGACTTCTCGGCCGAGTCGGGGCGCGGACTGTTCCTGGTCGACTCATTCACCGACAGCTGGGGCTGGCACCCGCTCGCGGGCAGCCTCGACGGCAAGGTCGTCTGGGCGCTGTTCCGGCTCCGAACGGCCGAGTGACGCGACGTGGCGTCGACCGACGCCACGTTTCTACGCGCGTACACCCGGACTTCGCCCGGCCGCCGCCCGGCTGTCCCGACCACTCCGGCCGACCGGGCCGGTGAGTCGTTTCAGCCGGCGATCAGATGGTCGAACTCGCCGTCCTTGATACCGAGGAGCATGGCCTCGATCTCCGCGCGCGTGTAGACGAGCGCGGGCCCGTCCGGGAAGCGCGAGTTGCGCACGGCCACCTCGCCGCCGGGCAGCCTCGCGAACTCCACGCAGGAGCCCTGCGAGTTGCTGTGCCTGCTCTTCTGCCAGGCCACGCCGTCCAGCTGCGTGGCAGCCATGCCGTTGTAAGCCATGCCGTTGTACACGTCGTACCCCCCGTACACGCCGTCAACGTCGCGGTCCACAGGTCGCTCCCCGGTGGTGCACTGGCTGGTGTGGCCATGGATGCTGTAGTCAACTGACCCGGATCATAACCCTGTTCATGTGCAGATGCATGAGCAGATGCACGTGCACGTGGGGTGCTCCCGTGATTACAGCTTTGACGTCCGCTTTACCCAAGTCGTTCCAGCGTCTGCCCCAGAGACGGCAGCACATGTCCCCGCCAGCCCCCGTCCATGATCTTCCGAGCCATCATCTGCGCCGGGTCGTCCGGATCGAATCCCTCGTGCACTAGGAACAGACGCGTTCCGCGCCCTTCCTGTTCCAGGGTCCAGGTAATGGTCCAGTCCGCGGGATTGGCCGGATCGGCGTCCGCCCACCGGAGGGACAGCATCCGCCCGGTGTCGTAGGCCAGCACCTGCACTTCCACGACACCGGAGAAGCGGGTGCCGGGACGCGGGACCGAGGTCATCCGGTACCGGTGACCGACCTCGAGCCGGAAGCCCTCGGCGCCGGGCATCTGCCAGCGGGCCAGCAGACCGGGCTCGGTCAGGGCGCGCCAGACCTTGGCGGGCGGGTGCGGGAAGAACTGGTCGACGCGGATCGTGGTGAGGTCGTCGGCGTCGCCGGGTGCGGTGTTCATGGGCGGTCATCGTCCGGCATGCGGTCGAGCAGATCGCCGAGGCCCTTCAGCCGCTCCCGCCAGAACCGCTCGTACGGGTGGAGCCAGTCCTGCACCTCGGCGAGCGGGGCCGCCTCCAGGCGGTAGATCCGTTGCCGGCCCGAGCGCTGCTCGGAGACGAGGCCGGCCTCCCGGAGCACCCTGAGGTGTTCCGAGAGGCTCGGGCGGCGCATGTCGAAGTGGCCGGCCAGGGCCTGCACGGGCTGCGGCCCGCGCTCGCGCAGCAGCCGGAGCACTTCCCTGCGGGTGGCGTTGGCGAGCGCGGCGAAGACGCGATCGTCGACGGCCTCCCGGCTTCCGGCTGCGGTCATCGCCGGCCTTTCTACTGGTGAACCTCCGTGAGCAGCATCAGACCGTTGCCGTCCGGATCCCGGAAGGAGGCCATCCGTCCCCAGGGGTACTCGTCGGGGCCCTGCACCTCGGTACCCGCCTCGGCGAGCCGTGCGCAGTCGGCGTCGACATCGGTCGTCACCAACATGATCCCCCGGGCCGAACCGGGCTCGAAATCCCCCATGCCGGGCCCGGAGAGCGTGAAGACGGTCTGCGCACCCTTCGGCGCGACCTGGAGCCAGCGACCCGGCGGCATCTGGAGGTCGGCTGTCACCTCGAAGCCGAGGAGGTCCCGGTAGAAGCGCAGGGCGCGGTCCTGGTCGGTGACGGGCAGCGTGACGAACGAGGCGTGCGTGACGGTCATGCCCGCAAGAATAGGTAGGCAATTCCCTACGCGTCAACCGTAGGGAATTGCCTACCTGTCAGCGGGGCCGCCTCAGCGCTCCTCCCGGAACTCGACGTGCCGGCCGGCGACCGGGTCGTACTTGCGCAGCGTCATGCGGTCCGGGTCGTTGCGGCGGTTCTTGCGGGTCACATAGGTGTGCCCGGTACCGGCCGTCGACCGGAGCCTGACGACCGGGCGGAGTTCGTTGCGTGTCATGCCGGCATATTAATGAAAATGAATCCCATTGTCAAACATGGCCTCACGACGGATTCCTGCCCGGTGTCCGGAAGCCCTCCTGATAACGGCTGGTAACTTGCTGCGGTCCCTCCGGTCCGGGGGGCACCGACCGCGACGGGCCGACGGCCCCGGTGCGGCCGGCCCGCCAGAGCTTGGGGAGCTTGACGTGACTACGGCGACTGCAAGGGTGCGGACCGCAGCCGCGGCCGCGGGGCTGGTGGGCGTGCTCGCGCTGACCGGGTGCAGCGGGGGCGGCTCCAAGGACGACTCCTCGCCCACCCCGAGCGCGACCCCGACGTCCACGGGCACGGGCGCCGTGACGGGCTCCTCCGACAAGCTCCAGGGCAGCTGGATCACCACCAGCAAGGGCAGCATCGTGGCCCTGGTGATCACCGGGAAGCAGGCCGGGCTGTTCGTGACCGGCGGAACCGTGTGCAGCGGTGCCGCGGGCACCGAGGCGGGCATGCAGATGATCCATCTGACCTGCACCGGCGGCAGCAAGGACCGGGTCACCGGAATGGTCGACTCGGTGCGGGCGGACGCGATGAAGGTGACCTGGTCGGGCAAGCTGGGCCAGGAGACCTACACCAAGGCCGAGGGCGGCAAGCTGCCGTCCGGGCTGCCGACGGCACCCGTGAAGCAGTGACGGGGCCCCTGAAGCGGTGAATTCGCCCGGGGTGCGTGATCGCGTCCCGGGCGCAGGGGCCATGATGCGGGGAGACCGTCACGACCTCGATGGGGATCTGCTCATGCGCGCCATTCCGCTCACCGTCACCGCCCTCGCCGCCGCCCTCCTGCTGACCGCCTGCAACGACGGCGGTGGCGGCAAGAACGGAAAGAGCAGCTCCGCCTGCGAGATCGGCGGGGTGTCCGTGCAGATCGGGTCGGCCAGCGTCGCCCCGGCCGCCGGTGACACGGGCGAGGTGCCCGTCAGCATCACCAACCAGAGCGCGCCCTGCACCCTCGACAAGTTCCCCGGCGCCCGGCTGAAGACGGGCGACACCGCGGTCGACGTGCCCGTGCAGCAGGGGGCGAAGGCCCAGAAGCTGAAGCTCGCCAAGGGCGACTCGGCGAGCTTCACCATCTCCTATGTGCGCGGCAAGGCGGGCGACAAGAGCAGCGTCGGGGCGAAGACCGTGCTGATCTCCCTGCCCGGCTCCAGCACCACCCGGAGCTTCCCCTGGTCGTACGGGCCCGTCGCCGCCAAGGGCACCCAGGGGACCCCGAACGCCTCCGTCAGCGCCTTCCAGCAGGTCGGCGACTGACCCTCACGGCAGCCTGGGGCGGGCCCTGACCTGGGCCTCGTCCGCCGCTCGCGCGCCCTCCGTCCAGCCGGCCGCGTCGGTCACGCCGCGCAGCCGGGTCGTGGTGGTCTCGGGGAACATGCGCTCCAGCCGGTCGGTGACGGCCACCTCGCGGGTGGCGAGGACGGGCAGCAGGTCCTGGGTCACCTGGGTCTCGGCCACGGCCGCGAGACGGTCGCCGACACGGTGGGCGTAGGCCGCGAGGAAGGACTGCCGGAAGGTCTTGGTGCGCCTTCGGCCCCCGGCCCGCTGGGCGGCCTCCGCCTTGGTCATCGCGTGCGTGGCCTGCACCAGCAGCGAGGTGTGAAGCAGTTCGACCGCCTCCAGGTCCGCCTCGAAGCCGACGACCGTGGAGAAGCCCAGCGGCTCGTTCCACACCGCGCGGCAGTGGTTGGCGGTGGCGACCGCGTCCAGCAGCATCGCCTTGGCCTGCTCGTACGGCGGCTCGACGCCGATGCGGCAGGCGCCGGGCACGTCCGGCGCGGGGGCGGCGGCGGCGAGCAGCGCCTCGTCGACGCTGTGCCGGGCCATCAGCTCCTGCGCCTTGGCGCTGAGCGCCTCGGCCTCCTCCGGATACCCGGTGGCCTCGGCCTTGGCGAGCAGGGCGCGGATCCGGGTGAGCATGCGGGCGGCGGCGGGTCCGTGCTCGCGGCGGGGCTCCTCGAGAGGCTCCAGGGCGGGCAGCCGCAGCAGCAGGCGGTACAGCTGGAGGACGGCGGTGGCGTGCGAGAAACGGTCGCCGCCGCGCGCGGGGTCCTGTGGCAGGGCCTCCAGCTGGGCTGCCCAGCGGCGCCCGCGCGGGCGGTCCCGCCCGGCCTGGGCCCGGATCAGCTCCGCGGCCAGGCGGACGTGGCCGTCCTCCAGGTCGCGCCGTACGAGCCGTACGACGTCGGCGGGCTGCCAGCCGCGCTGCCAGGCCGTGGCGACGAACTCCTCGCCGCGCCGCACGAGTTCGGCGTCGGCCGCGGGGTCGGCGGCGAGCAGGGAGGCGCCCGTGTCGAGTCCGGCGTCGGTGTCGTCGTACAGGGCGGCCCGGAAGGCCCGCTCGACGGTGCTGGAGGTGCTGGTCACGCTGTCGATCGTGCCATGAGCCGCGGACAGCGGGCCGAGGCTGTCCACACCCTGTGGACAGCCTTCCGTGCGCGACCGCCTGGACTGCGGGGTCTCACTGCACGAAATTCGGCCACCCACGCACGCGGAACGCGCCCAGCACGAACCCCATGGTGGACCTGGCTTCAGCGGAACGGTGTTCGCGGGGCCGGCGGTGCGCCTGGCGGCCGCGCCCGAGCAGCCGGCCCGGACAGGACGCCCGAACTGTCAACCACCGGTTGACGGCTAGAGAGTGACAACCTACGGTTGACACATGGCGACCCATCCGAACATCACGGCATCCGTGCGCCTCGACGACCTCATCGAGGCGATCAAGAAGGTCCACACCGAACCTCTCGACCAGCTCCAGGACGCGGTGATCGCCGCCGACCACCTCGATGACGTGGCCGACCACCTGATCGGCCACTTCGTCGACCAGGCCCGCCGCTCGGGGGCCTCCTGGACCGACATCGGCAGGAGCATGGGCGTGACCCGGCAGGCGGCGCAGAAGCGGTTCGTGCCGAAGGAGTCCACCGACCTCGACCCCAGCCAGGGCTTCAGCCGCTACACCCCGCGCGCGCGGAACGTGGTCATGGCCTCGCACAACGAGGCGCTGGCCGCGCGCAGCACCGAGGGCCGCCCCGAGCACCTGGTCCTCGGGCTGCTGGCCGAGCCGGAGGGTCTGGCCGCGAAGGCGGTCACCGCGCAGGGCGTCCTGCTGGACTCCGTACGCCGGGCCGCGACCGCCGCGCTCCCGCCGGCCGCCGAGGAGGTCCCCGACCTCGTCCCCTACGGCCCGGAGGCCAAGAAGGTCCTCGAACTCACCTTCCGCGAGGCCCTCCGGCTCGGCCACGACTACATCGGCACCGAGCACCTCCTGCTGGCCCTGCTGGAGCACGAGAACGGCACGGGCGTCCTCAGCGGGCTCGGCATCACCAAGGCGGGGACCGAGGAGTACGTCGGCAGGGTGCTGGCGCTGCTGCTGGAGCAGAAGAAGGCGGCCTCGGACGCGGAGGAGGCCGCGAGCGACGGACCGACGGACTGACCAGGGTCCGGAACAGCGGTCCGGGAAAACCTGGACCCGAGACGCGAACGCGCAGGTCAGACCCATTGTCAGTGCCGCCTGCCACACTCGCAGTCATGACCGACCGGTGGGCTCTCGCACCGGCCGAGGACGGTGGCGTTGACGTCGCCCCCCTCGGCCCGGACGGGCTGCCCGTCGGTCCGGTGCGGCGGGAGAGCGATCTCGCCGGGGCGGTGCGGAGCCGCCCGGAGGTGACGCGCTGGGTGTGGCGGTCGACCCCCGAGGTCTATCCGCGTCTGCTCGCCACGGGGGTGCGAGTGGAGCGGTGCTACGACATCGAGGACGCCGAGACACTTCTGCTGGGCCACGAGGGCCGGCACGGCGAGCCGCGCTCGGCCGCCGCCGCCCTGGCCCGCCTCCGCGGCGGCCCCGTACCGCCCGACCCGCCGCTGCGCCCGGCCGAACCGGGTGCCCAGTCGCCGCTGTTCGAGCCGAGCGGCACCCGGCTGCCGCTGGCGGACCTCCTCGCGGTCTACGCCGACCAGCAGCGGCGGCACGAGAAGACCGCCCAACCCGACCGGATGCGGCTGCTGACCGCCGCCGAGTCGGCCGGGATGCTGGTGGCGGCCGAGATGAACCACACCGGCCTCCCCTGGAGCGCCGAGGTCCACCGCGAGCTGCTGCACGACCTGCTGGGCGAGCGGTACGCGGGCGGCGGTGAGCCGCGCCGCCTGGCCGAGCTGGCCGACGAGGTGTCCGCCGCCTTCGGCCGCCGGGTCCGGCCCGACCTGCCCGCCGACGTCGTCAAGGCCTTCGCCCAGGCCGGGATCAAGGTGAAGTCCACCCGCCGCTGGGAGATCGAATCCCTCGACCACCCGGCGGTGAAGCCGCTGCTGGAGTACAAGAAGCTGTACCGCATCCGGGTCGCCCACGGCTGGTCCTGGCTGCAGGACTGGGTCCGCGACGGCCGATTCCGGCCCGAGTTCCTCGCCGGCGGCACGGTCACCGGGCGCTGGGTGACCAACGGCGGGGGCGCGCTGCAGATCCCCAAGGTGATCCGGCGGGCCGTGGTCGCCGACCCCGGCTGGCGGCTGGTCGTGGCCGACGCCGACCAGATGGAGCCGCGCGTGCTCGCGGCGATCTCCCGCGACCCCGGCCTGATGGAGGTCGCCGGCCGCGAGAGCGACCTCTACCAGTCCGTCTCCGATCGCGCCTTCTCCGGCGACCGCGACCAGGCCAAGCTCGCCGTGCTCGGCGCGGTCTACGGCCAGACCTCGGGCGACGGTCTGAAGAACCTCGCCGCGCTGCGCCGCCGGTTCCCCAAGGCGGTGGCCTACGTCGACGAGGCCGCGCGGGCCGGCGAGGAGGGCCGGCTCGTGCGCACCTGGCTGGGCCGGACCTGTCCGCCCGCCGCCCGGCAGGGCGAGGACGCGGAGGAGGAGGCGGGCATCCCGATCGGCGAGGACACCGCCGACGGGCAGCCGTGGGTCCCCGGTTACGCCTCCACCAACTCCCGCGCGCGGGGCCGCTTCGCGCGCAACTTCGTGGTGCAGGGCAGCGCCGCCGACTGGGCCCTGCTGCTGCTCGCCGCGCTGCGCCGGTCCTGCGCCGGCCTGGCGGCCGAGCTGGTCTTCTTCCAGCACGACGAGGTGATCGTGCACTGCCCCGCCGAGGAGGCCGACACCGTCGCCCGGGCCATCCGCGACGCCGCCGACCTCGCCGGACGGCTGACCTTCGGCGAGACCCCGGTGTGCTTCCCGTTCACGACGGCGGTGGTGGAGTGCTACGCCGACGCCAAGTGAGGGCCGCTCACGGGGCCGAGGCCTCGGCCAGCAGCTCGCGCAGCTCCTCCAGCACCGTCTGCTCGTCGGTGCCGTCCAGGGCCACGAGGGCCGCGCGCCAGGCGTCGTAGGCCTCCGGCCGCCGGCCCAGCTCGCGCAGCAGCAGCCCGTGCTGGTGGCGGGCGAGGCCGCCCATGTAGCGGTCGGCGCGGGCGTCGGCCCGGCGCAGCAGCTCGGTGCACTCCTGCGTGGCCCGCTCGGCCTCGCCCAGCCGGCGCAGCGCGCGGACCAGGCCGAGCCGGGTCTGCGACTCGCCGTGCCAGTCGCCGTGCCCGCCGAGGATGCGCAGGCTCTCCTGGAAGTGCCCGGCGGCAGCGGCCGGTTCGCCGAGGGTGAGGTGGGCGTAGCCGATGTTGCAGTGCGCGGAGTGCTGCACGATGACCGCGCCGATCTCGTCCCCGATCGCCAGCGAGCGCCGGTGCTGCTCGATGGCGGCCCGCGGGTCGGTGTGCTCGTAGAGGTTGCCGAGGTGGCTGTGGGTGACGGCCTCGCCGTAGGGGTCGTTCAGCTGCCGGGAGTGGGCGAGGCTCTGCCGCAGCGCCTCGCCGGACTCCTCGAACCGGCCGAGCCCCTCCAGCAGCAGCCCGCGGTTGTTCAGACAGCGCCGGATCCAGGACACCGTGCCCAGCCGCCGCCAGATCACGAGGGCCTGGTCGGTGAGGGCGAGGGCGTCGTTCTGCCGGCCGGTCAGGAAGTGCAGGCCCGCGAGGTCGCCCAGGGCGTACGCCTCGGCCGCCTCGTCGCCGAGCCGGCGCGCCGCGCCGAGCGCGGCCCGCCCCAGCACCTCCATCTCGGCGACCCGGCCGCTGCGCTGCACATAGGGGAAGAACAACCGGACGAGCGTGGACAGATGGGCGTCCCGGCACGCGCCGCCCGGGCCGGCGTTGCGCTCGACCAGCGCCACGATGTTCTCCAGCTCCACGTCGCCCCAGGCGAACGCCCGCTCGGCGGACTCGAAGGTGCCCAGGTCCGCCACGTCCGCCGCGTGCTCCGGCGGCTGGGCGGAGGTGGGCCGCAGACGGTCGTCCTGGTCGAGACCGGGCTCCACGATGGCGACGAGGGCCCGCTCGGCGGCGGCCGCGTACCAGCGCAGGGCGGTCAGGTCCGGATCGGCGCCGGTGGCCGGCTCGGCGCTCTGCCCGGCCAGTTCGCGGGCGAAGTCACGGACCAGGTCGTGCGGGGCGTAGCGGCCGTACTCCGTCTCCTCCAGCAGGGCCACGTCGACCAGCCGGTCCAGGGCCGCCTCGGCGCGGCGCGCGTCGGTGCCGGTGAGGCGGGCGACCAGCGGGGCGCCGTAGGTGGGCAGGTCGAGCGCGCCGATGCGGCGCAGGGCCAGGGCCGCGTCCCGGTCGGCCTCGCGTTCGGCGGCGGCGAGCGCGTCATGGGCGACCGCCAGGGACCGGCGGACGCTCAGGTCGTCGTACTCCAGGTGGTGCAGGCGGCCTTCCGTGGCGGCCAGTTGACCGGCCAGCACGTCCGGGGTGAGGGCCCGGCGGGCGGCCAGCCGGGCGGCGACGACCCGCAGCGCGAGCGGCAGCCTGCCGGTCAGCTCGACCAGGGCGTGGCTCGCGTCGAGCCCCTCGCGTCCGCTCACCGCGCGCAGCAGTGCCGCGCTGTCCTCGCCGGTCAGCGGGCCGAGCGGGAAGCACCGGGCACCGTCCAGGGCGGTCAGCGGCGAGCGGCTGGTGATGATCACGGCGCAGCCGGGCCCGGCCGGGAGCAGGGGCCGCACCTGGGCCGCGCTCGCCGCGTCGTCGAGCAACAGCAGGATGCGGGCCGGGGCGAGCAGGGAGCGGAGCAACGCGGCTGCGGCGTCCGGGTGTTCGGGGATGCTGCGGGGATCGGCCCCGAGATCGCGGAGCAGGGCGGTGAGCGCCTGGGACGAGGTGAGCGGGGCCATGCCGGGGGTCGCGCCGTGCAGGTTCACGTACAGCTGACCGTCAGGGAAACGTTCCCTCAGCTCGTGGGCCACGTGCAGGGCGAGGGCGCTCTTGCCCACCCCGGCCATGCCGCTGATCACGGCGAGCCGGCTCCGCCGGGTGGCGAGGGTGTGGTGCAGCGCCTCGGTCTCGGGAGCCCGGCCGGTGAAGTTCGCCGGGGGCGCGGGGAGTTGGGCCGGTGCGGGCGCGTGGGTGGAAAGCCGGCCTTCGGCCGGGGCCGGGTTCCCGCCCGTACGGCCCGTACCGCTCTCGTCGTCGGGCGCGGGTGAGCCCTGCGGGGGTTCCCCGCCGTCGGCGGGCGCAGGGGTGTAGACGCGCTGGGCGGGGACCCGGGCGCTTATCTCCCCTGCCTCCGGCGCCGGGGCGCCCCGCAGGACCTCCACATGGGCCTCGCGGACCGATGGGCCCGGTTCGATGCCGAGTTCCTCCACCAGGCGGGCGCGCAGGTCACGGTGGACGGCCAGGGCCTCGGCCTGGCGGCCGGTGCGGTGCAGGGCGAGCATCAGCTGACGGTGGTACGCCTCGCGCAGCGGATGCTCGGCGACCAGGGCCGCCAGCTCGGGGACGATTGCGGCCAACCGGGCTCCACCGAGCGCGATTTCCGCGTCGTACCGCCATTCCAGCAGGAACAGCCGCGCCTCCTCCAGGCGCTGCACGAGCGCGTAGCCGCCGAGATCGGCGGGGAGTCCGCTCAGCGGGGTGCCGCGCCAGAGCGCGAGCGCGGCCGTGCAGGGGCGCACCACACCGGCCCAGTCCCGCCGGGCGTGCGCGGCGCGCGCCTCGGCGACCCGGGCGTCGAAGACGTGCACGTCCAACTCGCCCTCGTCCACGCGCAGCAGATAGCCGGGCGCCACGGCCCGCAGCCGCTCGGGGTCGTCCAGCAGCCGGCGCAGCCGGGTGACGTGGTTGTGCAGGGAGGCCTGCGCGGAGACGGGGGGCGCCCCGCCCCACAGGGCGTCCTTCAGCGACTCGACCGAGACGACCCGGCCGGCCTCCAGCAGCAGCGCGGCGAGGAGGGCGCGGACCTTGGGGCTGCCGATGGCACGGACGAGGTTGTCCGGGGTGTCGGGAGTCTCCGGGGCAACGGGGGTCTCCGTGGTGCCGAGGGCACCGCCGGAGGCGTCGTACGAGATTTCGTGCGGCTGTCGGTCGTACAGTACGGGCGGTCCCAGCAGTCCGAAGCGCAGCTCGCACCGCCGCATCCCGCTCCACTGCCTTCCCGCGCGGTCCCGTACGACCATGCTGCGCGGCGGGCGTGCGCCCGCCGGTCCTTGGCGGAAATCCGCCCCATTCACAACGATTTTCCGCCAGCCACCATCTGTTGGCCGGGGCCGGAATCCGTTAGGGTTCCTGCCTACTAGCCCTGCCGCCCGGCTACTTCCGGCCAGCCGAACCTCGACCTGCGGACGAACCGTTGGCCACATGTTAGCGATCCGTTGGCGCGCCCTGATGTGATCTTTCCATCGGATCCGGCCCGACGGCGCGCGCGGCAAGTCGCGTAACTCGGGGGAGTGTCGCCGCAGGCCTGATCCGGGGACTCAAGGGTCCCCGGTCGGCGGAGGTGAACGACCGGGGACCTGTCCCGTCCCCTTCTCGCTTTCGGGTCCTCGCGTTCTCTCTTTCGGGTCCCCGCGCCTTCGCCGCGCCGGGGCCGCCCTCCGCTCAGATGACGGGCGGGCGCCCGAGCCGGGTGAGCCGCCACACCGTCCGCCAGCGCATCGGCCGCCGCTCGCCGGGCGACTCCCGCAGCCCCTCGGCGAACCCGCCGAACCAGGCACGCAGTCCGGCCGGGGAGCGGGTGCGGGCGAGGGTGAGCAGCAGCCATGCCCCCAGGTGCAGCGGGATGAGCGGCAGCGGCAGCCGGCGCCGGACGAGCCAGACCCGGTTGCGGGCGTTGACGCGGTAGTAGATGGCGTGCCGCGCCGGCGAGGTCTTGGGGTGCTGCAGCAGCAGTTCGGGGGCGTAGAGGATCTTCCAGCCGGCGTCGGCGGCCCGCCAGGCGAGGTCGGTCTCCTCGTGCGCGAAGAAGAACTCGGCGGGCCAGTCACCGGTCTCGGCCAGCATCGCCATGCGGAAGGCGTGCCCGCCGCCGAGGAAGCCGGTGACGTAACCGCCGCGCAGGGGGTCGGACTTGCCCACCCGGGGCACGTGCCGCTGCTGCGTCTCACCGTGCTCGTCGGCGATGCGGAAGCCGATGACGCCGAGACGCGGGTCGGCCGCGTACAGCTCGCGCACCCGGCGCAGCACGTCGGGGTCGACGAGCAGTCCGTCGTCGTCCAGTTCCACCACGGCGTCGACGTCGCCGTACTCCCGCAGCCGGGCCAGGGCGACGTTGCGGCCGCCCGGGCAGCCGAGGTTCTCCTCGACGTCGATGGTGGTGACCTCGCCCGGCAGGGACAGCCGCTCGGCGAACTCGGGCAGCCGGCAGCCGTTGCCGACGATCACGATGCGGGCGGGCGCGACGTCCTGTTTGGCCACGGACTCCAGCAGGGCGTCGACTTCGGCGGGCCGGTTGCCCATGGTCACCACCGCGACGGCGATCCTCGGCTCCACCACGTCCCTCACCCCATCCGGCCTACGGCGGCACCGGCGTCCTGACCGCGGGGCGCTCGCCGTTCACCAAGATGTTGCCTCAGATGCGCCGGTTCACCTGACGCAGATTCACTTTGCCGCCCCTTTGCTCCGGTTTTGTGAGCACCTTTCCCTGCGTCGCGGGAACTTGAGCCGTGCCCCTCCCCCGTGCCCCCTCCCCCGGCTCACCACGACTGCGCGCTCCCGACAACTCCCGACGGCCGCCCGGCCCTCTCGCCACGGCCCGCGCGGATCCGGAGAGCGAGGAGCGGAAAGACCGGGACGGAGAGCATGGCGGCGCCGACGAGGGCGGCTGCCTCGCCCGGGGCGATGGACCGGTCGGCGAGGCCGACGGTGGTGACGGCGACGACGAGGGGAAGGCACGTGGAGCCGTGCAGGAGCAGGGCGGCACCGTCCCGGCGGGTCAGGTCGGGCGGGGCGAGCAGATAGAGCGGCAGGCCGCGGACCAGGAGGAAGAGCAGCAGGAAGGCCGGCAGCAGAACGAGGGAACCGCCTCCGTGCAGCAGCGCGTCGAGGTCGAAGTCGATGCCCGTGACGATGAAGAGGAGCGGGACCAGGAAGCCGAACCCCATCGCCCCGATCCTGCTGAGCACTCGGACGCTGCGCTCAGGGCCGGCGGTGTGCAGGATCAGGCGGGTGACGACGCCGGCGGCGAAGGCGCCGAGCAGGATGTCCGGACCGAACGCACCGGCCAGACCGAGCACCGAGGCGAGCAGCAGCACGACGTACCCGACGGCGAACCGGCTGCCGCCGTCCGGGGTCCGGGCGACCGGCCGGGAGAACCGGGGCGGGCGGGGCCGCAGTGCCCACCACATGCCCGCCGCGGTCACGGCCGCGAGCGCCACCAGGACCACGGTGGCCATGGCCGGCCCGCGTCCGCTGAGCAGCGGGGCCATGGCGATGACGGGACCGAGCTCACCGGCCGCACCGAAGGCGAGGACGACCGTCCCGAAGCGACCGCGCAGATCCCCCGAGTCGCGCAGGACCGGCCGGACCGTGCCCAGCGCGGTACTGGTGAGCGCGGTGCCGATGACGAAACTCTTCGTGGTCTCACCGCCGGTGAGCGCGAACGCGACACCCAGGCCGGCCGCCAGGGAGATGACCCAGGCGGCGATCGAGCGGTTCAGGACGGTGCCGCGGACGGCCGCGAAGTCGATCTCGTACCCGGCGAGGAAGATCAGCACGGCCAGACCGAGGTTCGACAGGACGTCGATCGCGCGGTCGTGCCGGGCCCAGCCGAGGACGTCGGGGCCGACGGCGATGCCGAGCACGATCTCGAGGACGACCAGCGGGACGGGGATCCAGCGGCCGCTGCCGTACGCGAGCAGCGGCGCCAGCACCGCGACGGCCGTGATCAGGATGAGTGTCCCGGGATGCGACATGCCTCGCAGTATCCAGCCATTCGGCGGCAAAAGGGATGAAGCATCCGGCAGACACCCGGCGTCCCGCTCGGGGCACTCCCGCCACACCGCCGGCAGCCCGGTGGTACCGAGCAGGGCAGCTCATCGTGCGCCGCGGCGCGCGCCCGGCTACCCGGCACGGGGCCCGTCCCGCGCGGTTGAAACCGCGCTGAAACCACGCTGAACCGCCGCGGCCGCAAGCTCTGCGGCATGCCGACGACAGACCACGAACTCGCCATCGCAGCCACCGGGTTGCGCAAGTCCTTCGGAGACAGGACCGTCCTGGACGGCATCGACATCCAGGTGCCGGCCGGCACGATCTTCTCGCTGCTCGGCCCGAACGGCGCCGGCAAGACCACCGCCGTCAAGATCCTCTCCACCCTCATCTCCGCCGACGGCGGTCAGGCCCGGATCGCCGGGCACGACCTCACCGCCCAGGCCCAGGCAGTACGCGCCGCGATCGGCGTCACCGGCCAGTTCTCCGCCGTCGACGGCCTGATCACCGGCGAGGAGAACATGCTCCTGATGGCCGACCTGCACCACCTCTCCAAGCGCGAGGGACGACAGGTCACCGCCGAACTCCTGGAACGCTTCGACCTCACCGAGGCGGCGAAGAAGCCCGCCTCCACCTACTCCGGCGGCATGAAACGCCGCCTCGACATCGCCATGACCCTGGTCGGCAGCCCACGGATCATCTTCCTCGACGAACCCACCACCGGCCTCGACCCACGCTCCCGCCACACCATGTGGCAGATCATCCGGGAACTCGTCTCCGACGGCGTCACCGTCTTCCTCACCACCCAGTACCTCGACGAGGCCGACGAACTCGCCGACCGCATCGCGGTGCTCAACAACGGCAAGATCGTCGCCCAGGGCAGCGCCGAGGAACTCAAGCGCCTGGTCCCCGGCGGACACGTCCGGCTCCGCTTCAGCGACCCCACCGCCTACGAACGGGCCGCGACCGCCCTGCGCGAGGCCTCCCGCGACGACGAGTCCCTCGCCCTGCAGATCCCCAGCGACGGCAGCCAACGCGAACTGCGCGCCATCCTCGACTGGCTCGACGCCGCCGGCATCGAGGCCGACGAACTGACCGTCCACACCCCCGACCTGGACGACGTCTTCTTCGCCCTGACCGGCACGTCCGACCCCACCACCGACCCCACCACCACCGACAAGGAGACCGTCCGATGAGCGCCCCCGCCCACGCGTTCCGCGACAACCTCACGATGCTCCGGCGCAGCCTCCTGCACGCCCGCCGCTACCCGTCGCTCACCCTGAACCTGCTGCTCACCCCGGTCATGCTGTTGCTGCTCTTCGTCTACGTCTTCGGCGACGTGATGAGCGCGGGCATGGCCGGCGGCCACGCGGACCGTTCCGAGTACATCGCCTACATCGTCCCCGGCATCCTCCTCATGACCGTGGGCATGACCTCGCTCGGCACCGCCGTGTCCGTCGCCACCGACATGACCGAGGGCATCATCGCCCGGTTCCGGACCATGGCGATCTCCCGTGCCTCCGTGCTGACCGGTCATGTGATCGGCACCGTGATCCAGACGATGCTGGCCCTGGCGCTGATCCTGGGCATCGGGGTGGCCATGGGCTTCCGGCCCGACGCGACGCCGCTGGAGTGGATCGCGGCGGCCGGCCTGATGGCCCTGGTCAGCCTCGCCCTGACCTGGATCGCGGTCGGCATCGGCCTGGCCAGCCCGAACGCCGAGGGGGCCAGCAACCTCGGCATGCCGCTGACGATGCTGCCGCTGCTGTCCAGCGCGTTCGTGCCGGTGGACGCCATGCCCGGCGGGTTCCGCTGGTTCGCCGAGTACCAGCCTTTCTCCCCGGCCATCGAGACCCTGCGCGGACTGCTGCTCGGCAGCGAGATCGGCACGAAGAACGCGGTGCTGGCGGTCGGCTGGTGTCTGGCGCTGACCGTGCTGGGCTACCTGTGGTCCAGGGCCCAGTTCAACCGCGAGCCGCGGAGTTGAGTTCGCGCAGTGCCGTGGCCCGCAACTCCTCCTGGCCCAGGGTGGCGTACGCCGATCTCGCCTCGGCGTAGGCCGCCCTGTCGGCGTTCTCGGCCGCCTGCCGGGACCGCGCCGAGGACAGGGTGGGCAGGTCCCGCATCACCGGCATCCGCTCCGCCAGCGCCATCAGCCGTACCGCCGCCGTGTCGTCGCGGGCCAGCCCGGCGAAGCCGAGCGCCAGCAGCACCGTGCCGTACACCGACAGCTCCGGCAGATCCCCGGCGCCGGGCGAGCCGGACAGCATCCCGAGCAGCCGTACCCGCAGGTCCTCGGCCAGGTGGGCCACCGGCTCCAGCCGGCTGTGCTGCGCGTGCGCCGCGAGCGCGGCCGCCTGCACCTGGAGCGCCCACGAATCCAGGAAGGGATCACCGGCCACCAGCAGGCTGCTCTCCCGTAGCCCCTCCGCGGCCTGTCGCCACAGCCCGAGGCCGACCTCGGTCAGCCCCCGGGCCAGTGCGATCTCCGCCCGCGCCTGCAGCCCCTCGGGAGTGACGGCCTGGGCGTGCTCCGGCTGCCGGTCCGGGGACGCGAGGCCCAGCCAGTACTCCGCCTCGTCGACCTCCCCGCGCTGCAGGCAGGCGGACACCAGCCCGTAGCGGACGCCGATCGCGTCGGACCAGTCCCCGACCTCACCGAGCGCCTCCGCCGCCCGCAGATGGCCGTACGCCTCCGCGCCGCGCTCCGTCTTGAGGCACAACTCGCTGATCCGCCCATGGCTGAGCAGCATCAGGAACGGATTGCCGAGCGGCTCCACCGCGGTGAGCATCCGGCGGGCGCACTCGAGCGCCCGCTCCGTCTCGTACGTGGACTCCCACACATAGCTGGCGACGCCCGCCGCGATGCCCGCCAGCATGGGCTCGTCGGCGTCGCACAACTCCTGCAGCCGCGCGTACCGCGGCGGATGTATGTCCGGGACGGCGCCCAGCACGACGGCCAGTGCCCGCGGCACGGTGTCCGCCGGGGCGGGCGGCAGACGGCGCAGGGTGGCGAGCTGGCGCACGGCGTGCGGGCCGTGGCCCATGAAGAGCCCGGCCGCGCACACCACCGCCGCGCTCCGGGCCGCCTCCAGGTCCTCGGGGTCCTGCGGCCCCGGGCGGAAATGGGACAGCGGCCCGCCGGTCTCGGCGGCGAGGGCGGTGAGCCGGGCGTAGTTGTTGCCGGCGGACCACACGCAGGCCAGCGCGGCGGTCACGGCGGCGACGGCCGGCGCGTCGGCGCGGGCCAGGGCGTGCCGCAGCGCCAGGACGAGATTGTCCTGCTCGGCACGGACGCGGCCGAAGGCGGCCAGCGCGTCACCGCCGAACAACGCGTCGTGGTGCACCCGTCCGAAGTCCCGGGCCCAGCGCAGGAACCGGCCGGTCACCGCCTCGCCCTCCCCCGCCTCCTCCCGCCGGGCGGCGCTGAACTCCCGCAGCGTCTCCAGCATGTGGAAGCGCACCCCGGACGGGCTGTCACCCACCTTGACGAGGGACTGGCCGGCCAGCTGCTCCAGCAGGTCCAGCGCGCCCCCGGTCTCGCCGAGCACGTACTCCGCCGCGTCCACGGTGAAGCCCCCGGGGAAGACCGACAGCGCGCGCAGCGCCGCCCGGCCGTCGCTCTCCAGCAGGTTCCAGCTCCACTCGACCACGGCCCGCAGCGTGCGATGCCGTTCGGGTGCGTCCCGGGCGCCGCCGCGCAGCAGCGCGAAACGGTCCTGCAGGCGGCGGGCGATGTCGGCCACGGAGAGCACCCGCACCCGGGCCGCGGCGAGTTCCACGGCCAGCGGCAGCCCGTCCAGATGACGGCAGATCTCGGCCACCCGGTCGGCGGGCAGCTCGACGCCGGGCCGGGCGGCCCGCGCCCGCTGCTCGAAGAGTTCCACCGAGGTCGCGGGGGACAACTCGGGCAGCGCGTACACGGACTCCGAGGTCAGCCCGAGTGGTGCCCGGCTGGTCGCCAGCACCCGCAGCTCCTTCGACCGCGCCACCAGCGCCTGGACGAGACCGGCCGCACCGGCGAGTACGTGCTCGCAGTTGTCCAGCACCAGCAGGGCGGGGCCGGACCCCAGCGCGGCGACGATGCCGCTCACCACGTCCCCGCCGCCGGCGAACTGCCGGACGTCCCCGGTGCCGACCGCCGAGGCCACCTCGTCGGCCACGTCCTCGTCGGCGGTGACACCCGCCAGGGCGACGAAGTGCACCAAGGGCTGCGCGGCCGCCCGGCTCACCGCGTACGAGAGCCGCGTCTTGCCCAGCCCGCCGGGGCCCACGACGGTGACCACCCGCGCGTCGCGCAGCAGCCCGGCGACGGCGACGACGTCGGCGTCCCGCCCCAGCAGGGGGTTCGGCTCGTGCGGCACGCCGTGGCGGACGGACGGGGTGTCCGCACGCAGCAGCTCCTGGTACACGGACCTGAGCCGGGACCCCGGATCCGTGCCCAGCTCGTCGCGCAGCCCGCGCCGGTAGGCGTCGTACCGGGTCAGCGCCGCGGCCCGGCCCGCCGTGGCCGCCTCGCAGCGCAGCAGCTCCGCCAGCACCTCCTCGTCGCGCGGCAGTTCGCGGACCAGTTCGGCGAGCGGCGCCGCGGCCTCCTCCCCGCGCCCCAGCCGCGCCAGCGCGAGCGCCCGGTACCGGACCAGCGAACGGAACGCCAGGACCCGGTCGGCACGCAGCGCCGTCACCGGATCGTGCCGTTCCTCGGCCTCCCCGGCACCCAGGCTGCCGTCCCACAGCGCCAGCCCCTGCTCGGCCCGCGCCAGGGCACCCTCATGGTCCCCCGCTCGCGCGCACCCGGCGCTCGCGGCCTCGTACGACAGCAGCGCCGAGCTGTCGACCTGCGCCTCGTCCAGCGCGAGCCGGTACCCCGTCGGTGTGCTCACGATCAGTCCGGCCCCGAACTGTGCCCGGAGCCGCGACACCAGTATCTGCACCGCCTTGCCCGGCCGCTCGGGCAGCTCCTCCGCCCACAGCCCCTCGACCAGCCGGCCCGTACTGCACCCGGTACGCAGCTCCCCGGCGAGCAGGGCCAGCAGTCCACGCAGCCGAGGCGCCGTGATCTCCTGTCCTCGACAGGAGACTCGGGGCAGCAGGGTCAACTCGGTCGTCACGCCTGAAGACTAGCCAGCAGGGCGCCGAACACACTCCCGAATCCGCCGCCCTCACAGGCCTCGCCCCAGAGATCCGAACCAGCCCGTCAGGGGGATCTCTCTGGACCACCCAACGGCAGAACCCCAGGTCAGAAGCATCTGACCTGGGGTTCTCATGGAGCCGCTTTCGGGATTCGAACCCGAGACCTACACATTACGAGTTGTGCGATCTTGCTCCGGGGGCGTCCATGGACATCCACTGCAGGCCTTGCGCACCTGGTCAGCCTCCATGTCGGACGGCCACGGACGGAAGCGGACCGCCCGGGAACCAGCGCGTTGCGATCGTCGTGCAGGCTGCTCGATTTGTGGGGACGGTGGGGTCAGGAAGGCTTGACCGCCGAGACCGGGGTGACGGTCACCTTGTTGTCGCACTCGGCCCACCACCCGTCGTTCAGGGCGACCTGGTGCTTCCCGGAGCGCGGCAGCCCGATGACCATCGTCGGAAACGCCTTCGGGGTCTTGCCCGAGACGCAGTAGCCGTCGCCCTCCCCCTGGACCTGGACGAAGGTCAGCTTCACCCACGCCTTGCCGTGCGGCCGGACCGTCACGGTGGCCGCCCTGCCGGTGGTGGTGATCTTGAGCGGGGTGTTGTGGGTGGGGGAGCCGTTGCCGGCGCCCGCGACCGTCGTCGGATGGCCCTTCAGGACGCACGTCCTCTTGGAGACGTTGGTGAACTGCACGACCGCCGCCCCGGTCCCGGTCCCGACGGGCCGGTGGGCGGCCTGCCAGGCGCTGACCTGGAGGGCGGAGGCCGGGCAGGCGGGCGGCGGGGTGGAGGTGGTGGTGCTCGCCGCCATGGCGGTGCCGGGCAGGATGCCGGTCACCGCCGCCGCGACGGCCGTGACCGCCGTCGTCGCCAGAGCCGCCCTGCGAATGCCGTTGCTGTGCCGCATGCTGTGGTCCCCCTGAGTCGTTTCGTCCGCGGGTTTCGGTCGTCGGTTGTTGCCCCGCGGTACGCGTGGTCGTGGTACGTGAGTGCAGACGGGGCGGGAGAGCAGCGTGGTTCCGGGCGGCGACTACTTGTGACGGAACGGTGACGACAGGCTGCACCCGCGCAGATGGCCGTCAGGGCAGACAGAAGCACCTCCAGCGCGCCACGGCTTTACCACGCCCCCGGCGCGTACCGAAGGTGCGCTGAGTCGCTGACCTGCGGCGATCAAACTCCGATGACACAAACTCGCGTCCGTCGAAGTCCGATGGCATCCGATGGCAAACGGTCAAGATCCAGGGGCACGGGACAGCCGGTCCGGCCTCCAACTCGCTCCGTAACAGACCGCGCGGCGAGCGGTCTCCGACCTGCCTCCCTCCTCGCGAGGGCCCCGCCGTCCCACAGCCGCGGCACAGCAGCTGAGGCCATGGCGCAGTCACCCATTCCAGGCCGCGTGGCCCATGCCGACAGCCCGCGCCGCCGGCGTATGCGCTGAACGACAGAACCCCAGGTCAGAAGCATCTGACCTGGGGTTCCCATGGAGCCGCTTTCGGGATTCGAACCCGAGACCTACGCATTACGAGTGCGTTGCTCTGGCCATCTGAGCTAAAGCGGCGCGTTGCCCGCACTTATGGTGCGATCAGCAACGTCGGTAAGTCTACACAGTTTCCGGAGGTGCTTCGCACACGCCCCGGAGCGCCGGCGTCCGGGGCGGGCCAGAGGGTCTATGAGCAGCGCTTTCCTGCGGGCGGCGGGGTGCCGTGGAGGAGGTAGGTGTCGATCGCCGAGTCGATGCAGGAGCTGCCGCGGCCGTAGGCGGTGTGGCCGTCACCGACGTAGGTCAGCAGGCGGCCCGAGGAGAGCTGGCCGGCCAGGGAGCGGGCCCAGGGGTAGGGCGTGGCCGGGTCGCGGGTGGTGCCGACCACGACGATGGGGGCCGCGCCCTTCGCCTCGATGCGGTGCGGTTCGCCCGTGGCCCTCACCGGCCAGTACGCGCAGTTCAGGGAGGCCCAGGCCAGGCTCTCGCCGAAGACGGGGGACGCCTTCTCGAACTGCGGGACGGCCTTCTCCACTTGCTCGGGGGTGGTGAAGGCGGGCGGCAGGTCGAGGCAGTTCACGGCGGAGTTGGCCATCATCAGGTTGCTGTAGTGGCCGTTCGCGTCGCGTTCGTAGTAGCTGTCGGAGAGGGCGAGCAGGCCCGCGCCGTCGTTCTTCTGCATCGCCGAGGTCAGCGCGTCACGCAGCTGCCCCCAGGTCCCCTCGTCGTACATCGCCGCGATCACGCCGGTGGTGGCCAGTGGCTCGCCGAGCTTGCGGTGGCCCGCGTCGTCCGCCGGGATGGGGTGGGCGTCCAGCTTGCGGAAGAAGGCCTGGAGATGGTCGCCGACCTGGGCGGGTGTCGTGCCCTTGCCGCCGAGCGGGCAGTCGGGCTGGCGTACGCAGTCCTTGGCGAACGCCTGGAACGCCGTCTCGAAGCCCGCCGTCTGGTCCAGGTTGAGCTTCCGGGCGTCCAGGGAGGGGTCCATCGCCCCGTCCAGCACCAGGCGGCCCACCCGGTCCGGGAACAGCCCGGCGTACGTCGCTCCGAGGAAGGTGCCGTACGACGCTCCCACATAGTTCAGCTTGGGGTCGCCGAGCACCGCCCGCAGGATGTCCATGTCCCGCGCCGCCTCGACGGTGGACACGTGCCGCAGCAGCTTCGCCGAGTGCGCCCCGCAGCTGTCGGCGAACGTCCTGTACTCGCTGACCAGCGCGTTCGTCTCCCGCTGGTCGTCGGGCGTGTTGTCCGTCTGCGTGTAGGCGTCCATCCGGCGCCCGTCGAGGCATTCGACGGGCTCGCTGCGGGCGACGCCCCTGGGATCCATCGCGACCATGTCGTAGCGCGCGCGGATCTCGGCGGGGTAGCCGATGCCCGCGTACTGCTGGAGGTAGTCGATCGCGGAGCCGCCCGGGCCGCCGGGGTTGACCAGCAGCGAGCCGAGCGGCCGCTCCTTGCCGGTGGCCTTCTTGCGGGCGACGGCGAGCCGGATGTCACCCGAGCCGGGCTTGGCGTAGTCCAGCGGCGCCACCATCGTGGCGCACTGGAAGCCGGGGGCACCACAGCTGCGCCAGTTCAGGTGCTGGTTGTAGTACGACGACAGCGCCGACGGGGTGGACCGCGGCAGTGCGGCCAGCGCCGCCTCCGCCGCACGGCCGGACGACGCGGTCGAACTGCCGGCGGAGCAGGCGGAGACGAGCAGCGCGGCGGACACGAGCAGGCTGCCCGAGAGGCGCGCGCTCGCCCGGCGGGTCCGGTTTCGGGTCCGGGGTCCGGTCCGGGTGGCGTGCTTCCGGCGGGGGGAGGGCCAGGTGTGCATCGGACGAGCGTAACGCTGAGCGACGGGATGGGTGCGGTGCGTTCATAGTGTGGCCTCGTACGGGGGACGCGGTCCGTCAACCACCGTACGCCCGGCTCACCCCGCCCGCAGTGCCATCGTCATCGCCTCCACCGCCAGCAGCGGAGCCACGTTGCGGTCCAGCGCCTCGCGGCAGGCGGCGATCGACTCGATACGGCGCAGCGTGGCCTCCGGGGTGCTGCCGCGGGCCAGCCGCTCCAGGGCGTCCTCGGCGTCGCCGTTGGCGATGGCGACGCGTGAGCCGAGCTGGAGGGCGAGGACGTCGCGGTAGAAGCCGGTGAGGTCGCCGAGGGCCACGTCCAGGCTGTCGCGCTGGGTGCGGGTTCTGCGGCGCTTCTGCATGTCCTCGAGGTCCTTCATCACGCCCGCCGTGCCGCGCGGCAGCCGGCCGCCCTGGACCGCGCCGAGCGCCGCCTTCAGCTCCTCGGTCTCCTTGCCGTCCATCTCCTCGGCGAGCTGCTTGGCGTCCTCGGCGGCCGCGTCGACCAGCTCCTGGGCCGCCTTGAGACAGGCACCCACCTCGTCCAGCCGCAGCGGGAGCCTCAGCACGGCGGCGCGGCGCTCACGGGCCGCCGGGTCGGTGGCCAGCCGGCGGGCCCGGTCGACATGGCCCTGGGTGGCGCGGGCGGCGGCCGCGGCGACCTCGGGTTGGATGCCGTCACGGCGGACGAGCATGTCGGCGACCGCCTCCACCGACGGCGTCCGCAGGTTCAGGTGGCGGCAGCGGGAGCGGATCGTGGGCAGGACGTCCTCGATCGAGGGGGCGCACAGCAGCCAGACCGTCCGCGGGGCGGGCTCCTCGACGGCCTTGAGGACGGCGTTGGCCGACTTCTCGTTCAGCCGCTCGGCGTCCTCGACCAGGATGATCTGCCAGCGGCCGTTCGCTGGGGAGGTGAACGACTTGCGGACCGTGTCCCGCATGTCCTTCACCAGGATCTCCGCGCCCACGGCGGCGACCGTGGTGACGTCCGCGTGGGTGCCGAGCAGCGCGGTGTGGCAGCCGTCGCAGAATCCGCAGCCGGGTGATCCGCCGAGGGCGCGGTCGGGGCTCACGCACTGCAGGGCGGCCGCGAAGGCCCGCGCCGTCTGGTTCCGGCCCGCTCCGGGCGGGCCCGTGAACAGCCAGGCGTGAGTCATCTTCGACGCCTCCGGCGGCGGCTGGTCCGCCGCGGCGGCCGTGACCAGGGCGTCGGCGTCCCGGGCCGCGGCGTCGAGCACCGCGCTCACCTTCTCCTGCCCGACGATGTCGTCCCACACGGTCATGGGTCACGCCGCCCTTCCGTCACATTCCGCGTTCCGCCATCCATTGTGCGGGTGGGCACTGACAACGACGGCGACGCCCGTCAGTGCGCCCGAAACACGCTCCGACGGGCGCCGCCCGATGTCCTCGCTCAGCCGCGGCGACCGCGACCCCGGCCGCGGCGGCCCTGGTCCTCGCCCGGCTCCCCGTGCTCCTGCTCGTCGTACGACCCCAGCAGCTCGTCCGCCAGGGACGGCAGGTCGTCCAGCGGGGTCTCCTCGGCCCAGTCCGAGCGCGGCCGGCGGCGCGGCGTGCCGTCGGCGTCGAGCTGCGGCATCTCGCGCGTACGGCTCTCGGAGCCGTCGGGGGCCGCGCCCGGCCGCTCGTCCCGGAAGAAGCCGGGTGGCATCCGGTCCGCCGGGGCGCCGCCCCGCACGGGCGGCAGTACGGCGGTCTCGTCGGCGGCGCCGGGGGTCACCGGCGGCAGCACGGCCGTCTCGTCGACGGACACCGGCGGCAGTACGGCCGTCTCGTCCGCCGCACCGGGCGTCACCGGCGGCAGCACCGCGGTCTCGTCGGCGGCCGCGGACGCGGCCGGCGGCTGCGGCAGCTCGGCCGTCACCTCGGAGTCGGGGCCTGCGCCGCGCTTGCGGGCCTCTCCGGCCCGCTCCTCGCGCACCGGCCGCAGCACCGTCGTCTCGTCCGTGCCCGGCGACACGACCGGCGTCGGCACGGTCGCCGCGTCCGGGGTCATGCCCGGCACCGCGGGCTGCGGGGTACTGGGCTTGAGAGCGGCCACGTCGGCCGCGGCCGCGGCCTCGGCCGCCTGCCGTCGGGCCTGCTCCGCGCGCAGCAGGGCCTCCTCGGCCTTGCGCTGCTTCTCCAGGCGGCGCGCTTCCTCCTCGGCACGCAGCCGGGCCTGCCGGGCCTCTTCCTCGGCGCGCAGCCGGGCTTCCTCCTCGGCCTGCTTGCGGCGCCGCTCCTCCTCGGCC
Organism: Streptomyces sp. BK340; assembly: GCF_007827595.1. GTDB lineage: Bacteria > Actinomycetota > Actinomycetes > Streptomycetales > Streptomycetaceae > Streptomyces. Next base: position 78,829 of record NZ_VISR01000034.1, read on the forward strand.
CTGCGGCGGGCCTCCTCCTCGGCGCGGGCCTTCTCCTCGGCGAGGAGCCGCTGTCGCTCCTCCTCCGCCCGGCGCCGTGCCTCCTCGGCCCGCTGCCGGGCCTCCTCCGCCTGCCGTTCGGCCTCGCGGCGCTGCGCCTCCTCCAGCTCGCGGCGCTTGCGCTCCTCCTCCTCGGCGCGCAGCTTGGCGAGCTGCTCCTCGCGCTCGCGCTCCAGGCGCTCCTCCTCGGCCTTGCGCGCGGCCTCTTCCTCGGCCTTGCGGCGCGCCTCCTCCTCGGCCTTCTTCCGCGCCTCCTCCTGGGCCTTGACCTCGGCCTCGGAGAGCGGCAGCACGGTGTCGAGCCGGTGCCGGATCACGGTGGTGACGGCCTCGGGCTCCTGCGCGGCGTCCACGACCAGGTAGCGGCCCGGGTCGGAGGCGGCGAGCGTGAGGAAACCGGACCGCACGCGCGCGTGGAACTCGGCGGGCTCCGACTCCAGCCGGTCGGGCGCCTCGGTGAACCGCTCGCGGGCGGCCTCCGGCGCGACGTCCAGCAGGACGGTGAGGTGCGGGACGAGCCCGTCGGTCGCCCAGCGGTTGATGCGGGCGATCTCGGTCGGCGACAGGTCGCGGCCCGCGCCCTGGTAGGCCACGGACGAGTCGATGTACCGGTCCGAGATGACGACGGCGCCGCGCTCCAGGGCGGGCCGTACGACGGTGTCGACGTGCTCGGCCCGGTCTGCGGCGTACAGCAGTGCCTCCGCGCGGTGCGACAGGCCCGCCGAGGACACGTCCAGCAGGATCGAGCGCAGCCGCTTGCCCACGGGGGTGGCGCCCGGCTCGCGGGTGAGGACGACCTCGTGGCCCTTGGCGCGGATCCACTCCGCGAGGGCCTCGGCCTGGGTGGACTTGCCGGCGCCGTCGCCGCCCTCCAGAGCGATGAAGAAGCCGTTCGCCGCCGGGGCCTGGACGGGGTCGTCGCCGCCGAGCAGCGCGTCCTTCAGGTCCTGGCGCAGCGGGACACCGGAGCGGTCGTCGACCTTGGCGAGCACCAGCGCGGCCACCGGCAGCAACAGCGCGCCGACCAGCATCAGCGTGAAGGCGGCACCGCCGTGCGCGAAGACGAACCTGCCGTTCTCCAGCCGGTGCGGGCCGATCAGCGCGGCGACCAGGGGGGCGATCAGGGCTCCGAGCGCTATGAAGACGCGCACGACCGCGTGCAGGTGCTCGGTGGTGCGGGCCCTGCGGTACTCCTCGGTCTCCTGGTCGAGCAGGGCGTGCCCGGTGTTCGCGGCCACGCCCGCGGTGACGCCGGCCAGCGTGACGATCAGCAGCACGGTGGTGACGTCCGGGACGAGCCCGGCGGCCAGCAGGGCGATGCCGGTGAACGCGATCGCGAGGGCGAGGAGCCGGCGGCGCGAGAGCGAGGGCAGCACCGAGGGCGCCGTCCGGATGCCGACGGCGACACCGCCGGTCAGACCCAGCACCTGCAGGCCGTACAGGACCGGGCCGCCGCCCAGGTCCTTGGCGTGCAGCACGCACACCGCGACCGCGGCGGCGATGGCTCCGGCCACGGCGGCGCAGGCGGGGACGAGCAGCGGGATGGCGCCCGTGCGGCCCTTGTCGATGCCCGTGCCGGTGCGCGGACGGCGCAGGCCCTCCAGCGGGGAGCGCGGGCGCGGGGTACGCGTGCCCGGCAGCTGCAGGAAGGTGACCACGGACAGGGACGCGGCGAAGAGTCCGGCAGCCACGTACGACCCGAGGGCCGCCTGGTGCTCGTCGAACCAGGCCACCACGGTGCCCAGCAGGTTGTTCAGCAGGCCGGCGACCACCAGGGCGGCGGCGGCCAGCGGGACCGCCAGGAAGCTGGTGCGCAGCGCGAGGCGGCGCAGGGCGTCCAGGTGGTCCGGCAGCGGCCGCACCGTCGCCCCCTCCGGGGGCGGGGCGGGCAGCAGGGCGGGCGCCGCGCTCTCCCGGCACACCGTCCACAGCCGCTCGGCGACGCCGGTGACGAAGGCGGTGACCAGCAGGACGGCGAGTGCGTTGTCCGGGGTCCAGTCGATCCACAGGGGCGCGACGATCAGCAGCGCGGCCCGCACACCGTCGGCGCCGGCCATCGTCCAGCGGCGGTCGAGCGGGCCGTCCTGGGAGGTGAGCGTGGTCAGCGGGCCGAGCAGCACCGCGCCGAAGAGCAGCGCGGCGAGGATGCGCGCCGCGAAGACGGTCGCCACTGCGAACGCCACGCCTCGGTAGCCGCCGCCGAAGGAGCCCTCGAGGACGGCCGCCTGGAGGACGAGAAGGACCAGCACGAACAGTGCGAGGGCGTCGCCGACACCACTCACGAGCTGCGCGCTCCACAGGCGCCGAAGCTCCGGTCGGCGCAGCAGGGAGCGGACGGCGCGCTCGCGGGAGTCCGCGACGAGGGCGTCGTCCGGTTCGGTGGTGGGGGCCGTTGGCTGCTCGGCTCGCGTCATGCGTTCAGCCTATCGGCAGTCACCGACAGCACACCCAGGCTGTCCGGGCGTGCGTACGCCCCGACACCAAAGTGATGCCGGGGCGTTCGTTTCGCGAAGCCGGAACGGCGCGACGGGCGCCGTTCCGACGGAGCGTCAGTCCTCCGCGCCGGAGGCGGTCGCCTTCGAAGCCGTCGCCTTCTTGGCCGTCGTCTTCTTCGCCGTGGTCTTCTTCGCCGTGGTCTTCTTCGCCGTGGTCTTCTTCGCGGCCGCGGTCGTCTTCTTCGCCGCCGTCTTCTTGGCGGCGGTGGCGGTCTTCTTCGCCGGAGCGGCCTTCTTGGCCGTGGCCTTCTTCGCCGTCTTCTTGGCGGGGCCCTTCGCCCGCTTCTCGGCGAGCAGCTCGAAGCCGCGCTCCGGAGTGATCGTTTCCACACTGTCGCCGGAGCGCAGGGTCGCGTTGGTCTCGCCGTCGGTGACGTACGGGCCGAAGCGGCCGTCCTTGACCACGACCGGCTTGGCGGAGACCGGGTCCTCGCCCAGCTCCTTCAGCGGCGGCTTGGCGGCCGCGCGGCCCCGCTGCTTCGGCTGGGCGTAGATCGCCTGCGCCTCCTCCAGCGTGATCGTGAAGAGCTGCTCCTCGGACTGCAGCGAGCGCGAGTCCGTGCCCTTCTTCAGGTACGGGCCGTAGCGTCCGTTCTGCGCGGTGATCTCCACGCCGTCGGCGTCGGTGCCGACCACGCGCGGCAGCGACATCAGCTGGAGCGCGTCCTGCAGGGTCACCGTGTCCAGCGCCATGGACTTGAAGAGGGAGGCGGTGCGCGGCTTGACCGCGTTCTTGCCGGTCTTCGGGGTGCCCTCGGGGAGGATCTCCGTGACGTACGGGCCGTAGCGGCCGTCCTTGGCGACGATCATGTTCCCGGTCTCCGGGTGGGCGCCCAGCTCGAAGTCGCCGCTCGGCTTGGCCAGCAGTTCCTCGGCCAGCTCGACGGTCAGCTCGTCCGGCGCCAGGTCGTCCGGGATGTCGGCGCGCTGGTGCTGCTCGGTGTCCTTCTCGCCGCGCTCGATGTACGGGCCGTAGCGGCCGACGCGCAGCACGATGTCGTTGCCCACCGGGAACGAGGAGACCTCGCGGGCGTCGATCGCGCCCAGGTCGGTCACCAGTTCCTTGAGGCCGCCGAGGTGGTCCCCGTCGCCGTTGCCCGCGTCAGCTGCGCCGCCGACGCCCCCCGCGGCGAAGCCGCTGCCGGGCGCGGTCTCGCCGAAGTAGAAGCGCTTCAGCCACGGCACGGCCTGGGCCTCGCCGCGGGCGATGCGGTCGAGGTCGTCCTCCATCTTGGCGGTGAAGTCGTAGTCGACGAGCCGCCCGAAGTGCTTCTCCAGGAGGTTGACCACGGCGAAGGACAGGAAGGACGGCACCAGGGCCGTGCCCTTCTTGAACACGTAGCCGCGGTCGAGGATCGTGCCGATGATCGACGCGTACGTCGACGGGCGGCCGATCTCGCGCTCTTCCAGTTCCTTGACCAGGGAGGCCTCGGTGTAGCGGGCCGGAGCCTTGGTGGCGTGGCCGTCGACCGTGATCTCCTCGGCGGACAGCCCGTCGCCCTCGGCGACCTGCGGCAGCCGGCGCTCGCGGTCGTCCAGCTCGGCGTTCGGGTCGTCGGCACCCTCGACGTAGGCCTTCAGGAAGCCGTGGAACGTGATGGTCTTGCCGGAGGCGCTGAACTCGACGTCCCGGCCGTCGGCGGCGGTGCCGCCGATCTTCACGGTGACGCTGTTCCCGGCCGCGTCCTTCATCTGGGACGCGACGGTCCGCTTCCAGATCAGCTCGTAGAGCTTGAACTGGTCACCGGTCAGTCCGGTCTCCGCCGGGGTGCGGAAACGATCACCCGAGGGGCGGATCGCCTCGTGCGCCTCCTGGGCGTTCTTGACCTTGGCGGCGTAGGTGCGCGGCTGCGGGGGCAGGTAGTCGGCGCCGTACAGCTGCGTGACCTGGGCGCGGGCGGCCGCGATCGCGGTGTCGCTCAGCGTCGTGGAGTCCGTACGCATGTACGTGATGTAGCCGTTCTCGTACAGCTTCTGCGCGACCTGCATCGTGGCCTTCGCGCCGAAGCCGAGCTTGCGGCTGGCCTCCTGCTGCAGCGTCGTCGTGCGGAACGGGGCGTACGGCGAGCGGCGGTACGGCTTGGACTCGACCGAGCGCACGGAGAAGCGGGTGTTCTCCAGGGCGGCGGCGAGGGCGCGGGCGTTCGCCTCGTCGAGATGGAGGGTGTTCTCGCTCTTGAGCTGTCCCAGGGAGTCGAAGTCACGGCCCTGCGCGACGCGCCTGCCGTCGACCGTCTGCAGGCGGGCGACCAGCGTCGACGGGTCCGACTGATCCCCCGCGCGGCCGGTCGCGAAGGTGCCCGTCAGGTCCCAGTACTCGGCCGAACGGAACGCGATGCGCTCGCGCTCGCGCTCCACCACGAGCCGGGTCGCGACCGACTGCACACGGCCTGCCGACAGGCGCGGCATGACCTTCTTCCACAGGACCGGCGAGACCTCGTAGCCGTATAGGCGGTCGAGGATGCGGCGGGTCTCCTGGGCGTCGACCATGCGCTGGTTGAGATCGCGCGGGTTGGCGACGGCCTCGCGGATCGCGTCCTTGGTGATCTCGTGGAACACCATGCGCTTGACCGGGACCTTGGGCTTCAGGACCTCCATGAGGTGCCACGCGATGGCCTCGCCCTCGCGGTCCTCATCGGTGGCGAGGAAGAGCTCGTCGGAGTCCTTCAGTAGGTCCTTGAGCTTCTTGACCTGGGCCTTCTTGTCGGCGTTGACGACATAGATCGGCTCGAAGTCGTGCTCGACGTCCACGCCGAGGCGGCGGACCTCGCCGGTGTACTTCTCGGGCACCTCGGCGGCGCCGTTGGGAAGGTCACGGATGTGCCCGACGCTCGCTTCGACTACGTAGCCGGGGCCGAGGTAGCCCTTGATCGTCTTCGCCTTGGCAGGCGACTCGACGATGACGAGTCGGCGGCCGCCCTGTGCGGTCTCGCTGGTCGGGGACAACTTCGCTCTTCTCTCCGGTCGACGCTGTGGCCTCCCCAGGCCCTGGTCCCGGGGTCGCGGCGTACTTCTGGCTCGTGTGACGCTGCGGAGTGTGACGGTACATCCCGCCCCCGTGTCAAACGGGAAAAGCCCACAACGGCCACTCGAACGGTAACCCGACTACCGGCATTCCTGCCGCCCGGAGTGTCCGGTGACGTCTCGCCCTCTGTCCGGAGCGTGACGCTCCCGTTACTCGTACGGCAGTACGACCGCCGACGTCAGAGGCGGGTGAGGCAGTACCCGGCGAGGCCCAGCGCGATGGCTCCGGCGGCACCGGCGAGGGTGGCCGATGCGACCTGGTTCACACCCTGGGCGACTGGTTCACCACGCCGCACCCGGGTCCCGGTCCACACCAGCAGAGCGCCCCCGAACAGGGCGAACACCACTCCCGCGAAGATCGCCGGCCCGCTCTCCATGGCCCGCCCGCCCCCTTCTTGCCGTCCGCCCCTACCCAGCGCGGGGAGGTTGGCACGCGCGGGAGACGGGCGGGCGACATCAAGGTGAACGGAAGGTCGACGTGACGTCGAACACATACTCGAACGAGATCGGCCCGGTCCGGCACTCGTAATTTTCCGGCCGTTTTACCGGCACCGGCGCGTCCGGCCCGTGCCACCGGCATACGACGCCGATCCGGACGCGGGTACGACGGCTCGGGTAGCCGGACTACGCACCCGGCCCGGCCGCCGTACCCCGCCTCACACCACCGGCTCCAGGAAGCCCTGCTCCACCAGCAGCCGGATCTGCGCGGGCGTACGGTCGCGCAGCAGCACCGGGTCCTCGCCGACGAGCTGGGCGATGGCGTCCAGGATGCGGCCGGCGCTCAGCGAGCCGTCGCACACGCCCGCGAAGCCCGCGCCGACCGTGTCCACCTTCGTGGCGCGGCGCATCCCGCGGTGCTGGCGCAGCACCACGTGCTCCGGGTCCTCGGCGCCGGGCAGCCCGACCTGCTCCTGGACCACTTCGGCGACCAGCCTGAAGTGACCTTCGAGCAGGGCCGCGTCGTCGTACTCCCGGAGGAAGTCGAGGCGGTCGAAGTGCGCCCGGATCGCCTCCCCGAGCGGCTGCTCGACCGGGTGCGGCCACTCCTCCACGGTGACCGAGGGCTCGGCTGCCCCGGTCCTGCGCAGGGTGATCCAGCCGAAGCCGATCGCCTTGACCTTGCGCGCCTCGAACTCGTCGAGCCAGGCGTCGTACCGCGCCTGGTACTCCGCGGGGTCACCACGGTGGTCGCCGGCGTCCCTGAGCCACAGCTCGGCGTACTGCGTGATGTCCTGCACCTCTCGCTGCACGATCCAGGCATCGCACCCGCGCGGCACCCACGACCTGAGTCTGTCCTGCCAGTCCTCCCCCGCGACGTGCTGCCAGTTGGCGAGGAACTGCGCGAACCCGCCCTCGTTCAGCCGTTCCCCCGCCTGCTGAACGAGCGAGCGGCACAGATCGTCCCCGCCCATCCCGCCGTCGCGGTACGTCAGCCGGGCACCCGGCGAGATCACGAACGGCGGGTTGGAGACGATCAGATCGAACGTCTCGCCGTTGCGGACCGGCTCGAACAGCGAGCCCTCGCGCAGGTCGGCGGCGGGCGCGCCGGAGAGCGCGAGCGTGAGCGCGGTGATGTGCAGCGCGCGCGGATTGAGATCGGTGGCCGTCACGCGCGTGGCGTGCTGGGAGGCGTGCAGCGCCTGGATGCCGGAGCCGGTGCCGAGGTCGAGCGCGGAGGCGACGGGCGTACGGACGGTGATGCCGGCGAGGGTGGTGGAGGCGCCGCCGACACCGAGGACGACGGCCTCGTCGCGCCGGCCGATGCCGCCCGCGCCGCCGACCGCACAGCCCAGGTCGGACACGATGAACCAGTCCTCGCCGCCGGGACCGCCGTAGGGCCGTACGTCCACGGTCGCGGCCACCTCGTCGCCGCCCACGCGCATCAGCCACCCGCCCGCCAGGGCCTCCTCGACCGGCAGAACGGCCGCCACACGCGCGTGCGGTGCCGGCTGCTGGAGCAGGAAGAGCCGTACGAGCGTCTCCAGCGGCGTGTCGCCGCGGGTGGCCCGCAGGGCGGGCACGGTCTCGCTGCGGGCCAGCGCCGCGTAGGCGGGGGCACCGAGCAGATCGAGCAGCCCGTCGGCGGTGAAGGAGGCGGCGAGGAGGGCGTCGCGCAGACGCGCGGCGACCACGGGCCGGTCGATGGCGGGCAGGGGGGCGAGGCCGGAGTCAGTCACACCCCCCATTGTGGCCCGCCGAGGCGGCCGGGGACCGCCTCAGCGCGGGCCGCGGGCCGTGTCAGCCGGTCGTCGCTGGGGCCGACGCCGACGCCGACGCGGCGACCTGACAGCTGGGCTGCTTGGCGATGGCCGCCTGGACGTCGCCCTGCTCCAGCCGCTTCAGCGCCTCCGTGCCGCTGTTGCTCTGCTTGCCGATCTGCTTCGTCTGGTCGGCGACCTCGTGCAGCCCCTGGGCGAACTTGCCCTGGTCCTTGGTGTCGAGACCGTCGACCTGCTTCTTCAGGTCGGCGTACGAGGAGGAGAGACCGTCCAGGTTCTTGGCGGCGTCCTGCTGCCGCTTGGCACCGCCGTCGACGCCGGGGGGCGCTCCGGCGCTGCTGATGGCCGCGGCGAGCGCCTTGTATCCGTCGGCCATGTCCTGGAAGGCCTGCGCGTACGTCGCCTTGGCCGTCTTCGGCGGCAGGTTGCTGTCCGTGGCGATCTTGGCTATCGAGGCGTTCGCCGTCCTGATCTTCGCGTCCTGAGCGGGCACCGCGTCGCACACCGTCTTGGCCCAGGCCACCAGCTTGGGGTCGGGTCCGCTGTCCTTGTTACTGCTGCTGCATCCCGACAACGCCACTACCAGTACCGCACCGCCGGACAGTGCGGCCGCGAGCTTCTTGTTCACCGGATTGGTCCCTTCCATGGCTCTCGGCTCCCGGAATCTACACGCGGACCGGCGTTCTTCACATACCGAACGCCCCACTAGTCAGCTTTTGTGACTCTTTATGCAGGAGAGAGAAGGCTCACGACGTGGGCGGGCCCACACACGAAGCGGGCGGGCGGCGCGTCAGCACGCGCCACCCGCCCGCCCGTTGTGCGGGCCCGTTCCGGACGGCCTACGAAACCACCGCCGGATCAGCCGAGTTGGAGACCCGTTCGGCACCGTCGTCGTCGCCGACCGCGATGCCGCGCCGCTTGGAGACGTACACCGACACGACGATCACCACGAGCGCCAGGATCGCGATCGCGATGCGCACACCGATGTTCTTGTCGCTGCCGTAGGAGAACTTGATCACCGCGGGCGCGATGAGCAGGGAGACCAGGTTCATGACCTTCAGCAGCGGGTTGATCGCCGGCCCCGCGGTGTCCTTGAAGGGGTCGCCGACCGTGTCGCCGATCACCGTGGCCGCGTGGGCTTCGCTGCCCTTGCCGCCGTGATGACCGTCCTCCACCAGCTTCTTGGCGTTGTCCCAGGCGCCACCGGAGTTGGCGAGGAACACCGCCATCAGCGTGCCCGCGCCGATCGCGCCAGCGAGGTACGAACCGAGCGCGCCGACACCCAGGGTGAACCCGATGAAGATCGGCGCCATGACGGCGAGCAGACCGGGCGTGGCCAGCTCGCGCAGGGCGTCCTTGGTGCAGATGTCGACGACCTTGCCGTACTCGGGCTTCTCCGTGAAGTCCATGATCCCGGGCTTCTCACGGAACTGGCGCCGCACCTCGAAGACCACCGAACCGGCCGAGCGCGACACGGCGTTGATGGCCAGTCCGGAGAAGAGGAAGACGACCGCGGCACCCGCGATGAGGCCGACCAGGTTGTTCGGCTGCGAGATGTCCAGCGACAGGCTCAACGGCGCACCCGGCCCGGTGAGCTTCGCCCCGACGTCCTGCACGTTGGTCGTGATCGCGTCCCGGTACGACCCGAAGAGCGCCGCGGCCGCGAGGACGGCGGTGGCGATGGCGATGCCCTTGGTGATGGCCTTGGTCGTGTTGCCGACCGCGTCCAGGTTGGTGAGCACCTGCGCGCCCGCGCCTTCGACGTCGCCGGACATCTCGGCGATGCCCTGCGCGTTGTCGGAGACCGGCCCGAAGGTGTCCATGGCGACGATCACGCCCACCGTGGTGAGCAGACCGGTGCCGGCCAGGGCGACCGCGAACAGCGCCAGCATGATCGACGTACCGCCGAGCAGGAACGCGCCGTACACACCGAGCCCGATGAGCAGGGCGGTGTAGACGGCCGATTCCAGACCCAACGAGATGCCGGAGAGGACGACGGTGGCCGGTCCCGTGAGGGAGGTCTTGCCGATGTCCCGGACCGGGCGCCGGTTGGTCTCGGTGAAGTAGCCGGTCAGCTGCTGGATCACCGCGGCGAGCAGGATGCCGATGGCGACCGCGACCAGCGCGAGGATCCGCGGGTCGCCGTCCTTGCCCCGGATCGCCGCGTCGGTGACCCCGGCGAGGTCGGAGTACTTCGCGGGCAGGTAGACGAAGACCGCGACCGCGACCAGGACGAGGGAGATCACCGCGGAGATGAAGAAGCCGCGGTTGATCGCCGTCATGCCGCTGCGGTCGGATCGCCGCGGGGCTACCGCGAAGATGCCGATCATGGCCGTGACCACGCCGATGGCGGGCACGAGCAGCGGGAAGGCGAGACCGGAGTCGCCGAAGGCGACCTTGCCGAGGATCAGTGCGGCCACCAGGGTGACGGCGTACGACTCGAACAGGTCGGCCGCCATGCCGGCGCAGTCGCCGACGTTGTCGCCCACGTTGTCGGCGATGGTCGCGGCATTGCGCGGATCGTCCTCCGGAATGCCCTGCTCGACCTTGCCGACCAGGTCGGCGCCGACGTCGGCGGCCTTGGTGAAGATGCCGCCGCCCACACGCATGAACATGGCGATCAGGGCGGCACCGAGGCCGAAGCCCTCGAGCACCTTCGGCGCGTCGGCCGCGTACACCAGCACCACACAGGAGGCGCCCAGCAGGCCGAGGCCCACCGTGAACATGCCGACGACGCCGCCCGTGCGAAATGCGATCTTCATCGCGGTGTGTGAAACGGTGGTGAGATCCTTTTGCGGTTCACCGGGGCCGGGGGTCGCTTGCCGTGCCGCCGCGGCGACCCGGACATTGCTGCGCACGGCCAGCCACATGCCGATATAGCCGGTGGCCGCCGAGAACACCGCACCGATCAGGAAGAACACCGACCGGCCGGCGCGCTGATTCCAGTCGTCCGCGGGCAGCAGCATGAGCAGGAAGAAGACGACGACGGCGAATACGCCGAGCGTGCGCAGCTGCCGGGCGAGATACGCCTTGGCGCCCTCCTGGACCGCCGAGGCGATCTCTTTCATGCTGTCGGTGCCCTCGTCCGCTGCCAGCACCTGGCGCACCAGGACACCCGCGACCACGAGCGCGGCCAGGGCAACGGCCGCGATCACCGCCACGATGATCCGGTTGTCGTCGGTCAGGACCGCTGCTGCGAAGGTTGTGGGTTGGCCCAACTGATGAGGGGTAGAAAGCCCCGCCATTCGTCCTCCTTGACGCTTGGGCTGAGCTCAAGATGTGGACGGATTGTAGGTACCCGACCGTGATCTAAACAGGGCGCGGTAAACGGAATTGGCCTTCTTGTGCTCTTCAGCAAATGATCGAGGTCGCGCCAGGGAACCCGAAAGGGGTAATGCCTCAAAGGCATTGACGGCCACATTGATGCTTGATCGAATTATCAGGCTATCGATCGTGAATTCATTCACGAATTCCAGGGTCACCGGAAACGGTGCTGGAAGCAACACGAAGGGCCCTGCTCAGCAGGGCCCTTCGATGCGCTGTGCGCGGGGGTTGTTCAGGCGAGTGCCGCGGCCGGCGGGGCAGTGGGCCAGCTCATGCGGATCAGCCCACCGTTCTCGCCCGTGGTGACCTCCACGTCGTCCACGAGGCCGCTGATGACGGCGAGGCCCATCTCGTCCTCCTCCGCCTCCACGTCCGCGTCGGCGGCGGCACCGCCGGCCACCCTCTCGGCGGGGGCGGCGTGCGGGGCCTCGTCGCCGACCTCGATGGAGAACTGTTTCTCCTCCTCGATCAGCGCGACCTTCACGGGTGCCGTGATGGCGTTGATCTGGTGCAGTCCGACAGCACGCGAGCAGGCCTCACCGACGGCGAGCCGGACCTCGTCCAGGACGGCCTCGTCCACTCCGGCCCTGCGCGCCACCGCAGCCGCCACCAGCCGGGCGGTACGGACGTGCTCGGGCAGCGCGCTGAAGCGGAGTTCGACGGTGGCCATGCATCCCCCTCACGACTACGGGCGTGCGATCCGGGGGCGGGGCGCCGAGAGCCCACACCCCCTGATGAACTTCTTGGGCCCCGGACACACCGGCCCAGGGCGGGACCGACCGGCGCCCGGACCGATGGACGGTCCGGACCCGGCGATCGGCCCGCTGTCAGTCGGTGGCCGCCACCGCTTCCTCGACCGAGGTGTGGATCGGGAACACCTTGGTGAGGCCGGTGATGCGGAAGATCTTCAGAATGCGCTCCTGGTTGCAGACCAGGCGCAGCGAGCCCTCATGGGCACGCACCCGCTTCAGGCCGCCAACCAGTACGCCGAGCCCGGTGGAGTCGAGGAAGTCCACGCCCTCCATGTCGACGACGAGGTGGAAATTCCCGTCGTTGACCAGCTCGACCAGCTGCTCGCGCAGCTTGGGCGCGGTGTATACATCGATTTCGCCACCGACCTCGACGACCGTACGATCGCCGACGGTACGGGTCGACAGGGACAGGTCCACGGATCCTCCAGCACCTTGCTATCGAGCGGTCGCCCCTCGGGACACCTCGGCTTGCGGCCCCCGGGGCGCAACGCCAGCCGCGATGGCATTCAATCACTTACTGGCAGGCGTGCACGACGCCTTGGCTCCATTGTCCGCTACGCCAGTGACACACTCGGTGCCGATGGCCAAGAATCACCGACCCGATCGACCCCTGGCGGACCCGGCGTCCCGCCCGTCTCCGGGCACCGTTCTGGACCGGCTCGCCTCCGGGCCGAGCCGCTCCGCGCGCATCACTCATACGGAGCACTTGCCCCCGCGCGCGGGTCGCCATGCCGTCTGGCCTGATCGAATTCGCCCGGAAGTGATCGCGGCCGTTCAGGCGGGCGGCATCGCGCACCCCTGGGCCCACCAGGCGCTGGCCGCCGAGCACGCCCTGGACGGCGATTCGGTGGTCGTCGCCACCGGTACCGCCTCCGGCAAGTCCCTCGCCTACCTCGTGCCCGTCCTGACCGCGCTCCTGGACGGCTCGGAGGCCCCCAACGGCCGTGGCGCCACCGCCCTGTACCTCGCGCCCACCAAGGCGCTCGCGGCGGACCAGTGCCGGTCGGTGAAGGAACTTTCACAACCGCTGGGCACCGCGGTACGCCCGGCCGTGTACGACGGCGACACGCCGTTCGAGGAACGCGAGTGGGTCCGTCAGTACGCCAACTACGTCCTGACCAACCCCGACATGCTGCACCGGGGCATATTGCCGTCCCACCCCCGCTGGTCCTCCTTCCTGAAGTCGCTCAGGTACGTCGTCGTCGACGAGTGCCACACCTACCGGGGCGTGTTCGGTTCGCACGTCGCCCAGGTGCTGCGCCGACTGCGCCGCCTGTGCGCCCGCTACGGCTCCTCGCCCGTCTTCCTGCTGGCCTCCGCGACCGCCGCCGAACCCGCCGTCGCCGCCCGCCGGCTGACCGGCCTGCCGGTGGTCGAGGTCGCCGACGACGCCTCCCCGCGCGGCGAGCTCGTCTTCGCCCTGTGGGAGCCCCCGCTCACCGAGCTGCACGGCGAGAAGGGTGCGCCCGTCCGGCGTACCGCCACCGCCGAGACCGCCGACCTGCTGACCGACCTCACCGTGCAGGGCGTGCGCTCGGTCGCCTTCGTACGCTCCCGGCGCGGCGCCGAGCTGATCTCGGTGATCGCCCAGGAGCGGCTCGCCGAGGTGGACCGTTCCCTGGTCCGGCGTGTCGCGGCCTACCGCGGCGGCTACCTCCCCGAGGAGCGCCGTGCCCTGGAACGCGCCCTGCACTCCGGGGAACTCCTCGGCCTGGCCGCCACGACGGCCCTGGAGCTGGGCGTGGACGTCTCGGGCCTGGACGCGGTGGTGATCGCCGGGTACCCGGGCACGCGCGCCTCCCTGTGGCAGCAGGCGGGCCGCGCGGGCCGCTCCGGGCAGGGCGCCCTGGCGGTGCTGGTGGCCCGCGACGACCCGCTGGACACCTTCCTCGTCCACCACCCCGAGGCCCTGTTCGACCAACCGGTCGAATCCACGGTCCTCGACCCCGACAATCCCTACGTCCTCGCCCCGCACCTGTGCGCCGCCGCCGCGGAGATCCCGCTGACCGAGGAGGACCTGGACCTCTTCGGCCCCGCGTGCGAAGAGCTGCTGCCGCAGCTGGAGGCCGCGAAGCTGCTGCGCCGGCGGACGAAGGCCTGGCACTGGACGCGCCGGGAGCGGGCCGCCGACCTGACCGACATCCGGGGCGCGGGCGGGCGGCCGGTACAGGTCGTGGAGGAGGGCACGGGACGCCTGCTCGGCACGGTGGACGCGGGCGCCGCCCACTCCTCGGTCCACGAGGGTGCCGTGCATCTGCACCAGGGGCGCACCTACCTCGTCCGCTCCCTCGACCTGGAGGCCTCGGTCGCCCTGGTCGAGCAGGCCGACCCGCCGTACTCGACGGTCGCCCGCGACACCACGTCCGTCTCCGTCCTGGAGACGGACATCGAGGTGCCCTGGGGCTCCGGCCGCCTCTGCTACGGCTCCGTCGAAGTCACCAACCAGGTGGTCTCCTTCCTGCGCAGACGACTCATCACGGGCGAAGTGCTGGGCGAGACGAAACTCGACCTCCCTCCTCGTACGCTGCGCACACGCGCGGTGTGGTGGACGGTCACCGAGGACCAGCTGGACGAGGCCCGGATCGGCCCGGAGATCCTCGGCGGCTCCCTGCACGCCGCCGAGCACGCCTCGATCGGCCTGCTGCCCCTCTTCGCGACCTGCGACCGCTGGGACATCGGCGGCGTGTCGGTGCCGCTCCACCCCGACACGCTCCTGCCCACGGTCTTCGTCTACGACGGCCACCCCGGCGGAGCGGGCTTCGCCGAGCGCGCCTTCCGCACCGCCCGCGACTGGCTCGCCGCCACCCGGGAGGCCATCGCCTCCTGCGAGTGCGACTCCGGCTGCCCGTCCTGCATCCAGTCCCCCAAGTGCGGCAACGGGAACGATCCGCTGCACAAGAGGGGGGCCGTACGGCTCCTCACGGTGCTGTTGCGGGGGGCGCCGCAGGAGAAGCCGGACGAGGGCTGAGGGATGCGGCGTCCGGGGCGGCCGCCTCGCCCGGCACGGCGGACGGCAAGGGTCCCGGCGGCACCGGCCCCGCCGGCCCTGCTCTGGCCCTGACCTCTGCCGCGAACGGCCCCCGTCCCGACGCCGCCGTCACGTCCGAGGTCTCGCCCACGATCGCGCACCGCACCAGCCGGGCTCCCTGCGCGGCCGCCACCCGCTCCGCCCGGGCACAGGCCTCCGCACCGCCATCGGCCCAGTGGTCGGCTGCCGCGAGCGCCGCCAGATCCGCACCGCCGGCCGCCCGGTGCCGCACGACAACGGCCTGCCCGAGGGCCAGCACGGCTCCGAAGACCGCACAGAGCACGGCGATCGCCCCGAGGCTCCAGATGGTGGCGGACCCCCGGTCCGAGCCCCGGAGGCCCCGCCGGCCGCGCTTGCGGCCCCTGCCTCCGAGGTCCTCACGGCCGGGACGGCGATCCTCGCCACCACCGGGGTCCACACGGCCGTCGCGGGGCCGGCGCGTCCCGGCTCCACCCCTTGGGTCCCCGCGGCCGGGCTGGCGCTTCATGCTCCCGCCGCTCCGGTCCCCGCGGCCAGGATGGCGCCTGACGCCCCCGCCTCCCCGGTCCCCGAGACCGGGGAGGGCCGCGGATCCGGGGCCGGCCCCGAGCCCGGGCCCGCCCTTCATGGCCCCACCTCCCCAGCCCCCGCAGCCGCGGCCGGTCCCGTTCCGACCGCGTCCTCCGCCGCCGCCACGGCCTCCTCCCGTACCTCGAACGGCAAGCCGGTCAGCAGTGGCGGTTCGGCCACCACCGTCACGTGGATCTGGTCGCCCTCCCGGCCGACCGTCACCCGTGCCCCACGCGGGGCCGCCTCCTGGGTCACCTCCACGACCGCGCCGGGCGGGTCCTGCCGGGCGGCGGCCCGGGCGCCCGTGCGGGCGGCGTCCACGCACTGGATCTGCGCCGCCACCACGAGCAACGCCCAGACCAGCGCCATGGTGAACGCCACCAGCACCGACAGCACCATGGCCGACTCCGCGGTCACGAACCCCCGGTCCGCCCCTCGCTCACATCCGCGCACTGAGGGCTCGCTTCACGATGGCCTGCAGCTCCGCCTTGACCTGGCCGCTGGTGACGACCTCGTAGAGCAGCAAGGCGAACCCCACCGCCGCGACGATCCCCATCGCATACTCGGAGGTCACCATTCCCGCGTCCCCGCGGCACCGCTCCCGCAGACGTAGCCACAGTCGCACGGCCCTGTCCCGCATCTTGAGGTTCCGCACCTCGAACTCCCTTCGTTCCAGCTCTGTTGTCCGATGTCCGACTCACCCGCGACCTGCGCCGCCCGTCATTGCCCACCTCCTCCCACCACTCCGCCGGCCAGCCCGATCACCACGGGCAGCACGCCGATGGCGATGAACGCGGGCAGGAAGCACAGCCCCACCGGCGCGGAGACCATGACGGCGGCCCGGCGCGCCCGGGCCGTGGCATCGCGAGCCCACTCACCGCGCGCGTCCGAGGCGAGGCGGGCGACAGGCGCCGCCGCGGGCAGCCCCGACTCGTCGGCCCGCCCCAGCAGCCGGGCCAGCGAGCCGGCGCCGGGCAGCGCGGCCAACCGCCGCCAGGCCTCGGCCGGTTCGCCGCCCAGCCGCACCTCCGCAGCCCCCCGCGCCAGTGCGTCCCCGACAGGTCCGCCGAGAGCCTCCCCCACCGCCTGGGCCGCGATCACCGGACCGGCGCCGGCCGCGATGCAGGCCGCCAGCAGATCGGCGGCGAGCGGGAGTTGGCGGGCGGCCAGACCCGTGTCGGCCTCCTCCGCCGGGCTGTTCCGCGGCTGCCGGCGCCGCCATCGCCACAGTCCCGCGGCGACGCCGAGCCCCACGACCCCACCGGTGACCCCGCCGACCAGCACCCACGCACCGCACACCGCTCCGGCCAGCGGCAGCCACCGCCGTACCGCCGCGCCGACCTCGAAGGACGGTCCCGACTCGGCCGTCTCCAGGGCCAGCAGTTCGGCCGCCCGGCGCCGCGCCCGGCGCCTGCGCCGTGTCAAGTCCAGCCGCCGGACCGCCCAGCCGAGGGCCAGCAGGGCTGCCGTCGCCGTCCCCAGCCTGTGGACGACGTCCCCGCTCATACCGCCTCAGCTCCCCGCACGATCCGCCCCGCCCACCAGATCCCGGCCCCTTCGAACACCGCCCCGGCCACCAGGCAGCCCAGCCCGGCCCCGCTGTGCAGCAGCACCCGCAGCGGGTCGGCGCCCATGGCCGAGCCGAGGAGCAGTCCGAGGGCGGGCAGTGCGGCGAGCAGCAGTGCCGTCGCCCGGGCGCCCGCCAACTGGGCACGCAGGTCGGCCCGCTGGTCCCGTTCGGCGCGCAGGGCCGCGTCCAGCCGGTCGAGGCCGGCGGCGAGTCCGGCGCCCTGGTCCACGGCCACCCGCCAGCAGGCGGCGAGCCCCAGCAGCCCTTCGGCGCCCGGCCGGCGGGCCGCGAGGGCCAGCGCGCCCGGCACGTCCCCGCCGAACCGCGCCGCCGCGACGACGGCCGCCTGTGCGTCCCCCAGCCCGCCGGAGTCCCGCGCGGCCCGCAGCAGTGCCTCGGCGGGTTGCCGTCCCGCGCGCACCTCGCCGGCGAGCGTCCCGCACAGGCCGATCACCGCATCCGCGCACCCTTCCCGGGCCCGCCCGGCCGCTCGGGCCAGCCGCATCCGGCGCAGCACCGGCACCCCGGCCGCCCCCGCGACGGCCGGAATCACCGAGGAACCCAGCACGGCGAGCAGCAGCCCGGCCGCGAGCGACCACCACTCGGCACCCAACCTCCCGTGCAGCCGCCGCAGTTCGGCCGCGGCCTGCTCCCAGGTGGGCGGCCCGGTCGCCACCGTTCCGCCGCCGGCCAGCAGCAGCCGCGCCCGCCGCACCCCGTAGTGCCGCCCGCCCAGCAGCCAGGCCGCCGTCCCGACGCAGGCCGCAGCCGCGCTCATGGCCGTCTCAGTGCTCACTTCCGTCGCTCCTCTCGCTCCCGAACTCACCGCGCAGCAGCTCCCGCAGGCGTTCCCAGCCGCGCTCCCGGACGAAGGCCCGCTCGCCCCACCGCAGCGCCGGCACCGTCCGCACCAGCCCCGAGGCATCCCGCTCCAGCACGTGCACCTCGGCGATCCGGCGCCGCCCGGACCGGTCCCGTACGAGGTGGAGCACCACGGACAGCGCGGCCGCCAACTGGCTGTGCAGTGCGGCCCGGTCGAGCCCGGCCGCCGTCCCGAGCGCCTCCAGGCGGGCCGGTACGTCGGTGGCCGTGTTGGCGTGCACGGTGCCGCAGCCGCCCTCGTGGCCGGTGTTGAGCGCGGCCAGCAGGTGGACCACCTCGGGGCCGCGCACCTCGCCCACGACCAGCCGGTCGGGCCGCATCCGCAGCGCCTGCCGGACGAGGTCCTCCAGAGTGACCAGGCCGGCGCCCTCCTGGTTCGCCGGCCGGGTCTCCAGCCGTACGACGTGCGGGTGTTCCGGTCTCAGCTCGGCCGAGTCCTCGGCGAGCACGATCCGTTCGCCGGGCCCGACGAGGCCGAGCAGGGCGCTCAGCAGGGTCGTCTTGCCGCTGCCGGTGCCGCCGCTGACGAGGAAGGACAACCGGGCCGCCAGCAGCGCCCGCAGGATCCGGTCCCCGCCGGGCGGGACGGTGCCCGCCTCGGTCAGTTCCTCGAGGGTGAACGCCCGGGGGCGCACCACCCGCAGGGACAGACACGTGCAGCCGACGGCCACCGGCGGCAGCACCGCGTGGAGCCGGGTCCCGTCGGGCAGCCGGGCGTCCGCCCAGGGCCGCGCGTCGTCCAGCCGGCGTCCGGCCACGGCGGCCAGCCGCTGCGCGAGGCGTCGTACCGCCGCCGCGTCGGGGAAGGTCACCGGGGCCCGCTCCAGACCGCCGCCGCGGTCCACCCACACCCGGTCCGGGGCGGACACCAGGACGTCGGTGACGCTCGGGTCGGCGAGCAGCGGCTCCAGTGGGCCGGTACCGACGAGCTCGGACCGTAACTGCTCGGCTGCGCCGAGGACTTCGGCATCGCCCAGCACACGGCCCTGTTCGCGCAGTGCCTGGGCCACGCGCGCGGGGGTGGGGTCGGCGCCGCTCTCCGCCAGCCGTCGGCGGACTCCGTCGAGCAGGGCCGCGCCGTCGGCCCGGTCCAGCCCGGGAAGCGTCATCGCGCGCCTCCCGCCTCGACCAGTGCCTGCTCCCAGAAGGTGGCGCAGAAGCGGGCCAGGGGGCCGCGTCCGGTCGCACCGGGAGGTTTCGCGGCACCCTGAGGGCGCAGCAGGGCCGGTTCGACGGGTACCTCGCCGGCCAGGGGCAGACCGAGCAGCCGGGCCACCTCGCGGTCGTCCAGGCCGGGGGCGTACGGCCCGCGGACCGCCAACCGCAGGTCCCGGACGACCATGCCGACCGCCGAGGCCACCCGGCCCGCGGCCGCGATCGAGCGCAGTTCGGCCGGGACGACCAGGAGTGCCAGGTCGAGTTGGGCGAGGGCTTCGGCGACGCCGTCGTCCAGCCGGCGCGGGAGGTCGACCACGACCGTACCGCCACGCCGCCGGGCGGCTGCGAGCACCGCGCGCACGGCCTGGGGCGGGATCGCGACGCAGTCGCCGCGGTCCCAGCTGAGCACCCGCAGGGAGTGCAGCTCGGGCAACGACTCCTCCAGGGCACCGCCGCCGACCCGGCCGCGCGAGGCGGCGAAGGCCGGCCAGCGCAGTCCCTCGGCGCTCTCACCGCCGAGGAGTACGTCGAGTCCGCCACCCAGCGGGTCGGCGTCCACGAGGAGCGTGCGCAGTCCCTCGCGCGCGGAGGTGACGGCGAGCGCGCAGGCGAGCGTGGAGGCGCCGGCCCCGCCCCGGCCGCCGATGACCCCGACGGTGAGGGCCGGGCGGCCGACGCCCTCGGCGACGTCGGCGATCCGGTCGACGAGCCACTGCTCGCCGTCGGGCAGCATCAGGACGTGGTCGGCGCCGATCTGGACGGCCCTTTTCCACACCCCGGAGTCGTCCTGGTCGCGGCCGACCAGCACCACACCGCGCCGGCGCGCTGTCCCGCGCACCCGGCGGGCGGCGTCGTCGCCTACCAGGACGAGCGGGGCCGCTTCCCAGCCACCGCCGTGGTCCGGCACGCCGGGGTGGACCTCCGGTGTGGCGCCCGCGGCCGCGCACAGACGCAGCAGGTCGTCGAGCAGTTCGGCGTCCTCGGTGACGATGAGCGGCCGTCCCGGCCGGCCTCCGGTGGCGGGCGGCGGGTCGTGGGTGACGGTTCCGGTCACGTGTGGTCCCCCTTCGCTGTGTCTTCCGCGCAGCCTCTGCGGCCTCGCGATTCCCAAAGATGTGAAGAACCGGCAACCGGCCTCCATATGAACGGCCGATAGGAACCGGCCATACGCGCCCGGGCAATCAGAACCGGCCATGAACTCGCCGCGCTCGGAGCGCGCAGGAATCACGGTGCAACGAACCGGGAAATCGTGTGGATCTTGGTCAAAAACCGTGGACAACTCAGCGGTTGTGAATATCGCCGTCACTCATACCGGTGACCCCTGTGCGACTTCCACAGAGCAGCGCTGCGATTACCATGAGTAACGAAGTCTGGGCATGGCGAAGGGGCGGCCCATGCCGCCCACTACCGGCCTCGCGACCGTTGAAGAGAGAAGAAAACCCACCCGGACATGCGACGACCCCCACCGGGGGGGAGAGTGGGGGTCGTCTCCACGGCCGACTCGGGGGGGGGAGGAGCCGGACCGGGTTAGCACGGTCGCGAACGATCCGTGACTTCCATGGTGTACCCGAGAGCCCTCTCAGGCAAACCCACGCGCCCCACCTTACGCCGAATGGTGGGCGCCTATGCTCAGGGGCGTGGAAAACCACTCCTTGCCCCGCGCAGCAGCCTTCTTTGACCTGGACAAGACGGTCATTGCGAAGTCGAGCACGCTCACGTTCAGCAAGTCGTTCTACCAGGGCGGCCTGATCAACCGCAGGGCCGCACTGCGTACCGCATACGCCCAGTTCGTCTTCCTGATCGGCGGTCTCGACCACGACCAGATGGAGCGTATGCGCGAGTACATGGCCTCCCTGTGCCGAGGCTGGAACGTCCAGCAGGTGCGGGAGATCGTCGCCGAGACTCTGCACGACCTGATCGATCCGATCATCTACGACGAGGCCGCCTCCCTCATCGAGGAGCACCACACGGCCGGCCGCGACGTCGTCATCGTGTCCACCTCCGGCGCCGAGGTGGTCGAGCCGATCGGCGAGCTGCTCGGCGCCGACCGGGTGGTGGCCACGCGCATGGTCGTCGGCGACGACGGCTGTTTCACCGGCGAGGTGGAGTACTACGCCTACGGTCCGACCAAGGCCGAGGCGATCAGGGAACTGGCCGCGTCCGAGGGGTACGACCTCGACCGCTGCTACGCCTACAGCGACTCGGTGACCGATCTGCCGATGCTCCGGGCGGTCGGGCACGCGCACGCCGTGAACCCGGACCGCGCGCTGCGCCGCGAGGCCGTCGCGCGCGGATGGCCGGTCCTGGAGTTCCGCCGGCCGGTCCGGCTCAAGCAGCGGCTGCCCGCGTTCTCCGTCCCGCCCCGCCCGGCCCTGGTCGCGGCGGCGGCCATAGGAGCGGCGGCCGCCACTGCGGGCCTCGTCTGGTACGCCAGCCGACGCCGCGGCGTCACATCCTGACCGATTCACCCCCGTTTGAACCCTAAAGTAAAGAAGTGCAGGCAGGGGTTCCGCTTGCTTCGGGGCTGCAGTACAAAGGACTCAACGGCCCGCGTGACCAAAGGACATCCGAGAGGATCACCTACCACTACGCACTTGGCCCCACGGACCGCGTATGGGCATTGGGCACCCACGCGACGTCGACCCGTCGATTACGGGCCAGCCGCACCAGGTGACGGGCAAAGCTCCCGACCTGATGGGCGACATATCGAGGACGCTTGGTAACCCGGTGAACATGCCAGCGGCGGTACGAGAACTCGTACCGCCGCAACTCTTGTCCGGGAGGACTTCTCAGGCCGCCCCGCGCTGCAGCGCCTCGCACACCGCGGTGGACTCGCGCACGCCCAGTTCGACCGCCCGGCCGCAGTGGGCGATCCAGGCAGCCACGCCCTCGGGGGTACCGGAGACGTACCCGTCCAGCGCGGCGAGGTAGGAGGCGCGGCCGAGTTCGGCGTGGCCCACCTCGGCCGGGCAGACCGCCTTCGGGTCGAGGCCGCTGCCGATCAGGACGATCCGCTCGGCCGCGCGCGCCACCAGGCCGTTGTGCGAGGTGAAGGGCCGCAGCGCGAGCAGTTCGCCGTGCACCACGGCGGCCGTCACCAGCGCGGGCGCGGAGGTCCCCGCGATGATCAGGTCCGCCAGCCCCTCCAGGCGTCCGGACACCTCCCGGGCGTCCGGCAGCGGCAGCTCGATCAGCGGCTCGTCGACCGGCTCGCCCGCCTGGCGCGGCCGTCCGACCTCGTCACCCTTGTCCGCGGCGGCCACCAGGTGCAGCCGGGCCAGCACCCTGAGGGGCGACTGCCGCCAGATGGACAGCAGCTGGCCCGCCTCGGCCGTCAGCCGCAGCGACGCACCCATGACGCGCGCCTCGGCGTCGACGCTGAAGTCGGTACGCCGCCGCACCTCCTCCAGGGCCCAGTCGGCGCCGGACAGCGCCGCCGAACCGCGGGCACCGCGCAGCGCGGCCTCGGAAGTGATCTCGTTGCTGCGGCGCCGCATGACCCGGTGCCCGTAGACCCGGTCCACGGCCTTGCGCACGGACTCCACGGACTCGGCCACGCCGGGCAGCGAGCCCAGGGCTCCGAGCGGATCGGCGGTCGCGCCTGTCGTACTCATGAGTACGACACTACGCACCCCAGCCACCCACCCCACGAAGGAGTGGTCTTCTTCACTCCGACTGACACATACAGCTATCACCTGACTACCTTTGGTGAACATGAAAATTGCTTTCGTCGGAAAGGGCGGCAGCGGCAAGACCACGCTCTCCTCCCTCTTCATCCGCCACCTCGTGGCCGCCGGCGCCCCGGTGGTCGCCATCGACGCGGACATCAACCAGCACCTCGGCCCCGCGCTCGGCCTCGACGAGGCGGAGGCCGCCGCGCTGCCCGCCATGGGCGAACGGCTGTCGCTGATCAAGGAGCATCTGCGCGGCTCCAACCCGCGCATCGCCTCCGTCGCGACGATGATCAAGACGACCCCGCCCGGCGAGGGCTCACGGCTGGTCCGGGTGCGGGAGCCGAACCCGGTGTACGACGCCTGCGCGCGTCCGGTGGAACTCGACGGCGGCGCCGCCCGTTTGATGGTCACCGGCCCCTTCACGGACGCCGACCTGGGGGTCGCCTGCTACCACTCCAAGACGGGAGCGGTGGAGCTGTTCCTGAACCACCTCGTCGACGGCCCCGACGAGTACGTCGTGGTCGACATGACCGCCGGCTCGGACTCCTTCGCGTCCGGCATGTTCACCCGCTTCGACATGACGTTCCTCGTCGCCGAGCCGACCCGGAAGGGGGTCTCCGTCTACCGTCAGTACAAGGAGTACGCCCGTGACTTCGGCGTCGCCCTGAAGGTCGTGGGCAACAAGATCCAGGCACCGGACGACGTCGACTTCCTGCGTGCGGAGGTCGGGGACGACCTGCTCGTGACGGTCGGACACTCCGACTGGGTGCGCGCCATGGAGAAGGGCCGCCCGCCCCGGTTCGACCTGCTGGAGGAGGCCAACTCCCGCGCCCTGCAGACCCTCCGGACAGCCGCCGACGCCACGTACGAGCTGCGCGACTGGGAGCGCTACACGCGCCAGATGGTGCACTTCCACCTGAGGAACGCCGAGTCGTGGGGCAACGAGCGCACCGGGGTCGACCTGGCGGCGCAGGTCGACCCCGGGTTCGTGCTCGGCGAGGGCGTGGCAACTCCTGTCTGACGCCTACTGCTTGACCGCCGGCGCCCCGGGGACTCCCTTCGGCGCCGGAGCCTGGTGACCGGAGAGGAAGGACGCCCAGCCCTGCCGGGGCGCCTGGCCCACCTCCAGGGTGCGCAGCTTCGCCAGCGTCTGCGGATCCTGGGCGTCCAGCCAGTCGACGAGCTGGTGGAAGGAGACGCAGCGCACCTCGGACTTGTTGCACACCTCCTTCACGACCTCGTCGACGGCCCGCATGTAGGTGCCGCCGTTCCAGGACTCGAAGTGGTTGCCGATGATCAGGGGCGCGCGGTTGCCGTCGTAGGCCCGGTAGAAGCCCTTGAGCAGGCCGTCGCGCATCTGGTCGCCCCAGTAGTCGTACATGTCGGGGTCGCCCTGGGTCTGTGTGCCGGACTGGTTGACCATGAAGTTGTAGTCCATGGTCAGTTGCTCATAGCTGTGCCCCGGGAAGGGGACCAGCTGCATCGACACGTCCCACAGGCCCTGCTTCTTCTTGGGCCAGACCTGGTCGTTGACTCCGCTGGAGTCGTAGCGGAAGCCCAGCTGGCGGGCCGCCTTCGTGAAGTTCTTCTGCCCCTCCAGGCAGGGGGTTCGAGCGCCGATCAGCTCCTTTTCGTAGTCGAAGGGAAGCGGGGCCGCGTTCTTCATCGCGGTGTTGGTCTTCCAGTTCTTCACGAACTCCTTGGCCTGGGCGATCTCACTCTTCCACTCCTTCACCGACCACTCGCCGACCCCGCCGTCGGGGCCGCAGAAGTGGCCGTTGAAGTGGGTTCCGATCTCGTTGCCCTCCAGCCAGGCCAGCCGCACCTGCTTGAGGGTGTCGGCGATGCCCTGCTCGTCGTTGAAGCCGATCTCCGAGCTGCCCGGCGAGTGCTGGGGCGGCCGGTAGAGGTCGCGCTTCTCCTCCGGAAGCATGTACACACCGCTGAGGAAGTACGTCATCGTCGCGTGGTTCTCCTTGGCGACCTTGCGGAAGTGGGAGAACAGCTTCTGGCTGTCCTCCCCCGCTCCGTCCCAGGAGAACACCACGAACTGCGGGGGCTTTTCACCGGGCTTCAGCCGCTCGGGGCTGGGCAGGTGCGGTTGCGCACCGGTGAACGCGGTCGACCCGTCGCCGATCAGACGCAGCACGCTGTTGGGCGCCGGCACTCCTTTCTGCGGGCCGGACGACCCTTCCTTCGAGCCGCTGGAACTCGCGCAACCGGCGAGCGAGGCGGCGCACGCCGCGGCGACCATGGCGCCGGCGGCGATCCTCTGGTTGGCGGCCATGTTCCGCCCACCTTCTTCCTTCTCTCAGGCAAACGCTGGCGAGGGCGTTTTGTGGTGATGTGTCGGTTTATGCCGACAGCGCCGCCAAGGTCGCACGAGGCCGAGAAGGAATTAGTACGACAAGCCGATGAAATGCTCGCTTCACTCGCTGGAGTGAAGCGATGCGCCATTTGCTCCGAAAAGTTATGCAAGTCCTTTACTTCGCATTACGGTTCATTTACCAAGCACTGAATTCATCCCGCCGCTGCACGCCGTGACCCCATGGCCGCGACCCTGCCCCGACCCCGCGGGCACCCCCAGTCCGCGGCCGCGCCGCCCGGAGGAGACGGGACCATGCCAGCCAGCGCACCCCATCGCACTCACCACCCCCACCCGCCGCACAGCCCCCCGCCGGCCCCGCGCCGCCGCTTCCTCGTCGAAGGCACCGATCTGTCCGCGTCTGTCGCGGTGTTCCTGATCGCCCTTCCCCTGTCTCTCGGTATCGCCCTCGCCACCGGCGCCCCGCTCCAGGCCGGCCTGGTCGCCGCCGCCGTCGGCGGACTCGTCGCCGGCCGGCTCGGCGGCAGCCCGTTGCAGGTCAGCGGGCCCGCCGCCGGGCTCACGGTGGTCACCGCCGACCTGATCCACCGCTACGGCTGGCAAGCCACCTGCGGCATCACCGTCCTGGCCGGGCTCGCCCAACTGGGCCTCGGCTGCCTGCGCGTGGCCCGCGGGGCACTCGCCGTGAGCCCCGCCGTGGTGCACGGCATGCTCGCCGGCATCGGCGTCACCATCGCCGTGGCCCAGCTGCACATCGTCCTGGGCGGCAGCCCCGACAGTTCCGTCCTCGCCAACCTGCGTGACCTGCCTGCCCAGTTGGCCGGCCTGCATCCGGCCGCCGTGTCGATGAGCGTGCTGACCCTGACCCTGCTGCTGGCCTGGCCGCGCGTCCCGGGCCGCGCCGGCCGTCTGCTGCGCAGGGTCCCGGCCGCCCTGGTCGCCGTCGCCGGGGCCACCGCCACCGCCACGCTGACCGGGCTGACCCTGCCCCGGGTCGACCTGCCGTCCTGGAGCAGCCACGCCCTGGCCGGGCTGCCCGAGGGCCCGGTGCTCGGCATCGCCGCCGCCGTACTCACCACCACCCTGGTGTGCAGCGTGCAGTCACTGCTCGGCGCGGTCGCCGTGGACAAGCTGGTCGCCGCCCGGTCCGGGGCCCGGACCCGTGTCGGGCGCTCGGACCTCGACCGCGAGCTCCTCGGCCAGGGCGCCGCCAACATCGTCTCCGGGGCGCTCGGCGGACTGCCTGTCGCGGGGGTGGCCGTACGCAGTTCGGCGAATGTGAGATCAGGTGCCGTGAGCCGGAACTCCACGATGCTGCACGGCGTTTTCGTAGTAGTCGCCGCGCTGCTGATGGTCCCGCTCCTGGAGCAGATCCCGCTCGCCTCGCTCGCCGCCCTGGTGATGGCCGTCGGCATCCAGATGGTGTCCCTGCACCACATCCGCACGGTGACCCGGCACCGCGAAGTGCCGGTGTACGCCGCCACCACACTCGGCGTGGTGTTCCTGGGTGTCCTGGAGGGCGTGGCCCTCGGGGTCGCCGTGGCGGTCGCCCTCGCCCTGCACCGCCTCACCCACACCCGAATCACGTATGAGGAGAAGGAAGGAGTCCATCACCTACATGTACGAGGCCAGCTGACGTTCCTCGCGGTGCCCCGGCTCAGCAGAGCCCTGCACCTCGTACCCCAAGGCGCCTACGCCGTCGTGGAGTTGGACGGGTCGTTCATGGACCACGCGGCGTACGAGTCACTGCAGGACTGGCGGAGCGCCCACACCGCGCGAGGCGGTTCCGCCGAGCTGGCGGGCCGGCGCAGCGGAGTGACGACCGCCGACCCGGCCCCGCCCGCCCTGTGCCGGTGCCGGCCCTGGACACCCTGGCGCAACCACCGGGACTGCTTCGCCGGGCCTCCCTCGGCCCCCGCCGCCCCGGCAGCCCGTGAACTGGCCCGCGGCATCAGCTCGTTCCAGCGCAACACCGCCCCGCTGGTGCGGGCGGAGCTGGCACGGCTGGCACGGGAGGGGCAGCGGCCCGCGCAGCTCTTTCTCACCTGCGCCGACTCCCGGCTCGTCACGTCGATGATCACCTCCAGTGGTCCCGGCGACCTGTTCGTCGTCCGCAACGTGGGCAACCTGGTGCCACCGCCGGGCGAGGAGCACGGGGACGACTCGGTGGCCGCCGCGATCGAGTACGCGGTGGAGGTGCTCGGGGTCCGGTCGATCACGGTGTGCGGGCACTCCGGGTGCGGAGCGATGCAGGCGCTGCTGACCGCCGAGCCCGGTGGGCCGCAGACCCCGCTGAAGCGGTGGCTCAGACACGGGCTGCCGAGCCTGGCGCGGCTGGCCGGCGACCGCCGCGCCGGGCCCCGGCTGGCCGGGCGGGCGCCCGCCGACACGGTGGAGCAGCTGTGCCTGACCAATGTGGTCCAGCAACTGGATCATCTGCGGGCGCACGACTCGGTCGCGCGAGCCCTGGCGGGCGGTGCGCTGGAGCTGCACGGGATGTACTTCCACGTGGGCGAGGCGCAGGCGTATCTGCTCGGCAGAACCGGCAAGGTGTTCGAGGACGTGAAAGACGACGGGAGCGCGGCGGCGGAGCTGCGCAGTCCGGTGTGACCGGCGGCCCAGACAGGTCTAAACCAATTTGGCCGTCGACCCTTGTCATCGGACCCCCGCGTCTGATGAGCTGTGGTCTGGGACACAACGGACACCCTGGGAAAGGGAGATGTCGTGAGCAACGAAAGCCTGGCCAACCTCTTGAAGGAGGAGCGACGCTTCGCGCCGCCGGCTGACCTGGCCGCGCACGCCAACGTCACGGCAGAGGCGTACGAGCAGGCCAAGGCTGACAGGCTCGGCTTCTGGGCCGAGCAGGCCCGCAGGCTGACCTGGGCCAAGGTACCGTCGGAGACGCTGGACTGGTCGAACCCGCCGTTCGCGAAGTGGTTCAAGGACGGCGAGCTGAACGTCGCGTACAACTGCGTGGACCGGCACGTCGAGGCCGGGCACGGGGACCGCGTCGCCATCCACTTCGAGGGCGAGCCCGGCGACAGCCGCGCGATCACCTACGCGGAGCTGAAGGACGAGGTCTCCAAGGCCGCCAACGCGCTGCTGGAACTCGGCGTCCGAAAGGGCGACCGGGTCGCGATCTACATGCCGATGATCCCCGAGACCGCGATCGCGATGCTGGCCTGCGCCCGCATCGGCGCCGCGCACTCGGTCGTCTTCGGCGGCTTCTCGGCGGACGCGCTCGCCACCCGGATCCAGGACGCGGACGCCAAGGTCGTCATCACCGCCGACGGCGGCTACCGGCGCGGCAAGCCGTCCGCGCTCAAGCCGGCGGTCGACGACGCGATCGACCGGGTGGACAACGTGGAGCACGTGCTCGTCGTCCGCCGCACCGGTCAGGACGTCGCCTGGAACGCCGAGCGGGACGTCTGGTGGCACGAGCTGGTGGAGCGGCAGTCCGCCGAGCACGCACCGGAGGCGTTCGAGGCGGAGCACCCGCTGTTCATCCTGTACACCTCCGGCACGACGGGGAAGCCGAAGGGCATCCTGCACACCTCCGGCGGCTACCTGACGCAGGTGGCGTACACGCACCACGCGGTGTTCGACCTCAAGCCGGAGACGGACGTCTTCTGGTGCACGGCGGACGTCGGCTGGGTCACCGGGCACTCGTACATCGTTTACGGGCCGCTGGCCAACGGTGCGACGCAGGTCATGTACGAGGGCACCCCGGACACCCCGCACCAGGGCCGGTTCTGGGAGATCGTGGAGAAGTACCGGGTCACGATCCTCTACACCGCGCCGACCGCGATCCGGACGTTCATGAAGTGGGGCGACGACATCCCCGCCCAGTTCGACCTGTCGTCCCTGCGGGTCCTCGGCTCCGTGGGCGAGCCGATCAACCCCGAGGCGTGGGTCTGGTACCGCAAGCACATCGGCGCCGACAGGACGCCGGTCGTGGACACCTGGTGGCAGACCGAGACCGGCGCGATGATGATCTCGCCGCTGCCCGGCGTGACCGAGACCAAGCCCGGTTCGGCGCAGCGCCCGCTGCCCGGCATCTCCGCGACCGTCGTCGACGACGAGGCGAACGAGGTGCCCAACGGCGGCGGTGGCTACCTGGTCCTCACCGAGCCGTGGCCGTCGATGCTGCGCACCATCTGGGGCGACGACCAGCGGTTCATCGACACCTACTGGTCGCGCTTCGAGGGCAAGTACTTCGCCGGTGACGGCGCGAAGAAGGACGACGACGGCGACATCTGGCTGCTGGGCCGGGTGGACGACGTCATGCTGGTGTCCGGGCACAACATCTCCACCACCGAGGTGGAGTCGGCACTCGTCTCGCACCCGTCGGTCGCCGAGGCGGCCGTCGTCGGTGCCGTCGACGAGACCACCGGCCAGGCCATCGTGGCCTTCGTCATCCTGCGCGGTACGGCGTCCGAGGACGACAAGCTGATCGGTGATCTGCGCGACCACGTCGGCGCCACCCTCGGTCCGATCGCCAAGCCGAAGCGGATCCTGCCGGTGGTCGAGCTGCCGAAGACCCGCTCCGGCAAGATCATGCGCCGGCTCCTGCGGGACGTGGCCGAGAACCGCCAGCTGGGTGACGTCACCACGCTGACCGACTCCTCGGTCATGGACCTCATCCAGAACAAGCTCCCGGCGGCGCCGAGCGAGGACTAGGTGTATTGATCACGAGCGTTGTTGACACTGGGTCTTGATCATGGCGAAGACCTCCGGTGTGGTGGAGCTGTCTAGGAACGCACCACACGGA
>NZ_VISR01000035.1 GCF_007827595.1 Streptomyces sp. BK340
TCTCCAGACTCGAACGAGGCCTCAGCCGAGACGACGACCTCGCCCGTGCCTACCGTGACTGGATCCAGACCGCTTGACGGCAATAGGAGCTTCAATGCCCCTCGCCGGCGCCGGATCTAACGGATGTACAGGCCCTCCAGGAGCGCGGTCAGATAGCGGCGGGCGGTTGCGATGCGGGATGCGGGATCGCCGTGGACGTTCGCGGCGTAGGCGATTCCGCACATCAGCGGGACCATGTCGTCCGAAGTCAGGTCGGCGCGTACCACCTTGGCGTCGCGGGCCCGTTCGAGCAGCTGCGTGCCGGCCGACCGCAGGGCCTGCTTGAGTTCGGTCGTACGGGGCAGAGCGTCCGTGGTCGCGGCGGTGACCGTGGACAGCGATGCGTCGGTGATCTGCGCTTCGACGGTGCGGGTCAGGAAGCCGGCGAGGGCGCGCCCCGGGTCGTCGTCGGCCAGGGCCCGCTCGCCGTGGGCGGCGAGTCCCTCCAGGCTGGGGGCTGCGACGGTCTCCAGCAGCGCCTCGGCGGTGGGAAAGTGCCGGTAGACGGTGCCCACGCCCATTCCGGCGCGGCGGGCGATGTCGTTGAGCTGCAGTGGCGTGCCCTCGTCGACGAGATCGCGGGCCACGGCGACGATCCGTTCCCAGTTGCGGGCGGCGTCCTTGCGCAGGGGAGCGGTCGTCATACGACAAGTTTAACCGGATAGCTCATCCGGACCAGGCCCGCGGCGCCGGCCTTTCGCTCCCTCAGCCGCCTCCACCGTCACGCAGGGGCCACCGGCGCGAGGTGCTCGCTGAGCCGGCGGACGGCTTCGGCGGTGCGGGGATCCGTTGCCGCCCGGAAGGGAACGACCGGCTGCGCCCGGGGTCCGATGACGACGCCGGTCCGGCCGGCCAGTGAACCGTCGGTCGCGGCGAAGATCGAGGACTTCGCCGCCAGGGACGCCGGACCCGACGTCGAGCGCTCGAACTTGCGCCGGACCAGCGGCCACAGCAGCCGCAGCCCCGGCGAGACGATCTTCGGGTCGGTCATGGTGCCGTTGGTCATGTCGGTAGCGGCGCCGCCCGGGTCCGCCGCGAGGACCGATACGCCCGTACCGTCCAGCCGTCCCGCCAACTCCAGCGTGTGGGCGAGATGGGCGAGCTTGGCACGGCCGTACCAGTGGAAGCCGTAGTAGCCGCCGGGCGGTTCGACGGCGTCGAAGTCGCGCTTCGCCACAGCCACCGCCCCCGAAGTGACGTTCACTATCCGGCTCGGCGCACCGGCTCGCAGTGCGGGCAGAAGGAGTTCGGTCAGCAGATACGGCGAGAGGTGGTTGACGGCAAAGGTCGCCTCGATCCCGTCGATGGAGTCCTGCCGGTCCGCGAACATCGCTCCCACGTTGTTGACCAGCACGGTCAGCGGTCCGTCCGCGGCGATCCGGCCGGCCAGGACGCGGACCGCGTCGAGCGAGGCGAGGTCGGCGGCCAGGAACCGGGCGGAGTGGGCCGGCGCCGTGGCGTTGATCCGTTCGACCGCCCGCGCACCGCGCTCGGCGTTGCGGCCGACCACGGTGACCGCGAGCCCCGCCTCGGCCAGCCCCAAGGCGGTCTCCAGCCCGATTCCCGCCGTCCCTGCCGTGACCACCGCTGTCTGCTTCATGGCGCAACCCGTCCCGCGTAGTGGATGCCTTATCCGGTTGGCACCACCGTAGCAGATCCGGATTACCTATCCGGTTAGGGTGTGAGCAGTGCAGCAGCACACCACGAGGAGGGCCGCGGCGCCGGACGGGCGCCATTCGTCATGCGAGCCATGCGGACTCCTTGTGACGTATGCGTGGCGAGACGTCCGAGTGGCCCGCGACAGCTGACGTGCCCGTGGTGCCGGGTACGGCCGAGTGCCCCAGGTGCCGGTGCACGAAGTGGATGGCCATCGCGCCCTCACCGGCCGCGGAGGCCACCCGCTTCACCGAGCCGCTGCGGACGTCCCCTACCGCGAAGACCCCGGGCAGGCTGGCCTCCAGGGTCATGCACGAGCGCCCGCGGCCGTGCCACACCTCGGGGTAGGCACAGGCTTCCTGGGCCTCCGGCCCGGTGAGGACGAAGCCGCGGGAGTCGAGGGCGACCATGCCGGCGAGCCACTCGGTGTGAGGTTCGGCGCCGGTGAAGACGAACAGGCTCCGTACCGCGAGCCGGCGGTGCCCGCCCGTGCGGTTGTCGACCACGTCGAGTTCCTCCAGCACTTCCTGGCCGATGACCTCGGTGACCTCGGTGTGCAGCATGACCTCCACCCGCGGATGGCGCTCGACCTGGTCGACCAGGTAGCGGGACATGTTGGCCTCAAGGCTGGCTCCTCGGACCAGCAGGTGCACCTTCGGCGCGTACCCGGCGAGGAACAGCACCGCCTGGCCCGCCGAGTTGCCTCCGCCGACGACGGCCACCGGGTCGGTGTGGCACTGCTGGGCCTCGTAGACGGTCGCCGAGTAGTGCACGCTCGTTCCCTCCAGGCGTTCGATGCCGGGCACCTGGAGCCGGCGGTAGCGGGCACCCATGGCCAGGACGACGGCGCGGGCGGCGATCTCGCTGCCGTCGGTGAACGCCACCACGTAGTGGTCCTCGTCCTTGGGATGGAGACCGGTCGCCTCCAGCGGAAGGCTGATCCTGGCTCCGAACTTGTCGGCCTGGAGCACAGCGCGTTCGGTGAGTTCGGCGCCGGAGATGCCGGATGGGAAGCCGAGCAGATTCTCGATGCGGGACGACGTGCCGGCCTGGCCGCCGGTGGCCATCGCCTCCACCACCGTGGTGCTCAGGCCCTCGGAGGCGGCGTACACCGCGGCAGCGAGGCCGGCGGGTCCGGAGCCTACGATGAGGATGTCGCCGCGACGGTTTCCGGCGGGCAGTGACGGCAGGCCGATGAGCCGGGCCAGTTCCGCGTTGCTGGGGTTGCGCAACAAGGTGGTGTCCCGCCAGATGACGAGTGGTGTCTCCGCCGGGCCGACGCCGAAGCGGCGCAGCAGCTCCTCGGCCTCCTCGTCGGTCTCCAGGTCGATCCAGCGGTGCGGCAGCCGGTTGCGGACGGCGAACTCGCGCAGCCGTCTGGTGTCGGGCGAGTAGCGCGAGCCGACGATGCGGAAGCCGGCGCCCTGTCCGACGAGCAGCGCGCGACGGCCCAGACAGGCGCGCAGCACGACGTCCCCGATGGTGGCGTCCTGGGACACCAGGTGGCGCAACTGGTCCAAGGAGACGACGAGGACCTCGCCCGGCTCCCTGGCGACAGCGGTGTAGAAGGCCACTTGTCCGTACACCAGGCCGAGTTCGCCGATGAAGCGACCAGGGCCGTGCACGCGCAGCACGTGCTCCTCGGGAGTGCCGTAGTCCTCGACGACGGCGACGGAACCGCTGAGGACGACGTAGAACGTCTCGCAGCGCTCCCCCTCCCGGATCAGCACGTCGTCCGGAGCCATGCTCCGGCGTTGCCCATGCTCCGCCAGACGTGCTGTCTGGTCCTCCGTGAGCCGCGGATACGCGCCGTAGATGTCCGGGGTCTCCCAGAAGGCGGCCTCGTCGGCTTCCTCCGGCACCGGTTCTTCGCCCGGCAGCGACTGGTCGCCGGACATCAGACGAACGCCTCGTGAACGAAGCACCAGCGCCAGTCCTCGCCGGGCTGGAACGACTGCACGATCGGATGGGCGACGGCGGCTGCGTGCCCGCGCGCGTGCTTGTTCGGCGAGGAGTCGCAGCAGCCGACGTGCCCGCAGGTCAGGCAGAGCCGCAGGTGGACCCATGGGGAGCCGAGCATCAGACACTCCTGACACCCTTCTGGGGTCAGCGGCTGGACCGGCCGGACGAGCGCGAGGTGGGGGTCTGCGTGCAGGGTCATCCGGATCACCCTTTCCGGGCGGTGATCGACTGTTCCACCCACTGGCGCAGGACGGGGGCGGGCGCCGCCCCTGCCTGCCGGGCGACCGTCTCGCCCCGGTCGAGGATCAGCAGTGTCGGTACGGCCTGGACCTCGAAACGCTGCGACAGTCGCGGGTTCTTGTCGACGTCGACCTTGACGAGCTTGATTCGGCCGGCGAGATCGGTGGCGACCTTCTCCAGTGCGGGGCTGACCATGCGGCAGGGGCCGCACCAGGTGGCCCACAGATCGACCACGACGGGGACGTCGGCCCGCTCGGCGACCTCGGTGAAGTCGTCGTCGCCCGCGTCCACCATCCACGGCAGGGGCTGCTTGCAGTGGCCGCACTTGGGGTGGCCGTCCGCGGCCACGGGCACCCGGTTGGTGCGCCCGCAGTGGGGACAACTGACGGTCGTCGCCCGCATCGTGCTCATGCCGCCCGCGCTCCCTTCACGTCCTCGGGCCGGTCGTAGGTGACCACCAGCTCTCCATGTTCGGCGTCGACGCGGACCGTCGCGCCGTCCTGGACGTCACCGCGCAGCAGGGCGCGCCCGACCATCGTCTCGACCTCGTGGGAGATGTAACGCCGCAGCGGCCGGGCCCCGTACACCGGGTCGTAACCCTGGTGGGCGATCACCTCGCGTGCAGCATCGGTGAGTTCGACGGTGATGCGGCGTTCGGCGAGCCGGCGGCGCAGCTCGTCGAACTGCAGCTCCACGATGCGCTCGATCTGCCGCTCACCGAGCGGCTTGAACAGCACGATGTCGTCGACGCGGTTGAGGAACTCCGGGCGGAAGTGCCCGCGCAGCTCGCCCATCACCAGGGCGCGGGCGTCCGGCTTGATCTCACCCTCGGCGGTGGCGCCGTCGAGGAGGTGCTCGGAGCCGATGTTGGACGTCATGATGATCACGGTGTTGCGGAAGTCGACCGTGCGGCCCTGGGAGTCGGTGATGCGGCCGTCGTCGAGGACCTGCAGCAGGGTGTTGAAGACATCGGTGTGCGCCTTCTCGATCTCGTCGAACAGCACGACCGAGTACGGCTTGCGGCGAACGGCCTCGGTGAGCTGGCCGCCTTCCTCGTAGCCGACGTATCCGGGCGGTGCGCCCATGAGCCGGCTGACGGTGTGCCGCTCCTGGTACTCACTCATGTCGAGGCGGACCATGTTCTCCGCGGAGTCGAACAGGGCCGCCGCGAGGGTCTTGGCCAGCTCGGTCTTCCCGACGCCGGTGGGGCCGAGGAAGATGAACGAGCCGATGGGGCGGCGCGGGTCGCGGATGCCGGAGCGGGCGCGGATGACGGCGTCGGCGACGAGTTTGACGGCCTCGTCCTGGCCGATGACGCGCTCGCGCAGGATCTCGTCGAGGCGCAGCAGCTTCTCGCGTTCGCCCTCCTGGAGACGGGCGACGGGGATGCCGGTCCAGGCGGCGACGATCTCGGAGATCTCCTCCTCGGTGACAACCTCCCGCAGCAGCCGGTTCTGCCCTTGTTTGGCGGCCAGCTGCTCCTCCTCGGCCTCAAGCCGGCGCTCCAGGTCCTGGAGGCGGCCGTAGCGGAGTTCGGCGGCTCGGTTGAGGTCGTAGGCGCGTTCGGCCTCCTCGGCTTCGTGGCGGACCTGCTCCAGTTCCTGGCGCAGCTCCTGCACGCGGCGGATGGCCTGCCGTTCGGCCTCCCACTGGGCGTGTTTGGCGTCGGCCTCGCCGCGCAGGTCGGCCAGTTCCTTGCGCAGTTCCTCCAGGCGAGTTTTGCTGGCGGCGTCGGTCTCCTTGGACAGGGCCGCCTCCTCGATCTCCAGGCGGGTGACGCGGCGGGTGATCTCGTCGAGTTCGGCGGGCATCGAGTCGATCTCGGTACGCAGCCGGGCGCACGCCTCGTCGACGAGGTCGATGGCCTTGTCGGGCAGGAACCGGTCGGTGATGTAGCGGTGGCTGAGGGTGGCCGCGGAGACCAGTGCGGTGTCCTGGATCTTCACGCCGTGGAAGACCTCCAGGCGTTCGCGCAGTCCGCGCAGGATGGAGATGGTGTCCTCCACGCTCGGCTCGTCGACCAGCACCTGCTGGAAGCGGCGTTCGAGGGCGGCGTCCTTCTCGATGTGCTTGCGGTACTCGTCGAGGGTGGTGGCGCCGATCATGTGGAGTTCGCCGCGGGCGAGCATCGGCTTGAGCATGTTGCCCGCGTCCATGGCCCCTTCGGCGGCGCCCGCACCTACGACGGTGTGGAGTTCGTCGACGAAGAGCAGGATGCGTCCCTGGGCGGCCTTCACCTCGGACAGCACGGCCTTGAGGCGTTCCTCGAACTCTCCGCGGTACTTGGCGCCGGCGACCAGGGAGCCCATGTCGAGAGCGAACACCGTCTTGTCGCGCAGGCCCTCGGGGACGTCGCCGCGAACAATGCGCTGGGCCAGGCCCTCGACGATGGCGGTCTTGCCGACGCCGGGATCGCCGATGAGGACGGGGTTGTTCTTGGTCTTGCGGCTGAGGATCTGGGTGACGCGGCGGATCTCCGCATCACGGCCGATGACCGGGTCCAGCCGCCCGGACCGAGCCTCGAGGACGAGATCGCGGCCGTACTTCTCCAGAGCCTCATAGGCCACTTCGGGGTTGGCGGAGGTGACGCGCTGGTTGCCGCGGACTTGGGTGAGCGCGCTCAGGAACGAATCCCGGGTCACGCCGTGCTCCTTGAGCAGGCGGCCGGCGGCGGTCGCCGAGCCCTCCTCGGCCAGGGCGAGCAGGAGGTGCTCCACGGACACGTACTCGTCCTTGAGGCGTTTGGCCTCCCGCTCGGCGGCATCGAGCAGGCGGGACAGGCGCTGGGTGACGAAGACCTGGCCGGGTGCCGCGCCGGGACCGGTGACCTTCGGGCGGCGGGAGAGTTCCTCGCGTACGGCCGCGCGCAGTTCCTTCGGCTCGGTGCCGGCCTGTTGCAGCAACCGTGGGATCAGACCGTCCTCCTGATCGAGAAGCGCGAGCAGCAGGTGTTCCCCGTCGACCTCGGTCTGCCCCATGCCGACGGCCGCGCTCTGGGCTTCCTGGAGGGCTTCCTGGGACTTCTGGGTGAGACGGTTCATGTCCATGGGGGTGTTTCACTCCTCGTGCCGGCGCGGCGCAGGGCGGCTTCGAGCATGCTGATGCGGTCGAGCAGGTCGAGCACCAGGCCGATGGATGCGTAGTTGAGGCAGAGTCCGGTGCGCAGCCGCTGGATACGGGCGAGAACCGCCGGGGCCGTGGGGTCGAACACCGGTCGCCCCGCGGAGTCGCGTTCGGCGTCGACCAGGCCGAGGGCGACGAACCGGCGGATCAGATCGGGGTGGAGGCCCGAGCGACGGGCCACGGCGGCCAGGGAGAGCCTGGGGACGGGCACGAGCGCGTACCGGACTGCCGTCGAGGCGGTGATGTCGGCGCCCGTTCGTACCGGACGGGCGCCCACGCCGGCCCGGCCGATGCCTCCCGCTCCCGCGGGTCGGTCGTTCATCGCGTCCTCCTGGGGTCGAACGAGGAAGTGGCGGCGAGCTCCTCGAACAGTTCGCGCTCCCGGTCGCCGAGGGCGGGAGGCACCATGACGCGGAGTTCGGCGTACAGGTCGCCGTTCGCGCCCCTCGGGTTCGGCATGCCCTCGCCACGCAGCCGCAGCCGCCGGCCGCTGGACGAGCCCGCGGGCACCGTGACCTTCGCCGTGCCGCCGCCGGGCGTGGGCACCGGCACGGTCGCACCCAGGGCCGCCTCCCAGGGGGTGACCGGGACCTGGACGTGCACGTCGCGGCCGTCCAGCCGGAACTGGGGGTGGGGCTGGATACGCACCCGCAGGTACAGGTCGCCCGCGGCGGCGTCACCACTGCCCCGGCCACCCTCACCCGCCAGCCGGATGCGCTGCCCGTCGGTGACGCCCGGCGGCACGTCGACCTCGTAACGCCGCGGCTGCCCGGTGGGGCCGGCGAGTGTGACGGTGCGACGGCCGCCTCGGTACGCCTCCTCGACGGTGAGCGGCAGTTCCGCCTCCTGGTCCGCTCCGGGGACGCCGCCTGGGGCGGCGCCGGCTCCGAACATGGAGCCGAGCAGGTCCTCGATGTCGATGCCCTCCGCGCCGAAGCCGTCGCCGAAGCCGGTGGCGTACCGGACGCGCGGACCGCCACCGCCTGCGGCCCTCCGACCGCGGAAGCCGCCGCCCGCTCCCGCCGCGACCCGTTCGTCGAAGTCCTCCGGGATCTTGCGGAAATCCTCGCCGAAGCGGTCGTAGCGGGCCCGGGTCTTGGGATCGGACAGGACGCTGTATGCCTCGTTGAGGTCCTTGAAACGCTCCTCCGCCCCGGGGTCCTTGTTGACGTCCGGGTGGTGCCTGCGGGCGAGTTTGCGATATGCCTGCTGGATCTCGTCCTGGCTCGCGGTCCGCGACACGCCCAGCACCTCGTAGAAGTCCCGTGCCATGACCGTTCACTCCCGCTTCGCGACCGTCACGGCGGCGGGCCTGAGCTGTCGTTCGCCGTCCCCGTAGCCGGGGCGCAGCACCTCGACGACGGTGCCCGGTGGGGCGTCGGGGTCCTGGACGACGCCGACCACCTCGTGCCGGGCCGGGTCGAAGGCGACGCCGGTCTCCGCATGCCGCGGGTAGCCGAGCAGTTCGAGGACGTTCACCGCCTGGTCGCGTACGGCCCGGATACCCTCCACGATCGCGCCCGGATCGGCGCCCGCGTGGGTCAGGGCGAGTTCGAGGTTGTCGAGGACGGGCAGGAAGGCGGCCGCCGTGCGGGACCGCTCGACCGCCCGTTCGCGCTCCAGTTCCCTGGCGTGACGCTTGCGAAGGTTGTCGAGGTCGGCGAGTGCGCGCCGCCAGCGGTCCTCCAGTTCCCGGATCGCGGTCGTGTACTCGTCCTCGGCAGTCGCGGGGCCGGCGGCATCGGGTCCCGGTTCGCCGTTCGCCGCTTCCGGCCGGGTAGGCGGGCCCGGTTGGGGCAAATCCCCGCGCGGAGGGCGTACGGCGCCTTCCGGGACCCGTGCGCCCGGATCCGACGCGGCCCGGGCGGGTTCCTGGGGGTGGCTGGGCATGGCGCGCCTCAGCCCTTGTCGAACTCGGCGTCGATGACATCATCGTCACCGCCACCGCCACTCGTGGGACCGCCGGTGGCTGCGTCCTGGCCGGGGCCGCCGCCCGTTGCGGAGGCGCCCTGATGGGCCGTCAGCCCGGCGAGCACCTGCTGGAGTTCGGAGGTCAGGGGCCGCACGCGCTCCACGCCCGCCTCTTCCTTGACCGCCGCCCGGGCGTCGGACACGAGCATCTCGGCGCGTGCCTTCTCGTGCGCGGGCGCTGCGTCGCCCAGTTCGGCGAGGCGCTTCTCGACCTGGTACGCGACGGCGTCGAGTTCGTTGCGGGCGTCGACGGCCTCGCGGAGTGCCTGGTCCTGGCCCTGGTTGCGCTCGGCCTCCTGGACCATGCGCTCGACCTCACTGCGGTCCAGGTTGGAGCTCTCGCTGATGGTGATGCCCTGTTCCTTGCCGGTGTCCCGGTCGCGGGCCTTGACGTTGAGGATGCCGTTGGCGTCGATGTCGAAGGTGACCTCGACCTGTGGTTCGCCCCGCGGCGCCTGCCGGATGTCGGTGAGCTGGAACCGGCCCAGCACCCGGTTGTCGGCCGCGGACTCGCGCTCGCCCTGCAGCACCACCACGTCGACGGCCGGCTGGTTGTCCTCCGCAGTGGAGAAGGTCTCGCTGCGACGTACCGGGATGGTGGTGTTCCGCTCGACGATCTTCGTCATCACTCCGCCGCGCGTCTCCACGCCCAGCGACAAAGGTGTGACATCGAGCAGCAGGACGTCCTTGACCTCGCCCTTGAGCACCCCGGCCTGGATCGCGGCGCCCAGGGCCACGACCTCGTCGGGGTTGACGCTCATGTTGGGTTCCTTGCCGCCGGTCAGCCGGCGGACCAGGGTCTGGACAGCGGGGATGCGGGTGGAACCGCCGACGAGGATGACCTCGTCGATGTCGCTCTCGCCGACCTTCGCGTCGGCCATCGCCTGCTCCACCGGCCCCAGGCAACGCTCCACCAGGTCGCCGGTGATCTGCTCGAACGTGGACCGCATGATCGAGTCGGTGAGGTGCTTGGGGCCCGAGGCGTCGGCGGTGATGAACGGCAGGCTGACCTGCGTCTGCGTCACCGAACTGAGCTCGGTCTTGGCCTTCTCCGCCGCCTCGAACAGTCGTTGCAGCGCCTGCGGGTCCTTGCGCAGGTCGATGCCGTTCTCCTTCTGGAAGTCGTCCGCGAGGTAGTCCACCAGACGCCGGTCGAAGTCGTCGCCGCCCAGGTGGCTGTCACCGGCGGTGGAGCGCACCTCCACCACGCCGTCGCCGACGTCGAGGATGCTCACGTCGAAGGTGCCGCCGCCCAGGTCGAAGACGAGGACGGTCTCGTGCTCCTTCTTGTCCATGCCGTACGCGAGGGCGGCCGCCGTCGGCTCGTTGATGATCCGCAGCACCTCCAGTCCGGCGATCCGCCCGGCGTCCTTGGTGGCGGTGCGCTGAGCGTCGTTGAAGTAGGCGGGCACCGTGATGACCGCCTCCGTGACCCGCTCCCCCAGCTGCTTGGACGCGTCGTCGGCGAGTTTGCGCAGCACTTGTGCGCTGATCTCCTCAGGCGCGTACAGCTTGTCGCGCACCTTGAAGCGGGCCGCCCCGCCGTCGCCCTCGACGACGTCGTACGCCACCGCCCTGGCCTCGTCGGAGATCTCGTCGAAGTGCCGGCCGATGAACCGCTTGGCCGAGTAGATGGTGCCCTTGGGGTTGAGGATCGCCTGGCGCCGGGCCAGCTGGCCCACCAGACGTTCCCCGGTGTCGGTGAAGGCCACCACGGACGGTGTCGTGCGGTTGCCCTCGCTGTTGGGCACGACGGACGGCTCGCCGCCCTCCCACACGGCGATCACAGAGTTGGTGGTGCCCAGGTCGATGCCCACTGCCTTGGCCATGAGGTGCTCCTCCCGGTGCAGCGCCCGCTTCGACTCTCCGGGTCACGTACGTTCAGGTGGAGGTGGGATCTCCGCCGGTTTCCCACCGGTGCGCACAGAGGGTCTCGAGCACTCCCCAGGGTGACGAACCGGGTGGCTCCACGCCTGCGCCTGGCGAGTCAGGAATGCACGGGTCCGGTCGCCCCACGAGTACGAGAAAGAACCCACACGTCTCGGGTAGCCGGCCCGGCACCGGGTACACGAATGCTGCTCACCTCCGAAGGACGGAGTGATCCCATGGTCGGCAGTCGGGCGTACAGCCTGTACCACCGCTCCTCCGACCGGAAGGGCAGCCTTCCGCGGGGCAACGCCGGGCGGCACCCCACGGCCGCGCCCAGGCTGCCCCGTCTGCCCGCTCGCACCCCGGCCGCCCATGCCCTCCTCGAACTGATCGCGCTCTCCCGCGCCCAGTTCGACGCTCCGGACGAAGGCGAGATCCTGCGCCTGGCCATGGACCACATAGTCGCTGCGGGGCCATACAGCGCCGAGGCCGGATACCTCAAGGTGGGCGGCGACCTGGTACCCAGCCCGTGGAACGGGCGAAGGCATGCCCTGGCCGTGGGCCGGAGGGTGCGGGAGCTGGCCGGGCAGGACGGCAACGTGAGCGTAGCCGGCAGGCCCTGGGGCCGGGCCCTGGGACTACGCGGACCTGGGGCACTCCACGGCTACCTCGTGGTCACGTCCCGCTCCCGGCCCACCGAGGCCGAGCGATACCTGCTCGCCATGCTCGTCCGGCACACCGCTGCTGCACTGT
Organism: Streptomyces sp. BK340; assembly: GCF_007827595.1. Classification (GTDB taxonomy): domain Bacteria; phylum Actinomycetota; class Actinomycetes; order Streptomycetales; family Streptomycetaceae; genus Streptomyces. The sequence goes on from NZ_VISR01000035.1 coordinate 11,614, forward strand.
CACTCGCCTTCGCACACCACCGCCAACGCGAGGACGCGCTGGAGCTGCACCGGCTGCGGGAGGAACGCACAGCCCTCCAGCGGAAGCTGATCTCTGTGGTGGCTGAGCTGGGCTACGAGCGAGCCGTTCACGCTCTCATGGCCGACGTCGCTGCCTCGGGTGGCGGCGAGGAAGCTGTCACCCGCGCACTGCACGGGCTCACTGGACTTCCCGCGCTGCTCGAGGACCGCTTCGGTCGGCTGAGGTCCTGGACCGGTCCCGACCGCCCCGTCCCCTATCCCGAACCGGACCCCGTGCGCCAGGACGAAATGCTGCACGCCGTCGCCCGTCAGGCCGGGCCGGTGCGGATAAGGGACCGGCTGATCACCCTGATCCGCACGCACGGCGAGATCCTGGGCGTGCTGGCGCTGGTCGATGCCCGGGACGAGGCCGACGAGCACACCGTACTCGCGCTTGGACACGCCGCCGCGTCGCTCGCCCTGGAGCTGACGCATCTGCGCAACCTGGCCGAAGTGGAGCTGAGGCTGCACCGCGAGCTGGCCGACGACCTCCTGGCAGGGACGGACGAGCCGAGTGCCTACGCCCGGTCCGAGGCAGTCGGACACGACCTGCACGGCAGCCACTACGTCGTCGTGGTGCAGTGGTCGAACCGGACCGCCGACGATTCCTTCGCGCAGACCGTGAGTCGGGCGGCCGTTGCGGTGGGCATGCGCTCGCTGCTGACCCGCCGCTCCGACCACGTCGTCCTCATCACTGGCGACAGGCCGCACGCCCGCGCGTTGTACGAGGCGCTCGCCCGGGAGACCGGAACACGGTCCGGGACGATCGGGGTGAGCGCCCTTTGCGACGCCGTGGACGACATCCCCCACCACTACCAGGAGGCGCAGCGCGCCCTGGACGTGCGCCGCCACTCCCGCGAGCGTTACGGCACGACATTCTTCGACGAGCTCGGCCTCTACCGCATCCTGGGACCCGGCAACGACTACCGGGAACTGGAGACGTTCGTCCACGAGTGGCTCGGGCAGCTCATCGACTACGACTCCCGGCACCACGCGTCCATGGTGGAAACCCTGTCCCGGTACTTCGACTGCGGCGGCAACTACGACGAGACCGCCGACTCCCTCGCGATCCACCGCAGCACGCTGCGCTATCGCCTCCAGCGCATCCGCGACATCAGCGGCTACGACCTGGCGAACGTCGAGGACCGGCTGAACCTCCAGGTGGCGACCCGAGTGTGGAAGATCGTGCTGGGCGGACCCGGCTGACGCCTCACTGGAACTTTTGCGGAGCGGTGTCAGTATGCAGTTGGGCGGGCTGCCCTGCCACAGCGCTGCCGTGGGTGGGGGGCCCTTCCTCGGATTGATCCAGCGAGGTCGCGTCGCGCCAGAAGAATGGGGGCCTTGATTCATCACCGCATCGTTATGGTCGGCGGGGCCTTCGGCACCAGCCTCGAAGGGGCCGAGAAGGTGTCCGACGCCGCCTGTGGACGACGGCAGCGGGAGCGTCAGCGGATGCTGCGGCAGATGTCGCGGCCAGCACGAGGCGAACGCAGGGGCCGGACACCGCCGACGGATGACGTCCGGGCCGCGGCCCGGGCGTCACAGGGCGATGACGTGGAGGTCGACCAGGTCGAGCAGCGCCCGCAGAGCCGAGCTGGGCCGCCGAGTCGACGACGTGCCGAGGTGCATGCTCCAGCGGAGCACGGTGTCGTCGACGTCCAGGACGTGCAGGCCGGGGGTGCTGGCAACGGCGAACGCGGGCAGGAAGGCGATGCCCAGACCGTGCCGGACCAGCGCCGCCCCCATGTCGATGTCGGGCACTTCCAGTGCCACCCGGCGTACGACGCCCTCTGCCGCGAACGCCCGGTCGACCACCTCGCGGTTGCCGTAGCCCGGCGGGAAGTCCACGAAGGGCTCCCCCGCGAGGTCCGCAAGTGCCACCTTTCCGCGCTGCGCGAGCGGATGGGCGGCGCTCACCACCAGGACGAGCGGCACGGTGGCCAGCTCCCGTGCGTCGATCCCGGCGGGCTTGCGTTCGGGCAGCGACAGGAAGGCCACGTCCAGGTCCCCGCTGAGCAGCGCGTGCGCCAGTCCCGCCGAGCCGGCCGTCGCCAGCCGCAGCCGGACGTCGATCGCCGGGTGCCGCGCGTGCAGCTGCCCGAGGAGCGCAGGCAGGTCCACCACTTCGACCGAAGCCATGGCGCCCACGTTCACCGTGCCGCGCAGCGTGTCCTGTGCGGCGCGCACGGCGTCCTGGGCGGCCTGGGCGGCGTGCAGGGTGGCCCGAGCCTCCGGCAGCAGCGCGGCGCCCGCCCCGGTGAGCCGGACCTGCTGCGACGTGCGCTCGAACAGCGCGCAGCCGAGCTCGCGCTCCAGGGAGCGGATCGCGGCGGACACCCCTGACTGCACCACGTGCAGCCGACGGGCGGCACGCGTGAAACTCAGCTCCTCGGCGACCGCGATGAAGTGCTCCAGCTGACGTAGCTCCACACCAGAAGTATCACTCGCATTGCTGGAGCCCAGCAAAAACATTCGTTGGCACTGATTCGGGCTGGTGAGGAGGATGGAAAGCGTCATCCGCTTCCGCCCGAGGAGGGGTACCCCTGCCTGCCGTTCCGACGCCGCTGAGCCGTCCCACAGCCGACGCTCCCGACGACCCGACCCACCGGATCCCAGTACCCGCTCCCGCCGACCTGCCGCCCCGCGCCCCCGCCCGGCGCCGTGCCTCGCACACGACCGGCTTCTGGTTCGTGTCGGTGGCCTTCACCGTACTGATGGCGTTCGGCACCGCGCCGACCCCGCTGTGGCCGCTGTACGAGGCCCGGGACCACTTCGGCGCGACCACGGTCACGGTGGCGTACGCCTCGATGGTCGTGGGCGCAGCGGCCGCCTTCCTGGGGCTGGGACACCTGTCGGACCGGCTCGGCCGACGGCGCGTCATCGTCCCGGCGCTGCTGGTCGGCATCGTCGCGTCGGTCGTACTGATCGCGTGGCGGGACCTGCCCGGGCTGATCGCGGGCAGGGTCCTGAACGGTGTCGGACTGGGGCTGATGGCCTCGACCGCGACGACGTACCTGCACGACCTCCACCACGAGGCCCGTCCGCAACGGACGGGTTCGGTGCTGCCCGGCATCGTGGCCACCGCCGCCAACCTCGGCGGACTGGCCTCAGGGCCCCTGGTCGCCGGAGCCGCCGCCGAGTGGCTTCCCACGCCCCTGATCACCGCCCAGGCGATCTTCACCCTCGCCATGGCAGTGTGCCTGGCGCTGGTGCTGTGCACCCCGGAGACCGTGGACCTGGAGTTGCCCGCGGCTCAACCGCCCAGCAGGTTCGTCCTGCGTCCCGGCGGCCGGCGGGCGTTCGGCGCGGCCGGCGCGCTGGGCGCCTTCGCCTTCGCCATCCTCGGCCTGATCTCCTCCCTCGGGGCGAGCGTGCTCCACGGCACCCTGCACACCGACTCGCACCTCGTGGTCGGTCTGGCGGCGTTCCTCATGTTCGGCTCCGCGGCGGCCGCCCAGCTGGTACTGGGCCGCCTCCCACTGCCCCGGCTCCTGACCGTGGGGGCAGTGGTCTTTCCGGTCGGCCTGGTCCTGTGCGCCGTCGCCCTCTACCACCCGGCGCTCTGGCTCTACCTGGTCGCCGTGTCCCTGTCGGGAGCCGGCTCCGGGCTGCTGTTCAAGGGAGGAGTCGAACGTGCCGGTTCAGTGGCCGAGCCCGCCTCACGCGCGGGGGTCCTCGCCGTGTTCTTCGTCGTCGCGTACCTGGGAATGGGCCTGCCGTCCGTCCTGTTCAGCATCGCCCTGCGGCACTTCGCCGTGCAGACCGCGATGATCGGCTTCGCGACGGTCCTCTCCTGCGGCGCCGTTGTGTCGGTGGTCGTCGCGTTGCGGGATCGCGCACCCGGTCCCGGCGAGCTCTCGGCGCAGTCCGCTGGCCCCTCCTGACCTCCCTGCGGCGCATGCGACACGGCTGTCTGGGAGGCGCGGACCTGGGCACCCGGTGCGCGTGCGCGTGACACGGATCCGCGGCGGACGGGAGGCCGAGATGTCTGCGGAATCAGCCAGAACGATCGCGCTCCCCTCCGGTGAGGAGATCGCGGCGCTCGGGCAGGGCACCTGGTACCTGGGCGAGGACCCGGCCCGGCGTGAACAGGAGATCGCCGCGCTGCGGCTGGGCCTGGACCTGGGCATGACCGTCGTCGACACGGCGGAGATGTACGGCGACGGCGCAGCCGAGGAACTCGTCGGGGAGGCCCTCCGGGGGCGCCGGGAGGAGGTCTTCCTCGTCAGCAAGGTGCTGCCCGGCCACGCCGACCGGAAGGGCACCGTCGCCGCCTGCGAGGGCAGCCTGCGGCGGCTCCGTACGGTACGGCTGGACCTGTACCTGCTGCACTGGCGGGGACGGTGGCCACTCGAGGAGACCCTTGCGGGATTCACCGACCTGATGGAGGCGGGGAAGATCCGTTACTGGGGCGTGAGCAATCTGGACGTCGCCGACATGGTTGAGCTGACCGCCCTCCCCGCCGGCGACGCCGTGGCTGTCGACCAGGTGTTGTACAACCTCTCCCGGCGCGGCATCGAGTGGGATCTTCTCCCCTGGTGCCGTGAGGCCGGGGCGGCGGTCATGGCCTACTCCCCGATCGAGCAGGGGCGGCTCCTGAAGGTCGAGGCTTTGGGTGCCGTGGCCCGGGCCCTCGGAGCCACGCCGGCCCAGGTGGCACTCGCCTGGGTGCTGGAACAACAGGGGGTGGCCGCGATCCCGCGTTCCGGATCACCCGACCACGTTCGGGAGAACCGCGGCGCGGTGGACCTCCACCTTCCTACCGAGGCCCTCGACGCTCTCGACGAGGCGTTCCCGCCGCCCAGCGGGCCCACGCCCCTGGAGATGCTCTGAGGGCGTTGGCAGGATGGCGCGCCCCGCTCAGCCCGACCCCTGCACCGGGCCCGGCCCTGTCCCCATCTCGGCGCGGGGTGCCCTCATGCGGGTGCCCCAATACAGTCCCGCTTCCCCGAGTTGGTCGTGTCGTCCGGTCAGCAATTCTCGTTCGAGGCGTTGCAACGCCGTGCAGCCTCCTGCGGACGGCCGGCCAAAGGATGCCCGCGCACTTCATGCTGCTCTGCCAGGGGAAGAGGGGGTGGCCTTTTTCGGCCTGGGATGCGGAGGCACTCAGCAGGGGGCTCTGCGAATCTCGACCGGGTAACAGCCGATGGCGGCGCGGGCGGGCGGGAACGACGCCGTCCGTTCCCGGTGAGGAGGCGAGAGGCATGACCGTGATGGGTGTGTCGAAGTTCGAGAGGTTCTTCCGCGCCGCCGCAGGCCTCGACGTGGACAAGAACGATCTGAAGCGGTACGGCGACTTCGTCGACGCCAAGTTCTACGACCTCCTGGTCGTCGGCCAGGCGTCGGCCAAGGCCAACGGGAGGGATACCGTCGAACCGTGGGACCTACCGATCACCAAGGGCCTCCAGGAGAGCATCCACCGGTTCCGGCGGCTCGACGAGGAGGTCGACCTGAAGCCGATCCTGGAACAGCTCGCCGCGCACCCACCCCTCGACAGGACACCCACCCAGGAGACCGAAGAGCGCTACCCCGAGATCATCGGCGGTCTCAGCGTCGCCCTCGCCGAGACGTTCAAAATCATGTATCCGGATGTCAAGAACCCGCAGACCAGCCACTGGGAGGGCGTGACCGCGGTGTTCGACCGGCTGCTGTAGCAGTCGCCCCCCGTTGCATGCCGGCGGACTGAACTGGCATGCCGGACGGGGGCGGAAGGTGGAGACCGGGAACCTTCACCAAGGCTCGGGGCGCGCCGCAGACGCTCGGGGATTCGCGTATCGCGGTTTCAGCGCGGCTGGTCGCCTGGCCAGGAAAATCACACCCCCTTGCCTTCACGTGACGGCCCCTGAGGGGAAGTCATGAAAGCTGCCAGCCCTTCGACGCCCGCGACGACGGCTGGACGAAGGTCGTCCTCACTGGGACAGCAGCTCTCACCGACCGCGCGCAGACATGGGCTCAGGGCGCCTTCGGCGGACAGGCCCTGCCGGGTGTCCCGACCGATCGCGTCCTGCAACCAGTGACTCGTAAAGGGAACCGCACCATGACACAGGAACTCCAGGGGATGCGGGTGGGGATTCTGGCCACCGACGGCGTCGAGCGCGTGGAACTCGACCAGCCGCGCGGTGCGCTGCAGGGGGCAGGGGCGAAGACCGAGATCGTCTCGCTCCACCCAGGCGAGATCCAGGCCCGCCAGTTCGACCTCAACGCGGCCGGAACCTTCCCGGTGGACCGCCTGGTCGCCGACGCCTCCGTCGACGACTACCAGGCACTGCTCCTGCCCGGCGGCACCGTGAACCTCGACCAGCTGCGCATGGACCGCGACGCGGTGCGGTTCGTCAAGGACTTCATGGCCAGCGGGAAACCGGTCGCGGCGATCTGCCACGGCCCGTGGACCCTGGCGGAAGCCGGCGCCGTGCGCGGCCGCCGCCTGACGTCCTGGCCCAGCATTCGCACCGACCTGCGAAATGCCGGCGCGGAGGTCGTCGACCAGGAGGTGGTCGTCGACCGGCAGTTGGTCACCAGCCGCAGCCCGGCCGACCTGCCCGCCTTCTGCGCCGCCGTCGTGGAACAGTTCGCCCGGGCGCATCACCACCCCATGCCCGGCTGACCCGGCGGAACGGGCCCGGACGGGGCGCCTCGCGAGCGACATCCGCCACAAGCTGGAACGCGGCATGGCGACGCGCGCGACCCTGCGCCCCGGACCCGGCTGACCGGTGCTCAGCCCCTCGCGCTGTCGTCAGGAGCGCGCGAGCCGGGCCGCGAGATAGGGCGCGGTGGCGCTGCGGCGGGCCCTCGCCACCTTGGCCGGCGGGCCCGCCGCGACCACCCGCCCGCCCGCGTCGCCGCCGCCCGGACCGAGGTCGATGACCCAGTCGGCGGTGGCGATCGTGGCCAGGTCGTGCTCGACGAGGACGACCGTGTTGCCGGCGTCGACGAGCCGGTGCAGCTGTCGCAGCAGGAGCGCGATGTCCGAGGGGTGCAGCCCCGCCGTCGGCTCGTCGAGCAGGTAGAGCGCGTGCCCGCGGCGGGCTCGCTGCAGTTCGGTGGCAAGTTTGATGCGTTGCGCCTCACCGCCGCTGAGTTCCGTCGCGGGCTGGCCCAGCCGCAGGTACCCCAGTCCCACCTCGCGCAACGTCTCCAGACTGCGGGAGGCGGCCGGGACGGCGGACAGGAACTTGGCGGCGGCGTCGACGGACAGCGCCAGTACTTCCGCGATGTTCTTGCCGTGGTAGGTGACTTCCAGCGTTTCGGCGTTGTACCGGGCGCCTTCGCAGGTCGGACACGGCGCGTAGGTGCCGGGCAGGAACAGCAGTTCCACCGCGACGAATCCTTCGCCCTGGCAGGTCTCGCACCGCCCTTCGGGCACGTTGAAGGAGAACCGCCCGGCCGAGTAGCCGCGCGCCCCGGCTTCGTCCGTCGCCGCGTACAGCTTGCGCACCGCGTCGAACATCCCGGTGTACGTGGCCAGGTTGGACCGGGGAGTCCGGCCGATGGGCCGTTGGTCGACCAGGACCAGCCGGTCGAACGACTCGACCCCCGACGCGTCCTGGACGTCGACCTCCAGCTGCGCCTCGTCGGGTTCCTCGGGTACGAGTCCGAGGTGGCCGCGGACGACCTCGGCGAACACCTGCGTCACCAGCGTCGACTTCCCGGAACCGGACACGCCCGTCACCGCCGTCAGTACGCAGAGGGGTACGTCGACGGACACGTCGTGCAGGTTGTGGCGGGAGACGCCGCGCAGGTGCAGCCACCCGTGCGGCGTACGCGGGCTGTGATCGAGCGGCTGGGCGCGCCCGAACAGGTACTGGCTCGTGGCCGACTCCCCGACCTGCTCAAGACCTGCGACCGGGCCGCTGTAGAGCACGCGTCCGCCGCCCTCGCCCGCACCGGGGCCGATGTCGACCACCCAGTCCGCCCGCCGTACGACGTCCATGTCGTGCTCCACGACGAACAGCGAGTTGCCCGCCGCCTTGAGGCGGTCCAGCACGTCCAGCAGCGGTTCCGCGTCAGCCGGGTGCAGGCCCGCGGAGGGTTCGTCCAGGACGTAGACGACGCCGAACAGCCCCGAGCGCAGCTGGGTGGCGATCCGCAGGCGCTGCGCCTCGCCGGGCGACAGGGTCGTCGAGCGGCGCCCGAGGCTGAGATATCCGAGGCCCAGGTCGAGCAGTACGTCGAGCCGCGCGACCAGATCGCCGCAGATCCGGACCGCGACCTCGGTCGTCTCCCCGGATCGGGCGGTCGACGTGGTGGCATCGGCCTCGGACCGCCCCGCGACGGGCCGCAGCAGCGCCACGACCTCGATGAGCGGCATCGCGTTGATCTCGGCGATGGAACGTCCGGCGAAGGTCACGGCGAGCGCCTCGGGCCGCAGTCCGCTGCCGTGGCACTCGGGGCAGGGCACACTCCTGACGAACCGGAGCGCCCGTTCGCGCATCTTCTCGCTCTTGGAGTCGGCGAGGACGTGCATGACGTGCTTGCGGGCGCTCCAGAACTTGCCCTGGTAGCCGTAGTCGACGCGGTCCTCCTCCGGCTCGATGTACACGGAGGGCTGCTCGTCCGTGTACAGCAGCCAGTCCCGGTCCTTCTTCCTGAGCCTGCGCCACGGTCGGTCGATGTCGATCCCCAGGCCGTTCACGACACTGCGCAGATTGGCGCCCTGCCAGGCGCCCGGCCAGGCGGCGATCGCCCCCTCGCGGATGCTCAGCGAGGGGTCCGGGACGAGCAGGTCCTCGGCGACGTCGTGCACGACGCCCAGTCCGTGGCACTCCGGACAGGCGCCGGCCGCGGTGTTGGGTGAGAACGACTCGGCTTCCAGCCGTGCGGCCCCGGGCGGATAGGTGCCGGCGCGGGAGTACAGCATGCGCAGCAAATTGGACAGCGTGGTGATGGTGCCGACCGTCGAGCGCGAGCTGGGCGACCCGCGTCGCTGCTGCAGGGCCACGGCCGGTGGCAGTCCGGTGATTTCCTGCACGTGCGGTGCGCCGACCTGTTGCAACAGCCTTCGGGCGTACGGTGCTACGGACTCGAAGTAGCGCCGCTGGGCCTCCGCGTAGAGCGTGCCGAACGCGAGCGAGGACTTGCCCGAACCGGAGACGCCGGTGAAGGCGACCATCGCGTCCCGCGGAACGTCGACATCGATGTTCCGCAGGTTGTTCTCACCGGCGCCCCGGACATGCACGAAGGGGTCGGTGGCGTCCTTGTTCACCGTTCCTGATTACCTGATCGCGCCGGGAACCGCGCGACGGGCTCCGTCACCGGGCCCCGCTCACACGAGCGCCCGGAGAAATCCGGGTATGAGACGCTCCCAGGGAACATTCGAGGGTGCTTCACCGTTGATCCGTATGTGGGCGTGAAGGGAACTGTGTCCCCGTGCCTCACCCTTTGCCCATGAGGACGATCGTTCGGCTGAAGCCTTATGGAGCCCCCGCCGCGAGGCGACCGCCCTTCGCGCCCACCTCGATCGGCCCCGGCTGGGGATCCCCCGAACCAGTCGGGGCCTTCGCCTGCACCGCGTCGCGGAGCGGCCCCACGTAGAGGTGACCGGCAAGACGTCGCTGCTGACGAGGCCGAACGTGGCGGTGGCGAACACGCCGGCCAGCGCTCGGAAGAGGTCCCGTGGGCAGCAGCCCGGGCCGGTTGACGCGGGCCATCCCACTCAAAGTGCCTGTTTGCGATCCTCGGAGCGCGTATGAGAGGTGCTTCCCTCGTCGGTTTCGGACCACGTGGCGGCTCTGGCCGCGTCAGCATGATGCCGGTGACCGTGACGCGCTACGCACTCTCTGCTGCGCGTGTACGCATCACGGTCACCGGCATACTGTGGCGCCGGAAAGGCGCGGCCCGCCTATCAGGCTCGGGTGAGTTCGGCGTGGCCGAACAGCAGCGCGTAGCCGGAGGGGAGCTGGCGCAGGATGCGGGTCAGCAGGTCGGGGCCGGCGTAGGCCGCGACGGCGGAGAAGACGGATCCGGTGTCCCAGCGGGTGGTGGCCAGGGAGGCGCCGGTGCGGGCGGCGAGGTCCTTGACGAAGGCCCAGCCGCCCAGCGGCTGAGTGCCGGGGATCTGGGCGGTGAGGATGCGCGCGGCTTCGACGGGGAGGCGGGCGGCCAGTTCGACGCGTTCGTCGCCGGTCAGCTGGCGTCCCAGTGCCGAAAGGACGAGGCGGACGGCTTCCCGGCCTTCTCCCGGGTGGGGCAGGCGCCGTCGTAGCGGACCTGTTCCAGCATCTGCTCATGCGCCCTGCCGTAGGGCTGCTGGAGCGGTGCGCTGCGGTCGGACATCACTGCGGTGGTTGCCTTTCTGTCACCAGGTCGTGGTGGCCGGTGTGCGGTCGCCGGGTCACCGGGGGCGGGTGGTCAGGTGTGCTGGGGGCTGCCGAAGAGGAGGTCGTAGCCTGCGGGGAGCTGGAGCAGGATCTGTTTGAGGAGGTCGTCGCCGGCGGCGTCGGCGACCGTGGACAGGACGGCGCTGACGTCCCAGGCCGCCGTCTGTTCGGTGGCCCCTTCGATCCAGGCCGCGGCCGCGCGCACGAACCGCTCCGGGGGCAGCGGCTCGGCGCTCTGCAGCGGGTTGAGAAGGATCAGGGCGAAGCCTTCCGGCAGACGCGCCGCCAGCTGAGCGCGTACCTCGCCGACCAGGTGTGAGCCCAGCAGGGCGAGCACCACGCGGGCCGCGCGTTCGGCTTCCTGCAGGGTGTCGTATTCGCCGCGTTCCTTCACATGCTGGAGAAACGCTTCCCGTCGCACTGTCACGTCGGCTGTCACCCCTTCCTCAGGCCCACGGGGCGCGGAGGACGGGCGAGGGGGGAGATCAGGTACCCGTCCTCCGCCGCTGTTCACCCCCCATAGGGGGGCGGCCGGTTCAGCCGGAGATCTCCTTGTGGCCGGATCCGACGCCGATGGTGATCTTGCGGGGCTTGGCGCGCTCGGCGATCGGGATGCGCAGGGTGAGCACGCCTGCGTCGTAGTCGGCCTGGATGTGCTCGGTGTCCAGCGTGTCGGCGAGCGTGATCTGGCGGGAGAAGACGCCCAGCGGCCGTTCCGACAGCTCCATCTGCACGTCGTCGGCCTTCGTCACGGGCCGACGCTCGGCCTTGACGGTCAGCATATTGCGTTCGACGTCGATGTCGATCGCGTCCGCGCTGACGCCGGGGATGTCAAAGGCCACCACGTACTGGTCGCCCTCGCGGTAGGCGTCCATCGGCATCGGCGACGGGCGGGACCAGGTGCCGGGGCCCGTCAGCTGCTGGGCCAGCCGGTCCAGCTCACGGAAGGGGTCAGTGCGCATCAACATCGGAAGACACCTCCAGGTAGTTCAGGCAGTTGCTGCCAATGCGCCTCACTGACACCGTTGTAACATGTCATCCAATGGATGACAAACATGGCGTCGTCCAAAGGATGACTATCTGAGGGAGGTGCCCATGACCCCGGCCGACCAGCCGGCATCGTCCAGCGCCGACGCTCCAAGCCCGGCGTCGTTCCTCGCCGCCGCGGCAGCCCTGCACGCCATGGAGGACGCCCTGCATGCCGCCCGGCACAAGGACCCCGGCACCGGCGAGAACCATGACATCGGCCCGGAGCAGGCCCTGGCCTCGCTCCTGCTGCTGCGGCAGGTACGCGAGCAGCTCGCCGGATGGGAAACCGGCCTGATCGAAACGGCCCGCCACGCGGGCGCCAGCTGGGCCGATCTCGCCCACCCCCTCGGCGTCGCCAGCCGCCAGGCCGCCGAACGCCGCTACCTGCGCGGCCGGCCCGGCCCGGCCGGAACCACCGGCGAACAACGCGTCCAGGCCACCCGCGAACGCCGCGCCGCCGAACGCACCACCGCCACCTGGGCCCGCCGCAACGCAGCCGACCTGCGCCGCATCGCCGGCCAGATCACCGCCCTCACCGACCTGCCCACCGCGGCCCGCCAACCGCTCAGCCAGCTCCACGCCGCCCTCGCCCAGGACGACCCCGCCGAGCTCATCCGCCCTCTCATTGACACCCGCCCCCACCTAGCCACCGCCCACCCCGACCTCGCAGTACAACTCGACGCCCTCACACCCCCTGACCTCATCCGTTGCCCAGAGGTGTGACGCAACGCATCCCCCTGGCAGACCCCCTGACCAGCGATCCACGCAAACCAGTTCAGAACATCACGCACCATCTGCACGTTCACGCGCTCCGGAGCGGCGCACGCCCAGCGGTATCCGCGTACACCGGCCGGTCGTGCGCCCCTGGCGGAACAATGTCTGCGGGCGACGCGAGAGACCTCAGACAGGTTCTCAGGCGGCCGGTGCCAGGTAGTACGGGCTGATCTCGCGTCGTTCGGCAGGCCGGGCCGTGCGGCGGGTCAGGCACCTCGGATCTCGGTCTCGTGCTGCGTGGTCTGCGCCTCGTTGACCATCTGGCGGGACGTCCGCGACCACTATGGCCGCGACCGCTGGACGTCGCAGGACATCTGTGGCCACCTCGGCCGCGACCTCGTCCTCGTCGGCCAGGCGGTGGATGGCATCGACCTTCTGCGCAGGTGTCTCGGCACGGTCCGGGAGCTGTCCGACGTGCTTCTTGGCCAGACCCGTCGTTCGCACCCGGGCGCGTCCGTCTGCTGAGCGACAGCCCCAAGCCGTCGGCATACATCTGCAAGGACACATCAACGCCGTCCCCCTGCACCTGCTGGCAGGGGCCAGCGTGTCATGCGGCGTCGGCGTTACCTCGAGGGCATCCTGTGGCCACGTGTGATCGCGGGGGCAGCCGACGTGTGGCCACGTGCGACCGCGGGGGCAGCCGACGAGAAGGAGTCATGCCGGTGTCGTCACAGGACGTTACGGTCGTGGCTCTTCTGGCGGATCCGGATGCGCCGACGGAGATCGCGCAGCGCATGGCCCGGATGCTCCCTGATCGGCTCGCCGACAGGTCAGGCCAGGGACGACGGTTCGACGTCGAGGTGGTCAGTGAGCCCTTCACCGCAGGGGCCGAGGACCCGCCCACCTTGATGCACCGGATCATGGACCGCGGAAGTGAGGGGGACTGGGACATCGTCGTGGCCCTCACCGACCTTCCGCTGCACTCACATGGGCGCAAGCTCGTACTGGATCTGAGTCACGAACACGGGTTGGCACTGCTGTCTCTTCCCCCGCTGGGGGGCTTCCGGCTGCAGACAAGGGCCCGGCAGGCCGTGGAAGAAGCCGTGCTCAGCTTGGCGGGCCCGCAGGCCACTGGGGCTGAGGGTCCTCCGGGACGTCAGCCGCTGCGGGGGCCCTTCATCGGTCGTCTCGCGCCTATCCATCCGGGCCAGATCGGTGAGGAGGAGATCGTCGATCTGCGGTACGTCGTCAGGGGGCCGCGCGGTTACCTGAGGGTGCTCCTCGGTATGGTCCGCGCCAACCGGCCGTGGCGCTTGGTGCCGGGCTTGTCGAAAGCCCTGGCGGCCGCACTCGCCACCGGAGCAGTCGCCACTGTGAACTCCACCATCTGGATCCTGGCCACCTCCCTGAGCACGCCACGCCTGGTGATCGCCACGGTCGGGTCCGTCGCTCTCATGATCGGCTGGCTGATCGTGGACGCGAACCTGTGGCATCGAACAGATGAGGTTTCCCCGGAGGCGAGGAAGAGGGCGACTCTCTACAACGCCTCGACAATCGTGACCGTGGGTATCGGGGTGATCGTCTGCTACGTGGGTTTGGTGGTCATCAACCTGGCATGGGCGCTGTTCATCCTCAACGACCGGCTGTTCGCTTCCACGACACGAACGCCGCTGCATGTCTCGGAGTACTGGACGTTGTCCTGGTTCGTCGCTTCGGTAGCCACGGTGGGTGGCGCGCTGGGATCGGGCCTGGAGAGCGACGAGGCGATCCGGGCAGCCGCCTACTCCAAGCGCGAACAGGAGCGTCGCAGCCTACTGCAGGACGACCACGGGGACTAGCGGGTGACCTCAGTCGGAGATCGGCCGTCCGCAAGGTCCAGGTCGGCGAGTACGTGGTCCTGCCCTTCAACATCGTCGCCGACATGGGCCCCTACCAGGGCGGCCAGGCGGAACTGCTGCGCGTGCCCTACGGCGACTTCAACGCGCTGCGCCTGGACGGCCGACCACCAGCCCGACCGGCTGCGCAGGGCGGAGGAGATCGGGGCCATCCCGATCAACACCGCCGAGCAGAACCCGGCGGAGGTCGCCAAGGAGGCCACCCTCGGTCTGGGCGCCGACAACGGCTGCGAACGCGTCGGCTACCAGGCACACGACCCCGAGGGACACGAGGACGCCGGCCTCACGCTCAACGGACTGATCGACTCGGTCAGGTTCACCGGCGACATCGGCGTGGTGGGCGTGTTCCTGCCCCAGGACCCCGGCGGCGCGGAGGCCCAGGGGGAGCTGGAAGCTCAGGGCAAGGTCCCGATCGACTTCGGCATGAGGTGGTTCGAGGTCCAGCGCATGAGGACCGGGCAGGCGCCGGTGAAGAAGTACAACCGGGCGCTGCGGCATCTGATCGCCGGCGGGAAGGCGAAGCCGAGTTTCGTCGTCTCCCACGAGCTCAGCCTGGACGAGGCCCCCACCGCCTACGAGCACTTCGATGCCCGTGACGAGGGCTGGACCAAGGTGGTCCTGCATCCGAACGGACACGGGAACGGCGTTTCGCTTGCTCTCCGGTCGGACCTGAACCAGGGGCGATCGCCCTCGTCCGGCCCGGTTGAACGGCTGGCGGACGCCTCCCCCGGGCCGGCTTGCCGGGCGCCTGCTCGACAGGACGGGTCTGAACCCGCTCCTGAAGTCGAAGCCATGGTTGCCGTCTTCGCCCATCCGCGAGGACTTCCGTCAAGGTCTGTAGTGGCGTCCGGCATGCCCGGTCGCGTCCGAGAAGTGGTGCAAGGGTTCGACCCGATCCGGGGTGTGCACCCGCCTGTCCGCGACGCACAGGAAGCGGCGGCGCGGCCGACGCGACCTGGCAGGGCGCTCCGGCTAGGCTCACATCCGTGACGTGGCTGCGTGCCTTCGGGGAGGTCGTGCGATCCGGGCTCACGATCGAGGAGACGCGGCTGGAGCCGCTGCTCGCGCTGCGCACGGCCGCCGGGGTGGCGATCGTCATCGGGCCGACGCTGTGGCTGGTCTCCCCTGCGTATGCCGCGTCCGCCGCCCTCGGCGCCTACTCCGCGGGTGGGGCCACCTTCCAGCGCACCTGGCGTCCACGCAAGGTGATCGCGCTCGGCGCGGGCGCGGGTCTGGCGCTCAGCACCTTCGTGGGCTACCTGGCGGCGGGGCGACTCGTGACGTTCCTGCCGCTGCTGGCCGTATGGGCCTTTGCCGCGGGAATGGCGTGGGCCGTCGGATCGACCGCCGGGATCGTCGCAGCGACGACGGTCGGCAGCATGCTGGTGACCATCACCCTGCCCGCAAGTGTCGGGCGAGCCCTGGAGCACGCCGGGGTCATCGCACTCGGGGGCGTGACGCAGGCCGTGCTGATCCTGCTGTTCCCGATCCGGCGTTGGGGAGCGCATCGTGACGCGCTCGCCGACGCCCTGGCCGCCGTGGCCGACTACGCCCGCCGGTTGCGGCACGACCCGACCGCCCCGTTCGACCCGGAGCCGTTGATGACGGCCCGGGACGCGGCTGCCGTGACGCCGTCACAGGCCCGCACCCGTCCCCCCGTCCTGCACGGCCCCCGGGGACTCGCCGAGCGCATTCGACCGGTGGTCGCGGCGCTCGCCGACCCGGACGTGGGCGCCCCCGCGGAGGGACCCGGGCGGGATCGCGCGCGGGAGTTGCTCGACGCGGCCGCCGACGTCCTGGATGCGGCCGCCCGTTCGATCCGACGCGGCACTCGCGCCGAGGTGCGGCCCGAGAGTACGGACGTCCTGTGCGTCGACGAGGAGCACGAGGTGCTGGAGGGCCCAGCGCGGCAAGCCGCCGAGCGGCTCGTGGAACTGCTCGGCGAGGCGTTGGAGATCGCCGGATGCGGCTGCGCGCCCGGGAGGACGCCCACGCCGCCCGGCTCCGCCGGCGCCGAGTTCCTGATGCGCCCGACAATGCTCCGGCTGGTCCCGTTCGTCGTCCAGGCGGTCCGCCGTGAGCTCCGCCGGGACTCGCCCGTGTTCCGGCACGCCGTCCGCCTGGCGGCGGTGGCCACGCTCGGCTATCTGATCGCCGCCCGGCTACCCCTGGGCCACGGCTACTGGGCGCCCATCGCCTCGGTGATGGTGATGCGGCCGGATTTCCACCAGACGTACGCGCGTGCGGTGGCCCGTCTCGCCGGGACTCTGGCGGGGGTCGCGCTCGCCACCGGGATGGTGCGGGCCCTGGGCCCGGACGCCCATGTGTTCGGCGCGCTGGCGGTGGTCTCGGCGGGCCTGTCGTACATGCTGATCCGTACCGGCTACGCCTACTCCCAGTGCTTCACTTCCGCGTACGTGGTCTTCCTGCTCGGCATGGGCGGCCAGGCGTGGGAGCAGACGGTCCCGGAGCGGGTGGTGCTCACCCTGCTCGGCGGGGTCCTGGCAATGCTGGCGTACGTGGTGTTCCCCGCATGGGAGACACCCCGGCTGCCGGGCAGGCTCGCGGACTGGCTCACCGCCAACGGCCGCTATGCGGCCGCGGTGCTCCGCAGCTACGCCGAACCGACCCAGGAGCATCGCGCCGACATGCGCAGGGCACTGCTGGCGAGCCGGGAGGCACGTGCCGCCTGGCAGGAGGCATACGACCGGGCAAGGCAGGAACCGGTCCGCCCCAGGGGTCTGACGTCGCGTGAGGCGCAGGAGGCGCAGGAGGCGCTCAAGAGGTTCGGCCGGGCGGCGATGCTCATGGAGAGCCACGTCCCACGGACCGACAGCCGTGTCGTCCCCGAGGCGGAGCGGTTCGCCGAGGCCCTGGAGGCGGACACCGCGCAGGCGGCGGTCGCCGTGCGCGAGCACAGAAATCCGGACTGGGGGCGCGTGGAGGAGGCGCTCCACGCGTGGGAGGACTCCGCCGGCAACGGGAGCCCGATCGTGCGGCGCGAGGCGGAACTGCAAAAACGGGCCTTGGAAGACCTCGCGACAGCCGTGAGCCGCACACCCCTGGAACGGGACGTCGGCTCTGCTCGCGAGGAGCAGCGGGTGCGGGCCGCCGTGGCGGCGGAAGGTGACGGATCAGGACCCGCGCACCGCGGTGGGTGACGAAGTCGGCCACGGGGAGCGCCTCGCCTCCTGGAGCGGCAAGCAGTCTCCCCGCCGCGTCGGGCGCCGCCACACGTCCGCCGCTGTCGCCATCACGAGGACTCGGCCGAGCCAGGTGCTGCGGCGGTGATGCCGTTTCGGCGGCGGGGCGAGCGGTGGTCGGCGGTGGTTCCTCCCTCGGCGGGAAGGACGGCGAGCCGCGTGCGACCGAGCCGTTCTTCAGTACGAGGGGCCGTCGGCGCGGGTGATGGTCGAGTTGTGGCAGCGGGCGGGTCGGCGTGCGCCGAGCAGCGGGACCGGGTTGCTTGGCTGCTCGTTGGACCGGTCGTGGGGAAGAGGAACTCCCGGCCGTGGATCGTCTACGGGAAGCGCCCGCACAGAACTCCTGCCACAAGTCGTGCACCCGCCAGCCCGACCACCGCCCGTCAAGGAGCCGCTTCGCGCCGCTGTGCCATCGGGCTGCGGTCCAGGTCCGCGGTCTGCCCGGCCCGAGTCGGCGCACCCGGATGCGGTTGATAGGCGTTGTCCAGCGTCAGGGTGAGCTCGGCGATGCGCCACCCACCGTCGGACCGGCGCAGGCAGAACTTGTGGACCCCGGTCGAGATCACCTGGATGCTCTCGCCGGTGTTCCTCGTCTGCACCAGATAGGCCCGCACCTCAGCGGTGACGGCGTCCGTGGGCGTGACCACGACATTGCCCAGGTGGTGCCGCACCCTTCCGGTCTGCGCCGTGTGCCCGTCATGGATGAAGTCGAGCACCGCCGCGCGTCCGGCGACCGGGCCGAGCACTCCCTGTCCGGGCATCGTGAAGGTCCAGGTGGTGTCTTCCGTCAGGACCGCTTCCAGCTCGGGCACATTCAGCTCGTCCAGGGCGTGGGCGTAGTGCGCCACCGCCTGCTGGAGTTCGGCGGTCACGAGACCACCGTCAGCACGATCTTGCCTTGGATGTGGCCCTGCGCGGCTCGCGCGTGTGCGCTGCCCGCCTCGGGCAGCGGGTAGGTGCTGTCCACCCCGACCTGCAGCTTGCCCTCGTCGAACAGGCGTCCGATCTCGGCGAGTTGGGGGCCGTTGGAACGCACCTGAATGTTCGAGACCGTGATGCCCAGGCGCGCCGTCTCTTCCGGGTCGTACTGGGCGAAGAACACCGGAAGCATGGTGCCGCCGCGCTTGAGCACGGTCAGGAAGCGTGAGCTGTCCGGGCCACCGACGGTGTCGATCACCAGGTCGACACCGCTGACCGCGTCCGCGGCCTGCGTCCTGGTGTAGTCGATGAACTCATCGGCGCCGAGCTTGCGCAGGAACTGCTCGTGCCGGCCCGAGGCCACTGCGATGACGTGTGCCCCCTTCCATTTCGCCAGCTGCACCGCGAAGTGCCCCACTCCACCGGCGGCCCCGTTGACCAGCACGGTCATCCCTGGTGTGATCGGCACCGGCTGGTGCACCTGGCCGGTGAAGACAGACGGCACGTCGTGGCCGAGATCAACCAGGTACTGCCAGGCCGTAAGCACGGCCATCGGCGCCCCAGCCGCCTGCACGTGGTCGATACCGGCCGGCTTGTGAGCCAGGTCCGAAGCCGGCGCGGCCACGTACTCGGCGTACGTCCGGCCGTCGAATCCGGGGAACCGCAGCATGCCGAAGACCTCGTCACCGACGGCGAACCCCAGCACGTCCGGAGCGACCGCCTGGACCACGCCCGACATGTCCGTTCCAGGGACCAGAGGGAACTCCAGGGCCGGCCTCATCTCGGCCGGCATGACCTTCATCCCTTCACGCAGGTACCAGTCCGGCGGGTTGATGCCCGCCGCGTGCACCCGGACGAGCACTTCGCCCGGGCCGATCTCGGGAACCGGCACCTCGTCATACTGCAGAACTTCCGGCCCGCCCGCTTCGTGGAACTGGATTGCCTTCATCGCGCCTGTCGCCTTCCTGGGGAAACGTTGCTCCTTCAGTCAAGGCCCAGGACGGCATGATCGTCCAAGACCGGTTCGGCAACCTGATCATTCCGAAACGGCATGACGCGTACGCTGCAAGGGTGAACGATCTCGGACAGGACCTGGAACTGAGGCTGGTGCGCTACTTCACCGTGGTGGCGGCGCACCAGCACTTCGGCCGGGCCGCCGCCGACTTGCACGTGGCCCAGCCGGCGCTGAGCCGCCAGATCCAACGGCTCGAAAAGTATCTCGGCACACGACTGCTGGACCGCGTACCCCAGGGCACCCGGCTCACTCCGGCAGGCCAGAGGTTCCTCCCCCGGGCCCAAGCCCTGCTTGAGGCCGCCCGCCAGGCCGAACTGGCCGTGCGTGAACAAGCCGAGATCGAACGAATCGCCATCGGCTACGTGGAAGACCTGGTGATCACTGCCGCCGTACGGGAACTGCGCCGCCGTTACCCGGACGCCGAGATCGCCACCCGGTATCTGAGCTGCCGCGACGTCGGGGCGCTGTCCGACAAGCGCGTCGACGCCCTGATCGCGCGGGCCCCGCTGCCGCTCGCCGCCAACGACGTCTTCACCACCCCTCTGTACGAGGAGCCCCGGATGCTCGTGGTCCCGCACGGCCATCCCCTGGCCGACCGCCCGTCGGTGACCGCGGAAGAACTGGACGGCGAGGAGGCGGCGCCGTGCCCGTTCGAGACCGCGGACTGGACTTCCTACCAGATCCTCGGGGCCGACGTGCCGCCGATCGACAGCTACGAGGACAAGCTCGAACTCGTCGCGAGTGGCAGGGCGATCGCCGTGCTACCGGTCGGCGATCGGCGTAGCTCACTGCGCCCCGACCTCGTCACCGTCCCGATCGAGGGCGCTCCTTCCAGCCAGGTCGTCCTGGTCAGCCGCAAGGGCGACCCGAATCCGATGATCAGGAATCTCCGGCTGGCGGCCAAGGCCGTCCTGACCGCCCCGGCAGCCTGACCGGGTGGCCAATCTCTCCTTGCCGCCAGCAGGCATCACGCAGGTCGGGGCCGCCCCCCATGCGTGGTGGCGGCCGACGGCAGCGCTGGAGAAGCAGGCGCCACTATCTACGCCGCGACTCGGCTCGATCCGTCCGGCATCAGTCCCCGCGAGAGCGGGCAAGGCAGGTTTCGCAGGATCCCCTCGGCCAGGCATGCCTGCGATCCGCCGCCGCGGGCGAGTGCGCCGGGGAGTGGACGCGGCCGGCGCGCCTCGCCTGGTTCTACGCCTGCATGCGTCAGGCGGCACTGCGCCATGACGGCGAACTGAGCCGCTGCGAGCACCACGAGAACGGCTGAATGCCGAGGCAGCCGCTGCTCGCGCCTCAAGCCGCAGCCCTCGAGCTCGGCTTCCAGCGGAGCCTTTTCCTGGTCAAGGCACGCTTTGGGCGACGTCGCCGACGCTGGTACCATACAGCGTATGGCGACTGCACGGAAGCCCCCTCGGGGCACGAGAAAGAGAGACGTACCGCTCACCAAGGACGGCATCTACGCCATGGCGTTGCAGCTCATCGACGCCGACGGGGTCGAGGCGCTCACCATGCGCAAACTCGCGACCGCGCTCGATGCAAACCCGATGTCGCTCTACCACCACGTGCCGAACAAGGACGCCGTGCTGCGCGGTGTGGCCCACCGGGTCGGTTCGCAGTTCAGCGCAGAGGAGCAGGGAGACGTCCCGTGGCAGGATCGGCTGCGTGAACTGGCGCGGGACTTCCGCGAACTGTCGCACCGTCACCCGAAACTGATGGGGTATTCCTTCACGCGTCCCGACTACGTGCAGCCGGAGGACCCCTTCTGGCAGGCACTGATCGACATCCTGGCCACCGCGAAACTACCCGAGGAGGAGATTCCGCGCGTCGCCGCGACCCTGGTGGGCGTGTTCACGGGTCTGCTGCTCGGCGAACTGAACGGGGCACTGCAGCGGTGGGCCACCCTGCCGCCGGCGCCGTCGGGCCCCGACGGGGAAGACGCGCCCCCGCCCTCCAAGGACGTGATCGACACCATGTTCAACTCCGCGCTGGACGCAGCGGTCGCCGGAGTGGAGAACCACGTCGCAGGAGTCCGCGAGGGGGCGTGACGGGAAAAGGGCGGGTACTGCGCAAAGCGGCCCTGGTGGGTACCGGCGGGACCATCGACTGGTACTGCTGCCCGTTCTTCGACTCCCCGAGCGTGTTCGCCGCCGTCCTGGACTCGGCGACACTGACGTGCTGATCACCCGGTTCTTCACCGAGGACGGGCTCAGGGAGATCCAGGTCTCCATGCCCGTGCTACACGCCAGGGAGTCCGACCGTCACCGGTTGATCCGGCGGATGATGTGCATTCGCGGGACGATCCGTTCCGTGCCCGGATGGCTCCCTGGCTTCGGCTACGGCGCCCAACCGCGCACCCTGCGGATACTGGGAGGACGCCGCGCCCTGTTCGCTTCCGCGCCGGAGGATGCGGACCGAGTTCACGCTGCCCCAGACACGTTGGCCAGTTCCGGCCCGCACACCGCACCCACCATCTCGGCGCAACGGCACAGCTTGAGGATGCCGTCCGTCATCAGCAGCATGTCTGAGCCTGTGGCCCTCACTGATCTCTCGGGTCGAAACCGGACGCCACGTCCGAGACGGAATTTTCCGGGGACTCTCCTTCGCAGCGTGCGGCCGACGGGCGGAGTTGACGCGGGATGCGCGCGGAGGGGAGCAGGGAGTTCTGCGGGGGCTGGTCGTCCGGCCCACCGGCGCGATCGACTGCGAGCCGGCCTTCCATGCCGCTGATGATCGTGTCCAGGACCAGGCGGAACATCCGGTCCTCGCCAGAGTCCTCATTCATCGGCCCGTGCTCACCGGAGGCGGGGGTGGTGGGCTGGAGGTTCGACCACCGGTGGAGCGCGCCGTTGAGCTCGGCGATCATCACGCCACTGACAACGGCACACACGAGCGCGGCGAGCTGCGCGATCTCCAACTCCGGCACCCCTGCGGCATCCAGTACGGCGGTGAGCTCGACCCAGAAGGGATCTTCGGGCTGGATGAAGTCCGGCTGGCTGAACGAGTAGGCCATGAGGTTGGGATGCCGGTGTGCCAGGGTCCGGAAGTCCGTGGCAAGCAGGCGCATGCGCTCCTGCCAGGGAGAGTCCTCCAGTGTCACGGTGCGGAACCGGGTGCCGACCATTCTCGCCACACCGCGCAGCAAAGCTTCCTTGTTCGGCACGTGGTGGTACAGCGACATCGGGTTCGCGTCCAGCACGGCGGCGAGTTTGCGCATCGTGAGCGCCTCGACCCCGTCGGCGTCGATGAGCCGCAGGGCGGAGGTGCAGATCCCTGCCTCGGTCAGAGGCACATCCCTCTTCCGAGTACCTCTAGGGGTACGCTTCGCTCTTTCCATACGGTGTATGATACCTGGCCGTACGGCGTACGGAAATGTGACGTACAAAGCAGAGCAGCGGTGCGGGCGAGCGGTCCGACTGACGGAGACGATCGTCCACTCCCCCTTCCCGCCCGAGGCGGTTCTGCATGCCTGGCCTGCCGAACATCTGAATTCTCGAGGGGTACTTACCTCATGGCTCTCCCGGACCTGGACGATCTCATTGCGGAAGTCGACCACAGATGCGACACCGCACACCGCCCCGATGGACAAAAACAGCCCGACTGGCTAGCCCTCCTCGCGGTCGCCACCCAAGTCGCGGGGGAACTACAGCGGCTGTCAGACGCCTTGGTCGAGGAGTACGTCGAGCACTGTCGAAGGCACGGCTCCTCATGGACGGACATCGGCGCGGCCCTGGGGGTGACCCGACAGGCGGCCCAGCAACGATTCCAAGTCCCGCACAAGCGCTACGGCCCCGAGACCATGACCGACGACCTCCAGCAAGCGATGGTCCACGTCAAGCATGCGGTGGTACAGCACCACAACAACTACATCGGCACCGAGCACCTGCTCTGGGGACTGACCGTGCAGGACAATAGCGCCACCCGGCTCCTGCAGGCCGCCGGTGTCTCGCCGGAGACGGTCCACCGGTCGGTCGGAACCCAGCTGAGCCTGGGCACCTCCCAGGCAGCAGAGCGAATCGCATGGACGCCCTACTCACGCAAGGCCATCGCCATTGCAGAGGCCCGATCCGAGCACAACGAATCCGACCACATCGACTGTGACGACCTGCTCATCGGACTTGCTCAGGTCGGCCGCGGAGTCGCCGCCAACGTACTGACCGCGGCCGGATTCGCCCCGGCCGCCCTCGACTCCACGGCTGCGAAAACCCACTCATCACGGCGCGGGTGACCACAAACTATGGGGCGGGGACAGCTGCTCCGGCTGGTCGCCGACCTCACGGTTGGCGACCGCTCCTTCACCCATATTCGTGCACTGATCGTGCAGTGCTGCGGCTCGCCGTCCCGGCCACGTCCATGACCAGCTCCTAGCGCAGGAGCCTGGCGCCGACACGAACGTCCGGACCGAGCTGCTCGGGATCGTGTTCACGCCTACGGCTCCGTTCCGGCGTTGCCCTAGTCGTCCGAAGAGCTCTGCTTAGACCGTGTCCTACGTGGTGAGGCGGACGAGTCGCTTGTAGCAGCAGAGGGCTGCGGCGAGGCCGAGAAAGGCCAGGTAGTTACGGGGATCGCGCTCGAAGCGGGGGCCGAGTCTGCGGTAGCCGGACAGCCATGACATCGTTCTCTCGATCACCCATCTGCGACGGCCCAACCGTTCGCTGGACTCGATGCCTTTGCGGGCGATCCGGACTCCAATGCGCTTGCCGCGTAACCATTTACGCAGGTCCGGGCGGTCGTAGGCTTTGTCGGCGTGGAGGCGCTGGGGCTTGAAGCCGGCCGCGGTGGGGGTCGTGTCTCGTTTGGTGACCCAGCACCATGGGCTTCAGTCCCTGGCTGTCGTGGGTGTTGCCGGCCGAGATGCCGACGACCAGGGGCAGTCCGTTCGCGTCCGACAGGATGTGCATCTTGGAACCCGCCTGCCTCGGTCCACGGGGCTCGGACCTGTGTGTTCGCCCCCCCTTTTCTTGCCCTGACGTGGGCGGTGTCGAGGACGACGCGGGTGACATCGATCAGGCCGGCGTCGTCGAGTCGGTGCAGCACGGCCTCGTGCAAGCGGCCCCAGACGCCGGCTCTCGACCAGACAGGGGACGGCGGTGAGCGGTCGACTTCGATATGCCGAAGCACGGCGGCAGAGCCCGCCAGGCGCAACCACTGACCAGCACGTAGATGATCGCCGCGAACAGCGTCTCATCATGTGCAGCGCGAGGAGCACCTGCCGGAGGTCGCCGGGTCCGACCAGGTGGTGCGGCGCGCCGCCGAGGCGGGTCACAAGCGGCTGCTGTCCACGCGGTTCGGCACCGTGGAGGTGGAGCGAATCGCCTACCGCGCGAAGGGGGCTTCGAATCTGCACCCGGCCGACGCCGAACTGGACCTGCCGGTCGGGCGGCACTCGCACGAGCTCAAAAAGCTCGCCGCGATCGAGGCGGCGCGCGGCTCGTTCGAGGCAGCGGCCACCGCGATCGAACGCGCCACCGGCACACACGAAGGACCGCATCGGCGTCACCGACTTCTGGGTGATGGGCCCGCGCCGCAGCCGCCATCCGTCGGCGGTCTCGAACCGCCGCTCCAGCTCCGCCCCGATCTCGTCGTCGTCCCGTGCCCCGGCTTCGGTGCCGTCCGGCACCTGGAGGTAGAGGCGGGACACGGACGGCGACCGCATGGACAGCAGGGCGAATCCGCGGTCGTGCCGGGCGTAGACCAGCTCGTCGTGCGACGGCGGTACGTCGGCGAGGACGCCGAGCCACCCGAACGGGTTACGTCCGCTCGAACTCACGGGAGAGGGAGGCCGGCACCGCCTTGCGGGCCACGCCCCAGAAGCCGTCGCATCCGACCACGTAGTCGCACTCCAGTACGCCTTCGTCCCCCTCGCAGCGGAAACGCACGCGCGGCCGTTCGCTCTCCGCGCCCTCGACCGCGAGCGCCTCCGCCTCGAACAGCAGCGGACCGCCCTCCTTCAGCTGCAGGGCGATGAGGTCCTTGCACACCTCGGTCTGCGCGTACACCATCACGGAGGGTCACCTCGGAAGGTGGACACCGGTTCGCGGTGTTGTGCGGCGAATGTCATGGTCGCCGGTGCTGACCTTGGGAAGACCGGGCAGCCCCGCGATCGCACTGTACGTGAACAAGGTCAGCGGGCCTTCTGAAAGGTCCGCCGGTACGCCTGCGGGGACACCCCGATCGCCGCCTGCAGGTGCTGCCGCAGGGAGGCGCCGGTCGCGAAGCCGACCTCGGCGGCGATCCGGTCCACCGGCAGGTCGCTGGACTCCAGCAGGTGCCGGGCGCGGGCGAGGCGCTGTTGGATCAGCCAGCGGCCGGGGCTGAGGCCCACCTCGTCGTTGAAGCGGCGGGCGAAGGTGCGCAGGCTCATCCGGGCGTGCCCGGCGAGGTCGGAGAGGGTGAGGGGCTCATCGAGGCGCTCCAGGGCCCAGGCGCGGGTGGCGGCGGTGCTCGCGGCGCCGCTGACGGGCACCGGCTGCTGGATGTACTGCGCCTGGCCTCCGTCGCGGAACGGAGGCACAACACAGCGGCGGGCGACGGTGTTCGCCAGGTCGCTGCCGTGGTCGGTGCGGACGATGTGCAGGCAGATGTCGACGCCGGAGGCGGCTCCGGCCGAGGTGAGGATGCGGCCGTCGTCGACGAACAGGACGTCCGGGTCGAGCTCGACCTTTGGGTACCGGCACCGGAACTCGTCGGCCGCCTGCCAGTGAGTGGTGGCCTTGCGGCCGTCGAGGAGCCCGGCCTCGGCGAGGATGAAGGCGGCGGTGCAGATGGAGACGATGCGCGCGTCCGGGCGGATGCGGGCCAGGGCGGCCGTGACCTCGTCGGGCAGCCGCGGCGGGATGTAGTCGGGCGGCATGGAGGTGACCACCACCGTGTCCGCCGTGTCGAGGATCTCCGGGCCGTGCGCGACGCCGATCGTGAAGTCGGCGTTGGTGCGCACCGGCCGGCCGTCGACGGTGCAGGTCAGCACCTCGTAGCGGCCGTCGGCGGCGCCGAGGATGCGGCTGGGGATGCCCAGCTCGAAGGGGTAGACGCCGTCGAGCGCCAGGACGGCCACGCGCTCCGGTTCCCGCTTGCCACTCATGGCACGATCCTATCGAGTGTTGGCAATCATGCCGTTTCCGGGCCGGGCGGACCTTGGCAGGCTGGGTGACCATGAACGATGCGAACACGATGCGAGCCATCAGCCAGGACGTCCTCGGCGGTCCCGAGGTCCTGAGGGAAGTGCGGGTCGGGCGGCCCGCGCCGCGCCCGAACGAGGTGCTGGTCCGGGTGCGGGCCGCCGGGGTCAACCCCACCGACTGGAAGCACCGGGCCACCGGCGGTTTCCTGGGCGAGCCGCCGTTCGTCCTGGGCTGGGACCTCTCCGGCGAGGTCGCCGAGACCGGGATCGGCGTGGCCGCCTTCAAGCCCGGCGACGAGGTCTTCGGCATGCTGCCCTACCCGTTCGGCCACGGCTCGCACGCCGAGTACGTCACCGTCCCGGCGCGCGCCCTGACGCACAAGCCGGCCTCGATCGACCACGTCCAGGCGGGCGCGCTGCCGCTGGTCTCGCTGACCGCGTGGCAGGCGCTGACGGAGTACGCCGATGTGCGGCCCGGGCAGCGGGTGCTGGTCCATGCGGCGGCCGGCGGGTTGGGGCACGTCGCCGTGCAGATCGCCAAGGCGCGCGGCGCGTACGTGATCGGTACGGCGAGCGCGGGCAAGCACGACTTCCTGCGGGAGATCGGCGTGGACGAGCCGATCGACTACCGGTCCACCGACGTGACGGAGGCCGTCCGGGACGTCGACGTCGTCCTGGACACGCTCGGCGGTGAGACGTCGGTGCGGTCGCTGCGGGTGCTGCGGCCCGGCGGGATCGTGGTGTCGGTCCTGCCGGTCGGCCCGCCGGAGTTCTACGAGGAGGCCGAGCGGCTGGGCGTGCGGGCGGTGCGGATGCTGGTGGAAGCCGACCGGGCCGGGATGGAGGCGGTCGCGGAGCTGGTGGAGTCGGGGAAGCTGAAGGCGACGATCGCGGGGACCTTCCCGCTGGCCGATGCCGCCAAGGCGCACGATCTGGGCGATACCAGCCGGACGACGGGCAAGCTGGTGCTGCTGGTCGACTGACCGGGGCTCAGAAGGTGAGTCTGGGTCGCCACTTCACGTGGTGGCGACCCGGTCGGCCTCGCTCTTTCGTGGCGCTATGTCCTTCATGTCCCGCGGCACGACGAGTGACGGCGCCAGCCGGCCTCTTCAGCAGGTCAGGCGCCGTCTCCACGAAGGAAACAGAGCCGCACCCATCGACGTTGAAGGTGATGGGGCCATGCAGAGCGGGCAGCCGTTGACTGTGCACACCACGGCCGTGTTGCTGGCCTTCGGGGCTGATCCGGAGCTCGCAGATCCAGACGGCCGTACCCCCATGGACATGGCCAATCACTTCGGCCACGACCTGGCCGCAAAACCTTGGCGGTGTCGGGCTGCAGGTGGCGCAACGGGCTCATCGACCCGACCGAACTCGCTACCGAGGTGCACCCCGAGGCGGAGCGAGCAAGCCCGGTACGTCCCCGGTGTACCCGCACCCAGCGTGATGCCGTTCAACACACTCGCCGTCGGCGAGGCTGTGACCCACTTCCTTCTCGCATCCGCCGGCCTGCACGAGAACGACGACGATCTCGGATCAGTCATCCACCGCCCTCGAACTCGCGAACGACATCTCCAAGATCCTCGCCAGAACGACCGCTGCCGCTGGTGTACGTCCACGGGGAACCTCGGATGCGGCGCCAACGGAGAACTCGCGGCCCGGCAGGCGGCAATGGCCGACTCCATCGGTACCGTCCCCGCCTGCCTGCCGCCCACGATGCCGATCGTCCATGGGTCCACCTACGTGTTACGGCTCATCAGCAGCTGTGACCCGGATTTCAGTTGGTCAGTTGAGCGACGCCCGGCAGGGTTGCGGCATGACACGCGACGACCTCGCCGAGATGCTCGCCGACCAGACGCCGGCCTGCCGACCCGCACGCAGCACCGTGTGCGTTTCAGGTGACGGATGCTCGGCGATGGCTGGGCCCGCTGGTCAGTCGATGCCTTCGATGATGCGGAAGTCGCGCTCGACGCTGCCGGGGAGGGCCACCAGCGCCTTCTGGTATGCCTCGCTCTCGTATGCCGCGACGGCCTGTTCAAAGCTGTCGAACTCGACCAGAACGACGCGTTGCGTGATTCCGGCCTCGTGAGCGACGACTCGACCGCCACGGGACAGGGTGCGCCCGCCCCCAGCCTGGACAGCCTGACGGGCCAGCTTGTTGTAGGGAGTCAGCCTCTCAGGGTCGGAAATGGCGGGGTAGACACTGACCCAGTAGCCCTTAGCCATGGAAACCTCCTGTATTCGGCCGGACACGTCTGACTTCGAATTGACACTCAGATCGATCGATCCCGGCATACGCAGGTTAGGGCTTGACGTGGGGTCGGGGGAAAGACCGGTACGGGATAGGCTCAGAACGGATCGTTATCAATCGGCAGGGAGGGCACGTGGCGCCGGATACGGTGAGCCTGCGGTACTTCCTGGTGCTGGCGCAGGAGTTGAACTTCACCCGCGCGGCCGCACGGATCGGTATCGCACAGCCCGCACTCAGCGCCCGGATGCGCCGACTGGAGGCGGAACTCGGCACGGCCCTGCTGGTCCGCAACACGCGTAACGTCGAACTGACCACGGCCGGTGCGGCTTTGGCGGAGTCCGCGCCGCCCGCGCTGGCGGCGCTGGACCGGGCGTGGGACACCGCCCGGAGTGCAGGGGCCGGTGAACTGGGCACGCTGCGCATCGGATACAGCCTCAGCGCCGGGGCCGAGACGGCACCGGCCCTGGTGGACAGGCTGATTCGCGGCAACAGCGGACTCGAGGTCGGCGCGGTCCCGATGGCGACACCGGAGATCTCCCCCGCGGTCGCCGACGGCCGCATCGATGCCGGGATCACCCGTGGTGAACAGCCGGGCCGTGGCGTGCGCCGGTTCCTGCTGCGGCGTGCGCGCATCGGGGTCCAGCTGGCGCAGCACCATCCGCTGGCCGAACGCCCGGAGATCGAGATCGCCGACGCGGCCGCGTATCCGCTGCGACTCCCGGACCGTGCGGCCAACCCCGTGATCCACGATCAGCTGTCCGCCCTGTTCCGAGACACCCGCCCACACCCCCGATTCCACACGCTCGCAGTCTCTTTCGACATGTCTCAGCGCGACCTGCGCGACGGGGTCACCCTCGCCCCGGCCGGAGAAGCGGCGGCCACGGCACAACCGGCCGGCCTCACCTGGCGACCGCTACGGGGCGCGCCCAGCCTGACGTTCCACCTGGTCCTCCCACGCGAGCAGTCGCCACTGCACCGCCGCATCCGTGCCGTCGCCCAAACCCTGGCGCACGAGCTGCACTGGCTGCCGGACTGACGCGCCATAGGTCAAGCGAGACGGACGTCTGTGGTGGCGAGGCCGAAGACCTTGCGCCTGGCGGACTTCGCGGTGATGACGACGGCGGTCTGGCTGAAGCGCTCACGAGGTTGATGATCGCGCTGGACGACAGATGTCGCGCTGACACGACAGTTGGCCTGCCGAGTCACACCGGTCTCGATCCCAGCCAATTCCAGTGCCAACCATCCCTCTTTTGTGCCAACCAAGAATCCTCGTCACACAGCGTCACCGCCGGACCCGGGGCATCCCCAGTCCGATCCACGAGATGATCTCCCGCTGGATCTCGTTGTTGCCGCCGCCGAAGGTGAAGATGACGGCGGAGCGGTAGCCGCGCTCCAGTTCGCCGTGCAGGACCGCGCCCGCCGAGCCCTCCTTCAGCGGGCCCGCGGCGCCGACGACCTCCATGAGCCAGGCGTAGGCGTCCCGGCGGGCCTCGGAGCCGTAGACCTTGACGGCGGAGGCGTCCTGCGGGGTGAGGGTGCCTTCGTGAACGGCCGTCACCATCTGCCAGTTGAGGAGCTTCATGGCGTCGAGCCGGGTGTGGGTCCGGGCGAGCAGACGGCGCACCCAGGGCAGGTCGACGACCCGGCGGCCGTCGGCCAGCTTGGTCTCCATCGCCCAGCGCTGCACGTCGTGCAGGGCGCGGATCGCCATGGTGCCGTGGGCGGCGAGGGTGACGCGTTCGTGGTTGAGCTGGTTGGTGATCAGCCGCCAGCCCTGGTTCTCCTCGCCGACCCGGCGCGAGACGGGGACGCGGATGTTCTCGTAGTAGCTGGCCGTGGTGTCGTGCGAGGCGAGGGTGTTGATGACGGTGCAGGAGTAGCCCGGGTCGGAGGTCGGCACCAGGAGCATGGTGATGCCCTTGTGCGGTGGCGCCCCGGGGTCGGTGCGCACGGCCAGCCACACCCAGTCCGCGGTGTCGCCGTTGGTGGTCCAGATCTTCTGCCCGTTGACGACGTACTCGTCGCCGTCGCGTACGGCCCGTGTCCTGAGGGACGCGAGGTCGGTACCGGCCTCGGGCTCGCTGTAGCCGATGGCGAAGTCGATCTCGCCGGAGAGGACGCGGGGCAGGAAGTACGCCTTCTGCTCGTCGGTGCCGAACTGCATGATGGTCGGGCCGACGGTGTTCAGCGCCATCAGCGGCAGCGGTACGCCGGCCTGCGCGGCCTCGTCGAAGAAGATGAACTGCTCCATCGCGCTCATCCCGCGCCCGCCGTACTCCTCGGGCCAGCCCACGCCGAGCCAGCCGTCCGTGCCGAGCCGGCGGATGGTCTCGCGGTAGAACCGCTTCTGCGCGGCCGGATCCGCGTACCGGGCGTAGGCATGGTCGGGCACCAGCTCGGCGAAGTAGGTGCGCAGCTCGCTGCGCAGTCGCTGCTGCTCGGGCGTGTGGTCGAGGTGCACGGCGCCTCCAGGGTCCCCAAGGGCGGTCCTGACGGCGCACACCGTAGAACGTGTTTCAGAAATAGGGAATGGCGCGCCGGGGCTCAGTTCAGGGCCGCGATGAAGCCGGTGCACGCCTCGGCGCAGGCCCGGCACACCCCCGCGGTCGATTCGGCACCGGGTTGCCCGGCGAAGGCATCCGCGCAGTCGAGGCAGACCGAGCGGCACCACTCCAGCTGGATCCTGACCCCTTCCTCGTCCCGGCGGTCCTGCTCGGACAGCATCCGGCAGGTGGAGTCGCACACCTCGGCGCACATGATGCCCAGCCGGCGCGCGCGGTCCTGGCGCGGCGAACCGACCGGATCCAGGAGGCCCGCACGCACCGCACACGCCCGGGCGCACTCCGTGCACGCCTGGGCACACTCGAAGCGGTCCTCCAGGAACCTGTAGAGCTGCTGCGGAGAAGTCGGCGATGTCACACCGGGCGGGTAGCCGGGCGGGAGCGTCGCAAACACGTACACCGCGAAGTGGTGCTGCCGTCCCGCCGAGGCCGCTGCGCCGGACCACCAGGGCCGCTCCTCCGGGACAAGTGACGCCGCGGCCGGGCCGGTTCGCCGTCCGTGGAGCCGCGGTCACTCAAGGTGTCCGGTTCGTCCCGTTCCGGGTGGGGTATTCATGTCCTATGAGTACCGCACAGATGCAGCTGGCTGCGGCAAGCGGTCTGATGAGCCTCGTGCTCTTCCTGGTGGCCGTGGGCCTCCTGGCATTCCTCGCCGGCGGCTACTGGATGACGTCCCGCGTCAAGTACCGGGAGTCCCCGCGACCGCGCCCCGAGGAGCAGCCGCACCTGCCACCCGAGGGCCCGGTGCACGAGGTCCGGCAGAACAGGGAGTCCCAGGAGGTTCCCGAGACCCCCAAGGGCGGTCGTCCGCTCACCCCGTACGAGCTGACCAACATGGACACCAGGCCCAGCGCCTCGAAGGAGCGCCCGCGCTGGAGCAAGGGGTCGAGCGGCTCGTTCGGCGGCGGCGGACTGGGTGCCCACTGAATCCGACCCGACGCCGACACCGAACCCCACGCCCGACACCGGCACCACCCGCACGACAGCGAGCGAACGACCCGCACTGGCCCGCGCCGGGCCGCCGTACGCCGCTAGGAGACCTTCCTGGCGGCGTCCAGGCGGCCGACGCGGGCCATGTTCTGCACGTCCTCCGGGTCCTGGCTCGGCTCGGCCGTGAACCAGGCGTCGAGGATCTCCGTCAGCAGCGGTGCGGAGGTGAGCCGCAGGCTGAGCGCCAGGACGTTGGCGTCGTTCCAGCGGCGGGCGCCCTCGGCCGTGCCGGCGTCCGTGCACAGGGCCGCGCGGACACCCGGCACCTTGTTCGCGGCGATGGAGGCGCCGGTGCCGGTCCAGCAGCACACGACCGCCTGATCGGACGTGCCCTCGGCGACGTCACGGGCGGCGGCCTCGGAGCAGACCGCCCACTGCGGATCGGCACCGGACCGCAGCGCACCGTGCTCACGCACCTCGTGGCCGCGCCGGCGCAGCTCCTCCACCAGGAGGCGGGCGACGGGTTCGTCCATGTCGGAGGAGACGGAGATCATCATGCGCGGTTCCATCCTCCCGGGTAGGGGAGCCTCGAAGGCCCGGTGACGTCCGTTGCGGACACCGGTCTCGTCGGCTCTCGGCAAGGACGACCCTATCCAACGCCGATGTCGGGCCGGACCGTCAGGAGTCCTCGATGGTGCTGAAGGGGTCCCACTGGAAGTACCCCTTCAGCTGCCGGTGCCGGTCGAGGATCTGGAAGTAGAAGTGGTACACGACCTTGCCGACGCTCTTCACCGCGGTGCGCCAGCAGTGGTCCTGGTACCTCTGCGTCACGAAATCCGGACTGCCCTCGCTGCCCTCCCGTGGCAGCGGACAGACGCCGTCGCGGAGTTGTCCCGTGGAGTGTCGGTCATAGCCTCCGATCGTAGATATGCAAAAACGGTTTCGCGGTTCACCCTGAAGACAAAGTCCTGAAATCACCGAAAGGAATGGGTGACGCAATTTCCATTTGCCGGAATTCCTGGCGAGAAGGCGGAAGATCCCTGGAGGACGGGAGGGAAGTCGGATGCAACCGAAACAACAATTTGCCCGCGGAATGTGAAGCCCTCGGGCGCGGATCCGGCCACCATGCACCTGACCGCCGCCACGCCACCACAGTGCCACACTTCCCGAATCGTATCGAATTCACGTTCGACGAGCGTACGTCCGCCGACCGGGGCACTACCCGCCCCTGGGGAACAGGCCCGTGTCCCGATTATCCGGATTTACCGACAGAGATCACGTTCAGCTCGGTGAATTCACCTGGTATTACGCTGTCGTGAGTCATTCCTTCTGAAAGCGCTTGCGGCGACGGCAAGGCCGTGCCCATCCCTTGGTTGACGGGTGAAGATTGTGCATTAGGGTGAATGCGTTCCTGCTGATCGCCGCCGAACTGCAGGACGCCCCAGGGAGTTCCGCCCTGCCCGTTCCCAAGCCGAACGGCGGACCCTTTCTGGGTGCTGGGTGGGCATCCGGCACAGCGGAACGCCGTGCCGGCCATCGGCCTGTCCCCGGCAGCCGCGACCGGATGCGCAGCGGTCGCGGAGGTCCCCGCTCCCGACTGATCTGACACTGAATTTCCCTCATGGTGAAGACGATTCAATCCGAAACGGGAGGCGCCCGGTGATATTCTCCCGTGCGTCACGAGGACGCCGTGACGCAGCGGATGCCACGGCGCAGTCACCGGAATCAGCAGCGCCTCCCTCCACTCCCTCACCCTCGGCGCCGAGTCCGCTGCCGGACCTCGTGCCGCTGACCGCGGAGGAGATCGCCCTGATGCGCGCGAGCGTGGCGCTGGTCGGCCCACAAGCAGCGGACATGACGGTGTATTTCTACGCCATTCTGTTCGCGCGCCACCCCGAGGTGCGCGAGCTCTTCCCGGACAACCTGGACGTCCAGCGCGACCGGTTGCTGCGCGGCCTGCTGCAGATCGTCGACCTCGTCGACGACCCGGAGAACCTGATCCGGTTCTGCGGCCGGCTCGGTCGCGACCACCGCAAGTTCGGGGCGCTGGACGGCCACTACCCCGCGGTGGGCGAGTGCCTGCTCGCAGCCCTGGCCCGCTACGCCGGCCCGGCGTGGAACCCGGAGCTCGCCGCCGCATGGACGCACGGATACGGCGTCGTCGCGCAGGTGATGATGCACGCCGCGGGGGAGGACGCACGCACGGCGCCCGCGGTGTGGGAGGCGGAGATCGTCCACCACCTGCACCGCGGGCACGGCATCGCGGAAATCACCGTGCGGCCCGACGCGCCCTATCCGTACACGGCAGGCCAGTACGCGAGCGTGGAGACGCCCTGGCACCCCAAGGCGTGGCGCTACTACTCGCCCGCGCACGCGCCGCGAGCGGACAACACCGTGACCTTCCACGTGCGTGCCGTCGCCCAGGGCCAGGTCAGCCAGGGCCTGGTCTACAGTGCCAAGCCCGGGGACAAGGTGCGGCTCGGACCCACTCAGGGCGACATGACGCTCGACCCGCGGACCGACCGGGATCTGGTGTGCGTGGCCGGCGGGACCGGCATGGCGCCCATCAAGGCCCTGGTCGAGGACGCGGCCCGCACCGGGAGAGAGCGCTACGTCGACGTCTTCCTCGGCGCGCGGACCGCCGAGGAGCTCTACGGCCTGGACGACATGCTCAGGATGTCCCAGCGGCACCACTGGCTCTCGGTGCGGGCAGCGGTGTCGCACGAGCGTATTGCGGGGCTGGAGGGCACTCTGCCGCGGGTGCTGAACGAGTTCGGGCCGTGGTACCGGCACGAGGCGTTTCTCTCCGGGCCGGTGGACATGGTCACGCAGGCCAGCGCCACCCTGGCCCGGCAGGGTATCCCGCAGGAGCGGATCCATTTCGACCCCTTCGACGTGCCCGCGCTCGAGGCCGCGTTGCTGCCCAGGCAGTTGCGGGAACCGCCCGAGAACTGAGCGTCCGGCCCGATCCGGCCGACCCGGCCCCGGCCGTACGGCCACTCACTTGCCGCACCCGCCCGCCGGACCCGGCTTCGCCCCGTCCGCTCCCGGCCGAGCGGCCGCCGGACCACCTCCGGCGCGCCGGGCCCGTGTGAGCACCAGACCCCGAGCAGGAGAGAACCCGGTGCAACTCCCCCCTTCGTCCGCCCCGGCCGGGCACCGCCCGCCGGCACACGAGGCCGTGCTTGCGGCCGCCGAGGTGTTCATCCGCCAGTACGCCGCCGAGAACCCGGGCGACGGCGATCCGCACCGGCGGCTCGCGGAGGTCACTGCGGAGGTGGAGCGCTTCGGCACCTACGAACACACGCCGGCGGAGCTGGCGTTCGGCGCGCGGGTGGCCTGGCGCAACGCGGCGCGCTGCATAGGCCGGCTCTACTGGAACAACCTGATCGTGCGGGACCTGCGGCACGTCACGCATCCCGACGACATCGCCGGTGAGTGCTTCGAGCATCTGCGGATCGCGACCAACCGTGGCCGCATCCGGCCCGTCATCAGCGTCTTCGCCCCCGATCGCCCCGGCCGCCCCGCCGCCACACTGCTGGGCGAGCAGTTGGTGCGCTACGCGGACGACCCGCGCAGTGCCCACCGGGTGGCGCTGGCCAGGGACTTGGGCTGGAAGGGCGGCGAAACACCCTTCGAGGTGCTGCCGTTGCTGGTGCAGTCCGCCGGCGCGACGCCGCAGTTCTACGAGCTGCCCGAGGACGCCGTACTGGAGGTGCCGTTGACGCATCCGGCCCATCCAGGGTTCGCCGGCCTCGGTCTGCGCTGGTACTCGGTGCCGGCCGTCAGCGACATGTCGCTGGAGATCGGCGGGGTCACGTACCCGGCCGCGCCCTTCAACGGCTGGTACATGGGCACCGAGATCGGCTCGCGCAACCTCGCCGACACCGACCGCTACAACCTGCTGCCCGTCGTCGCCGAGCTGTTCGGCCTCGACACCCGCAACGAGCGCACCCTGTGGCGGGACCGCGCCCTGGTCGAGCTGAACCTGGCGGTGCTGCATTCCTACGAGAGGGCGGGGGTGAGCATGGCCGACCACCACACGGAGTCGCAGCGGTTCCTCGCGCACGTGGACCGCGAGAAGCGGCACGGGCGATCGGTGCCGGCCGACTGGAGCTGGATCGTCCCGCCCCTGTCCGGAGGCGCGACCGCGGTGTTCCACCGCTACTACGACCCCGAGGATCCCGACCTGCGGCCCGCCTTCGTGCACCGGACCGCAGGGGTACCGGGGGGATGCCCCTCCGGCGCGGTCTAGGTCCACACGCTCCCGGGCGCCCGGCCCGACCCGGTCGCCGGCTCTCGACCCGGATGCGGGTCCGGGACACGTTGGCCGGCCGGCGGCAGCGTGTCGCCCTGGCCCGGGTCCTGGCCGTGGAGCCCAGGTGTGCTGATCGCGGACGAGATCACCTCGACCCTTGACGTGCGGTCGCGTGCCGCCGTCCTGGGAACCCTGCGGGAGCTGCGGAGCCGTCTCGGCCTGACCGTGCGGTTCATCGGCCACGGTCTCACCGCCGTACGGCAGGTCGCGGACGAGGTCACCGTCATACGCCTGGGCAGATCAGCGACCGCTCTCCCTTCTTCCAGGGATTCAAACTTGCATCGATCGTGCGCGTCAGGCCGCCGCGACGCCCGAGTCCTCGAGGCAGCGGCGGAGGTGATCGAGGCCGCGCCGGGTGTGGCTCTTGACCGTGCCGAGCGGCCAGCCGGTGATCCGGGCGATCTGTGCCTGCGTCAGGTCCTCGTAGTAGGCCAGGTGCAGCACCTGCCGCTGCGCGGAGCTGAGTTGCCGCAGCGCGCGGCCCACGACCAGCCGGTCGAGCGCGTCCTCGGGTTCGCCGGCGGCATCGCGGCCCGGCGCCGGGGGCAGTCCGGCGGCAGCGGCGTCGAGCCGGGCGCGCCGCGCCCGGGCCGCCATCGCGTCGGCCACCTTGCGCCGGGTGATCCCGACTAGCCAGGCGGCCGGTGTTCCACGCTCCGGAACGTATCCGTGCCGTCCGCGCCAGGCGTCGGTGAACACCTGCTGGGTCACGTCCTCCGCCTCCCGTGCGTCACCGAGTGCCTGCTGGGCGAGTCCGTGGACCAGCCCGCCCCACCGCCGGTGGAGCGCCGACCAGGTGGCGTCGTCGGCGGACAGCGCGATGCCGTGCGCGACGTCCGGTGGCGGATGGGCGAGACCGGGCCCGGTGGTGGTGACGGAGCTCGGTGCGGCCGGAATACGGTCCATGACCACGTCTCTCCTCGTGAACCGGGCGGGCGTCGCCGGTCGGGCGCGACACTCACCCGGTGAGCGGTGCGGCCGCGGGCCCACCGCGCCGTACATGCCGTTGTCCTGCGCCTTCAGCGTGCGCCCCGGACAAAGCCGCTCACAACTCGCATCGGTCTCGCATCGTTTAATCTGGAAGCAGGAGCACCTGGACGCAGCGGCACGCGCACGGACGAGCTCACGAGCCCGGCGGAGCGGCAGGGGTGACGGTCATGAGCGACGCGACGGAGGCAGCCGGGCTGACCACGGGCGCGGTGGCCCGCCGGCTGGGCGTCTCCCCCACCACCCTGCGCTCCTGGGACCGTCGCTACGGCCTGGGACCCACGGAGCGGTCGCAGGGACGTCACAGGCGTTGGAGCCCGCAGGACGTGGCGACGGTCGAGGAGATGTGCCGGCTGGCGACGGCGGGCGCTCCCCCGGCCGAGGCGGCTCGGGTGGCCCGTCTCAGGTACGGCGAAGGGACTTCCTCCCGCCCCGCCCCGGCCGGTTCTTCCGGCAGCCCCCCGTCGGCACCGCCGCTCCGGGACGACGCCCGCCGCGGCGGTGCCGGCGGGGGGCTGCCGCTCGGCGACGTGCGCCAGGAGTGCCGGGGGCTGGCCCGGGCCGCGGTGCGGCTGGACACGCCCGAACTGGAGAGCCGGCTGCTGCACGCGGTCGGGGAGCACGGGCTGACCACGGCGTGGGAGGAGGTGATGGTGCCGACCCTGCGCGCGGTGGGCCGCAAGTGGGAGTCCTCGGGCGACCGTTACGTGGAGGTGGAGCACCTGCTGTCCTGGCAGATCTCGACCGCCTTGCGCCGCGCGCCGCTGGTGCTGCCGCGGGCGGCGGAGCCCGTCGGCTCCGAGCCGGTGGTGCTGGCGTGCGCACCCGGCGAGCAGCACTCGCTGCCGCTGGAGGCGCTCGACGCGGTGCTGGACGAACTCGGTGTGCCTACGCGGATGCTGGGCGCCGCCGTACCGGTGGAGGCGCTGCTCGCCTGTGTCCGGCGTACCGGCCCGGCCGCCGTCGTGTTGTGGGCGCAGACCCGCTCGGCAGCGTCGGCGCCGCTGGCCCGGCATGTCGCGGACCTGCAGTGGGGACCTGCGGGCGCCCGCAGGGGGCCCTTCGTCCTGCCGGCGGGCCCGGGCTGGGACCGGCGGGGGGCCGGCGGATTCCCTCGGTGCGCGAGTCTGCGCGAGGCCGTCCGGACGCTGCGCGGCTTGTACGGCACGGACGGCGCCGTACGCGGCCCGGCGGAGCGGGGCTGAACGCCGAACGCCGGCCAGGGCTCCCCCCTCCCCCCGGCAGGTGGAGCACGGCGAAGAGACCCGGCGCGTCGGCTCGGC
Organism: Streptomyces sp. BK340; assembly: GCF_007827595.1. Taxonomy (GTDB): domain Bacteria; phylum Actinomycetota; class Actinomycetes; order Streptomycetales; family Streptomycetaceae; genus Streptomyces. The sequence goes on from NZ_VISR01000035.1 coordinate 50,210, forward strand.
CTGGAAGGCGTGCCGCGACACGCAAGGGCCGGCGACGTTCGGCGCTGGCCGGTTCGTCGCTTTACGGACCGCCCGCCGCGTGGCGGATCACCGGACGCAGCAGCGGGGCGGCCCGGCGTGCGGGGGCGAACCCTGGCCTTCCCGGGGGCCACGACAGCCGACTCCACGACCGCCGTGCGCGGCCGGCCCCCGGCGTCCCGTCCGGGCGGTGTCGCCACGCGGTGGGCGGCGGCACGCGCCGGGGGGACGGCCGGTGAGAACGGGCGGGACACTCCCCGGCCGCTTCGGCGAGTACCGGGACGGACAGGCCACGTGAGACGTCGTGCCCCGGGTACCCGGCTACGGCGAACGGCAGCACGCTGTCGCGCCCCGCATCCATCCGGCCGGGTGCGGGCGAAGAGTGACCGGGCGCGGGCCGCCGCGCCCGGCCGGCGACGACCCGAGGGAGCGAGATGAGCGACCGAAACCCGTACCGTGCGCGGTGGGACGTCGTCGTCGTGGGCGCGGGACCCGCCGGACTGGCCTGTGCCCAGGACCTCCTCACAGCGGGGCTGCGGGTACGGCTGCTGGAGGCCGGGGACCGGCCCGGCGGCCGGATGCGTACCGACCTCGTGTCGGGGTGCACCGTGGACCGTGGCTTCCAGGTCTTCAACACCGCCTATCCCCAGGTGCGGCGCCGGGTGCCGCTGCGGCGGCTGCGGTTGCGCCCCTTCACGCCCGGCTTCCTGGTGCGTGACGGCGACCGGCTGCGCAGGTTCGCCGACCCCACCCGGGCGCCCCGGCAAGCCGCGGCGGGACTGACCGACGGGCTGGCCGGGCCGCGCGACCTGGCCGCCCTGGCCGCGCTGACCGGCTGGGACGCCCTCGCCCCAGCGGCGCTGCTGCGGCGCGGGCGGGACACCACGACACGGCGGGCGCTGTCCGGGGCAGGCTTCACCGACGCATTCGTGGAACGGTTCTTCCGGCCGTTCCTGTCCGGGGTGTTCCTGGAGGAGGACCTGGAGACCTCGAGCCGCTTCTTCCATCTCGTGTGGCGGAGCATGGCCCGCGGCACCCTCAGCCTGCCGGCCGACGGCATCGGAGCCGTGCCCGGACTGCTCGCGGCCCGGCTCCGGCCCGGCGCCCTGGCCCTGGAATCGCCGGTGACGGCCCTGACGGACGAAGGCGTCCTCATGGACGGGGACCGGCCCGTGGCGGCGCGGGCGGTGGTCGTGGCAGCGGGGCCGGGTGCGGCGGCCCGCCTGCTGCCGCGCCTGCCCGTCCCGCCGTACCGCACGGTCACCACCTACTACCACCTCACCGCCCACTCGCCCCTGCGCGAGCCGACGCTGGTGACGGACGCGCGGGGGCGCTTCGCCGGCAGCTGCGTCATGAGCGAGCTGCACCCCGCGCACGCCCCACGCGGGTACGCACTCGTGGCCACGTCGGTGCTCGGCGGTGACATCGGGGGCAGGGAGACGGCTGTCCGGGCGGCCCTCGCCGAGTGCTACGAGACCGACACCTCCGGCTGGGACCTGGTCGCGACCCGCACGGTGGAGGAGGCACTGCCCGTGATGCCGCCGGGGCTGCCGCTCAGCCGCCGCAGCCGGGTCGGACCGGGCCGGTACGTGTGCGGCGATCACCGCGCAACCGGCTCGGTGCAGGGTGCACTGGCATCGGGAGCCCGGGCGGCCCGGGAGGTGGCGGCGGACCTTACGGGCGGGTGACACGGTACCGCCGGGCGGCCGTGCGCTGGGCGCGGCCGCGCGACTCACGGCTGATTGCCGCCGGTCACTGCTGCTTGCCGCGGGCCCGGCGGAAGCGGTCGAGTCCGTCGGAGAGTTCGACGATCGGGTCGGGATAGTCGAGGGCGGCGCGGTCCAGGCCCGGCAGCTTCCACGGCTCGTGCACGGACGCGGCTTCGACGTCGGCGAGTTCGGGGACCCAACGGCGCACGTAGGTGCCCTCCGGGTCGTACTTCTTGGCCTGCGTGACCGGGTTGAGGACCCGGTTGGGGCGGGTGTCGGTGCCGGTGCCGGCCATCCACTGCCAGTTGAGCTGGTTGTTGGCCACGTCGCCGTCGACCAGCCAGTGCAGGAAGTGGTCTGCGCCGATCCGCCAGTCGACGTAGAGGGTCTTGGTGAGGAAGCTGGCGGTGAGGAGCCGGGCGCGGTTGTGCATCCAGCCCTCCTGGCGCAGCTGTCGCATGGCCGCGTCGATGACCGGGTAGCCGGTGCGGCCCGCGCGCCAGGCCTCGATGTCGGCACCGGCGGTGCGCTCCGTGCGCCATCGGTCGCGCTTGGTGCGGTAGTCGGCACGGGCCGTCCAGGGACGCGCGGCGAGCACCTGCCGGTGGAAGTCACGCCAGGCGAGCTGCCGGACGAACGCCTCGGTACCGGCGCCGCCACCCCGGCGGGCGCGGTGCACGAGTTCCGACGGGGACAGGGTGCCGAAGTGCAGGTGGGCGGAGAGGCGCGAGGTGGCGTCGGCGGCCAGGTCGTCGCGGGCGGTGTCATAGGCGTCCAGTCCGTGCCGCCAGTAGGCGGTCGCCTGCTTGCGGGCCTCGCTCTCCCCGCCGGGCGGCAGATCCGGGGACGTCCCGGTGGTCCCGTCGTGCGCGGGGACCTGCTCGCCGCGCACCGCGTCCGGCACGGGCACCCGGCGCGGGGCGCCGACGACCGGCCGCAGCGGCACCTGCGTCCACTGCCGGTAGTACGGGGTGAAGACGGCGAAGTGGTCGGAGGACGCGGGGGTCACCACGCCGGGCGGTACGGCGACGGTGACCGCGTCGTGCACGAACAGCCGGCAGCCCGTCCGCTCCAGAGCGGAGCGCAGCCGTTGTTCCCGGCACACGGCGAACCAGCTGTGCTCGGCCGACATGTGCACCTCGTCGGCGTCCGCCTCCGTCACCACCCGGCACACCTCCTCCACCGGGTCGCCGGAGCGCACCACGAGCCGGCCGCCCCGCTCGCGCAGCGAGGCGTCCAGGTCCGCCAGGCAGCCGTCGAGGAAGGCGCGGCGGTTGGGCGCGGCGAACCCGGCTGCCTCGACGGCCCGGTCCCGCACGAACAGCGGGACGACGGCGTCGGCCGCCTCCAGGGCCGCACGCAGCGGTGGATGGTCGTGCAGGCGCAGGTCGGCGGTGAACAGGACGACCGAGACGTGCATGTGCGTCAGCTTCTTCCGGGTGGTTGTGGGGAACCGGTACGGAGGTCTTCGGCCGTGGCAGGCTCGGTGGACGCAGTCGTCCCGTGCCCGTCCCCCCGGGGTGCCAGGCGTTCGGCGGCACGGACGATGTTGCGGGCCATGCCGCCGAAGACGACGGCGTGGAACGGCGAGACGCTCCACCAGTACAGGTGGCCGAGCAGCCCTCGCGGGTGGAACAAGGCCCGCTGCCCGTACTGCAGGGGCCCGTGGCCGTCGCCGTCCACAGCCATCTCCAGCCAGGCCAGGCCGGGCAGCCGCATCTCGGCGCGCAGCCGCAGCAGGCGACCGCGTTCGATCTCCTCGACCCGCCAGAAGTCCAGCGAGTCGCCGACCCGCAGGCGCCGGGCGTCACGGCGTCCCCGGCGCAGGCCCACGCCGCCGACCAGGCGGTCCAGACGGCCTCGTAGCGCCCAGGCGAGCGGGAAGGAGTACCAGCCGTTCTCCCCGCCGATGCCCTCGATGACCTCCCACAGCACCTCGGGCGGAACGTCGGCGTCGCGTCGGCGCACGTCGGTGTAGAGACTGCCGCCCGCCCAGTCGGGGTCGGTGGGCAGCGGGTCGCTGGGGGCGCCGGGCACGGAGGCCGACGACCAGCGGGTGGTGACCTTGGCGTCGCGGATGCGCTGCAGGGCGAGGGCGACGGCGCGGTCGAAGCCGACGGGGTGGCCGGGCGGGCTGGGCACGTACCGTCGGATGTCGTGCTCGCGGCACACCACCTCGTGCCGCAGGGACTCCGTCAGGGGACGTGCGAGCGAGGCCGGGACCGGTGTCACCAGCCCGACCCAGTGGCTGGACAGGCCGGGGGTGAGGACCGGGACGGGCAGGATCAGCCGCCGGTTCAGTCCGGCCACGGCGGCGTAGCGGCGCATCATGTCGAGGTACGTCAGCACGTCCGGGCCGCCGATGTCGAAGGTGCGGTTCACCTCGCGGGGCAGGCGGGCGCAGCCGACGAGGAAGCGCAGGACGTCACGCACGGCGATCGGCTGGATCCTGGTGTGCACCCAGCGCGGGGTGACCATCACGGGCAGCCGCTCGGTGAGGTAGCGCAGCATCTCGAAGCTGGCGGAGCCGGAGCCGATGATGACGGCGGCGCGGAGCACGGCCGTGGGCACGCCCGAGGCGAGCAGGACGCGGCCGACCTCGGCGCGCGAGCGCAGGTGCGGTGACAGTTCACGCTCGGGTACCGCACCGGGGGTCAGCCCGCCCAGGTAGACGATACGGCCGACGCCGGCCCGTCGGGCCTGCTCGCCGACGACGTGGGCCGCATCGCGGTCGGTGTCCTCGAATCCGCGCCCGGTGCCGAGGGCGTGCACGAGGTAGTAGGCCACGTCCACGCCCTCCATCGCCCGCGCCACCGACCCGGCGTCGGTCACGTCGCCCTGCACGACCTCCACCCGGCCGGCCCAGGGGTGGTCACGCAGCTTGCGCGGGGTGCGGACCAGGCAGCGCACCCGGTGGCCCGCGTCGAGCAGCTCCGGCACCAGTCGCCCGCCGATGTACCCGGTCGCACCGGTCACCAGGCATGTCAGGCCGCCGTCCGCCGGCTGCCCGGTCCCAGTGGTGTCGTGGTCGCCCATGGCCGCTTCCACCGCCCACCTCTTCGTCGCCCGCCGCTGTCGCGGCCCTCACCTGTCTCTTCCGTGTGAGCCGGGCTGCCGGATGCGGCGCTCTGCCGGCTCATCCCCTGGTGGCGGCGGCGCTCATCACCCCGTGAGATACGGGCCACGCGTCCGCATCCGCTCCGCGGTGCCGTGCGGAAGTGGGAGTGGGGGCAGCTTCGGGCTTGCGGTGGAGCGCGCTGTCGCTTTCGCGCCCGCAGGTCCGCCCCCGGTATGCGACAGAGTCCGCGTCGCACTCACCTGGGAGGCGCCATGCACTCGACCGGCCGAACAGAGCGCCTGCACACCGACTTGACCATCCATCTGGTCCTCAGCGCCACCGAGGCCGTCCCGATCGAGGTTCGTTTCAGCTACGACTCGGCCGATCCGCTCGCCGTCCGGCTGGACTTCCGCGGCGGCCCCGGGACCGTCGCACCCTGGCTGTTCTCACGGGACCTGCTGTACACGGGTCTGCGCGCCCCCTCCGGCGAGGGCGACGTCCGCGTCTGGCCACCCTGCCGCTGCCATGGATCCACCACGGTGCGGATCGTCCTGCGCGGCAGGGGCGGGGCCGCCGCACTGTACGTGCCGGCCGCCGCGTTCCGGGGCTGGCTGACCAAGACCTTCGAGGCGGTACCCGCCGGTGCGGAGGGCTCCCACCTGCACTGGGACGACGTCGTGGCGGAACTGCTGCGCCGTGACCGACCGGTGGCAAGGGACCGGGCAGTGTCCGTCCCGTGCGGCGCTGCCCCACACGAGCAGCGAACACAGGGGGCCGACCGGACGCTACGCACGGTGAAGCCGCACGATCGCAGGTGACCTTCGCTGCCGCAAGGTCGATACTGCCAATAGACGGGGCGGGCGACCACATGTGGCCGTCGGCACCTGACAGCCCGTGACCGACGTCAGTATCGAGCCGGCGACAGACCCGCCACGCCCTGCCCCGGACCGCCAGGAACCGCAACGAAGGCAACGAACCGCCCGGATCAAGAACTGCCCTCAGCGCCGGTGATCTGCGACGAAAGCAGGTCCTGAGCCCCAGTGCCAAGCTCACGAGGAGACACCCATGAGGATGCTGATCAACGTCCCGGAGACCGTGGTGGCAGACGGGCTGCGGGGTATGGCGGCCGCGCATCCCGATCTGACAGTGGACGTGGAGAACCGGGTGATCGTCCGCCGGGACGCTCCCGTGGCCGGGCAGGTCGCGCTGGTCTCGGGCGGCGGGTCGGGGCACGAGCCGCTGCACGGCGGTTTCGTCGGTCCGGGCATGCTCTCGGCGGCCTGTCCCGGGGAGGTCTTCACCTCACCGGTGCCGGACCAGATGGCGCGCGCCGCGGCCGCCGTCGACAGCGGGGCCGGCGTGCTGTTCATCGTGAAGAACTACACCGGTGACGTGCTCAACTTCGACATGGCGGCCGAACTCGCCGAGGACGAGGGCATCCAGGTCGGGAAGGTGCTGGTCAACGATGACGTGGCGGTCACCGACAGCCTGTACACGGCCGGCCGGCGCGGCACCGGCGCGACCCTGTTCGTGGAGAAGATCGCGGGTGCCGCGGCGGCCGAGGGGCAGCCGCTGGAGCGGGTCGAGGCCGTCGGGCGCCAGGTGAACGAGAACGCCCGCAGCTTCGGTGTCGCGCTGAGCGCCGTCACCACCCCGGCCAAGGGCTCTCCGACCTTCGACCTGCCCTCCGGCGAGCTGGAGTTGGGCATCGGCATCCATGGCGAGCCGGGCCGGGAGCGGCGGGCGATGATGACCTCCGGGGAGATCGCCGACTTCGCGGTGCACGCCGTCCTGGAGGACATGCCTCCGCGCAACCCCGTGCTGGTCCTGGTCAACGGTATGGGCGCCACCCCGCTGCTGGAGCTGTACGGCTTCAACGCCGAGGTGCAGCGGGTGCTCGACGAGCGGGGCGTGACCGTGGCCCGCACCCTTGTCGGCAACTACGTCACCTCCCTCGACATGGCGGGCGCCTCGGTCACGCTGTGCCAGGTCGACGAGGAACTGCTGCGGTTGTGGGACGCGCCGGTGAAGACCCCGGCGCTGCGCTGGGGGATGTGACCCGGCGAACGAAGCGGTCAACACCCCTACGACGCAAGGAGATCCAGTGCTCGACGCCGATTTCTTCCGCCGTTGGATGACGGCGACCGCCGCATCCGTCGACCGGGAGGCGGAACGGCTCACGGCCCTCGACTCGGCCATCGGGGACGCCGACCACGGCAACAACATGCAGCGCGGGTTCACCGCCGTCCTGGCCAGTCTGGAGGAGGAGGCACCGGCCACCCCGGGCGCGGTGCTGGTCCTGGCCGGGCGCCGGCTGATCTCGACGGTCGGCGGGGCGGCCGGGCCGCTGTACGGCACCCTGCTGCGCAAGGCAGGCAAGGCGCTCGGGGACGCCTCCGAGGTCAGCGAGAAGCAGCTGGCCGAGGCGCTCAGGGCGGGCGTGGACGGGGTGATGGCGCTGGGTGGTGCGGCACCCGGTGACAAGACCATGATCGACTCCCTCGTCCCCGCCGTGGACGCGCTCGGCGACGGCTTCGGTGCGGCACGGTCGGCCGCGGAGGAGGGTGCCACGGCCACCGTTCCGCTGCTGGCCCGCAAGGGCCGGGCCAGCTATCTCGGCGAGCGCAGTATCGGGCACCAGGACCCGGGGGCCACGTCGTCGGCCCTGTTGATCGCGGGCCTGGAGGAAGCGGCTTCGGGAGCGTCCGGTGAGTGACGGGAAACTGGTCGGGATCGTGCTGGTGTCGCACAGCGCGGAGGTCGCCGCCTCCGTCGCCGAGCTGGCGAAGGGCCTGGCGGGCGGGGCCACCGCGGTGCCCGTCGCCGCGGCGGGCGGCACCGAGGGAGGCGGGCTCGGCACCAGCGCCGAGCTGATCTCCGCGGCGGCCGCGTCCGTGGACCGGGGGGTCGGGGTCGCCGTCCTCACCGACCTCGGCAGTGCGGTGCTCACCGTCAAGGCGCTGCTCGCCGAGGGGGACGAACTCCCGGACGGCGCGCGGCTGGTGGATGCGCCGTTCGTCGAGGGGGCGGTGGCTGCGGTTGTCACGGCGGCCACGGGAGCGGACCTCGACGCGGTGGAGGCGGCGGCAGTGGAGGCATACAGCTACCGCAAGGTCTGACCGAGCGGGTCCGGGGGGCAGAGCTTCCTGGGCCCCCGGCCCGGCGGACAGAGCGGGCCCCCCGGGCCCAGGCCGACGCGGTCGGCGCCGGGCGCCCTCGGCGGTCGACGCGGACGGGGCGGCCGAGACGGTGCGGGCGGCCGGGACACGGCCTTGCCGCCCGCCGGCCGTGAGCGCCGCCGCAGCCGGCCCTTGTGGCAGCGCGGCCCGCGCCGCCCGCACGGCGTCCGAGCACGGCGCGGCAGGCCCGGCGAAGTCCCTGGCCGTGCCGTACCGGAACCAGGGCACAGTGCCCGTGGACAACGGCTGGGCCGCCGTCCGGGCCGCCGCCCGCGTCCCGCCGGTCTCAGCGCTTGGCCTGCACGAACTGCCGGGCCAGCCGCTCCCCTGTCTCCACCGCCGCCCGGTGGTCCTCGATGGGGTCGACCTCGGAATCCTTGAAGACGATGTACGTGACGCCGGAGGGGACTCCGCCGTTGCGCGGGTCGGGTCTGATGCCGAGGCCCCGGGCGGTGGCGTAGGAGGCCTCGCCGATGATGTCCCGCGGACCGGTGTCGCCGACCACCGCGTACTGCACCCGTCCCTGGTAGATCACGGCCGCCACCGCGCCGCCCCGGACGCCCTGCACACGGGGGTTCCAGATGCCGCTGGGAGCCGGGATCACGATGTAGGGCAGGGACGCGGCGTTCAGATGCCGGCCGTCGGACTGCTGGTAGGCGGTGGCGGCGGAGAACATCGGATCGGTGCGGCGGTTGCAGCGGGTGGTGGGCCGTCCGTCGCAGTCGACATCCAGGTCGGCCTTCCAGAACACCGCCTTGCGGGTGCCGCAGACGGGGACGATCGCGCGGGTGCTGCCGTCGGTTCGGTACCGGCCCTTGGAGACCTGGGTGCAGGAACGCACCCGGTCCAGCAGGTCGGCGGCGGTCACGGAGCCCTCAGTGCGGACCACGGGCCCCGGCCAGGGCGGGACGGCGGCGGCGGGCAGCGGCGTCGGGGCGAGAAGGGCGGCGCCGGCCGTGGCCAGCGTCAGCGACTGGGCACGCACTCTGAGGGACTCTCTCCTCTGGAACATTCCGGACACCTTGCCCAAAGTGGTGTCGGGGGGCTAGCACAGCCACCCCTATAGGGCCGGATGGAGCACTCTGCTGACGCCCTGTGAGAAGGCAACAGGGGCCGGGGACCTGAGCCGATGCCGGTCCAGGCCCCCCGGCCGCCCGCGTCGGCGCGGGTTCGGCGACGACAGCGTTTCCGCGCCACAGGCATGAACTTCCCTTACCTCTCGGGGAGTTCAGCCCCAGGGAACCCTCAGCATACGTACCTCCCGCGGATGGTCACCAACACGGCCCCCTTGCTTCGGCCGTACACGCCGGGCATATTGGTCCGGACCTTTGCTCGTGATGCCGTCTCCAGGGAGGCAGCGCCGTGCGACGCGTTCCCCTCCGGCCCGTGCTGGCCTGCGGAGCCCTGGTGCTGGCCGCGTCCTGCGGCTGGAGGGGTGCGGCCGACGGCGACGGCGGGCGGGCGCCCGGCGCTCCGACGGGCGTCACCGCCGCGGCCGGGAGCGCCACCAGCGTGCACGTCATGTGGAACGCGCTGCCGGACCGGCCCGGGATCCGCACCTACGAGGTGTATCGCGGCTCCACGAAAGTCACCGAAGTCCCGGGCTCGCAGCACATGGTGGACGTCACCAGGCTCAGGCCGTCCACCCTGTACGCCTTCATCGTGCGGGCCCGGGACAGGGACGGCCGGCTCGGGCAGCCGAGCCGCGAGGTGCGGGCGCGGACGCCCGCCGAGACGGCGGCGGACCGCTCGGCCCCCACCCGCCCGCTGCGGCCGGGCGGCCGGTCGGTCGGCAGCCGGGCGGTCCAGCTGTCCTGGGCCGCCTCCCGGGACGACAGGGGCGTGGTGTCGTACGACGTCTACCAGGGCGACGTGAAGATCCACAGCGTCGGCGGCGGCCAGACCGCGACCGTGGTCACCGGGCTGCGTCCCGGCACCCGTTATGTCTTCACCGTGCGGGCGCGGGACGCGGCCGACAACCTCTCGCCCGCGAGCGCGCCGGTCCGGATCCGTACGCCGGGCACCGACGACGGCCGGGACACCGCGCCGGCCGCGTTCACCGCCGCGACCCACCGCTCCGCCGGGGCCTACTACATCGACCTCGCCTGGGATCCGCCGCGCGTGGACGGGGTGATCACCGAGTACCAGATCCGGCTGGACGGCACCACGGCCACCTCCCTGGTGTGGGGCGGCGATCCGCCGCGCGGCCGGGCCCGCTACAGCTTCTACGTCGGGCGGGACGCGGGGGCGGAGCACCGGGTGCGGCTGCGGGCGCGGCTGCCGGACGGCACCTGGGGCGGGTTCTCGGCGGAGCGGACCGTGACCACAGGCGCGGACCCGGGCGCGGGCGGCTGACGATCGGTGGGCCGGAGCCGGCCGACGCCGGAACGGCGAATCCCGCCGGCCGTCACCTGACCGGGCGCGGTCCGCGTGCGGCGGGGGCCGGGGCCGCGTTTGCTGCCCTTGAGGGCAGCACGGACGCTTCCCGACCCTCGGTGGCGCATGGGATGTGCCGCCAACCGTGCCGCCGGAGGCCAGCCCATGCGAAACTCCAGACTCCTCCTCCGCTCCGGCCTGACCCTGGCGGCCGCCGCCGCGCTCCCGACCGCGCTTGCCGGGCCCTCGGCCGCGGTCTCGGGAATCTCGGTGAGCACCACCGGGTCCACGGTCTCGGTCGTCACCAGCGCCTGCACCCAGAACAACGGCAGCTGGGGCACCGCCTCGATGCTCAGCAGCGGCCAGGCGAACTTCGCCCAGGGCCGCCAGGTGGCCCTGTCGGGCACGACCATCAGCCAGTCCGCGGCCTGGTCGGGAGTGCGCCCGGGCACGTACACGGTCGTGGTGGTGTGCTCCAACGGCGTGACCGCCGGCAGCCAGTCCGTGATCGTGTCGGCCGCCACCACCCCCACGACCTCCTCGACGCGCGCCGCGCCGCCCGCGCCCCCCGCGCGCGGCGTGATGGGCGGTCTCGGCGGTGCGGCCCGCGACTACGGCCCGCTGACCCTGGGCGTCGGCGTGGCCCTGGTGACCTCGGGCGTGGCCGGCGCGGCCTGGTTCCTGCGCCGCCGCTCGAAGCCGTACCGCCTCTGAGGCCTCCCCGTCAGCCGGACGTGTCGCCCGTGGGTTCCGGTGCGTCGGCGGGCAGTTCGGCGAACTCCTTCAGGGCGTCCGTGAGCCACTGGGTCCAGAAGGTCTCCAGATCGATGCCCGCCCGCAGGACCAGATGCCGCAGGCGGTCCTGCGGGGCGGCCCGGTCCGGCGGGAAGTCACGCCGCTCGATCTCCTCGTACTCGGCCAACTGCCGCTGGTGCAGCTCCAGATGGCGGCGCAGATCCGCCTCGAGGCCTGCCGTGCCGACCACCGCGGCGGCGCGCAGCCGCAGCAGCAGGATGTCGCGCTGCGGCTTGGGGTCCTGGGAGGCGGCGGTCCAGCGGGCCAGTTCGGCGCGGCCCGCGGGCAGAACCTCGTAGCTCTTCTTCTGCCCACGGGCCGGCTGCTCGGCCGGCAGGGTGCGGATGTAGCCCTCGCCCTCCAGCTTCCCCAGCTCGCGATAGATCTGCTGGTGCGTCGCGGACCAGAAGTAGCCGATCGACTTGTCGAACCGGCGGGTCAGCTCGAGACCCGACGACGGCTTCTCCAGCAGGGCGGTGAGGATGGCGTGCGGGAGTGACATGGGCTCATCCTAGGGACGGGCGTACGGCCCCTACAGGGCCGCCGCCACCTCGGTGCCCTGCTTGACGGCCCGCTTGGCGTCCAGCTCGGCCGCGACGTCGGCGCCGCCGATCAGGTGGGCGCTGCGGCCGGCGGCGACCAGCTCCTCGTACAGGTCGCGGCGCGGCTCCTGGCCGGTGCACAGCACGACGGTGTCGACCTCCAGGACCGTGCTCTCGTCGCCGACGGTGATGTGCAGGCCGGCGTCGTCGATCCGGTCGTAGCGCACGCCCGGGACCATGGTCACGCCCCGGTGCTTCAGCTCGGTGCGGTGGATCCAGCCGGTGGTCTTGCCGAGTCCGGCGCCGACCTTGGTGCTCTTGCGCTGCAGCAGGTGGACCGTGCGCGGCGGGGCCGGCCGCTGCGGCGCCGCGAGGCCGCCCGGTGCCGCGTAGTCCATGTCGACACCCCAGTTGCGGAAGTACGTCTCCGGGTCCTCGCTCGCCTTGTCGCCGCCGTCGGTGAGGTACTCGGCGACGTCGAAGCCGATGCCGCCGGCACCGAGGACGGCGACACGGTCACCGACCGGGGCGCCGTCGCGCAGGACGTCGAGGTAGCCGAGGACGCGGGGGTGGTCGACGCCGGGGATCTCCGGGGTGCGCGGGGTGACACCGGTGGCGACGACGACCTCGTCGTATCCGGCCAGGTCCCCGGCGGTGACCCAGGTGTCGAGGCGTACGTCCACGCCGTGCTCGTCGAGCTGGTGGCGGAAGTAGCGCAGCGTCTCGTCGAACTCCTGCTTGCCGGGGACCTTGCGGGCCACGTTCAGCTGGCCGCCGATCTCGCTCGCGGCGTCGAAGAGCACCACGTCATGGCCGCGTTCGGCGGCGCTCACCGCGCAGGCGAGGCCCGCAGGCCCGGCGCCGACGACGGCGACGCGCTTCTTCAGCCGGGTCGGGGAGAGCACGAGTTCCGTCTCGTGGCAGGCGCGCGGGTTGACCAGACAGGAGGTGATCTTGCCGCTGAACGTGTGGTCCAGGCAGGCCTGGTTGCAGCCGATGCAGGTGTTGATGGCCTCGGGCGTGCCGGCCGCGGCCTTGTTGACGAAGTCGGGGTCGGCGAGCATCGGGCGGGCCATGGAGACCATGTCCGCGCAGCCGTCGGCGAGCAACTCCTCGGCCAGCTCGGGGGTGTTGATGCGGTTGGTCGTCACCAGCGGGACGGACACCGCGCCCATGAGCTTCTTGGTGACCCAGGTGTAGGCGCCGCGCGGCACCGAGGTGGCGATGGTGGGGATGCGCGCCTCGTGCCAGCCGATGCCGGTGTTGATGATCGTCGCCCCGGCGGCCTCGACGGCCTTGGCGAGGGTGACGACCTCCTCCAGGGAGGAACCGCCCGGGACCAGGTCCAGCATGGAGAGCCGGTAGACGATGATGAAGTCGTCACCGACAGCCTCGCGCACCCGCCGGACGATCTCGACCGGGAAGCGCATCCGGTTCTCGTAGGAGCCGCCCCAGCGGTCCGTGCGGTGGTTGGTCTGGGCGGCGATGAACTCGTTGATCAGGTAGCCCTCGGAGCCCATGATCTCGACGCCGTCGTAGCCGGCCTGCCGGGCAAGGCGGGCGGCGCGGGCGTAGTCGTCGATGGTGCGCTCGACGTCGGCGTCGCTCAGTTCGCGCGGCACGAAGGGGCTGATCGGGGCCTGCAGCGGGCTCGGGGCGACCAGGTCCTGGTGGTAGGCGTACCGGCCGAAGTGCAGGATCTGCATCGCGATCCGGCCGCCCTCGCGGTGCACGGCCTCGGTGACGGTTTTGTGCTGTTCGGCCTCCGCCTCGGTGGTGAGCCTGGCGCCGCCCTCGTACGGCCGCCCCTCGTCGTTGGGGGCGATGCCGCCGGTCACGATGAGCCCGACTCCGCCGCGCGCGCGGGCCGCGTAGAACGCCGCCATCCGCTCGAAGCCTCGCTCGGCCTCCTCCAGACCGACGTGCATGGAGCCCATGAGCACGCGGTTGGGCAGGGTGGTGAATCCCAGGTCGAGCGGGGACATCAGGTGCGGGTAACGGCTCATCGGGCCCTCCGTGCGCGGTGTGGTGGTCTCTGTTGTAGAGGACCCCGAAGCCATTATGCAACTAGTTGCAAAAACGCACGGAGGTGAACCCGATCACTCTGTAACTACTAGTATGTACACTGCAGGTCGATCACAGGGCCGCTCCGAAGGGGGACTTCGCCATGCCATTCGTCCGCATCGACGCGCTCGGCGCCGACAGCGACCGCCTCGACGCTCTCGGCCGTGCCGTTCAGGACGCGCTGGTGGAGACGATCGGCGTCCCGCCCGACGACCGCTTCCAGGTCCTGGTGGGCCACGACGGCACAGGCAGCACCGTGCGCTACGGCGACTACCTGGGGGTGCACCGGGACGACGGGATCGTCTTCGTGGCGATCACCATGCGGTCGGGGCGCACGCCCGGCCAGAAGCGGGCGCTGTACCGGCGGATCGCGGAGCTCGCGCACGCGTACGCGGGCACCGAGCCGCGCAATGTGTTCGTCACCGTCACCGAGAACGAGTCGGTGGACTGGTCACTCGGCAACGGCGAGGCGCAGTACGCCCCGGCCGGCGGCGATGCGCAGGCGGCCGGGGCGGTACGGCCGGGGCCGGTGTAGCCGGTCCGGCGTCACCGGCTTTCGAGCAGGACGTGCAGCTCCCTTTCCTGGTCCCCCGAGGCCGAGGAGAGGTTGCGCACCGTGAAGAGCGAGTCCAGCGTCCGGTGAAGCCGGTTGATCGCCCAGTAGCTGCCCTGTGCGTCCGCCTCGACGGAGGCCGCGAGCCGGGCGGGCGGCCTGCAGGCGTGGGCGTCGGTGACCTCGAAGGTGCCGAGCCACACCATCGGGCGCGTCTCATGGAGCTGCTGCGGCACGTCCTCGGCGCACCGGTCGGACTCGAAGCACTCGCACAGCACGTCGAACACGATCCGGGCGTCTTCCTTGCTGCATCCGCTGATCTCGAGGGAGACGGACTCCTCGTGCGATCGCTCACGGGCCATCGTGATCGCTCCTCTCATGGCGGTGGCGCGATACCGCGGGCTCCCCGCGTACCGCGCCACCTCCCCAGAAAACCACCACTTTCCGGAAACGCACCACCTGTCGCGGCACCGGAGGCGGCAGGGGCCCGGCCGCTCAGCCGCGCGCGAACTTGTACGTCTTGCTGTCCGTGAGCACGCAGAACCCGGGCGAGACGACGATCACGCGCAGGATGCCGGTGCGGCGGTCGTAGTCGATGCCCTCCACCTCGAAGGTGCCCGAGCAGGAGCTGCGCAGCGGCAGCCGGCGCAGGGCGGTGACATGGCCGGAGACGTCCGCCGAGCCCGGGGTCGCGGACAGGTCGATCTGGAGCAGCGGCTTGGTCATGCCGAAGAGGGAGCCGTCCGGGTCGTCCGAGGCGCACAGCAGCGTCGTCGGGCCGGAGAAGTCGCAGCCCTGGACGTCGCGCACGGCGTGGTCGAGGTTGACCTTGGAGGCCTGCGGGAGGTTCGCCGAGGGCGAGGTGCTCGGGTTGACACCGGGGGTCGGGAAGACCAGCAGGCGGTTCATGGTGCCCCACTCGCCCGCCAGCATCCACTGGCCGTCCGGCGAGATCGCGTCCCAGGAGTTGTTGAGTGCCTCGCCGGGGCTGAGCGTGTGCACGTACTCCGACCAGGCGCCGCCCGGTGCCTGTACGCGGAACATCTTCGAGTTGCCGGAGTCCTGCTGGTAGGGCTCGATGTAGTAGCCGTTGTACGAGGCGTCGGGGTCGCCGACGTGGTTCCAGCCGCGGCTGGAGACGCCGATGGGGATGGTGCCGATGCCTGTGTACCGGTTGGGGCTGTTCGCCGGGACCTCCACCGAGGTCAGACCCTGGCTCTCGGTCAGCGGGTCGGCGCGGTCGGAGCCGGTCTCGGTCCAGTTGTCGGCGGCGGAGGCCGGGGCGGGTGCGGCGAGGGACACGACTGCGGCGGTGGCCAGGGTGACGAGTCCGGCGAGGATTGTGTGACAACGTTGCCGGACGGACGGGGACGGGGGCATGGCCGACTCCTCGAACGGGGGGTGGGGCACTCGGTCGGCGGACAGTCTGGCGTCGCTCGATGGTCATGTACAGACCAATGAGCAACATCAGCGTGAACTCTCCCGGCCCGGGGACTTGCCCGCCGGTCACGGGGGTGGTTACTTCGGCGGACGTCCGCTGCCGTGTCGAGAGATGGTGGAGATGGTCGGCGACGGCGTCGGCGAGTGGGGTGTGAGCGCGATAGAACAAGGGGAGTCGGCACGGGGGACGGTGTGCCGTGCGGACGGGCGAAGGCGGTGCATGGCATGAGTGCAGCCGGGGCTCCGGTGGCCGAGGGCGGCGGGCCGGTGCGTCCGAGCGGGCTGCTCGACGTACTGAGCGTGGCGTCGGTGGTGCTGGACGCCGAGGGCCGCATCGTGCTGTGGAGCCCCCAGGCGGAGGAGTTGTTCGGCTACTCGGCGCAGGAGGCGCTGGGGGAGTTCGCCGCGCGGCTGATGGTGCACGACGAGCACATCGAACTGGTCGGCAAGCTGTTCGCCGACGTGATGCAGACCGGTCAGAGCTGGGCCGGGGCGTTCCCCGTCCGGGTCAAGGACGGCGGCACGCGGCTGGTGGAGTTCCGCAACATGCGCCTGCTGGACGACCAGGGCGACGTGTACGCGCTGGGGCTCGCGGCCGACCGGTCCACGGTGCGCCGCCTCGAACAGGACGTGGCGCTGTCCGAGCGGATGGTGAAACAGGCGCCGATCGGATTCGCGGTGTTCGACACGGACCTGCGGTACGTCTCGGTCAACCCTGCCCTGGCGAAGATCAACGGCATCTCCGCCGAGGAGCACGTCGGGCGGACCGTCGGCGAGATGCTGCCGCTGCTGGACGTCGACGCCCTGGAGGACGCGGCCCGCCGGGTCATGGAGACCGGGGTGCCCCTGGTCGCCCAGGCCACCATCGGCCGGACCCCGGCGGATCCGGACGAGGACCACGCCTGGTCGCTGTCGCTCTACCGGCTGGAGGACTCGGTGGGCACCGTGCTCGGCGTCGCGGCCTCGGTGGTCGACATCACCGAGGCCTACCGCGGGCGCATCGAGACCGAGAACGCGCGGCGCCGGCTCGCCGTCATCGCCGACGCCTCCGCCCGGATCGGTACGACGCTCGAGCTGGAGCGCACCGCGTTCGAGCTGGCCGAGGTCGCCGTGCCCGCGCTGGCCGACGTGGCCGCCGTCGACCTGCTGGACGCCGTGGTGGAGGGCCGGCCCAGCACGCTCGGCCCCTCGGAGTCCGCGGTGATCCGGGCCCTGGCCCTGCGCGCCGAGCAGCAGTCGGACGCCGTCCGGGCCGCCGACGCGCCCGGCCGGATCGCCACGTACGGGCCCGACCGGCTGGTCACCGAGTGCGTCCGCACGGGTGAGGCGGTGCTGGTGCGGCATGTGAAGGACGAGGATCTGCCGCGCATCGCCCGCTCCCCCGAGGCGGCCGTGCTGCTGGGCCGGGCGGGCCTGCACTCGTATCTGGCCGTGCCGCTGATCGCCCGCGGCGAGGTACTGGGCGCCCTCGACCTCAAGCGGACCCGCAATCCGGCGCCCTTCGACGAGGACGACGTCCTGCTGGCACGCGAGCTGGCGGCCCGCGCGGCCGTGCAGATCGACAACGCCCGCTGGTACCAGAACGCCCGTAACACCGCGCTCACCCTGCAGCGCAGCCTGCTGCCAAGCCATCCGCCGGTCACCACGGGCCTCGAGGTGGCGTACCGCTACCAGCCCGCGGGCGCCACCAGCGAGGTCGGCGGCGACTGGTTCGACGTCATCCCGCTGGAGGGCGACCGCACGGCGCTCGTGGTGGGCGACGTGATGGGCAGCGGCATCAGCGCCGCCGCCACGATGGGCCAACTGCGCACCGCGACCACCACGCTGGCCTCACTCGGCCTCGACCCGGCGCTGCTGCTGGAGCACCTGGACAAGACGACGTCGGCCCTGGACCACTCGATCGCCACCTGCGTGTACGCCGTCCACGACCCGCATCTGCGGCAGTGCCGGATCGCCAACGCCGGCCACCTGCCCCCGGCCCGGGTGCGTCCCGGCCATCCGCCGGAGCTGCTCGACCTGCCCACCGGGGTCCCGCTGGGCGTGGGCGGGGTCGGGTTCTCCACCGTGACGGTCGACTTCGAGCCGGGCGACGAGCTGGTGTTCTACACCGACGGGCTGGTCGAGACCCGCCGTCATTCGCTGGACGAACGCCTGGACTTCCTGCTGTCCCTGCTCGGCGACCCCGCCCGCCCCCTGGAGGAGGCCTGCGACCTGCTCCTGCGGACGCTGCACCACCCCGACAACCACGACGACGTGGCCCTGCTCATCGCCCGGGCCCAGGAACTGGAGTGAGCTGCGCGGAGCCGGCCTGTTCCAGTACGCCGATCACGACGTGCGCGTACGCCTCGTCCGCCACCGCCAGACGGGTCGTCAGGCCGGCGCGTGTGAACGCCTCAACGGCCGCCTGCGCCTGGCGTTCGCTGGTCTCGGTCAGGAGGCAGCCGCCGGGCGCCAGCCACTCCGGGGCCCCGGCGGCCACCCGGCGCAGCACGTCGAGGCCGTCCGCGCCGCCGTCGAGGGCGGTCTGCGGCTCGTGGTCACGGGCCTCCGCCGGGAGGAGCGCCACCTCGGCGCTGGGCACGTAGGGGACGTTGGCCGTGAGGATGCCGACGCGACCCCGCAGTCCGGTGGGCAGGGCGTCGAACAGGTCGCCCACGTGGACCCGGCCGCCGTACGGGGTGAGGTTGCGGCGGGCGCAGCGTACGGCCGCCGGATCGATGTCGGCGGCGTGCACCTCGACGGCGCCCAGTACGGCGGCCAGGGCCACACCGAGCGCACCGGAGCCGCAGCACAGGTCGACCACGACCCGTGCGTCCGGGGACTGGGCCAGGGCCTGGTCGATCAGGAACTCGGTCCGGCGGCGGGGGACGAAGACGCCCTCGTCCACGGTGATCCGCAGACCGTGGAACTCGGCCCAGCCGAGGACGAGTTCGAGCGGAAGTCCGGCGGCACGCCGGTCCACCATCGCGGACAGTTCCCCGGGAGTGCGGGCGGCGGCGAGGAGCAACTCCGCCTCGTCCTCGGCGAAGACGCACCCGGCGGCGCGCAGCGCGGAGACGACGGCGGAAGGGGAGAGCGGGGGCAGAGAGGGCATGGAAGCCGCGAGCCTTTCGGAAACCTTGAGCCGAAGGGCGCTCTCGCGGTCACCGGTACCGGTGGTCCGCGCTGTCACAGAAGGCTGTCACAAGGAGAGAGCACCCCAACTGACACAGCGGTAATGGGTCCCACCTCCTCGACAGCCGGTGGCCGCGTCCCGTGCGCGGCCGGACCGTCACCTTACCCCAGTGGCGTCATCGGCCGTCGTCCGCGCCGAGTTCGAAACTCCCTGGCGCGGCACAGCGCGGCCCGTTACGATCGCCGCGATGACCACTCACTCTGATGACAGATCGGGGGTCCCGTCCGCGCAAGGTGAGCGCTGATGCTCACTCAGACCGCGTACGGGGATTCCCGCCTCTCCTTGTGGCTGCGCGTGCGCGAGTTCGCCGTGCCGCCTTCCATGATCGAGACCGCGACCGTCCGCCGCCGCACCGGGGACTGGGCGGGGGCGTGTGCCGCCGCCGGTGTCGACATCGATCTCGATCTGCGTTCGGTCGCCCGCGACCACGGCCGGGACCTCGCGGCCCGGGTCCGCTCCGACCTCCGCCACCTCGCTCCCGACCTGCTGCGCTGGCACATGCCGAGGGTCGCACCCGACGGGCTGCTACGCCCGGGGCTGACCCTCACCCTGGCCCGGTACGACGGCTGCGGGGCCCACGGCGGCCCGGTGCACCTGGTCGCCCGGACGCCTCCCGCCTGGGCCGACGGCGGTCAGCGGATCGGTCTCGCGCTGTGGGACGGGTCCCGCTCGGGCACCGCCCGGCATCCGCATCCGCGCCCCAGCCGGCGCTACCGGCTCGATCTGCACCGGCACCTGTGGGATGCGCGCAGAGCCGGTGAACTGCCGGAGCGGTCCGGGGCCGACGCACCGGTGACGGAACCGGAGCTGCCGGACCCGGTGCCGCCGGGAGCCGGCTGTGCCACCGGCCGGTGGACGGCCGAGGCCGCCCTCCTGCTCGCCGCCGAGGGACGGTCCGCCGGCCCCTTCGTCGTACGGCTCGGCGGCCGGCGCCGACTGGTGCTGGACCTGGTCGCGAACGGCGGCCGGGGGGCTCCGGCCGCCCTGCGGGTCGCGGCGTCACTGCCCGCGGGCGGCGTGTCCGCGCTGCCCGTCCTGCCCGACGCGGCGACCTGGGTCCTGCCGGATCTGGAGCTGCTGCGGGCCGGTCTGCTCGAACCCGACCGCCTGCACCCGCTGGTCGCGGCCGCGCTCGCGCCCGGTCACGCGCCGTCCGGTCCGCCTCGCCGTCCCGACCGGGCGGGGCAGCCGCGGCTCGTGGAGTGCCGGGGAGCCCGGCACCGGATCGGCCTGGTCGACGGAGTGCTGGCCCCGCTGGACCACGCTCCGGAGGAGATCCGGCGCGAGGACCTGCTGGTCGCGCTCGGCGGGCCGCCGCTCCCCTGTCTGCGGGCCATCGACGAGGCGCACCGGCGTCCGGACTGCCTCACGGGTGTGCGCGAACGCCTGGACCACGGCGACACCGCGGGCGCGCTCGCCGTGGTCGAGGGCCTGCTGGGTCCCGACGCGCTGCTGCGTGACGGTTCCCTGCGGGACGAGCTGGAGGCGGCCGCGGCCCGGAAGATCACGTACGGGCTCTACCGGGCGGGTCTCGTCGGTGCCGGACCCGCCCCTGTCGATCCCAAGCCCCGCGCCGCCCTGCACCACCGCCGACGTCCTCGTCAGGCGACCTTCCTGCGCTGAATTCACGTTCCACTCCGCCGACTTCACACCCCAGGTGATCACACATGCCCTCGTGCACTCCTTCCGTCCTGCCCGACATGCGCTCCCACACCTCTCAACTCGACGTCGCCGCCGACCTGTTGGCCCTGCTGGGGGACGCGACCACCGAGCCTCGCACCGACACCCAGCTGGAGGCGCTGACCCTGGCCGTGGCCGCCGACCTCCCCGTGCTGCTGTGGGGCGAGCCGGGCATCGGCAAGACGGCCGCGCTGAAGCAGCTGGCGAGCGCCCTGGACCTGCCGCTGACCACCGTGATCGCCAGCGTCCACGAACCGTCCGACTTCTCGGGGCTGCCGGTCGTGGGCGACGACCCGGCGCAGCAGGGGGTCCCGATGGCCCCGCCGGACTGGGCGGTGCGGCTGGTCCGGGCCGGGCGCGGGCTGCTGTTCCTGGACGAGCTGTCCACCGCACCGCCCGCCGTCCAGGCGGCCCTGCTCCGGGTGGTGCTGGAGCGGCGGATCGGCGCGCTGCGGCTGCCGCCCGGTGTCCGGATCGTGGCCGCCGCCAACCCGCGGTCCTCCGCCGCCGACGGCTGGGAACTGAGCCCGCCCCTGGCCAACCGGTTCGTGCACCTCCAGTGGACGCACGACCACGACGTCGTCGTGCGCGGCCTGGGCGGGACCTGGCCCCGGGCCACCCTGCCCCGGCTCGACGCGGAGAGGCTGCCGGAGGCCGTCGACGTCGCGCGTCGCGCGGTCTGCGGCCTCCTCACCGCGCGCCCGGCGCTCGTGCACCGGCTGCCCAGCGGTGAGAGCCGTCGGGGCGGTGCCTGGCCGTCGCCCCGCAGCTGGGAGATGACCCTGCGTCTGGTCGCCTTCGCGACCGCCGCCGGCTCCTCCCGCGAGGTGCTTTCCCTGCTGGTCAGGGGGACGGTCGGGGACGGGCCGGGCCTTGAACTGCTGGCGGGCCTGGACCGGATGGACCTGCCGGATCCCGAGGTACTGCTCGCCGACCCCGCCGGTGCCGTGCTGCCGGACCGCGGGGATCTGCGGCAGGCCGTGCTGGACGGCGTGGTGGACGCGATCCGCAGGAGTCCGGAACGGTCCCGCTGGGACGCGGCGTGGACGCTGCTGGTCCGCGCGATGGAGACCGGGGCCCCGGACGTGGTGGTCGTCCCCGCCACCACGCTGGCCTCCCTGCGCCGGGAGGACTGGGACGTACCGGAGGCGATCGAGCGGCTGGCCGGCGTGGTCTCCCTGTCCCGGCGCGCCGACGAGGCCGCCCGCCGGTCCGCGGTCGCGTCCGGGGCCCGCCGATGACGGCCGGTGCGCCCGGGGCGCTGGACCTCGGCAAGCTCTTCGCCGCCCGGCTGCATGCGGCCCGGGCCCGGCCCTACCTGGCGACGGCCCTGTTCGCGCTGCACCCCGTCGAGTCACGGCAGGTGCCGACGATGGCTGTCGACCGGCACTGGCGGTGCTACGTCTCACCGGCCTTCGTGGACCGGACCCCCGTGGAGGACCTCGCCGGGGTGTGGGTGCACGAGGTGTCGCACCTGCTGCGCGACCACCACGGACGCGGTGACCGGGTCGCCCGGGAGCGCGGACTGCACGGCCGCGGGGAGCGGCTGCGGATGAACATCGCGGCGGACCTCGAGATCAACGACGACGTGTACGGCGACGGGCTGGTACTGCCGGAGGGAGCCGTCACACCCGCGCAACTGGATCTGCCCGAGGGCGAGCTGATGGAGGACTACCTGCGGCTGTTCCGGCTCGGGCCGCAGCACCGGTCGCTGGCCTGGCTGGACTGCGGCAGCGGCGCCGACGGCCTGGAACGGGAGTGGGACCTGGGGCCGGACGGTGCCCACGGGCTCAGCGAGCAGGAACGGGACGCGGTGCGCTTCCGGGTGGCGCAGGGCATCACCGGCGCGCCGGGCGACGCGCCGAAGGGATGGCGGCGGTGGGCGGAGGAGGCGTTCCATCCGCCGCAGCCCTGGCGGGAGTTGCTGGGTGCGGCGGTGCGCTCGGCGGTGTCCGCCTCGGGCTCGGGCGACGACTACAGCTACGGCCGGCCGGCGCGGCGCTCGGCCGGGGTGCCCGGCGTGGTCCTGCCGAGCCTGCGGCGCAGACCGCCTCGGGTGTGCGTGGTCGTCGACACGTCCGGGTCGGTCAGCGACGCCGAACTGGGCATCGCGCTCCTGGAAGTCGCCGCGATCTCCCGGGCCGTGGGCGGCCGCCGCGACCTGGTCACGGTGGTGTCGTGCGACGCGGCGGCCCAGACCGTGCATCCGCTGTGCCGGGCCGAGGGGATCCCACTGGTGGGCGGCGGCGGGACGGACCTGCGGACGGGCTTCGCTCAGGCGCTACGGGCACGGCCGGCCCCTGATGTCGTCGTGGTGATGACGGACGGACAGACACCCTGGCCGCAGTCACGGCCGGCGTGCCGGACGGTGGTGGGCCTGTTTCCCCGGCAACGGCCGGACGGCGGGTCCCGGGACGAGGACAACCCGGAGTACCGGCCGGACGAACCGCCCGAGTGGGCGCGGGTGGTGACGATCGGGCCAGGGGGCCGGTGAGCCGCGCACGGCGAGGGGCACCGTCCGTCGCCGGACGGTGCGCCCCTTCTCCCGGTACGCCGTTCAGACGCCGACCGTCTCCTCGACCTCCTCCTCGGCCTCTTCGCGGATGGCCGCTTCGGCCTTCCGCCGGGCCGGCTCCGCGCTCGGTGCGGGTTCCGCGCTCGGTGCCGGCTCGGTGCCCGGCGCCTGCTCGGGAAGAGCGGCCGTCCGCCCGGACGTCCGGGCGCGCTCGTACGCGGCCGCGATCGCGGTCACCGCCAGGCCGACGAGCAGCCAGACCACGAGCGTCCAGATGTTGCGCGCGAGGCCGTCGTCGCCGAAGTACAGCAGGCTGCGTACGCCCTCGACGAAGCCGGCGCCGTTCCAGAAGGCGTGCAGGGTGCCGAAGAAGCCGTTCTGCAGCTCGGGCCGGAACAGGCCGCCGGAGCTGGTGAAGTTGAGCATCACGAACAGCACCATCATGGTCAGCGTGGTCCACCGCCTGAGGAAGGTGTGCAGGCCCACGCCGATGAAGAGGATGCCCGCCGAGTAGAGCCACGCCATGCCCCACAGGCCGCCGAGCCCGTGGTGGGCGAGGTGGAACACCGGCCCGGCGAGCAGGGCGCCGATGCCGCTGACCACGGCGGAGACGCCGAGCGCGAGCAGCGCCCGTATCCGCATCGGGAGCGTGGCGCCCGCGGCGCCGAGGGCGGCGACCGAGGCGTAGGAGCCGATGCTGAGCGCGATCAGCAGGAAGAACAGGCCCTGCCCGGTGGGGTCGTCGGCGACCGGCGCGGCCACGTCGGTGACCTTGAGCGGGACGCCCTCCTCGGCGGCGACCGGCGTGAAGACCTTCTCGACGGCGGTGGCGCCCATGTCGGAGGCGGCGGTGGCCACCAGCAGCTCGGGCGCCCTGGTGTCCGGCACATAGGCGCCGGTGACGACCCGGGACCTCAGCAGGTCGACGGCGCCGGCGCGGGTGTCGACGGTGCGGACGTCGAGCCTGTCCCCCGCGGTGTCCTTGACGGTCTGGGCGAACACCTTGGCCCGGGGTCCGGCGCCGACGACGGCGACGGGCAGGTGGTTCGGCTCCGGGGTCACGAAGGCCCCCATGTACGCGAGCCCCATGCCCAGACACATCAGCAGCGGGGTGATCAGGTGCGTGAGCACATGGCGTAGCGCTGGTGACCTCATCGGGCGCGACCTCCAATGGTTGGCTTATACAACTTTCAGTTCAAGTTGTACTATACAACTAGAACGGTGGAGGAGGTATTCCGGTGACAGCAGCGGAGACGGCGATCGAGACCATCCAGCGTGAGATGACGACCTTCGCCCGCCGGGCCCGGGCCTCGGCGGGACGCATGCATCCCGAACTGTCGCTCGTGTCGTACACCCTCCTCGGTCACCTGGAGGAGAGCGGCGGCTGCCGGGCCACCGACCTGGCCGCGCACTACGCACTGGACAAGTCCACGGTCAGCCGCCAGGTGGGCGCGCTGGAGCGGTCCGGGCTCATCGAGCGGCGCCTGGACCCGGAGGACCACCGGGTCCAGGTTCTGCACCTGACCGAGGCCGGTCGGGAGATCCTCGCGCAGGTCACCCGGAGCCGCCGGACCGCCTTCCGGGAGCGGCTGGCCGACTGGGCCGAGGATGACCTGATCCGCTTCGCGGCCTACCTGGAGCGGTACAACTCCGGACCGTCCGAGGCCGGCCCGGACTGAGGAGGGTCACGGCACCGGTACGGCGGCCCGCCCGTCAGACAGGTGCTCGGGGGCCTTGGCCGCGAGGAACGCGGTGCGGCGGCGGAGCCGGAAGCCGAGGGACTCGTACAGCCGGATGGCGTTGGTGTTCCGGGCGCTGGCGTGCAGGAACGGGGTTTCGCCGCGTTCCCGGACGCCGTGTGCGACCGCGCGGAGCAGGCGGGTGGCCAGTCCCTCGCCGCGGAAGGCCGGGTCGGTGCAGACCGCGCTGATCTCGGTCCAGCCCGGCGGGTGCAGCCGCTCCCCCGCCATCGCGATCAGGTTGCCTTCGCGGCGGATGCCCAGGTAGGTGCCCATCTCTACGGTGCGCGGCAGGAAGGGGCCGGGCTTGGCGCGCGCCACGAGTTCGAGCATCTCGGGCACGTCCGCCGGGCCGAGGCGGACCGCTTCCGCGTCCGGCGCGGCGGCCATGCCCTCGTCCACGAGCTGCACGCCCTCGACATGGAAGGTCACCTCCCACCCGTCCGGCACGTCGCCGCAGTAGCCGGCCAGCGGCACTTCGGCGCCGGGGCCGGCCAGCGCGGCGAGGTCCGCCCAGTCGTCCGCGGCCGGCTCGCTGGGCAGGGCCAGCCACGGGGAGACGTCCGGCGGGTAGCGCAGCACGCGGCCGCGCCGCTCCGCGAAGTGGGCGTGCGGGCCGGTCAGGGAGGCGAGGGCGGGGTTGTCGAGGACGTGCGGGGCCGTCGTCAGCCCGCCGGAGCCGGTGCCCGTATCCGTGCCGGTTCCGGTGCTGGTGGCGGTCAGGTCGCTCATTCGTTCACCTCTATCACGATCTTGCCGCGGGCGTGCCCGTCCTCGACGGTTCGCAGGGCCTGCTCGGCCCGGTCGAGCGGATAGGTGCGGGTGACGTGCGGATTCAGGGCTCCGCGCAGGACGAGGCCGGCCACGGCGTCCAGGACGGCGGAGGTGCGGGCGCGGGCGACCCGCGAGCCGCCCAGCTCGGCGACCGCCTCTGGCGGGGCCCCCGCGGTGATCAGCCGGGTCCGGTCGGCGAGCAGGGTGGCCGCCTCGGCGAGCGTCTCGCCGCCCACCAGGTCGTACACCGCGTCGATGCCTTCGGGAGCGACGGCCCGCACGCGCTCGGCGAGGCCCGGGCCCCCGGGCACGTGCACGGCCCCGAGCGACTCCACGAACTCCTTCTTGCTCCCGCTCGCCACGCCCACGACCTTCACTCCGAAGGCGCGGGCGATCTGGACGGCAGCGGTGCCCACCCCGCCGCCCGCGCCCGTCACCAGCAGGGTCGCGCCCTCGGGCAGCTCCAGCTGGCGGACGCCGTCGTAGGCGGTGGCCGCGGCGACCGGCAGGGTCGCGGCATCCGTGAAGGACAGTCCGGCAGGCTTGTGCGTGGCCTGGTCGGCGCGCAGCAGGGCGTACTCGGCGTATCCGCCGTCGACGGTGTTGCCGAACACCGCGTCACCGACGACGAACCCGGTCACACCGGCGCCGACCTCCTCGACGACACCGGCGGCCTCGCTGCCGAAGACCGCGGGGAAGACGCGATCGGCGCTCTCGCCGGGGCGACGGAAACCGCCTCGCAGTTTCCAGTCGACGGGGTTCACTCCCGCCGCCCGGACCGCGACCAGCAGCCGGCCGAGGCCGGGGGCCGGCCGTTCCACGTCGGTCAGCGCCTCGGTCTCCGGCCCGCCGTACCGCGTGAAGACGTACGCCTTGGGCATCGTCTCGCCTCGCTTCCTCATACTGTCACCGGCACGCCAGCCGGCACTCAGGGGCAAGGAGGGGCGCGGGGCGGCTATTCCCGGCCCTGCGCAGAGTTCATACGGCCGCAATGGTCGGGCACTGACCTGGGACGGAGCACCGGTGGCGACAGCGTACGGTTGAACCATGAACGTCACCCGAGGCTTCACGGGTCGCCCGCGCGTCGCCGATCCAGGGCTGCCGCCGGGGCAGTACGACGCCGGGGACGACTGGCCCGTCCTGTCCGCCGAGGTCACCCCCGACCTCACGCCCGCCGACTGGTCCTTCCGCATCGACGGACTGGTGGAGCGGCCGCACACCTGGGACTGGGACCAGGCGCACGGCCTGCCCGCCTCGTCGTACGCGGGTGACATCCACTGTGTGACCAGTTGGTCGAAGTTCGGGGTGCGGTTCGGCGGTGTCTCGCTGGACACGTTCTTCGACGTGGTCCGGCCCGATGGGTCCGCCACCCATGCGATCGCCTACTCGCACACCGGCTACACCGCGAACCTGCCGCTCGCCGACCTCACCGGCGGACGTGCCTGGATCGCCTGGGAGTACGACGGCGAGCCGCTCGCACCCGAGCACGGCGGCCCGGCACGGCTGCTCGTGCCACACCTGTACTTCTGGAAGAGCGCCAAGTGGATCGCCGGCATCACGCTCCTCGACCACGACGAGCCGGGTTTCTGGGAGCGCAACGGCTATCACGAGCGGGGCAACCCGTGGGAGGAACAGCGGTACTCCGGTGACTGAGACGACGGTGACCACGGACTTCACTCCCGCGACCCGCTTCGCCGTGCCCGGCCGCATCGCCGTGAGCAGCCAGGCGGCGTCAGCGTGGCGGACGGCCACGCTGACGGAGGTCCGGCGGGAGACCCCGCGTGCGGCCACGTTCCGGCTCGCGGTGCCGGAGTGGGCCGGGCACCTGCCCGGGCAGCATCTGATGCTGCGGCTGACCGCGGAGGACGGCTACGTGGCCCAGCGCCACTACTCGATCGCGTCCGCACCGGACGACTCCGGCCATATCGAGCTGACCCTGGACCATGCGCCGGGCGGTGAGGTCTCGGGCTGGTTCCACACGGTGGCCCGGCCCGGTGACACGATCGAGGTGCGTGGCCCGCTGAGCGGCTTCTTCGCCTGGCCGGGCGACCGGCCCGCGCTGCTGCTGGGGGCCGGTTCCGGGGTCGTACCGCTGATGTCGATGGTGCGGCACCACCGGGCGCAGGACCTCGCGGTACCGCTGCGGATGCTGGTCTCGGCGCGCAGCCCCGAGGAGCTCATCTACGCCGGGGAGTTGGGCGGGGAGACGACGGCCGTGTTCACGCGCAGCGCCCCCGCGGGGGTGCCGGTGGGTCGTATGGCAGCCGCACATGTGGCGCCGCTCCTGGCCGAGCAGCCTCCGGGTGGGTGGGAGGCCTATGTGTGCGGCTCCAACGGGTTCGCCGAGCACGCCTCCCGCCTGCTGGTCGAGGCGGGCCAGCCGGTAGAGCGCATCCGCATCGAGCGCTTCGGCTAGGGATCGAACGCTTCCGCTTCGACCGGGGACCGCTCGCCCCGGCCAGGGCACGCCCTAGGCGCACGGGATCCCTGTGCGGCCGCTCGCGCTGCCCTGGGGCGCGTGCCGCATGCCGTGCTCCATGAGGGCTTGAAGTCGCGGTAGGCGGTGTGAGCGAGGTGCGCCGCACGGGGTACGAGACGGGTGTGGACGCTCGTGTGCGGCGGCGGGAGCGGACGACCGGTGCCCGGTTCGCCCGGCCCTCCGGCTGCGGCAGGGAGGTGGACATGCGTACCCAGGTGCGTGGCTGGCGCTGGCGGCGCAATCCGCTGCGTCGCCGCTCGGACGTCATCGAGGCATGGACCGTGCTCGTCGTCACCGTGCTGCTGTTCGTGGTCACACCCCTGGCGGGGGTGGCGGCGGGCCTGCGCGCTCATGAGCAGGCGCGCTCACTCGCGGCGTCGCAGCGGGCCGAGCGGCGTCATGTGCGGGCCGTGGTGGTCGGCAACACACCCGAGCGGCTGCCCACGGAGCAGGGCGACCGTGATCATCCCTACCGGGCCCGGGTCCGCTGGACCGAGCCGGGCGGCGGCACGCACACCGCGCTGGCCCGCGTCCCGGCAAAGACCCGGCCCGGTGACCCGGTGACCGTGTGGTTCGACGCCCAGGGCCGCAGTGTCGCCCCGCCCCCGGACGAGTTCGCGGTCTGGCAGCACACGATCACGGTCGGCGTGTGTGCGACGGGCGGTGCCGCGGCGGTGGTCCTGCTCGGGCACGCGCTGGAGCGCCGGATCGCGCTGCGCCACCGGATGGCCGAGTGGGAACGGGGATGGGCGCGCACCGGACCGAAGTGGACCCAGCCGAGGACCTGACCGACAGGTGACCCGACCACTGGAACCCCGACGATCACCCCATCAGGCTTCGGCAGCAAGCGATTTCGCCGCCTTGGCCAGTAAGGCGACCAAGAGCAAGGAGCTGTCGGCCGAGTCCGTATCCGACACGGACCTGGCGAGTCATCCGATCACCCACGTACGGTGAGAGCGCAGTATCCCTTCACGCTCCCTCCGCGAAGGCGGTTGCCGATGGCCCTGTTCGACCTCCCGGTCGACGAACTCCGTACGTACCGAAGCGAGTCCGGGGCACCCGAGGACTTCGACGCCTTCTGGGGCAAGACGCTCCAGGAGGCCCGCGAGCACGCTCTGGACGCCCGCTTCGAGCCGGTGGACACCGGACTGTGCACGGTGCGGGTGTACGACGTGACGTTCGCCGGGTTCGGTGGTCACCCGGTCAAGGGCTGGCTGCGGCTGCCGGCCGGCGCCACCGAACCGGTGCCGCTGGTAGTGGAGTTCATCGGCTACGGCGGCGGACGCGGCCTGGCGCACGAGAAGCTGCTGTGGGCGTCCACGGGCCGGGCGCACTTCGTGATGGACACCCGCGGACAGGGCAGCGCATGGGGCGGCGGGGGCGGTACGGCGGACCCGGTGGGCGCCGCGCCCGCCTACCCGGGGTTCATGACGCGGGGCATCGACGCTCCCGAGAACTATTACTACCGGCGTGTGTTCACCGACGCCGTGCGCGCGGTGGAGGCCGCTCGTTCGCATCCGCTGACCGACGCGGCACGGACCGCGGTGATCGGTGAGAGCCAGGGCGGCGGCATCGCGCTGGCCGTCGGCGGGCTGCTGCCGGACCTGGTCGCGGTCGCCCCGGACGTGCCGTTCCTGTGCGACTTTCCACGCGCGACGACACTGACGGAGCGTCATCCTTACCGGGAGATAGGCCTTTTCCTGAAGACGCACCGGGGGCGCGCGGCCGACGTACTGCGCACCCTCTCCTACTTCGACGGCGTGCACTTCGCGGCCCGCGGCCGGGCCCCGGCGCTCTTCTCGGCAGCCCTGGAGGACCAGACCTGTCCGCCGTCGACCGTGTTCGCCGCATTCAACGCGTGGGCGTACGAGGACAAGGCGATCGAGGTGTACGACTTCAACGACCATGAGGGCGGCGGGCCGTTCCAGGAGGAGCGGAAGCTGCGCTGGCTGCGGTCGTACGCCTGAGGCCGGCGGAGGAGAGGAAAGGGGCGGGAGCACGGAGACGCAGGCGGTCGCCGAGCGGTTCGTGCAGGTCCGGGAGCGGGTGACCGACGTGCGGTCCTCCGCGCCCCTGGTGGGTCCGGGCGGGATCGCACCCGACGCCACCGGGGGCGGCGTACACGCCACTGGAGGCGGGCGAGGAACCCATCGGCCTTTCCCCCGGCGCCGCTCGCCGGGCTGTACGCCGGGGGCTCCCTGGGGCCGGTGGGGCGCGAAAGAGACGGAAGCCCATGTTCTATGACGTCGGTCACAGCACCCCGCCGACAAACCTGCACGCTTAGTAGACGCGACATGGAGGACATTCAAGGATTTGTCCGTCTTGACCTGGATGTGAATCCCGCCGCGCGTCCCGGGATTCCCCCGGCCGGCCCGAACGCCCGTTGCCCAGTGCCGCAAGGCTTCTGACGCCGCGACAGCCTGCCCTCCTGCCCGCCATGTGCGGACCTGGGGCCCTCGCACTGCCCAGGCGAGGGCCCTGGACCTACGAGGCAACCTAGTGGCGAGGACCCTTTGCACTCCCTGTCGAGCCGTTCTAAGAATGACGACCCACAGGACGTCGCCGCAGTTCGGAACCGGTGTTCACACAGAGTCGACGGCGCACCGGACGCTCGGCGTCACCGAGTGAGTAGGAGCCCCCCACATGAAGTCGTCCCGAACGTCCCCGAGACTCCTCGCTCTCGCTCTCGGCCTGGGCCTGACCTCCAGCGCGCTGGCCGCGGCGGTGCCGTCCGGCGCCCAGACCGCCGACCCCCCGTCCGGTGCCACCGGCACCTCAGTGGCGCAGTACGCCGGGTCGGCCGAGGAGGCCGCGAACAACAAGGCGTTCTTCGAGACCGTGCTCAAGTCCGTCGCCGAGAAGCGCGCCGATCAGCCGAACGCGCAGGCGGTGACCGTCTACTACAACGCCTCCCAGGCACCGAGCTTTCGTTCGCAGATAGCGAGCGCGGCCTCGATCTGGAACAGCTCCGAGTCCAACGTCAAGCTCCAGGAGGCGTCGAGCGGTGGCGCCGACTTCTCCTACCGCGAGGGCAACGACCCGCGCGGTTCCTACACCTCCACCAACGGCCACGGAAGCGGCTACGTCTTCCTCGACTACACCCAGAACCAGCAGTACGACTCGGTCCGCGTCGTCACCCATGAGACCGGGCACGTGCTGGGCCTGCCGGACGACTACGGCGGGCCGTGCAGTGAACTGATGTCGGGCGGCACCGCCGGCCCGCTCTGCACCGATCGCCACCCGAACGATACCGAGCGCTCGCGTGTCGACCAGCTGTGGGCCACCGGACTCGCGCAGACCCCGGGCATGACACGATCACCCGAAACCGCCGGCCCGCTCGCAGACGGTGGCGCCGGTGGGGGCGAGGCACCGATCAGGGGCGACGCCCAGGCCCCCAGCACGCCCGCGATCATCGAGCCGGCACCCGCACCCGTCCTGATCCGTATTGGCTGATCACACGGCAACGGCAGATCACCCAGCAGTACGCACGGCCTGACCGGGCAGCTCCGCAGGGGTGTTCAGGTCGACGGCACGCCACCGAGGGGGCACCAGGAGCCGGCGGCCGGCCGTTCCTCCTGCGACCTCTGCCCCTCGCCCTTTTCGGCCAGTCGCCGCTCGCCGTGATCCCCGTGGCACCGTTGCGGGCGGGCGGGTTTCGGCCTAACCGGCAGGACGCTCTTCCCTCGTGGTTTAGACCAATGCTAGATCTGGTCGCGCAATGAGCCCGCACGGCTACGTCTTGTCACCAACAGGAGGCGCGGCATGGCCCGCACCACCCCGCACGAACCCCCGCAGACCGACGCCAGACCCCTGTACTGGCAGATCGCGTCGCTGCTCCTCGACGAACTGCACGACGGCACCGTTCCGCCCGGCGAGCGGCTGCCCGGCGAGCGCCATCTGGCCCGGCGCTACGGGGTCAGCCGGGAGACCGTCCGGCAGGCGCTGGAGGTGCTGCGCCGCGGCGGTGTGGTCGCCACCGACCGGCGGGGCAGCCACGCCACGCTGCCCGGCCGGCCGGTCGAGGACCCGGTCTCGCTCACCTTCCCGGTCGGCGCCCGCCCGGCGGACCTGGGGGCGGTGGACCGGGCGACGGTGACCTGGGAGGCACCGCCGCCGAAGCACGCGGAGGTGCTGGGCCTGGCCCCGCACCGGCCGACGCTGGTGCACCGCTACCGGTCTGCCACGCCCGACGGCCGGTCGCTGCGTACGGCGGTGACGTCGTTCTCGGCCGTGGCACTGGCCGAGGTCGCGGAGCTGGGCCGCTACCGTGACCGGGCCGACGGGGCGACTCCCGCCCAGCTGCGCCGCGCCTACGACTGGATGCGCAGGGCCGGCCTGACCCTGCACCACCGGGACTCCATCACCCAGGTGGGCGGTGCCGCCTCGGTCCGGGTGACCCGGCGGGTGCACGACCAGTACGCGCGTCCGCTGGAGATCACCGATCTGGTGGTGAACGCCGAACAGGACGCGCTGGTCTACGAGTTCACGCTGCCTGCGGCGGGGTAGCGCCGTCGGCCCGGCGCGCCGACACCAGCCGGACGCGGGGACTGCCGTCACCGCGCCGGCCGAACTCGGGCAGCGTCTGCAGGTCGACCGTGAAGCCCGCGCGCGTCAACTCCGCAAGGACGTCGCCGAGTCGGAAGGCCCCGTAGTACATGACGAACGGCGGTCGCCACAGGGCGTTGCGCACCCGCATCACCGAGTCGAAGCCGAACAGCATCCAGTACGCGGGGCTGGACGGGCGCGGCGGGGCGAGGACCGGGAAGGCGAACCGGCCGCCCGGCCGCAGCACCGAGTGGACCTGGGCGAACAGGCCGGGCAGCTCCCGGGGCAGGAAGTGACCGAACGCCCCGAAGCTGACCACGAGGTCGAAGGCGGCGGTGAACGGCAGGGCCCGGGCGTCGGCGCGCACCCAGGCGACGCCCGGCCCCTCGGTCGCGGGTGAGAGCCTCTCGCTCGCGGCCCGGCGCCGGGCGACGTCGAGCATGCCGGCACTGAAGTCGACACCGGTGACGCTGTGCCTGCACAGCCCGGCCAGGACGTCCGTCCCGGCGCCGGTGCCGCAGCACAGGTCGAGGCCGTCCTCGAACGGGCCGAGCGGCTCGAGCGCCTGCTCCACCGAGTCCAGTACCGCGTCGGGTGTCCGGAACGGGGTGTGGTCGAACTTCGGGGCCAGCAGGTCGTAGCCGCGCTCGACGGACGACAACGCCTGGACGGCCAGCTCGCGGAGCGTGGGGCCTTCGGGGCTGAACATCCCGTCAGCCTAGGCGCTCACGCGACTGTGGACACGCATTCCACAGCTGACTACTCTCATCCGCAGCTATTCATCTAATTGACTATGCGAGGTGATCCGATGCGCGCGTTCCGTGAGGCGGTCGAGGCGGGAGACCTGGAGGCCGTCGAGGCGCTGCTGGCCGACGACGTCGTCTTCACCAGCCCGGCCGTCTTCAAGCCGTATCCGGGCAAGGCCATCACCGCGGCGATCCTGCGCGGGGTCTTCCAGGTGTTCCAGGACTTCCGGTACGTGCGTGAGATCGGCGCCCCGGACGCCTCCGACCACGCCCTGGTCTTCACGGCCCGGGTGGGCGACCGGGAGCTGACCGGCTGCGACTTCCTGCACGTGAACGAGGACGGACTGATCGACGACTTCATGGTCATGGTCCGTCCGCTGTCGGGCGCGCAGGCCCTCGCCGCGGCCATGGGCGCGCGGTTCGACCAGATCGTCGAGGAGGCGGAGGCGCGGTCCGCCTGAGCGGTGCGGCCCCGCCTCCCGGCGGTTCGGGCGACCTCGGGGTCAGTCCTTCAACTGCTCCAGCGTTGCCTTGGTGTCCGTCTTCAGCCAGTCGGACACGTCGGTGAGCGCGGGCGGGTTCTTGTCCTGGTTGTACGAGCTGAGGTAGGCGCTGTAGCTCATCGTGTACGTCACCCAGCCGTCGCGTACGGCGAGGGTGGCGTAGCGGGATCCGCTGGTCGAGCCGCTGGTGGTGTCCTGGCTGACCAGGTAGGCCTCGTCGCCGATGCCCTTGACCGGGCTGACGTCGTAACCCGTGTGGCTGTCACCGTAGTTCTTCCAGGTGGCGGTGAACTCCGGCCCGGGGTCGGTCTTCCGGTGCAGGTCCACCTGCACGGAGAGGTAGGCGTCCGCGTAGCTGGAGCCGGTCTTCTTCAGGTTCAGACTGCAGTAACTCTCGTCCAGCGCCTTGTCCTTGAGGGAGGTGTGCGTCGAGGAGGAGTCGCTCTCCGGGTACTCGTCCTTGAAGGAGGAGTAGTCCGCCCTCGAGCACATGTTGGAGGGCGCCGAATAGCCGCGCAGGTCCGCGCTGTCGCTCATGCCGCCGAGCAGGAACACACCGGCCGCCCACGCGGCGGAGGCGACGACCGCGCCGACGGCGAGCCACAGCACGGCACGCCCGGCACCACCGCCGCCACCGGGCGGCGGGGCGGGCACCGGGCCGTACTGGGGCGGCTGCGCGTAGGGGTTCCCCGGCACCCCCGCCTGGGGCGGGGGTGCCTGTCCGACCAGCGTGGGCTGCGCGTAGAAGTTCCCCGACGGGGGAGACTGCGGGTTCGGGTAGGGGTAGGCCGTCGGCTGCGGCGGCACCGCCGACTGGGGGGCGGGCTGCCCGGGCTGCGGCACCGGCTGGTCGGCCGGCGGCGGGGGCTGCGGTGGCGTGGACATGTCGTGACGATAGTGCAGGGTTGGCGGTCAAGTCCTCTGACGTCCGGGATCGTTACGGTGTGGGGACATCTGGTGCGGGTTCCGCTGGTATACGGCTGAGCCGCCCAGGCGCACGGGAAGTGCGCGGTCACCGTCGCCGAGGAAGCCCGAGTGGCGGGAATAGGCCGCGCCGCCGACGTGTTGGACCAATCGCAGCCGTACCGCGTCGTCGAGTGGTACCGTGCAATCAGCATCTGTGTACGCCCCCTTGTGGGCGCCGGTGCCAGTTCTCCTCTCCACGCTGATCCGTCCGCCATTTTCGGCCCGGACGCGTCAGCTTCTCAGCACCACCTCGGACCGAGGTGTCGTTTCCGCCGCCCGGAGGCACGTACGCCCTCCCGTCCCGCGGCTTCCTCCCCCCTTCCTCATGTCTTCCGTCCGTGAAAGGACCACCCTTGACCACCACACTCGAACCCCCTCACGCGATGCAGCAGGCCCCGGCCGCCCGGACCGTCACCGGAGTCCTCGACATCGACACACACGGGAAGGGGCAGCTGCGGGCCGTGAACTGCCTGTCCTCCCCCGCTGATCCGCAGGTTCCCGCCGCGCTGGTGCGCAGGCACGGCCTGCGCAAGGGTGACCTCGTCGAGGGCGTCCGCGGGGCTCAGCGCGCACTCACCGAGATCACCCAGGTGAACGGCCGCGACCCGGGCGAACTCCGAGGCCGCCGCCACTTCCGGGACCTCACCCCGCTCCACCCGCACGAGCGCATCCGCCTGGAACATCCGGCGGCCGGTCTCGCCGGACGGGTCACCGACCTGTTCGCCCCGGTCGGCAAGGGCCAGCGCGGGCTGATCGTGGCCCCGCCGAAGACCGGCAAGACCGTGCTGCTCC
This sequence comes from Streptomyces sp. BK340, assembly GCF_007827595.1. Taxonomy (GTDB): domain Bacteria; phylum Actinomycetota; class Actinomycetes; order Streptomycetales; family Streptomycetaceae; genus Streptomyces. The sequence continues at coordinate 85,858 of NZ_VISR01000035.1, forward strand.
AGCAGCTCGCCGCCGCCGTCGCCGGCAACCATCCCGAGTGCCGTCTGATGGTCGTCCTGCTGGACGAGCGTCCCGAGGAGGTCACCGAGATGCGCCGATCGGTGCGTGGCGAGGTCTACGCCTCCACGTTCGACCGGGCGGCAAAGGAGCACATCGCCCTCGCGGAACTGGTCGTCGAGCGGACCAAGCGGCTCGTCGAGGACGGCGAGGACGTCGTCATCCTGCTGGACTCCCTGACCCGGCTGTGCCGGGCCCACAACAACGCCGCCGCCGCCGGCGGACGCACCCTGAGCGGCGGTGTCGACGCGGGTGCCCTGCTCGGGCCCAAGCGGTTCTTCGGCGCCGCCCGCCAGGCGGAGGAGGGCGGCTCGCTCACCATCCTCGCCACCGCCCTGGTGGACACCGGCTCCCGTGCCGACGGCTACTTCTTCGAGGAGCTGAAGAGCACGGGCAACATGGAGCTGCGGCTGGACCGGGAACTCGCCGCCCGGCGTCTCTTCCCGGCCGTGGACCTCGACCCCACGGGCACCCGCCGCGAGGAACTCCTGCTCACCCCGGCCGAGTTGACGGCCACCCGGGGCCTGCGCCGGGCACTGCGCTCCCGGGAGGGCGGGCCGGCCAACCTGGAGACGCTCCTGGAGCGGCTGCGGGCCACCCCCGACAACGCCACGTTCCTGCGCCGCGTCCAGCCGACCCTGCCCACGGCCTGAGGCCGTCCCGGAATGCGGCATCCGGGTGCTCCGGTGGCCCGTCCGGCCCCGGCAGCGCGCCCGACGACCCTCCACTTCCTACGTTGATCATATGATCACCGGATTCTCTTGTCGGGCGGTGTCGTCGGCCTGCGCCCTGTGCGTCGCGGGCGTGCTGGCCCTCGCGCCGGCCGCCGCCGCCACCGCACACCGCGCGGGGGATCCCGCACCGCCCGCGCCGCGAGCGGCGGTGCCGAAACCGTCCCTGCTCTACCGCTCCGGCACCCAGGTCAGACCGCACCGCGGCGCGCCCGAGCTGCCTCAGGTCTCCGCGCTGTCCTGGCTGGTCTCCGACGCCGGCACCGGCGAGGTGCTGGCCGCCGGCGACGCGCACCGCAGGCTGCCGCCCGCCAGCACCCTCAAGACCCTGTTCGCGCTCACCGTGCTGCCGCGGCTGCCCTCGACCATGCAGCACACCGTCCGGTACGAGGAGCTGGCGGACGTCGGCGAGGGCAGCAGCCTCGTGGGCGTCGAGGAGGGGCACAGCTACCGGGTGTCCGACCTGTGGCGCGGGGTCTTCCTCAGCTCGGGCAACGACGCCGTGCACGTGCTCGCCGCCCTGGGCGGCGGCTGGCACGCCACGGCCACCCGGATGCAGGCCAGGGCCCGCACCCTGGGCGCCCTGGACACTCATGTCGTCTCCCCCGACGGCTACGACACGCCCGGCCAGGTGTCCTCGGCGTTCGACCTCGCGGTCTTCGGCCGGGAGGGACTGCGCAACCCTGACTTCGCCCGCTACTGCTCCACCGCCGAGGCCCAGTTCCCCGGCGACGGGACCCCGTACGCGATCGAGAACACCAACCGCCTGCTGACCGGCGAGGACGGTGTGGCGCGGTACCCGGGCCTGATCGGCGTCAAGAACGGCTACACCAGCAACGCGGGCAACACCCTCGTCGCCGCGGCCCGCCGGGGCGGGCGCACCCTCGTGGTGACGGTGATGAACCCTCAGGAAGGCGGTGGCCTCGCCGTGTACGAGGAGGCCCGCGCCCTGCTCGACTGGGGTTTCGCGGCGGCCGGTCAGGTCGATCCGGTGGGCTCGCTCGACGGACTGCGCACCGGGTCGGGACCGGCATCGACCACGGTCGCCGCCGCCACGTCCCCGGCGCCGGACGACGACGAGGACTGGTCGCCCACCGTCGTCGTGGGTCTCGCCGGGCTCGGCGCGGGTGCGGTCTGGCTGGGGCTGCGGTCCAAGGGCGGCCGGGCCGGGCGCGGCTGACCGGTCGGCAGGCCCAGCAGCAGACCGAGCGTGATCCAGGTGTAGATGTTGCTGCCGAGGAACCCGTCGATGCCGGACGCGTCCTCGAACCAGAGCCACACCACGCTGGTGCACAGCACGGCGTACAGGGCGCCCGCCAGCCGCGGGTGCCCGGCGCGCGCCAGCACCGCGAAGGACGGCAGCAGCCACACCAGGTGGTGCACCCAGGTGATCGGGCTGACCAGGCAGGCCGCGGCACCCGTGAGGGCGAAGGCCGCCGTCCAGTCGCCAGCCGCCACCGCCCGGCTCGCCCGCCACGCCCACACACACAGCACCAGCAGGACCACCGTGGCCCACAGTGCGCGGTCCGGTTCGCCGAGCCGGGCCAGGACGCCCTGCAGCGACTGGTTGGAGACGTAGTCGAGGCGGCCGACCCGGTTGGTGTCCCAGAGCGCCTCGGTCCAGTAGAAGCGGGACGCACGGGGGTCCGCCCAGGCGGCGAGACCGGTCGCCGCGAGGGCCACTGCCGTGGCCGCTCCGGCCGCCCGCCAGCGCCGGGCGAGCAGGAGCAGCCCGATGAACAGGGCCGGCGTGAGCTTCACGGCGGCGGCGAGCCCGACCCCGACGCCCGCCCAGCGGTCGCGTCCGGTCGACAGCAGCCAGGCGTCGCCGAGCACCAGGGCCAGCAGGACCAGGTTCACCTGGCCGAAGCTGAAGGTGTCCCGCAGCGGCTCGAACAGCGCCAGCACACACAGGGCGAGCGACCACCGGAACCAGCCGTGGCGTCGCCGGCCGGGCCCGGCCAGGATGCGCAGGACCACCGCCAGCGCGGCCAGGTTCACCAGCAGGGAGGCCACGATCGCGGTGTGCCGGCCCATCGGGGCCAGCGGCAGCATGATGAGCGCGGCGAACGGCGGATACGTGAAGCCGTACGTCGTCCCCGGCACCCGGTAGTCGTAGATCCTGCCGCCGTGGTGCACCCAGGTGTGCACCGCGCCGTAGTACACGCGCAGGTCGAAGAAGTCCCGCAGCAGCGGCACGGTCGCCGTGAACACGGTCACGGCGGTGGCCAGGGCCAGCACGAGCAGCGCGCGGCCCCGGTCCGTGCGTGGCAGCGTCGGCGCCGTCATGCCGTGCGTCCCGTCGCCGGGGCCTGGGCCGCCTGGTGGGCCTGCCACAGGACGACCACGCCGAGCAGCCCGCCCGAGACGGCCAGGACCAGCTGGCCGACGTCCGCCGGGCCACCGCTGGGCAGGACGGCGAGGGCCAGGACACCGGCGAGGGCGGCCACCCGGTGCCGTACCGAGGTGCTGGGTGCGGCGGCCGCGATGAGGAACAGGCCCCAGAGCACGTACCAGGGGCGGATCGCCGGGCCGAAGACGGCAACCGCGAGCAGGCTCAGGCCGAGGGCGTAGACCGGTCGCACGCGCAGCCGGAGCCATATCAGCACGATGGCCGCGGCGGTGACCGCGAGGCCCAGCAGATGCCAGACCGGTACGGCGAGCGGGGCCAGGTCGCTGCCGAGGCGGTCGAGCAGGGCCCCGGTGGCGCGGCCGAGCAGGCTGGTGAGCGCCCAGTTGTGCGGGGAGACGGGTGTGTCCAGGGCCCGGATCCAGCCGTATCCGGTGCCGGCCACTGCGGTCGCGGCGACCGTGGTCGCCACCGCGGCGGCCGCCGTGGTCAGGGTGGCCCACAGCGGGGTGCGGCGGGTGCGGATCTGCAGGACCACCACCGCGATCAGGCCCAGCGCGGCGGGTGCCTTCACCAGGGCGGCCAGCGTGACGAGCACCGCCCCGAGGACGGGCCACCGACCGCGTGCGGCGACCAGGCCGAGGCCCAGCAGTCCGAGCATGAGCGCGTCGTTGTGGGCGCCCGCGACCAGGTGCAGCAGGACCAGCGGGTTGAGGGCGCCGAGCCACAGCGCGGCGGCCGGGTCGGCGCCGCTGTGCCGGGCCAGCCGGGGCAGGGCCGCCGCCATCAGGGCCACCCCGAGGAGGGCGACCAGGCGCATGCCGATCAGGCCCGCGGGCAGTTCGCCGCGGGTCAGCCCGGACAGCGCGGAGGCCAGCCACAGGAAGGCGGGGCCGTACGGGGCGGCCGTGTGCTGCCACACCGGGGCCACCTCGTCCGCCAGCGGTCCGCCGAGCTGGGCGGGGCCCTGGGCGTACACGTCCATGTGCGCGTCGACCATGGCGCCCTGGGCGAGGTAGCTGTAGACGTCCCTGCTGAACAGCGGGGGCGCTAGCAGCAGCGGGGCCGCCCAGACGGCGAGGACCACCAGCAGGGACCGCTGGGTGGGCGGTTGCGGACCGCGCACCAGGCGGCCGAGCAGCACCCAGGCCGCTATCAGCAGGACGACACCGAAGTAGACCCCGACCAGCCCGAGCGCGGCCTGCGCCGACGCCGGGGCGAGGAGGTCCTCCACGGGCAGGGCACCGGCCGTTTCACCACCCAGTGCGAGAAAGGCGGTACCGGCCAGGCCCAGCACCTGGCAGCGGCGGAGATCGACGGGGAAAGCCATGGCCAACACTGGTTCAGCGTGTCAACGCGGGGTGGCCGGAAGGAGACACTCCACTCACCATCGGGCGGCCTGCACATGACCGGCGTGTGAGAAGCCCTGTTCAGTACGGTGCGCAGGGGCCGGGCGAACACTCAGAACACGGACAGTCCGGTCAGCGTCGTGAACCTGTCGAGGGCCGCCACCCCCGCCACCGAGTTGCCGCGCTCGTCCAGCCCGGGGCTCCACACACACAGGGTGCAGCGGCCCGGGACGACCGCGATGATGCCGCCGCCGACACCGCTCTTGCCGGGCAGGCCGACGCGGTAGGCGAAGTCACCGGCCGCGTCGTACGTCCCGCACGTCAGCATGATCGCGTTGATCTGCTTGGCCTGGCTGCGGGTGAGCAGCCGGGTGCCGTCGGCGCAGATGCCGTGGCGGGCCAGGAAGGTGGTGGCGAGGGCCAGGTCGGCGCAGGAGGCGGCGATCGAGCACTGGCGGAAGTACTCGAAGAGCAGCGTCGGCACGGGGTTCTCGATGTTGCCGTACGACTTCATGAAGTGCGCCAGCGCCGCGTTGCGGTCGCCGTGCGCGGTCTCGGACGCGGCGATCTGCCGGTCGAAGTCCAGGTCCGGGTTGCCGCTCTCGGCGCGCAGGAAGGCGAGCAGGGTGTCGGCCGCGTCTCCGGTACGGGTCTGGAGGCGGTCGGTGACGACGAGCGCGCCCGCGTTGATGAAAGGATTCCGCGGGATGCCGTTCTCGTACTCCAGCTGCACCAGGGAGTTGAACGGGTTGCCGGAGGGTTCGCGGCCCACGTGCTCCCAGAGTTCGTCGCCCTCGCGGGCCAGCTCCAGGGCGAGCGTGAAGACCTTGGTGATGGACTGCGTGGAGAACGGCTGACGCCACTCCCCCACCCCGTACACCGTGCCGTCCAGCTCGGCGACCGCCATGCCGAAGCTGCGCGGATCGCGGGCCGCGAGGGCCGGGATGTAGTCGGCGGGACGCCCGCGGCCGGGCGTGCGCCCTATCTCCTCGGCGATGCGCTCCAGGACCGGCAGGAAGGTGAGGGACGACGTCGTTGTCATGATCACCATTGTGCCTCCCGGCCGGTCCAGGTGCGTAGTCGCAGAAGCGTAACCGCAGGTCAGGCGACGGGTGCCCCGCTGCCCGCGACGATCTCGGGGCGCAGCAGGTCGGCCAGCCGCTCGGCCGGCAACAGGCCCTTCTCCAGCACGAGTTCGGCCACGCCCCGGCCGGTGGCGAGGGCCTCCTTGGCGATGTCGGTGGCGGCGGTGTACCCGATGTGCGGGTTGAGCGCGGTGACCAGGCCGATGGAGTTCTCGACGGTCGCGCGCAGCACCTCGGTGTTGGCGGTGATGCCGTCCACGCAGCGCTCGGCCAGGGTGAGGCAGGCGCGCCGCAGGTGCGTGATGCTCTCCGAGAGGGAGTGCAGGATGATCGGCTCGAAGGCGTTCAGCTGGAGCTGTCCGGCCTCGGCCGCCATGGTGATGGCGACGTCGTTGCCGATCACCTCGAAGGCGACCTGGTTGACGACCTCGGGGATCACCGGGTTGACCTTGCCCGGCATGATCGACGAACCGGCCTGCACGGGCGGCAGGTTGATCTCGCCGAGGCCCGCGCGCGGACCGGAGGAGAGCAGGCGCAGGTCGTTGCAGCTCTTGGAGAGCTTGACCGCGACCCGCTTGAGCACACCGGACATCTGGACGAAGGCGCCGCAGTCCTGGGTGGCCTCGACCAGGTTGGCCGCGGTGACCAGGGGCAGCCCGGTGATGGCGGCGAGGTGCCGACGGGCCGCCTCGGCGTATCCGACGGGAGCGTTGAGGCCGGTGCCGATGGCCGTGGCGCCCAGGTTGATCTCATGGATCAGCTCGACGGCCTCGGCAAGACGGCTCCGGTCCTCCTCGATCATGACGGCGAACGCGGAGAACTCCTGGCCGAGCGTCATCGGCACCGCGTCCTGCAGCTGTGTACGGCCCATCTTGAGCACGTCACGGAACTCGACCGCCTTGCGGGCGAAGGAGTCCTGGAGCACGGACATCGCCCTGAGCAGGCCACGGACCGCGAACACCGTCGCGATCTTCACGGCGGTCGGGTAGACGTCGTTGGTGGACTGCCCGAGGTTGACGTCCTCGTTGGGGTGCAGGTGCTCGTACTGCCCCTTCGCGTGCCCGAGCAGCTCCAGCGCACGGTTCGCCACGACCTCGTTGGCGTTCATGTTGGTGGACGTGCCCGCGCCGCCCTGGATGACGTCCACGACGAACTGGTCGTGCAGCTTGCCGTCCCGGATCTCCCGGCAGGCGGCGACGATCGCGGCGGCCTTCTCGGGCGCCAGCAGACCCAGCTCCTCGTTGGCCAGGGCGGCGGCCTCCTTGACGGCGGCGAGGGCGTCGATCAGGTGCGGGTAGGCGGAGATCGGGGTGCCGGTGATGGGGAAGTTCTCCGTCGCACGCAGGGTGTGCACACCCCAGTACGCGTCGGCGGGTATGTCGCGGTCGCCGAGCAGGTCGTGTTCGCTTCGGGTGGGCGCGGTCATGAGGTACGGGTCCTCTTTCTGAGGTGCAGAGATGAGAGCGCCCCTGCAAGGGGCGCGGGGCGTTGTCGATGTGCGGCTACCGCCGCGCGGGCGCGACCAGCCACAGCCGGCCGCAGATCGAATACGGCCGAACCAGCGGAGCTACGCGCAAGCAGTGAACGGCACCGGGTCCAGCGCACGCACCGGCCGCACACAGCCCACCGGCTCCCCGCCACCCAGCAGCGCCTCTCCGGCGAACTCGGTCAGCAGCCCGGGGTCCACGCCCGCGCGGGCGAGCGCCGCCGCCGAGACGGGGATCCGCGCCCGGTTCGCCCCGTCGGCGATCTTGACGGCGATCGCACGGCCGTCGGGCAGCGCGGCCACCTGGACGCCCTCGAAGCCGTCCTTGGCGAGCAGCCCCGGCACGGCCCGCATCAGCGCGGAGACGTCCCGGCCGGCGCCGGAGGCCATCTCCGCGTGCTCGCGCATCGCGTCGGCGACGCGCGCCTCTGGCGTGCCCGGAGCGGCGGTGGTGATGCGGGCGACGGCGCGGGCCAGGCCGTGCAGGGAGACGGAGAACAACGGCGCGCCGCAGCCGTCCACCGTCACCCGGGCCACCCGCTGCCCGGTCAGGTCCTCGACGATCTCGGCGACGGCCTGCTGCAGGGGGTGGGCCGGGTCCAGATAGTCCTCCAGGGACCAGCCGTTGAGCTTGGCGGTCCACAGCATCGCCGCGTGCTTGCCGGAGCAGTTCTGCGCGAGGCGGGAGGGCAGCCGGCCCTCGCGGACCCAGGCGTCCCGCACGGCCGGGTCGTACGGCATGTCGGGCACGTTGCGCAGGTCGTCCTCGGTGAGACCGGCGAGTTCGAGGATCCGCCGGGTGCCGGCGAGGTGGCGCTCCTCGCCGGAGTGGCTCGCGGCGGCCAGCGAGAGCAGGTCGCCGTCGAGCGGAAGCCCGGCCCGCAGCATGGCCACGGCCTGGACGGGCTTGAGGGCCGAGCGCGGGTAGAACGCGGCCTCGATGTCGCCGAGCTGGAACTGGACCCTGCCGTCGGCTCCGAGGACGACGACGGAACCGTAGTGGATGCCCTCGACGACCCCGCCGCGGATGAGGTGGGCGACGGGGGCGTGCAGGGGCTCGCGGACGAGGGGTGGGTCCGCAGGTGAACTGCTGTACATCACTGCCTGCTTGTCAGGGAGCGCTGCGTGGGTCACGCATCGGCTCCGGAGGTGGACTTGCGCGATATGCGCCCGCGGATGGCGTACCAGCCCGCGACCAGCGCTGCGACGATCAGCGGCAGGCACAGCACGGTGGTGCGTCCGGCGCCGCCGTCGGCGTACATGAGGACCAGGACGGAGGCGAGGAACGCCAGCGTCACCAGTTCGGTCCAGGGGGAACCCGGCAGCCGGTAGGCGGGCCGGGCCAGTTCGCCCTTCTGGGTCTTCCGCCAGAAGAGCAGGTGGCAGAGCATGATCATGCCCCAGGTGGCGAGGATGCCGATCGCCGCGAAGTTCAGCACGATCTCGAAGGCGTCCGCCGGGACGACGAAGTTCAGGCCGACACCGAGGACACAGATACCGCTGGTCAGCAGGATCCCGCCGTACGGGACCTGGGTGCGGCTCATCTTCGCGGTGAACTTGGGGGCCGAGCCGCTGACCGCCATGGAGCGCAGGATACGGCCGGTGGAGTAGAGGCCGGAGTTGAGCGAGGACATGGCCGCGGTGAGCACGACCAGGTTCATCACGCCGCCCGCCGCCGGGACGCCGATGTGGGACAGGACCGTCACGAAGGGGCTCTCGCCGGCGCTGTACTTGTTCCAGGGCAGGAGCATCGAGAGCAGGACGACCGAGCCGACGTAGAACAGGCCCACGCGCCACATGATCGAGTTGATCGCCTTGGGCATGATCTTCTCGGGGTTCTCGGTCTCACCGGCGGCCACGCCGACCAGCTCGACGGAGGCGTAGGCGAAGACGACGCCCTGGATGATCAGCAGCATGGGCAGCAGGCCGTTCGGGAAGATGCCGCCGTTGTCGGTGATCAGGGACGGTCCGGGGGTGACGCCGTCCACGGGGTGCCGGGTGACCAGCAGGAAGATGCCGATGCACATGAAGACCACCAGCGCGCTGACCTTCACGATCGCGAACCAGAACTCCAGTTCGCCGAATATCTTCACCGAGATCAGGTTCACCGTGAGGACCACGGCCAGGGCTATGAGCGCGATCACCCACTGCGGGACGTCGGAGAACATGCCCCAGTAGTGGGTGTAGGTGGCCACCGCCGTGATGTCGGCGATGCCGGTGGTCGCCCAGTTGAGGAAGTACATCCAGCCCGCGGTGTAGGCGCCCCGCTCGCCCAGGAACTCCCTGGCGTACGACACGAAGGCGCCGGAGGACGGACGGTAGAGCACGAGTTCGCCGAGCGCGCGCACGACGAGGAAGGCGAAGACGCCGCAGACGGCGTACGCGACGAACAGGGAGGGGCCGGCGTCGGCGAGCCGGCCGCCCGCGCCGAGGAAGAGGCCGGTGCCGATGGCACCGCCGATTGCGATCATGTTGACGTGCCGGTGCTTCAGGCTCTTGCTGTAGCCCGCGTCTCCGGCGTCGACATGGGTGGACGAGGGGCGCGTCTCGTCTTTGAGGTGCTGCTCGCTCACGCCTCGGGTCCGCCTTCCGTGGGGAGGTCCGTGCGCCCGGGGCGCACGATGTCGGTGAGGGTCGTCTCGACGCGGTCGAGGTGATGGCTCATGGCCTCGACGGCGTCGTGCTCGGAACCGTCGATCAGCGCCTCGACGATCGCCCGGTGCTCGCGGTTGGACTGCTCGCGGCGCCCGCCCAGCTCGTTGAGGAAGGCCGACTGACGCGCCAGTGCGTCACGGATCTCCTCGATGACCCGGCGGAAGACCGGGTTCTGGGCGGCCTCGGCCACGGCGAGGTGGAAGAGGCTGTCCATCGCGACCCACGCGGTGGTGTCCGTCTCCCGCTCCATGCGGTCGAGGAGGTGGGCCATGTGGTCCAGGTTCTCCGGGGTGCGGCGCAGCGCCGCGTACCCGGCGACCGGGATCTCGATGTGGCGGCGCACCTCGAGCAGGTCGCTGGCCGCGTAGTCGCCGAAGGTGGGGTCCTCGACGGCGTTCGCGACGACGAAGGTGCCCTTGCCCGTCCGGGAGACCGTCAGGCCCATCGTCTGCAGGGCGCGCAGCGCCTCGCGGAGCACGGGCCGGGACACCTCGAGGGTGCGGCACAGCTCGGCCTCGGAGGGGAGCTTGTCGCCGATGCCGTACTCGCCGCGCTCGATGGCACCGCGGAGGTGGCCGAGGACGGCTTCCATGGCGCTCACGCGCCGGGGGGCCGGGCCACCTGTCTGGCTGTCTGACAGGTTCACGGGAGCGATCCTGCGGGTTGCCGGCGGGAACTGTCAAGGCGTCGCGTAAGAAAACATTCACGGGGCGCGGCGCCTGAATGCAGGCATCCGCGCCCCGTGGGCGGTTCGAGGGTCGCTCAGCTGCTGAGCGTGCCGTTGGCGAGCAGGCCGAGGAGGGCGGCGCCGATCACGAGCCGGTAGATCACGAAGGCGTTGAAGGAGTGCTTGGCGACGAACTTCAGCAGCCAGGCGATGGAGGCGTAGGCGACCACGAAAGACACGATCGTGCCGACGGCCAGCGGGGCGGCGCCGACGCCCGCACCGAGGGCGTCCTTCAGCTCGTAGATGCCGGCGCCGGTCAGGGCCGGGATGCCGAGGAAGAAGGAGAGGCGGGTGGCGGCGACGCGGTCCAGGTCGAGGATGAGCGCGGTGGACATGGTGGCGCCGGAGCGGGAGAACCCGGGGAAGAGCAGGGCGAGGATCTGGGAGCAGCCGACCAGCATCGCGTCCTTGAAGGAGGTGTCGTCCTCACCGCGCTTGTGGCGGCCCATCTGGTCCGCCGCCCACATCACGGCGGAGCCGACGATCAGGGAACCGGCGACCACCCAGAGCGAGGCGAGCGGGCCGTCGATCAGCGGCTTGGCAGCGAGGCCCACCACGACGATCGGGACGGTCGCGGCGATCACCCACCAGGCGAACTTGTAGTCGTGGTGGTAACGCTCCTCGGGCTTGGTCAGACCGCGGAACCAGGCGGAGACGATTCGCTTGATGTCCTTGAAGAAGTACACGAGCACGGCGGCGATGGCGCCGACCTGGATGACGGCGGAGAACCCGACGACGGACTTGTCGTCGACCGGGATGTTCATGAGCCCCTCGGCGATCTTGAGGTGGCCGGTGGAGGACACGGGGAGGAACTCGGTCACCCCCTCGACGACTCCGAGGACGACGGCCTGACCGACGGAGATGGCGCTCATGCGGATCCAGTTCTGAGGAAGATTGGTCGACAGTGCTGTAGACAGTACTAACTATGCCCGGCAGTAGGCCGAGCGCCTAGCCCCACAGGGCCCCGGCAAGGGACACACCCGCGAAGGCCGCCGCGAGCCCCGCCACCACACTGGCGACGGCGTTGGCGGCAGCGTAGAGCCCCGCACCCGCCTCGGTCAGCCGCAGGGTCTCGTAGGAGAAGGTCGAGTACGTCGTCAGCGCCCCGCACAGCCCGGTGCCGATCAGCAGCTGCAGGTCCGGACCTGCGGCTCCGGCGGACACGGCGCCGGTGAGCAGCCCCAGGATCAGGCATCCGGTGACATTCACCACGAAGGTGCCCCAGGGGAAGAGCGAGTCGTGCCTGGCCTGGACGGCCCGGTCGGTGAGATAGCGCAGGGGTGCGCCGACCACGGCCCCCAGGACGACCAGCAGCCAGTTCACAACGACTTCTTACCCTTCGGTTCCGTCCCGTCCGGGCCCGGCGTACGCCCCACGTACCGGATGACCTCGCACTCCTCCACCGTCACGAGGCCTTCGCCGACCAGCTCGTCCAGCTGCGGCAGGAAGGCCCGGACCCGCTCCTCCGTGTCCACCACGACGATCGCCACGGGCAGGTCCTCGCTCAGCGACAGCAGCCGGGTGGTGTGGATGCGGGAGGAGGCGCCGAATCCCTCGATCCCGCGGAAGACGCTGGCCCCGGCCAGCCCGGCGGCGTGGGCACGGTGCACGATCTCGGAGTAGAGGGGCTTGTGGTGCCAGGTGTCGTCCTCGCCGATGTAGACGGTCAGCCGCACGGCCCGGCCGGTGAGTGAGGTCATCGCTGCCTCCGGGTGAGCACCAGGCGGGCGGCGACCGAGGCCAGCCACACCGCCGCGAGGGCCGCGAACAGGGTCGCGGCGAGGTAGGCCAGCCCCGTGCGGGGGTGGCCGGAGTCGGCCAGCCTGCGGATGTCGACGGCGTAGGTGGAGAAGGTGGTGAAGCCGCCGAGCACGCCGGTGCCGAAGAAGGGGCGTACGAGCCGGTGGGCGGCCCACACGTCGGTGATCAGCACCATGAACACGCCGATCACTGCACAGCCGACGACGTTGGTCCAGAACGTCGCCCAGGGGAATGCGCCCACGGGCGTGGGCCAGGCCAGGGTCAGCCCATAGCGGGCCGTCGCACCGAGGGCACCGCCCACGGCGACCACGGCGACGACGGGGGCCTGGGTACGCCACTGCGGCCGCCGTGCGGGTGCGGGGCGGGCTTGGAGACTCTCGGCCTTCGGGGCTGTCATGCTCGTACTTCTCCTGCTCGCCGGGGCCCGGGGCGCACGGGCGCCGTGCCGTCGCAAGTAGGGAGACCGTTGGCGGCGCCTTCACCGCGGTTCGGATACGGCGGGCCCCACCGCCGCGCCGCGCAGGATGATCGCGGCCGCGGACCAGGGTAACGCCAGAGGTGCCCCGGCCGCACACGCGGCCACGGCGGGCGACCCCCGAGTGTCTGGAGGTGGCTCAGCGTGCGGGCTCGGGCAGGGCGCACACCGCGATGCCCCGCTCCCACACGCTGCCCAGCACCAGGTGACCGGAGGCCTCGCAGACGCTGGTGGCCATGCGGTAGCCGGAACGTCGACGGAGGAGGTGCTGCAGGACCCGGCCGTCGTCGTCGACGGCGAGGACGCCGAGGGTTCCGGCGGGCCGGTAGGGCGCGCGGACGGCGACGCGGGCGGCGGCGCGGCGCAGGGCCGCGGGACCGCGGTGGAGCAGGTCGAGCGGGGGTACGCGCGGGCCGGCGAGGGCCACCCGGATCGGGCTGTCCTTGCCCGCGCGCCAGAGGTTGTCGGGCATGCCGGGCAGGTCGTCGGCGAACGGTTCGCGCCGCCCGGCCCTGGGGCCGGTCAGCCAGTAGCGGGTCAGCCGGTACGCGCTGGTCTCGGCGACGACCAGGAAGGACTCGTCGGCGGCGGATACGAGGCCGTTGGCGAACTGGAGCCCGTCCAGCAGCACTTCGGGCCGGTGGCTGCCCGGTGCGAGGCGCAACAGGCGTCCGGTGCCGGTGTGTTCGACCACGTCCCCGATCCACTGTTCCAGCGGATAGCGGCGGCTGGAGACGGTGAAGTACACACTGCCGTCGGACAGGGCGACGGCGTTGCTGCAGAACCGCAGCCGCTCCCCCGCGACCGCCTCGGCGAGCACCTGGACGCCGCCGTCGTCCGGACCCACGCGCAGCAGTCCGCGGTCGGCGTCGCACACCAGAAGGGCGCCGTCCGGCAGGAGTTCGAGGCCCAGCGGCCGCCCGCCGGTGTCGGCGAGCACCTCGACGCGGGTGGCCGAGGGGTCCGCGATGCCGTCGATCCGCAGGATCCGGCCGTCCGCCACGCCGGTGAGCACCCGGCCGCGGGAGTCGGCGACGACGTCCTCGGGGCCCTCGCCGCCGACGGCGACGTACCGGTGGACGACCAGAGGAGTGGGAGGGGTCATGTGCGCCTGTCCTTCGAGGTCGACGGTGTTCCATCGTCCCAGCGTCTGACGTGTCCCGGGCGATGTCGGTGAAATCGCCGGCCGACGTCCTCTCCCGGTTCACCAGCCCTTCTCGAACAACCTGGCCACCTCGGCGATGCGGATCTCGTCGCGTCGGTAGTGGGTGCGGCAGCGGATCCGGCGGGTGCGGAGCAGGCCGATGCGGCTGAGGAGGTCGAGGTGGGCGGCCGCTGTCCGGCGGGAGACGCCCAGTTTGGCGGCCACCGCCCGCGCGGTGACTCCGGTCTCGGCGAGGTCGCCGTGGTGGCGTCCCGACGGGAAGTGGGCGGCCGGGTCCTTGAGCCAGTCCAGGATGTCCTGCCGTATGCCGCCCGTGGGGTTCCTCAACATCCCTCGCGCCTCCGTTCCCGGCCTCCTCGTGCGCCGTGTTCCCACTGTCGCGCAGCCGGAGCCGTCCCGTACGGGACTCCGGAGCCCTTGTCCGGTATCGAACGGCCGTTCCCGCCGGTCCCGTTCACGGAAACGGGGAGGGGCCCGGCCGTCCCCTTAAGACCGGGCCTCCGTCAGGGTGGTTCAGCGGTGGCTGAACCACGACATGGAGGACAGCGCCTTGTCGTCGTAGCCGAACAGGGCCTGGTTCTCCCAGCCGTTGCCGGAGCCGGCGTCCGTCGGGTCCCAGCCGTTGGTGGTCACCGGCCCGCTGGACACTCCGGGCGGGGGGGGTGCCTCTATGTCTTTCGTCAAGCGAGGCGTGGGGTTCTGGGTTCGTAGAAGGTGCCGTCGCGGAGCATCGCGAACAGCACGTTGATCC
>NZ_VISR01000036.1 GCF_007827595.1 Streptomyces sp. BK340
AGCCGGTGGCCGTTCATCTATGCGGGCATCATCCCGACGCCGGAGCAAACCCCCGGATCAGGTCGAACCCGTACACCATCTCCATGGACGCAACCGGCGGCCGTTCTTCACGCCTCGAGGTGTCGAGCAACGTCGCGTGAAGGAACGGCCGCTGGTGAAGAGTCTCGCCGCTGAACAGTCCACTGAAGCCGCGTTGGGTGTCCTGTCCCACTTTCGGGTCCAGTTCTACGACTGCCTCCACACCCGGGCGGATGCGCTCTTCGAGCTCACCGACGCGGTGCTGTGCGCGGATGGCCCGGTGACGTCGCTGGTCGAGTTGACGCTCACGGCTGAGCACCGGAGCGGGCACGGGGCGATGTACGACGCGGTCAACCATGGCTGGCTGGAGCCGCGCCGCCTGCGCAGGCTGCTCGCCTCCACGCCTCTGCCGCGGGCGGCCGACGGGCGGATCGTGCTCGCCGTCGACGTGAGCAAATGGCTGCGTCCTGACGCCCCGACCAGCCCGGAGCTGCTGTTCTGCCACGTCTACGCTGGCGCTCTGGAAGCAGGACTCGATCGCCCAGCGGGAGCCGGCGACCGCACCAGCTCCGCGACACCGGTGCCGCCTGGCGCATAGGCCAGGTAGTAGGCGATCTAGTCCGGGTGAGCGATGCTGCGGCGGGCCTACCCACCGTGTGACAATGCGTCAGCTGACTGTGGTCAGTAACCAGCCTCCGACCAGCAGGAACAGCGAAGTGCAACTGAAGTATTAGATAGCGTTCTCGCTGGCGATGATGGCAGCCGCTTTCTTGAGGCGACTCCCAAAATCCCTTCTGTATTCAGCCAGTTCAGCGGCATGTGAGTCGATGTATTGCTTGTGATATGCGGAAGCAACTGCAACGTCGATGCCGACGAGATTCAGCGACAGTTTGCATCCCATATCGGCAGACGCGACGGCGATCTGCTCACGCGACGGCCTGTAGTCTTCGATTTTCTTGGGGTCCGGCTTCCATTTCGGGTCAGAGATGGCATCGACCGGCGTCGGGTAATCGAAACCCTTCACCTCCATGCAGTCAGACCACTGTTTGTTGACCGAGGCGATCCGGGGATCGGTAAGCGGCACGTCCGGGCCGCCGCCGGGCATATCGTGAGTACTTCCGACACCGGGCAATGAGCCGCCGACCGCCCTGAACGCATACCCCTGGCACCCCTCCTTGGGTACCGGCTTTCCGTCGTAGCCGGCCAAGCGGGCGCCCGAGGCGTCATGTCCGGTGATCAGGCTCTTCTCTGCGGTGGTTGGCGGCTGGACCTCTGCTTCACGTGTTGCGGCACGTCCACCGGCGGAACGCACAACGCCGTAGCCTTCAGCATGCACGACACTCGGATCAAAGAACCCATATATCGGACTACGGGCCCTCAGGTTGTGCAGTACGAGGGCGGGCTGAGTGTCCGACAGCAGCTTCTTGGGCTCCCGGAACCCGAACCTCTGCATGCATCGCGCGAATGAAATCGCGGCCGCATGCCCAAGAGTGTCCTCCTCGCTCTGCGTCGGAGTGTATGCGTCGATCGGCAGGGAAATGGCATCGGGTGAAGTGATGATGGGTACTGCGCCAAGTGGCGGCGGTTGAGCCGAAGACTTGGCGGAACGGGTGCTGCCGCATCCTGCAATTGCGACCGAGGCGAGTACTGCTGCTATGACCTTGACTCCACGCATTCAGTGATCACTTCTACTCTGCAGACGTTGTCTTGGTACGTGTGAAATGGCGGCCGACCGCACCCGGTGCAGGTTCGGCCAGCCGCCTTCAACTCAAAGCCCCGAGGTCGAGCGGTGCTCTACTGGAAGAGGTCCACCCGGTCCGTCCAGACATACGGCATCGACGTGGTGGTGTAGCTCCCGTAGGCGTACCTGACGCCCGAGTGCAGATCGACGATGTGCCCCCAAGGGCCGGCCGACTGAACCGACGTGGTGCTGTCGATGTTGGCCCAGCCCTCCCCGGAGCCGGTGTAGCAGAACGGGGGGTGGGTGTTGCTGTTGACCTGGATATAGCCAGGCTTTACGGGGCACCCGACCCACGTGACCGTCGCGTCGGCCGGACCGGCCATGGCAACTCCGCCGGCGACGAGTCCGGCCGTCATGGCAGCTGCAGCAAGTTTCCTGCGGATGTTCATTCGCGCAGAGCTCCTTTGGATGTAGTGAAGCGGGATGACGTAGGTGATGCGGGATACAGGGCCGGCGCGAGCAGTTGACGCGCCAACACCCGACGGAGAGATCCAGCCGAGTTCGCGGCTGCCCGGCGACGACGGGCCAAGGCCGGCCAAGGCTTCCCGGTATCGATCATCCGCAGCCATCCACACCGGTGACCAGGCAGAACAGCCGGAAGAAAGACCGGCAGTTTTCCCGGCAGACACCCTGTGATGTACTCACCTGCGCAGGTCCGGATCATCTGACGGGGGCGTGATGAGCGAGGACGGATTCGGCGCACTGTTACGCGCCCGGCGCAGCGGGGCCGGGCTGACGCAGGAGGAACTCGCCGAACGCTCGGGGCTGAGCGTGCGGGCCATCCGTGACCTCGAGCACGGCAGGGTCGCCCGGCCCCGCCGGGAAACGCTGCGACTGCTGGCCACCGCACTCGGCCTGCCCGAGGACGAGGGCGAGGAACTCCTCCGCCTGGCCCGTCAGGCGTTACCGCCGGCCCGATCCGGGCACGCGGACGCCGAGGAGCCGCCCGCTCCCCCCACGACGGCACCCACCGATCATGACGATCCGCAACCCTCAGTCGTCCCGCCAGACGAACCGGACACGCCCCCAAAGGCACAGGCAGCCTGCCATCCGGCCGCACACACACGTGGAAGAGGACCCGCGGCACGCTACGGCATCCTGCTCACCGCCCTGCTGACGGTCACCACGCTCTCCTCCGACCGAGGCCCGCTGCCCACGCTGCCGTCCCACCACAGCCCGCACGCCTCCCGGACCACGCTCTCCTCCGACCGAGGCCCGCTGCCCACGCTGCCGTCCCACCACAGCCCGCACGCCCCCCGGACCACGAACAGGGCTGCCTACGTCGCCCGGATCGGCAATGGCGACGTCAGGTCCCCTTACGGTCCCATGATCACCGGCGCCGACCTGCAGGTGCTGCATGCGGTCACCCGCGGCCAGACGCTGATCGTCACCATCGCGCTCACCGGCGCGGGCTCAGGTGCGGTCACCGTGACCGACACCGCCGGCAACCGCTACCGGCCGGCCGGGCAGATCAACGACCGCGGCCGCCTGCTGCTCTTCGCAGTCATCGGCGCCAAGCCGCTGGACACACTCGATCAGATCACCATTCGCTGGCCGAAAGCCACCGTAGCCACCACCGAGGTCGACGCCTTCCGGAAGATCACCGCCGCTGGACCCTGGATCGCGGCCGAACCCGGCAACAACACAAACACCAGCAGCGAATCCATCAACATGGGCGACCTGCCACTGTGCACTGAAGGTGACCTCTTCTTCACCGCCATGAACGCCCCAAACGGCCCCGCCCCTCAATTCGATCCACCCTGGCAGGAAACACCCTGGCAGCCCGTGGACCCGTCACCCCGCAACGCCACACTCACGACGGCCTACCGCTCCATCGCTTCCACAGAAAGCGACTGCATGGTCCACGGCACCGCGACCCCACCGTGGCTATCCATCACCCTGCGCCTCCACACACAGGCAAGGCCAGGCAGCACGCACTGAGGCGTGCCCCAAGGCCTGCTGGCTCAGTCGCCGGCTGGCGCGCGGTCGCAGGAGCGGCCTGAGCAACTGGAGGACACCACCCCGTCATGGGTACCCTGCCTGGCGGATGCAGTGGCGTGTGCCTTCCATCTGGTCCGGCTGCACCTGGACGTCGGCGGGAAGCTGCCCATACCGCCGGACGAGGAATGCACCAGGGTGAGAACCCGGACTTACGGGCCGTCCAGGACCACCTAAGCAGGTGGCTGAAGACGCAACCGGAACGGGCCGCGCCATCATCGACCGGATCATCCAGGGTGCCCGCCGGGACTGACCGACAGCGGACCGCCTACAGTCTCCGACCGTGCCACGCGGCAGGTCCTGTACGGACCACCCCAGGGAATGCCGGTACGCGGCTGAGGACTGCTGCCGATCGCCATCGCCGCGCCCGCAAGACTTCGACAACGAGCCTCGAAACAGCCGTACGAACGGCTCAGGTCCCGGAGGAGTTCCGGGACCTGAGCCGCACTACGCCAGATCAGATCAGGCGGGAGTGATGTTCTCCGCCTGCGGCCCCTTCTGGCCCTGGCCGATATCGAAGGTCACCTTCTGGCCCTCCTGAAGCTCACGGAAGCCGCTGGCGTTGATGTTGGAGTAGTGCGCGAAGACGTCCGGCCCGCCGCCGTCCTGGGAGATGAAGCCGAAACCCTTTTCGGCGTTGAACCACTTGACGGTTCCGCTGGCCATGCTCACAGCCTTCCAATCGATACCGGACCCGCACCACGCGGACCCGAAAGTGACACCCTTGGTCCGGCACCGCACAGCAAAGCGCCCACGCCAAAGCGCGGGCGGGCACTGGGAGCCAGAACATCTAACGATCACGCTACACGGCGAGATCGGGCCTCACCAGAGAGCAACGGGCGTCGTCCCCCGACACACAGCTCGGCAGGCCGCACTCCCCCACCCCGCCAGCGCCTCCACGTGGCACCCATCAGCTCGGGCCGGAAGAACGCATGCGGGTACAAGAGGCGCTCACCTACCTCGCCACCGCCCTGCATCGGTTCACCTCCCCCGCCGCCCGCATGCTCGCCCTGCAGTGCGCCCTGCGTGCCGACGCCCGTGGCCACACCCGACTGGCTGCGGGACTGCTACGCAGCACGCGCCTGCACGGACGCACGGAAATCTGGGAGGAACTCGCCCACGCAGCCTGGCTGCACTCCCTCGATCTCAGGTCAACGCCGGTGGCGGTGCAGCTGCTCGACGCCGCGATCCTGCAGCAGGTCCCGGGCCGAAGGGCGTGCTGCCGCGCCGCCCACTGGGCGCTGCGCCCCCCCTGCCCCTGCCCAAAACGTCGCCGCCCGGACTGCGGCTGGTCGCACTCGTCCTGGCCGCACACTCAAGCGACCGCACTGTGCACAGCGTCGACATGGACCTGCTCACCCGCCCGGGCGGACATTCGCCTCACCAGACCGCAGAGCTACTCGACCGGCTGGTTGCCGTGCACGCGCTGGCAGCCTGGCACCACAACCGGTACACCGACGAGGTGTTGTGGCAACCGTTCGTGCAGCACTCAAGGGTGCAGCCTGCAGCGCGGCGTCCGCAGCCCATCATCCGGTAGCGCACCTCTCGCCGGAGATCCCACACAAAACCCTGACACAGGAAAGCGTTGCATGCACATGGGTGGGGGTCGGGGGTGGTGCGGTGCAGGGGGTAGCTATTGCAGCGAAGTTGGGGACAGCATCACAGCGGCGCGGACGGCCTGCACCTGGCCCTGGGGCGCATCGGCCCCGTTGACGAGATCGACTCCGGTCAACTGGACCGCCTGGTCACCAAAGCACATGAACGCAAAACGGTTAACTTCCCCCTCCGAGCTGTGCCGATCACGGCGTTCTGCGGCGCGATCCGCTATAGCGTCGCCCCCCCTGGACACCCGTCATTCAGCTGCATGAGGCCCTATCAGCAGCCGGCACCGAGTCGTGTATCCGCCGCGCAAGCCGACGTCGCTGCTTCGCCCGCACCTGGGTATCGCCTACTGCAACCGCCCCATATCCGCCGACATCGTGCGCGACGCCAACGGCCCATTCGGGAGTTCGAAGCGGTGGATGCACTAGGCCGTGTATCGAAAGTGGATCTTGGGCTGTGAATGATCACGGTGCATGGGGCGGGGAGATCTCACGGACGAGCAGTGGGCGGTACTGGAGCCGTTGTTGCCGAAGGGTGCCAGGGCGGGGCGGCCGCCCGTCTGGCCTCGCCGGCGGTTGATCGACGGCATACGGTTCCGGGTCCGTACCGGTGTTCCGTGGCGTGATGTACCTGTCGAGTACGGGCCGTGGGGCCGGGTCTACGACCTGTTCCGCCGATGGCAGCGGAACGGCACCTGGCACCGGATCCTCAACAGACTCCAGTCCCTGGCCGATGCGAAGGGTGCGATCACGTGGGACCTGAGCGTCGGCTCCACGGTCTGCCGCGCCCACCAGCATGCGGCCGGAGCCCGCAAGCAAGGCGATCTGCAGAAGGAACCACCAGGTGGTGTGTTCACCGAACTTCCTGATCACGGGCTAGGAAGGTCGCGCGGCGGGTTTACCACCAAGCTGCACCTGGCCGTCGAGCACGGTCAAAAGCCCATGTCGATCGTGGTGACCGCAGGCCAACGTGGGGACTCGCCGCAGTTCGAAACCGTGTTGGCGCAGGTTCGCGTGCCCCGCCTCGGGCCGGGCCGGCCACGCGTCCGCCCCGATCGCGTGCGGGCGGACAAGGCGTACGCCTCCCGCAAGAACCGCGCCTACCTGCGCCGCCGTGGAATCCGATGCACCATCCCGGACAAGGCCGACCAGGCACGCAACCGCCAGAAGCTCGGCTCCCGCGGCGGCCGACCTCCGCGCTTCGACCCAGCCGACTACCGCGAGCGCCATGCGGTCGAGTGTGGGATCAACCGCCTCAAGAGGCACCGTGCTGTCGCCACGCGCTACGACAAGCTCGCCGTCCGCTACGAGGCGACCGTCCTCGTCGCTGCCATCAACGAGTGGCTGTGACCCTCGATCGTCAGGCGGTGGGATCTACGTTCCACGCCGCAGGCAGATCGCTGCCGCAGAAGACGCAGACGAAGTCGTCCTCGCGCACGATGTTGTGCTCCTGGCAGTCGGGGCACCGCCGGAATACAACCTCGTGGGTGAAGCCGGAAGGCCGCCGGAGCTCCACAGCGTCGAGAGCACGGGCGACCTCCGCCCAGGAGCTGACGTCTGGGCAGTACCCGGTGGACTGGTTGCTGACCTCGTTCACGGTCCACCGGTCTGCCTCGCGCATGAAGCTGATCTCGCCGGCACCCAGAACCATGGCTCCGCCGGCACAGGCCACGTGCTCGCTTCGCCGCGGCGCCAGACGAAGCACACCGTCCATACCGACCACGAAGGTGAACGGTTCGGCCAGCTCCGCCGCCGGGCGCTGCACGATCCAGCCACCGAAGTCAGCCGCCGAGGCGATCCGACGCCCGCCGTCACCAGGCCGGACCGCGGCTTTCAGCTCGACCGGTCCGACATATCGATAACTCCGCCCCCGCCCACTCACGTCAGCCAACCTAGAGCACTTCCGACACACGCCCTAGAAGCCGCAGGTCACGGCAGCGTGACAAGAAACGGATCCTGAGTCTCTACACCGAACCTGTTGGGTCTTACGGCTGATGTCGTAAGCGCACGAGCCGTGTCGTACCGATGTCGTACACGACATCGCCGTGAGACTGGCGCGTGGGTGGGTGTTGCTGCCCTGGGTGTGTGGTGCTCGTCGAGCTCCGGTTGGACTCGACGCGTTTCAGTGGTCCATCCGTCTGTGGTGACGGATCTTGTTGCCGTTCCTCTGTGGACTAATCAGCCCACTCCATGGCTTGGGCGGCGCACAGAGCCGGCGAGCACGAGATATACGGAGGTACCAGTGAAGGCAATCGTCGCGACGGATCCGGCCGCGGAAGCAGCCGGGATCACACTCGCGGAGCGGCCTGAGCCGACGCCGGCGATCAACGACGTCGTCGTTGAAGTCCATGCGTCGGGCTTCGTCCCCGCGGAGTGGGAGTGGCCCTCGACGTGGGTCGATCGCGCCGGTCGCGATCGAGCCCAGGCGATCATCGGCCACGAGTTCGCCGGAGTGGTCACCTCCCTCGGCTACGGCACGACGGGGCTCTCGCTGGGACAGCGGGTGTTCGGGATCACGGACTGGCACCGCGATGGAACCCTGGCCGAGTACGCGGCCGTGGAGGCACGCAACCTGGCGCCGCTGCCGGGGAACGTCGACTTCACGGTGGGTGCGAGCCTGCCGATCTCCGGCCTGACCGCGTGGCAAGGTCTGTTCCAGCACGGTCGTCTTCAGGCGGGGCAGAGCGTCCTCGCACACGGCGCCGCCGGCGCAGTCGGGTCCGTGGTTACGCAGCTCGCCCGGGAGTTCGGCGCCTACGTCATCGGTACCGGGCGGGCGGCGGACCGCCAGGCGGCGCTCGACTTCGGCGCGAACGAGTTCCTCGACCTCGCCACCGAGGATCTCGACGACATCGGCGGGGTCGACGTGGTCTTCGATGTCATCGGCGCTGACATCCAAAGGCGCTCGGCGAGAATCATCCGGCCTGGCGGGACGCTGGTGTCGGTGGTCGGGCCTGTTGAGGCTCGCCCTGTCGACGGCTTGGCGGTCGACTTCGTCGTCGAGTCCGTTCCGAGTCAGCTGGTGGAGATCGTCGACCGGGTGCGGGACGGGCGCCTCCGCACGTACATCGGAACCGTCGCGACCCTCGACGACGCCGTCCCTGCGCTCAACCCGACCGAGCGGCGCAAGGGCAAGACCGTCATTCGCGTGCGCCCCTGAGCGCCCTGGAATGGGCCAACAGCGGTGGTGGGCTGGACGACCGCTGACCTGCCCGGTGTCGGACGAGAAATGCCACGGACTTGAGACTGATCACGGTGACACGGCCGTGAGACAACCAAGAAAGCCCAGGTCGCAAAAGATCGACATGTCGGACGCGGCGAGACCCTGCAACAGTGAAGCCAGTCGCTCTGCCATCCAATCGAGCACCAGAACAGCCAGCGTGAACCCCACTCAATCTGGCTGGTACCAGCGCAGGGACGACCAGACTTCGACGGCGCGCCCTCTTAAGTGCCAAGGTTCGATGGCGCGTGCTCGAGATTGGTTGGCACAGTGTCCTGTGCCACCGATTCCTCATGCGGTTCGTCAAGCCGCGAGGGCAGTCGGTGGCGTGAGCTCGTAGCACCCTCCGTCGCGGAGGAGGGCCCAGAGGACGTTGACGCGGCGGCGGGCGAGGGCGAGGACGGCTTGGGTGTGGCGCTTGCCCTCGGCACGTTTGCGGTCGTAGAACCGGCGGGACTCTTCGGACCGCCGGATGCTGAATAGCGCGGAGGTGTAGAGCACGCGCTGGAGCCGTCGGTTGTACCGCTGGGGGCGTCGCAGGCTGCCGCTGATCTTGCCGGAGCCGCGCGGGACCGGGGCGACGCCGCCGAAGCCAGCGAGACGGTCCGGATTGCCGAAGACGGCCATGCCGCCGCCGGTGGCGGCGAGGAACTCGGTGCCGAGGATGATGCCGAGACCGGGCATGCTGGTGATCACTTCGAAGTGCTGGTGGTCGCGAAATCGGGCCTCGATGAACTTGTCGAGCTCGGCGACCTGGTCGTTGAGGGCCATCACCTCCTTCGCGAGCGTGTGCACCATCTGCGCGGTCAGGTTCTCCCCGGGCAGGCTGGTGTGCTGGCGTTCGGCCGCTTCGACCGCGGTCGCAGCGAGCTGATCGGCTCGGAGGACCTTACGGTTTCGCAGCCAAGTCTCCAGGCGCTTGGCGCCAAGCCGGTGGATGGCCCCAGGGGCCTGATAGCGGTCAGCAGCGTCAGCGGGCCCTTGTTGGTGAGGTCCAGGGACCGTTCCAGGCCGGGGAAGCTCCCGGTGAGCTGAGCCCGGAGCCGGTTGACGGTGCGGGTGCGGTCGGCGACGAGGTCTATGCGCCGGACGGTGAGGATCTTGAGGTCGGTGACCGTCTCGTTGCCGGCGCGTAAGGGGTGCAGGTCGCGGCGGATGCGGACCTGGTCGGCGATGACGGCTGCATCCGCGTCTTCCTAGAGGTTGTCCCGTATGGGACGTGAGTTATCCAGTGAGGGCCAGGTTGTGGAGCCGGGCGATGCCGAGCATCGCCTGGTGAACACCGTGGCCCTTGAGTCGGCAGTCGCGCAGGATCTTCCAGTTCTTCAACCGCGACAGGGCGTGTTCCACCCTGGCCCGCGCCCGGCGGTGGACGGCATTCTCCGCTTCCAGCTGTCGACTGAGACGAGTCTGACCTCGTCGTTTGCGGTGCGGGATGAGCAGGCCGGTGCCCTGGTATCCGCCGTCGGCGATGGTCGGTGCTCCGCGGCAGGCCCGGTCCACGCCGGACTCCGTGAACGCCCGGCAGTCGTTGCGGCTGCCGGGCAGAGGCAGGCCGATCGCCACCACCAGGCGGCTGTTGGCATCAATCACGACCTGCACGTTCGTCGAGTACCGATAGTTCTTGCTGGAGGCGGCCACGCTGCGATCACGGGTGGGCACCAAGGTGCCGTCGACGATGTAGACGGTGTCCTTGCGCGGCCGTCGGGCCGGCGAGATGGCCAGCAAGGGCGCCAGGTGATCGAGGATGCGGTCAGCCGCAGACTTCGAGACACCGAACAACGGCGCCACCTGCCGTAACGTCAGGTTCGTGCGCCAGTACGTCGCTACCAGCAACACCCGGTCCTCCAGCGGCAGCCGCCAGGGACGACACCGCGCTGAACGTCACCACCGCGACGCCGCACCAAAGCCACCAGCCTGGCGAACTGCACCTCGGTCAGCCCGGAGAACGGCTCGATCCACTTGGGATCATCCGCTGAAATCACCCCACCCATGCCCAGTCAACGCACCAACGGTCACACGGGTCACGGGACAACCTTTAGCCCCAGACGTCTTCTCCCTCCACGGCGACGAGGCGCTGCTGTTCTCGCCTCGCTTCGACGAGGCACAAAAGGACCGGGTGGAGAAGGCCGCTGCCGCCTGCCCGGTCCAGGCCATCCTGGTCGACTACTCCGACGAGCCGACGAAGGGTGTGAAGCCTCATGTCGGCTGATACGGACGTCGAGGTCCTGCGGCGTCAGGGCCGCGTTGTCGTGGTCGGTGCGTCGCTGGCCGGTCTGCGTGCAGCGGAGACGCTGCGCGAGAAAGGCTTTACCGGATCCCTGACCATGATCGGCGATGAGCCGTACGAACCCTACGACCGGCCGCCGCTGTCCAAGCAGGCGCTGCTCGGGCGGGCACGGCCTGAGGACACCCTGCTGCCGCGGCGGCGGGACATCGACGCCGAATGGCGTCTGGGCGTCGCCGCCGAGGGCCTCGACCGGGACGCCAAGCAAGTGCGCCTTACGAACGGCGACACCGTCCCCTACGACCGCCTGCTGATCACCACCGGGACCAGAGCACGGCCCTGGTTCCACCCGGAAGAGGCCGCGCTGGACGGGGTGTTCGTGCTGCGCACCCGCGACGACTCCGCGCCCCTGACCCGGAAGCTGACCGGGGGCGTGTCCCGGGTCATGGTGATCGGCGCCGGTTTCACGGGCTCGGAAGTCGCCTCCGGCTGCCGGGAGTTGGGTCTCGATGTCACCGTAGCCGAACGCGGGCCGGCGCCCCTGGTGGGCACACTCGGCGAGGTGATCGGCGCGGTCGCGGACCTGCTGCAGCGGGGGCACGGAGTCGACCTGCGCTGCGGCATCAGCGTCACCGCCCTGGAAGGCGACGACGTGGGGCGGCTCAAGCGGGCCCATCTGTCCGACGGTTCGGCGATCGACGTGGCCGTGGCGGTTGTCTCGCTGGGTGCCATGCGGAACACGGAGTGGCTCGCCGGCTCGGGGGTGGCCGCGGGTCCCCGGGGGATCGCGTGCGACGCCGGGTGCCGGGTGTTCGACGTGAACGGCATCGTCACCGACGACATCTACGCGGCCGGTGACGTCGCCCGCAGTCCCCACCCGCTGTTCGACTACCAGTTCCTGGCTCTGGAGCACTGGGGCAACGCGGTCGAACAGGCCGAGATCGCCGCCCACAACATGATCTGCGCGGGCCCGGATCGCCGTCCACATCTGTGGCTGCCGATGTTCTGGTCCACCCAGTTCGGTATCAACATCAAGTCGGTGGGCGTGCCCTCGCTGGGCGACCAACTGGTGGTCGCCCAGGGGGCGCTCGACGAGGAGCGGTTCGTCGCGGTCTACGGCTACCGAGGCCGCGTCATCGCCGCGGCGTCCTTCGACGGAGCCAAGTGGCTGGGGTTCTACGAGCAGCAGATCGCATCCGGCGCGCCCTTCCCGCCGGAGTACCGCACGGTCGACCGTCACACCCAGACGCTGCAGCCGATCGACCCGGCCTTCCCGGATCCCCACCTGCCCACCCACGGGGCCACAGTCACGCTGACGGGCCACTCACCGAGCGAACGGCGTGTCCAGTTCGTTCCGTCACATGCCTGACCACCGGCCCTGCCCCGTACGGAGCCCTCAGGAGTCACCATGACGTCCGGCACCATCTCCGCGCAGATCATCGACTACGACAACCGGGCCGACCCCTTCTCGCTCTACGCGGAGCTGCGCAAGCAACCGGTCAGGCGCGAGGAGGACGGAACCTATCTGGTCAGTACCTACTACGAGGTGCGGAGCCTGGCCAACGACCCGCGGCTGAGCAACGACACGAGCAACCGTCCACCCGGCTACGCCCGCACCGGGCAGCCGGCGGCGGAGACCGGCCTGCCGCCCAGCTTCATCTTCACCGACCCGCCCGTGCACGACCGGCTGCGGGGCACCATCAACCGGCCCTTCGGCCCCCCGCACAGCCCCAGGTTCCTCGACGGCCTGCGCGGAGAGCTGGCCAAGGTCGTCGCCGAGCTGCTCGACGCCTTCGAAGGCAAGGACCAGGTCGACATCGTCGAGGAGTTCTCCTATCCGCTTCCTGTCACCGCCATCTGCAAGGTCCTCGGCGTGCCGCGCGAGGACGAACCCCGCTTCCACGTATGGGCCGACGCCCTGGCGTCGTCGCTCGATCCCCACTCCGGCGACGACAGTGGCACGGAGCAAGCCCAGCAGGCACGTCAGGACATGGGCGCCTACCTGACCGAGCTGATCGAGACCAAACGCCGCCACCCCGGCCCCGGAATGCTCAGCGCGCTCGCCCCCGACATGACACCGGCGGACCTGGAGGCCACCGCGGTGCTGCTCCTGGTCGCCGGACACGAGACCACCGTCAACGCGATCACCAACACGACCCTGATCCTGCTGCGCCACCCCGACGTCCTCGATCGGTTCCAGAAGGAGCCGAAGCTGGCCGTCCCGCTCATCGAGGAGGTGCTGCGGTACGAGTCCCCGGTCCAGTTCATCCCATTCACCACCGCCCTGGCCGATATCGAGGTCGCCGGCACCACGATCCCGGCCGGCTCGCCGGTCTGGCTCATGCTGGCCGCGGCCAACCGCGATCCCCAACGCTTCCGGGACCCCGACCGGTTCGACCCCGACCGCAAGGACAACGAGCACCTGGGCATGTACACCGGCATCCACTACTGCTTCGGCGCCCCCTCGCCCGCATCGAACTCCACGCGGCCATCCCCGAATTGTTCCGCCGGGTCAGGTTCTCCGGGCTGCTGGAGGACCCGCCGCCGTACCGCGCCAACGCCGTGCTGCGCGGCCCTCGCCACCTTCCCGTGGCGATCGAGGGCGTCAGGGTCTGAGTTGCACGTTGTCGCGGTGTTGCGGGCCGCGAGGCCCGTAGTCGATGTCCGCGCCGGTGTTGCTGCTGGTCATGACCGCGGCGGGAGCGTCGTAGGGATCCATGACCGCTTCGATGAAGATCAGCGTGTCGTTGGGCGCGCTGAGGGCCTCCGCCAGGTCCGCGGGTGTCCTGACGACGAACGACCGCGCCGTGGTGTCCGGACGCAGCACTCTCGGCAGGTCCGCGTAGGCCCAGGTGGCGATGTCGTTGTACTGCTCGGTCTTGCCGAGGTAACCGCGTTCGATGGTGTATCCGCCGTTGTTGATCAGGAAGATCACCGGCTTGTGGTCGTGCCGCAGGATGGTCGACAGCTCCTGCGCGGTCAGCTGGAACGAGCCGTCACCCAGGAACAGCAAGTGACGGCGGTCGGGTGCCGCGGTCAGCGTGCCGAGCAGGGCTCCGACCGAGTAGCCGATCGAGCCCCAGTTGATCGACCCGACGAAGGTGCAGCCCGGCGGGAGGCTAAGGCCGAGAAGAGCGTACGAGGTGCCGTTGTCGAGGAGGAGCACGTCACCCGCCCGGAGGTAGCCCTGGACCGCCTGCCAGTACCCGGCCTGCGTCAGGCGGGCGGATCCGTCCGCCAGGGCTCCCGTCGCCGCGGGCCGCTGCGGTACGGAGCGGCTCGTGACGTGCGGGACGGCGTCCAGCACGCCGCGGATGACCTCCTTGAGCGTCACCGCTTGGTAGTTGTCGTCGCCGACATCCACCGAGTGGCTGTGGGCGCGGATCGTGTTTGCGGGCAATACGGCGGTGAAGTCGCCGGTGGTCACCTCGATCGGCCGGTAGCCGATGGAGAGCAGACAGTCGCTGGTCTCGATCGCCGCGCGCGTGTGCGGCTCGCTTGCCTGGCCGTTGTAGACGCCGACGTAATAGGGGAACGTCTCGTCGATGACCGCCTTGGCTGTGCTGATCACTGCTACGGGGAGCCGCATTTTCTCGGCCAGCCCCATGACGTCGGCTGCCACGCCGAACCGGTCCGCGTCCAGATCCACCAGGACCGCCGGTGACTTGGCGGCGGACAGGTGGGCCGCGATCGCGGTGACGCACGACCGCAGCCGTTCCGGGTCGCTGGGCGGTTGCGCGAGCACCAGCGGAGCTTGCGGAACCTCGATGTCGAGATAGGCGATGTCGGAAGGCAACTCCACGTACACCGGGAGCTTTTCCCGCCACGCGGTGAGGATCAGCCTGTCGATCTCGGTGACCGCGTTGTGCGGGGTCAGCCGCGCCTGCGCGGCGGTCACCTGCGCGTAGGCGCCGAGGAAGCGGTCCCATGTGCCGTCGGCCATCGTGTGGTGCATCCCCAGGCCGCGATCGATGGACTTGAGCGGTATCGACCCGCAGATACAGACCACCGGCACGTGCTCGCTGTAGGAGCCGGCGACCCCGTTGATCGCGCTCAGTGCGCCGACGGCGTTCGTCACGAGGAGCGCGCCCATGCCATTCAGCCGGGCATAGCCGTCCGCTGCGTAGGACGCGTTCAGCTCACTGCAGTTGCCGACCCATTTCAGCGTGCCCGCGTCTTGAAGCTGCTGCAACAATTCGAGGTTGAAGTCACCGGGGACACCGAAGAGGTGGCCGACGCCAGCCTCCTCCAGACGCCGGAGCAGGAAGTCGCCGATCGTCATCCATCGGCTCGGGATGGTGGACATCGCCTGTGCCTCCGAATCGCCGATATCGTCTCCTCCAGGAGGGGAGCGGCTTATATCCATTTTGCGGTGAGAGGCGGCAGGAAGCGCTCCGGGAGCGTTCGCACCCTCGAAGGCGGACCAGCGAAGGAGTGAACCGGCGACTTCACGATGCTCACGCGGACGGCCGGGACACGCGGGACGGTGGACATGTTTGCGGCGCGGACGCCCTATGGCAGTGATGACAATGCGGCAGCGCGGGCTGTTGGTGGCCTGGCCGAGTAGGGTTCCTGCAGGGCCTGATCAGCCCGATCGTCCTGGTCTGCCTGCTGTTCCGACCAACTGCACGCCGTATGAGGGGCTCTCCTGTGGTTCGGGCAGGATGCGGGCGGCGCGGGGCCGCAACTTCGTGACGTTCGCGGCGGGGCGGGCAGGTCGCCGGTAGCGGTCTTGCGGATGCCGGCGTTCTCAGCGGTGGTGGCCACCAAGTCGGCCGGGGAACAGGGGGCACCGACGGAATTCCCTGGTCAGGGCCGATGCAACCTCTGTGTAGATAGTTTCCCGCATTGTCGGGCGATTTTTCCCGCGCCGCAGGCCAGGTGCTTCGACGATGAATGCAGAGACACCCCACAAGCTTCGCTCGCTCGGTAGCTCAAGTGCCGGTGACGTTCCTGGTGAGCAGGCGGAGCAAGTGCTTGGCCATGGCGTCCTGCTCAAGAGTCAGTCCCATGGCCTCACCGATGGCCGCAGGGACGGGACGAGCCTTATCGCGAAGATCCGCACCAGCCGGGGTGAGGTGGATGGAGACGGACCGCTCGTCCTCGGCGCGTCGTTCACGGCGGATCAGGCCACCGGCTTCCAGGCGCTTGAGCAGCGGAGAAAGGGTGCTGGATTCCAGTTGGAGCGCGGTGCCCAGCTCACGGACGGATACGGAGTCCTGCTCCCACAGCACCAGCATGACCAGGTACTGCGGGTAGGTCAGGCCCAGATCGTCCAGCAGGGGCCGATAGCGGACGGTGACCGCCCGCGAGGCGGCGTACAAGGCGAAGCACAGCTGGTCCTGGAGCAGGAGCGAGCCCGGCTCAGCGGCTTGGTGCCCGGTCTCGTCCATGGCTCCGGTCCTCACATCGAATGGTCAGCGAACCCCATTCTACCCTTCCAGGCGCTCACGATTATGTTGCGCTTGATTAAGTTGTGCACGACTAAATCGTGCAGTACTGTTCCAGTCAGTCCCCCCCCAGACGGCCGGCCCTACCGCCCGCCGCCATTCCCCATGAGGAGCGACCCATGTCCGAGACCACCACCCGCCCGGTGCTGGAACCTGCCGCCGCAGCTTTCGCCGAGGCCACCGCAAACCCGCCGTACCTGTTCGACCTGGGGCCGGTCGAAGGCCGCAGGACCGTCGACGAGGTCCAGTCCGGCGAGATCAGCAAGCCGGAAATCGCCGAGGAGTGGGTGACCGTCCCCGGCGGTCCCACCGGATCGGTCAAGGCCCGCATCGTCCGCCCCGCCGACGCTCAGAGCGTGCTGCCGGTGATCGTCTACATCCACGGCGCCGGATGGGTCTTCGGCAACGCCCACACCCACGACCGCCTGGTCCGCGAGCTGGCCGTCGGCGCCCGGGCCGCCGTCGTCTTCCCCGAGTACGACCTGTCTCCGGAGGCCCGTTACCCGGTCGCCATCGAACAGAACTACGCCGTCGCCCGCTGGATCGTCACCGACGGCGCCGCGAAAAACCTGGATGCCACCCGCATCGCCGTGGCCGGCGACTCCGTCGGCGGCAACATGGCCGCGGCGCTGACCCTGATGGCCAAGGAGCGCGGCGACGTCCCCCTGGTGCAGCAGGTGCTGTTCTACCCGGTCACCGACGCCAGCTTCGACACCGGCTCCTACCACCAGTTCGCCGAGGGCTACTTCCTGCGCCGGGACGCCATGCAGTGGTTCTGGGACCAGTACACGACCGACGAAAGTGAGCGCGCCCAGATCACTGCGTCCCCGCTGCGCGCCACCACCGAGCAGCTGACCGGTCTGCCCCCGGCGCTGGTCATCACCGGCGAGGCCGACGTGCTGCGCGACGAGGGCGAGGCCTACGCCAACAAGCTGCGCGAGGCCGGTGTCCCGGTCACGGCGGTGCGCTACCAGGGCATCATCCACGACTTCGTGATGCTCAACGCCCTGCGCGGCACCCACGCCGCCGAGGCCGCCATCACCCAGGCCATCACCACGCTGCGCGACGTTCTGGGCACCAACTGACCAGGCAGCACCCGCCCGATCTGATCCATCTGCAGCCAGCAAGCGTTCGACCGCAAGGCACGCCGCCGCCCGCACCCCGTACAACCAGGAGATTTTCCGTCATGTCCGCACCCTCCCCCCGTATCGACCGTAAGATCGCGCTCGCCGCGACCGTCCCCTTCGTCGCAGGAATCGTCGCGGCCGGCAATGCTCTCGCCTCCCCTGCCTCTCCCAGTTCGTCGAGTGGGCACTCCTCGGTCGTGCTGGAGCACGACGCCCAGGTGTTCGCCGATGCGGCGGCCAAGAATCCCCCCATCTACACCCTGTCGTACGCCGACGCCCGTAAGGCCCTGGACACCGCGCAGTCCGGCCCGGTCCCGCTGCCCCCGGCAGACGTCTCTCACCGCACCCTTCCCGTCGGCCCCACAAGGTGACGATCCGCATCGTCCGGCCCGCCGGAGCGACCGGCAGGCTCCCGGTCGTGATGTACTTCCACGGCGGCGGATGGGTGCTGGGCAACGAGGGGACCCACGACCGCCTGGTCCGGCAGATCGCGAACGGCGCACACGCTGCCGTGATCTTCGTCGACTACACCCCCGCCCCCGAAGCGCACTTCCCGATCCCCATCGAGCAGGCCTACGCCGCCACCAAGTGGGTCGCCGAGCACGGCAACGAGATCAACGTCGACGGTTCCCGGATCGCCCTCGCCGGCGACAGCGTCGGCGGCAACATGACCGCCGCTGTCAGCCTCATGGACAAGCAGCAGCACGGGCCGAAGCTGCGCGGCCAGGTCCTCTTGTACCCGGTGACCAACGCCGCCTTCAACGACGCCTCCTACCGCGAGTTCGCAGGCGGCCCATGGCTCACCCGCAAGGCCATGCAGTGGTTCTGGGATGCCTACGCCCCCAACACCAAGGACCGCAACCAGATCCTCGCATCCCCGCTGCGCGCCACCCTCAATCAGCTCAGCGGACTGCCGAAGGCACTGGTCATCACGGACGAGGCGGACGTGCTCCGCGACGAGGGCGAAGCCTATGCAGCCAAGCTCCGCGCCGCCGGCAACGACGTGACCGCCGTGCGCTACAACGGCACCATCCACGACTTCGCGATGCTCAACGCCCTGCGCAACACCAACGCCGCCCAGGCAGCGGTCGCCCAGGCCAACACCTTCCTGCGGAACACGCTCCACTGACACGCAATGCCTGCCCCCTGTCGGGGAGTGTGGGGCCGACCCAACAGGCCGGCCCCACACTCCCGAGCATCCCGTGCCTGTCCGCACGCCCCGTCAAGATGCGGCCCGTCTCATCGGCAATGGTCCGTGTTCCGCATCACAGGGACACCCTCCGCCCGGCGGACAGTCCAAGGGCGTGACGCACAACTCCACGGCCTCCCGCCTGCTGCGGGACAGTGAGCCCGACCTGCAGCCCAAGGGGTCGCCACGGCGCGGGCGCGATGCGAGCGCATCGCCTGGCGGCCGTCCGACGAATCCTTTCGTCCGGCACGACATCCAGGGGCTGCGCGGGCTGGCCGTCACGCTCGTCGTACTCGCGCACGCCGGAATCTCGTTCATCGCCGGCGGCTACGTCGGAGTCGACGTGTTCTTCGTCATCTGCGGTTTCCTCATCACCCGGGGCCTGCTCCGGGAGGTCGGGCGGACCGGCTCGCTGTCGTCAAGTTCGCCTCGGTCCTGGTGCAGGGTGGCGAGGCGGAGGCCAGCGTACTCGTTGGCCCATTGGGTGGGGCTGAAGTCGATCCGCAGCCGCAGCGGGGCTCCGGGTATGGGGGTGGCGTAGTAGGTGTCGCCGACAACGGCCCTGTCGGCGAAGGGCAACTCGAGTTCGGCGAAGAACTCGCGGGCATGCATGTCCACGTGGGTCTCCCGGGAATGTCAGCGGCGCGGCCCGGTCAGCGCGGGTCGGCTGGTGGTGCTCCAGCGCGGGACGCTGGCAGCGGGCCGGGCGGTCGGCCTGCGGCCGACGGCACGCTGGACGTCGAGCGGGGTCGGGGCTGGCGGCCCCGGCGGAGACGGGCCTGGCCAAGTAGCTGTCCTGTCCCTGGTGATATGCCTCGGCGAGCGCGGTGGTGAAGGCGGTGACGAACTCCGTCGGGCAGGAGTCGTTGAAGCACACGCCCCAGGCAGGGAAGGTAGCCGAGGCGGACCTTGCGGTCGGGTGCGGTCAGGTAGGCATTGCCCATTATGTGGAATCAGGTTTGTCAAGGCTCATTGCGCGCTCACTGGGTCGAGAACATTGCCGCCCTGCACGTCTCCGAGAACACCATCGACGCCTACCGCGTCGAGTTCTGTCACCACCTCAGACCCGGCGCTGGCGCCCACCGCCTGGCGAAGCTGGAGCCCCAGCGCTTGGAGCGCTCCTACAAGAAAATGCAGGACAGCGGGAGTTCGGCGGGTACGTCCACCAGGCCCACCGGACCGTACGGACCGCCCTGAACGTGGAAGGACCTGCTGAAGGCCGCCGAGATCCGCGAAGGCCGCCACACCGCCGGCTTCCGCACCCCAGCCGACATCGCGACGTTCCTCGCTTTCAACCCCCGTATCAAAGCAAGATCAAGAACGCGAGTTAAGGATCTGCACGCCCTCATGCGCGGGCTTCTGCGGCCGTCCGGCGGTGCTCATCGGCAATCTGCACTGCCTGTGTTTCCGGCACGCTGCCGCTGTCAAGGCCGCAGGTGCATCGCACCACTGCGTGTCCGGTCGGGTCATGCTCGATCCATCCTCCCCGGTGTGTTCTGTCCCGGGTGATCGTGTGCACGACTGTTGTGTGTTCCACCATGCGCCCATGCTGATGGCCGTGGCGCGGACTGCCAATACGACGCCCGCCGAGTGGGCGACCGCTGCGGGCCGGCCAAGCGGGCACCCTCGCCGAGCCTGATGGGCGTCATGCGGGCGTGTCGGGGATCAGCTCGTCTGCGCGTTCGCCCGTGACCAGGTAGACCACGCGCCGGGCCACCGAGACCGCATGGTCAGCGAACCGCTCGTAGTAGCGGCCGACCAGTGTCACGTCCACGGCGGTTTCCACGCCGTGCTGCCACTTGTCGTCCATGAGGTGCTGGAAGATCGTGCGGTGCAACTCGTCCATGCGGTCGTCGTCCTTCTCCAGCTGGAGCGCGGCATCGACGTCCTGGGTGAGGATCACTTCGGCGGCCTGCGCCATCAGGCGCTGCGAGAGCTGGCCCATCTCCAGGACCGTTCGTCGTATGTCGCGTGGCACCGCTCGGTTGGGATACCGCATGCGGGCCAGCTTGGCCACGTGCTGTGCCAGGTCACCAGAACGCTCCAGGTCCGCACTCATACGCAGCGAGGTGACCACGACCCGCAGATCCGTAGCTACTGGCTGCTGCCGTGCCAGCACCGTGATCGCTCGATTCTCCAGGTCGCGCTGGAGGTCATCGACCTTTTCGTCGGCTGAGATCACGTTCTCGGCAAGCTGCAGGTCGGCATCGAGGAGAGCGGTCGTGGCCAGGCCGATGGCCGAGCCGACCAGGTTCGCCATCTCCACCAGGCCATCACTGATCGAGGCCAGTTCCTCGTGGTAGGTCTCCCGCATCGCGTCCTCACCGTCCAGTCGTGTGCGCCAGGCTTCGCCCATTGCCAGGCTCGCACACACCGCGCGCAGAGCAGGGGCCACCTGGCGCGACCTGGCGGCCACCCAGATCCGGGGGACTATGGAAGCACCGCGAGGTCTATGGGACACGCCGCAGCCTGAACGCACCAGGGCCGCGTGTCGCGCCGGGCAGGCGGAGGGAGTGCCTGGGATGAGAACAGCCGACCTCTTCGGGGGCGAGGGTGACCAGGCTGACGCCGGGCCGCCGCAGCGCAGTGGGTTGCTGGATCTGCTGAGTGTCGCGGCGGTGCTGCTGGATGCCGAGGGGCGGATCGTGCTGTGGAGCCCGCAGGCCGAGGAGCTGTTCGGCTACACCGCGCAGGAGGCGCTGGGTCGGAACGCGGCGCGGCTGCTGGTCAATGAGCAACACCTGGACCTGATGACCAGGCTGTTCACCGAGGTCATGCGGACGGGCCAGGGGTGGGCAGGCGCCTTCCCCGTCCGGCACAAGGACGGCAGTACCCGGCTGGTGGAGTTCCGCAACATGCGGCTGCTGGACGACCAGGGTGACTTCTACGCCCTGGGCATCGCCACCAACGAGGCAATCCTGCGCCAGGTGGAAAGGGACGTGGCCCTGTCCACCCGGCTGGTATCGCAGTCCCCGATCGGGCTGGCCGTCTTGGACACCGCCCTGCGCTACGTGTCCGTCAACCCTGCGCTCGCGCAGATCAACGGTGTCCCGGCCGAAGACCACCTCGGGCGACGAGTCCGCGAGGCCCTGCCTTTCCTGGAGGTCGATGCGATCGAGGCTGCGCTGCGGCAGGTCCTCACGTCCGGAAGGCCCCTGATCGATCAGCAGAGCGTGGGACGTACTCCCGCCGACCCCGACAACGATCATGCCTGGTCAGTCTCCTACTACCGACTCGACGGTCCCGGCGGTGGGGTACTCGGGGTAGCCATCCTGTTGGTGGATGTCACCGATCGGCACCGCGCCCGGCAGCGCTTGGCCTTGATCGCCGACGGCTCCGCCCGTATCGGCACCACCTTGGATGTGGAACAGACCGCTCGCGAGCTGGCCGACGTCGCCGTCCCCGAGCTCGCCGACATGGCGGCCGTGGACATCCTGGATTCCGTCCTGGACGACCGCCATCCAACGGGGCCCGGCGCCGGCCGGGCACTCTTCCGGGCCCTCGCCGTAAAGGCCGCGTATCCGACCGAGGCCGTCCGCGCCGCCGACCCTCCCGGCCACCTCGCCAGCTACGGCGCGCAGCGCCTGGCCACTCAATGTGTACAGACCGGACGCCCCATTCTGGTAGCCCACGTCGGCGAGCGGGACCTGGCCCGCATCGCCCGTGACGCCGAGGCCGCCGCCATCCTGGCCCGTGCCGGCGTCCACAGCTATCTTTTGACGCCCCTGATCGCCCGCGGCGAGGTGCTCGGCACCCTGGGCCTCACCCGCGCCCGCAACTCGGTACCCTTCGACAACGACGACCTCACCCTGGCCGGTGAGCTGGCCGATCGAGCCGCAGTGTGCATCGACAATGCCCGTCTGTACCAAGGCGCACGCAACACCGCTGTGACCCTCCAGCGAAGCCTGCTGCCGGACCTCCCACCGCAACAGGCGGGCCTGGAGATCGCCTCCCGATATCGGCCCGCCGGAACGACCATCGAAGTCGGGGGCGACTGGTTCGACGTCATCCCCCTCGTGGAAGACAAGACCGCGCTGGTCGTGGGCGATGTGATGGGCAGCGGCATCAGCGCCGCCACCACCATGGGACGCCTGCGCACCGCCACCACCACCCTGGCCGACCTCGACCTACCACCCACCGAGGTACTGCACCACCTCGACAAGATCACCGCAGACCTGGAGCAGTACGCCACCTGCGCCTACACCGTCTACGACCCGCACCGCGCCCTGTGCCACATCGCTGTCGCCGGTCACCTGCCCCCCGTGCTGATGCGCGCGGGCGAGCCCCCCCAACTGCTCGATCTGCCCACCGGTGCACCCCTCGGGGTCGGCGGTGTGGCCTTCGAAGTCACCACCTTCGGCCTGGCCCCCGGCGACCAACTGGTCCTCTACACCGATGGCTTGGTCGAGACCCGCCACCACGCCATCGACGAGCGCCTGGGCCTCCTCCTCCAACTGCTCGACAGACCCGACCGGTCCTCGGAAGAAACCTGCGACCGGCTCCTGGACGCATTGCGCGATCCGGACGACCACGACGACGTGGCCGTACTCATCGCCCGTGCCCGACGCTGGCCCCGGTTACTGATCACTTCACAATGAGTTGAGCGCTGCCGCCCACCGCCACGGGCCCCAGGCGCGTACCGTCCCCGGCCGACGGGATTGTCCTGGCGCAGCCCACCGTCGACCAGGAAGTCGTAGAACAACCGCACCGACACCAGACGCTGCTGGAGCGTCGCGTTCGACAACCCGGCACCCGAGTCCAAAGCCATCACGTTGGCGCCCCGACGGCTGGCACGCGAACCCAACTCCCGTACATGCAGCGCTACATAGGCCCGCGTGGCAAGCCTCGGGTCCACGCTCTCCCGCTCGCACAACTCCAGATGTTCCGCCAGCCCCCGCGCATAGGCATCGACCGTCCTCGGCGCACGCCCCAAGTCCTGCCACACCTGCAGCCAGGCCGCTGCTTGCTCGTGCCGACCGAGTATCGGCCACTTCTCCCTCAGCTCGACCATCTGGTATCGCTGGTCCCTTCAGCCGTTGGTCCCCGTACGAGAGCGCAAGCCTCGCAAGTGATTCCACGTAACTTCTAGGTCGCCGTGGGTCCCAGCCGAGGTCGCGCAGCGGGTCGAGGCCGGGATCGCCGATCGCGGTGGCGCGGGCGAGGTAGCGCGGGGAGACGTAGACGTCCCCGTCGATGGTGTCGTCGTGGGGTAGCACAGAATCCTGGGATGAGGTGAGGCGGGTCACACGGTAGGCAGCAGTGCCGCTTCAAGGTCGGCGGGCCGGCCGGTGTAGTGGAGCGCGGTCAGCCCCAGGTTGCGAGCGGCATGGCAGTGGTCGGCGCGGTCGTCTACGAACGACACGCGCTGCGGGTTGCCAGCGCCGGTGGCCGCAAGGGCGTGGTGGTAGGCGGCCGGGTCGGGCTTGCACACCTGAAGCCGGGCCGAGTACAGGGCCTGGGTCATCATCCGCTGCCAGTCGTGGGTGTCGAGCAGGTCGCTGAGGTGGCGGGTGCGTTGGACAAGAGCACCATCGGCAGCCCCGTCCGGTGGACGCGGCGAAGGACGGACAGAACGCGCTCGTCCGTGGACGACCGTCAGGTCCTCCGGCTCCCAGTCCTGCCGCACCCGCGCTCCTTCACACCAAGCCATGATCACTCGTTCAGCTCAACGAGATGAGCGGTGAGGGGAACGAGGGCCTGGGGTGTCACACAGCGCTACACACGACCGGCCGGGCGGCCTCAGGACGGCACCTGCCGAAGGCACGGGGTCACGCTAGCGTCGGGGCCTCCTTCGGGTTCGGGCCGTACTTGTTCACGCCCGCATTGCTCTTCGTGCAGCAGAAGGCCACAAGGGCGATGGCACCGATCGTCGGGACGAGCCCAGGCGGCGCACGGTGACAGCCCAGGTCGGCAGCATGAACCCGATCAAGGCGATAAGGAAGCCCGCGAGGAGGACCGATGAGTGGGTCGCGAATCCGATACCGCCCAGCACGCCGTAGATGAGGGTGCGGGGTGTCGTCGTCCCACTGGTCCAGCGTCAGGTCGTCCTGGTGCGCGTCGCTGTGATCGCGCCACCGTGTGCAGTACTGGCGACCTTCGGAGCGGACGACGTGCATCGAAGGGCGGCGGCCCGTCCCTCGGAACCGCACGCGTAGTTCGTTAGCGGCGATGGGTGCACCGGGAGCAAGTCGGGAGAGCGGAGGGGCTTCAGGTCGCGGGCCGTCGGGCGGCGATCAGCAACAGACCTGGTCGAACTGGTCGGCGCGGCGGCTCATCCAGAACGGGTCGAGCAGCACCTCGTGTGCCGGGCCAGTGGTCTCCATTGCCGGATCAAAGCACACGCAGGAAGGTGCGTCCACCACATGTCCCGGCGCATGAGACGCCCTGGTGGTGCTGGTGCGAGCTGCCGCGGTGTGGTTTTCTGTCTCCATGACCGTGCTCGTGACCCGTCGCCACGTCGACTACGTGCGTGTCACCGCCACAGGTTGTCGCGCCGTGAGCTGACGCTCCGCTCCGGCCCTTCCCCCTCAACTCGCGCTGTACCCCCTGCTCGTCGTTCCGACATTCCGTCGTTTCACGGACGCGTGCCCGTACGCGCGCGTCGCGCCTTCCTGCACAAGGAGCCTGCGCCCATGAGCCAGCCCATCGACTCCGTCACCGCCGGTCACACCCCCGAGGAGCCGCCCGCCGGGCCCGACACCTCGGCCTGGTCCTTCGAGACCAAGCAGATCCACGCCGGAGCCGCGCCCGACCCGACGACCGGCGCCCGGGCAACGCCGATCTACCAGACGACGTCCTTCGTGTTCCGGGACACGCAGCACGCCGCCGACCTGTTCTCGCTCGCCGAGCCCGGCAACATCTACACCCGCATCCACAACCCCACCCAGGACGTCTTCGAGCAGCGCATCGCCGCGCTGGAAGGCGGGGTCACGGCCGTCGCCCTGTCCTCCGGGCAGGCCGCGGAGACGCTCGCGATCCTGACGCTGGCGAGCTCCGGCGACCACATCGTCTCCAGTACCTCGCTGTACGGCGGCACGTACAACCTCTTCCGGCACACTCTGCCCAAGCTGGGCATCGAGGTGTCCTTCGTGGACGACCCGGACGACTTCGAGGCGTGGCGGGCGGCGATCCGGCCGAACACCAAGGCGCTGTTCGCGGAGACGCTGGGCAATCCGCGCGGCAACGTGCTCGACGTGCGGGCGGTCGCGGACGTCGCCCACGAGGCGGGCGTGCCGCTGATCGTGGACAACACGGTCCCGACTCCCTATCTGCTGCGACCGATCGAGCACGGCGCGGACATCGTCGTGCACTCCGCGACCAAGTTCCTCGGCGGACACGGCACCGCCATCGCGGGTGTGGTCGTGGACGGCGGCAGCTTCGACTTCGGAGCGCACGCCGAGCGGTTCCCGGACTTCACTGAACCCGACCCCAGCTACCACGGGCTGCAGTACTGGCCGGCGCTCGGCCCGGGCGCCTTCGCGATCAAGCTGCGGGTGCAGCTGCTGCGCGACCTCGGCCCGGCCCTGTCCCCGCACTCCGCGTTCCTGCTGCTGCAGGGCGTGGAGACGCTGAGTCTGCGCATCGAGCGGCACTCCGCCAACGCCCTGGCGCTGGCCCAGTGGCTGCAGCAGCGGGACGAGGTCGCCGCCGTTCACTATCCGGGACTTCAGTCCAGCCAGTGGTACGAGGCCGGGCAGAAGTACCTGCCGCGCGGCGCCGGAGCCGTGGTCTCCTTCGAGCTGCGGGACGGCGTCAAGGCGGGCAAGCGGTTCGTGGACGCGGTCGAGTTGTTCAGCCATCTCGCCAACATCGGTGACGTGCGCAGTCTGATCATTCACCCCGCTTCCACGACCCACAGTCAGCTGGACGAGGAGCAGCTGGCGGCGACCGGGACCTCACCGGGCCTGGTGCGCCTGTCGGTCGGCATCGAGAACCTCGCCGACCTCAAGGCCGACCTGGAGGCCGGTTTCCGCGCGGCCAAGGGCGCGTCCTGAACGGCGTCACCGCCACCGAGGTTCCCCTCCCGCCGGCCACCGGGGCCTGGCGGGAGGGGGACCCACCCGGGCACCGTCAGTGGCACATGGCCGAGAAGCCGCTGCCGCTGGAGTCGGGCGGTGAACTCCCGGGCGCGCGCCTGGCGTTCGAGACCTGGGGGCGGCTGACGCCGGACCGCTCCAATGCCGTGCTCGTGCTGCACGCCCTCACCGGTGACAGCCATGTCGTCGGACCCGCCGGACCCGGTCATCCGACCTCCGGCTGGTGGGACGGGCTGGTCGGGCCAGGCCTGGCGCTGGACACCGACCGGTGGTTCGTCGTCGCCCCGAACGTCCTGGGCGGCTGCCAGGGCAGTACCGGACCTTCCTCGCCGCGTCCCGACGGGCGCGGACCGTGGGGCGGCGCCTTCCCGTTCCTGACCCAGCGCGACCAGGTCACCGCCGAGGCCCAACTGGCCGACGCCCTGGGCGTGGAGCGGTGGGCGCTGGTCGTCGGCGGCTCGATGGGCGGGATGCGGGCCGTGGAGTGGGCGGTGTCGTATCCCGAGCGGGCCGGCGCGCTGCTGCTGCTCGCCACCACGGCGGCGGCGAGCGCGGAACAGATCGCCTGGGCCAACATCCAGCTGCATGCCATCCGCAGCGACCCGCACTGGCACGGTGGCGACTACCACGACACCGGCCAGGGCCCGCACGCCGGACTCGGCCTCGCCCGCCGCCTGGCCCACGTCACCTACCGCAGCGAGCCGGAACTCCAAGTCCGCTTCGGCCGCACGCCCCAGGGCGCCGAGGACCCGTTCGACGGCGGCCGGTACCAGGTGGAGTCGTACCTCGACCACCATGCCGCGAAGCTGGTCCGGCGCTTCGACGCGGGCAGCTATGTCGTGCTGTCCGAGGCCATGAACGGTCACGACGTCGGCCGCGGTCGAGGCGGCACCCGAGCCGCCCTCGGCCGCGTCACCGCCCGCACCCTGATCGCGGGTGTCGACTCCGACCGCCTCTACCCGCTCGCCCAGCAGGCGGAACTGGCGGCCGGCATCGCCACGGCGGACGACCTGCGGGTCATCGAATCCCCGTACGGGCACGACGGATTCCTGATCGAGACGGAGCAGGTCGCTGCGCTCGTGGCCGAACTGGTTCCCCGGGCCGTACCCGGCGGTCGGCGGCAGCCTTCCCGTAGCACCGCAGAACGATCGTGAACGGCGCCGGAGGAGTGACCATGCTTGCGTACGGATTCAAGTCGAACGGCGGCCCGGAGGTCCTGGAGGAGATCCAGGTGCCGACACCGGCGCCCGGTCCGGGCCAGGTACTGATCGAGGTCGCGTACGCCGGGGTCAACTTCGCCGAGGTGCAGCACCGGCGGGGCGAGTTCGGCGAGCCCGACGGGCCGGGCGGTTACGACGTACCCGGCCTCGAGGTCTCCGGCACGGTCGCCGCGCTCGGCCCGGGGACAGCCGGACCCGCTGTCGGCGAGCAGGTCGCCGCCTACCTTCCGGCCTTTGGAGGGTATGCCGAGTTCGCGGTGGCGGGCACGGACTTCGTGCGGCCGGTGGGCGCACTCCCGTTGGCGTCGGCGGCGGGGGTGCCGTGCGTGTATCCGACGGCCTACGGGGTGCTGGAGGACGCGGGGCGGCTGCGCGCCGGAGAGACGGTCCTGATCCATGCCGCGGCCGGCGGAGTCGGCTCGGCCGCGGCGCGGATCGCGCGTGCGCTCGGCGCGGCACACGTCTTCGGAACCGTGGGCTCCGCCGAGAAGACGGGACTCGCCGCCGGCCTGGGCTATGACGCGTTGTTCGCCCGGGAGGACTTCGTGGACGCGGTCCTGGAGGTCACCGCGGGTCGCGGGGCGGACCTGGTGCTTGACCCCGTCGGCGGTGCGGTGCGACGGGCGAGTCTGACCGTACTGGCCCCCTTCGGCCGGGTTGTCACCTACGGGGACCTCGGGCGCCACGGGGACTGGACGGCCGACGTGTGGGATCTGTGGAAGAACAGCCGGAGCATCGCCGGGTACAACATGGGCGATGTCGCCCGCCGCTCCCCCGCCGTCATCGGCGAGCACCTGGCCCAAGCACTGTCCGCGCTCGCCTCCGGGACGCTGCCCCACACCCCGCCGACCGTCGTCCCACCGGCAGAGGTCGCCGAGGTCCACCGGCGCCTGGAGGCCGGAGGCACCCAGGGCAAGACCGTGTTCGA
This sequence comes from Streptomyces sp. BK340, assembly GCF_007827595.1. Lineage (GTDB taxonomy): Bacteria > Actinomycetota > Actinomycetes > Streptomycetales > Streptomycetaceae > Streptomyces. The sequence goes on from NZ_VISR01000036.1 coordinate 28,756, forward strand.
CATAGCCAGGAGAGGCTGACCCCGCATGAGCACTCCCAAGATCACCTCGTTGGCTTTTCTGACCCCTGGCAACTTCGCCGACGACGACCCGTACACCGGTCTGGAAGAGACGCTGCGGCTCTTCGAGTACGGCGAACGGCTCGGTTTCGACGGCGCCTGGATCCGGCAACGCCATCTCGAGCATGGTGTCGGTTCGGCCACGGTGTTCCTCGCGGCGGCCGGCCAGCGCACGGAACGGGTCGAGCTGGGCACCGCGGTCATCCCGATCGGGTACGAGAGCCCGTTCCGCCTGGCCGAGGACCTGTCCCTGGCCGACGTACTGTCACGAGGCCGGCTGCAGGTCGGGGTCAGCACGGGGATGCCGCACGCCGAACTGCTCGGCGATCTGGTCTACGACGGTGACTGGCGCGCCTTCGATCTGACCTACGGCAGGATCGCCCGCGTCCTCGACAACCTGCGCGGCGACTACCTCGGCGGCCCGGACACCGTGATCCAGTCGCCGGGCAACACCCAGCGGCCGCGGCTGCAACCGCACAACCCCGGCCTGGTGGACCGGATCTGGTACGGGGGAGGCAGCCTGCGCTCGATCCGCTGGGCCGCCGAGAACGGCCTGAACCTGCTGACCGGCAACATCGTCACCGGCGAGGGCACCGACGACTTCACCACCGCCCAGTCGACCCTGATCGGCGAGTACCGTCGCACCCTGGGCGACGACCGGCCGACGGCACGGGTGGCGCTGGGGCGAGTGATCGTGCCGTTCGACAGCGCGGACCCGGCCGCCCGGGCCCGTTACCGGGCCTATGCGGCCGGTCGACACGCACGCACCCTTTCGCCGCAGGGGCCGAAGCGGATCCTGTTCGCCCCGGATGTGGTCGGAACCGCCGAGCAGATCCTGGAGCAGCTGCATGCGGACCCCGTGGTCTCGGCGGTGTCGGAACTGCGCCTGGAGCTGCCGTACGAGTTCCATCGGGCCGATTACGAGCAGATCCTGCACGATGTCCGGCATGTGATCGCGCCTGAGCTCGGCTGGCGGCCCACCGAGGAGGGTGCCGTCGAGTCCACGCCCTCGGGCCGTTCACCGAGCGTCACGCCTCGCCGGGTCCGGGAACGCACAGGGTGATCACGGCACGGGCCGCGCGCCCGCCGCATCCCCGCCGACCGCGGCTGGTTGTGCTGTCCCGGCACGGCTGCGGGGTTGTCGCCATGACTCTGCGGCCGGGGCGGCCGGGTTCAGTCGGGGTACTCGGGCCCGACCGCCATACGAGCGCCGAGTGCCCTTCCCCTGCCCCAGCCGAGTTCGCGGCGATACCCGCCGAGCTGGCCGGACTCCTCGAGCTCCTGCACATCGTGGAAACGCGAACCCGGAGCCGCCGCGGTCACCAGCGGCGCGACGAACAGGGCGTCGGTGGGGCAGTACGCCTCGCACTGGAAGCAGGTCTGGCAGTTGTCGTGCCTCGCGATCACCGGGATACCGTCGGGCCCTCGGTCGAACACGCGCGTCGGGCACACGTCGATGCACAGGTCGCATCCGATGCAGCGGTCCCGCTCGACGATCTCGATCATGCGGCTCGACCTCCCGGGACGGTCATCGTCTGCGGCACCGACTCCGGGCGGCTCCAGACCTCGTCCAGGCCACCCGTGAGCAGCCGGTGGCGCTGGGCCGGATCCTGTGCCGGCCGGTCGATGCGCTTGTGCATGCCGCGCGACTCGGTCCGGTGCAGAGCCGCGTGGTACATCCAGCGGCCGTGCGCCACCATCGCGGCCGCCTCCCGGGCCCGGAACAGGTCCTCGCCGCTCGCGCCCAGTCCTTCGCGCACCGCGGACCACGTCTCGTGCAAGGAGCTCAGGGCCGGGCCCAGACGATCCGCGTGGCGCAGGTAGTTGCGGTCGTACGGCAGCACCTGTTGCTGCACGTCGGCGACGACCTCGCGATGGCCGACCCTCGCGGCTCCGGTCGGACGCAGACCGGCCGTGCCGACCGCCCGCAGCCGGCGGCGGGTACGACCTCGCCGGGTGGCGAACGCGGCGGCTCCCCGGCCCGCCCAGCTGCCCGAGGCGGCGGCCCATGCGGCGTTGTGGCTGCCGCCTCCGGTGAAGCCGCCGCAGATCAGCTCGCGCGTGGCGGTGTCGCCGGCCGCGTAGAGGCCCGGTACGTCGGTCGAGCAGTCCGCGCCGGCGATGCGTACCCCGCCCGTGCCGCGCACGGTGCCCTCGGCCAGTAGGGTGATCTCGAACGGGTCGGTGAACGGGTTGATGCCCAGCCGGTCGAAGACCAGGAAGGTGTTCGGCTGCCCCTTGCGCATGGCTCGCTGGTCGTCCGGCGTGGCCCGGTCGAAGCGGGCGTAGACCGGTTCCTCCAGGAGGGCCCGGGCGATCGCGGAGCGGCCGCCCTTGCTGGCCGCGCCTTCGAGCACCGAACCGTCGGCACGGTAGAAGCTCGCCCACGAGTAGTAGGCGGTCTTGGTCAGTGACGTGCCCTTGGGAGCGATGGCGTAGGCGTTGGAGAATTCCATCCCGGACAGCCGCGCTCCGGCCTCCACGGCCAGCAGCGCACCGTCCCCGGTGTTGACGTCACAGCCGAGAGTCTTGGACTGGAACGCGCATCCGCCCGCGGCGAGCACGACCGCTGCCGCCTCGATGCGAACGCTCTCACCGGTCGTACGGTCGAGCGCCCGCGCGCCCGACACGACTGCGTCGGCATCGACCAGCAGCTCCAGCGCCGGGGTGTGATCGAGGATACGAACTCCCAGACGCTGCACCCGAGTTCGCTGTCGGCGCATGTACTCAGGACCCTGGAGGTCGTTGCGTATCTGGCGGCCGTGGGCGTCGACGGGGAAGGGGTAGCGCTGCACCCGGGCGAGTTCGTCCATGCGGGCGTGGGTCTCGTCGAGGACGCGCGCCATCCAGTCCCGGTCGGCGAGGTAGCCGCCGAGACCCTCGCGGCTGGCCATGGCGGCCTCCCGCAGCTCTGGGTCGTCGTCGACGTACCAGATGCCGGTGCCCACCGACGCGGTCGCGCCGCTCGCACCGGTGTAGCCCTTGTCGGCCAGGACGACGTCGGCGCCGGCCTGGGCGGCCTTGATGGCGGCCCAGGTGCCCGCGGGTCCGCCGCCGATCACCAACACGTCGGTGGACAGGGTCTGTTCGGAATCGGTACTCGTCATGACATGCGTTCCTTCCCGACAGGGGGACTCAGAGGATCAGGGCTTGAGACGGCCGGTGGCGAACATGGCGGCGGACCACGCCGAGAGTGCGGCGGCGAGAGCCCAGACCACGAACAGGGCCCATACGGCGTCCACGTCGCCCCGGCCCAGGAAGCCGATCCGCTCTACCTGGACCAGCCAGAAGACGGGGTCGATACGGCTCAAGGCGTCCCAGAACGACGGCAGTTGGTGGACCGAGTAGAAGACGCCTCCGAGGAAGCCCAGCGGCAGCAGGACGATCGACTCCATGGAGTAGACGTGGTCGAGGGACTTGGCGAGGCTTCCCGCGATCACGCCGACCTGCGCGGCGACCAGGAGGACGCCGAGGGTCCCGAAGAGGAGGACGAAGGGGCGGGCGACGCTGCCGCTTCCGGTGAGTGGGAGGGCGACCGCCACAACTCCCGCCCCCACGACGGCTCCTCGGGCGATGCCGCCGCTCACCAGCGCCGCGTTGATCTCCCACCAGCGCAGCGGGCTGGCGAACACGTCGTGGATGTAGCGGTCGCGGCGGGCCTCGAACAGGCTGGTCGTCCCGTTGAAGAAACCGACGTTGACGATCGCCTGCGCGAACAGACCCGGCACGATGAAGCGGCCGTAGGAGACGCCGTCGATCGTGTCGACGTGCCCGCCGAGGGCCGAGCCGAAGACGACGACGAACAGCACGGTCGACAGGACCGGGCCGACGACGCTGTAGCGCCAGATGGTCAGGAAGCGCAGGACCTCCCGCTCCAACAGCCACAGGAACGGCGGCCGTTCGGGCCTGAAGCGCACCTGGTGCGGCGCGCGAGTCGTGGTGTCGGTCATGCCACCTCCTGCCCCGTGATCGCCCGGTCGTAGACCTCGGAGATGTCCCTTGCCGCGTAGCGGTCGCGCAGGGAGGCCGCGGAACCGCGGTCCACGATGCGGCCGGCCCGCAGCAGGGCGATCTCGTCGCACAAGGTCTCCGCCTCCTCCAGGTAGTGGGTGGTGAGCAGGACGGTGGTGCCGGCCGCGTTGAGGCCCCTGACCAGCCGCCAGATCTCCGAGCGCAGCTCCACGTCGACGCCGGCCGTCGGCTCGTCGAGGATCAGCAGACGGGGGCGGTGCATGAGCGCCCGCGCGATGACGAGCCGGCGCTGCATGCCCCCGGACAGCTCGTAGGCGCGTGCGTCCGCCTTGCCGTCGAGGCGGAAGACCCCGAGCAGCTCGTCCGCGCGCTCCACCGCCGCCCTGCGACCGATGCCGTGGTATCCGGCGTGGTAGATCAGCATCTGCCGGATCGACAGGAACCGGTCGACGTTGATCTCCTGCTCGGCCAGGCCGAGGAGTCGCCGGGCCTCACGCGTGCGGTGATCGTGACCGAAGACGGTGAGCGTGCCGGTGGTGGGCCGGACGATGTTGCACACCGAGCCGATCAGGGTGGTCTTGCCGGCGCCGTTGGGGCCGAGCAGTCCGAAGAAGGCCCCGTCGGGGATCTCCAGATCCAGCCCGGCCACCGCGGTGAAGCCGTCCTCGTACGTCTTGCTGAGCCCCTCGACACGCAGGGCCGGCCGTCCGGTGTCAGCCACCGGAACCATGGAACCGGTTGGCCGGCACCGGCAGCCCGTAGTGCTCGCGCAGGGTCGTGCCTTCGTACTCCTCCCGGAACAGGCCCTTGATGCGCAGGATCGGCAGGACGTGCTCGATGAAGGACTCCAGACCGGACGGCAGGGCCGGCGCCATGATGTTGAAGCCGTCCGCCGCTCCACCCTCGAACCAGCTGATGACGGTGTCCGCCACCTGCTCGGGCGTGCCGATGAACTCGAAGTGGCCGCGCCCTCCGCCGAGCCGCGATATGACCTGCCGTACCGTCAGCTTCTCGCGGACGGCAAGCTCGATGATCAGGTCGGAGCGGCTCTGCGAGCCCTCCAGCTTGGGCCGGGCGAGGATGAAGTCCGGCAGCGGCGCGTCGAGTTCGAACACGGTCGGCTCGGTCTCGAAGACCGCCGCCAGCTGGCGCAGCCCGTACTCGGGGATCCGCAGTTCGTCGAACCGCCTGGCCAGCGCCCTGGCCTCCTCCTCCGTCGACCCGATGTACGGGACGATCCCCGGCAGCACGATCACGCCGTCCGGGTCACGCCCTGCGGCCCTGGTCCTGGCCTTGATGTCGGCGTAGAAGGCGGCCGCGCGCTCGTACGTCTGATGAGCGGTGAAGATCGCCTCGGCGTGCCGGGCCGCGAAATCCTTGCCGTCCTCGGAGGAGCCGGCCTGGACGACAGCGGGTAACCCTGCGGCGGGCGCTCGACGTTGAGCGGTCCGGCCACCGAGAAGTACGTGCCCCGGTGGTCGGGCCGGTGGAGCCGGGCAGGGTCGGCATAGCGTCCCGTCGACTTGTCCGCCACGACGGCCTCGGACTCCCAGCTGTCCCACAGCGCTTTGGCGACGTGCAGGAACTCGTCGGCCCGGGCATAGCGTTCGGCGTGGTCGGGACGGTTGACGAGGCCGAAGTTGGCCGCCTCGTCGGCGCCCGCCGAGGTGACGATGTTCCAGCCGGCGCGGCCGCCGCTGACGTGGTCGACCGAAGCGAGGCGGCGGGCGAGGTTGTAGGGCTCGTTGTAGGTCGACGACACGGTGGCGATGAGGCCGATCCTGCTGGTCGCCTGGGAGAGCGCGGTCAGCAGGGTCAGTGGTTCCAGCTGGCCCGGCGGGCGGAACTCGCCGGTGCCGATGAGCGCTGGGCCGTCGGCGAGGAACAGCGAGTCGAACTTGGCGCTCTCGGCCAACTGGGCGAGCCTGATCCAGTGTTGGAGGTCGAAGTCGGCCCGCGGGTTGCTCTCCGGCAGCCGCCACGCCGCCTCGTGGTGGCCCGCCTCCATGAGGAAGGCGTTGAGGTGAAGCCGGCGTCTCTCGCTCACGACTTGACCTCCAGCTTCGAGCTGTCGTAGCCCGCCGGGAGAAGGTTGTCGGTGATCGACGAGACATCGATCTTCTTGGTGATCTGGCCCGCCTCCAGGAAGGCGTCGGCGAGCTTCTGCTCCGCCGCGATGTCAAACTTCTCCACCGGGGTCACCCGGGTCTCGAAGGCCTTCAGGGACGTCTTGGCGTCGGCGAGGGGGATGCCCTCCTCCTTGGAGATGGCCTCCGCGTACTTGTCCTCGTGCTTGATCGCCCAGGCGAACTCGTGGGCCAGACGCTTGAGTACGTCCGTGAGGGCGGCCCGCTTGGTCTTGTCGTTCAGCGACTTCTCACTGGCGACGTAGTAGCTGCTCGTCTGGTCGATGGGCGGGAGGCCCTTGGCCAGGATCCGCGCGCCGTTCTTGACCGCGATCGCCGACTGGGGGTTCCAGATGGACCAGGCATCCACCTTGCCGGTGTTGAAGGCGGTGGCGCCGGCCGCAGGGTCGAGGAAGACCAGCTTCACGTCCTTGGGGGTGAGGCCGACGCTCTTCAGCGCGTTCAGGGCCAGGCCGTGGGCCGAACTGCCCTGCGGGACGGCGAGTTTCTTGCCCTTGAGGTCCCCCAGCGTCTTCAGCTTCGAGCCCTTGGGCACGATGATGTTCTCGCTGGACTGGGTGGGCGTGAGCGAGCGGTTGACGGCGACGACCTTGAAGCCGTACTCCTTCGCCGCACCCGTGATCGGCGGTACGTCGCCGACGCTACCCAGGTCGATGTCGCCCGACGCCGCGGCCTGAACGAGCGGCGGGCCGTAGGTGAAGCGGGCGAACTTCACCTTGTACGGCGCATTGTCGAAGACGCCGGTGATCTTCGCCAGTTCCTGGCTGCCGTCACCGCCGTTGTCGCCGATGGTGAAGGTGTACTTCTTCCACTCGGGGTGGCTGTCGGCACCGGATCCGCTCGCGTTGCTCAGCGGGGCCGCCGCCTCCGACTCGGTTCCGCAGGCGGCGAGGGTGCCCACGAGGGCGAGCAGGCCGAGGGCGCCGACGATGCGGGAGGATGTTCCGGGCATGGGTCTCACGTGCTTTCTGCGCTGGGGATGGGGACGAGTCGGGGGTGGCGGGAGGTGACCGGTCTGGTTTCAGTGCTGGTTGGCCAGACCGAGGTCTTCCAGGAGCGCGGAGCGGAGCTCCTCGCGGGCGACGCTCGCCTCGCGATCGGCGGCCGACAGCTCGACGAGGTGGGAGGTGCCGATGCGGCCGTTGCTCATGACGACGACCCGGTCGGCCAGCGCGATGGCCTCGTCGACGTCGTGGGTGACGAGCAGCATGGCCGCGTGGTGCTTGCTGCGCAGCCCCCGTACGAGGTCGTGCATGCGCAGCCGGGTGATCGCGTCCAGTGCCGCGAACGGCTCGTCCAGCAGAACGAGTTCGGGCTCGGAGACCAGCGCCCGGGCCAGCGAGACGCGCTGGGCCTCGCCGCCGGAGAGCTCCTTGGGCCATGCCTTCTCGCGGCCCGCGAGTCCGACCTCGGCGAGGACGGCGAGGGCGCGCTCGTCCGCATCCGGTCCGTGCAGACCGAGGGTGAGGTTGCGCAGCACCCGCTGCCACGGCAGCAGCCGGTCGGCCTGGAACACGATGGCACGCTTCGCCGGGACCTCCACCCGCCCGCCGTCGGGCCGGTCGAGACCGGCGAGCAGGCGCAGCAGGGTGCTCTTGCCGCAGCCGGAGGGGCCCAGCAGGACCACCAGCTCCTCGTCGGCGATGGTGAGGTCGAGGTGGTCGAGGACCACCCGGTCGCCGAAGCGGCGGACGACCTGCTCGACGACGGCTCCGGCCTGCCGGCGCGGGCGCGTCTCCTGCGGGGCGATCGTGGTGCTCATGCTGCCTCATAACTGGGGCGCCACCGCAGCAGCACCCGCTCGAGAACCCGGACGAACTGGTCGGCGAGCAGACCGAGGAGCGAGTAGATCACCAGCCCCACGAAGACCTGGCCGGTCTGCAGATAGGTCTGTCCCTGGGTGATGAGGAACCCGAGACCCTTGTCGGCGTTGACCGTCTCGGCGGCGACAAGACCCAGGACGCTGTAGGCGAGGGAGAAGCGCAGGCCCACCAGGAATCCCGGCAGGGCCCCAGGCACCAACACCCGTGTCACCAGGCGCCAGTTGCCCGCCCCGGTGGTCCGCGCCATCTCGATCAGCCGCTGGTCGACGCCCCGGATCGCGGCGAACAGGTTGAGGTACATCGGGACACCGGCGCCGAACGAGATCAGCAGCACCTTGGTGAGCTCGTCGATGCCGAACCACACGATCATCAGCGGCAGTACGGCCAGCAGCGGGATCGTGTTGAGGATCTGCACGACGCCGTTGAAGAGATACTCGCCGCTGCGCAGCAGCCCGCCGAGCACGCCGCTGACGATGCCCACCGTCAGACCGATCGCGAGGCCGATGCCGGCCCGCTGCAGCGAGATGGCCAAGTCCGGCCCCAGAACGCCCTGTTGCCACAGATCGACGGCCGACTTGACGATGGAGGTGGGTGCTGGGGCGTAGGTCTTCTTCAGTACTCCGGCCCTGGCGAGGATCTCCCAGGCGATGAGGACCACGACGGGAGTCGTGTAGATCCCCAGCGGCCAGCGCAGCCGCTCGCGCAGTGTGTGCAGCGCTGTCCGTCGGCGGGCGTCGCGCGGCAGGAAGACCTCGCGCCCCGGGGCAGTGCGCGGCTCGGCGGCCGGGACGACCGCCGGTCCCTTGAGGCTGACGTCGGTCATGCCGCGTCCTCCAGTTCCAGCACGCTGCTGTAGTGCGAGGCGTCGCCGACGGCTTGCTTCGAGTCGGCGAGGGAGCGCAATGGGTCGGGGGGCGCCGTGAGGTCGACACCCTCGGCGACCGCGCCGATGCGGTTCGTGAGTTTGCGGATGGACGGAGACATGCGGAGGTCCCTCTCGAGGAGATGGGGCGCTGTGCCGGGTGCCGACAGCCGGGTGAGGGCTCGGCGAGCACGCCGAGAAAGGTGAATGCCGGATTCAGGTCAAGGACGCGCAGCTTGCGGCTGCCGGTGCGTCAGTGCACCGGCAGCCGGCTGCGCGGACCTACCTCTGCCACGGAACCGGAGGCGAGAGGAAAGAAGGAGGACCGGAGGGAGGCGGGTCCTCAACAACAACAGAACGCGCTGGAGACGTGCGCCAGGTCGATGTGGCGCCGCCGAGTCAAATCCACGCGCGGGGTCATGGAACGTGAGTTGAGCAGACGTGCGCGCTTTCGGTCAATGAGTTCCGGCCAGGTGTCACATTGCGGAAACCTGAAACGTCTCAGCGCGGCTCACCGGGTGCGGAACAGGCCGGCGGAGTTGCGCAGGGCGTGTGCCGCGACGCGCTTGCCGAGGACGAGGCCGGCCTCGTCGGCCGAGCGGCTGTGGATGCCGGAGTACACGCGCGCATCCAGGTTGTCCTGCGAGAGCTGGCTCCAGGCCGTGTACGTGCGGGTCACACCCGGAGCCGTGGGGCTAATCAGCTCGAACGGTGCGGTGCGCGGTCCGGTGAGTGCCGTGAGGACTGTCTCCGCCGCGCCGGCGTAGGTGTTGTGCCCGCTGGGGTAGTCGGGGTGGGCCGGTGTGACGTGCAACGGCGTCCACTCGGGGGCGGGGTCGATGGCGCCGGATCGGATGGCCGTGACCGGGCGCCACCGCAGGTAGGCGTATTTGGTGTCGGAGGTGGCGATCTGCGTGTCCACCAGGGCGACGTGGAACAGGGCCACGAGACTGGCCTGTCCGACGGTGGACTGCGGTGCCCGGGCCAGGGCGACCCGGAGCGGCTCGGTGTACAGGGTCAGGGAGGAGCCGAACCAGAAGACGGCCGTCTCGGTCTGCCGCTGTGTGCGCACGGTGCTGTTCACGGCCCCGTAGGCACGGACCTCGGACAGGTCGGCACGGTAGCGCGCGGAGTCCAGGGCGGGCGGTGCGGGCAGCCGGTACTGGTCGGGGGCGTCGAGCAGGAAGGGCCGGGCGATCCGGTTGCCGTACTGCGCGGCCGGGGCGTAGGCGGGCGGGGTCGGCTGCCACACTCCGGGCGCGGCCGGCGGCACGGTGAACGGCGCGTTCACCGAGGCCGGGTCGAGGCCGTCCCCCTCACGGGAAGCAAGGACCAGCCGTGCCTGGCGGGCACCAGCCGCCGCGCCCTTCGTCTTGGCCAGGCCGTCCGGGACGCGGTCCAGCGTCGTGCGCAGCGCGGCGTCCAGTTCCTGGGCGCGGGACGGGACCAGGGCCACCAGGGAGTCGTGTACGGCGGACGCCAGGGCCGCATCCTGGAACGCGCTCCGGTCGACGCCGGGCGGCACCTCGCGGACGGCGCGGGCCGCTGCGAGCCAACTGATGGCCCAGGTCCGGCTGTTGGTGATCTGTGTGGCGGCGCCGGCCGTCGAGATGGTTGCGGCCGTCGTGTCGTACCAGTCGAGCACCGCGGACGGGCGCGACTTGCGTTCGTCCGCAACGGCGCCCGTGGCGGAGGGGACGGTGCCGGAGGCGGCCAGCAGGGCGGCCGAGCTCAGCGTCTTCAGGGCGGAGCGGCGGGTTCTGAGCGGGTTCACGGAAACTCCTTCACGGGTGTGTGGCTGCGGCCTGGGGTCGGGCGTCAGCTACACAGCGCCGCGGCGACACGCAACAGATCGACGGCGCGCCGCCGGGTGAGCCGCAGAGAGATCCGCATGTCGGGGACGCTATCCGCGCTCCAACTCCAGGTCAACGGACGGTGGTTGGCCCGGCCCGTATCGCAACGACGGCTTCGCGTCGCCGCCATGCGCCTGTAACCCGGGCCTCGACCGGCACACACGCCACGGCATCAGATCAGATTCAGGCCGGACCAGACCTCTCGCTCCACGTCCGTCGGCGGTACGTGTGTGGCGAGGCACTCCGGGTGGCCGGTAAGCAGCCGGCCGTCCTGCTGCGGCATCCGCTCCGGCCGACCACCGCAAACAGCCGTCTCTGGCACCGGCAGTCCCCACAAGCAGGCGCCGATCGCGAGAAGGCCCGGGGTCCACCGGGCGAGTTCATCGGTCCATCGACGGGGATCACGGCGCATGGCAACGATTGAGGACGACGCCGTGACCGAGGCACAGGGCAGGCCCCACACCATGGGAGCTGCTGCGGGCCATGCAGCAAATGCGATCTGACCTGCGCGCTGACTTCGCGGCACTCAGCGCGAGGCTTGCTGAGATGGTGACCAAGATCCAGTACGACGCCGTGGTGAGGACGGAAGGCCCTGTTGCCGAATTCCTCGCGGCCTGAGCCGCTTCAACAGATCCACAGGTCTTGACAATTGCTCCCCCACCCATGCATGACGCCGCACACGCGCACTTCCTCGACCTCAACCGAACCGTGTGGGAAGGCTTCCCCGATGGCGAGGGTGTGCGGGACTACCTGGAGACGCACCGGGCCCGACGGAGAATCGCGGTCGTGAGGTCGGCGTGCCGCAGGTTGACCGAGACCAGGGACGCCTGGGTCAGATTGGCGTGCTACAGGCTCGCCGCCTCCATGCAGGCGCGGTCGAAGTTGACCGCGGGGAACCACAGCCCGTCGCAGTCAGCCCGGCGCAGGTCGGTGACGCTGAGATTGACCCAGGCCTACTCCCGGTGCTGGCACAGTACGCCGAGCGCGGTCAGCGCCACCTGGGCATCGGCGGCTCGGGTCCCCAGGGGCGCGATGTCGTTGATGGGCACGTCCGCCGCCGGCGATTGCGGCCCGGCGGGCGGCCAGGACAGGTGCGTGCGCAGGTATGCAGCCAGGATCGAGATGATGGCCTCCCGGTCACGGGTCGACTGCTCAGCGATCCGCCACAGCGCGTGCAACCCGCCGATGCGGACATCCAGCTTTTCGCTGCCGACCTGGTCTACCGCCCGGCTGAACCGGTCGGTGACGTAGCCCTCCTGGGTGGCGCGCAGACCGTCCTGGCTCACCCGCAGTTGCCGCCACGTGGCGTACGCGCCCAAGAGCACGACCAGGCCGCCGACCATCTGCAGAAGCGTCGTACGGACATCGTTCACCGCCTTCAGCCGATCCGGTGCGGTGACGCGCGCCCCAGCGAGATCGTGGTCGACCACCGCACCCGGCAGTACGACGAACACCGTGCCCAGAATGACCAGCCCCGCTGCTCCGGCCAGCAGAGCTACGGCTACCCGATGCCTGGTCAGCCGGTCTCGCCATGCCTGCCGCCTGTGCTCCGGTTCCCCCAACTCCGTGGGCATGGGAGCCTAGGCACCGCCCATAAAACGATCAAGAGAGCTGGTTGGACACGCCTGATGAGACCCTGTTCGCCGCGATCATCTACGTGTTGGTCAGCGGTTGCGCCTGGCGGGCGTTGCCGCCGTGCTTCGGCGTCTCGAAGCCGACCGCTCACCGCCGGTTCCTGATCTGGTCCAGAGCCGGGGTGTGGGGCCGCCTGCATGACGCGGTCCTGCACCGGCTCGACGACGCCGGCCTGATCGACGTAACCCGCGTCGTCCTCGACACTGCCCATGTCAGGGCGAAAAAGGGGGCGAACACACAGGTCCGAGCCCCGTGGACCGGGGCAAGCCGTAGTTCGCATCGAGGGGCTCGCCGTGCCCGCTGCGTGCCCATTCCGAGGGGACGCAGCAGGGAGCCACGGGGAACGACGGGCCCGGCTGCGTTCTGTCCAGGTCGGAGTCTCGGCAGGCCGGCCAGGGGCCACATACGCCGTCTTCCAAACCGGGGTCTTCTGCATTTCCGGCTGCAGCGCTTTCGAGATCGCGGACCTGTTTGAATCAGCCCACGCGCACCTGGTGGTCGCCGACAGGGGCCCATGTCGCCGCCCGGGCGTGGCCGACCGCCGGTTCGGGCAGCGGGCTCAACCGGTGTGATCGGGGCGGTGGAGAAGCGGGCGCAGGCTCTCGATGACGCTCGGGTCGTCCACCGTGGACGGGATGGGTTCGTCGACGCCGTCGGCGATACCGCGCATCGTCTTGCGCAGGATCTTTCCCGAGCGCGTCTTGGGCAGGGCGGCCACGACGGCGACCTCCTTGAGAGAGGCGACGGCACCAATACGCTCGCGTACGAGCCGGACCAGTTCGGCCTCGACCTCCCTCGGGTCGCGGGTGGCGCCCGCCTTCAGGACGACGAAGCCGCGTGGGACCTGCCCCTTGAGGGGGTCCGCGACGCCGATCACGGCGCACTCGGCGACGTCGGGGTGAGCGGCCAGGGCCTCTTCCATGCTGCCGGTGGACAGTCGGTGTCCGGCGACGTTGATGACGTCGTCGGTGCGACCCATGACGTACACGTAGCCGTCCTCGTCGATGTGCCCGCTGTCGCCGGTGAGGTAGTAGCCGTCGTAGGCGGAGAGGTAGGAGGCGACGAAGCGGGCGTCGTCGTTCCAGAGGGTGGGCAGCGAACCGGGCGGCAGGGGGAGCTTCACGACGATCGCGCCGTCGACGCCCGCCGGCACGGGCTGCCCCGACGGGTCGAGGACCTGGACGTCCCAGCCCGGCAGGGGACGGGTGGGCGAGCCCGGTTTGACGGGGGCGGCCTCGATGCCGACCGGATTGGCGACGATCGGCCAGCCTGTCTCCGTCTGCCACCAGTGGTCGATCACCGGGATGTCCAGGAGGGCGCTCGCCCAGTGATATGTCTCGGGGTCGAGGCGCTCGCCGGCGAGGAAGAGGTAGCGAAGGCGGGAAAGGTCGTAGTCCGCAGTGAGGGCGCCCTTCGGGTCCTCCTTCCTGATGGCACGGAAGGCGGTGGGTGCCGTGAACATGGTCTTGACGCCGTGATCGGCGGCGACCCGCCAGAACTGGCCTGCGTCTGGGGTGCCGACGGGCTTGCCCTCGTAGAGCACGGTGGTGGCGCCGGCCAGCAGCGGCCCGTAGACGATGTACGAGTGCCCGACGACCCAGCCGACATCGGACCCGGTGAACATCGTCTCGCCGGGACCGATGTCGTACACGGCGCCCATCGACCAGTGCAGAGCCACGGCACACCCGCCGCAGTCGCGGACGACTCCTTTGGGTTTTCCGGTCGTTCCGGACGTGTAGAGGATGTAGAGGGGGTCCGTCGCGGCCACGGGAACACAAGTGGCTGGCGGTGCGTCGGCGACCAGGTCGGCCCAGTCGAGGTCGTCCGGCCCCAACTCGGCGCGCTCCTGTGGGCGTTGCAGGATCACCCGTTTCTGCGGCTTGTGCCCGGCGAGTTCGATCGCGCGGTCCAACAGCGGCTTGTATGGGATGACGCGCTTGCCCTCGATGCCGCAGGAAGCGGAGACGATCACCTTGGGGGTGGCGTCGTCGATACGGACCGCGAGTTCGGGCGGGGCGAACCCCCCGAAGACGACCGAATGGACGGCGCCGATGCGTGCGCAGGCCAGCATCGCGATGGCGGCCTCGGGGACCATCGGCATGTAGATGACCACCCGGTCGCCGTGCTCCACACCGAGCCCGGCGAGTGCCCCGGCGAAGGCCGCCACCTCATCCCTCAGCTGGGCATAGGTGTAGGTGCGCCGGGTGCCGGTCACCGGGGAGTCATAGACGAGTGCGGCCTGTTCGCCCCGTCCGGCTTCGACATGCCGGTCCACCGCGTTGAAGCAGACGTTGAGCCGGCCGTCCGGGAACCATCGATAGAAGGGTGCGCCCGAGGAGTCCAGGGCACGGGACGGCGCCTCCTCCCAGTCGACGCCCTCTGCCTCCCGCAGCCAGAAGCTCTCCGGGTCTTCGAGGCTGGCCCGGAAGACCTCCTCGTACATTCCCATCGCTCTCTCCTTGACCAGACTTGACACCAGAGTCGTGGGTGGGCTGCCTTCATGTCACATGGTGATCAGGTGGCCGCCGATGAGCTCACCGTACGTCGCATCGTCACCGCCGGCCTCGCGTACGGAGCAAGCGCGACACGCGATACGGGGCATGAGCGGACCCACCGCGTCCATGAGCCGTATCGGACCAGCTCCCTCATGTGTCGAACAGCTTCCCGGCAGGCGTAGGCCTCGCGGTGCCGTGTGCCGGCGTCAACCTGATGCATCTGCCCGAGAGCATCTCCGACGAGGCCGCCGCCGCCCTGACGGACAACGCCCCCACGGCCTGATGCGGCTGCCAGCGCCCGCATCCAGCCCGGCGGGACCGTCCTGGTCATCGGCCTCGGCCCGGTCGGCCTCATGGCCGCCCGATCCGCCTTCGCGACGGGGGCCGCGCGGGTGCTCGGCGCGGACCTGGTCGCCGAGCGCCGTGCCTTCGCCGCTACCCTGGGTGTCGAGCCGGTCGAGGGCGCGGACGCGAAGGCCGCCGTACGGGAGATGACCGGCGGTCGCGGGCCGGACGCAATGGTGGAGGCCGTGGGCTCGGACACCACCATCGAGCTCGCTCTCAAGGACGTCCGGCAGGCAGGGCGGGTCAGCGTCATCGGGGTCAGCCAGAGCAAGGCGTTCCCCTTCCCCATGCGACTGGCGCTGATCAAGGAACTGGAGTCACCCGTCGGGCTGTGCTCGGTGCACTACGAACTCCATCCCCTCATCGCCCTCGCCCAGGCCAGCCCGATCAAGCCGGAGGCCGTGGTGTCCCACTGCTTCCCGCTCTCCTAGGGTCCGGCGGCGTACGAACTGTTCGCAGACCGCTCCGACGGCGTCCGCAAGATCCTTCTCGACCCCACTCGCTGATGCTCCTTCGCGGACCGCCTCATCAGCCCTCGGCGGGCCGTGCGGACCCGGCAGCCCCCGCGGTGACCGTTGCGCCCCAGGAGTGCCACGTGAATCGAACGCGAGTCCCCCGCCACCACGCGGGGCCCGCCGACGCAGCGCTTCAGGAGATGTCGCTGCCTGCGAGTATGCGGCGCTCGAAGGCGGCCCGGGTGTGTCCACAACTACCTCAACATGATCCTCTCCGGGCCGGAGGTGCTGCAGGTGTACACCAACACCGCGTGCAGGATCGCCTCGCGGCTCATGCCGGTCCGCTACGAGACGGCCGCATCGCCGCGGCATCCCGGGTCTGCGGTTTCTAGGTCACACCAGGCGCCGGGTACGCCTGCTCCATCTCCCCACAGGGGCTCGACTCGATCTGATCGACTCCCACATCAGCTCCTGGTTCACGGTCCGGGACATGCGCCGCGCGTTCCACCAGGAGACGCAGTGGCATGACGACCCGCAGATGCAGCGGCTGTGGGACCGGCCCGACCTCACCCGCGAAGAGGAGGCTCACCCGGAGCTGTGGGCTCTCAAACCGTGTACACCTCTGCGCAGCGCGATCATGACCCGCGCCATGCCGTTCTGGCACAAGAAGGACATCCACCCGGACTGGATGCCCCCCTGCCCGGCACGCGCTGCCCTCGCCTCGTGTGGCATACCGACGCCGACGCGAAGCAGCCCGGCGCCGCACAGGTCGGATCCCTTCTCACCACATCACCCATCGCCATCCCCGGCGCCGTGTATCAGGAACGAGATGCCGACGAAGGACTTCTCGTCCTCGGCACCAGCAGTGTCCAGCTGACCTCCACCGACCCCACAGCCCGGGCCGTCAGACGGAGCAACCCGAACTGACCCGCAGAAGTCAGCGCACCGATCCAGTCATCACAGCCGCCGTGAAGCCCGCGTACGCGACGCGGGCCTCGAGCATGGTGGTACGCCCGGAGGCATTGCGCGCAGCATCCGCCGTGCCGGTATCCGGTGCTGGACTCGGCCTTACGCGGTGGTGGCGCGGGTGCCGGGGTGGTGCGGATGCTCAAGAGAAGCGCGCACAGCGCGGCGGCCAGCAGGGGGACGGCGAAGTGGCCGCCGTGCGGCGGTCCGGCCAGGGCGGTGCCGCCGGCCAGGCCGAGCCGGATGGCGCTGGACATCCAGCCGACCGCCTCCGTCGAGGTTCCCGGCGGTGCCAGCGCGGTGACGGTCAGGTGGTCGGGGGGTCAGACAGGACAGGCACAGGGCGCCGACGGCCGCTGCCCGGTGTGGTCGCTCTGCTGATGCGCAGTTCCGCGGTCTCCCACAGCGGTACTTTCCTGGGGATGGGCTGGTCAGGGGAGTAGCGGTTCGCGAACGCCGCATCCGCCGCAGCCTGTTACCCCTACGCCCACGGCACCGTCATCACCGTGACCGGCATCGCCGTGGCGCGGCCAGTGGCGCAGCTGGACCGCACTGACCGCGCCACGATTCGTCAAGGCCGGCAGGACGGCCGGACGCTGAGCAGCTCGGTGCGCAGCACAGGCGTGCCGTCGACGGGCGCCGGGTCCTGCGCAGTTGGCTCGATACCGCCAGCAGCGATCTTGTCGAGCGTCTCCAAGCCGGCGGCACCGACCGTGCCGAACACCGTGTAGTTCGGTCGCAGCGCGGAGTCGCCGTAGACGACGAAGAATTGCGAACCGTTCGTGTTCGGCCCGGCGTTGGCCATCGCCAGCAAGCCGCGCCCGTAAAGGCGACGGGTACCGGTCGGATCGCTCGGTGCCGGCGGCAGGTCCACCGGCAGCTCGTCCTTGTACTTGTACCCCGGCCCGCCTTCACCGGTGCCGGTCGGGTCGCCGCACTGCAGGACCTTCAGCGTCGGGTACGCCGTCAGCCGATGGCACACCGTACGGTCGTAGAACCGGTGCTGCGCCAGATGCACGAAGCTCTGGACCGTGCACGGCGCCTTCGCCCGGTCCAGACGCAGCGGGAGCGGACCCTGGCTGGTCCGCACAGCCACATCGACCGTGCCGTGGCTGGGGGTGCGTCGTGGATCGGACGGCAGGGGAACCGGCCGCGCCGCCGGCTCGTCCGGGGTCTGGGTGTACTGGCAAGGACCGTGCGTGGTTCGCGGCGGGGCATCGGAAGCGGAGGCGGTGGTACTGCCCCCTGACACGACCAACGCTGCCGCCGCCAATGCGGTCATGAGAGCTCGGTTCATCCTGCACACCCTCCAAAAGATCGTCAGATTTCGGAGCGGTCGCAGTCTAGGGCGCGGCCTGGCGGGCGAGAACCCGCCCGCAAGCCACATCGGGCCATCGTGAGGGTGGTAGTGACCACGAGAGGTCCGTCTGGGCGCCTGGATCGAAACGACAGGCCGGGGCAGCTAGGACCGCCCCGGCCTGTCGTCGCTCGCGTCAGTGGCCTGTCGGTGGGAGGAGGGAGAAGATCTTGCTGCCGTTCCTGGCGATCAGCACATCCTGGTACAGCAGGAGTTGGGGCGCGTCCGTGAAACCGGGCTTCGGTTTGCCGGTGTCGATGTGAGCGTGCCAGAGCTGCTTACCCGTGCGCAGGTCAAGGCCGGACAGGTCTCCGGCCGGACTGAAGAAGTACACGGTCGCCTGCGTCCTCGACACCACGGGAGACGCGAGAGACGCCATGGTGTCCTTGCCGGGCATCGTGACACCCACCGGGCCGGTCCACACCGTCTTTCCGGTGGTCAGCGAGTAGGCGGAGGCCTGGCCCTTCCAGGACACGGAGATCAGGCGATCACCGGCGACGGTCCACTTGGCGATGTGCCCCTTGACCTGGTCGGGCAGTGACGTTCGCGTCCCGGAGCCGCTGACGCTGGTCAGCTGAACGTCGTCGCCTGCCGTGTCGGCGGCTCCGGCCAGGACCATCCGGTCGTCCGAGGTCCCCAGCAGCTGCTGCCTGCCGGGAAGGGTCGTGACCTTGTGGGCCTCTCCGGTGGCGGGATCGAGACGCAAGACGTCGGTGTCGTGTACTTCCTCGCTGTCCTGGGTGCACAGGAGGTAGGGCACACCGCTCAGCACGGCCCGCTGGCACACATCACCCTTGGCCCAGGTGTGGCGCCACTTCGTCTCACCGGTCCGCGGATCGAGGGCCGACATCGTCCGCAGGGACGGGGTGTTCGCCCATACCGCGCCGTCGATGAGCATGGCCGCCTGGCCGGTGCGGTCGTCCTGCGGCATCTCGACCGACCACAGCCGCTGGCCGGTGGCGGCATCGACTGCCATCAGATCGGTGCCGCCGGCGTAGTCCCCGTTGGGCAGGTGCTTCGCCGTGTGGTTGCGGTACGCGTAGACCACGCCGTCGCGCACGGCGAAGGGGTGGTCGTTCCCGTCGCCTTCGCCATTGACCTTGACGGTCCACAGCCGCTCGCCGGTGTTGGCGTCCGCCTTCGCAACGTCATACTCCGACCCGCTGCAGTACAGTGCGGAACCGTCCACCAGACAGCCCCGCTCGCTGACTCCAGCCACGCCGCTCTGCCACGGGTGCCAGCCCTGCGGCGACGCCGCCGGCCGCACAGGCCGGCCCTGTTCGGCCGCACCTCCGCCCCAAGGGCCGAGCATCGCCCCCGCAGCGATCGCGGCGACGGCCACCGCAGCCCCTGCGGCCTGTGAGAAACGACGCCGGCTGCGCCGCCGTACCACCTGCTGCGCCAGGTCCCCCGGCGCCAGCACCCGGTCAAGAGCGACCGCGTGCAGCGTCTCCCGGACCTTCTCCTCCACCCGCTCCGTCATCATCCCTGGATCTCCTTCGCCGTGTAACTGAGCGGTCGCAGCTGTTCCGCAGGCCCGTCGGGCTCAAGCTCCGGTACGAGCGCCCGGAGCTTCGCGAGTGACCGGTGCGCCGTGCTGCGCACCGTGCCCACCGGGATGCCCAGCAGCGCCGCGACCTCGGCCTCGGGCAGGTCCTCGAAGTAGCGCAGTACGACCACGGCGCGCTGGCGCTTGGACAGACGGCCGAGCGCCGCCCACAACGCGATCCGCAGCTCCAGGTCCGCCCCGCCGGTGGGCTGTCCGCCGGACTCGGGCAGCACCGGCACCATGGTCTCGGCGTGGTGTCTGCGCAGCCGCCAGCGGTTGACCTGCTGGCGGTACAGGATCTGGCGGACATACGCCTCGGGCTGTTCGATGCGAGCCCAACGCCCGTAGGCCTTCATCAGCGCGATCTGCAGCAGATCCTCCGCGGCGTGCCGGTCCCCGCCGGTGAGCAGCACCGCGAGCCGCAGCAGCGCGGTGGAGCGCATCGCTACGAACTCCTGGAATTCATCGTCACTCGAGGCCTCCATCGACCCTCCCCTTCTTCACGACACCCACGACGCGGTGAGTCACTCGTGGCTATCCCTCAGCTGGGCGAGATTGTGCGTTCCTACCAAGCCGGCCACCGGCCAGGGGCCACCGTCGGCCCCAGAAGCCCGAGGACCCGGACGTGTACGGGATCCGGCACTCCAAACAACCGGCACCACGCAGGGCGAACGCCGCCTGCTGTGGGGCTACTGGCTGCTGTCCGGCTACGGCCTGCGCGCCTCCCGCGCCTTCACCTGGCTGCTCGCCGCCAGGCCCCTGACCGTGCTGCTCCTCATGGGCGTCGGCCTGCCCACCCACGACGCCGCCCATCGGCCACCCGCGGCACCGACACTTCCACAGGGCCGTCACCGTCGAACGGGAGTCCCGGGTACGGTTCGGCCGAACCCTACCCGGCTACGTGCCCTACCTGCCTGCACCGCTGATCATGCCTCTGAGCTGTACAGGAACCCTTCACCCCTAGATATTGGCAGAGGCGGTCGCGGTGTTGGGAACGCGCGCGAGTCTCCGGGAAGGGATCGAGGGATCCCCGCATCTCGTGGTGGCTCGAAAGAATCTGTACGATGCGTGCGACCTTGGGCTCTTGTCGGGAAACGTCCCGCGGGGGCCTTTCTTCTCACCGCGGGGGATGCATATGCGCATACGCGCTTCGGTCGCCGCTTTGTCCGGCGCCCTGGTTCTCTCTTCGGCTCTGGTGTTTCCCGCCGCCGCGCATGCGCACGCGGGGCCTATGACGAGTGACGACGACACGACGATCACGAAGGTCGTCGTCAACGGCGGCAAGGACATCGTCCTCGGCACCTCCGCCAAGAAGTCGTTCACCGCCACGGTGACCGCAGCCGACCCGGACGGCGTCACCGGCGGCTGGGTCGCCCTGTGGCACGGCACCTCCTTCGATGACCAGGGCAGGGACGGCGCTCTGTTTCCCGCCGAGCAGGGATCGGGCTCATGCGTGGCGGCCGATGCCCAGACGTCGACGTGCACGGTCCACTTCACCGTGGATCCGAAGGTCGACATGACCACGAACTCCTACGCGGGCACCTGGCACGCGTACGCCATCGCGTACGGCCTCCCGAGCGGTTCCGTCAGCGACGGATACGCCGGCTCCGTGCATATCAAGCGCAACACCACGCTGACCGCGGATGCCACGCCCGAGCCGGTGGTCCATGGCCGGACCATCACGGTCAAGGGCACGCTCACCCGCGCCAACTGGGAGACCCATGCGTACGCGGGCCTGAGCAACGTGTCGGTGAAGCTCCAGTACCGCAAGGCGGGCACCAGCACGTACACGACCCTCAAGACCGTCACCAGCGGCTCCGGCGGCGCGGTGAAGGCCACCACGACCGCGACGAGCGACGGGTACTACCGCTTCTCCTACGCGGGTACCACGGCCACCGACGCCGCGACGTCGGCCAGCGACTTCGTCGACGTCCAGTAGGAACCCGGGACCCGCTCCCGGGACCAGGGTCCGTCTTCAAGCAGATCCTGCCCAGAGCAGGAACGACGCGAGGCTGACCGCCGCTTCGTACGAGGTGGCGGTCTTGTCGTACCTGGTGGCAGTCCGTGGAAGCCCTTGAAACGGGGTGAAGCAGCGCATGCCCGGAGTGGTTGATCGGGGACCGGCGAGCATGCCTCACGCTCGGGCCCCACGAGGCCCACGCAGGTTCGGACCCTGCCCTCTCCGCCAGTGCGCTTCCGGGTGCACGCCTCAAGTTTGCGATAGGCGTCCACGGCTTCTCAGAGGTCGTTCTGCGGCCTTCGTCTGGATTCAGTCTGAGGTCACGTCTCCGAGGTGAGTGCGACCGGGCAGTCTGCCGTGCCCGGCCTGGAGGTCGGGCACGGCGGCCATCTCCTGCGCAGTCGGTGTCAGTGCTGCAGGGCCGGCGAGCCGGCGAGTGCACGTCGTGCGGCGCTGCGGTAGGTGGAGACACCCAGCGCGAGCAGCCAGTAGCTGAGGATCGCGCCCATCAGGGCGGTGGTGCCCCAGCCGTTCGCCGCGTAGAAGTGTGCGGGGTTGTTACCGAAGAACAGGGACGGCACGAAGATCAGGTTGGCCCCGGCCAGGACGTAAGCCGAGCGGCCGGTCCAGCGCGGCAACAGGTTCGTACGACAGATGCCATAGCCCACCGCGATCAGGAAGACCGCGAGCATGAGGCGGCCGATCGCCCCATAGAGGATGTAAGTGCCGCTGACCGTAATGGTCGGGTCGATCGGGTGGTCGGCGGCGATGACCGCGCCGGCTTCCAGCCCGCTGGAGACTAGGGTGATCGTCGCGTAGACCAGTCCGCTGGCAAAGGCCATCGTGCCGACCCATTCGTAGGTGGGGTTCACGCGCTTGACCAGTTCGCGGAAGGCCGTCACGAACACGATCAGGAACGCCAGCGCAACCATTGCGATCAGCAGCCTGGCCAGGACGTTCGAGTCCGGCGGCGGGCCAGAGTAGATGAAATACAGGGGTACTTCGACGATGAAGCCGGTCGCGGCGGCGATGCCGGCGAGGCCCGTCAGGCGCCTGGCGATGGTTTCGTGCATGGGTGTCCCCCTGGGTTGTCCGTGTGCTGGGTTCCGAGTTGGTTCACTGCCGACGAAATGAATCGTCCCGCTCTCGGCGCTCCTCGTCGCTGGGCCTGGACACCGGACGGGGGTGGTCCTACCGTCACCCGCCTCGTGGGTGGTGTCGGTGACGTTCGACAACCTGCGGGGAGGTGAGTTGATGTCTATTTCGAAGCGAGACTGGGCAGGACTGCTGGTCGCGGGCCTAGGTCGGCAGCCGGCAAGCGCCGGACGACAACGCGAGGTGGTGCAAGCCTTCCTGGCCGCAGCCCGCGACGGCCGGTTCGAGCAGCCGCTGCAGGTTCTCCAGCCCGAAGTGAAGTTCACCGTCCACACCTCGATCGGCACTTTGTCACGCTCGGAGCACCGAAGTCGCCACCCGCGCGCGAGTGGCCGGCAGCGCGGCACGAGGACGTGCGGCGACCGTCAACGGCTGCTCCGACGTCGTCTCCTGGAGCGAGGAGGGCACCCCGCTTTCCCTCCTGGCCTTCGCTGTCGCCGACGGCCACAGCACCGAGATCACCGCTGTGGTCGACCCGGCCAAAACTCGCGCTCATGGACCTGCCGGCCCCGATGTGACTCCCCACCAGCGAAGGCCGCGGAAACTCGAGGTGGTCCACGCCTGATCCCGCAGAGACGTTGAACTCCGCCTCTGAGAAACCTCACTGGCTGACCCGTTCTTCTCGGGGCTCGGCGAACGAACCGGCTAGCGCGCCACGCGGTAGCGGAGGTAAACGACGCTTGAGCTGAAGGTGCGGGTCTCAACGAGTTCGAGATCCACCCGGCGCTCGTGCTGGGGGAAGAACGGAATGCCACCACCAACCAGCACCGGGTAGACCATGGCCCGGTACTCGTCGATCAGACCCAATGCGGCCGCCTCGGCGGCGAGAGTCGCGCCGCCGATCGCGATGTCGCCCTCCCCCGGCTCGGCCCGCAACCGCTCGATCTCCTCCGCCAGGCCGCCGGAAGCCAGGCGGGCATGGCCCTGCACCGCCGACAGCGTGGTCGAGAACACCACCTTTGGCAGCGGCTTCCAGAGCGCGGCCCACTCGAGCATGGAGTCGTCGAGTGATGGATCCTGGTCGGCGGTCTCCCAGTACAGCATCGTCTCGTACAGCCGTCGCCCCAACAGGTGGACGCCGACCTCTCGGATCTCGTCGATCCAGAATCGAAACACCTCCTCGTTGGGCGCCGTCCAGTCGAAGTCTCCGTCCGGCCCGACGATGTAGCCGTCGAGCGAGACTCCCATCGAATAGGTCACGCTGCGCATCAGAAGCCCTCCTCGGTAACAGGTCCGACAGTACGACCGCCGGACGCGACAAAACTCATCGCGGCTCGCGGGATCCTGGGCCGAGTCACCTAAACGAGATCATTTCTTTGACAAAACCTCAGTATCTGTTCCTGAACATGGGCCGCGTTGCTTCAATCACTATTTACGACAGCGCCTGTTGACGAGTTCTCACGTCAGCATGCGACCGAGGGGCGCCATGGATCGTCAGGAGCCTTGACGGCGCCTGCTGAAGCCGCACAGTCGCTCCGGTGGCTCGGGAAAGGGCTGTCACAAGGTCCCAAGATCGCTTGACCTTGCCCCAGAGGGAAGGACGACAGTGTCTGGGTGGATCACATGATCGGGCGGTGTGTGCTCACCGGCCTGCGTGACAAGGAGGGGGAGTTCGCGTGAACGGGACCTGCGTCATTCTCGATATCGGCGGCGTGCTGGAGATCACGCCGAAAACGGGATGGGGGCAACGGTGGGAAAAGCGGCTGGAGCTGCCTCGGGGCACTGTGAATGAGCGGATGCGCGACGTGTGGCGTGCTGGAAGCATCGGGAGGGTCAGCGAAGGAGATGTGCGCTGGGCAGTGGCAGCACGCTTGGGTCTCGACGCGCACCAGGTCGAGGACTTCATGGCTGATCTCTGGACGGAATACCTGGGGACGCCGAACGAGGATCTCATCGACTACGTGCGAGGGCTGCGGGGAAGCTGCAGGCTGGGCATCCTGAGCAACAGCTTCGTTGGTGCCCGGGAGCGTGAGACGGCGCTGTACCACTTCGACGAACTGGTCGAGCAGATCGTCTACTCGCACGAGATCGGCATCGGCAAGCCTGACCTGCGTGCCTTCGAGGCTGCTTGCGCCAGCTTGGACGTGCGGCCGGAGAGCTGTCTCTTCATCGACGATGTCGCCGTCAATGTTGAGGCCGCTCAGGCGGCTGGCATGCAGGCGCACCTGTTCGAGAACAACGCCGGGACCATCGCACGCATAGAGGCTCATCTGGACGCCGGACTTTTGGTCCCGCGGGCCAGGGCTGGCCAGGCATCTGCGAGTGACATGTTGATCTTGCCTGAGGGTGGGGAGGGCTCCGGTGTGGATGACGACGTTCGACAAGAGTGAGCGGCCCACATGGACACCGCACTCGGCGGCCGGCCCCCATCAGCCGCGTCAACAACGGTTCAGGTCAATAGATCTAGGGGGATGACTTCGTGCGTTTTCGTCGTGCTCTCGCAGCAACCACCGCAGTCGCAGGCGTTCTTGGTCTGAGCTGTGCGGGATCAGCTGCCGCCGTGAGCCCGCGCATCGCGAGATGCGGCTGCATCAACATTGGCCAGCCCGGCAATTTCAAGTACCACGGGGAGTATGCCGGGCAGGTGGAACAGGTCTACAACACCTGCAACGGCTACGTCTGGGCGCACTGGCAGTGGGCGGGAGACTTCCCGAGCAGGCACCCCGGGACGAACGTGAAGGTGTCAGTAGGGGTCTTCAGCCCGGACTCGTCCGGGCCGAACCAGTGGACCAACGACGTCCCCACCAGCGTCAAGGACGTCAACTCCCCGGGGGTGCCAATCGACAGTGCGAACCCTGACGACTGGGAGGCCGTCGCGACGGTGAACAACTGTGCGCCCTTCGCGTGCGGGACGCTGCACTGGTACGGAGGAGCCGACTGGCGCGGGCCCGAGGTCGGCTACTGCTGACTCAAGGCTCATCGTGCGCTGTTCCCCGGCGGAGCGGCCGGAGAACACCGGCGGGAGCACGAGGGATACCGGGTGCCGGCTGCCGGGCTCGTCTCCGTCTTCGCTCGGGGTGGTCAGAGTGGCCGCGGGAGCGGACAGCGAACTCGATGCTGCAGTGGTTGGGGCTCCCCGCCGGGCACGGGCGCCGGCCACCGCCTCACCCGAGCCGAGGGGCTCCGGACGCACGGGCCGGGGAGAGGCGTGCGGACCGCCCCTCCTCCGGCCGTTCGGCTCAGCGGAGGACGACGTTATGGGCGGGCGAGACGTCCGGCTGGAGATGTCCGTAGCCCAGGTCGGCCATGACAGGGCCGAGGATCTTGGCGAATGCCTCGAACGACTCGGGAGACTCCCACACGTCGGTGACCCGCCAACAGCTGCCCACGGGTCCCGCGACATGGGCGAGTAGTCCTGGTACGGGCAGGTTTGCCGGCGAGGTGAAGCCCTGGCCTTCGGTGACGCGATCGATGCAGGTGTCGTACAACTCCTGGGCGGCAGGCGTGTTCTCGAGGTCGAAGGTGACGATGATGGCCATGGTCAGGCGCTCCTGTCCGTTGTCCCCTGGATTCGACGGATGCCGCCCACGATCTCCCCGCCGCGACGGCGACGGCAACGGCGCATGGGGGCGGCTCGTCAGAGCGCCGGGAGCTGAAGTGCGTCCAGGCTCGTCGTGCGCGCCCCTGACAACGACTACGCGGTGCGTCACTTCAAGTGGCGCGACGGCGTGCGGCAGGACATCGAGCGCACGTCGCCTACGTGCTGGGAGGGACCCGGCCGACACCGTTCGCCGCATCCTCGGCACCTAGGCGGTCTCGTTTGGATGAGCTGGCTGACCAGAGGAAGATCCCTGCGATGTGGAGTCCGGCCAGGTAGATGGTGGCGGTCTTCTCGTAGCGGGTCGCGATTCCTCGCGATTGTTTGAGGCGATTGGCGCATCGATCGACGGTGTTGCGCTGCTTGTAGGCCTCGAGATCGAAGGCCGGTGGCCTTCCGGCTCCCGCGACGCAGTCGATGACCGCGCTGGTCGGCTGAAACGGGGATCACCGCCCGGATGCCGCGCTTGCACATGTGTTCCCGGATCGCACGGGCCGAATAGGCCTTGTCGGCCAGGACCACGTCAGGTCTGGTGCGTGCGCGTGGACGTCAGCGGGCGTGTCCCTGTACTGCCGGAAAGGCAAAGCTCCTCTCCACGACCCACCGGTAGGCGCCCAGTCCGGTGCCGCGCCGGGCGCCACGGTGGGCGATCGCCGGCACAATGCCGCGAGCGCGGACTTGGTCGCGGTAGAGGTCGTAGTCACGGTCGGCGAACAGTGAGCCGGG
Source organism: Streptomyces sp. BK340 (assembly GCF_007827595.1). Taxonomy (GTDB): domain Bacteria; phylum Actinomycetota; class Actinomycetes; order Streptomycetales; family Streptomycetaceae; genus Streptomyces. The sequence continues at coordinate 55,651 of NZ_VISR01000036.1, forward strand.
CTTACGGCGGGGACGGCCGACCCGGCCGCGGACCGGCGGGATCGCGTCGAGCAAGGACAGCACCTGGGTGACGTCGTTGCGAGTGCCGCCGGTCGGCAGGACCGCGAGCGGGGTGCCGTGTCCGTCGGTGATCAAGGGCGGAGGCTGTCCTCGATCAGGGAGCCGGCCTCGGTCGTCCCATCGGCATTCACCACGCTCAGCACGGACACGCCTTCCCGACCGACGGTGCAACGTCGGCCCTCATCGGACCGTACGGCCGTGCGGACCAGCCTGCTCTCGCCAGTGGGCCAGGGCGTGCTCACTCTTGACCGTGTCGGGGTGTTCCGGCCCCAGCACTCGGCGCCGGTCGGGTACCAGTTCCGCGAACGCGGCGGCGGCGCCGGCGGCGTCCCCGGCCTCGCCCGTCCATAGCGCCAGGTTGTGCCGCGACATGAGGGTATGCGGGTGGTCGGGTCCCTGGATGCGGATGCGATCCGGGACGATTTCGGCGAACGCGGCGGCGGCATCCGCGGCGTTCCCTGCTTTTCCTTGCCATCTGGCCAGCTCGTGACGGACGTTGAGGGTGTCGGGATCATCGGGGCCCAGTACCCGCAGGGCGTCTACGAGAAGTGCGGTGAACACTTCGACGGCGCGCGGGCAATCCCCCGCCTCGCCCAGGCAGAATCCGAGGGTATGCCGGTAGAGGATGGTGTTCCGGTGATCCGGTCCCAGCGTCCGGCGCTGGTCGGCGACGATGTCGGCAGCTACCGTGGCGGCGGCCGCCATGTCGCCCGACTCTCGTAGGAAATAGAAGAGTTCGACGCGCATGGCACACGTGTCGGGGTCCTGTGGCCCCAGCGCCCGTGACGCGTCGTCCAGGAGCGCGCCGAGCGCAGCCGCAGCTCCCGCAGCGTCGCCGTCACCTCGGCGTCTGGCAATCTGGCGCCGGGCGTTGAGGGATTCCCGATCGTCCGGACCCCGCAGCTGGAGGAACTCGTCCAGTAGTTCGGCCGCCGAGGTGGCGTTCGGCATCGTGCCGAGGCCGATCCGGGCGAGCCAGGAGTCCAGGCCGTCCTCCCCTGCCGCCAGCCGGCCGAGAAACCAGAAGGTTCCCTCGTCACGGGCACGGATACGGCTCCGCAGTTCTTCAATTGCCGATTCCCGCGTTGTGGATGAGCCGTTGTGATCGAGGATCTCCGCCATCAGTCCGGCCGGCTGCTTCCTGCCCGCCGGTTCGCCCGAAGGCTCGGCCTCGGCGGTCGCCGAGAGCCCGAATTCCGCATACAGAGCGGGAAGTTGAGCCAAGACAGCCTCGGCCGAGGGGAGTGACGCCGTCAGGACGTCGTCCGCGAGTGCCGCGCCCGAGGTGATCTCGACGGCTTCTCTGTACATTCGCTGGAAGCTCTGCAGATGGTCAGCGATCGCACGTTGCGGGTCCCAGAACGCCTCCGTGACCTCGTAGACGCCTCCGCCGCCGGAGGAGAACAGGTCGCTGTTCCCGTCCACCGACACCAGGCCGTCAGGCAAGTCGGAGCGGCGCCGGGGCGGTGCGGATTCCCAGTCGGGCACCGGCAGCCCGCGCGCCGTCATCTCTGTGTCGATCGCATCGCGGACCTTCGCCGTGTCTTCCAGGAAGCCCCTGATCACGGCCCGGATCTCGTCAGCCGAATACACGAATCCACGCTGCGGGAACGCGACGGCCACGCTCGGCGAGGTCATCGAGCGATCGTTTCCGTCGTAGACGAACTCCAGGTCCAGTCCGTACACGTACGTGTCGAACGTGGGGTCCATGCCGAGCCGGATCTCGAACCGGTCCGCCTCTCCCTGTGCCACCACCTGGGAGAGGCCGATGACGGCCCGAAAACCGTCGGCGTCCTCCGGAGGCGGGATCGCGGCGTCGTACGTGGCGGACACCGGCAGGACCGCACCGACCCACAGGGCGCGGTAAGGAGTCAACCGCATGCTGGCGAACATGCTCCCGCACCGCACGGCACGGTCGACCCGCACCACGAGACGCTTGAGCACGGCCGACTGGCCCCCCGTGTTGCGAACCTTCACATCCAGCACGGGAGACATGTCCCGCGGCCCCAAAGACGAATCCGAGACCGAACCCGACGGCGGCGCAATGGCCACATCGACGAGTTCGACCTGCGACTTCGGCAGGCGCCGCGCACGAAGCGCCGCCCATGCACCGATAATTGCGGCCGCAATGCCACCGATCAACCCGAGAACCGTAGCCAGCACCAGACCGACGTTACAGCCCCATCGCTCAACTCACCTCCCACTCAGCGGCGGATCACAACCGATCACCCACCCGGCAGTCCCTCGAGGAAGGAACCGCCCACCTGCCTCGACTTCGCACACGGGCAACGGGACAAGAAGCGCGGTGCCACCCCCGAGCCGAGCGCTCGCCGATCCGTGACGTCATCCGATCCGAGAACCCACTGCCGAAGCCGGCATGCCGGCAGCCGTGGCCGCCATGAGCGTCGCCCCGGTCCTGGCATTGGGGGGTTTTCCCCATCGTGGGCGGGACTGTGGCTGCGTAGGGTCGCGGTGACTGATCACCGATTCAACTCGCTCCACGGGGGAACTTCATGCGACGCCCACAGAGGTACGTTCTTGCAGCAACGGCGCTGGCTGCCCTCACCGTCGGCGGGCTCTCCGCGTGCTCGGCCCTCGACCAGAAGACCTTCGAGGACGACGCCAAGGTACCCCAGAAGATCACCTCGATCCGTTTGGACAGCGGGAACGGCGGGGTGAAGGTGGACGCTTCGGCGGACATCTCAACGATCTCCGTACACCGTAAGGTCAACTACCGCGGTGACAAGCCGAGTGGGACGTCGTTCAGCGTCGACAACGGCGTCCTGGTCCTCTCCGGCTGTGGCAAGAACTGCGGCGTCAACTACGTCGTCAAGGTGCCCGCCGGTCTTCCGGTGACGGGATCCGCCTCCAACGGTAGCCTCACCCTGAGCGCAGTCGGCATGGTCGACGTGCACACCAGCAGCGGCGAGATCGCGGTGAACAACGCCACGGGCCCGGTGAAGCTACGCACGTCCAACGGTGACATCGACGTCACAGACGTCAAGGGCGGTGACATCGACACGCAGACGTCGAACGGCGAGGTGACGATCCACACGGCCACCCCGCAGAACATCAGGGCCCGCACAACCAACGGCAGCCTCACGGTCACGGCTCCGCCCGCCAAGTACCAGATCTCGGCGAGCGACGCCCACGGCGACAAGAAGGTGGCGTTCAAGAACGACCCCTCGGGCAAGTACCGCTTGGACCTGTCGACGACGAACGGTGACTTGACTGTGGAGTCGGCAGGCTGAACCCCTTCACATCCGCGAGTGGACGTGCGGTGCGTGCGGCACCGTACATGACCGCGACCACAACGCGGCCCGCAACGTCCGTCCTCTTTGAAGGACGCCGAATCGTCGCCGCCGGGCGGGTGGAGACGCTGGATGCCTCGTGGGGCACCGGTGAGACCAGGACGCAAGTCCCGGCACAGCGCGGTGAAGCAGGATGCCCCCGAAAGGGTCAGCCGACCCAGGCCGGAATCCCTGGGCTTTGGGCCCGGGAGCACCTCAAAGGCCGAACAATTTGGCCGCGTTGTCGTGGCAAACAGCCCGCAGCCACTCCCGCCCGAGCCCCAGCCGTTCCAGGGCGTGGAGCTGGTGCAGATACGGGTAGGGGGTGTTGGGGAAGTCGGAGCCGAGCATGATGCGGTCGCCGAGCGCGGCGATGCGTGGCAGGGCCCGGTACGGGAACGGCATGATTCGTTCGGTGAAGTCGGTGAATGTCATCGTCGTGTCGAGGCGCACCTGGTCGTAGCATTCGGCGAGGTCGAGGAACTCCTCGTACTCGGGCATGCCCATGTGCGCGACGATCAACCGCAGTTTCGGGTGGCGGGCCAGCACGCGCGCGATGGGCTCGGGGCCGGTGTGCTTGCCGGGCGCAGGGCCGGAGCCGCAGTGCATCACCACAGGAATCCGGGCCTCGGCCAGCAGCCCCCATGCCTGCTGGAGGCGTTCGTCGGCCGGGTCGTAAGCTCCCACCTGGACATGAGCCTTGAACACGCGTGCCCCTGCTTCGACAGCCTCGCGGACGTACGCATCGACGTCCGGCTCCGGGTAGAGGGTGGCGGTGTGCAGGCAGTCGGGGGTGCGGCGGGCGAAGTCGGCCGCCCATCCGTTCAGCCATCGGGCCATGCCGGGCTTGTGGGGGTAGAGCATCGCGGTGAAGGCCTTCACGCCGAACTCTCGCAGCAGCGCCGTCCGCTCCGCCTCCTGTTTCCGGTAGGTGATCGGCCACTTCAGCCCACCGATCAGTGGCCCGTTGGCGTCGAAGTAGCTCCAGACCTTGTGCAGGACACGCTCAGGCATGAAGTGGGTATGGACATCGATCAGCCCGGGAAGACCGAGCCCGCCCCAGAAACGGCGGACTTCACCGGCCTCGTCACCCATATCCATGCGGGCGGAATTCACTTGATGTCGCCTCTCTCTCGAACGACCTGCAGCTGTCACAAGACCAGGGGTCGCTGGACAAACCCCGCTGCGGCGTACACGTCGTGTTCCCGGCCGGTGGCGAGGTGACCCAGCACCCGCGTCACCAGCGCGGTCGGTGACAGTGCCGGCGGCTATGCGGCGCTCACCCCTGTTTCCCGCGGACTGCGAGATCCTCACCGTCGAGTACAAGATCAACCTAGGGCACGTCATCCGCCCGCTGCGTCCTCGGCCTCCCAGCGCAGCAGGTCGCCCGGCTGGCACTCGAGCACCTCGCAGAGTGCGGCGAGCGTCGCGAAGCGCACGGCCTTCGCGCGGCCGTTCTTGAGTACCGCGAGGTTGGCGGGCGTGATCCCCACGCGGTCCGCGAGCTCGCCCACGGACATCTTCCGCCTGGCGAGCATCACGTCGATGTCGACGGCGATCGGCATCAGATCACCTCGTCCAACTCGGCCTGCATCTGAGCCGCTTCGACGTCACGCGCGACGGCCTGGGCGAGCAGCATCCGCAGCACGAGAACGATGAGCGCGACCCCCAGGATGGCCACGCCGACCCCGCCCATGATGAGGGTGACGCCCGGGTCGTCCCGCTGGCCCGGCGCGTTGAGGGCCGTGACCGCGAACCACACGAGAGCGGCCGCCACGATCGCGCCGATCACGCCGTCCACGTACCGGAAAGCGGCGTGGGAGAACACGGTTCCGCGTCGCACCATCGTCACCAGCCGCCAGACGCAGACCAGGGCGACCTGGGCCGACACCATGCCCAGGATCGTGATCACGCGCAGCGGGGTCAGCGGGAGCGACCCGTCCTCCGGGTCGCTCCCGCTGACCAATGCCCACACCATCCCTGCCTGCACGAACACCGTGCCGGCGAGCACCACCACGAGCACGGCACGCAGCGCACCCACCGCCAGCTTTCCCATGACCCACCCTCCCATCGAGTTGCGATGGGAATCTATCGAGTTTCGATAGCCCCGGCAAGGGTCGGGACAGAGGATCGCGGTGGTCTCGCGCTGTGGCCGGATGCCTGCGTGGCGGCCGAGCGTCCGATCGGAAGGCACGCCGCTGGGGAAGGGGTGGGCATCCAGCCCTGGAACTCTCGGCGGCGAACCTGATGTGCCACACCAGAGATCCTGAGAAGACGTGCCGGACAAGCTCGGCTCGTTCCAGAGGAAAACAACGGCTGCTACCGAGCGGGCGCCTCAGGCCCACGCCCACCTGCCGGGGGCGAGGCACGCGCCGACGTCGGCCAGGACAGCTGCACGGGCGGGGACGAGCCCACGGGCAGCCGAGCGGCGCGGGAATGGACCGTGCCGGCCGCGTCGCCCATCGGTGGCGGAGCGCTCGATGATCTGGCCGACCTGGGGAGCGAGTAGCACGAGTTGATCGATCAGGGCGCAGACGCAATCAAAGCCCCAGCCGGGAAGGCAAGTCCTGCGGGAAGCGGTATTCCATGGGGACGTGCCTTCCGGTGGCGAGGGCGTCCATGCCTTCACGGCAGGCGGCCTGAGCGGTGTGTCGTAGCGCACGGTGCCGTTCCGCGCGCGTCGCTCGGGCGTGGTCGAGCCCACCACGCCCCGTACCGCGCATGGCGTGGGTGATGAGGTGGGACAGCGTCCTCTTTCCGCGGTAGGTCCGCTGCATGCTCCAGCCGAGGTAGAGACTGCTGCCGTACGGGAAGACCGTGATGTACACCGTGTGGTCGCCATCGACGAGGACGATGCGGTTGATGACGGAGCCGGGTCCGTCGAGCACCCGGGCGGCTTCGATGGAGGCAGGTACCCTGCGTGTCTTCAGCGCGCCGAAGATGTGGCTGTATGCGTTGTCGGCGAGCGGTGCACTGTCGGCAAGCAGGACGGACCATTCGCCGAGCGGTTCGGTGTACTCGCCTCGAAGGAACACCCAGAGGAACGCGGCCACCGCAGCAACGTCCAGAACACCCCATACCCCCGCGGAGCCGCCAAGGCCCACGACTGCGGACAGGATGACAAGCACCACGAACAGCAACACTGACAGGAAGGTCGCGCGCAACCACAGCCTGAATAGGGCTCTCCCGCAGTGCTCCGGCAACAGTGGGCCGCTGTCCGGCTCCACCAGGGTGTGCCGGGCATCTTCGGTGAACGGAGCGGACGCGGGGGGTGCTTCGGTCACCGGCGTGGAACGGGAGCTCACTGAATCGCTGTGGTCGGCTTGCCGTGGTTCCGCAGCCCGTGCGGCTTCCGGGGCGGTCGCGCCCTCTTGTGGCGCTCTGCGGGCAGAGTGGGTGCCCCCTTGCGAAGACGGGGCGGCGGCTTCCTCGTGGTCGGGCCAGCCGAATGCCTGTGTACGGCGGGAGACCACCGCAATGATCTGTCCGGCCAAAGTGTCGGCACGCACCGAGCTCAACTCCTTCCCTGCTCGGGCGACTGCGGATCGAGGACCGGTTCGACCGGATGCGTCACGGTCATGGTCTGCCCGCCCTCGCTCCATGTCGGTGCCGGAGAATCGTTGACCGCAGTGCGTAGCACGAGGGGAATGATCAGGGTGAGTTTCTCCAGGACCACTGGGGCGGCGGCGCCCAGGCCCATGGCGTACCAGGCAGCTACCGGACTCTGCGGGGCAGTTGCCACGGCGCAGGCCACCCCGGCCCCCAAGGCGATCCGCAGCACAGATGCAATCCCATAGGCCAACGGGCCCGGGTCAGTGGGTTTCACCCTGTACCAGGGCAACCGGCGGTAGCGGCGTACGGAAGTGACGTAATCCAGTGCTTCCATGGCGCACCCGCCGAACGCGCCCCACAGCGTCACCCCAAGCCAGTGCATGAGCAGACGGTAGAGGCCTGGCAGCGTCCATGGTGACCAAACGCCAGATCTGTACCGCAATCGGCACAGACATCCACACCAGCCCGTCTCGAATCAGATCGAAACATAGGAACACGGACCTGCCGCTCTGAGTGGGGCACCCTGGCAACACCACGAACAGTGGCAACAAACCCACCCTCACCCGCAGTGCACAACCACGTGTCCGGGCCACCTGATCGCGCTCGCGGCGTGGTTTGACCGCTGCCGGGTTCCGTCGCGCCGCACGGTTGTGAGAGCAGACGCAGGGCCGACCAGGGTGGGCCACACGCGGTTCGGGGAACAGGCACGATGAAGCTCCTGGCAGTCAGCGGGTGGTCTTGGCCGCCACCCCGTCTGACAGGAGCTTCATCGGTGCGTACTACGTGGGTGCCTCACCTTGGAGTTGGCCCCGTGTGTGAGCCGTCTCCCGTGGTCGGCTGGATCAGCAGGGGAAGGTGCCGCTGTAGATGGCGTGTCCGTGGGAGGAACTTCCGGAGCCGAAGCCGTAGATGCCGTCGTCGCTCCAGACCGCTTCGCGGAAGCCGTTGACGCAGATCGACGTCGGTGCGATCGCGAAGCCCTCCAGGTTGTCGGTCGGCATGACGGCCGGGTTCGTGTAGGTCACGTCCGGAACGATCGCACCGCTGGCGTTGACCTTCATGAGAGTGTGCGTCTCGCCGCAGGTGTTGTCGCAGGTCGCGATGATGCGCTGGGTTCCGGCGTCGAACGTCACGTCCATCACGGAGGCCTTGCCGGTCGCAATCGTGCCGAACGTGGTGAACGTGCCGTCGGAGTTCAGGCCGTAGACGTGCAGCGTGCCGTCCCACTCCAGGCCGGCGAAGAACAGGCCCGCCCCGTGCAGCGGGTAGTTCGCCGGGTTGTAGGCGGCGCCGGTGAGCGGGTCGACCCAGCCGTTCGCGGTCAGCCAGCTGTCCGGTACGTAGCCGACACCCTCGAAGCCCAGGTTGGCGTCGTCCTTGCTGCCGGTGTTGAGCTGCGGGAACTGCGAGGTCATGTCCCACTGGTGGATCGGCGTCAGCGTCGACCCGGTCGCCGCCGGGTCGAACTCCATGATCGTGTCCTTGGGGACCGTGTTGTTGGTGTTGTCACGCTCGGAGGTCACGTAGATGTGGCCGTTGGCGCCGATCGTCAGCCCCTCGGAGTCGGGCTCGCCGGAGCCGCCCGCGAAGCGGATCTGCTTGCCGGTCGCGCTCCACGACGCGTCCGGGATCCACTTGCCGTTGCTCTTGACCAGCTTGAACAGCCAGTCCTTGTTCTTGGCGGCCCACAGTACCGACGGGTTCGCCGGCTCGAACGCCAGACCACTCAGGTCCCGGCCTTCAGGACCGGTGGACGTGGTGAACGCGCAGACGTTGTCCGCGATCGTGACGTCCAGCCCGCCCGGCCACGCCAGCGTGCCCGCCGGGGTGGAACCCGTACCGGAGGGCGCCTCGGGCGTGCAGCCACTGGTGAGCGAGCCACCGCCGCCCAGCAACTGGCCGGTCTGACCGCCACCGCCGCCACCGCCACCCCCGCCTGCGCAGGAATTCGCGCTGCCGAGCGTCGCCGTCGTGGAGGTCTGGAACCAGCCGGCGCCGTTGCCACAACGCTCGTCCGACGGCTTGGCGCCACCGGTGGCCCACGTCATCGAGTCGATCGTGTTGCCGTTGCTGTCGAGGAGAAAGACCGAGTCGTTGTCACCCAGACCGATGGTGGAGTTGAACGCGACGTAGCCGCCCGCGGGAATGCTGGTCGCGCTCGGCGAGGAGGACGAGACCGATACCGGGGAGTGGCTGGTGTCATTGTCGACATACTTCCAGGACCCGATGCTGACCGCGCCCGTTCCGCCGTTGTACAGCTCGACGGTGTCCGCGCCGTCCGAGGTGACCTCGTTGATCCGCACCCAGCTCGCCGCCGGGATCGACGACGGGCAGCCCGAGGCGTTCGATGCGCCGAACGTGGACGCCGCGGTCGCGGTCACCCACCCTCCGGTGCCGTCACCGCCGCAACGCGCCATCGCCGGCTTCGCCCCGTTGGTGGCCCACTCGACGCGGTCGACCACCGTACCGCCGGACGTGTAGATCACCAGCTTGTCCGAATCACCAAGCCCCTTGGGCGAGTTGAAGGTGACGAAGCCGCCGGCCGGGATCGTGCCGGAGGACGGGCTGAACGACTGCGGCGAGAAGCTGTCGTCGGACATCTTCCAACCACTGATGCTCACCGCGGTCGAGCCGGTGTTGTACAACTCCACCGTGTCGTTGTTCGACGAGGTGACTTCGTTGATCCGAACGTTCTGGTAGCCGGCCGGGTCCGCGGCAGCCGCAGGCTGAGCGGCAACCATGCCCGTGACGAGCAGTCCTGAAAACGTGAAAGCCGCGGCGTATACAGAGGCGACGCGGGCACGCGGGTGTGAGGTAGGCACGAGGCGGGACTCTGGCGGCGCGATCTTGAAACGGCGTGTACTCCAGCTGAATTCCAGCTGCTGGCCACCCGAATGCCAGGAGCACATCGCTACCTGAGTGTGGTCCGGTAACTGCTGGTCGCACTGAGCCGGTAGCGCCCGCCGGTGTCAGCCGAAGAGGAGGTCGACGTCTCTCTCGATACAGAGCTGCAGGACGACCACCAACTGGCGGGCGTTGTCCATGTGCCGTTGGAGAAGTGGGTCGGTGCTTCCGCCTTGAGGCGGGTCGGTGATCTCCTGCAGGCGGGGCAGGATCGCGGCGCACTGGGCCGGCGTGAGGACGGGGCCGTCGTCATCGGGATGATTGAGGAGCGGTGCCAGGGTGGTGAGAGCGTCGTTCCACGGGCGCTGTCCGCCGAAGCCCTGCATCTCGTCCAGTGCGAACCCGTCGGCCTGTGCCAGCCACCGCCTGAACACCCCGAAGCCGGTGTAGGACCAGGAGACGTCCGGGCTGCTGGTGTCACCGTCTCCTGGGAACAGAACGAGCCCCACATGTCCTCCTCGTTGACCGAGCACCCAGGATCGGCCTCAGGAGAGGGCGACAGCAACTGAAATGATCTCGCCGTGGCTGGTGCGGTCACGGCGTCGGGGTCTTCCTGCAGAGCCCTGTTCAACGGGCTGAGCCCCCGGCAGTTCGTCAAGATGGTTACCTCGTTACGGCGTGAGGGTGCCGGCCCGGTCCGTTAGGGCCGGGCCTGGAGCCTGCCGCTGGAGGACCGACGGGGTGTTGCTGGTCGCGGCGTACTGGCGCACGAACCTCACCCCTGCGCCAATTGGCGCACCGCTGTTCGGGGTTTCCCTCAGGGGGCCGCGGCGGCGCAACCCCGGCTCCGAGTCCGCTGCCGGACCTCGTGCCGCTGACCGCGGAGAAAATCGCCCTGATGGGCGCGAGCGTGTGACGCCGACGCGGTCCGTGACGACATCCGCGGCTTCATCGTCGAGCAGCTGCACCACCACGACGCGGTGCTGGTCATCGATGAGCCCGGTGACCTGAAGAAGGGCATTGCCACGGTGGGTGTGCAGCGTCGATACACCGGCGCCGGTCGCATCGAGAACGGTCAGGTGGCCGTCCAGCTCACCTACTTGACCCCGAGGGGGCACGCGGCGATCGACCGGGAACTGTACGTTCCGCGTTCCTGGACCCAGGACACGGCCCGCTGCCGTGCGGCCGGGATTCCTGACAACGCCGGCTTTGCCACGAAACCCGCGCTCGCCGCCCGCCTGATCGGCAGTGTGCTGGAGGGACGGCAAATCGGCTGTGTCCTGGCCGTCGCCTGCGACGACCAGATCATTACCCGCGCGGGCAAGTTCCGCGCCGACGTCCTGGTCAAGAAGCTGCCGGACAGGCTCCGCCGGTCCGAGTGGTGACGACGCCTCCAGGCCCGGGCCCGCGCCTGCCACTACCAGCGGCGGACCGCCCAACTACCATGAAGATCACGGCCTCCAGCTGGAGTATTCGGTTCTGCATCGAAATCAAGGCGACGAGCCATGTCTGTTCTCGGCAGACTGCATGCATGTCAACGGACGTGAGCGGGATGATCGAGTGCAGACCTCTGGCTCGGATCTGGGGTGAGGACGACGAGGACGCGGTTTGGCAAGCCGCCATCGACCTCTCCCTTCTCAACACGGGCAACGCCTATGACGCACTCGCCTGCCTCTTCGGCGTCCGCAACTCCTTCGGGTTCCAGCCGCTGGCCGAAGACCGTGGCCTGCCGGACGACGTCTCGGACAGGCTGCGGGCAGCATTCAACGCGTGGGGCGGGCCACGGGACGCACATGGAACCACGTGGATCAACTGGGCCGAGTTGGCAGCTGCAGACTGGGACGAGACCGATCGGTCCGGTACGCGCAGCCGTAGCACGGTCGCCGGGCCGGGTACCCACTGGGCGCCGGTCTGGGACGTGATGCGGGCGCTTGCCGAGCTCCATGGTCCGGAACACGTGCGCCTCGTGGTCTGGTTCGACTGATCACGAAGTTCTGTCCGTCCCCCGACACAGCGTGACTTCTCCATCGGGAAGCCGCTGTGACGGCAGACTGCCGTCACAGCTCCTCCTAAGCACCTGCCGACCCGCAAGATGAGTACGCGGACTCACAGCGATGCGGCGACCACCGACGGACGATGAAGACCACATCGTCCAGATCGGGAGACCGCCGTGCTCAGCCGTATCGCCGACTGTCTGGTGCCCGTCTTCGGTCGGCTGTCGGTGACCACCGACCCCGACACCGAAATCGCACCCGGCAGCATCATCGCTGCCAACCACACCTCGTTCGCGGACCCCGCCGTCGTACTCGCCGCCCTGCACGGCCTCGGCATCGAACCCGTCGTCATGGCGGCCGCGGGCCTGTGGCGGATCCCCGTGCTCGGACGCTCCCTCCGCCGCGAAGGGCACGTCCCCGTGCACCGGGGCGACCGGCGGGCCGCCGCCGCGCTCGATGTGGCCGCGCAGGTCCTGGAGCAGGGACGGTGCCTGCTCATCTACCCCGAAGGCGGACTGCCCCGCCGCAGGGGTGCCGGCGAAGCCACCCCCGGCATCTTCCGCACCGGCCTGGCGCGCCTCGCCCAGCGAACCGGTGCTCCCGTCGTGCCTGTAGGCCAAGCCGGTGCCCGACGAATCACCTCAGGTCGCACGGCCAAGCAGCTCGCCGGCCTGGTGACGGCGCCGGTACGTCGCCCGCGCCTGCACGTCCACGTAGGTACGTCACTGGTCCTGACCGGTGACCGTGCGGCTGGCACGGCGCGGGCCCGCGCTGCGGTGACCACGGCATGGCGGACAGCGGCCGCGCACCTCAGCGAGCCTGCCGCACTCGCCGCATAGCTTTGTGCGGGCGCGCTGTCGGCTGACGCGCAGCCCCTCCTCGGCGGTGGCCGCACACTGGTCATCGTCGTGATGGGGTGCGCCCCGCCGACTGGCGTGTCGTGCGTCGCTCGTGGCGGCCACCCTCCACTTCCACCCTTCGGCGTTGACGGGCGGCCTCGGTCGAGCGGCACTCGTCCGCGGGCTGTCGGCCCCAGGGCCGCTGCGGACCACCCGCGGACGGATGACTGACGTCTCCCAGTTCAACGTCGGCGAGCGGCGCGGTCACGCGGGTGCGCAGCAGGTCTGCCCCGGGGCCGCCGTACAGCGAGACGTAGCCCAGGACCACAGTCCATACCTGCAGGTCTTGCACTTCCGGGACGCCCACTTCCCTCAGTCCGCCGTCAGGGAGGTTGCTCCAGAGTGTTACCGCGTGCCACTCGCCCATGGGCGCGGGTGTAGCAACTGAGACGCGCTCGCCACGGCCGGTCGGACTCCAGCCACAGCCGGATGCCGGTCTCATCCCGGCACGCCACGCCCAACCACGGCACGACCCGCTCCGCGTGCCATGGCCGACAGGTTCTCCATCCGGGCTGTACGCCGTGAGCCGTACAGCCCAGAACCGTAGACCGTCCGCTATCGCCCCCGTCCGCTCCAAATGCCGACGCGTGTGCAGGTGTCCACGGGTCCTGTGATTCTGCCGGTCACGAAGTCCACGTCACCGCGGCGGAGGCCGCTGGCTGCTTCTGGTACTCCAGCTGTAGATCGTGATCTTCGTAGTGCGCGCTCGGGCGGGCCGTCTCTCGTCCTGGGTTGGTCCGACTGATCGGATCTTCCGGTGAGTCGCTCCGAGACGCTCCGGGCGGCGGCAGAGCCGAGGTTATGAATGCGTCACCGGACCATCCGCGAGCATCAACCTCAGGAGCCACACGATGCACCCCGTCAGAGCAGCCCGTCTCGGCACGGCCACTGCGCTGGTCACCCTTCTCGCCTGCGCCCCTGTCGCGTCCGCCGCGGCGGACACCGATTCCGCTCACGCCAAGGGCGGAGAGCGGGTCATCACACTCATCGGCCACCTCGTGCAGCAGACGCGCTTCCCCGTCAACCCCGACGGCAGCCCCGCCCAGGGCGACCGGACCGTCTTCCGCTCGCTCCTCTTCGACAAGGACGACAAGAACCAGGTCGGCGAAACCGACGGCACCTGCACCACCACCACGGTCGAAAACCGCGGAGCGGAGGAGTGCGTCGTGACATACAACCTCCCGGGCGGCCAGCTCTCCGTACAGGGGATGGTCTTCGGCATCCTCACCGATGGCCGCCCGACGATCCCTCCCCCTTCCTTCGACAACGGGATCACCGGCGGCACTGGGGTTTTCGCCCAGGCTCGCGGCCAGGTCCACGCCGACACGATCGGTACGGGCAAGCGGCGCTTCACCATCGACCTCGACCGCTGACTGCTCTGCCCCCGCCCGGTGAGAAGGCTGGGCCGTCCACGGCACGGCCCACCAGCTCGATTGGTCCCATTGGCGACGCCGCAACCAGGCTCGATCCCAGGCCATCCACCATCAGCGGCAAGCCGCCCAGGCATGAAGATCGCGATCTGCAGCTGGAGTACTAGTACTTCAGTGCGACTTCGTGATCCAGCTAGGCGTCGAGGTAGTGGTAATCCCCATCCGGGAGGCCGATCGCCAGGCCGCCGTTGTGGACCCTCCACTCACTCATTCCCTCGACGTCGTGGCTGACCAGAAACAGCCCCCGGGGCCTCTCGTCGTACTCGTCATCCTGACAGGAGGCCGGGAGCTGGGCGATCTGACGCAACCGCTCCTCGAACCAGTCGAGGGACACCGCGCGGATGTCGCCCCCGTAGAAGGCCCACCTGACGGCGTTGTACTGCCGAGCGGGGAAGGCCCAGCCCCCGCTGTAGGTGTGCTCCGGATCGTCTGCTTCCACGATCTCCTTGATCTGGGCCAGCTGTCCGTCGTCACACTGCAGCCAGCCCCTGACCGAGACCATGGTTCCCATGGCGGTTGCTCCTCATTCGTGTGGCGCGCTGCCCTGGCGCACGGCTCCTATGCGCTTGCACGCTAGGGGGGACCTGCTCGGTCGCGCAAAGGGATTGACAGGTGGATCAGCCGCCTCGAGCGAGAGCGCGCCACCCCTATCCGGTGGGCCCTCGCGATTTTGCGCTGGGCCCGGGTGAGTATGAGAACGGCCAACGCGTGATCATCAGGGTTTGTGTGGACTCCTGAAGATCGTGCGATGGCCGCGGGCCACAGGATGGACGCGGCCCGCTGGCAGGCGATGTTCGACCGGCCTTTGGCGCTCGCGTGGCGGGTTCACCACGATGGCACCTGGCCGTGGAGCAGGGGCAGAAGCCCATGGCGATCGTCGTGACAGCCGGGCAGCGTGCGGACTCGCCGCAGTTTGAACCCGTGCCGGCAAAGGTCCGTGTGCCCCGCATCGGGCCGGGCCAGCCGCGCGTCCGTCCCGATCGAGTGCGCGCTGACAAGGCGTACGCCTCCCGCAGGAACCGCGCCTACCTGCGCCGCCGCGGGATCCGATGCCCCATCCCCGACAAGGCTGACCAGGCACGCAACCGCCAGAACCTCGGCTCCCTAGGCGGTCGGCCACCGCATTTCGACCCGGTCGACTACCGCGAGCGTCATGCGGTCGAGTGCGGGATCAACCGCCTCAAGAGGTATCGCGCGGTTGCCACGCGCTACGACAAGCTGGCGGTCCGCTACGAGGCGACAGTCCTCATCGCTGCCATCAACGAATGGCTGTCACCGGCACTCGTCACTAGAGCTCGTAGTCCTGGGCCAGCTCCTCCCAACGAATGCTGCGAAGTTCAGGGTCGGCGTCCTCACCCGACGGGACAGCCAAGACAGTCTGAAACCAGACCACAGTGAGGGCAGAACGGTGCAGCACCGGGTCGAGCTCAGGAGCGATCGCTGTCGAGCGGAAGGCGCCGATGCAGGCCACGGAAGGCAGGATCTCGACGGGGCCGAAGGCGCCGGCGGTCTGGTCCGGGTACTCGCGGGAGGGTGGAACGAGATGGACCGGCGTGGAGGGAAACGAGTGTTCGGCCTGCCGCTGGAGGCTCCTGACCTTCATGTCGTTGACGGGCTTACACGGGTAGCCCTCCAGCATCCCCCCGTAGGGCGAAGACATCCGCAGCTCGGTGAGCTCGATCGAACGGCCGGACGAGAGGGTTATGTGGCTCAGCGACATGCTGACACCCTATGCGCACGATTCATTTCCGATATACGGCCTAGATCGCGAAGTCGCACTGGAGTACTAGACGGAGGATGTTTTGTCGTGCCACGTACCAGCGTTCGCCATAACGCTCGGTGAACCGCGCGCTGTCGGCGGCCGGCAGCGACCTGGCGCGGCAGATGTCACGCATCTCGGCAGGGTCTTGATCTCGAACACCACCGTCTGTGCGACGGGGCCGCCCTGCTCACCAGGCGGGCGAGCGATGTTCGCGGCCTGGTCGCCGAGCTCGTCCCCAGCGGCCGCAACCCCGCCGTCCACGGACTGCCGCAGCCGCGGCCACTCACCGCCAGCAGTCCACCCCGCCGTGATCGGACGCGGGCCGGAGTAGGCCACTCCTCACCAAGCAGGGCCGAACAGGGTGGTGCCGAGCCGATCCTGGACCTCATTGACGGGCCTTTGGTGTGCAGCTGCACCGAAGGCCCGGTCGCGGCACATCCCAGCGTCAGTGTGGAACGCCGTTCGTGCTCGGTACGGCGGGCCAACCGGGGCTTGGCAAACCGCACGCGCTGCACGGCGAGTTCTGCCGCGCCCGGGGGCAACTTGCCGCGAAACAGGAGTCATCGGCGACGGCGAGTCACAGACCTCGTTCAGGTGGTACCGGCGTGAGGCCGGCTGAGATCGAACGTCTGCATGGCAGTGAGCGGCCGGGCAGTGTCTGCTACCGCTGCTGCGATCCAGGAGGAAGTGCAGACATCGAGCGCACCTCCGGGTAAGCCTCAGGTGTGCGGGGCTCGAAGATGCCGGCAGAGGCGCCTGTGGCCATGACTGCGTCGAGTTGGCTGCGTATGCTCGCGGCCGCGTCACGTACTCGCGCCGGTATGTCGCCGCGCTCTGCGACGAGCTGGTGATAGATCGGAGCGTCCTGGAACATGTGGCCCTTCCGGCAGGTGATCATCGAGTCATGCGGGCGTCGTAGTCTAAAGGAGCAGCGTGCATGCCACAGACCTGCGATGGCCCATATCGATCAGTTGAGCTCTCTGAGCGGCGACTTCTCACCCTTTCGTCACCACCCTGATGCGTGGTCAGACGCTGATTGAACGCTATTGAATGATGGGGAAGGCGGCTCATCTACGAGGGGCGGGGGGCTCGACCGAGCCCCTGCGGCGGACATCTTGGCCCATCCGACCGCCCGCTGGTCGAAGCCCGGATGCCATTGTCGAGCGCCGACACTTCAGGCGTCTCGCTGCGTCAACTGGGATGACCGCGGCGCGATTCGTGCGAGGCGGACTTGCACCTCAGCAGTCGATTCTCAAGGCAGCAAGGTTGTTCAGCATGTCGCTTCGGACCCAGCCTTGCAGGCCGCTGGGGAGCCAGACCGCTCTTGCTGCGGTGGGTGAGCTTGCTGCAGTACCCGGTCACCCTTGCCGTACATCATCTGGAGCCGGTCATCGGTGTAGAGGCGGCAGCGCGCCAAACCCTGGAAGCGCGGGCCAGGCCGAAGGTGTCCGCCCAGCCCGTTCATTGCCCCTTGACCGACGACTACGGCTGGGACGTCCCGGGCGAAGTCGCAAGCATTTGGCGCGACATGAACGGATAGGCAGCAGAACCCCGCCCGGGCCGGGTGCCCGCCTCCGCTCGGCCTCCGGCCCGATTCAGTCGAGGCGCGCTGCCTTCGGTTCAAGGAGGTCGGCTTCCAGGTCTGCGATGCGCTTCTCGGTGAAGCCGACGTGCCATAGCTGCGCGCATTCCAGGAACCGGATGCTTCCGGCCTGGGATACGGATAGGGGCTGGCTGGTCGCCGGCCGGGCCGAGGCGGCAAGGCGACGGCACTACCCGGCAGGCGACAGAAAAGCGTCCTAAAAGTGAATGAAATATGTCACAGATCTAATAGTTCAACGTTCAACTTATCCAGGAGTAACGTCGCCCCTGTCCCACCAACCCGGGACCCGCCTCCGGGCCCCACAGGGCCACGGTGCATTGCAAGGAGAAGTCCATGAACCACACATTCGGACGTCGCGCCGTCACCACGGTCGTCACTGTCGCCGCAGCAGCCGGAGCGCTGCTGGTCGCGGGCACCGCCGCCTCGGCCTCTCCGAACCCCGCCACCAACCACGCCGTCGTCTCTCACGCCGCACACATCACGACGTACGGTGACCGCCACGAGGAGCGAAGCGAGCACGGCGACGGCCGGAACGAGCGATTCGGACACGACCACGACCGCCGCAGCGGCTGGGACGACCGGAACGAGTACCGCGGGGACCACCGCTTCGACGGCCACCGCTACTGGGAGCGGTCGGACCGGTACTGGTACGGCAGTGACCACGGTCGCCGTCACCACTTCGACGGTCACCGCTCCTACCAGTGGGAGCGCGGCAGGTGGATCATCGTCCACAACGACACGCACGGCTTCGCCGGCAGCATCTCCAACTGACCACACGGACCATGGCGAACGCCGAGTCCGGGCACCAGTCACCACAGCCCGGGCCCGGCACGCCGGCCCCGAAACACGTCGACATCATGACCACTTGCATAGATCACATGGTTGACATGGAGCTCGTGTCCCTCCCGGGTGAGCTGATCGTCGTGCCGACCCATCTGCTCTACCGAGCGCAGGACCCGCTCGCGGTGCAGCTCCTCTTCCACGACAGCATCCAGGGCCTGATCCCATGGGTCTTCGCGCGCGATCTCCTCGCCGCGGGGACCCAGGCTCCCAGCGGGACCGGCGACGTACGGATCTGGCCCAACGGAACCGGCACCGAAGCGGTGCTGCACCTCCTCCTGTCCTCGCCCCACGGTTCAGCCCACCTCACGACCTCGCTCTCGGAGATCGAGCAGTGGCTGCGATCCACTTACCAGCTTGTGCCGACTGCCGAGGAAACCCAGGCACTGGACCTCGAAACCCACCTCACCCGATTCCTGAACGGGACACCCTGAGCCCCCGGACCGTCATGAAGCCTCGGGCAAGCCCCGGGGCAGAGGGGCTGAGGGAATGGCCGCCCCAGAGAGTTCCCCATGCCCCCCCGGGCAGAGAACTCCCGTCGGCAAAAGGTAGGGCGGCTCGCGCTCGCATCCATCCGCCGCGTCCCGGCCCGAAAAGCCACCTCAGACAGAAGCCACCCGCCTCGGAAGGCGCCGACGACAACCAGCACGCGAGCACCCCATAGACCGCGGGGGCAGCATTCCTGGCCGCTCAAAGGGACAGCAGCAGCCAGAACACCGAATGCGGCCCCCGCGCCCCAAAAGCGCGCCCCCAGATTCATGGTCCGCGGCGCGACGCGCCCCACGCGGCGTCAGACGGTTTTCACAACGGTGCCGGCGCCTTCGAGCGCGGCTACCTCGTCGGCGGGCGCCGTGCTGTCGGTGACGAGGCTGTGCAGGAGGGTGGAGGGGCCGACGTAGGCGTGGGCGGTGTGACCGAGCTTGCTGCCGTCCGCGGCGGCGATGATGCGGCGCGTGGAAGCGATGCTCGCCTTCTTCACCACAGCGTCGTCGAGGTCGTAGGCGGTCAGGCCCTCGGCTGCACTCAGGCCGCAGCAGCCGACGACCGCGGTGTCGAAGCGAAGTGCCGACAGGGAGGCGAGCGTGAGGGGGCCGGTCAGGGCCCCTTCGGCTGCGCGGGGCCGTCCGCCGGGCACCATCAGCGTGGTCCGACTCGGCGAGTCGCTGAGTATGTGAATGGCCTGCAGTGACAGAGGCATCACGGTGACCGGTCGTCCGCGCAGCAGGCGGGCCACCTCCAGACAGGTGGTGCCGCTGTCCAGGAGGACGGTCTCGCCGTCAGCGATGAGCGAGGACACCTCGGCTGCGATCCGGCGCTTGGCTTCGGCGGCCTCATGAGCGCGCAGCGCGAAGGGCGGCTCCTCACCCCTGAGCAGCAGCGTGCGTGCCCCACCTCGCACGCGTTCGAGGATGCCTTGCGCGGCCAGTGTGTCGAGGTCGCGCCGGATGGTCATCTCCGAGGCGCCGGTCAGCTCTGCGAGTTTCAGGACCGTGGCACTGCCCGACTCCCTGACGGCCTGGGCGATCAGCCGGTGACGGTCTGCGTTGCTCATACCGCGATTGAACACCACCCAGAACGAACACACAAGCCGATCAAATGGCAGTGTTTCAAACAACGAAGATGTTCGTTATGGTCACCGGCATGGAACATTCGCTCCGAGCCGCCCGTGTGGCGACCTTCGTCTACTTCGTGCTCAACGGCACCCTGGTGGGCATGTGGGTGGTACAGATCCCCGCCATCGAGGACCGCGTGGGGATCAGCCACGCCACACTCGGGGGCTTCCTGGTGTTGCTGGGAGTCGGGGCCTTCATAGGCATGCAGGTGGCCGGCCATCTGGCCGATCGCCTCGGAACGCGCGTCGTGGTCCCCGCAAGCGGCGTTCTCTGCAGCGCGGCCCTGTTCCTGCCCGGCCTCCCCCGGGACCCCTGGACGCTGGCCGGCGCCCTGCTGGTCTTCGGCTTCGGCAACGGCTGCCTCGACGTGAGCATGAACGCCCACGCCGTGCACGTGGAGAAGGCCTACAACCGGCCCGTGATGTCGGCCTTCCACGCCACGTTCTCCATAGGCGGCGTCATCGCCGCGCTAGTGGGGGCGGGCGCCGCGGGCGCCGGGATGAGTCCGGCCGCCACGCTCGGCGCCGCAGGAGCAGTGGGCATCGTGACCGCCTTGGTGTCGGCTCGCGGTCTGCTGCCGTCCACGCCGGCGACCGCCACCACTGCCACCACCGCCAGGGAGGGTGTCCAAGCACCCGCCGCAAAGTCGCCCACAGCCCCCCGGCGCATCTGGGCCCTCGCCGCCCTGGCTCTGATGATCATGCTGTGCGAGGGAGCCGCCAACGACTGGAGCGCCCTGCACCTGAAGACCGTCCTCGGTGCACCCGCGAGCACCGCCGCCTTCGGCTACGGCACCTACGCGGCAACGATGACCATCGGCCGCCTGCTCACCGACCGCCTCTCCGCCCGGTTCGGCCCCGTGGCCATTCTGCGCCATGGCTCGGCCATGGCTGCCACAGGAATCACGATCGTGGCCCTCTCCCCATGGATCTGGCCCGCGTTCGCGGGTTGGGCCCTGTTCGGCCTGGGACTGTCCGGCTGCATCCCCCAACTGTTCAGCGCAGCCGGGCACACCGACCCCTCCGCCGCCGGCACCAACGTCTCCCGCGTCGCCGGGCTCGGCTACCTCGGCATGCTGGCCGGCCCCGCCGTCATCGGCTGGATGACCCACCTCGTGGCCCTGAACCACACCTTCCTGCTGATGACCCTGCTGTGCGTGATCACCGCTGCCACCGCCGGAATCCTGCGTACCGGATCCGACCGCACCCGCGAGTTGGCGCAGAGCAGCCACTGATCGTCTGTGCGGCACGGACCTGACACCGTGCCGCACAGACTCCCCCCAGCCGGCCGCCCGACCAGTCAGGAGATCCCCGCGGCCCCACGGCGGGAACCCCCGACGCCCGATACAGGCAGCCCCCGGCCGCGGCCGTGCCGACGCGACACTCCCCCACCACCCGCCCATCCGGAATGTGCTGCCGTTCACCCGGCACAGCGGGCAGAGGCTCTCTCCCTGAGTGGTCCCGGGACCGACGCAACCGGCGCACACGACGAACCCCATCGGAAACACCCTGCCCCGGAACTCAGGCCCCGTCGAAGGCCATGTCAACGGGATCAAGACGCTCAGACGCGCGACATTCGGCCGAGTTGGCTCCCGACGGCACCGCAAGCGTGCGCTGCGCGCCGGAGCCAGCCAAATCATTCCCGGCTACTTCAGGAGCCGGAAGCCGGGCTGCTGGACCCAAGACCGGAGAAATTCTGCCGAGCCGTATACGGCAGGCCAGGGGTCGGGGGTCGTCGCGACGATGCCCGGGAGGCCAGCCACCACTGGCCTTTGGTCCGCTCGGAGTTCAGCGTTGGCGACGCCGCCGATCACGTCCATCACGGCCGCGGTGAGCAGGGCCGTGACTACGTGGTCGACAGGGCTGTTGCAGAACGCGATGACGTCGACGGCGTGGGTCGGGCTGAAGCCGATGAGAGGCTCCCGGTCCACCTCGTCGGCATGTTCGGCCTCGAACACCGCCTCGTCGCCCACGCCGGGCCCCATGACAGAGACCAGCATGGGCCGACGTCCATCGACACTCCTGGTGTCCGTGATACCGAGAGCCTCGGCGTGAATGCTCACGTCGTACTCGCCGAAGCGCTTCTCCTCAAAACGCGCCGAGGAGCGAACCAGGAGATCGCGGACTCGCCGGATCGACGCGCGGGAGACGGCCTCCGCCAATTCGATCGCCAATACAGGTCCGCTCATGGATCGGAGCGTAGCCAGCCGAGATCGTCATCGCCCACCCCATTACTCAGCGTGCCCGCACCACAGAACCTGAGCCCGAACCCGTTCTCATGGAGTAGCCACGGCTCCCCACACAGAACGGGACTGGCCCGTGCCGGAGGAACCCGTGGTGAGAGCCATGAGGGATGAGAGGGCAGGATGGGACCATGACCGAGATCCGCACTCCGCGTCTTGTCCTGCGCCGCTGGCTGGACGACGACCTCGTCCCCCTGTCCGAGATCCACGCCGACCCGGACGTGATGCGGTGGGTCGGCGACGGCGCGCCGCGCTCACTTGAGGAGACCTCCCAGGACATCGAGGCCTGGGAGGAGGAGTGGGACGAGGAGGGTTTCGGGATCTTCGCCGTCGAACTCCTCGGATCCGGGGAGCTGGCCGGAGCGGTCGGTCTGTACGTCGCCGACTCCCCGCCCGCCGTCGCGGACCAGGTGGCGATCTGCTGGCGGCTCGGGCGCCAGTACTGGGGGCAGGGCTACGCGTCGGAGGCAGCCCAGGCCACGCTCGAGTTCGCCCTCCAGGACCGCGGTCTCGATCAGGTCGTCGCCGTGTGCCGCACCAGCGACACCGCGTCCG
The DNA here is from genome assembly GCF_007827595.1 of Streptomyces sp. BK340. Classification (GTDB taxonomy): domain Bacteria; phylum Actinomycetota; class Actinomycetes; order Streptomycetales; family Streptomycetaceae; genus Streptomyces. The sequence continues at coordinate 78,335 of NZ_VISR01000036.1, forward strand.
CGAACGTGCTGGACAAGCTCGGCATGCGTGCGACAGGCAGGGTGCAGGACCCGGAAACGGGCCGCGACCTGCGGGTGTACGGGATCGATCTCACTGAGTACGAGGCCTGACCACAGCCGGCGGTGGTGACCGTAGTCATCGCCACGAGGCAGCCCGACGGATGGGCGGCCACGGCGTAGTGCCATCTGGGGCGGTGCCGGGCGAGCCCACTGCCGGAACTCGCTCGCCGCCCTCCTGCCCGGCACCTCATCCGTGGTCGAAAGAACCGTGCTGCGCCTGCTCACCCGCATGGGCCGCCACTCCTCCCTCCCTCTCTGCTGACTGCCTGCCGGCTCTCCGCCGGCGGCCCGAAGGTGCAGAAGACCTTTTCGCGAGCGGCACGCACGGGACGAACGATGCGGTTGGGTACGGCAGTTCAGGTACTGCGACCGGGCACTGCCGGCGAGCTTGTTCTGCCTCCCGTCCCCGTCTCCCCCGCCCTGGCCGGCTGTCGCAGCCGGTTCGAATTTCTGCAGGGAACCTCCCGGAAAGCGACACACGAGGCTCAGGGCATAGCTCAGATGTTGCTCAGACGGCTTGCTCGTCGGCTGCCGTGCTGGTCAGCTCGACGCACGCCTGAGCGACACCGCGCGCTCATCGTCCAAGGGGGCCCCATGAACCGTGTCCGACAGACTCCACCCGAAAGCCCCGCACTGGCCAGGTGTGCGACTGTCGCCGCGTACGCCGTCGCCGCCATGGTCCATCTCGTGACGGCGGGGCTGTTCATCGGAGGCGTGCTGTTGATCGTGCTCGGGTTCCGCACAGTCATACAGCCGGTACTGGGCCTGGTATTGCTGGGCTTGGCTCTTCCGTTGCGCCCGCGTCCCGGCAGGTTGGATGCTGAACTGCCCACGCTGCGGCACGCGGACGCCCCGATCCTGTTCGATCTGTTGGACCGCATGGCGGACGAAGCCGGGGTACGACGCTTCGACGCGATCCAGCTCAGCCCGGGATTCTCCGTGACCGCCACCCACTTCGGTCTACGCCGCAAGCGGTGCCTTGTCCTCGGCCTCCCGCTCTGGTCCGCCCACCCCGCCCAGCAGCCGATTGCCGCCGTTGCCCACGCTCTGGGGCACCTCGCTGTTCACGATCTTCGGAACGACGCATTCGTCGGTACCGCACTCAAGTCACTCAACACTGCGGCACGGACGATGCGAGCCAGAAACAACGCATACGTCACGGCGAGTGTCTCTGCTCTTACTTGGAACGCGGGCAAGGTGGAAGGGGGCGCAGCGCGTTTCAACGCCCGGACCCGGATGGGTGAGTGGGTGCTGTGGCTCCCGAGGGCGGCGGCGACCGTGACCGCCCGCCTGCTGCTGTGGCTCACTCTGCCGGTCACACGCCGCGCGGAGTTCGAGGCGGACGACGTGGCCGCCCGCACGGCTTCCACCGAAGCAGCCATCGCCGCTTTGCAGGACCGGCAACTCGCAGGCGCGGTAGGCATTGAAGTACATCGCCTGGCCATCGAGACCCGGACGCTCAAAGGCAACCGTTCCGCGACAGCCATACACGAGGAACTCTGGGACAAGGCCGCCCGCTATGCAGAGAGCCTGCGCGAACAGCAGGACCGTGACGAGACCTCCGAGCCCGAGGGCATCGGGACCGTGGTCGGCGCCGCCGGCTTCCCGTCCGAGAGCCTGCGCATGGCACGACTGGCACATGCCCCGAGACACAGCGCGACGATCACGCTCGACGAGCCCGACCGAAGCCGGATCGAAGACGAACTCCGCCTTCCCAAACAGGAGCTGGCGCGCAAGGTCATGCGTGATTGCGTCCCGCTGACACACTGAACGAGTGTGACGTAGCGCTTCCAGCAGTCATGGATCCTGGCCTCACCGGAGTCCGCATTGATAGAGCGGCAGCCAGGAACCATGGCATGGAGGAGGATGTGGGGGCGTCGACGGGGTAACGACACGTGTCGGCTCGGTGCGTGCAAGGAATTCGGATGTCTTGCACCTGTTCGGGCAAGGGGCCAGTTACTGACCACTTCAGAACGAAGCGCTTGGCCAGAAGTGCCGGCTCTTGCGGCGCATAGGCTGGCCGATCTCATCCGACGCACCGCGACGAGGATCAGCCGATGCACCACACCACCAGGATCCGCCTGATAGAGCCCACCGATGCCGCCCCGATCGCCGACCACAGGGCGCGGGACGTCGAGGCGTTCCGGCCGTGGGAACCGGCCCAGCCGGCCCACTTCTTCACCCCGGAGGGCCAGGCGGAGCGGATCGAAAGCCTGCTGGCCGGATACCGGGCCGGCGCGGTCTGGCCGGGCGTGGTGCTCGCCGACGACCGGGTGATCGGGCAGGTCACCATCGGAGGCATCCTGCCGCAGCCGCACCTTCGCCGCGGTTCCGTCGGTTACTGGATCGCCGGCGTCGCCCAAAATCAAGGGCACGCCGGGCGCGCCGTCGGGCTAGTGCTCCAGGTGATGAAGGACGAACTCGGATTGCACCGCGCTGAGGCGTCCACCAATCTGGAGAACCTGCCGTCACAACGGGTGCTGCGCCGCAACGGGTTCAGCCCGTATGGCGTCGCGCACTCCTCGATCCTTCTCGACGGCAGCTGGCGGGACGGGCTGCTGTGGGAGCGGATCCTGGGCGACTGACTGATCGTTTCACAACGAGGTCCGCATTCGACGCTCCAGGCGCCGTACCGGCCGACTCGTTGCTTCGAGGGAGGCTGTGGTGTCGTTCATGGGGTGTTCCCTCCCGGTGGGGAGCTGTGGCGTGATCATCACGTTTCCAGCCGTTGCCGACCGGAGGGCGGCCACCGGTCTGTTCCAGCCTCGGGGAACGCCGGAACCGTGGCTGGTCGAGCTCCCGACCGGACCCACTTCGAGGCTTGCGAGCCTTGCTCCGCGCGTGTGACCTTCCGGCCCGCGCGCGCCGCCTCTCGAATCCGTTCCAGCATGCGGTGTCGCCGGACGGCATGCCGGAAGTCGGGAACGCCGTCCCGTCCGGTGCAAGGCTCCCGGTGTTCCGGTCGCGCAGAAGCGTGTACTCGTGGGCGACGTTGCAGGCGGGTTCGGCGGATCGCCCGGTCCATCGGGTCAGCGACATCTGACAGCGGGCGGGATGCGGGAGTTCGGCCAAGGCGCCGCGCAACCACGGTCAGCGGCAGGGGTTCTCGACCAGGAGAACCGAGTGCGCATGGATGCCGCGCTCCAGTCGTTCGTGAAGTCTCACCGAACGACGTGGTCGGAGGGCACGAACGTCGCCAACTGGTCGGAGATCCAGGGGTTGAACACCGTCAACTGGCCCGCGACCCAGGGGTCAGGGAGGTCGTGCGCCCCCCGCTGCTCGCCGGCATGCCGGTAGTCGTCGCTCCGGCTTCCGTACCCGGGTCGGTTCTGGCTTTCACCGACAACCACCTTGGTGGGCTCATTGACCCTGTATGTGGCCGCAGTTGCAGAGCCGCCGGCGGCCAAGAGCGCACCTCCCGCCAGAACAGCGGAAATACCCGCACTCGAAATACGCCACATGATCTTCTTCATCGTTCTTCCTCCTTGCGCAACCATTGGTCTGGTCACTGCGAGCGGTGAAAACCGCCGCTGCTACCGCGCCACGGAAGCTACACACAACCCATATAGTTGAACAATAAACTACTGCGGTGAAACAAATCACCGGATCGCAGGGAATGAGCAGGCGAAGCGGTGCCGCTCCTCGCACTACGGGTCCGCCCCGGTCCGCGACCACTCGTGACAGGTCTCGCCGCAGTGCGGCGCGCACCCGGGACTCCACCCGCCGCGCCGGACAGGGGCGAGCCCGACCAGGGAGGGGGCTTGTCGAGCGCGGCAATGGCGATACATCCGGAGATATCGCCGCGCAATCGTGTCCGACGTCACGAGGCCAAAACGGACAGGCGGTGCCACTATCGACATCGTGCAAGATTCAACCATCTCGCGGGACCGCACGGCGGTGACGATCACGCAACTGACGCGTACCCTCACCCGCCGGACTCGCAGCAAGCGAGGCGATCATGCGGTGCACGGCGTCAAGACCGTCATTGCCGCCCTACTGACCTGGGCGGTCGTGGCCCCCTGGGCCGCTGAGCACCAGCCCTACCTGGCGGTCGCCACGGCCGTGCTCATGGTCAATGCCTCCACCGTGTACCAGTCCGTGAGGAAGGCAGCGCAAAGCGTAGTGGCAAGGGTCGCCGGCCTGGTCCTCGCCCTCGCGACTGCCCGGTTCCTGGGATCGACCGTGGGCGCCGTGGCAGTCATTGCGGTCATCGCGGTCCTGGCCGGTCCCCGCCGCACCACCGACGACCGTCTCCAGGTCGCCTCGACAGCGGTGATCGCACTGACCGCCACCGCAACCGATCCCATGGGCCATCTCTTGTCCCCCGTACTCCAAACGCTCTCCGGCGCGGCCGTGGGTATCGCGGTGAACGCCCTGGTCCTGCCTCCGCTGTACCTGAACGAATCCGATTCCGCGGTACGCGACCTCGCCCACGCCCTGGGAACACTGCTGCACGACATGGGTGCCGGCCTCGCTCGGCGACAGCTCACCTCGAAGGCCCACGCCTGGCTGCACCAGGCCCGCAACCTGGACAAGCGCCTCACACATGCAGAGGAACAGGTACAGCAGGCTGACGAGAGCCTGCGCTGGAACACGCGCTGCATCGCACACACGCGGCGCAAGGGCATGACCCACACAGATGCGGATGCGTTCAGAGTCTTGCGCGGCGTGTCGATCCAGGTTCGAGGAATCGCGCGCACCCTGGCCGACAGCGCCCACGACGACCACTCCGATCACCACCTGGGGCAGCAGTTCCTCGACCAGTACGCCGAGGCTCTGCAACTGGCCGCGGCAGCCGTCCATGGATTCGTCGAAGCCCACCCTGTGCCGGGCCCACCGAGCGCATCTCCCCGGGAGCGGCTGCGCAGCGCGATCGACGGCACCCTCACCTGGCACCACACGATGACCGACATGATCGGCCAGGGCAGGCTCACCAAGCCGGGCGCATGGCACGTCTACGGCTCACTCATGACCGACGTGGAAAGGCTGCTGGCCGACCTGGACCGCAGGGACAATCACTGACCGAGCGAACCCACCCGCGTGAGGCACCTTTCGACCACCGGCGGGCAGAGGAAGCACGACCAGCACCCCTCGATCGGGTCGTTCCCCAGCGATCGACTGGCTTCCCTGTGCCGGGGAGACCGTCGCGCGTGATCCATTCAGGCGCGGCGGAAGGGCGGGTTCAGCTCAGTTCCAACACGCCCACCGTTTGGTCCCCGCTGGTCTCTCCGGTCGGTCGGAAGCCGAGTGCCAGGTAGAAGCCAGTTGGGCCGTCCGCTCCGGGATGCCAGGTGGTCGTCAGGCGCGTGCCTCCTCGGCGCCGGATCTCGTCGACTACGGACTCCACTGCGAAGCGTCCGTATCCTCGGCCCTGCATTCCGTCCGCGATGTTGAGACGCCAGAGTCCGGAGCGGAAGTCGGTGCCCCGGCCGGTCCAGTCGATGTCGAAGAAAGCCATGAGGAACCCGACGACTTCGTCGTCATCGCAGATCAGCCGGGGCCATGCGGTGCCGGGATGGACGTATGCCTCGGCAAGCGACTTCACCACGGGTGCCAGCAGGTGTTCCTGGTCGGGGCGGACCCTCAGGTTGATGGCGGTCTCAAAGTTGTCAGCGGTGATCTCTTGCAGGTGCGGCGAAGACGGCATGTCCGCACTCCAAGCAGGCACTGCAAGTGATTTTCGGAGCGTGGTGCCTGTGATCAGCCGACGGGGCGGTGCTTCTTGTCCAGTCGTCGGTTCGGGAGTTCCTTCGGCTGAGGCGTCCGGTCATCATCGTGATGAGTGCTCAGTTCAAGTGGGCCGCTCCTTGGAACCGGCCGGCTGCCAGGCGGGATCGACACGCACCGCATCAATGGCAGCACTCAGCACCGCCTGGTGACAATGCGAACGCGCTTCCGATGAGCCATCTATCCTGGTCCGCAGCAGCACAGGGGGAAGGACAGCGCATGGACTGGTTCTGGTGGGTTCTCATCGTCTTCTGGACGGGTGGCTTCGCGTGGGCAGCGGACAACGTCCGCACCGCACTGCGCAATCGGCATGAGCGCAAGTTGCAGCTGCTGGAGGCGGCGAGACAGGATCGTTTGGCCGTCGAAGCAGCGAACAAGTCTCCGGAGCCGGTGTGCGGATGCACGCACCATCTCGCCAAGCACGACAAGCAGGGCCAGTGTCACGAGCGCGTCGAGGTGCCGGTGGCCTGGGATGAGAACAAGAAGCCGCTGCGTTTCGAGGCCGGCCAGTGCAACTGCCAGCAGTATGTGGGACCGCAGCCGCTCTCGCAGGTGTTCGCGGAGGACCTGACAGATCTCGCCTGACCAGGTAGGCGAGGCGACTCTCCGGACATGAACGGCGACGCGGGGCCGCGGTTGTGCCGTGGGTGCCGTGGCAGCGAGATCTCGCAGACGTGTGCACCACTCGTCGTCGCGCTGTCTCAGCACGGCGGCGACAAGTTCGTCCTTGGAGCGGAAGTGCTGGACTCAGGGCGCTGCCGCGGGCCGAGCAGCTCGCGCGGATCGACGCGATGCGCGCCGCCGCGCTCTCCTGCAAGGGCGATGCGTTCGACGCGCTGAAAGGCGGTGCGTCCCGGTGAGATGACTGACCCTGTACTCGCGTTCGCGTCAGGTTCCCGCGTCGCTCGTCGCGGTGATGATCAGCGCGGTGGCTGCGTGGGCACTCGTCCGGGGCAGCAGCGGCGAGCCCGGTGATCCGCGGCTGCCCGTGCTCGTCCTCGCTGCGGAGGCGATGGCAGCCTGGATCGGGCTCAGCGGGCAGGACCTCGCGCTGGACCGGACGGCCGCGATCCGCTGGGTTCCCCGCAGAGCGGCGCACGTGCCGTTCTGCGGCGCGGTCGTGGGCACCTGGACGGTCCTGGTCCTCACGGTTGCCGGCACCGTGGCCTACGCCGTCGCGAGACCGAGACGGTGACGACCGCGGAGCGGCCGCGCGGGGCTTGCGCACGCGTGGGACGCGTTCTGCCGTGCGTTCCCCACGGTTGCTGCGGCTGTCGTAGCGGCGCGCGGAGATTGTCGAGTCCCGGCCCGTGTCCGGTGGTGCCTGGCGCGTGACGTAGACTGGGCGCACCGACGCGGGGTGGAGCAGCTCGGTAGCTCGCTGGGCTCATAACCCAGAGGTCGCAGGTTCAAATCCTGTCCCCGCTACCAACGCACCGGCCCTCCTCGACACCAGCGTCGAGGGGGGCCGGAAGCATGTGGAGCGCCGGGCCTGTGGAACAGGGGACGGGGTACGGGGTCAGGCGAGCGCGTCGCGGAGGTAGGTGGGCAGCATCTGGCAGAGGGCTGGATCCACCGTCCGACTCCGGGTGGGAAGTTCGTCCGCTGTGACGGTCAGGCTCTCGCCGTTGCCGGTGCGGACGACCGCCCGGAACGTTTCCCCACATCGGACCGGACCGCGCGCGAGATGACCGGCCAAGACGGCACGGCAGAACTCGGCCGGGTCCGCGTCGGTGGTCGCACGTCCGTAGCCCTTGCTGATCCACACACGGCTGAACGGTTCGTACAGCTGGACCTCCCACACCAGGCAGGCAGCATCACTCTCACGGGACATGACTGCGATCATGCCCTGGACCACCCACCGCACCTCCCCTACCAGCCAGTACTGTCCGAAAGAAGGCCATGCCGCCGCTCGGCCACCTGCTCCCGCAGCGCCGCGGCCGTCCCTTGCGGGCACCCGTTGTGGCGGCGCATACGTCATTCCTGCCCTTCGGTGCAGTCGCCCATCACCCGGGCGCACGGCTCGCTCCTGCTTCTGCCGTGATGCAGCTGTGCACGCAGGGATCCGCCCCCTAGCGGGCGAGGGTGGCGAACCGCTCGCGTCGGATAGCCGGCTGCTCTCGTCACCACGCGGCTCGCGGTGACCGCACTATCCGGCCGCCGTAACCGCAACCCCACGAGCGGCCCGGTAGGCGGCGATGAGGGCCGTGAGCTGCCGGTTGAACCCCTCGGCCTCCTGCAGGGCCGCCTCCGGCATCGGATCGTCGGCGCCATAGCCGAGAGCCGGGCGGCCGACGAGGTGCTCGCACAGCGCGTCCAGGCGGTCAAGGAGGGCGGCCCGGCGCGCCTGCTCAGGGCTCAGCGACCGCAGCCAGACAAGGCGTTCCACAGCCGTCTCCGGGCGCACGGGCAGGGAGCGGCGGATACCGTCGGCCCGCTCGGCGAGAGTGTTCCACACAGGCCGGCGCAGCATCGCGATCAGTACGTCGGGGACGGGTTCCACGGTGGTGGGCGTCATGTCCCCCACCGTCGCAGGAGGCACTGACAACGCGGCGCAGCCGGGACGCCAGGTCAGCCGTCCGGGCAGCGCACTGTAATGCAGTCGGGTCAGTCCAAGGCGTTGCGGTCACCGCCGGGCCCGAGGCAGGAACGCGCCGGCTGTTCGGGGCGTCGTCGGATCGGACGGAAGCTTCCGAGGCGTCTCCTCCTCCGCCTGCGAGCTCGCGGTGCAGCTGCGCGGCATTCTGCGCGCGCCGCCCGGGCATCATACGAAGTCGGCGGCCGACTCCATCCTCAGCAGGACGTCCCTCCATTCCGCGCCGGAGAGCTGCATGGCCGCCCGCCGCAGGTCAAGGGGGTGACCTGCGGCAAGCGATGCGGCGATCTGCAGCACGGTCAGATGGGGGCCCATGGTGCCGGGCTCTCGGCGGTTGTCGTCCAGCAGCGCGGGCGTGCGCAGCAGCTTCAGGACACCCGCCCAGTTGACCGAGGTCGGGCGGTCGTACGGCTCTACGGCGTCCAGCGCGGGCTCCTCGATGAACCGGCGCAGCCAGTAGCCGCCGCGGAAGGAGGCGAGGACCACCGTCGCCCTCCTCATCTGGTGGTTGCCCACTGACTCCACAAGCTGTCGGGCCATGATCGCCGCTTGGGGGGCTTGCAGAACGGACAGCTCGTCGGCCTGATTGGTAGTCATGCTGCTACTATGCGGCGGCTGGAGAGAGGGGCTCTGCGCGGCGCCAGCCCCTGTCACACGAACAGACCAGGCCGCTTTGCCCGAGGGCTCACGGACTCTCACGGCCGACAGGAAAGCGGCGGTGGCACGGCGGCACGGCCCGGCAGAATCGGTGACCCTGTGCGGAGAGTCATCGCGCAATCCACGACCCAGCAGCATGTCCGGATCGGAAGCCTTCCGCTCCAAAAACAGAGCGCAGAAGCGCCGCCGCGCTGCGAAACTGTCCCGATGATCACCGTGCCCACTGCTGTGCTGGATTCGTTGTACGGGCTCGCGTTCGGCGACGCCTTCGGTGACCGGTGGTTCGGCATCCTGCGCCGGGACGGGCCGGCAGGCCTGGAGGCGCGGACGTTGCCTCCCGAACCGCTGTGGCGGTGGAGTGACGACACCGCCCAAGCGCTCGTTCTCGTCCGGGAACTCGCCGAGGGTGGCGGCACCGTCGACCAGGACCGCCTCGCCCTGCGCTTCGCGGCAGCCTACGCCGACGACACGCACCGCGGGTACGGGGCCTCGATGCATGACGTGCTCCGCCGGATCGGCGCGGGCGAGCCCTGGCAGGAGGTGGTCGCCGGACAGTTCGGCGGCCAAGGCTCCTGGGGCAACGGCGCAGCCATGCGCGCCGCCCCGCTCGGCGCCTGGCACTCCGCCGACCTCGATGCGGTCGCTGAGCAGGCCGCCCGCCAGGGCGCGGTCTCGCACCACCACCCGGAGGCGGTCACTGGAGCGGTGGCGGTCGCCCTCGCCGCGGCGCTGGCCACCCGCAGCCGGGGCGAGGACGCCCCGGCCAGGTCGGATTTCCTCCAGGCTGTCGCCGAACGGCTCCCCGACAGCGACGTCCGGTCGGGAGTGCGGGTCGCGGCCAGGATGCCGGATCGCACCTCGGTTCGGCATGCCGCGGAGGTGCTGGGCTCCGGGTACCAGATGTCAGGGCCCGACACCGTCCCGTACGCCCTGTGGTGCGCGGCGGGGCACCTCGACGACCTGCACGAGGGCCTGTGGTTCACGGTTGCCGGTCGCGGCGACATCGACACCACCTGCGCCATCGCGGGCGGGGTGATCGCCGCCCGCACGGGCGTCGCTGCCCTCCCCCCTGCCTGGCACGCAGCCTGTGAACCGCTGCCCCCGGTCGTCACGGAGTAGGAACTCCTCTCGGGATGAGTTCAGGCGTCTCCAGCAGGTGGGAGCGCATCCGAGGGTCAGGAAGGTTTGGTGGATGTCGTCGCGGATCTCCCAGCGGATCCGCAGACGGCGGAACCAGTTCGGATGGGCGAACGCGCGCTCCACGGGCCGGCGTTGGGTGCCCGGGCGGGAGCAGTGTTCAGCGCCGCGGCGAGCGATCAGTGGCTTCGCTGCGAGGCCCGTACGAGTCTGCGGTACTGGTCGTGGTCGTCCAGCGCCACGTACGGCCGGCGCCCGCGCTGACCGCGCCCTCCGCAAGGGCCGCATTTGGGGTGGTGTGCTGGAAGACACGAGTGGCGGGCTCGTCCCATGTACTGCGGCACTTGCCGGTCAAGCCCGCGTCGTACGGTGCCCTGAGGTCTCCCCGGGCTCGCAGGGCCGAGGGGAAGCATCGGCTGTTGGCGGGGCGCCTGCGTACTGGACGTACCTGGTGCTCCGCCGACGCAGCGAGGTGCGGTGCCGGGCGGCGCGGGTCAGGCAAGATCCGGAAGAGATGGCCTGGGGCCTGCGTTGTCAGTGGCCCGTGGCACAGTGCACCGCATGAACGAGGACATGCACGGCGCCGCGCTGATCGACCGGGTGATCGAACGGGTCCGGGAGCAGGGCTGGCCCACCTGCGACGCCCCGGACCTCGATGAACCTGTGCCGCTGGCGCCCGAGGTGCTCGACCGGCTGAGGCTGCCCGGCGGCCGGCCGCTGCCGCCCAGCCTGCGCCGCTGGCTGGCCTTCGACGGCTCCTGGCTCGCCGACGTCGGCTGGTACGAGGACCCGGCCGAGCCCGTCCTCGGCGACCGGGGGCTGGGGGCGACGGCGGAGTGGATGTACGGCTCCTGCGGCGGCATGGCCGCGCTGTTCGGCGACTTCGAGGAACTGCTGCCCGCCGTGTGCCTGCCGCTTGTCGGCGGCAGCGACTCGCGCCGCCTGCTCTACCTGGGCTCGCCGGACTCCACGGGCGAGTACCCGGTGCTGGTGACCGATATCGACGACCTGCCGTACGTGGCCGTGATGTACCCCGGTCTCGACGTGTACCTCGCGGACCTGGCCGACGTCCTGGATCTGGACTTCGACACCTACACCTCGCTCGCCGAGGATCCCGAGTACGCCGCGCGCATGGCCGAGCACGCGGAGAACACCGGACTCGGCCCGGACGGACTGGAGTTCCACGAACTCGGCCTCTCCGACTAACGACCTCGTGCACGGTTAGCCGTGGCACATCGAGGAGTGTGGCGTTGTCGGTATTCACGCTCGAAGGGCGTCGTCGAGGGTGGCGGTCTGCTGGTGTGAGAGCAGACCGGCGACGGCTTGGACGATGTCACTCATGTGTTCGCGTCGGCCATGGTGGCGAGCGAGAGCCCGCCAGTTTTTGAGGTGTGCAATGCCGTGCTCGACGCGGATACGCCGTGAGGGGTGCGCCTTGCGCTGGAGTTCGTGCCGTTCCTCGTACCAGGCGGGAGCATTCTTCTTGAACTTGCGATGTGGCGGCGTCACCACACGTCCGCCGGTCTGCGCTCCCATGCCCTGGTAACCGGCGTCCGCGAGGATCTCCATGAACGGACCGTCGGCCAGGAGCTGGGCCAGTCCGAGCTGTCGGGCCTGGGTGATGTCGGCGCAGCTGCCCGGCCGGACCGGGCTGCAGAACAGTACGCGCCCGTCCGCGTCCGTGAGGACCATGAACTTCACGGCGTTCTGCTTGGTCTTTCCGGAGACGAACTTGTCCCGGTCCTTGCGGCCTGCGGCCGCGCGTCGTACACGGATCTCTGTGCCGTCGATGATCCCGGTCCGACCGTCGACACCCAGATACTCGACGACCTCGGCAAGAGTACGCAGCCGGACGTCCGGCGCGACGGTGCATCCCCGCTGCGCGAGCAGGGGCCGTACCTCGCCGATGGCGCGCGTGAGGGTGGAGCGGTCCACGCCGAACCAGCAGGCCAGCACGACATGAGTGGTGCCATGGCGCAGACTCACCGGAGTGGCCGGCAGTCGGTCGACGAAGACGAACTTGTGCTTCGCCCCAGCCCTACGGCCCGTCGCCGCGGCCGAGCCACCAGGCGTGCCTGCTGCCGTTCGTGCCACAACGGCCCTACCTCAGCAATGAGTTCAGCAATCACCATGGGCGACAGCCCGGTGACCCGGTACTCCGCCGCGATCAACTCGCGCGCCCCAGCCCCCACCATGCATGGTCCAACGAGCTACCCGGGCGCCGAGCCACGGCTAACCGTGCACGAGGTCGTTAGCCCATCATGCCTGCGCAACGCCGTCGGCATCCCAGTGAGCCTGCCCGGAGGGGCAGTTGGAGTTGCAGCCCATGGCCGCCTTGGAGACGACAGCGGACGTGATGGTCGTGCCGCCCGACCACCCCGAGCTCGGTGCCAGGCCGTTCCCCCACTGGATGCCGCTGGACCGGCTTTACGCCCTGGCCGTCGACGAACGGGCGGATCCTGCGACGTTGGCACCCGTGCGGACCGATGGCATGGTGCTGCTCGCGCCGGTCACTTCCGCTCCAGCGCGGCCAGTCGCAGCTCAAGCTGGTCAACTCGGTGCCGTAGCAGGGTGACCTGGGCTTCCAGGCTGACTTCTCGCTCCGCCCTGCGCTGAATGCGCGGTGACGCGGCGGCGCGCTCGATCACCGCGTCCAGCCGGACCAGGCGCTGCGGCCCGTTGGGGCCGTCCACCAGCCGGGACTGGATCTCGCCGTTGCGGTACCAGGACCGCAGGGCCGAGCGGGAAACGCTGGTCTCGGCTTCGGCCTTGGCCAACGTGACCCAGGGTGTCTCGTCCAGTTGCTCGAACAGCTCCAGCTCGTTCTGCCAGCGCGCGAGGCGGTCCTCCCAGTCCGACGGTGTCTCCATCACACCCTCCCTCCAGCACGGTGACCCTATCAATGGCAGTGTATTGACATGGTTGGGACCATGGAACCATGACTTTTGAAAGGTTCACGGTGAAAGCCCGTCAGGCGGTCGTCGCGGCCCAGGAGCAGGCGAGGCTGCTCAAGCACAGCCACATCGGCACGGAGCACATCCTGTTGGGGCTGCTCGACGTGCCGGACAGCATGGCTGCGAAGGTTCTGCACCGGCTCGGGTACGACAAGGAGACGGCACAGGTCGACATCGCCGCGGTGGTCAAGCCCGGCACGAAGGAGCTGAGGGGCCACATCCCGTTCGCACCGCCCGCGAAGAAGACACTGGAACTCGCCCTGCGCGAGGCGCAGCAGCTGCACCACAACGACATCGGAACGGAACACATCCTGCTCGCCCTGGTCAGGGAGGGTGAGGGCGTCGGCGCGAAGGTGCTTGCCGAACGGATCGATCCGATCAGCAAGATCCGTGCCGCGGTGCTCGCATCAGCAGAGGGATCACAGGATGTCGCGGCCGGCCCATGGCCAACCGGCACCCCTGCCACCGAGGACACCTTGTCCACCGCCAGCGCACTGGCCGGTGGCTCACCGGTCGGCAGCCATCACCTGCTCGAGGCGATGCTGCGGGTGGAGAACAGCATGGCGGCCAGGGCGCTACGCGAACTCGGGGTCGACCCGGACGCGGTCGCCGCCAAGATCGACGAGCTGGATCCGGAGACGACCACGGACGCGAACCCGGAGGAGGCCGCCGCCCGCAAGATGGAGATCCGGCTGGTCGACGATGAGGTGCACCTGATCCTGCGGGACCCGACGACGGTCACGATCGCCAAGAACCTCACCGAGCTGTCCGGCGGCCCGATCCAGGGCGTCGGGCCGGTCGTCGGCATGTTCGTCCCGCTCTGGCGGTCGACCAACGAACTGCTGCTGCAGATTCAGCGCATGCTCGAACCGGAACCCGAAGAGGAGGACGGATCTGCCGCGGGCAAGGTGGCCAAGGCCGTGCGCACGGTTCTCACGCCCCGGCTCCGCCGGTGAAGCGGCTGATCAGCGGGCCGGAACCTGGCGGTGGGTCAGGCAAGGACGGGGACTTGGTGAGCGCAACCGTCACCATCGTCGGAGCCGGCTTGGGCGGCCTGGCCCTTGCCCGTGTGCTGTATGTCAACGGCATCGACGCCGTCGTGTACGAACGTGAATCGGCACGCTACGCGCGCGGTCAGGGCGGCATGCTCGATCTGCACTCCGGGACCGGGCAGCGGGCGATGCGCGAGGCCGGTCTGATCGATGAGTTCCACGCGATTGCCCGTCGTGCGGGCCAGGACCTACGACTTCTCGAGCCGGACGGCACTCTGCTACTGCAGGAGGACACGCCCGACGACGCCCCGCTCGATCGACCAGAGGTCGACCGCGCCGATCTGCGCAACGTGCTGCTGGACTCTCTGCCCGAACACGCGGTGCGCTGGGGGCACTCGCTCGAATCCGCCGGCAATGGCCTGCTGCACTTCGCCGACGGCAGCAGCGCGACGTACGACCTGCTGGTCGGCGCCGACGGCGCGGACTCCCGGGTCCGCGCGCTGCTCACCGACGCCCGACCAGTGCCCACCGGCCAATACGTCGTTGAGCTCGGCATTCCCGACATCGACCGCACTCACCCCGACCTCGCGGCGATGGTTGGGCGCGGCAACTGCTGGGTGCTCGGCAACGGACAATCCCTGTCGGCCCAGCGCAACGGCGACGGCCGCGTACGGATCTATCTCAGCTTCTACGACACCGCCGAGGACTGGTTCGCGACCAGTGGGATCCCGTTCGGCGACCCGGCTGTCGCCCGGGGGCGACTGATCGACCTGTTCACCGGCTGGGACTCACGGTTCACCGCACTGATCGCCGCCTGCGACGACACGGTCCTGCCGCGGTCGATCACCACTCTCCCGGTCGGCCTGACCTGGCCGTCGAGGCCAGGCGTCACACTGCTCGGCGATGCCGCGCACCTGATGCCGCCGGTGGGGCAGGGCGCCAACATGGCGCTGCTCGACGGCGCCCTGCTCGGTCTCGCGCTGGCCGCGCACGCGGACGACTTTCCCGCCGCCGTCAAGGAATACGAACGCGAGATGTTCGAACGCACCGGCGCCGCCGGTCGGCAGTCCGCGCGCATCCAGGAAATGCTGATGTCGCCGGATGCCGGCCGGAACATGCTCGCTTTCTTCCAACCTGGCTGAATGGGCCTTTTTCATCCTCAGCGCGAAGTTCGAGGGGAGGACGGCTACGACGAGGGGCTGACGAAGGTCGTGCTGATTCCGGACTCATCTAGGAACAGGGCTGTCCTAGTTGATCCCTAGTCTCGTTACGTCACGAAGAACCACAGGAGGGGGCGACACCGATGGGTCAGACTGCACCCGAGGGCTACACCAGCGTTGCACCGTGCTCCCGGACGCGGACGCCGGCATGGCCGCTGCTGTTGCGCACGGGGCACACGTGGTCACCGAAGCTGCTGACAGTGCGTGGGGGGATCGTGGCGGCAGGGTGCGGGACCCGTTCGGCAACATTTGGTGGGTGATGAGTCGGGTCGAGCACATCGCGCCGGACCTTGCCTGGCAGCGCATGTCCGAGCCGAAGTACGCCGAGGCGATGCGCACGGCCCAGCAGACCCTGGACGCCACGCTCAGCGGTCGGGAGACAGGGGTGGCCAGCGACCCTCAGCGCCCAAGCCACTGAGATCAACTTCCAACCTGACTACAGATGAAGGGAATTGAGGGCCTGCAGCAGCGCTGGACGCAGCGGAGCTCCTGGTAGACGGTATCTCGACCAGGATCACCCGTGCCGCCAGGATCTTCGCGTGCTTGCCTACCCCTCATCGATAGATCTGCCCACCCGCACCCTGAGATACCTGACCGGTCAACTCATCGCGGCTCAGCGAAGTTACTGACCTTGAATGCGTGATGTCGTCATGCTGATTGGCGCCGGAGGCCGGTGCCGGTGAAGCAGCCGTCGAGGACGTCGGGGCGGTACTGGAGC